>NZ_CP072683.1:3282500-3587500 GCF_023716725.1 Pseudoalteromonas sp. SCSIO 43201
TCAGAACCTTTGAAACCAAAGCGAGAAGCGTTACTTTTGATTTCAGTAACAGAGCCGGCACCATCATCTGAAGATTGCACCGATACGTTCGCTTTACCATAAACATCTACTTCAGCATTTGCTTGAAGGGTGATTGCACTTAATAATGATAGCGCCAAAGCAGTCTTAGTTAGTTTCATGTGTATTTCCTCAATATCGCAACACGTATTTTTAAAACATGCGCAGTGTGACATTGCTAAATGACAAAAATATTACACATAAAATATTTCTGAAAATAAAGTGACACTCAAAATTAAGAAATACGTCACAAAATATTCATTATAGGAACTACTGCACCGCTCCTAACAAATTTACTATCGTTTCAATCTGTTCTAACTGATCATTATCTTTGTGGTACGCTACATATATCTCCCTTGAATTACTCTCGACGTCATTAATTTGGAATAATTTTTCGGCCTCAATAGCCTCCAGCGCTAGCGCTTCCGGAACAAAGGCTGATCCGCCACATTGTAAGATCAAATCCAGCGCGATCCGTCCTGTACTTGTTCTGAAATATGGAGGTGTCGCACCTGTAAATTGCTTTGCATGCCATAATGAAAAAGCAGTACCCCAATCGACATAAACATATTGGTTGTCAAAGAAGTCTTCCTTGGTGGCAGTATCAAAGGTGCTCACAGGAATAATTGCCAAGTCACTGATCGGCCTGACCTCCAGCTCATCTACTTTAGGTGGATCGAATAGAACCGCAAGATCTAATGTTCTTTCTAATAGCAATCTTGTACTTTCTTGCTGCGTTTTGACTTCTGCTACTAGAGATACGCCTGGCATAGCAGAAACGATATGATTGATACCAAACTGTAAAAAAGCATCCCAAATATTCGCTGTGCCGCTTAGAGACAATTGTTTGTGCATATTATTTGCGAGCGCAACATCGACTTTTGCTCTTTGCATGCCCGTCAGTATCATTTTTGCGTGAGGTAGCAGTCTTTCACCGGGTGCTGTCAATTGAATATTGTTACGCTGGCGAATGAACAAGTTTACCCCTAGGCTCTGTTCTAATTGACGGATCCTAAAACTTACAGCTGATTGTGTAATGTATAAATTTTCAGCTGCCCTGCCAAAATGGCGGGTCTTCACAACTTCAACAAAAGTTTTTAATAGATCTATGTCCATTTTTCTTCCTGACGATAAAAATTACTCGTTTAAAAAATTTGAGAACTTGGTCCATACTCCAGCCAGATAACCTTAGAGGACTCAGTTATGGATCATAATTTAGCGACTTTGAAAAATGCCTTTGCAAGCAACAGAGCCTTTTATGATGATGCCAATTTCCCTAGAGGATTTGGACGCAGTGGCCACTTTACCCTTCAAGAAGCCGAGATTCTTGAACGCTGTGGAGCCACACTAAGAAGCTTATACAGCAAAGCAGCAGAACCTCAAAATAGTTTCCAGTCACAATTCGTTCAAGTGATGGATGGCTTAATCCCACCGACTAATGCCGTTGAAAAAGCTTGGACCAAATACCTCAAGCATACAACCTGCAAAACAAAGTTTCATACTCTATTTGGTCGCTCAAAAGTACAAAATGATAGCAGCGTGGTAATCCCAGCGGATATTGACGACGAACTATAACATCATGAATGTTAATAGTGTGCCGACACTATCATTGGCAGTTGTTGACAATATTTTAGTTCACAACTGTCAGTGTTTTCCTTCTTCAATCATTATGACAGTAGATTTATACGCTGTTATCCCGTTCAATTATTGATCCTCTCATTGCATTTCCTTTCAGTTAGGTTAAGAATTAATAAAACAGGAAATAATTGGCGAAGGTTGTGTTACGGAAAATCCTAATTATTGAAGACACCCCTACCATTGCGAAAGTGCAAAAGCACATTGCAACTTCTGCTGGGTATCAGGTAGATATTGCAGGGTCTCTTGCTGAAGCTCAGGCGTTGTTATCACAGCATACTTACTTCTGTGCTGTTGTTGATTTTGTACTGCCAGATGCGCCCCATGGAGAAGCTATCCCATGCACTGTTAGCGCAGATATTCCAACTATTGTTATGACGGGTAATATAGAAAGCCAGACTCGCTCTATTGTCGAACAGTACCCGATTATCGATTACATCATAAAAGAAAATAAACAGGCTTATCACTACTTACGGCGACAGTTGGAGCGCTTACCAAGAAATGAAAATGTAAAAGTTCTCGTTGTCGATGACTCAATGGCATCTCGGAACTATGTATCGGCACTTCTAATTAGACATAAATATCAGGTTCTAGAAGCATGTGATGGGCTTGAAGCGCTAGCGGTATTAAAAGAGAACCCAGAAATTTCTGTGATCATTACAGACAACGAGATGCCAAATATGCGTGGAGAAGAGCTTTGTATCGAAATACGACGACTCTACTCAGATGACGATAAAGCAATCATCGGTATTTCAGGAGTAGAAAATGCCAACCTGTCCACACGCTTTTTGAAAAATGGAGCTAATGACTATTTAAGAAAGCCATTTAATGCTGAAGAGTTTTATTGCCGCCTTAGTCAAAACGTCGATATGCTCGAACATATCCAAACAATCAGACGACAAGCTAATACTGACTACCTCACCGGACTGCCTAACCGCCGCTACTTTTTCGACACCGTAAAAAAGAGTTTAAAAGCACGATTTGGCAAAAAGCAGCATGGACTAATAGCCATGATTGACATTGACCACTTTAAACAAGTGAATGATAAGTATGGTCATGACGGTGGCGACGCTGTACTGGAATCTATTGGCAAGGTGTTCGCTACACACTTTGCGAGTGATCTCGTTGCGCGATTAGGCGGAGAGGAGTTCGCTATCTATTTTAAAGATACAAAATCAGAAGGTTGCGTGGAAAAGCTCGAACAATTTAGAAAATATTTGGAAAGTAACAGTAGCAAGCTGACAACTCAGAAAATTGCCTTTACTGTCTCAATGGGACTCGCTTCACAAGTGACAACCAATATAGAAAGCTTGATAAAAGATGCCGATGAGCAACTTTATCAAGCTAAAGATACCGGTAGAAACCGCTTAGTTTACTAAGCGCTTTCTCCTATCACGGTAAGAGTCGAGACTAAACATCACCAATGCACTCCAAATAAAAGCAAAGGTAACGGCTCGTTCAGCGTCAAACGGTTCTCCGTAAAATAGTACAGCCAACATAAACATTAAACTCGGCCCGATATATTGAAAAAAACCTAACGTTGAGTATGGAATGCGCTTGGCGGCACCTGTGAAACACAGTAATGGCAAAGTAGTTACAACCCCTGCGCTAACAAGGAGTATATTAGTATACCAATCATTGTTCATAAGGTTACTAGTAGCACTAGGTTCCGCCCACCACCAGTACACCAATGCTATTGGCGTTAAAATAAGCGCTTCAACCAATAGACCCGGTAGTGACTCTACCGCTAACGTTTTTCGAAGCAAGCCATAAATCGCAAATGAGCCAGCCAAAGAAAAGGCAATGATAGGAAAAGAGCCAAAACTAATAAGCTGTAGCAATACGCCAAATATTGCAAGCATCACAGCAAACTTCTGTCCTGCTCTTAGCTTTTCAGAAAGAAATAACATGCCCAGCAACACATTGAGTAGCGGGTTGATATAATACCCAAGGCTTGCATCTAACATATAGTCGTTTTGCACAGACCAAATAAACAGCCCCCAGTTAAACCCTAGTAATAAAGCAGTTAATGTCAACATCGCCAACAGCTTGGGATTGACTAAAATCGCTTTTATCTTTGGCCACTGTTGTCTAGCCAGCACAATAATAAAGATAAACAGCACCGACCATATTACGCGATGAATTAATATTTCAATCGCATCAACATGAGTCAATTGCTTAAAATAGATGGGGGCTAATCCCCACATCAAAAAGGCAAGTACAGCGAGTAAATGTCCTTTTTTCTGTTCTTCAATCACAGCTTTAGACCTTGTTTAATCTTGGTAGGATCCACTTAAAGGTCAAACAGTATACTATGGTTTGTAGTTAACAGCGATGAAAGTTGGATGAATATATACCAAGGCTTCCTCCAGTTTGTAGAGAGTTAAGTGTTTAAATCTTATTCACTCCCTCAATCCGAGCGTAAAAAGCAAAGACAAGGGTCAAAAAAAACTCTAAAATAGCGGCGATGAATACCCTCGAGAACACGCCAGCTAACGACCCTCATACAGTACTGAAAGATATATTCGGTTACAGTACGTTTCGACATGGTCAACTTGATATCATTCAGTCTAGCTTAGCTGGTCAGGACACGCTTGTGTTGTTGCCAACAGGCGGTGGCAAGTCTTTATGCTATCAAGTTCCTGCAGTATTACTGCCCGGGTTTACACTTGTTATTTCGCCCCTTATATCACTGATGCAAGACCAAGTTGCTCAATTAAAAGCACAAGGTATTGCCGCTGAATATATAAATAATAGTGTTGCATGGGAACAGCAGAGAGACATTTACGACAGGCTCTATAATGGAGACATAACGCTACTTTATGTTGCACCTGAAAAAGCCTTACAGCGAGAGTTTATTGACCGCATTGCTGGCTGCCACATCAGCTTATTCGCAATTGATGAAGCGCATTGTGTGTCTCACTGGGGGCATGACTTTAGACCTCATTACTTTCGCTTGAAAGAGTTACGGCAGTATTTTCCTAATGTTCCAATGATGGCATTAACGGCAACCGCTGATTTAGCAACGCGAAAAGACATCGTGCAGCAACTCGGGATGTATGAACCGTTTATTTATACTGGTAGCTTCGACAGACCGAATATCCGCTACACCATAGAAGAAAAATTTAAGCCACTATCACAACTGTTTCGGTACCTTAAAGAGCAAAAAGGCCAAAGCGGAATTATCTACTGTGGTAGTAGAAAACGTGTAGACGATATTGCCGAGCGACTTATCGATGCGGGGTTTAACGCTGCAGGTTATCATGCTGGCTTGGATAATGACCAACGACAATTTGTGCAAAACCGCTTCGCACGAGACGACATTCAAATTGTCGTAGCCACTGTTGCATTTGGAATGGGGATCAATAAGCCCAATGTTCGGTTTGTTGTACATTACGATATCCCAAAAAGTGTTGAGGCCTATTATCAAGAAACTGGTCGCGCCGGTCGAGATGGCCTTGCTGCTGAGGCGGTAATGTATTTCGATCCTGCTGACATTCCAAGAGTTAGGCGTTTTTTTGAAGATATTCCAGATGAGCAGCGCCGCAAAGTGGAAGAGCAACGTTTTCAAGCAATGTCTAGCTTTGCAGAAGCCCAAACTTGCCGCAGGCAAATTTTACTCAATTATTTTAGTGAGTATCAGCGCGAGGCTTGCGGCAACTGCGATATTTGTCTAAATCCTCCAAAGCAATTTGATGGTACTTTAGTTGCGCAACAAGCATTATCTTGTGTATACCGCGCAGAGCAACGCTTTGGCATTGGCTATATTGTCGATATTCTACGTGGGGCAAATACTGCCAGAATAAGAGAATATAACCACCATACACTGTCTACATACGGGATCGGAAAAGAACATAGTAATGAGTTTTGGCTCAGTATTTTGCGTCAACTTATCCATCATGGCTTATTAAATCAAGATATAACTCAAGGTGCGACTCTCAGACTTACCGAAGCCGCAAGAGCGGTGCTCAAAGGTGAATATGTTTTACAGCTGGCAGAGCCAAGACTCGTTGCTAAACACGTTTATCAAGACAAGCTTGCCCAGTTTAATTACGACAAAAAACTATTTGCTAAATTACGTGCATTGAGAAAACAATTAGCAGATGAAGATGACGTACCCCCGTATGTTGTATTTAACGATAGAACACTCGCTGAAATGGCACAAAAAACACCGACAAACGATAGTGAGTTTTTGCAAGTGTCAGGGGTTGGTTTCACCAAATTAAGTAAATATGGTGCTCCATTTATGCAATTAATTAGAAACTACTTGGAAAGAGACTAAATGACAACTCTGACTTTAGATCTGCTACACGAAGTGATCATCATTCACCCAGAGTTGTTACCTCAAGATGATGAGTTTGAATTATGGGGTCAAGTCTTCTTGCACCATGATGCCGTCGAGCTGATTGAGTTTTCGACAGGCGCAGATAGACATCTGTGGCGTTTTACATTTAGCGGCTGCTATTTCAACTTAAATTTTGAACACTACAGCAACAGCGTTTGGATAGCACCAGATGGTGTTGACGCCCTAGATTTACTGCCCTCGCTACACAAAAACCTTTCTCGTTAAGTCCATATAAAGCTCTTTAAGTCTATAAATATTATTACTTTTGTTGCAGATACAGAGCAAGTTGCAACAATATAATCCATACTAAAGGAAGATTCGACTTAAAGGCTTCAAGATGAAAGTAAATCGGTTATCGTACAGTTGTGTGCTACTCTTTTGCGGTACAAGCACCTTTGCTAACACAGAAAAAGTGACCGCTGAACACTACACTGACAGCTGCAGTAACAACCGTGTTGAAGCTAAAAGTGATGAAAACTTATCTCGTCAGCTTGATGTTGAGCAGATATATCCAGAGCCTGCCAATGGTAAGAAAATCGCAGAGATTACATTAAAACAGCTGAATGTTTTTGATACTAGCAACCCAGAAGAAGATAACGCATTATTTCGATTTGCAAATAATTACCATATCCAAACCAAACCTGAAGTACTGAAAAGTGTGCTCTTATTTCAAGAAGGTGATAAATACAATCCGAGGAAACTCAGCGAATCAGAGCGGCTACTTCGCAATCAGTCTTATTTATATGATGCACGGATCTTTGCCAGCGAAAACTGTGATGGTGATATCCTTGTTACTGTCGTCACTCGAGATCTATGGACTTTGCTACCCGACTTAAGCTTTAGTCGCAGTGGAGGGGAAAATACCTCAAGAGTAGGATTTCGAGAAAGTAACTTATTCGGCTGGGGTAAGCGACTTTCTTTTACTCAAATAACTGAAGTTGACCGCTCTGGGTATCAATTTGTTTATGATGACCCCAATATTTTAAATTCACGGTACCGAGGGAGAATTGAGTATTCCGATAACGACGATGGTGAGCGCCACTATATTGACGTGAGCTACCCATTTTTTGCTACGGATACGCCGTATAGTTATGGTTTTACTAGTTATTCCGATAAACGCGAGGAGCCTTTGTACTCTGAAGGGGAAACCATATCAGAATTTAGTCAATCCACAGAGGTAACCCAACTCTATTTTGGTCACTCAAAGCCATTGTCAGGGAACTGGACTCGTCGCTTAATAGCGGGTGCTCGCCATGAGCAACATACATTCGAGGAGATCGGCGACACTACATTGCCTATCGCAAAGGATCGAACACTAACCTACCCATATATCCAAGCACAATGGTTTGAAGACTCTTATGTCAAAGTGCGTAACTTTGATTCGATTTATAGGACAGAAGATCTCAATTTAGGCTGGAATATTAATGCACTACTTGGTTACTCAACACAAGCTTGGAGTGATGATACTGAGCGACTAATATATTCGTTCTCTGCTAACACTGCACATTACACCTCAGATCATAGCCTATGGCGTTTTTATTTTGATATTGAAGGAAATTGGGATAAAGAAGCAAAGAAATCTGAAAACCTCATCGCCACCACCACCTTTCAGTACTACTTTAACACCAGCATATATGAGTCTTGGTTTCTTAATGCAAGCTATACCTATGGTAAAAACCTTACCTTGGACAATCAAATTACATTAGGAGGGGAAACGGGCTTAAGGGGCTACCCAATAAAATACCAACAAGGTAGCCGCAGCATGCTGCTTAATATTGAAAAGCGTTACTACTGGGAATATGATTTATGGCGCCTATTTAAAGTAGGTGGTGCGGCGTTTTTTGATGTTGGCAGAGCTTATCATTCACACCTTGCGATAGAGGGGAATGAGTCAGTGTTAAAGAATGTTGGTATTGGACTGAGACTAGCACCAAGCCGAGCAAATTCAGACATCATGGTACATATAGACCTAGCAACGCCTATTAACGGACCAGGTAATGTCGATAGTATCCAATGGCTACTAACCGTAAAAAATCGTTTTTAGCGATGTCTTGAATAGGTAAACATGCTACAAAGCAAAAAAATTATTAGGATACCACCGTGCATTTTTTAGACTTTGCACTTAGCCAATACAAACTCATTGTTACTCTGCTGGCCATATTAAGCTTTCCACTGTTAATGAAAGCGTGCTGTAAACTACTAGAAAAAGTCACCAGAGGTAAAATTGATTCTCACCGCAAGCAACGAGCTGACTTACTCGTTAGGGTTCTAGTTGCATTTGTGTTTGTCTGCTTTATGTTGGTATTTTGGGGAATAGAACTACGAGGTCTACTTGTACTTGGGTCATCGCTTTTTGCAATGCTCGGTGTTGCCATGTTTGCTGGCTGGTCACTTCTTTCAAACCTAACGTCATTTTTACTCATGTTTATTCAAAATGATTACCGAGTTGGTAACTGGGTTAGAATAGTTGATGGAGCCAACTTTGTTGAGGGTTGTATTGTTGAAATGGGGTTGATGAGCGTCGTTTTGCGTCACGTCGACGGTCATAAAGTCGTCTACCCTAACAATTTATTCGTCACTAGACCTGTACTTGTACTGAGCCAAGAACCAGTCAAGCCAAAACAGCCAGCTGCGCCAAGACGACCACTAGGCCCTAAGAAATAGGGCCTATATCATCGATAAAGGTTTCTAGCTGCTGCTCCACAATACTATTCGCATGAGCAAAATAGGCAATATGAAATACCGCATCACCTTCATTGACTAAAGGCAACATCTGCTGCCCAATCACTATACCACTTCTTGGAGCAATAATTGCCTCTTCGCTGTGACCTAAGGGGCTGTCAATGTAAGCAAGAATTTGCCCTTTTGAAACGCGCTCACCTAGCGTAACCTGTGCACGTACAATACCGTCCACATCCGCCCTAACCCAGCTAGTCGCTGCTGCAATAACAGCATCATGAACTTGCTTTCGACGTCGCCCTCGTAGCATTTTTAAGTGACGCATGACATTTTCTACACCTTGTAAACCAGCTGCTATCGCAAGCGCATCAAAGCGTAATGCCTCTCCAGCCTCGTATGTGATCACCGGTATATCTAGACCTGACGCTTCACTGCGAAGTGAACCATTGCGCAGTCGTGCATCAATAGCCACAGGAGTACCAAATGCCATCGCCATTTCTTTTGTCATCTCACAAGACAAATCTCCACGGATCTGAGGCAAATTTGAACGATGAATAGCGCCTGTGTGCAAGTCGATGATATGAGTGGATTTTTTCACCACTAGATCGAAAAACATATGCGCCATTCTCGCTCCAAGTGAGCCTTGCTCTGATCCTGGGAAGCAGCGATTCAAATCCCGCCTATCAGGAAGGTAACGAGACTTGTGAATAAAACCGAAAATATTCACGATCGGTACCGCTATTAGTGTACCTCGCAATGTAGCTGCATCGACTTTACTCAATAGCTGACGCACCACTTCAACCCCGTTAAGCTCGTCACCATGAATAGCCGCACAGACCATTAATACAGGGCCAGACTCTGCACCATTAACGACTTCAATTGGAATAGTCATTGGAGTGTGGGTATACAGCTTCGCCACCTCCAATTGTACGGTTTGTCTTTCAGCTACCCCGACACGTGTATCGAGTAAAGTGAAAGGCTGGTTAATTTTAACCTTTGCCACGTGTCGCAGTCCTCTTAGCAGCCGCATTTTTCTCGATGAACGAAATTATCATGCCCGCAATATCTTTGCCTGTTGCTTTTTCTATCCCTTCAAGGCCAGGTGATGAATTTACCTCCATTACCAAAGGTCCACGTTCAGAGCGAAGTAAATCAACCCCCGCAACGTTCAAACCCATTGCTTTTGCAGCCGCTACCGCAGTGCGGCGTTCTTCAGGAGTAATTTTAACCAATGTTGCCGAGCCCCCTCGGTGCAAGTTAGAACGAAACTCACCTTCTTGCGCTTGGCGTTTCATCGCAGCGATAACTTTATCACCAATCACAAAACAACGAATATCCGCTCCACCAGCTTCTTTAATATATTCTTGCACCATAATGTTGGCTTTGAGACCCATAAATGCCTCAATAACACTCTCTGCTGCTTTGCGCGTCTCAGCAAGTACAACACCAATACCTTGTGTGCCTTCTAGCAATTTGATCACAACGGGTGTCCCACCTACCATTTCAAGTAGATCTTTGACGTCGTCTGGCTTACTCGCAAAACCAGTGATCGGCATGCCCACTCCCTTCCTAGACAACAACTGTAATGAACGTAGTTTGTCTCGTGAGCGCGTAATTGCTACCGATTCATTTAATGGGTAAACCCCCATCATTTCAAACTGTCGAAGTACGGCACATCCATAAAATGTCACAGACGCGCCAATCCGAGGTACAATGGCATCGAACCCACTGAGTTGCTGTCCCTTAAAATGGATCTCTGGCTCACTGCTATTAATATTCATGTAACAACGCAGCGCGTCTATTACAGCAACCTCATGTCCCCTTTGCTCAGCAGCTTCAATAAGGCGACGTGTTGAGTATAAAGATTGATTCCTTGAAAGAATGCCAATTTTCACGATTTATCCGTTTTATTACTTAAGTATGAATGTTCTGGGTCAACAATAATGCGGCCTCGCATTGCTGTGCGCCCTAGCAGCATTCTAAATTTCATGGTTTCTCTATTGCTCAGCGTAATTTCAATAGGCCAAGCCTGTTCACCAATATGTAAGTTTGTCCCGATGACATAACGCAGCTCTTTATGACCTCCAGAGTCTGTGACTACACGTTCATCGAGTACTTTTGCTTCACAACATACTTCATAGTCAGTGTCATCCTGGAGTGGATGAAGCCAAAACCTAACCCATCGCTCGCCACTATATGATTGAAATGCTTCAACCTTAAAAGCATGAAGACAAGATGTTCTTGCTCCTGTATCAACTTTTGCTTTTATCTTATTAATTCCTAAGTCAGGTAATGAAAGCCATTCTCGCCAACCAACTGTGATCATAGTGTGCTCTTTTATAGAATGAATTTGGACTTATACGCGCAATTAAGTCATATGAAAAACAAAATAAATTTATCCTAAAGATAATACTGTTTTGTCTTGGAGCTTTCTCAATTTGAAAGATAGCCTAACTCCTATAACCCTGCACACCAATTTAATATTTATGACTCGCGCTAGCGCTCAAACAGGCAACTGAAGATTCATAAATTACCTGCGACTCAGAGTGATTGTTCTACGGTAACAGCACTCGTACACTTTTCAAGCGAGTACTCTATACTTGCTAATATTGTTCAGAGCATATCAAAACAATTTATTTTATCGCCAAGATATTGAAATGAATTTGAAAAATAAATTACCTATGTCAGGCTTGATATGAACTTTTTGCTGGGGATAAACAATGACAGGATTACTCCATGCGTGCGTGCTTGATGGTCAAGGTGGCGGTAGAGTACTGTGCGAGCTCTCTGAAATTGGATCAGTCATTCACAAAGAACCCTTATGGCTTCATTTTGATTATAGTTTTGAAGACACCACAGAGTGGTTAAAAAACCAGAGCTTTTTGGACGAATGGGAATACCAAGCCCTCACTGCTGATGAGACCAGGCCAAGAACGGTTAATGGTAATGAGGGGTTATTGGTATTCTTACGCGGCGTGAATTTAAACCCAAAGCAAAGTCCAGAGGATATGGTTTCTCTTCGCTGTTTTGCTAATGAAAAGCTTTTAATAACCTGTCGTAAGCGGCACATTATGTCTGCTCAAGACATGCTAACACAAATTAAAAAGGGTCAAGGGGCAAAGAGTATTGGTGAACTTCTCTCGACTTTAGTCATGCGTCTTTCAATGAGAATGCAAGATATTATTTGGCAAATAGAAGAGCAACTTGATGAGTTTGAGGAAGCCCTAGAAAATAGCGAGCAACTACCCAACTATCAACAACTATCGGTATTAAGAAGACAAACCATCGGCTTAAAACGATACCTCAAACCACAAAAGCTGGCGATCAACGAATTACTACTAGTTAAAGTAAATTGGCTAAATGAAGACCACTTACACCAGTTAGAAGAAGCGAATAATGCACTCAACCGTTATATTGAAGAATTAGAAGCTGCGATTGAGCGGGCACAAGTGATTCAAAATGCGATCACTAACCACCAAAATGAACAGCTAAACCAGAGAATGTACATCATGTCGGTTGTGGCGGCATTATTTTTACCGCTGGGGTTCTTAACCGGATTGTTAGGTGTCAATATTGGAGGGATCCCAGGTACCGAATGGAATGGGGCTTTTGCCTTGTTTGTAATCATGCTGGTTGTGATCACCGCTGGAGTCGGAGTGTATTTCAAACGCAAAGGCTGGCTATAATGACTGGCGCTCTCGCTAGGGATCGAACCTAGAACTTAGCCTCCGGAGGGCTACGTGATATCCATTTCACCACGAGAGCGACGTCAACATAATAATGCGAAGTGCTAAGAAATACCAGACTATGTTTTCTATATGATTAATTAATAACCGAATTTTGAAAAAAAGCTGTACTTTGAGCAAAAAACCAGTTATTCAACTATGCTTTGAAAATAATAAAATAGAATGAGAGTGCTGTTTAACTGTCAATTCTGACAGAAAAAGGCAGTACCACAATACTTGATTGAGGATCACAAATATGACACCAATGACCACAGAGCAAGTTGCAGAATTTCTTGATGTTAAAGTTGAACGTGTAAGACGTCTTGCTCGAGAGAACCTGCTAGTAGCAAAAGACACTGATGCCAGTGGCGAGCCAATTTTTGACAAAGCCGATGTGGAAAAATACAAAGAGCTTGCACAACGCTTAGGTGGCATTTAAGTCCAGCTTCTCCCGGTGCCAGTATTGTCAGTCAAGGGAACTGATGCATTACTGGCGTAGAGCCTTGCGTTTATATCCAAAGCGTTAATATTTCTCTCAATTTGTTCGCTTCATCGACAACTCCTTTTTGCTCATACCAATGAATGCTCAGCAATAAGTATATTTGACAATATACCTTCAATTTAACGTCTGCATAGAATGGCGTGCACTTCTGATTAAGTAGAAAGTAGGTATCAACAAGACGATATGCTGATGCAACATCACGCTGAAAGCTGCATACTAATGCCGCCAGATCAAAAAAAATATCGTTGTGGCAGGCATATTCAAAGTCAATAAGACGCACGCCTTCAGGACTGCAAATAATATTACTAGTTACCAAGTCATTATGACAAAATGCCACGTCACTTGGTAACCCAGCAAGCTGAGACAAAAGCCATTGCACGTTTACAATAGCGCTACTCTCAAGCTCAATAGCCCTCATATAACCAACAAGGTCAAGAGTTTCATATACAGCAAGCTCAAGCCTGTGTACTTGGAGCAATGGTTTTAATAGCGTCTCATCATCTAGCACACGGTTGTACTTACCCTCAGGGATATAACTGAATATGGCCATTCGCGTATCCATATCATATTGTAGTGCCGTCGAGGTAACTCCAACGCAAGCAAGCTTATTCTGTGCTGCTAGTGCTGCAACAGGAATATCATGACTGTAGCACTTTATGACAAATTGCTGACCATCACTGGTTATCAGATAATTGTTATTGCTCACCCCTTTCGTAAGCTTTCGTATATCATTAACAGCCACACCAAAAACTGCATTTACGCTTGCTTTTATTGCTTCTAGTTCAGAGTGTCGCAAGAGACTTACCTTGCTTTGCTTCATACTCTTCATACCAACGTTTATAGCCCCAACAAGCCATTAAGGTGTAGAAGATGAAAAGTACTAACGTCGGGTAGAACCCTTTTAGATAATAAAGATAAATAGATGCTGCATCTATCACAACCCAATATAGCCAATTCTCAAGTACTTTCTTTGCCACCAAGTAGGTGGTCACCACTGCGAAACAGGTTGTAAAGCTATCTAGATAGGCTAAATCCGCAGACATATAATGTTTAGTCACATAGCCAAGTACAACTGACACAATAGCTGTCACGGCTATCACACTAAGATGTTTTGACATCGACCAAGAGGTTATCCGACTTGGGGTATTCTTGTTACCTTGACGCCACATCCACCAACCGACAACTGCCATCACCATATAGTAGAAATGCAGCAAGGACTCCATGACGAGTGCACCGTTCCAATATAAGACTGTGTATATAAAAGTATTGATAAATGCCACAGGCCAGCACCAGATATTTTCTTTAATGGCTAATAATAAATATGCCACGGCTAGCACGACTGCAATGTACTCCCAAATAGACATGGCAGTAAAGCCAGCTAGCGTATCCGTTAACCACTCCATTAAATAACCGCACTTTGTGTTGGAGATAAATCACCGGCAATAAACTTACAAACAAAAATACTCTTACCAAACGTTTCAAAAGAGCGTTTCATTTCTTGGTTTATGATAGAAGTAACGAGATCAAACTCTCCAAAGACCTGAGTCGACATGGTATTGGTGAGTACTTTTATATCATCGTGTTGATTTAATCTATCAATAAAACCTTGAATAAAAGGGATGTAGTCTTGATGAAGTGGATATTTACTGATTTCAACAGAAACTTGCATGAACGCTCCTTACAAATAGCAATCAATTGGCAATGTATGTATTCATTTTATTTTAACTTAATATGGTACTAATTTGAGGGAAAATTTAAGACTCCGGCGTTAGTCTAGTGTAAAAAATATAGTCACTTAGTAAAAGGCGAACTTCTCTTCGCGGATATAGTTCGCCCCATCTTATTACTCACTGTTTTTATTCTTTTCAATGTGCTTTAGCACCTACGAAAGCGCCATGGCCACTCCTAAACAGTAACAATCCCAAGCGGTGCTGCGGTTTGCCAAGCACCACGAGTAAAATCAGGAATGCTTAATGATTCACTACGATTTGCCACAGATTGTACCGATAGTGGCGAGATCACTGACCAAGCTGCGCCATCATAAACATCTTGATCAAGCGGCTCACCATTGCGTAAACAATAAATCATGCGCCAAAACATTAAAAAGTCCATACCACCATGACCACCATTGCGCTCTGCTTCTTTACCCATTTTAATCCATAGTGGATGGTCATATTGTTTATACCACGACTCCATGTCGTGATCCCATTCATGGAAGCTCTTAGTACCACCTTGCTCCAAAGCAATACGGTTAGGAAAGCCAGCAAAGACACCATTGGTACCTTGGATGAGGTTATGACGAGAGTAAGGTCTTGGGGTTGTTGTGTCATGTTGCACCACGATACTCCGTCCCTTAATGGTTTTGATCATTGTTGTGTTCATATCACCAGCCACGTAGTTTAACTGATTACGCTCGTGATCTGCTGAAAACTCTCGCTTTGCATATGCAGCACGGCCAAGTGCTGGGGAGCTCATTGAAGTAAGGTAATCGAAACGATCGCCTCGGTTGATATTCATGTATTGGGAGACTGGCCCCAACCCATGGGTTGGATACAAATTACCATTACGCTTCGTATGCCAATGAGTACGCCACGACCCTGTTTTATGCTCAATTTCTTTCATCTGCCAACGCAGTTCGTGGATATATGCGGCCTCTGCGTGAAGCAATTCGCCGAATATACCTTGTCGAACCATATTCAGCACCATCAGCTCATCGCGGCCATAGTTGACATTTTCCATCATCATGCAGTTCTTTTGCGTGCGCTCAGCGGTGTCAACGATTTGCCACATTTCTTCAACAGTTAATGCCAATGGCACTTCGACAAAAGCATGCTTGCCACTGTTCATCGTGTCAATGGCCATTGGCGCATGCCATTTCCATGGCGTTGAAATGATAACGATGTCAATATCATCCCGATTAAGCATATCTTGATAAGCTAAATCACTACCACGATACAGCTCAGGCTTTGGTAGCCCCCGTTCGTCAACGAGGTAACTAGCTGACTTTTCGAGAACTGCATCATGAGTATCACAAATGGCAACAATGTGCGCGCCCTCAATATGACTCATACGTTTAACATGACCATAGCCACGCTGACCCACCCCGATAAAACCAACACGAACAACATCCATTTTTGGTGCAACAAGCCCAATGACCGAACGCCCTTGCTGCTTGGGTATGATATTGCTATTTTGATTTGAACTTGCGCAGCCAGCAACAACACTGGCAGCCGCAGCAGCACCTGCGGCTTTTAAAAAGTCGCGGCGATTTACATTTTTCATTTTGACTCCTAAACGATACTTCATCAACAGCGTACATGTACCAGTTAGCCTTAATACTTGCTCAATTTGAAGAAGCAAACCTGACGTTAATTGCGTTCAAAATTTCTCATTTAAAACACTAAATAACAAATTTTTTGCCTTCCTGCATGAATGTAGGTAGCTTGGCGATAACAGGACGCAGTAGCGGTGTTAGCAACAAAGTTTTCTCGCCTCAAAATCGCAAACTCAATCAAGCTAATCGGTATCGGTGCTGAGTGTAAACAAGCTAAACCATACCGATTCTAGGTTCAAAAGATTGCGATAAAACCATAAAAAAAGCGCCTAAGCGCTTTTTATCAATACCCTATTTTCAACTAGATAGATTGTATAATTTCTATTAAGTTAGGTTCTTTTTCTAAGACACTCGCATAAAGTGCCAGCTGGTTTTTAGCCCTATCTAGATTATGGCCAGTTCGATGAATAGCAAAATAGTTATCGCCATCCAGGTAGTCGGTCAAAAAACGCAAGCCTATCATTAATGGCATAACTTTAGCGCCAAGAATAAAGCTATCTTTCTCAGCTTTTGTCACGCTAGCTTGCAAAGGTTCAATATAACCCCGAGCGAGTGCCGAAAATATGTTCTCCCTAACTCGTACTTGAGCCAAGTTGGTTGAATCTTCCGGCTCAGGAGAGCAAAAAGTGCGCACCATATCACCAAAATCAAATAGCCAATGGCCAGGCATGCAGGTATCTAAATCAATGACCGCTCTGGCTTGGTCACTATTTGTTGAAAACAGCATGTTATTGATTTTAGTATCATTGTGACAGGCTCTTAACGGTACAGCTTGCTGTACTTTTTGTAATTCATCCGCGAGCGAGAATTGTTGCTGAAAAGCCTCTATTACCTCACCGCACAGCTTAGCTCTATTATGCTCATCTTTCTTTAGCACCTTATTGAAAGTATCAATACGCATCGCCAAATTATGAAAATCAGGGATCACATGATGTAACTGGGTTGCATCAAAATCATTTAGGGCATGAGCAAATTGTCCAAACGCATTTGCAGCGGTTTGAGCCTGCTGTTCGCTTGTAACCACATCTTCACTATAACTGCGACCAATAAATGCAAGCGCACGCCAAACTTCGTCGTTAATATCAACTAAATATTGGCCTGAACTCGTTGCTAAATGCTTAATAATAGCGAGACTATATTCACCATTGAGCGCTTTCGATGTTAAGTGTTGCTCAATGGCACGAGCATTTTCTACTAAATGCTGCGGATTGGGGAACACATTAGTATTGAGCTTTTGTACTACCATGGTTTTCTGGGCGTCTTGCAACAACATTGTTGTATTAATATGCCCATTGCCGATCGGCTTCATTTTTGCTTCTTCACTAATGAGCCCATATTCATCAGCGAGCTGTTGCGCAACAGCTTGATATTCCATATTCACCTCAAAAGAAGATAAATCGAATGTTGTTGTGTGAAGAGGGTTATTTTCCTTGACGTGCTTCATAGATCTTTCTTGCGACAATATTAAGTTCGCTCTTATAGGTTATGCCATACCAATTAGATTTGGCCTGATAGACAGACACCGCTTGCGTGGCAGTATTGATACAGTGTTGAATACAATCTGGCAGATAATACTCGCTTTTGACACCGTTGTCATAATTCTTTAGAAACCCGATAAAGCCACTTTCAAGTGCAGTGAACAACTCAGGTGTAATCCCCCAGAAGGTCATAGAAGACAACGCTCTGGTGTCTAGATAACAAGGCTTTCCTGAAATTTCACCATACAATTGACCGTTCTCTAAACGGATATTGAGCGCCTCTTCAACAGAATGCAGCTTTCCTTCTTCAATTACACAAATACCTCGGTTTACACCACCTTGCTCTGATAGCGTATTAATAATTGGATATGCCACCATTGCCATATTATTGTGGTATTGAAAGTGTTCCACGAGTTGTAAGAACGCATCAGCTCCATAGTAATCGTCCGCTGTAATGACGATGGCAGGTTTATTTACATAAGGTTTGGCACATAGCAGTGCATGTCCAGTTCCCCAAGGTTTATCACGGCCAATTAGACAATCTTGGTAACCCTCAGGTATATCCGTTAACTTTTGCTCCACTAAGGTAACGGTTAACGACTCTGGTAATCTTGGTATGATGACATCTTCGATGTAATCTCGCACTTTATCGTTGACTATCATTATGACATCGCGCACACCAGCTCGGTGGGCATCTATGATGCTCAATTCCATAATGCTCTGGTTAAGATTCGGCAGCTCAGCGACCTGCTTATTACCACCAAATCGACTTCCCAGCCCACCCGCTAAAATAATGAGTGCGGGATATTGATTGATTCCTGTCATTGAAAAAATATCAAAAGTCAAATGAGCGGATTAGTGTACTGAGCTTTTGCATAGATTAAAAGCGAATACGAGTAAGCAAATGAAAATAGTATTTTTAATAAAACTTTTGACACAAATATTTTATTTCCTGATATTCACTCAACCCCTCTTGCGCACCTTCCCGGCCAAGCCCTGAGAACTTTACACCGCCAAAAGGCGCGACAGGATTGGATATGATCCCTTCGTTAATTCCAACCATACCATATTCAAGTGCTGCACTGACTCGTCTGATTTGATTAACTTCATTTGAATAAAAATAGGCTGCAAGTCCTTCTGGTACAGCATTTGCCATTTTCACCGCCTCACTCTCCTGCTCAAAGCTAATAATACTGACAATAGGAGCAAAGATTTCTTCATGGAAAAGCGCCATCGTATTATCTACGCCCGTGATCACCACTGGTGCCATAAACTGGCCAGCTTGGTTATCGCCTTGATAGGCAATATTTGCGCCTTTAGCTAACGCATCCTCGAGTAAGCGCTGTGCTTTTTGCTTTGCCTCAATAGAAATAAGTGGCCCAATGTCAACGCCTTCCTCGAAGCCATTGCCAACCTTAAGTTGTTCAACTTGTCGTGATAACTTGTCAGTGAAATCAGCAGCAATACCTTGTGCAACAAACACGCGATTTGCAGCTACACATGTTTGTCCTGCGTTTCTAAACTTCGCCGCCATCAAGCCACTTATCGCTTGCTCAATGTCGGCGCTATCAAAAATAATAAATGGGGCGTTGCCACCAAGCTCCATGGACGTTCTTTTTACCGTGTCTGCGCATTGTTTTAATAGTGCACTACCTACTTGTGTTGAACCCGTGAACGTAAGCTTTCTTACTTGAGGGGACTGAGTCAAATGCGCCACTAATCCTTTTGAGTCATTAGTAACAAGGACTTGAAAAGCACCGACTTCCATTCCCGCTTGTATCGCAAGCTTAGCTAAAGCGATGGCCGCAAGAGGGGTTTTCTCGGAAGGCTTTAGAATAAAGCTACATCCTGCTGCATAGGCTGGTGCTACTTTTCTGGTGATCATCGCCAGTGGAAAGTTCCATGGTGTGATCCCAAGTACCACACCAACCCCCTGCCGAATGGTAGTTAGCGTATGCGATTGTGAGTGACTAGGGATCACTTGACCATAGGCTCGTTTAGCTTCTTCACTATACCATTCGATAAATCCAGCAGCATAATCCGCCTCAGCAAGCGCTTCTTTAAGCGGTTTGCCTTGTTCTTTAGTCACTATCTCAGCCAGTGCTTGTCGATACTCAACAACCAGCTCATACCATTTTCTAAGTACTTTGCTACGAGTGTGGGCTGTTGAGTTAGAGAGTGTTTCAAAAGTTTCAGCCGCGGCTTGCAGCGCTATATCAGCAGCCTGATTATCTGCCTCAGAAACCTGGGTAATGGATTCACCTGTCGCAGGGTTTATCACATCGACTTGCTGTTTACTGCTATGCGATTGGCCATTGATAAGTGAAAATTCGGGATTACTGATGAGTGACATAGCGTTCCTCCTAGAAAAACAAAAAGCCGTAGTACAAGACTACGGCTTTATTAAATGCGTCATTAACAACCTAGGTTGTTAACTGTACTTAATGGTCTTCATTAACGATATTGAGATTGTACTTTGGAATTTCAACCACCAAGTCTTCATCACTAATTATCGCTTGGCAACCTAAACGTGATTCAGCTTCCAGTCCCCAAGCTTTATCTAGCATGTCATCTTCAAGCTCATCACTTTCTTCTAGTGAGTCAAACCCTTCACGGATCACGACATGACAAGTGGTACATGCACATGACTTTTCACAAGCATGTGGAATACTAATGCCATTTTTTAATGCCACATTAAGCACTGTCTCACCCGTTTTTGCTTCAATTGCAGCACCTTCTGGACACAACTCTTCATGGGGTAAAAAGATAATTTGTGGCATATTACACCTCGTCTACCGACTGCCCTTGCAGTGCTTTCTTAATTGATTGATCCATACGACGTGAAGCAAAATCGCTACTCGCCTGATCGACTTCTTCGATCGCCTTTTTGATTTGCTCTGGGTTTTCTGCACTTTCACGAATGTTAGCAAGCTCTGTCATTGCAGTACGTAGCGTATGAAGTTCGTCTTCCAGCAGCAAGTTACCATCAGTAGCTAATGATGCTTCTAGCGCTTCTAATACTCGTAGCGCTTCAACTTGCTGTTCTTTAAGCATCCGAGCACTCATGTCTTCTTTTGCGTTACTCATTGAGTCTTTAAGCATTTGTGCTACTTGATCGTCACTCAAACCGAATGATGGCTTAACTTGGATCTCAGCTTGAACACCAGTCGATTTTTCTTCAGCCGACACACTCAATAGACCATCAGCGTCCACTCTAAAGGTCACACGAATATGCGCAGCACCGGCAGCCATTGGCGGTATACCTTTGAGACTAAATTTCGCTAAACTACGGCAATCATCAACGAGCTCTCGCTCACCTTGCAATACATGCAGTGCCATAGCCGTTTGGCCATCTTTAAAAGTAGTAAATTCTTGTGCACGTGCAACCGGAATGGTGGTATTGCGCGGAATAATTTTTTCAACCAATCCCCCCATAGTTTCCAAGCCTAAAGATAATGGCAATACGTCAAGCAGCAGCATATCAGAGTCTGGCTTGTTACCTACTAAAATATCAGCTTGAATAGCAGCGCCTAGTGCCACAACACGGTCTGGATCAATTGAGGTTAGTGGCTCTTTGGCAAAGAAGTTACCGACTTCTTCTCGTACTACTGGCATGCGGGTCGAGCCTCCAACCATCACAACTTGTAGTACTTCCTCTTGGATCACATCAGCATCTTTTAACGCACGACGGCAAGAGCGTAAGGTTTTTTTAACCAACGGCATCGCAAGTTCAGCAAATGCTTGGCGCGTAATCGTCACAACAAATTTTTGCTCACGAACAGGTAGCTCAACGTTTACGGTCTCGTAACTTGATAGTGCTTCTTTACAGGCTCTCGCCTTATTGATAAACAGGCGTAGCTCTTTTGGATTTAAATCAAACAGTTGAGTTTGCTGCTTAAAAAAGTCGACCAGCAATGAATCAAAATCATCACCACCAAGGCTCGAATCACCGCCTGTTGATAATACCTCGAACACCCCTTGATTCAGGCGTAAGATAGAGATATCAAACGTACCACCACCGAGGTCATACACCGCGATAACACCTTCTTGGCCAGAGTCTAGGCCATAAGCTACTGCCGCTGCGGTCGGCTCGTTAAGCAACCTCAATACTTTCAGACCAGCAAAATCGGCTGCATCTTTTGTACTTTGTCTTTGCGCATCATCAAAATACGCAGGTACGGTGATCACCGCGCCCATTACATCTTCACCTGCAAAGCTATCGATAGCCCGTTGGTGTAATGTTTTTAAAATTTCAGCGGAGGCTTGTACTGGGCTTACAGCGCCTGTCACAGTTTCAATAGCAAGCGAACCGTTATTATCGACAAAGTTATAAGGCAACTGGCCATAGCTTTGTTCTATTTCAGATTGCGTTTTACCTAAAAAACGTTTTACAGAAATCAGCGTATTAGTCGGGTCTTCAGCAGAAGCAGCTTGGGCTTGTTCACCTACTATAACCTCTGAGTCAGTATACCTTACTACCGAAGGCAACATGGCCTTACCCATTAAGTCGCTCAGGGTTTTTGTTTCGCCACTTTGCACCGTGGCAACAAGAGAGTTTGTGGTACCTAAATCGATACCAATTGCTAATTTATGCTCATGAGGTGCCGCGCTCTGCCCCGGCTCAGCAATTTGCAATAATGCCATAATGCTCTTTTCACTTTAACGTTTGTTGATGTTACACATCATCAATCGAATAAATCATCTTCGATACGTGCTAATTCATCGCGTAATTTGTAGACAAATTTCAGCTTGCGAATATTATCGGCTGCCGCTTCCAATACGTTCGTATCATCGCTTTGAAGCTGTTCAGCAAGGGAGGCGCTAAACTCTATATCTAACGCTTTAATTTGAGTTTCAAATTCTGCAATGGCGCTGTCTGGGTCCGTGGTATTAGGGAGCTCCTCTAATGCTTCACGCAGTTCCATTTGCTGCATTAAAAACAGGGGATCTTGCAGTGTTTGTTGCTCAGCTCTAATATCAACGCCCTTCTCGCTCAGCATATATTCAGCACGCTTAACAGGGTGCTTAAGTACTGCCAGCGCATCGTTAATCTCAGCTGTTTTTTGGACCGCAAGTAGTTTCTCACGCTCACTTTTACCAGCGAACCTATCTGGGTGAACCGCACGTTGTAGCTCCAGGTAGCCTTGATTCAATTTATTTAAATCAACGTGATACTCGACAGGTAAATCAAATAATTCAAAATAACGCATACGCACCTAATACAGCAAAGCCCCACCAAGGCAGGGCTTTAAGCTATTCACTGTTGCAAACTATACGGTGAAGCTTTCGCCACAGCCACATTCGTCTTTCTGATTTGGGTTATTAAATTTAAACCCTTCGTTCAGACCTTCTTTTGTGTAATCTAGCTCTGTGCCGTCAATATAAACTAGACTCTTCGCATCGACGATGAGTTTTACGTTTTTGTCTTCAAAAACCTCATCGCCTTCATCTAAGTCGTCGACAAATTCAAGAACATAAGCAAGACCTGAACAGCCCGTGGTTTTTATACCAACGCGCAGCCCAATGCCTTTTCCACGGTTACTCAAAAAGGCTAATACGCGATTAGCGGCTGCATCTGTTAACGTCACTGCCATAATATTCTCTTACTTCGCTTGTTTACTCTTGTAGTCTGCAATCGCAGCTTGTATCGCATCTTCGGCTAAAATTGAGCAGTGGATCTTCACCGGTGGCAACTCTAGCTCAGCGCTGATATCTGTGTTTTTGATGGTCGCAGCTTCTTCTAATGATTTGCCCTTCACCCACTCTGTTACAAGTGATGAAGATGCAATGGCACTACCACAACCATAGGTTTTGAACTTTGCATCTTCAATGATACCTGTATCAGAAACCTTGATTTGTAGCTTCATCACGTCACCACATGCAGGCGCCCCCACCATGCCAGTTGCAACGTTTGGATCATTTTTGTCTAGAGAACCTACATTACGTGGATTCTCAACGTGGTCGATAACTTTATCACTGTAAGCCATAACTATTTCCTCACTACCTGCTTGCGGCTGGAGCGTATCCAGCCAGCGGCCAAAACTTGCTTAATGGTGTGCCCACTCAACGCTATCTAAATCGATGCCATCTTGGTGCATTTCCCAAAGTGGCGACATCTCACGTAGGCGACCTATTGAATCTTTGATCAGATTGACGGTGTAATCGATCTCTTCTTCTGTCGTAAAACGACCAATACTAAAACGAATTGAGCTATGTGCAAGTTCGTCGTTACGTCCTAATGCACGTAGTACATAAGATGGCTCCAAGCTTGCCGATGTACATGCTGAGCCAGAAGAAACAGCGATATCTTTTACCGCCATCAGTAGGCTCTCACCCTCAACAAAATTAAAGCTAATGTTTACAATGCCAGGTACTGATTGATCGATAGCACCGTTAAAGTAAACTTCATCCATATCCATAACACCATCTAGCAAACGCTTACGCAGCGCGCTGATATGTGCATGGTCTTTTTCAAAATCTTGCTTGGCAACTCTACATGCAGCGCCCAGCCCTACAATCTGGTGTGTCGCAAGCGTACCTGAGCGCATACCGCGCTCATGACCACCACCGTGCATTTGTGCTTCTAAACGCGCGCGTGGTTTACGGCGAACATATAACGCGCCTATACCTTTAGGACCATAAATTTTATGGCCAGAGAATGACATAAAATCGACCTTTAATGCTTGTAGGTCAATTTGCACCTTACCGGCGCTTTGTGCTGCATCAACGTGGAACATAATCTTACGCTCACGACACATTTCACCGATAGTCGCGATATCTTGGATCACACCCAGTTCGTTATTAACGTGCATTACGCTCACTAAAACAGTGTCTTCGCGCATTGCAGCTTCTAACTTTTTAAGATCAAGCAAGCCGTTCTCTTCCACATCCATATAAGTGACTTCAAAGCCTTGGCGCTCAAGCTCACGACACGTGTCTAGCACCGCTTTATGCTCTGTTCGTACCGTGATGATGTGCTTACCTTTCTTTTTATAAAACTGCGCGGCACCTTTAATGGCAAGGTTGTTTGATTCAGTTGCACCAGATGTGAAAACGATTTCACGCGGATCAGCATTGATTAAATCAGCGATATCATTACGCGCCTGATCAACCAGCTCTTCTGCTTGCCAACCGAAACGGTGTGAACGAGAAGCTGGATTACCAAAGTTACCATCCATTGTCAGGCACTGCATCATCTCGTCTGCAACACGCTGATCAACCGGTGCGGTTGCTGCATAATCTAGATATATCGGTAATTTCATTTATCTCTCCGCTTGACGTCAACTTAGAGTTGACAGCTCACTTGAATATTGTCTAATTGCTCAATTGCACGTCTTACGTGCTTGTCTTGTCGCGTTGCTACAGACTGCACATCTGCATCAGCGACTAACTCTGCTAGGGAAATATTATTTAAAAACTCTTCTATTCGCACACTTAGGTCAGACCATAAAGAGTGAGTCAGACAGCGCATACCACTTTGGCAACCACCGCCCTCGCCGTGGCAACGGGTCGCATCAACGGACTCGTCAACGGCATTAATCACATCACCAACAGAAATTGTGTGCGCATCACGGCCTAGTAAATAGCCGCCGCCAGGGCCGCGTACAGAGCTGACTAAACCATGTTTACGTAGACGGGCAAATAATTGTTCAAGGTAAGATAGCGAAATCTCTTGTCTTTCAGAGATATCTGCTAGTGGAACAGGGCCAATACTTGCGTGTAACGCAACATCTAACATTGCTGTCACGGCGTATCTGCCTTTTGATGTTAGTTTCATGCACAATCCCCGCTAATTTACCAAGCCGCAAATTTTAATTACTTGACTAGGATAGTCAAGTATTAACCAAGCATAAAAACGGCTTTAGACCGACAAACCTTGTATGCTTCACCCTAATACCTGAGTAATTTAATCAGGTATTATCGATATTGTAATTACCTGAGTATTTTAGTCAAGTATTACTGTTGAAGATTTATGCAAAAATATGAAGGGTCAATCAAACTATTTTAGGAGGGTCAAAATGAGAAGCACCGGTGTAGAGTGCTCACCGATGCCAACTGAGTGTTCATTTTATTTTTTGGTAGATTTGTCCACTGAACTTAATATCCCACGTAAAATATTAAGCTCTTGATCTTCAGGCCTGGCACGATTGAACAAACGCTTCAGTTTAGTCATCACCATGCCTGGATGCTGTTTAATGATAAAGCCTGTATCATTTAAGGTATTCTCGAGATGCTCGTAAAATAGCTCCATTTGTTTTGATGAAGGATAAATTGTTTCATCAACTTCTTCAGGCTGCTTATCAAGCGTATCCAGATACGTCATTCGTGTTTCATAGGCGAGTGTTTGCACCGCCATTGCAAGGTTCAGCGAGCTATATTCTGGGTTTGCTGGAATACACACATGGTAATTACAAAGCTGTAATTCCTCATTCGTCAAGCCACTATTCTCTCGGCCAAATACTAATGCAACGGGAGCATTTACTGACTCTGCTACTAGTTTTTGCGCACATTCACGCGGGTCGACCATTGGCCATGATAAGGTACGTGAACGAGCACTAGTGCCTATTGTTAAAGCACAATCAGCAATTGCCTCCTGAAGTGTATCGACTTTAATTGCAGCACCAAGTACATCCGTTGCACCGGCAGCCAGCGCACTGGCATGACTGTCCACTTCACACGCAGGATCAACTAAATAGAGTTTAGATAACCCCATCGTCTTCATTGCCCTTGCGACAGAGCCAATATTGCCAGAGTGTGAGGTGTTTACTAATACGATTCGAATATCTTCTAAAGCCATTTACACGAGTCTCAAACAAAAATAATGACGCAGTGTAGCATATCTCAGCGGTGTTAAGCCAAATTCAACTCTGGGGAAATAAAAATCCTATACACAGCATGAATGTACAAAAAACACCCAGAAAAATTCTCTATTAGATGTTTACTTTAGAGAAAAAACCGCTAGAATACGCCGGCTCAAAATGATCCTGTTCTTTTACAACCTAAAGGTAATGCTATGCATCCAATGTTGAACATTGCGGTACGCGCTGCGCGTAACGCGGGTAAGGTTATCCTACGTGCAAGTGAAGATTTATCGCGCGTTGAAGCTACTCAAAAAGGCACCAATGATTTAGTTACAAACATCGATAAAGATGCGGAATCAATCATTCGTGACACTATTTTAAAATCTTACCCTGATCACGCTATTGTTGGTGAAGAATTTGGTCACCACGAAGGCAAAGATGCAGACTACCTTTGGGTTATCGATCCCCTAGACGGTACTACTAACTTCGTTAAAGGTATTCCTCATTATGCTGTTTCTATCGCGCTAAGAGTTAAAGGGCGCGTAGAGCAAGCAGTTGTATACGATCCAATCCGCGATGAATTATTTACCGCTTCTCGTGGTCAAGGCGCGCAGCTAAACAACAAACGTATTCGTGTATCTAAGTCTATTGAATTACAAGGTACTGTGCTTGCAACAGGTTTCCCTTTCAAGCAAAAGCACCATATGGATGCTTACCTAGAAGCGTTCAAAGCATTATTCATTCATACCGCTGATATCCGCCGTGCAGGCTCAGCTGCACTAGATATGGCATATGTTGCAGCAGGTCGTGTGGATGGTTTCTTTGAAATTGGTCTTAAGCCTTGGGATACAGCAGCCGGTGAGTTGCTAGTAAAAGAAGCAGGTGGTATGGTCACTGACTTTGCAGGTGGCGCTAACTTTAACCGTAGTGGCAACATCATCTGCGGCGCACCTAAGCTTTGCCAAGCAATTGTAAAAGAAATTCGCCCAGTATTGACTGAGTCATTGCTAAAATAATAGCGCTGGCTGAGATGAAAAAACCCAAGCATTGCTTGGGTTTTTTTGTGTCTGACTCGGTCGCAACAATAGCAAGCGCTAGCTGTTATTCCAAAACTATACCAATTTTCTTTTTTAAGTGGGCTATTTTGAGACGAGAAAATCTTGTCGATAACACCACTTCCGCGTCCTGCTCTCGCCGAGGTACCTACGTCCTGTAGGCAAGGCAAAAATTTTGCTACTTAGTTGTTCTAAATAAAAATTTTTAACGCTGTTAGCGTCAGATACCTACTTAATTTCCACACGGGCTGAGCGCATTACGATTTCATCGTTTAACTCAATACCAAGCCCCGGCTCTTCTGACACTCTAAAGATACCGTTTTTAGGTTGTGGATCTTGCAAGCACAATTCTCTGTTCCACTTTTTAATTGCATAAGTATGGTGCTCATGGATCAGGAAGTTGGGGATCGCGGTTTCTAAGTGTAATGAAGCCGCGGTTGCGACTGGCCCGCCACAAACATGCGCCTGAATACGAATATCAAAGATATCAGCGTAGTCACATACTTTCTTGGTTTCTGTAAAACCACCACATAAGCCAATATCTGGCTGTAGTACATCAATACTTTGATCTTCAAAATAAGGACGGACACCCCAACGGTTATACAATCGCTCACCACCAGCGATTGGCACAGAGGTTTTGTTTGCTACCTTTGCATGTAAAGAGTGGTTAAGATAATTCACAGGCTCCTCATAATACATACAATCAAATTCTTCAGCGATATCCGCAATTTGAATAGCTGATGTCGCGCCTGGTAGGCTGTGGCACTCAAAAATAATGTCCACTTCATCGCCTACCGCTTCACGAATAGCCTGCATTCTCGCACGGTATAATTTCATTTCTGCGCGTGAAATTAGCTTTGTTCTATCGTAATAAGTGTTGCCATCTTTATCGTACTGAATCGGGTCAACTTTAACCGCATCGTACCCTTCAGCAATGGCTTTATGTGCCGCTTCGGCATATTCGTGTGGTTGCACCAATGCTTTAAACTCGCTATCCCAGTCAAACTGTAATTGTGAGGCATAGGTGCGAAGCTCAGGGTTCACTTTACCACCAAGCAACTGATAAACCGGTAGATTTAAGGCTTTACCTTTGATGTCCCAAAGCGCGGTATCTATTGCTGACATCGCCGCATAAACCACAGGTCCCCCACCTAAACCCCAGAAGCTTTCTCTGAGCATACGTGACCAGAGCAACTCCGTTTGAAAAGGGTCGTGACCAATCAAAAAAGCTTCAGCCATTTCTTTGATCATACTGGCCGCGGCGCTGTGACCAAGGTCGTATGCAAGGCCTGCTTCACCTACTCCTGAAATACCTTCATCGGTGTGAATACGTACAAAAACCGGTGTCCAAGCAGGTCTATCTGGACAATGAATGTCGAAGACTTCGACGCGATTAACTTTCATGTTGACTCCTATTGAGCAAAGCTTGGGTCTAGGCGGTATGCTTTACGAAGCATTGCAGGCCAAGCAAGTTGGCCACCGGTGCTACCGCTGTGCACGACATTCGCTTGATTATAAATATTATCAATAATGGGCTGTGGTACAGGTACCGCTTGTTGTCCCGTTGCTTGAATCGCAACTTGAATTTCGCATGCACGCTGTAAGTCATAAAAACGCATAAAGGCGTCACCTACCGTTGGTCCTACCGTCAAACCGCCATGGTTTACTAAGAGCATATGGTTTGTAGTGCCCAAGTCATCTTGCAGGCGCTTTTTCTCATCCATATTGACCGCCAAGCCTTCGTAACCATGATACGATAACGATGGTAAGGAGAACATACTATGCTGACTCAACGGCAGTAACCCACATTCTAGGCTTGCGACGGCTATCGTCTCCTTGGTATGAAGATGGATAACACAATGCGCATCTTCTCGCACTTCATGGATTGCGCTATGAATAGTAAAGCCCGCAGGGTTAATTTTAAATGGCGTGTCATCAAGAATATTCCCCTGCAAATCAACCTTCACCAGGTTAGAGGCGGTCACTTCATCAAACGTCAAACCAAAGGCATTAACAAGATAATGGTCTGTCCCAGGTAAACGCGCCGACATATGCGTATAAATTAAGTCTCCCCAACGAAAGTGCTCAACCAGTCGATAGCAAGCTGCAAGGTCAACACGCAGTTGCCATTCATCTGTGCTTACTTTGTCTTTTAGATTTAACTGAGGTAATTCGAACATGGGGATCCCTTATTGACTCCACATCTGGATGTATAGAAGTCTAAAATAGCTTAATTATATCTTCAACTAAAAACCACCGCGAACGGTGGTTTTTTATTTTTAACGTCGAGCTGATGTTGTTATTCAACTTTAGATAGATACTCTGCAATAGCATCGATTTCTGCATCAGAAACATTCGCAACCATCGCTTTCATTGCAGCCGACATACCATTGTTGCGTTTACCTGACTTAATGTCTTTCATCTGTGCCGCTAAGTATTCTTTGTTCTGACCGTTTAGCTTTGGATACAGAGGCATGATTGGTGCTTTACCTTCTGCACCATGGCAGGTTTGACACATTTTAGCTGTGTATAGCGCTTTACCATCAGCAGCCATCGAACTTGTTGAACCAAGTGCACATATAGCCACAGCAGTCCCTACTAGTAGTTTTTTCATCTTGCTCATATCATTACTCTTTTTTGTTGACGGTTAACATTGTAAGTCAGTGTAGACTAAAGTTTGACCTTAAGCCTAATCACTACCACATCAAATCATCTGGGACTTCAAAGTCAGCATAAGGGTCATCCTCGTCACCTTGCTGATTGTCCTCTACATGGAAAACGATATATTTTTCGTCTACCTCAGCAATCTTTCTTGCTGGTTCATCTTGTAATACGTAGAACTTATCCTCTAATACGCAAATGGCCAACCGCCCCTTAGCTAAGGCTTGTTGTGTTTGAGCGTTTACGTCTAGCTCTTTAACTTTATTTTGATAAGTAAAGTTAAAGGTGACATCTCCACGGATAGCATCTTGATTGTGATGTTCCAAGATCTGTTTTACTCGAGCTATCTGCTCTTTGTTTTTTTGCGCCTCTAACTTGGCTTGATTTAACTCTTCAGCACGTTTTTGCTGCTCAAGCTTGGTTTGCTCAATATGCTTTTGAAGATCGGTTTGGTCGCTTGTCGCGCCCTTCTTTTTTTTCTTTTGCTGCTTACGCTTTTGCGTTTTCGCAACTTTCGCTTTGTGCTCAGTTGTTAGGCCAGCTTTTAGCAACTGCTCTTGCAGTGAACCCATAATGCAACTCCGTAAAATAGACTTTTCACTATTTTAACTCAGCAATTTTGATTGACCAGTGAGTAATTACGCCAATTCACTGTAAAACTATCAAAATTACTCTATAACATCGTGATGTAGCGCAAAAAATTGTCAACTAGTTTGCTTTAATTTAAGCTAAGTCATCAAAATTTAAAGCTTTCCAGCGCAATGCCCATCATCCACTTACTACTCTGCTCTGTTGCAATCTTTTTTGTATTGTACGCACCACAACCATTATTAGCTGAATTTTCAGAGCAATTTATGGTGTCCGCTTCCGATGCTGGAATGCTGATGTCTGCAACCATGCTACCGCTTGCCATTGCCCCAATTTGCTATGGTTTAATACTTGCCAAATCTAATCCCTTGAAAATTTTAAAGTGGACAATGCTGTTACTGGCGTTAAGCAACCTTGCTTTTGCATCTGTAGACTCATTCTCTGGACTGTTATTAATTAGGTTGATCCAAGGGTTATTGTTACCAGCTGCACTTACCGCCATGACGGGCTACATAGGCCAACAATTTAGTGGAACATTGTTGAAAACAAATATGAGCCTGTATATTGGTAGCAGTATCGCTGGGGGTTATTTTGGTCGTACATTGGCTGCAAATTTTGCAGTGTGGTTTGAATGGCAGAGCTTTTATTATCTTAACGCTTTATTGTTGATAGTACTTGCTTTTAGCATTAGCGCGAGTAAAAACAAACCACCTATCATTACTGCAACTAAGATTAAAGACTATTTAGCGCCACTTAAGCAGGCTCACCTAGTTCGGCTATATAGCTCGATATTTTGCATGTTTTTTTGCTTTGCTGGCTTACTTAACTTTTTACCCTTTATACTCAAGTATGACTTTAAGTTAACCGACCCTAGTAAAGTAGGCTGGGTCTATACGGGTTACTTAGTGGGAGCATTAGGCTCGACAATTACGCCTTGGCTACAAAATAGATTTCAATCAACATGGCAATTTCTGGCCATAGTGTTTTTTATCTACGCTACAACTATTGCGCTTTTACCAACAGCTTCACTCGTCTTTTTTGTGCTGTTATTTACACTTTTTTGCGCGTGTATGTTTGTCATCCACACTACCGCAGCACCGCTGGCTAACAGTATTAGTCAAGCTCCCGCAACGGTAACAAATGGCGCCTATGTATCTTTCTATTACTCAGGTGGAGTACTCGGCTCCTACCTACCCGGCCTCATTTATGAGTATGCAGGATTAAACTGGTTTGCCGTGTCACTTTTTGCAGTATGCACATTAGGGCTATGCTTAAGTCTTAGAAATGCAATCCAACCAGCGCGGTGAGTGCCCCGTTGATTGCCAAAAATGATTTAGGTTATCTAGAGTCACAACCCAAGTTTTAGTATTCACTAATGGGTGGCACTGCCATCGCATCGCAGATTGTAGTTCACTATCGAGCCACAGCTCTACTTTTTGCTCGCTATCATTACAAAGGGCAAGAGCTGAAACACAGCCTTGTTCAACACCCAAATATTTTGCTAATCGCTCTTTGGAAGCAAAACCCAAACGAGATAGTCCCTGCGCTTTTGATAACGCTTTTAAATCGACTTGCTTATCAGCAGGAATAATAAAAAGAAAATGGCGCTTTCCATAGTTGTCTCGCAAAAAAAGATTTTTCAGGCGCGTCCCTTCTCTTACTAATCCCAGCTCATCGGCATCGCTACACGTATGTAAAGGAGGATGATCGTAATTCAGGTAGTCGATACCTAATGTAGCTAACTGCTTTGCCAATGCTTCGGGATTGTTTCTAATCATAAGCACTGGCCTCTAAGCTGTACACTACGTTGGCGCCAATAAACATCGGTAATTTTATAGCCTGCGCCACAATAGCGCTCGCTAGCCAAAGCAGGCTTTAATAATGCAACAGCTTGTTCTTCGAGCTTGAGTTTGAGCGCGGGTGAATCTTCTATGCGTTCAAACTCAGCAAAACGTTTAAGCTCGCGCCTTGACACTGGCTTGCTTGAGTCCAATTCCATTCTTGGAGTTGCCTCTACCGTCACAATAAATGCAAACTCTTGCTCACCAGACGCTGACTGACGTTTGTGGAGCGATTGTTTCTCAATTACTAGCACAGGTTCGTCAGACTTAGATGCACATCCAGCGAGTGTACTAAATGCAATAACAAAAAACAGGCAACGTTGAAACATAGCTAACTTAATAATTATTCTTTCGGTTCAGTGTAACAAAGACTACAAAAAAATAGCGAAATTTTTTGCCAAGGGTTGACGAGTAAATAAAAAATGATTAAATTTCGACTCGTCTAGAAGACGAAACGTGGGGCTATAGCTCAGCTGGGAGAGCGCCTGCCTTGCACGCAGGAGGTCAGCAGTTCGATCCTGCTTAGCTCCACCACTTTTCTTTCCTTCTTTATTTTTATCCTAATACCACCTAAAAAAGAAAAAAGCCCAAGTCTATTGACCCGAGCTTTACAGTTACTTATGTCATTATTCTGTGTTATACCAATTCTCTCAATTAAGTGGTCTATTTTAACGCGAGAAAATCTTGTCGATAACTTCACCACCGTGTCCTGCTTTCGCTAAGGTACCTACATCTATATAGGCAACGCAAAAATTTTGCTATTTAGTTGTTCTAAATAAGAAATTTTTAACGCTGTTAGCGTCAGATTTACTACCTCAAATTGAGCAAATATTAAGTCAAATTGGTATTAATTCACACTATTCTCTTACTTGGCCTTCGCCATTTACTAAGAACTTTTCCGTTGTAAGAGACTCTAGACCCATTGGCCCATAGGCGTGTAATTTAGTTGTCGCAATACCAATTTCAGCACCTAGACCTAACGCTGAACCATCGCTAAAACGAGAGGATGCGTTTACCATCACAACTGATGCGTCGACACCACGTTGAAACAGCGCTGCTGTCGCTTGGTTTTCTGTACAAATAACTTCAGTGTGGTGACTCCCAAAGCGGTCGATATGTGCAAGTGCCGCATCAAAGTCTGCAACTTGTCGTATCGCAATTTCTAAGCTTAAATATTCTTCACCAAACTCATCTTCATTCAGCACCACTGCATGCTCAAAATAATCAGCACTTTGCTTACACGCATTTATTTTTACGCCTTTTTCAGCCAACGCTGCAGCCGCTTTGGGTAAGAAGTCTGCAGCAATATCTTGGTGAACAATAAGCCCCTCAAGTGCATTACATACGCCTGTGCGCTGAGTCTTACCATTTAATAGCAAGGCCAGTGCTTTGTCCAAATCAGCATCCTTATCAATGTATAAGTGACAAACGCCTTTAAAGTGCTGAATAACGGGTACTGTACTGTTCTGTGTAACGAAGTTGATCAGCCCTTCGCCACCACGGGGTATGATCAAATCGATATAGTCTTTTTGCTGCATCAACTCCATTAATAAACCACGGTCTGGATCTGGAATTACAGAAACAAGCGCAGTAGGCAAGCCGTGCTTTTCTAGCGCTTTGTGCATCGCTTTGGCAATCTCTAGTGAGCTGCAAAGCGCTTCCTTACCGCCTCTTAAAATCACACCATTACCTGATTTAAAGCACAATGCTCCAGCATCTGCTGTCACATTCGGGCGTGCTTCATAAATCATGCAAACAACACCAAGTGGCACTCGCATTTTGCTAATTTTAATGCCATTTGGTCTTACCCCCATATCTCGCAGTGCACCGACAGGATCGTCTAGTTGAATAATCGTTTCGATGCCCTCAGCCATACTTTCGATACGCGCTTGGTTTAGCGTCAATCTATCTACCATGGCATCGCTAAGTTGATTATCACGCGCTGCTGCTAAATCAGCTTCGTTAGCAGTGATAATTGCCTCACTGTTTTCACGAATACCTTTGGCCATATCTGTAAGGACTGCATTTTTTTCTTCTGTAGACAGCAATGCTAACTTCTTTGCAGCTGTTGCTGCTTGTGATGAAATATCTGTAATTAAACTCATACCTTAAGACTTCTCCAATAATGCAATATCTTGTTCTGAAATAACGGGCCCTATGCTGTCTTGAATTTTTTCGCTGATCGGACTTTCTTCATGTTCGGTTAAAAAGTTAAGTAGACAACTACTATAGTTGGTCGTTGCTTTCGCGAGACGCTTACCATCTTTGCTACGCACCAGCACGGTATCCCCTACAGAGAATTCTCCTTTCACTTCAGCTATCTCATCACCACTAAGCTGCCCAACAACCTGATTATCACTTTCACCATAATCACTTTCTACAACCAACTCACCTTGTTCGGATGCCGTGTGAGTCATCCAATGTACAGCCTCTTGCATTGGTTTGTCATAAGCGGTGAAAACAGTGCCAGGATTTTTACCTGCCAGTAGTTGTTCAAAAGTGGTCTCTTCAAAACCATTGACAATATATGTGTCTATACCGTGAGACGTTGCCTTTTCGGCCGCTTCAATTTTTGTTTTCATCCCACCAGTACCTACCTTGCTTGTTGGGCACCCGGCCATGTCGTAGATTTCTTCTGTGATCTCTGTCACTTCTGAAATCAACACTGCATCAGCGTGTAAATTGGGGTTTTTAGTATATAACCCACTGACGTCAGAGCAGATAATCAAGCCATCAGCATCTGCCGCAGCAGCAACCATAGCTGATAGGTTGTCATTATCTCCAACTTTCAAATTATCGGTGGTCACCGTGTCATTTTCATTGATAATAGGCAGTATTCCGTGCTCCAGTAAAGTGAATATTGTTTCACGGATACTGGTATATCGTTCCCTATCACGCAAGTCACCATGAGTCAATAGGATCTGTGCTGACGGAAAGTCGAAGAAACGATCCCATGTCGCCATCATTTCTGTCTGTCCTGCTGCGGCCATTGCTTTTTTAACCGCAATACTTGGATGATCTGAATTTGGAAATAAGTGTGACCCAGCAGCAACAGAGCCTGAGGAAACCAAGATAACCTCAATACCTCGAGCCCGACAGCGCACTATAAATTGCGCGATGCTGAGTAAGTAGCGAGAACGGCAACCATCTTGCTCAGGTGCAATTAATGCACTTCCAATTTTGATAACGATACGCTTTGATTGTTTCATCGACATAAATTCCTGCTTAAATTCACCACTCACTCACACAAGGGTACTCAAATACCTTCTACTAGAAGACAACAGAAAAGCGCAATGCTTCGACCAAAACGGCCGGCAAATAGATAAAACAAACAGACGTGCGACAAAAATGTATATGCTTAATCGCCACACATGCTAAATCCAGACACAACACACAAAGTAGTTGGCTGACATTTCACTAATAGAAGATTGATTGTGACACCAAGTATTTAAACCTCGACGTCGAGCCGTTTTCAGCAGAGGCCACCATGGTTTGGTGCGGCTGAAAAGGCTGTACCGCAATGAATAATTGCGTAATGAGTAGATTTTAAAGATGGCGTAAGCTCGCTCACGCCTTGAGTTTTATTACCTTAACGTAAGCTTAGGTCAGATTGCAACCTTCACACATATTAATTATTTATGACGACTATAAATAAACTTAATAACAGCCTATTTTCAATTATTTATTCACTTTCCCCCCATTCAAACTATGTTATAACTGGATGATGGCTATACTGATAAAAATGTTGGGATATTCCAACTAGGAGAATCTATGTCAGCAATCTACATTGCAGGTATTGCAGTATGTTCTGTAATCGCCCAATGGCTCGCATGGGCCTTTAAGGTTCCTGCTATTTTGTTTTTACTACTGATAGGATTAGCATTAGGTCCTTTTAGTGGAACGCTCGATCCAGATGCCCTGCTAGGTGACTTGCTTTTTCCTGTCGTGTCTCTGTCTGTCGCAGTTATTCTCTTTGAAGGGTCGCTTACCCTTCACTTTAAAGAGCTTAAAGGGATCGGTAAAGTCGTTCGAAACCTATGCTCGATTGGTATGCTAGCCACATTCGCGGTGATTGCGACAACCGCAATTCTGGTACTAGAGCTTAACTGGCAAGTTGCAGCTGTACTAGGCGCGGTATTAGTCGTAACCGGCCCAACCGTTATAGCTCCTATGTTAAATGCAATGCGCCCCGATAAAGACATAGATCGTATACTTCGCTGGGAAGGCATTGTTATCGATCCGATCGGTGCTTTGTTTGCAGTATTAGTATTTGAAGCCGTTTCTTTAGTTGGCAATGAAGGGATCTTTAGTCACACACTCTGGGCGCTCATTTCCACCTTGGGTGTAGGAATAAGCATCGGTGTTATCTCTGGTTTTTTAACCAGTTTATTAATTCGTAAGGAATGGCTGCCATTCGAGCTACATAAGTTCGCTATTTTAGCTCTGGTGCTATTTAGCTTTACCATATCAAACCACCTTAGCCACGAGTCAGGTCTACTTGTCGTCACCATTTTCGGTATATGGCTAGCAAACCAAGACGATTTAGAAATAGATTCTGTGTTGGAGTTTAAAGAAGATCTTTCTATGATCCTCATTTCCAGTCTATTTATTTTACTAGCAGCGCGACTCAAGCTCGAAGATTTAATGCTACTGGACACGGATGTGTTCATCTTTTTAGCTGTGGTATTGTTTGTTGCTCGTCCACTATCCATATTTGTATCAACATTTAATACCGACTTACCGATTAAATCTCGTATTTTACTTAGTTGGATAGCCCCACGAGGGATTGTTGCTGCTGCAGTTGGGTCTGTTTTTGCACTTAGTATGACCAAGTCTGAAATTACTGATGCTGATAAAATGGTACCACTTATCTTTACAGTTATTATTATCACCGTTGTATTACAAAGCTTAACCGCAACACCATTTGCGCGCCTTTTAGGAGTTCGTCAACCCAAGCCAAACACCTTACTTATTATAGGTGCAAATCATGTTGCGCGAGCTATTGCAAAAGGCTTAAAGGATCAAAATGTTGATGTTTACTTGTCAGATCCAGCTTGGGAAAACTGTAAAATGGCAAGGATGGATGGCTTACCCTGTTACTATGGGAACCCCCAGTCAGAACATGCAGAGCGCTATCTTCCGCTCACCAGTCTCAAATCTGTGTTGGCACTTTCTCCTAATCGTCACCACAATGCACTTGGAGTTCAGTATTTCTCACACTTACTTGGAGAGCAATTTGTTTACTCCCTTAAGTCATCTACCAATCATGCGAAAGCAAACAAAGACAGTGCGACTTTTCTTTCACGTCAGATTTTATTCGGCGACGAAGGTAACTACGCCAAACTCAGTAGTATGATGGCCAAAGGTGGAAAAGTAAGTGTAACTCGGATCTCTGATGAATTTGATTGGGAACAGTATAAAGAGGTTAATTGTGAAGCAATACCTTTGTTTGTGCTAACTGAGCAAAACAAGGATGAAGAGCCTTTATTGATCCGCCCATTCACTTCAGAGATGAAGAAACTACCAGAAGAAGGCGATAAGATCATTGCACTGCAGCCGCCAAAACTAACGGTGTTAAAGGATCCGAATGTCAGCAAAGAAGGGCAAATTGGTGCAAAGCTGAGTAATCAACAAATTACGTAACTTTAGTTTAAACCAATTCTCTTAATTAAGTGGTCTATTTTGAGGCGAGAAAATCTTGTCGATAACCTTGCTACCGCGTCCTGCTATCGCCAAGGTACATACATGCGTGTAAGCAAGACAAAAATTCTGCTATTTAGTTGTTCTAAATAAGAAATTTTTAACGCTGTTAGCGTCAGATTTACTCCTTCAAATTGAGCAAGTATTAAGTCAAATTGGTACGGATATTACAGCTTATATCGGCAGCCTAGCGCGTTTTACTACGCTGCTAGGCATCTTTTGGGCTAACTGAGCAAGTGCAATTTGAATACGCTTATGCAGTTTTTTATCTGCAACTGCAGAGTGAAATAACCATCGGTAGGCATCTTCATAGTCTCTAGGGCTGCCATGGCCATCATTAAATACATCAACAAGGCGTAACTGGGCATTAAGATTTCCGAGCGCAGCCGCCTCTCTCAAGTAAGTCACAGCCATCGCTTTATCCTCTTGCACCAACTGGCCAACATCGTAATAGCGGCCAAGTTGTTCAAGTGCTGCTGCCAGACCTTGCTCAGCGGCTTTTTTCATGTAGTAAAGCCCAAGCTCAACATCACGGTCTACGCATACGGCATAAGCGAGCATATCGCCATAGAGAAATTGATATGATGGTAGGGCCATTATTTCAGCGCGCGCTTCAATATCCCTCACCAACTGACACTCATCTGCTTTTACGCGGGCAAGGTGTTGGTTTTTATTAATAAGCTCAATCAACTCTTGCTGAGTATATAAGGGCACAGCCTCAATAGCTTCTTCAGCAAATGCTTTATTAGGTATTGTAAGACCTAGCGCAACGCCCAGTACTGGTGCTGCAATATAACGGAGTAAGTAGTTCATTGAAAACCCATCAAAGTAACGCTAACTGATATACCAATTCACTTAATTAGGAGCTCTATTTTAAAGCAAGAAAATCTTGTCGATAACACCGCTGCCGCCCCCTGCTTGCGCCATAGTACCTACGCTCTACAGGCAAGGAAAAATTTTGCTATTTATACCAATTTTCTTAATTAAGTGGTCTATTTTGAAACGAGAAAATCTTGTCGATAACAAGGCAAAAATTTTGCTATTTAGTTGTTCTAAATAAGAAATTTTTAACGCTGTTAGCGTCAGACTTACTCCTTCAAATTGAGCAAGTATTAAGTCAAATTGGTATTAGTTGCGCTAAACAAAAAATTTAATATAGCTAACGTTAGATTTACGCCTTCAAACTGAGCTAGTGTTAAACCTTATTGGTAATAACTATAGCAGGCTGTAGAGATAACTTTATCACCGCAAAAGCAATTTAATGAATAGTAACCCAGCAGCCAGCATACATACTAACCTTAATATCGGCAGGAGTAGGAAAACTTGTAGGAAAATAGACACAAAAAAAGCTGCATTTGCAGCTTTTTTAGATTGATAGCAGATTATTCAGTAAACGGGTTACGTACAATCATGGTTTCAACACGGTCAGGACCAGTTGAAATAATATCAATAGGAACGCCTGTAATTTCTTCTAAGCGTTTGATGTAGTTGATAGCAGCCTCCGGTAGCTGCTCAACAGAAGTTGCACCAAAAGTGTTTTCACTCCAACCTGGCATTTCTTCATATACAGGTGTTACTTTTTCATAGCCTTCTGCGGCAAGAGGTGTCACGTTAGTCACCGTGCCATCTTCAAGCTGGTAACCTGTACAGATTTTTACTTTTTCTAAACCATCAAGCACATCTAGTTTAGTTAAGCAGAATCCGCTGATGCTGTTAATTTGCACAGCACGACGCATTGCTACTGCATCAAACCAGCCTGTACGACGGAGACGACCAGTTGTTGCACCAAACTCGTTGCCTTTCTCGCCTAGATGTCTGCCAACTGGGTCTTGCTTGTCTTGGCCGTCGTAAAGCTCTGTAGGGAAAGGACCTGAACCAACACGAGTTGTGTAGGCTTTAACAATACCTAAAACGTAATCTAAGTGTAGAGGACCGAAACCCGCACCAGTTGCAACGCCACCAGCTGTCGTATTTGAAGAGGTTACATACGGATAAGTACCATGGTCGATATCTAGCAATGTACCTTGCGCACCTTCAAATAGAATATGGTCGCCGGCGTTGCGTGCTTGATCAAGTAGTTCAGTAACGTCAACAATCATTGACTTAAGTACTTTTGCAACTTCCATTGCATCATCATATGTCTTCTGGAAGTCAACTGGATCTACTTTGTAGTAATTGACCAAAGCAAAGTTATGGAACTCTAGTACTTCTTTTAGTTTCGCTGCAAATTGCTCTGGGTTGAAAAGGTCACCAACACGTAGGCCGCGACGTGCAACTTTATCTTCGTATGCAGGACCGATACCACGACCGGTTGTACCAATGGCTTTTTCACCACGTGCAAGTTCACGCGCTTGGTCTAGTGCAACGTGGTAAGGCAAGATTAAAGGACACGCTTCGCTGATCAATAGACGCTCGCGTACAGGAACACCACGCTCTTCAAGCATATGGATTTCTTTCATTAATGCGTCTGGTGCAAGTACCACACCGTTACCAATCACACATTTAACGTCTTCACGTAAAACACCCGATGGGATCAAGTGTAATACTGTTTTTTCACCGTTAATTACTAGTGTGTGGCCCGCGTTGTGCCCGCCTTGATAGCGAACAACTAAAGAAGCCTTATCTGTAAGTAGGTCAACTACTTTACCTTTACCTTCGTCACCCCACTGGGTGCCCAATACAACGACGTTTTTACCCATTGCAAATTCACTTAGAAAAAATTAGGCGCAGATTTTACCAGAAAACCATAGTTGAGATCATCCCAATTTGCCTAATTTTTCTGCTTTCATTGATATTCATTATTTCTCATGTCTCTCTAAAGAATATAACTCATTGAAAAGGCGGCTGAATAGGCACAAGTAAAGATGGCTAATAAATTTTTATATCAAAATTCGTAATCCATTCGAATTAATCGATAACTATCTCCTTGTTATCAAAAGTAAACTTATCGTAAAACGCAAAAAGCCCGACATCTGATGTCGGGCTTTCCTACCATAGTCACTACAGCCAATAAGCACATGTTGCTATTGGCTAATTAGGTTATAGCTCTAAATCGTCCTCAGCTTCTGCAAGATCTTTGCCTTCTGCATCTTCAGGAATGGTAGCTTGTGCTAGTAGCATTTCTCTCAGCTTGCCTTCAATTTCATTGGCAATCTCAACGTTTTCTTTTAAGAACTTAATTGAGTTAGCTTTACCTTGACCAATCTTATTGCCCTTGTAGCTAAACCATGCACCTGCTTTATCAACGAGCTTATGTTTAACCCCAAGGTCGATCAGCTCACCTTGTTTAGAGGTACCTTCACCATACATGATGATAAACTCAGCTTGTTTAAATGGTGGTGCCACTTTGTTCTTAACAACTTTAACACGTGTTTCGTTACCAACGACTTCGTCACCTTCTTTTACCGAACCAATACGACGAATATCTAAACGAACTGAAGCGTAAAACTTAAGTGCGTTACCACCTGTTGTTGTCTCTGGGTTACCAAACATTACACCAATTTTCATACGAATTTGGTTAATGAAAACACATAGTGTGTTTGAACGCTTGATGTTAGCTGTAAGCTTACGCAGCGCCTGAGACATCAGACGAGCTTGCAGACCTACGTGCGAGTCACCCATGTCACCTTCAATTTCTGCTTTTGGTGTTAGCGCCGCTACTGAGTCAACAATAACCACATCAACTGCACCAGAACGTACTAGCATGTCACAGATTTCAAGCGCTTGTTCACCAGTATCTGGCTGCGACACTAAAAGCTCATCAACATTTACACCAAGCTTTTCTGCATAAATTGGGTCAAGTGCATGTTCCGCATCAACGAAAGCACAGGTTTTACCTAGCTTTTGCGCTTCGGCAATCGCTTGTAATGTGAGCGTTGTTTTACCTGATGATTCTGGACCATAGATTTCAACAATACGACCTGTTGGTAAGCCACCAATACCAAGCGCAATATCTAGACCTAGTGAACCAGTTGAGATGGCTTCAATATCTAGTGCCTTGTTCTCACCTAGCTTCATAATTGAGCCTTTACCAAACTGACGCTCAATTTGTGATAGTGCTGCGTCTAGTGCTTTTTGCTTGTTATCGTTCATTTGCTTCTCCAATTCAGCCTAATGACACCTAGTATACTGTATGAAATTACAGTATCAAGTATAATTTTATGAATTTACTATCATCATGGTCTTTTTCAAAGCAAATTCAATGGCTTGCAACCTAACACTTGCTCTATCACCAGCAAAAATTTGATGAAAAGCAAGTACCTGTGTCGCATTTGCAACGGCAAACCACACGGTGCCAACGGGTTTATCAACACTGCCACCCGATGGTCCTGCAATGCCTGATACCGCAATAGCAACTTGGGCATTCGCAGCGCGCTGAGCACCTTGCGCCATTTCTAACACGGTTTGTTCACTCACGGCACCATATTGATCTAGTGTCTGTTGTGATACACCTAACAATTCATGTTTAGCTTGATTACTATAAGTAACAAAACATCGTTCAATATAAGCAGAACTCCCGGGGGTATCTGTTAATGCGTAACTTACCCCACCACCAGTACATGATTCTGCGGTAGTGATTGTTACGCCTTTATTCGTTAGAATAGCGCCCAATTGTGCCGCAAATTCGGCTATCTCTTTGTAGTGCTCCATAGGAAAACCTTTTAGGTATCAACAATGTCGTCAGATCTTTATTCAGAACACACTATAAACCAACAAACCCCAATGATGCAGCAATACCTGAGAATAAAAGCTCAGCATCAAGAAATTTTGCTGTTCTATCGCATGGGAGACTTTTACGAACTCTTTTTTGACGATGCCATTAGAGCAGCACAGCTTTTAGATATTTCACAAACATATCGTGGTAAAGCCGGTGGCAACCCAATTCCTATGGCTGGCGTTCCTTATCATGCGGTAGAAAATTATCTAGCACGCTTGGTACAGCTTGGTGAATCAGTAGCTATCTGCGAGCAAGTAGGCGATCCTGCGACAAGTAAAGGCCCTGTTGAGCGAAAAGTCGTGCGTATTGTTACACCAGGAACAGTAACAGACGAAGCTCTACTGCAAGAACGCCAAGATAATTTGTTAGCCGCGGTCTATCAACATCCAAAACAATTAGGCTATGGCGTCGCTTATTTAGATATAAACTCGGGTAGCTTTAACATTGTTGAGCTAAAAACGGATGAAGCATTGAGTTCAACACTACAGCGTCTACAACCTGCGGAGTTGCTGTATCCAGAATCGTTTCAAAATCTTTTAGTGCTTGAATCTATAAAAGGTAGCCGCCGCCGCCCTGATTGGGAGTTTGATTTAGATACTGCTAGACATTTACTTTGCCAACAATTCGAAACACGCGACTTAGTTGGTTTTGGTGTTGAAAAAGCAGAAATGGGGCTTATCGCAGCGGGCTGCGTCATGCAGTATGTAAAAGATACACAGCGCACAGCACTCCCCCATATTCGAGCCATTACGCTCGAAAAAAATGAGCATGCAGTGATCTTAGATGCTGCAACACGTAAAAACTTAGAGTTGACGGTCAATTTATCTGGTGGAGTTGAAAATACCCTTGCCCAGATATTAGATAAGTCCTCAACAGCAATGGGCTCGCGACTATTAAAACGTCGGATCCACACCCCAGTGCGTCAGCGCCAAGAACTACATTCTCGCCTGAATGCCATCGCCTGCCTGATAGAACAGCAGCTATGTATGGAAGTCTATGATGCACTGAAGCAAATTGGTGATATAGAGCGAGTTGTTGCTCGCCTTGCACTCTATACTGCCCGACCAAGAGATCTAACCAGACTGAGAAATGCGCTGCAAGCGCTGCCACCTCTGCACGATATTTTACATGATGCTAAAGATCCCCGTATTCAATCCATTATTAACCAGTCACCGGTATTGCCTAAATTACAGGATTTATTAGAACGTGCCGTTATTGATAATCCCCCCGTACTGATCCGTGATGGTGGTGTAATCGCAGAAGGCTACCACGCAGAATTAGATGAGCTCCGCGCACTGAGCGCAGGAGCAACCGATGTGTTAGAAAAGCTCGAAGAGCGTGAGCGTGAACGCACAGGAATATCAACGCTCAAAATTGGCTACAACCGAGTCCATGGCTTTTACATTGAGATCAGCCGTGCCAATTCACATTTAGTACCAGCAGAATACATTCGCAGACAAACGCTGAAGAATAATGAGCGCTACATTATTCCTGAATTGAAAGAACATGAAGACAAAGTACTTGGTAGCCAGTCAAAAGCACTTGCGCTTGAGAAGCGTCTTTATGAAGAATTGTTTGAACTGATTGCGCCATACATTGAGCAGTTACAAGTAATGGCCGCAGCACTTGCAGATTTAGATGTGTTAAATACCTTAGCAGAACGTGCGCAAACACTCGATTATTGCAAGCCGACTCTAACCGAAGGAACAGAAATCGACTTGCTCGATGGCCGCCACCCAGTTGTTGAACAGGTTAGTAAAGAGCCCTTTATTGCCAACCCAGTTAAGTTAAATGATGAGCGTAAAATGCTCATTATCACCGGGCCCAATATGGGAGGTAAATCGACTTACATGCGTCAAACTGCGCTGATTGTGTTGATGGCGCATATAGGTAGCTATGTACCTGCAAGTGCTGCCACTATCGGTTTGGTCGACCGTATCTTTACTCGAATTGGAGCCAGCGATGATCTTGCTTCAGGGCGCTCAACCTTTATGGTTGAAATGACTGAAACGGCCACCATTTTGAATAATGCTACGGCACAGTCATTGGTATTGATGGATGAAATAGGTCGTGGCACCAGTACTTATGACGGTTTATCTTTGGCCTATGCCACAGCAGATTATCTTGCAAGCAAAATAGCAGCCAAAACACTTTTTGCCACTCACTATTTCGAACTTACTGAACTGGCAGAGCAACAAGCAGGCCTGGTCAATGTGCATCTTGATGCCATTGAACATAATGATACTATCGCCTTCAAACATACCGTCATGGAAGGTGCAGCAAGTAAGAGCTTTGGTTTACAAGTTGCGAGCCTTGCTGGGGTGCCAAAAGCGGTGATCAAAATGGCTAAGCAAAAACTCGCTTTATTGGAGCAGCATCAAAGTGTGGTTGGTGAACAAACAAGTACCACACAAGCACCAATACAACAAAATCTCATGTTGGCCAACGAACCGTCAGAGGTAGAGGCACTGCTCGCAGATACCGATCCAGATGAGATGACACCGAAGCAAGCACATGCTTTACTATACCAACTTAAGTCCATGCTTTAATTAATAAAAAAGCGGCCAACGAGCCGCTTTTTTGTGTTCTAAAATAATGTTGCGATTAGAACGTGTGGTTATACTGAAGACCAAATACCATCGCATGACCTTTTGAGCGGAAGCCCCACTGGCTTTGTGCTTTGTCAGTCTCGATAAAGTTTTGTGTCTTACCTCTTAGCAAGCTAATGCCGAAGTCAAGAGTTGCTTGATTTGGTAACGTGTATTCAGCACCAAAAGAGTACCAAGTACGGTCTGTATCTGGGATTGAAATCGACAGTAAGTTTTCATCCGCTGGCGACTCATCATAAGCCATACCCGCACGTAACTTAACATAGTCATTTAGCTGGTAATCTGCACCAAATGCAAAACGTAGCGAGTTCGAGAAGTTTTCTTCTTTTGTGAATGCTGATTTAGAAGTACCGATGATAGCTTGTAGCTCATCAAAGCTGCTCCATCCTGTCCACAATACGCTGTAGTGTACAGAGGTTGCCGCATTTAACTTATGTGAACCAGAAATTTCAGCGATTGCAGGTAGTGTGATATCGACATAGCCTGGAACAGACGCATTACTCGTTCCACCCAAGGTTACTGGTAACGCGCTGCGGAAGTGACCATCAAAAGTGATGTCTGTTTCGCTACGGTAGTGGAAACCAAGACGGTTGTTTTCATCGATTTGATAAGCAACACCTACGTTCCAACCAAAGCCTGTATCGTCGCCTTCAAGATGTACCGCTTCAAGGCTTGCCGGTTGACCTAAGTTATTCGCACCTAAGTTACGGATAATTTTTGCATCGGCATAGACATGATTCACACCTAATGCAACACTCCACTGCTCGTCTACCTGATATGAAGCTGAAATACCGGCATTCACAGTTACAATTTCAGTTTCACCGGCGATTTGACCGGCAACATAATCTTCATCAAACTCTGTCGCTAAGCCAAACTGCGAGTATACACCTGCACCGATGGACCACTTGTCGTTATACTTGTGAGTGGCATAAACCGCTGGAATAACTGCACTTGGTGCGATGCTATTGTCATTTAGTGCTACAGCTGGAACACCATTGTTTGTACTCGTCCCTGTTAGGCTTACATCAGGCTGTACGTACATAGCCGCCACAGAAAGCTGAGTACCAGATAACTGTCCCATTAGCGCTGGGTTACGGGCAACAACTGAGGCATCATCAGCCACAGAAGCCTCACCGGCATAAGCACGGCCAAGTCCAGATACATTTTGCTCAGCTAGCTGAAAAGCAGCTGCTAATGCCTGCGAAGACGATAAAATCGCACCCGAGGCTATAAGACCTAATAATACTTTGTTCATTCTCTGATCCCCTGTGTAATTATCACTGACATGCCAATGACTAAAAAACTACGCTTTATGAACATCTAGCTGAGTTACACCAGCTCATTGAGTGAGCTCAGACACTTAGCTATTGTCACTTTACAAATAGGTTGAATATTAAATTCCAGACACCCTACCTAAAAGCTGACTAGAAATCTTCTTTTTTGCGACTTCTTGTAGATTAAGTGAACATTTAACGTACAAATTACGCACTTTACATACTCATCGGATGAGCAAAACCACACAAATGATAATAGTTATTAATATCATTGACGACTTTGCGACTCTTATATAAACTCTTGGGTCTAAGTGTGAATTCCTTTTTGAATGCCTACCCTAGCAAGGAGAACATCATGTCAATAGCATTACTACTTTTCGCTTTAGCATTTTGTGGTATTAGTGTTTATTGTCTTTGTAAAGCAAACTATTGTGCTTGTCGCCATGCTGGAGAGTGCGATAATCCTGTGAGCCAATTCTGGCTAGGCTCGATTGTTGCGGCGTTACTTTCTTTGCTACTCAGTTGCTCAGCATTACATTCGGAAAAGGGAACTTTGTTGTGGATCCTGATGATGGCAAGTTGTATGACAGGGGCGTTACTTTCAGCAAGGTGGCAGAACCTTAAACGACGTTGTAAAAATGCCTTTTCTCCCGCTGCACACTCAAAACCCTAAAAAACCTGAACTTTGGTTAAATAAGCAGTTGATCTCTTAACAAACGAGAAAGATTGATTTGGTAATCTAATGGCCGCACACTGGCAATCACTTTAATATCAGACCCACTTAGATCTACATCTTTGGCGGTCACATGATGCAAGTGCTTGGTATTATAAAATACCCGAACCAAGGGTGCGGTTGGCGCATGTTTATTCCCTTCAAGCACCAGCCCCAAACGTTCGTTTGTTAGCTTTACAATAGTACCTACGGGATGCACCCCCATACACTTTATAAAACGTTGTACAAGGATAGGATCAAATTGTGCTTTACTTGATAACAAAAAGCGCAGTGCGTTAATCGGTTCATCAGCTTCTTTGTGATACTGATCCGAGGTAATAGCATCGTATACATCAACAATCGCCATCATCCTCGCCGCAGTACTCAGTGCATCCCCCTTAATTCCGCGAGGATACCCAGTACCGTCTAACCGCTCGTGATGATTTATAATCATATCTAGCATGATAGGGGTTATCCCAGCTTCCCCTTTACTGAGTCCTAACGACTGTGCGACGTGTTTTTTCACCGCCTTGTACTCAAGCTCTGTAAAGTGACCTGGTTTATTAATTAACCCTTGTGGCAACTTCGCATGACCAATATCATGCAACATCGCTCCTGTGGCTAACTGTTCAATAATATGGGGCTGTAAGCCTAGGTGTTTTCCAAATACCGTGATCAAAATGGCACAGTTAGTCATATGACGCCAGTTATAGCCATCTTTGTCTTTGATCCGAGTTAAGATCGCCATAGCATTCGTGTTACGTAGCACCGAGGCGACAATATCTTTGCTCACTTCGTTAATTAGCGTCATGTCAACTTTCAAGCCTGAGGTAACATCACCATACAAGCTTTGGATCTTACGATTGTTGTTTTCAAACTTCTGCATTGCAACAGCAAATTCTTGCTGTAATGTTTGCTCTTTAGTTTGTACTTTTCGCTTACTTTTGGGCTTGCTACGCGCTGTCGATAAATTGCCCTCAATTCCCTGCTTGGGCTTCGTCTCGGGTTCATCTTCAGTTGTTTGAGGGGCTGGCTCTTGTGGTTTTTGATACTTTTGCGGTATGGGAATATCACTTTGTGTAAAGTCTATCGTTAGCTCAAGTACCCCCTTGTCTATGAGCTTTTGAATGATCGATTCATCTCTAACCATTCCCCGCGATTTAATCTTAATACCCGCGTCAGATCTATGCTTGTGAACACTATCTACAAACATACCGGGTTTAAGATCTTCAATAGGGAGAATAATCTGCATGGATCATTTACACTGCGAGTTAGCCAATCAATATTAATACCATTGAATTAGATAAAACACCATCAATTCAGAATAAATTCACACTAATGTATGGATAAATTGCAAGCATTAAGAAAATCAATGTGAGCAGGTTTTGTACAAAGAGACAATAACATAATCAGACGGGTGAAAAGCCCTGCAAGCAGGGCTAGAGGCAGTGACTACTCTTGGAAATAAGTTCCCCAACCGTCATATTCAACACCTGTATCCATTGCAACCTTTTCAAGCTTTTCCACATCTTCCATAATTACATCAGTGTCAAGCTCAGCTTCTACAACAACATCAAAGCCCCAAATTTTACCACCGTCTTCTAGCTCAAGCTCAGCAGGCTCTTCAACATCATAACCAAGCTTAAACGCAGCTAATGCTGCAGCTTCTAGTTTGTCGAAGTCTTCACATACAAAATGATGTTCAACCTCGTATAAAGTCTCAGGGTTTGAGCCATCTTCTAGCAATGAAGAAACGATGTCTTCACTTATTTCACGCCAGTTTTCCATTATTTCAATCTCGCTTTTGCATCTAGTTCAGCTATTCTTTGTGCCATTTTAGCATGGATCCGTACCGCATGATCCCTTGCAGGAATTTCTGGGTCTAAATACTCAGGCTCAAGCATATCTATATATACTTTCCCGTTGTTCCAACGGTTTAACTTTATTTGTTCGTGTGTAGAGCTCATACATACTGGGATAATCGGCACATTGGCGCTTATTGCAGTATGAAAAGCGCCTGTCTTAAATGGTAACAACCCTCGTCCATAACTTCTCGTCCCTTCAGGAAACATCCAAACAGATAGCTTAGATTCAGTGATCTTTTTAGCTGACTTTGAAAGAGTCCCAAGCGCCTTTGAGCGATTACTTCTATCAATTAAAATATTGCCTGATAACCAATACATTTGGCCAAAGAAAGGGATCCACTTTAAGCTTTTTTTGCCCATGCTCACCGTGTTTTGAGGCACAATGGCAGGTAAAGTAAACAAATCATAGTTATTTTGATGATTTGCGATGTACATTGCAGGCACTACATCTTTGGCTTTTTTATGCCTTGTTATAACCAGTTCAACCCCAATAAATCGAGACATGTAGCCATACCACCTTGCAATTGTATGGACATTGTTGGCATGAAATGGGCGTACAATACACAATAGCAATCCTACAATACCGCTAGTAATGATAAATATTGCTAATAGAAGAATTCGTATAATGGCAATCAATTTAACCACTCCAGAACTAAAATCTGGCGCATTATAGTAAAATTAGCGAACACTTGTAAGCTCAAAGAAGTGATAGTTTAAAGAATGCGAGAAGCTTGAGAGAATATGCCAGTTAAAGCATTGATTTAAAATTAAAAATAAAATGCCGCTAGGACAGCGGCATTTCACACACGATTTATCATAAGTTGCAAATAATTAGCTCATGGCACTTTGCAACTTTTTCATTGCTGATTTCTCTAACTGGCGCACACGCTCTGCTGAGACATTATATTTCTCAGCAAGCTCTTGTAGAGTTGCCTTTTCATCAGCAAGCCAACGCGCACTAACAATGTCTTGAGAACGCTCATCAAGCGTTTTCAGCGCCGCAAATAAGCGGTTATGTGATTGCTCTTGCCATTGCTCTTGCTCAACCTCTTCAGCAAGATCACTGCTGGTATCAGTTAGGTATTGCACTGGTGAAAAGCTGCTTGTCTGCCCTTCATCTTCATCAGCGGACAAGTCAAAGCCCATATCTTGGCCAGCCATGCGTGATTCCATTTCACGCACTTCCTTCTCACTTACACCAAGCTCATTAGCAACTGTCGTCACTTCATCTTGGTTAAACCAACCTAAACGCTTTTTATTTTTGCGTAGGTTAAAAAATAATTTACGCTGCGCTTTGGTAGTCGCAACTTTTACAATACGCCAGTTTTTTAGTACATATTCATGAATTTCAGCTTTAATCCAATGCACTGCAAAAGAAACTAGTCGCACACCTACACTTGGGTCAAATCGTTTTACCGCTTTCATTAATCCGATGTTACCTTCTTGGATTAAGTCTGCTTGAGGTAAACCGTAGCCTGAATAACTTTTCGCAATATGTGCAACAAATCTCAAATGAGACATGATCAGTTGCTTAGCCGCGTTAAGATCCCCTTCCTCCTGAAGGCGTGTCGCAAGTTCTTTCTCTTCCTCAGCGCCAAGCATAGGTATTGTGCTAACCGATTGAAGGTAACCTTCAACGCTCGCGCTTTGTTGCCCAGTTAGTGCTAGTGCGTATAAATCTTTAGTCATTTTTCACCTCAGTGATAAACCGTTCGTGTATGTTTAGCACTCTAACATCTAGAGTGCTAAATGCAATCTACTTTATCTATGGTATAAAATCAACCTTTTTATACCTTCATCAAAAATAGAGAATAACCATATGAATTAAAAGAAAAATAAAAACAATGATTGATAAATATCAACGATATTATTTTTTTATGACAACGCTAAACTCATCATCTTTTTACGTTTAGCGCGTTAACTAACCTGAGCTTCAGGTTGTAAATGCCTCTCTAGCAGCTGGTTATACCAATTATCTAAATTAAGCTTGCTATTTTGAGGCGAGAAAACTTTGTCGATAACACCGCTTCCGCCTCCTGCTATTGCCAAAGTACCTACATTCACGTAGGCAAGGCAAAAATTTGGCTACATTAGTATTAGACCTTATCCGGCTCTATTTCTTTAATATAACGCTGTACAGAAAGAAAAGAGCCAATAAACCCTAGTGTGACTGCAGTGCCAAGTAATACTAAAAGTTCGTTACCTACCAGGCCTTGCAATACGAAGCTACTTTGATATACGCCCACCACCGCTGAAACAGCAGACTCTAACCACCACAGCATAAGGGCGACACATATAAAAGCAACTAGCCCACCGACTATGCCATACCATACACCAGTCCAAAGAAACGGCGCCTGAATAAACGCATTGGTTGCGCCAACGAGCTTTAATACTTGTATTTCTTCTTTTTTATCCATAATGGATAATCGTATCGTATTACCAATAATTAAGATAACTGCACTAAGTAACAGGAAACCTACAGTAATAACACTTTCTTTTAGCAGTCCTAGTAGCGCATTAAGTCGCTCAAGCCATTCAATATCGAGCTTACCAAAGTCAACTTCACGTTCTTTTTCCAGCTTGGACAAAAGCTCAGCTGCGGCTTGCGGCTTTCGATATCGACTTACTGGTGTCACTAAAACAACATCGGGTAACGGATTTTCATCTAAATAATTAAGTGCTTGGCCAAAACCTGACATAGTTTTAAATTCTTCGAGTGCTTGATTTTTACTTACCAGCACGACTTTTTCTATCTCAGGGTAGAGTGCTAACCGTTTTACCAAGGTTTGCGTTTGTGCCTCGGACATCTCTTCTTTCACAAACAGCGAAATTTCTGATGCTTCTTTAAAACCACTACTTACTTGCTGAACATTTTTAACAACAACATAAAGGGTTGCTGGTAAAGTTAGGCTTAACCCAAGCACCAAAATAGTCATCAAAGAAGCCATCGGGGTACGCCACATTTCACCTAAGCTTTGCACCCCTTGACGAATGATCATTAAGCAAAAAAAGTAAAAATGGTGAAATATTGACTTTTTATCTTGTTCAATCTGATTTCCACGGCCTTTAAACAGCAAGCTCATAATAAATTCTCCGCTAGAGGATCTTGCAACATGCGTCCTTGATTCAGTGTAAAGCTGCGATACTTCATTCGGGCGATCAGGCCAAGGTCATGGGTCGCAATTAATACTGAGGTGCCATGATGGTTAAATTCCTCGAACAGGTTCAAGATTTCCATAGACAACTCAGGATCTAAGTTTCCAGTGGGTTCATCTGCGAGTAGTAACGGCGGCGAATTTACGATAGCTCTTGCAATCCCTACCCTTTGTTGCTCTCCTCCTGATAGAACACTTGGATGACATCTTAACTTGTCTAGCAAACCCACTTTGTCTAATGCAGCATGAACTCGTTTGGTGATCTGTTTATGATGTGTACCTTCGATAACTAATGGCAAAGCGACATTATCAAAAACACTATAACGTTCTAGTAGGCGATGGTTTTGAAAAATAATCCCGATGTCTCTGCGTACAAAAGGAACTTGCCTGTTAGTTACTGTGTTCAGATCTACACCGTTTATATAAACGTGTCCTGCCGATGGTCTTTCCATTACGCTAACCAGCTTCAACAATGTACTTTTACCAGCTCCACTGTGACCGGTTAAAAATGCAAGCTCTCCATTAGCTAGTTCAAAGCTCACCTTTTCAAGTGCTTTATGTCCACCGGGATAAGTTTTGCTAACTTGCTCAAATTTAATCATGCTGGCCTCTTATACTTATTATTGCCGTTGGCGCTCTGTCCTTGGCTATGGTAGCAATTAGGCAATCGACAAAGCGGGCAAATTTGCCCGCTTTATTATTGAACGCTTTACTTATTCTTGACTGAATAATGCCTCAATGAAGTCATCACTCTTGAAGGTACGTAAATCATCAATTCCCTCACCAACACCAATGTAGCGAATTGGTACTTTAAATTGATCTGCTACAGAGAAAATCACCCCACCTTTTGCAGTACCATCCAATTTAGTCAATGTGATCCCCGTCAGTCCAACTGCTTGATTAAATAGCTTAACCTGACTAATAGCATTCTGGCCTGTTCCAGCATCAATAGTAAGCATGACCTCGTGAGGTGCATCGGGATCTAATTTCTTCATTACCCGCGCTATTTTTTCAAGCTCCTGCATCAAATTATCTTTATTCTGGAGTCGACCTGCTGTATCAGCTATTAACACGTCAACATTTCGTGCTTTCGCAGCTTGGAATGCATCAAATACCACCGAAGCTGAATCTGCACCTGTGTGCTGTGCAATCACTGGAATGCTGTTTCTTTCGCCCCAGACTTGTAATTGCTCAACCGCAGCGGCACGGAAAGTATCACCCGCAGCTAACATAACCGACTTACCTTCACTTTGGAATTGCTTTGCAAGCTTACCAATTGTCGTTGTTTTACCAACGCCGTTAACACCTACCATTAAGATAACATAGGGTTTTTTGTCGGATGGGATTTCTAGCGGCTGTTCAGCCGTTTTTAGGATTTCCGACATTTCCTTTTTCATTAAGTCATACAGCGCTTCACCATCTTTGAGCTGCTTTCTATCTGCGGCGTCTGTTAGGTTATCGATTAGCTTCATGGTGGTTTCTACACCAATATCAGCCGTTAACAATTGAGTTTCAAGGTCTTCAAATAACTCATCATCAATCTTTTTACCTTTGAAGATTGAAGCGAAACCTGAGCCAATATTCGCTTTGGTTTTTAATAATCCCTTTTTAAGACGAGAGAAGAACCCTTCTTTTTTTGGCTTTTCTTGTGCTTGGCGCTCTGCCTCTTCACGCTCAGCTGCTTCTTTAGCTAGTTGCGCTTGGCGCTCTGCCTCTGCACGTTCGGCTGCTTCTTTAGCTAGTTGTGCTTGGCGCTTTGCCTCTGCACGCTCAGCTGCTTCTTTAGCTAGTTGTGCCTGACGCTCTGCTTCTGCACGTTCGGCTGCTTCTTTAGCCAGTTGTGCTTGGCGCTCTGCCTCTTCACGCTCGGCTGCTTCTTTAGCCAGTTGTGCTTGGCGCTCAGCCTCTTCACGCTCAGCTGCTTCTTTAGCCAGTTGCGCTTGGCGCTCTGCTTCTGCTCGCTCAGCGGCTTCTTTAGCCAGTTGCGCTTGGCGCTCTGCCTCTTCACGTTCGGCAGCTTCTTTAGCCAGTTGTGCTTGGCGCTCTGCTTCTGCACGCTCGGCTTGCTCTTTCACCAGTTGTGCTTGGCGCTCTGCTTCTGCACGCTCGGCTTGCTCTTTCGCCAGTTGTGCTTGGCGCTCTGCTTCTTCACGCTCAGCTTGTTCTTTCACTAGTTGTGCCTGACGCTCTGCTTCTTCACGCTCAGCTTGCTCTTTCGCCAGTTGTGCTTGGCGCTCCGCTTCTGCACGCTCGGCTTGCTCTTTCACCAGTTGGGCTTGGCGCTCTGCCTCTTCACGCTCAGCTGCTTCTTTGGCTAGTTGGGCTTGGCGCTCTGCCTCTTCACGCTCAGCTTGTTCTTTCGCCAGTTGTGCTTGGCGCTCTGCCTCTGCACGCTCAGCTTGTTCTTTCACCAGTTGTGCTTGGCGCTCTGCTTCTGCACGTTCAGCTTGTTCTTTCACTAGTTGTGCCTGACGCTCTGCTTCTTCACGCTCAGCTTGCTCTTTCGCCAGTTGTGCTTGACGCTCTGCTTCTGCACGCTCAGCTTGCTCTTTCGCCAGTTGTGCTTGGCGCTCTACCTCTTCACGCTCAGCTGCTTCTTTGGCTAGTTGGGCTTGGCGCTCTGCCTCTGCTCGCTCAGCGGCTTCTTTAGCCTGTTGGGCTTGGCGTTCAGCCTCTTCACGTTCTGCTTGCTCTTTGGCTAGTTGTGCCTCACGTTCTGCTTCTTGTTGCGCTTTATCGGATTTTCCAAAGCCTAACCAAGATAAAAACTTATTTTTTTTTCCCATATTCACTTACGACCGTGTTAGATAAATTGCATAAACCCAAAGCAAAGTGTCGATGATCTTGATACCATACTTGAAAATACCAACCTGCTTAGACTTATTGCTGCAAGTTGGATTGAATTCACACTTAATTTTGAGCTTGAAAGGCAAGCCGAGGTTGGCAACCTTAGTGCTTAGACAAAATTGTGAGCAAGTGTACCATGTTCCGTGAGGATGAAAAATCCTGATACCGTGAACCTTTAATAAAGAAGCAAATTACGTCGCTATGAGAAAATCTAAGCCCAAATCTAATCCTAAGCAATCAGGTTTCATTCGCTTAATTAGCGGAAAACACAAAGGTCGTAAATTACCTGTTCATGATGTAGAGGGACTGCGTCCAACCACCGACAGAATGAAAGAAACGGTATTTAATTGGCTTATGCAAGATGTTAGAGATGCCAAAGTGCTGGATTGTTTTGCAGGTGCAGGAAGCTTAGGCTTTGAAGCAATATCTCGGTTTGCAGCCCATGGAACATTTATTGAACTTGATAGAAAGGCAGCAACTCAACTTACAGCTAATTCGACCTTACTCAAGCTCGGTAATGTTGAAGTTATAAATCAAGATGCACTGACGGTGTTAGCGAACAATCCGCAACAACAGCAATATGATCTGGTGTTTATCGACCCCCCTTTTCGTAAAAACTTGGTCTCACCGTGCTGTGCATTGCTTGAATCAAGTCATTGGCTTAGTGAAGAAGCTTTAATTTATGTTGAGTTTGAGCAAGATGCGCAGCCAGATATTCCTTCTAACTGGAAAATAAAAAAGGAAAAGCAGGCAGGACAAGTGATTTGCCGCCTTTACCAACGATAAATTATCCGAAAAAACCTAGACCAGAGCGTCACATGACAGAGACTCTGTGTTTAGCTATAATTTAAGCTTTACATGCGGTCTTGCTTCAGATTACAATACCGCACCATTTTTGAACCAATTGGCTAGTTTTTAGCCAGATAGAGCTAAGCTCATTAATTAGGTAGGTGAATTTTTAATGCCAGTAATTAAAGTAAGAGAAAACGAGCCGTTTGACGTTGCACTACGTCGTTTCAAACGTTCATGTGAAAAAGCAGGTATCCTTTCTGAAGTTCGTCGTCGCGAGCACTATGAGAAGCCAACTGCTGAGCGTAAGCGTAAAAAAGCTGCAGCTGTTAAGCGTCACATGAAAAAGCTTTCTCGCGAAAACGCACGTCGCGTTAAATTATACTAATTAGTATTGGTCTTGTATCAATGAGCTTATTAGTTACGCTAAAAGACGCGCAAAAAGAAGCGATGAAAGCCAAAGACAAACTTCGTCTTGGTGCGATTCGTGCGGTACTTGCTGAAATTAAACAGCGAGAAATCGATAACCAAACGACACTAGATGATGCAGGAATAACTGCTGTTTTAGTTAAATTGGTAAAGCAGCGTCGCGATTCTTATACCCAGTACAAAGATGCAGGGCGTGAAGACTTAGCTGAAATCGAAGCTACTGAAATTAGCGTACTTGAGACTTTCCTTCCTAAACCACTTAGTGAAGATGAAATCATTGAGCTAATTGATGCCGTGATTGCACAAACTGGTGCAGCTGGTATGCAAGACATGGGCAAAGTTATGGGCGCTATCAAGGCAAAAGCTGAAGGTCGTGCTGACATGGGCAAAATGTCTGGTTTAATCAAACAGAGACTTACTGCCTAAGCCCACATACAAATGTATGATTGAAAGTGAACCGAGCCTTGTGCTCGGTTTCTTCGTTTTAGGCGTCACGCATATCAATGCAGCGCTGATAATACCAATTTTCTTAATTAAGTGGTCTATTTTGAGGCGAGGAAATCTTGTCGATAACTCCGCTACCGCGTCCTGCTATCGCTTTGGTACCTACATCCACATAGGCAAGGCAAAAATTTTGCTATTTAGTTGTTCTAAATGAGAAATTTTTAACGCGGTTAGCGTCAGATTTATTCCTTCAAATTGAGCAAGTATTAAGTCAAATTGGTATTACTCCTTCAAGTTGAGCAAGTATTAAGTTTAATTGGTATAACATACCGCAATTGAATTAAGTTGATTTTTTATCGCCGCAACTTGATATAATAACCCAATCACTTGGTTAACTTCGGAACGTAGATGAAAGGTAAAATCCCTAGGCAGTTTATTGATGACTTACTAGCAAGGGCAGATATTGTCGAGCTAATAGACGGTCGTGTGGGATTGAAAAAAGCCGGAAAAGACTATCAAGCCTGCTGCCCTTTTCATAATGAAAAAACACCATCGTTCACGGTATCGCGAGATAAACAGTTTTATCACTGCTTCGGCTGTGGAGCTAACGGCAACGCAATTTCTTTTTTGATGGAGTATGACAAACTTGAGTTTGTAGACGCCATTGAAGAGCTTGCTGCGCTCTTAAATTTGGAAGTTCCAAGAGAAAATGCCCCACAAGGGCCGCAACGTTCAATGGCCGAAAAAAAGTCAGATTATGACTTAATGCTACAGGCTGCCAAATTTTATCAACATCAGCTCAAACACCATAAAAACGCCTCGCAGGTTATTGAGTATGTGAAAGGCCGTGGTTTAAGTGGCGAAGTTGTACAAAAATTTATGATAGGTTACGCCCCACCTGAGTGGGAATCCTTGTGTAATCAAATTGCACGAAAACCAGAACATAAACAACAGCTGCTTGACCTTAAGCTGGCCTCTGAAAAATCCGCAGGCCGTCAGTTCGACTTTTTCCGTGATCGACTAATGTTTCCAATCCGCGACAAACGAGGCCGAGTTGTCGCATTTGGCGGCAGAATAATGGGAGCGGAACAAGGACCTAAGTATCTAAACTCCCCTGAGACCCGTATTTTTCATAAAAGCTTTGAGCTGTACGGCTTTTATGAAGCCAAGCAAGCACATAAACAATTAGACAAAGTATTGATTGTTGAAGGCTATATGGACGTCGTTGCATTAGCTGAAAAGGGCATTGACTATGCCGTCGCAGCGCTTGGCACAGCAACGACAGCCGAGCATATGCAAACCCTCTTTCGAAATACAGATAAAGTTATCTGTTGTTACGATGGTGACAGAGCTGGACGTGATGCGGCATGGCGAGCACTAGAGCATGCTTTACCTAACCTCAAAGATGGTAAGTCACTCCAGTTTGTGTTTTTACCAGATGGTGAAGATCCTGATTCATTAGTTCAACAAGAGGGTAAAGAAGCATTTGAAGCACGATTAGATAAGGCAACTGATTATACACAAGTCTTATTTACCAAACTACGCGAGCAGTGTGACTTAACAAATGATGCAGGCAAATCCAAATTACTCACAGATGCGATCCCACTGATAAATAAAATTCCCAGCGAGTACTACCAAGAAACACTATTGAATACCTTGGCGCGATTAATTGGCCGAACTCGAGAGCAACTCAGTGCAAAATTAGCGAATAACAAACATCAAAATAAGATTGAGCGACAATTTAAAGTAACTCCAATGCGAAGAGCCATAGGCCTTTTACTACAACACCCAAATCTGGCACAAAGTGTAGAATATATGCCTGAACTGGCGGAAATGTCGATCCCGGGTATTCAACTCTTACTCGGCCTACAATCTTTGTGTCATCAAAATCCAGCGATCAATACGGCTCAACTGCTTGAACATTACAGAGAGCAGTCAGAATTTGATGCTTTGAAAAAGCTTGCAGTTTGGCAGCATGGGGTTGCTGAAGATAGGTTAGCTGATGAATTTAAAAATACTTTTCAGTTTATTGAAGACCAGTGTTTAAATTATCGCCTTGAGACCCTATTTATCAAAGAGAAAACCGAAGGTTTGAGTAATGATGAACGACTCGAGTGTGCGCTATTAATGCAAGCGCTTAAACGGTAGAAGTTCTAGTCAATAGTAATTTTCGGTGCTATAATGTTCTATTCACTGCGTCATCAAAATTTAGCTGTTAATTAGCTGGCGCCTGTTGTATCAACTTTTCAGAGTGGAAGCAAATTTCTCTATGGATCAATCTCCTCAGTCACAACTCAAACTTCTGATTCAGAAAGGTAAAGAGCAAGGTTATTTAACTTTTGCAGAAGTTAACGATCATCTTCCACAAGACATCATAGACTCAGATCAAGTAGAAGATATCATCAGCATGATCAACGATATGGGTATTCAGGTCTCTGAAAATGCGCCTGATGCTGACGAGTTGATGATGCAAGAAACCACAACAGATGAGGATGCTGCTGAAGCAGCAGCTGCGGCACTAGCGACAGTAGAAAAAGAAATCGGCCGCACGACTGACCCTGTTCGTATGTATATGCGTGAAATGGGTACTGTTGAGCTTCTAACACGTGAAGGCGAGATCCAAATCGCCAAGCGTATTGAAGAAGGGATCAATCAGGTACAGATCTCTGTTGCAGAATACCCTGAAGCTATTACTTACCTTTTGGAGCAATGGGATAAATACGAAGCTGAAGAAATGCGCTTAAGCGACATTGTTTCTGGCTTTTTTGATCCTAATGCTATTGAAGAAGATGAAGCACCTATTTCAGCAACACACATCGGTTCAGAGCTAAGCGATGAAGACTTAGACGACGAAGACGATGATGTTGATGACGACGATGAAGACTCAGATGATGCAGATACAGGGCCAGATCCTGAAGAAGCACGTGAACATTTTGAGCATCTTCGTACACTTTACAATAATGCTCGTGAAATATTTGAAGGTAAAGGCCGTTCACATCCTGATGCACAAGCTGCAATTCAGGAGATTGGTGATCATTTCCGTACTTTCAAACTAGTTCCTAAGCAATTTGACCGCATGGTAAATAACATGCGTGACATGATGGATAAAGTACGTGTTCAAGAACGTATCATCATGAAACAAGCGGTTCAAATAGCAAAAGTACCAAAGAAAACATTCGTTAAGCATTTTGCTAATAATGAAACTGACACCGCTTGGATTGATGCGGAAATCGCATCAGGAGAAAAGCACTCAGCAAAATTAGCTGAAGTGAAGCCAGAAATCGAACGTTGTGTAAATAAGTTAAAGGTGTTTGAAGAAAGCACTGGATTAAGCATAGAGCGTATTAAAGATATCAACCGCCGCATGAGTATTGGTGAGGCCAAAGCCCGTCGTGCCAAGAAAGAAATGGTTGAAGCAAACTTGCGTCTTGTAATTTCAATCGCGAAAAAGTATACCAACCGTGGTTTACAATTCTTGGATTTGATCCAAGAGGGTAACATTGGTCTAATGAAAGCGGTTGATAAGTTCGAATACCGTCGTGGTTATAAGTTTTCAACTTATGCAACTTGGTGGATCCGTCAGGCCATTACGCGCTCTATCGCGGATCAGGCTAGAACAATCCGTATCCCAGTGCATATGATTGAAACCATCAATAAGCTGAATCGTATTTCACGTCAAATGCTCCAGGAAATGGGTCGTGAACCTAGTCCTGAAGAATTGGCAGAACGTATGGTAATGCCTGAAGATAAGATCCGTAAAGTACTGAAGATCGCAAAAGAGCCTATCTCAATGGAAACACCAATTGGTGATGATGAAGATTCGCATCTTGGTGACTTTATCGAAGATACCACCATTGAATCACCGATTGATTCGGCGACAATGGAAAGTCTTCGTGGTGCAACCAACGAGGTACTTGCGGGACTAACAGCACGTGAAGCAAAAGTACTGCGTATGCGTTTCGGTATTGATATGAACACCGACCACACATTAGAAGAAGTAGGTAAACAGTTTGACGTAACCCGTGAGCGTATTCGTCAGATTGAAGCAAAAGCACTTCGTAAGCTTCGCCACCCTTCTCGTTCTGATCTATTAAAGAGCTTCCTAGACGTTAAAGGCTAAGAAGTAGCAAATAAGATTAAGGCCGCTATCAAGCGGCCTTTTTTATACTAATTGGATTAAATAGGTATACAAACATGGCTTGGATCCAAATTCGAATTTATGCCGATAAGGCCGACGCTGATGCCCTAAGCGATATGCTAATGGATATTGGCTGCCCTTCTGTGACATTTATGGATAGTAAAAATAACCCGGTTTATGAGCCAAAACCAGGTGAGGTAATTTTATGGCCAGAAACAACCGTCATTGGGCTATTTGAAGCCAACCATGATATGCAGGCTGTCGTCGATTACCTGCAATCACAACACGATAAGCCACTAAATTATAAACTTGAGCAGCTAGAAGACAAAGACTGGGAACGTGAATGGATGGATAACTTCCACCCTATTAAGTTTGGTGAAAGATTATGGATTTGCCCTAGTTGGCGCGACATACCTGATCCTAGCGCTGTAAATGTACTACTAGATCCTGGTCTTGCATTTGGTACAGGGACACATGCCACCACCGCACTTTGCCTCAAGTGGCTCGAACAACAAGATCTCAGCGGTAAAACCGTCGTCGATTTTGGCTGCGGCTCAGGCATTTTAGGCATTGCAGCGATAAAACTTGGCGCAGAGCGCGTGATTGGTATTGATATAGACCCTCAAGCTCTGGTTGCGAGTCGTGAAAATGCAAAGCGCAATGGTGTAGAAGAGCAACTGGAAGTCTACTTACCAGAAAACCAGCCTGATTTTAGTGCTGATATTGTAGTCGCTAACATTCTTGCACAGCCTTTAAGAGAGCTCCATGAGATTATTCTTGGCTTCTTAGGCAATGAAGGCGCGATTGCCATGTCTGGTATTTTAGAGGAGCAAGCTCAGTCTGTGGCAGATGTATACGCCCCCTTTATCCACTTAGATGACATTGCTCAAGAAGGAGAATGGACTCGAGTTAGTGGGGTTAAAAAGTAACAAGGTAAGAACTGGCTTACGTTAGCTAAGTCAACACCGCTTACCTGCACACTCGCTGTTCATAAAGTTAGTAACTTTTAACTGCTAAAGCCTGTAATTAACAGGCTTTACTCATTTTTTACAGCTTATTATTTAAACTCATATTAGAGTAAAAATTGTTTTTAGGTTAAATTTCAGCCGATTTTTCCTAACTCTCAGCTTGTTATCAAAAGTCAACCCATAAAGTTCAAAAAAAAAGCAATTATGTTCAATTTATAACCTTTGATTTTTGCAAAAAAAACCGTAAACTTAGCGCCCCTTGAGGAAAGGCGGATTAAACTGTAGTGCGTATTGGTCCATACCAACTTGAAAACAATCTTATCGTAGCACCCATGGCGGGCATCACTGACAGACCGTTCAGACAACTGTGTCGGCGTCTAGGTGCAGGACTTGCGGTATCTGAAATGTTGTCTTCAAATCCTAAAGTGTGGAAAACCGATAAATCGCAAAATCGCATGGATCACAGTGGTGAATCTGGCATTCGCTCGGTGCAAATCGCAGGAGCGGATCCAGAGCTGATGGCGCAAGCAGCACAATTTAATGTCGCCAATGGTGCGCAGATCATAGATATAAATATGGGCTGCCCCGCAAAGAAAGTGAACAAAAAGCTTGCAGGCTCAGCGCTATTGCAACACCCCAAGCTGGTAGATGAAATCATCTCTGCGGTGGTGGCTGCCGTAAAGGTTCCCGTGTCGTTAAAAATCCGTACAGGGTGGGACACAGACAACCGTAACGGCGTTGAGATTGCTCGCATCGCTGAACGTCGTGGCATTGCTTCGCTAGCAGTACATGGTCGCACAAGAGCATGTATGTATAAGGGCGATGCAGAATACGCTACGATCAGAGAAATTAAACGTTCAGTATCAATCCCTGTGGTTGCCAATGGTGATATCACGTCACCAGAGAAAGCGAAACAGGTACTGGAATACACGGGTGCAGATGCCATTATGATTGGTCGAGCCGCCCAAGGTCGCCCTTGGATTTTCCGAGAGATAGACCACTATTTGAAAACCGGTGAACACTTGCCCGAGCCTGAAATAGCAGAGGTTCGAGCAATTTTGATGGAACACTTAGTTAACCTCCATCAGTTCTATGGTGAACCAATGGGAGCGCGCATCGCACGCAAACATGTATCTTGGTATTTGCAAGCCCATGACCAAGAAGGTCAATTTAGGCGAGTATTCAATGCTCTTGAAGCGCCTGAGGCGCAAATCGAGGCATTAGAAGACTATTTTGAAACATTAGGGTAAATATATTTTTTGCCCTGCAAGCTAACTAAGAAAGAGACATAACGATGTTCGAACAAAATGTGACTTCTCCATTTATTACTAACGCTCATGTTCAGTCACAAGAGAAACCGCAACCTTTGCGCGATGCAGTTAAAAAAGCTGTACATCACTACCTAAAGCAGCTTAATGGTCAAGACGTACAAGACGTTTATGAGTTAGTTCTTTCTGAGCTTGAAGCACCTCTACTTGAAGAGGTTATGACTTATACTCGTGGTAACCAGACTCGTGCAGCGATCCTTTTAGGTATCAACCGTGGCACACTTCGCAAGAAGCTAAAAAAATACGGCATGAACTAAGCACTGCTAGTAAAATTTAGTTGATAAAAAAGCACCTTTTGGTGCTTTTTTATTGTATAAAATTCAGCAGCTAGCGGACATTTATCCTTTGCATGTCGCACTTTTCTCATCTTTAACTCGCCTTTTAACATCGTCATCTTAACAATAATGCGCTAAAATACCGGCTTTCTAAGCTAGCCCTTAACTAATCATTGAGGAAACCTGAACCATCATGGATATACATCGTCCAATTCGTCGCGCCCTTCTAAGCGTGTCAGATAAAACCGGTATCGTTGAATTCGCAGCAGCTTTAGAAGCTCAAGGCGTGGAAATTCTATCAACTGGCGGTACTTGCAAACTACTTGCAGAAAATGGCATTAAAGTAACAGAAGTATCTGATTACACAGGCCACCCAGAGATCATGGATGGTCGCGTGAAAACGCTTCACCCCAAAGTGCATGGCGGTATTCTCGGACGTCGCGGTCAAGATGAAGACGTAATGACCGAAAACAATATCTCAGCAATCGATATGGTAGTAGTCAACTTATACCCCTTCGCACAAACGGTTGCGAAAGCTGACTGTAGCCTAGAAGATGCAATCGAAAACATAGATATTGGTGGCCCGACTATGGTTCGCGCTGCAGCTAAGAACCACAAAGACGTGACCATTGTTGTCAATGCGAGTGACTATGGCCGAATCATTGAAGAAATGAAGGCAAACACAGGCTCTACGACATACAAGACACGTTTTGACCTTGCTATTGCCGCCTATGAGCATACCGCCCAGTATGACGGTATGATTGCAAACTACTTCGGCAAAATGGTTCCTGATTATACTGAGGAAGCCTCTGAAGAGACTAAATTCCCACGTACTATCAATATGCAGTTCACGAAGAAACAAGATATGCGCTACGGTGAAAACTCTCACCAAGATGCCGCTTTCTATGTTGAGAACAATATCGAAGAAGCATCTGTAGCAACCGCTAAGCAGCTGCAAGGTAAGGCACTATCTTACAATAATATCGCAGATACCGATGCCGCACTTGAGTGTGTGAAAGAGTTTGATAAACCAGCTTGTGTTATCGTAAAACATGCAAATCCTTGTGGCGTTGCTGTAGATGAGACAATCTTGGCAGCCTATGACCGCGCCTTTAAAACCGACCCAACCTCTGCTTTCGGTGGCATCATCGCATTCAACCGTGAGTTGGATGGTGACACAGCAGAAGCGATTGTTGCTCGTCAATTTGTTGAAGTAATTATTGCCCCGAGTATTTCAGAAGAAGCAGCGCAAATTGTTGCTGCAAAGAAAAATGTTCGCCTGCTTGAATGCGGCCAATGGTCTACTAAGACCACAGGCACTGACATCAAACGTGTTAATGGTGGTATCTTAGTACAAGATCGTGATCAAGGCATGGTTGGCTTGGAAGACCTGAAGGTAGTTTCAAAACGCCAACCGACCGAGCAAGAGCTAAAAGATCTATTATTCTGCTGGAAAGTCGCTAAGTTTGTTAAGTCAAATGCGATTGTTTATGCCCGTGACGGTATGACAATCGGTGTAGGTGCAGGTCAAATGAGTCGCGTTTACTCAGCTAAGATAGCTGGGATCAAAGCCGCAGATGAGAACTTAGAAGTACCAGGTTCAGTGATGGCATCTGATGCTTTTTTCCCATTCCGCGATGGTATAGACGCCGCCGCAGCTGCGGGTATTACCGCAGTTATCCAACCGGGTGGCTCTATGCGTGACGAAGAAGTGATAGCCGCCGCAGATGAAGCGGGAATGGCCATGGTATTCACCGGAATGCGCCACTTCCGCCATTAATCAATAAAGCGCGAAACTGATGAGTTTCGCGCTTTTTGTTTCAGCTAATTTCCAGTATTCTGGCTACAGCATGATCATAACAGAATGAAGGAAACTAACGATGAATCTAAGTATGAAACCTCTTATCGCTGCTGCCGTGTTTACAGCTCTTGTAGGCTGTAACGCGACAGAATCAAACTCAAACCAAGCAGTACCAAGCGCAATTGCAACAGCCGTTGCCAACGACAATCGTGCAGAGAAAAACACAGCTCGCGATCAATATAGAAACCCAAGTGAAACGCTTGCTTTTTTTGGTATTGAACCTGCTATGACTGTGGTAGAGATTGCCCCAGGCGGTGGTTGGTATAGCGAAATCTTAGCACCTCTTGTTAAAGGCAAAGGCACATACTACGCAGCGCACTTCCCTGCTGATTCAGATGTTGGTTACTATCAACGTTCATTAAAAAGCTACCAAGAAAAAGTGGCAACCAACCCAGATTACAGTGAAGTTAAGATCACCGAGTTTGCACCTATTACACACAGTAATATTGCACCAGCTGGCAGCGCCGATGTGGTACTCACCTTCCGTAATGTCCATAACTGGTACATGGGTAAAGGTGATGAAGGTGTGCTTGGCGCGTTCAATGCTTTTAACAAAGCCCTGAAACCTGGTGGTATTTTAGGTGTAGTTGAACACCGTCTACCAGAGCACCGTGATACTGAAGACCAAAAGTCTTCTGGTTACATGAAGCAAAGTTATGTTATCGATATAGCCAAAAAGGCTGGATTTGAGCTGATTGCAAGTAGTGAAATTAACGCAAACCCATTGGATAGTGCAAACCATCCTAAAGGGGTATGGACGCTACCTCCACGCTTGGCGCTTGGTGATGAGAAAGCCGCGCAATATAAAGCGATTGGAGAAAGCGACCGCATGACCTTAAAATTCAAAAAGCTTTAATAGGAAAATTTCGCCATGAATGTACTCGTCATTGGCAGCGGTGGACGTGAGCACGCGCTTGCATTCAAAGCCGCACAAAATCCATCTGTAAAAACTGTTTTTGTCGCACCTGGTAACGCAGGTACAGCGCTTGAACCTAAGCTTGAAAATGTTGCTATCGGTGTTGAAGATATCGATGCTTTGGTCGCATTTGCTAAAGAAAACAATGTGCAATTGACTATTGTTGGTCCTGAAGCGCCATTAGTTATTGGTGTTGTTGACCGATTCCGTGAAGAAGGCCTAGCTATTTTTGGCCCGACACAAGCGGCAGCACAACTGGAAGGCTCAAAGTCGTTCACTAAGGACTTTTTAGCACGCCACCACATTCCAACAGCGGCATATCAGACTTTTGAAGAGATAGAGCCTGCGCTTGCTTACTTAAAGGCACAAGGCGCACCTATTGTTGTCAAGGCTGATGGCCTTGCTGCTGGTAAAGGAGTCATCGTGGCTATGACCGAAGCGGAGGCGGAAGAAGCTATTCGCGATATGCTGGCGGGTAATGCCTTTGGTGAAGCCGGTAGTCGCGTTGTTATCGAGGAGTTTTTAGAAGGTGAAGAGGCCTCTTTTATCGTCATGGTTGACGGTAAAAATGTACTCCCTTTTGCCACCAGCCAAGATCATAAACGCGCCTATGACGGCGATAAAGGTCCAAATACCGGTGGTATGGGAGCCTACTCTCCAGCGCCGGTGGTCACATCGGACATTCATGATCGTATCATGGCTGAAGTGATCAACCCGACGGTTGAAGGGATGGCAAAAGAAGGTCACCCATATACAGGCTTTCTTTACGCTGGTTTGATGATCACAGCTGACGGCACTCCCAAAGTTATCGAGTATAACTGCCGCTTTGGCGACCCAGAAACACAACCAATTATGTTACGTCTTCAATCAGATTTAGTCGAGCTGATTGAGGCGGCTAACCGAGAAGAACTGGATCAAACAGCAATTGAATTCGATCCACGAGCTGCGGTTGGCGTTGTACTTGCTGCTAAAGGGTATCCTGGTAGTTACCCGAAAGGAGATGCTATATCAGGCCTACAGGTAAGTTATCCTGAAGGTGAAAAAGTATTCCATGCCGGTACTAAACAAGATGGCGAACACGTTGTGACTGCTGGTGGTCGAGTTCTATGTGCAACCGCACTTGGACATACGGTAACTGAAGCACAAAAACGTGCCTACTCTCTAGTGAAAGATATTCACTGGGAAGGTGTGGAATACCGTACCGACATTGCATATCGCGCGATCGCACGCGAAAGCTAATTCACGTTAAGCTTTGCTAGGCCAGCTATTGCTGGCCTTTTTAGTTTATGTACTTCGTTCACCTTGATTTGCTATGGTATCCTACCCTTTTATGAGCATTTTTAGGGGCAAAGATGCAAGTACAAGGTACACTCAGCAAGTTAAAATCTACGCTTGTTGAACCTATTCAATATCAATTACCGGTTGGGGATAACTTAGTATCACTTAATGATTACTTCGGAAAACCCATCACGCTTACCTTCACTGGCAATATATTTTGTAGTAATTGTGGTAAAAAAACCAAAAAGAGTTATTCCCAAGGGCACTGCTATGTGTGCATGAAAAAGCTCGCAAGCTGCGACATGTGTATTATGAAGCCTGAAACTTGCCACTTCGATCAAGGCACCTGTAGAGAGCCAAAGTGGGGGGAAGAAAACTGCATGATCCCACACTATGTCTATTTAGCGAATACTTCAGGGCTAAAGGTTGGGATTACTCGCCATACACAAATACCAACGCGCTGGATAGATCAAGGCGCGACGCAAGCATTACCGATTTTTAAAGTGCAGACCCGTCATCAGTCAGGGTTAGTGGAAGTAGCACTGGCGCAGTTTATTGCTGATAAAACTAACTGGCGTAATATGCTCAAAGGGATCAACCCTGAAGTAGACCTCAAGGCAGAAGCCGCTAAGCTTATTCCACAGATCCAAACCAAACTCGATGAGCTGGCCGAACTCTTTGGCGCGACAGCTATTGAAGTGCTAGATGAAGAGGTGGTCGACCTCACTTTCCCTGTGGAGCAACATCCGAGCAAAATCACTTCATTTAACTTTGACAAGGATCCCATGGTATCTGGTGTACTTGAGGGGATCAAAGGTCAGTACCTGCTTTTTGATAACGGCGTGATCAACATCCGTAAGTTTAGCTCCTACGAGATCACCTTCTCTGACGAGTAAAACGCCTGCCAGTCGTCTTCTGTAAGCGGTTTACAGAAGACATATCCCTGAATAGTATGACAGCCTAGCTTACGTAGATAACGCTTTTGTACTGGCTTTTCTACTCCCTCTGCAACAACTTGTAAATTAAGTGCTTTAGCCATAGCAACAATTGCCGCAACAATCTCACTATTACCATACTCATCAGGCACTTTTGCAATAAAGCTAGCATCAATTTTGAGTATATCTATAGGGAGTTTAGCTAAGTAGCTCAATGCGGAATAACCAGTGCCAAAATCATCAATTGCTAGCTTTACACCAAGCTCTTTGAGCTTTTTCAAGGTGTATTTCGCCTCCAATAAATTACCAATAAAGCTATTCTCAGTGAGCTCTAACTCCAAATACTTCCCTTCGACATTGTGTTTTTTTAATGCTTGGGCGACACATTGATAAAGATCCCCCTGAGTGACATGTGACGCCGAAATGTTAATCGCTAAGCGCCTTATCTCCATTCCAGCTTGTTGCCATTTAGCTAAGTGCTGGCAAGCCTTATCTATTACCCATTGGTCAAGACGGATTATTAGCCCAAGCTCTTCTGCCAGTGGAATAAACTGGGCCGGTGATATAACGCCCAAGTTTGGGTCACGCCAACGTAGCAAACACTCAACACTGGAGATGCGACTGCTAGTTAAACATTGCAATGGCTGAAAATGCAGCTCAAACTCACCATTTTCCAAGGCGTTTTGAAAACGACTGAGCATAGATAAACGCTCAAATGAACGTGCATTCATCGACGCTTCGAATAACTGGAAGGAATTACGCCCGACTTCTTTGGAGCGATACATAGCAACATCGGCATGCTTCAATAAAGTTTCGGTATCATGGCCATCCTCGGGGTAAATAGCTGCCCCCATCGAGGCCGTCGCAGCGACCTGCATATCACCAAGTTGAAAAGGGTGCGACAACGCCATTAAGATTTGATCTGCAAACTCAATGACCTCCGACATACCGTTCACTTCGCTCAGTAGCACGACAAATTCATCACCACCAAGTCGCGCCAGCGTGTCCCCTTCATTCAAAATAGACTTTATCCGCTCACTAACCTGTACTAATAACTCATCTCCAGCGCTGTGGCCAAGAGAGTCGTTCACTTCCTTAAAGCGGTCTAAATCTATAAACATCACGCTAAGCTTTTGCTTGTAGCGGTGCGCGGATGCCAACGCCATAGAAAGTCTATCGTAGAATAAGCGACGATTAGGCAACCCGGTCAATTCATCAAAATAAGCCAAACGAGCAATTTTTTCTTCTGCATTTTTTCGCTCCGTAATATCGCTAAAAATGGCGGCGTAGAGCATGTCGTCACTGTAAGGCTCTCTGATCTCAATAATCGTGAGCCATTCAACATAGATTTCACCGCTCTTTTTACGATTGCATATCTCGCCTTGCCATACCCCTGTTTCTCTGAGCGTTTGCCACATACTCTGGTAGTAAGATTCATCATGTAAGCCAGAGCTTAATATACTGGGATTTTTGCCAAGCACTTCGTAATCTTTATAACCGGTTAGCGCACTGAATGCCGGATTGATCTGAATAATTTCGCCCGAACTTTTGGTGATCATGATGCCATCCAAAGAGGCATCAATGATACGATTGGCAAGGTATAAATTCTTCTCAGATTTTTGCAGTGCAATATCTCGCTGCACCAATACCTTCTCTAATTCACTGCAATACGCAGTTTCAATTTCAGTTAGTACATTCTTCAGTGCTAATAAGCCAATAACTTTTTGAGATTCGGGACAAGTGACAACTAAATGCCGAATAGAATTTACCGTCATCATGCGGTAGGCATCAAATAAACTATCCTTTGGGGTCATTGCCAGCATCGGGTAACTTGCCAAGTTCCAACATGGTTGACGCCAATCGGGGTTGAGAATGATGTAGGCAATATCTCGTTGGGTGATGATCCCATATTCATGTAAAGCATGATTATATACCAGCACCGCAGTGAGCTTTAATTCACACATGCTACTAATCACATCAGAAACGCAATCCTGGCTGTCTAACACGACAATATTTGAATCAAAGTGTTGCTCAATTGGCCGAAAGTGCAGGTAATGGTCTAGTCCTTGGCTGCGAACAATATCCGACAACGACACCACACCACAAGGAATATTATCAAGGTCAATGACTAATAGATGGCGGATCCCCAGCTGATGAAACTTAACAGTGGCTTCGCTCAATGTTTTATCTATCTGAATTTTTTGTACCGGAGAGGTCATCACAGATTTGATAGGTACTTGAGCAAAATTTGGATCATTAAAGTCGAGCTTAACGCAATCGGACTCAGTCCAAATACCGATAATATCATCAGCACGAGTAACAAAAATAGAACTCACTCGGTTTGCTTGCATTTGTGCAACCGCATCATGAAGACTCGTTTGCTCATCGCAACATAACAAGCTATTGGTAAATACTTCTTTGATCTGTAACTGACGTGAATCACCAACCATAAGCACACTCTCGCAATATTATTCCAATTTGAAGTATACTGAGCGTCGCTGTTGATAACTTGACCTTGAACAAATAATGACGATAAAAAATTATCCAATCCTACTGGTATTAGACCAAAGTATAGAGCTTATTGAGGATGATAAAGCGCTATCAGACTCTATTCATATGCTTGATGACGCCACCAAGAGCAATGCCGTCGTTATCGCATCGAATGGCAGTTGTACCAATTTACAGGGGCATGTGGTTGATACCATAGAGCTGCCTGATTTAACCAGTTTAGTGCAACAGTACCTTATTGACGAAGGACAATGTTGTGTTAGTAAAATACAATTGCAGAGTGTTCAGCAAGCTTTTGCGTTACTAAAGTAATTCACCCTCTTCTACTAACGCTTTGATGTGCGTCACGGCACTACGGCCAAGTGAAGACAGATCGTATCCACCTTCTAAGTAGGAGATAATACCTAAGCAGTGTTGTGATTTTGCTAACGCAACAACTTGTTCAGTAAACCATTGATAGTCCTGCTCAACTAGTTTTAGTCCTCCCATATCATCTTCAAGATGACCATCAAATCCGGCACTAATAAAGATAAGCTGTGGTCTAAATGTTCCTAGTTTTGGTAGCCACTGCTGTTGAAATAATGCTTTTAAATCATTGCCATCAGCACCTGCTGCCAATGGAGAGTTAATTAAGCTTTGATGGTTTTCAATCGCGGTATTAGGATAGAATGGATACTGAAATAGTGAACAAAACAGAATGCTAGGATCGTCTTTGAAAATATCTTGAGTACCATTGCCATGGTGCACATCAATATCTAAAATTGCAATCCGCTCAACCCCCTTGGCTTTTGCGTAAGCCGCAGCAATGGCGACATTATTAAAGACACAGAACCCAGAGGAAGTACTTTGATTAGCATGGTGTCCTGGCGGCCTTACCGCGCAAAATGCGGCATCGAGATTACCAGCAATAACTTCGTCTACCGCTAATATTCCAGCACCAACAGCACGCTCAATTGCTTTTAGCGAGTCAGGGCACAGCCATGTATCACCGTCTAATGACGCCAGTCCTTCATTCGGGATCTTGTCTATCACCTCTTTAATCATGGCTTGATCATGCACCAAGGCATAATGCGAGGTGTCAGCTTTAATTGCGGCTTTATGTTCTACGGCTATATCTAATCCAGAGGCCAGTAGCCTATCCGATATCGCATCTAATCTGGCCGGACATTCGGGATGTTCCTCTGTCATTTTATGCTTGCGGCAATAAGGGTGGGTGATAATTGCAGTACGCATCGTAGAATACATCCTCGCTTAGTGTATGACTCTGTTGAGTCCAGTCATTGCTCCTTTTGACTATATCAAAGCCACCTCTTAGTGGCTTTGATACTTTGGTATATCCTAATGCGCTGCAGGCGCAGCCTTAGCCTTTAATTCAAGGTTGTGAAAATCAAAACTAAAATCGGTGATTTGAGGGTTTACAAATTCCATTTCAGCTGACTCTACGCGTTGTGATTTATTAATAGTAAAGTTGATATAGGCGTCAGCCTCAAGTAACGGCTCATCCCAGCGTACCACAAAAGTATTGCCACTGAGATGCTCAAGCTTTCCTTTTAGCCGTTTAGTGTGCGTAAAATCAATTCGCAGTACATTATCAAGTTGCTCTATTATCACATCACCGTACCATGAGCTTACCAAAGTTCCGGTGTAATTTTGCAACGGCAATGATGGCTGCGGCGCCGTTACTTTGGCAATGCCTGCTTTGGCGTACTTTTCTTGCTGAGCTTTAAAATAGTCATCAGCAATAAGGTTGACCCAATCTTTATCTTCTAACCCTAGGGCATCCTCAAATACTTCATTAATAATCGCTGATAACGCAGCATACTTTTGCTGATTTGACAGTACAACAACACCCAGCTTCTTCTCTGGGATCATTGCAACCTGAGAGACCATGCCTAAAATACCGCCGCCGTGGCCTACTTTTTTATAACCGAAATAATCTTCAATCGCCCAGCCTAAGCCATAACCTCTAAACTGCTGGTGATAAAATGATGCCGCTTTTTTGGCTGGTATTCGTGTTATATGAGGGTGCCACATTTGTACTTGCTGAGCAGCTGAAAATAATTGCTCGCCGGATGGCAGCTGCCCACCAGCTAACTGAGTTTGTAGCCACTTTGTCATATCATCGACATTGGACGCAATGGCACCCGCCCCTCGAAAATCTTCAAGATAGTTAACAAAAAATGGCGTCAATTTACCCGACATAGGAATATGTCCCGTTGCCCAGTTCGTGTTATCTGATGGGATCCGAGAAAACCCTGCTTTGGAATCATCCATCTCCAATTTATTGAACATTTCTTGCTCAACAAAGTCGCGCCAGTTTTTACCACTCACTCGACTGACAACTTCACCGGCTACCACAAACATGAGATTGTTGTAGGCGTATTGACTGCGAAAGCTGGAATCTGGTTTAAGGTGTGAGATACCAGCAAGTAGTTCAGGCATGGTTTTATCTGTATCAGGCCAGATCATTAAATCTCCGGCCCCTAAACCTAACCCGCTGCGGTGACTTAATAAGTCGCGAATGGTCATTTCTCGAGTGACATAGCTATCGTAAAGCTTAAACTCAGGAATATGCTGAACAACTTTATCATCCCAGCTTAATTTTCCCTGATCAACCAACATTGCCAGTGCTGCGGCAGTAAAAGCTTTGGTATTAGATGCGATCCCAAAAAGCGTATCAGCGTTGACGTTAGCAGGCTTGTGTAAATGTGTGACCCCAAAGCCTTTGGTCATCACAACTTTGCCATCTTCAACAATACCTATCGCTAAACCCGGTATATTGAACCGCTTCATCGCTTCTTCGACGGCACTTTCCACATCTTGTAAATTTACAGCTGCACTTGCAGGCGGTGTCAGTATACTTGCAGCAACCAAACCAGTTGTGATGAGCCATTGTTTTATTTTCATTACTATTCCTTGGATTTATTACAGCTCAACCATTTAAATGCGAGCGTGAACTTTATATTAATCGCAGCGTGACTGATAAATCGCTAACTCTTGTTTTTGTCTATCTTTATTTTCATCAATCCTATGGGGCTGCTGTAATATAACGTTTTGATATTCAGATGGAAAGTGATGTTCTTTGCTCCCTTCAAGTACGTGCTGAACATACCAATCAAAAGGCAACTCATCATCAATAAAGGTATTGGCAATGTAGCACCAAGCCTCCACAACGCTACCATTTTGCATTACGACAGGTACACTGCGGCAGTCATAGCGCTCGCCTTCAATTTCATCCAAACGTCGCTTCTCTTGCAGGTTCAGCGTGTATAACACCCCATAAACTCGACTGTTAAGTCCTGAGCATGGCACGATATTGCACTTTGCTGAGCCATCTGTACTTAACATATCAAAGGTCAACCGATACCCGTTTAGCACGCCAGTTCCCAATAGCTCAGCTTCAGGCAATCGTGATAATAACCGAGCCGTGGACATATTCGAACCAAAGCTAAAATTAATTATGTTTTTGTCATTCATTACACCACCAGCCTTATTGCGAGTAATAACATGATCACACCGATCCCGCGATCAAACCAATGTCCAGCTAGCTGAAAAAAGTGCCTGACATTTTTTTTTGATAAAATAACAGCCAGTAAAGAGAACCATAACCAAGTTGCCAACGCCATGTATATGCCATAAAACAGCTGCACACTACTTGGAGTACTTGGCTCTATGACCAAAGTAAAAAGCGATAAAAAGAACAGCGTCGCCTTTGGGTTCAGCGCATTAACTAAAAAGCCACGCTTCAACGCATTCCAATTAGACTCAGTAACAGTGTGCTCAGTCATATTTTCATGCTCTGAACTGGGTTTTGCATATCGCAACGCTTGGACACCAAGATAAGCCAGATATAGCGCGGCTATATATTTCACTACTGTGAACAAGGTTTCAGATTGAGATAGCAGTAACGCTACGCCCAATAAGCAATAACTGACATGTACTAAAATACCCAAGCCAACCCCAAAACTTGTCCAAAGCGCATTTGCTCTACCTTGCTGTACACTTTGCTTGAGCACTATCGCAAAATCAGGACCTGGGCTTGCTACTGCAAAAAAGTGAGCAAGCGCGATTATGATAAATTCATCAAGATAAGCGGGCATGAACATGTTCCTGTAAAGCAAGTAAGTCTATACGCTCAGAGCTATCCATCATCATCTTAATTTGCTTCTTGGCTTTTTTAAACTGGCCGACCAAATGTGGTTTGAGATGTTTATGACCATCCTTTGCACCTTTAAAATGGCACACCAAGGCGTGGACGAATATGCTTTGCTGCTCAGTCAGTGCTGCCTGACGATTTGCGTACTGATTATAACAAGAGCCACACCCTCCCCTAAAGTGATACACCGTATTAGAAACCATCACGCCAAAACCAAAAAAACCGGCAAGCACATCACTTGCAGCATCCAGCTGTTCCTGCCCTCCCGGCGGTAATACTCCCCGCTGTAAAATCAGTACCTTTGCTAGCACCCCAGCTAGGCTCGCAACAAGATCCTGTGGCTGATTAATTTGATTCGGATTATAAGACACCGCTATCGGAGTTGAAGCCTCTGAAATGACAGCTTGATCACCACGCCACCGCCCAGCTACCTGCAATTTTGCCATATGCGTCGTTTGCATTTGTGCTGGCGATACCAGATGAATTGGCCATTTTTGTAAACCTGCATATGACTTTACTCGGGAAAAAACAACAGCAGCCATTTCTTCAATACTCGAAACAGGATCGGGGAAAAAGTGTGGGGTCGGTGTAATAATCTGCGTGTCGCTTAAAAAGTATTCTCCATCAAAGTGTTCAAATGCCCAAATAAAGGTATCGACCAACCACTGAGTTTCTTCTTCACTGAGTAACGGGGAGAATTTAAATAAGGACAGCATGCTAATAATTCACTCTTTTGTGGAATAACCTCAGATAAATAGCATAAACTCTACGACTAATGCAAAAACATGGAGTTTCACATGCCTCACTTTATTCTCGAACATTCGGATAATTTACCAATAGAAACCGAAGCCTTAGTATCACAAGTACAGCAATTCGCTTGTGCGTGTGGTCTTTTCGATCCAGCTTCAGTTAAAACACGTGCAATGTCATTCGAGCATTTTCAACTAGGTGATGGCAAACAAGGATTTATTCATTTACAGATCCATTTAATGGCGGGTAGAACAATAGAGCAAAAGCAGGCGCTTACCGAAGGGGCGTTAACACTGTTGCAAGCTAAAGTATCCAAACAGTTTGCGCTGAGCGTACATTGTTACGATTTATTACCTGAAATCTATCGCAAAAACTAATTTATTATTCGAGCTATTTAACTATGAAATTTCCATGTAGGTTAGAGAAGTTTTTGAGCCATGTTGCTGAAATGCCTCGCAGTAAGGTCAAAATCAATATTAAAAAAGGTCTAGTTACCGTCAATGGTAACGTCGTCAAAAAAGGCGATATCCAAGTTACCTTAGCAGATCATATAACGTTTGCAGGTGTTCACCTACAGTACCTTGGCTTACGCTATTTTATGCTCAATAAGCCTAAGGGCTATGTATGTGCAAATAGCGATGAGTTACACCCAACAGTCTTTGACTTGCTCGATGAGCCTAACTTAAAAGATTTTCATGTGGCAGGTAGGTTAGATATCGACACAACTGGTTTAGTATTGCTCACCAACGATGGAGATTGGTCACATCAAATTACCTCCCCTAAAAAGCAAAAGTTTAAAACTTATGTTTTAGAAAGTCGTGATGAATTGACCGACACAGCTTTGATCCAGCTCGAGCAAGGTGTTGAACTTCATGGCGAAAAACAAGCTACGTTACCGGCAAAAACAGAGCAAATAGATAAATACGCATTACGCTTGTCTATTTGTGAAGGAAAATACCACCAGGTTAAGCGAATGCTTGCCGCTGTAGGTAATCAAGTTGTTGAACTACATCGGGAAAATATAGCTGGTATCACACTTGATCCAACGCTTGCAGAGGGTGAATACCGCCCACTCACCGATGAAGAAATTAGCATAATTAATGCAAATTAACTCTCAAATTTCCGGTGTATGAGTAAATATCATCTCGAAATAGTCCGTATAGCACATTAACCCACTTACAACTTCCCCCTAAACATGCTAAATCATTTAATAGAGTATTTTTAGGGGGCTATCCTGTGTTTTCCAATTTCACACTTAGAGCAAAAATAATTACCTTTGCAGCGGCAATATTTGTTTCTTTGCTTGCCGTCGCCTTTGTTGGTCTTCAAGCACTACGCCATGCCAGTGAGAGCGATAATATTGCTCGCATCAATCAGCTGATGAAAAGTACGGTTAACATAGTGAAACAATTTGAACATTTTGCACAACAGAACATATTGACCGAACAACAAGCCAAAAAAATGGCAATTCAGGTCCTACGAGAGAACAAATATCACGACTCTGAATACGTTTATGTTGTTAATGAAAAAATGGATTTTGTTGCAACCCCCCATGATCCTCAGCTTCATAGCACTAGCTTTAACGATTTTAGGGATGCTTCAGGAAAGAGCATAGGTGGTATGGTCAAGCGCCTGGTGGGTAATGAGGTTGATCAGATCATTACTTATCATTGGACATCATTACGGGACGGTGAAATTGTCGATCTTACCTCAGTAGTTCAGAAAACACCTCTGTTTGGCTGGTATGTTGGTACCGGAATAAGTTACAAAGAAGTCAATGAACGCTATTGGGATACTGCTATCTGGTTAGTTGCATTGTCTTTAGTAGTGGCAATTATACTGACCACGGCGCTAGCACGGTTTGGTTTGTCTTTGAGTCACAAGTTGGGGGCAGAAATAAACGATGTATTGACCATTGTAAAGCATGTTTCTAGAGGAAACCTCACCACCCCTATTAATACCGCTAGCTGTAAAGACTATAGTATTTTAGCCGCAATGGCTTACATGCAAGACGGCCTAAAGGGAGTCGTTGAAGGGTTAAAACAAGCAAGTTGCGCATTGCAGACGCAAACGTCAGACAGTGAATCACGTTCAATTCAATTGGAGCAGCTCACCCATAGCCTCAGTTCAGAAACACAAATGGTTGCTTCTGCAATTACTGAGCTTACAGCATCAGCTCAAGCCGTTGTTGAACATGCTCAACAAGCAGCAGGCTCAGTACAAGAGGCTGAACGCCAAGGAAATGCAGCGGATAAACTCACAGCTCAAGCCGCGCAAGAGATTGCATTATTAGAGCAGCAAATTGACAGCGCTGGTAATAACATCCAAGTACTCGACGAAGAAGTATCAAATATAGCGAACGTCCTAACCGTTATTCAATCCATTGCTGAACAAACTAATTTGCTGGCACTAAACGCTGCCATAGAGGCTGCAAGAGCGGGTGAACAAGGGCGAGGCTTTGCCGTAGTTGCTGATGAGGTCAGACAGCTTGCACAACGAACACAAACCAGTACCGAAGAAATTCGCAATATGATCACCAAGCTGCAAAGTGCAACACAAGATGCAAAAGCCTCGGTAAACCTTAGTATTGCAACCAGTGAAAAGACCGTTAGCATGTCTTCTGATGCTTCTAAAGCACTAGTTCAAGTCGCCGATTCTTTAAAATCTATTTTACATATGAGTCATCAAATAGCACAAGCCGCGCAAGAACAGCTCAGTGCAGGTGAAGATACGGCGCAGCGAGTCGTCACAATATCAGATACTGCATCTCAAACTGCTAGCGTTTCAGAAAAAGCCCACAAAGCAACTGATACCATTAAAGCGCTTTCTAGCAATTTAGAAATTGAGGTCGCAAAATTCAGAATATAACAATATGAATTTATTATTTTTTTTAATAAACTAGCTCAAATTCTGATTTATCAAGGCTATTACTTAAAAAAAATCTTTAATTTTTCATTCACCTTGTGTTTATTTGGTGTTAAGTTTGTACTGGTCGGAATTGTCGGTTAAGTAGTCTGGGCGACTTTCCGAAATTGCGTTTAGCGCAATTAGAGTATCAACCTCAAACACTTTGATTGCTTGCACGTCAAGTAAATTCAATAAGGACTATGTAATGCAAAAGCTAAATTTGAAAGAATGCAAAAAGGTTTCTGGTGGCGGTATTTACGAACCAAACGACCCTAACGCACAAAAAGAAACTAGCAAAGACTAGTGTGGTGCTATGAAGAAAAATTTCTCATTAGGAGACTTACTGATACCTTATGCAATTGTAGCAGTAGGTCTCTTAGTCTTATATGACATTCGTTTTCACTTCTACATTATTTATGTGCTTATTGTCTTAACAGTCTTTATATTAGGGGCTCGATTAAAAGACGTTAATATTTGCGCGCTCTCTCTATTAGCAGTTGTTCCCTTTACCCTAGAAACTGCGGTTTTTTCGTCTGGTTTGATTAGTTTAGAATCCTCAAAAGACCAGCGACTATTACAGAATACCCTTATTTTTGGTACTCACTTCCTGATTGGTTTGATGGTAGTTTTTCCGTTGACTTATCGTGTCGAGATCACCAAAAAGCTGTTCCCCAAATTAAAAACACGCTACACCTTTGCCGATGCAATTATGCCTTGGCTGGCAATTTTTAATGTTTTTATGAGCTTCGCAGCCTTAATTGAAAATTATTTTAGAAATGCCAAAGGCGTCGAAATGACCATTTTCTTTTATAGTTTTGATGTTAGCGGGTACTTAATTTACAGTGCTAATTGTCTAATACTGCTTATTTTAGCCGCAATTACCTACAAAGAAGAATATGACTACGCCCTCCCCAGTCTGCGTAAAAAGCGCTAGACACCTGTTAGGAGTAGCAAAGCACTAAGTTTGCTACTTCTTCAGTGATATTTTTCCCTTGTATAGCGTTTTGTTATCAAAGATAAAGAGTATTATGAAGTCGTCGTATGCTTACGCTATTATTACCCTGCATTTTCGAGTCGAACCGTTGACACAGTGGGTTTGCGTCGATTACAAACGAATAAGTAACTGTTTCGGTATCGTTTAGCTTCTTTTTTTGCATCAGTTGCCAATGCCGCCACTTGATGGGAGTTAAAGCAGTGCTGTAGATCTGGACGCACTAAACCGATTGATAAAGTCAATAATGGTACAAACTGCTTTTGTCCTTCGCGGTTTGTTGCCCAATAGCCTCCCGCGTTGACATGCTCAGGGGTAAAAAAAGCTGTGGATTTAGTTTCAAACTCAGCAATAATCTCATGACATAGTGCTTGCGCATCATGATTATCAAATACCACCATAAAGTCATCCCCCCCTATGTGACCTACAAAACTTGGGCTGTGGGCACAAACATCCATGGTCACCTCAGCTAAAAGCTTAATGACACTGTCACCGCTGGCGTACCCATATAAATCGTTAAACTGTTTAAAATGGTTTAAATCAATATAAGCCAAAGAAAAGTCATGATTCGAACGCAGTCTTTGCTCTATCGCTTCGTTAATCGCGACGTTACCAGGTAGCATGGTTAATGGATTAGCATGCTGAGCATGACGTATTTTTTCCTCGGTAATGTGCTTTAGTATGTCTCTAAGCGGCGCTAAGCCAAGATAACAGCCATTTCTGGTGATAATAATATGGCGACGAATATCAAATTCGTGATCGGTAATTTGCTTACTGACGGAGTCAAGCTCTTGCTGTTCATCAACCACCAAAGGCTGCTTGTCCATTAATTTAATCACTGACTTTTTGTCAAATAGCGCGTGACCATAAGGTGCTGCAAAAACTTCTGTTAATTGATCTCGATGTAGCAACCCTATTGGCTCTCTCACATCATTCACAACCGCGATGCTAGCCAAGTTTCGATCTTGCTCAAATAACCTATGTGCATCAATACATTGTGTACACTCATGGATAGCATTTATATCTTTGGCCAGCCAACCGATAGCCATAGACTGCTCGAACCGCCCAGGTACAGCCGACGGATCTGAGTGTAGTGACTTAAACACCTCAAGCTCAGTAGGCGGTTTCATTTCAGGTTTAGCAAGTAAAAAGCCCTGTGCATTAACAATACCCAACTGTTCAATTAGCTTTAGTTCTTCAGCTCGCTCAATTCCCTCTGCAATCACTTTAGTGCTGGTGGCTTTTGCCAACTCTATTATCGACTTCAAGAACTCTCTTTTCACTACACTCTGATCGCAATGATCGATAAAATACCGATCGACCTTAACGTAATCAGGACATAGCTCTGACCACTTTCTTAGCCCCGAATACCCGGCTCCCAAATCGTCAATTGCAATTTGAAATCCAAGCTCTCGATAATGTGTAATAGTGGATAGCAACAAATGTGCATCATCTACTTTATCTTGTTCTGTGACTTCAATTACAACACGTTTTGGGTCAAGCCCGTAAATTTCCGTGAGGTGACGTGTTTCACCTTTGGGGTGGGAAGGATCTAGTAACGCTTTGGGACTAACATTTAAAAATAATTTACCGGGTAAGCTGTGCGACACGAACTGCTTAATCGCACTATCACGACAAATAATTTCTAGCTCAGATAATCGCTCTTGCTGACTTGCGATTGCAAACAATTTATCTGGAGACTCCAGTGATGAACCCGGAATACCACGGCTTAGTGCTTCAAATCCTAAAATTTGACGCCTCGCAAGATCATAGATGGGCTGAAAAAGTGTAGATATCGCTTTTTCTTTTATTATTGTATTGAGTAGTATCGTGCGCGAAGACTTCACAGGATCAGGCTCACTGTAAAAACATAATCGCGCACGGTAGCAACTGTGTATGACAGTTACATGTCAATCGGATGAAATGTACCCAATTTAAAGTTGAATTTACTTCACCTTTAAATTGGATGAGTATTAAGACAAGGTAGTGTCGCTTACTTCAGTGCTCTTTCAACTTGATCAAAATGCGCTATTACTTCAACAATTTCCATCTCTGCGCTTTTATAATCTTCAGGTCCTTTAAAGCCATTCATAGCTATCGCTTGAACTGTCGCAGGGTGAACTAATAGATCTTTGGCATGATAACAAACTGGGTCGTCGAATTTTGGTAACTTACCATCCGCATGATAACCACTTTCAATTTCTTCCAAAGGTAATGTTGGGATGATATCTGCTGCCTTGTCTAAAGCATCAAGATAGGTCTGACATTGAGGATACTTAGCGACGAATTCGTTCAATAGAGTGCGTGATAAATTCACCAACTCTGCTGACTGAGCCTCTAAGGCTTTATCTTCTTTCTCTACACGAATATTGGCTAATAGTGCCTCGGCTTGCGTTTTATACATACTTAGCGAGTCAGTCGCTTCCTGCACGGCAGGCGCTGCTTTTTGCTCTGGCTGAGGCTGCTCTGAGCATGCTGTAACTAAGGCTAATACACTAACTGCCATCATGAGTTTGTACATGATAATCTCCTTTATTGATAACGATTATCATTATACAACAATGTAATTTTTTAGAAACAATTATATGCTAACAAAAAAGCGGCTAAGTTAGCCGCTTTTGATATTTAACCTGAGGTTTGGATAAGGAGTGTTCCAACTCACTGTTGCTAAGCCACAACTTAGTTTTTCCTTGTCTACCCAGAGAGTTTTAGAGAAAACACCGCTCCCGCGTCCTGCTCTCGCTAAGGTACCTACATCCTGTAGGCAAGGCGAATTTACGAACCAACAGCTGGCTATTGGAAGTGAATTCAACGCAGTTAGCGCTAAAACTGGCTGCTAGAAAGGCATTAGTTATCCGCAGCTCAGGTTATTTACTCTATAGTCAGTAGTTAAGGCATGGCGTCTAAATCCGCACCTTCTTTTTCAACTTCTACTGGGATCAAGTCTTCTTTGCTCACACCCATTGCAACTGCAACAGAACTGGCAACATAAACTGATGAGTAAGTACCGATGAAAACACCAAATAACAGGGCGGTGGCAAAACCATGAATGGTTTGACCACCCCAAACAAATAGTGCTACCAACACGAGAATCGTCGTGATTGAGGTGACTAATGTACGGTTAAGTGTCTGCGTCAAAGAGATATTAATAATCTCTAATGTGTCATCAATTCGGACTTTGCGGAAGTTTTCACGAATACGGTCTGACACAACGATTGTATCGTTCAAGGAGTATCCTATTACGGCGAGTATCGCTGCTAAAATTGTTAAGTCAAACTCAAGACCAAGAATGGAAAATAATCCCATCGTTAAGACAACATCGTGGAAAAGTGCTGCCACAGCACCTACAGCAAAACGCCATTCAAATCGAAAAGCAACATAGATTAAGATACAGATAAGCGCGGTTAGCATCGCCAAACCGCCCTGCTCTTTAAGATCTTCACCCACGCTTGGCCCGACAAACTCAATACGACGCATAATAACGCTTTCATCTGCTTGTTTAAGTGCAGCTATCAATTGATTACCAAGTACTTCAGCCTTAACATCATCGCCTCTTGGCGCTAGACGTACCAGCACTTCTTGGCTAGACCCGAACAACTGTACCGAGGCATCAGCAAAACCATTTTCGGCCAACACGCTACGCACCTTGGCTAAATCAGCCGGTTGTGAGAAGCCAACTTCAACCGCGGTACCGCCGGTAAAGTCTAAACCAAAGTTTAATCCTTTGACCATAAACGAGCCGATTGACGCTAAAATCAATAACGCCGAGAAAGCCATTGATAGCTTTCTTGCCGACATAAAACGGATAGTGCTTTTTAAATTCAATAATTGCATGTCCGTCTCCTAGATTGATAGCTTGTTAATACGTTTACCACCGATCGTAGCGTTGATTACCGCACGCGTACCAACAATCGCTGTAAACATTGACGTGATAATACCGATAGCTAACGTTACCGCAAAACCTGCAATTGGACCTGTACCAACAGAGAATAGGATCACCGCCGCGATGAGTGTCGTGATATTGGCATCGAAGATTGTACTAAATGCGCTATCATAACCATGGTGTACCGCTTGTTGCGGGCTGCGCCCTTCTGCTAATTCCTCACGAATACGCTCAAAAATCAGAACGTTAGCATCAACAGCCATACCAACTGTTAATACGATACCGGCAATACCTGGCAGCGTAAGTGTGGCACCTGGGATCATCGACATTACACCCACAATCATAATTAGGTTAGCAGCAAGCGCTAGGTTTGCTACCAGACCAAAACCTTTGTAGTACAGCAACATAAAGGCAAGAACAAACGCAAAACCAAGAACAACCGCCGTCATACCAGCTTCAATGTTCTCCTGACCAAGGCTTGGACCTACAGTACGCTCTTCAACAATTTGAATTGGCGCTACCAACGCACCTGCGCGAAGTAGTAAGCTTAGGTTATGTGCCTCTGCCGGACTATCAATCCCAGTAATACGAAAAGAGCTATTTAAACGCGCTTGTATCGTCGCCACGTTAATCACCTCTTCGACTTTGATAGGTGGTAACGCTTTGCCATTTTCGTCTTTCTTGCCTGATGGCTTGTACTCGATGAAAACCGTCGCCATACGTTTACCAATGGCACGTTTTGTAAAGGCGTTCATCTTTGCGCCACCTTTACTATCTAGCTTGATATTAACCTGTGGGCGCTGATATTCATCCATTCCAGATTGCGCACCTGTGATGTGAGTACCCTCAAGAATAACGCGCTTTTTAAGCACCACAGGGTAGCCATCTTTATGCAGAATAACTTCTGTGCCTGGTGGCACTCGACCTTGTGCAGCTGCGCGAACATCGGCATTTTCGTCTACTTCACGAAACTCCAGTGTCGCCGTCGCACCAAGAATCTCTTTTGCACGAGCTGTATCTTGAACACCTGGCAATTGTACGATAATACGTTCACCGCCTTGACGTTGTACGTTTGGTTCAGCAACACCTAGTTGGTTGATACGGTTACGAATAATCGTTTCGTTCTGCTTAATCGCATATTCACGAAGCTCTTTGTACTTGAGATCGCTAAGGCTTGAGAAGAAAGCAAGGCTGTCACTGCTGTCATTGATAAAGTCATTACCAGGATAGCGCTTTCGCAAGAAACTTAATGCCGCATCTTTGTCTTCTTCAGAACGCATAGTTACTTGCACACGTTCACTATTAGATACTCGTCTAACAGTGCGATAGCGTAGCTTTTCCTCTCGCAAGTCGCTCTTAAAGTCTTGCTCCATTTGCTCTAGTGCATTGTCCATCGCTGTGACCATATCCACTTCCATTGTGAAGTGAACACCACCACTTAAATCAAGACCAAGTTTCATTGGATTTGCACCTAAGTCTTTTAACCACTCAGGTTGTGCAGGGGACATATTAATAGCGGAAATGTAGTCTTCACTTAGAGTATTGCGCAGAATATCTTGCGCTTTAAGCTGATCTTCAACGTTTTTGAAGCGGACAAGGATTTGGCCATCTTCAAGCACAGAAGATTTCACGCCAAGGTTATTCTTTTGCAGGGTTTCGTTGACTTGATCTAATACGCTGAGTGTCGCATCCGCTCCTTTTGTGCCAGATACCTGGATGGCCGGATCGCGACCATACAGGTTAGGTGTGGCATAAAGAATACCGATAGCTAACACAGCGAGAACAAGTAAGTACTTCCACATTGGATACTTGTTTAACACTGGACTATCCCTTTATTGTTTTTCTTATAGAGACTTCATTGTACCTTTAGGAAGTACTGCTGAAATCGCTGATTTTTGCACTGTCACTTCAGCTTGGTCGTTTAGTGCGATTACAACAAAATCCTTATCATCGGCTACCTTTGTGATTTTCCCCACAAGTCCACCTTGAGTTAGTACTTCGTCACCTTTGCCTAATGCGCCCATTAGGTCTTTGTGCTCTTTAACACGTTTAGCTTGTGGACGGTAAATTAAAAAATAAAATACCAGACCAAAAATACCTAACATGATTAGCATTTCCATACCGCCACCTGCTGGTGCAGCCGCTGCACTGCTAGCATGCGCGCTTGAGATAAAAAAGCTCATTTCACTTCCTCGTTTATAAAATTAATTATTTTCTGTCAAACCAACGTCAGCCAACTCTGGCACCGGTATGCCACGGCGCGCATAAAAGTCTTCGACAAATTCGTCAAATGTGCCTTCTGACAAGGCGTTTCTCATTCCTTCCATCAAACGTTGATAATAACGTAAGTTGTGGATGGTATTGAGTCGAGCGCCTAAAATTTCATTACACTTATCTAAGTGATGTAAGTACGCTCGAGAGTAATTCTGACAAGTGTGGCAATCACACTCTGCATCCAATGGGCTGGTATCCGTTTTGTGTGCTGCATTACGGATTTTCACCACACCACCGGTCACAAATAAGTGACCATTACGAGCGTTACGCGTTGGCATTACACAATCAAACATGTCAATACCACGGCGCACTGCCTCAACCAAATCTTCTGGTTTGCCCACGCCCATCAAGTAGCGTGGTTTTTGCTCAGGCATTTTATATGCACATTGATCAAGAATATTGATCATGTCCTCTTTTGGCTCACCAACAGATAAACCACCTAGTGCATAGCCATCAAAACCTATTTCTTCTAAGCCCTTTTGCGACTCAGCACGAAGCTCAGGATACATACCGCCTTGAATAATACCAAACAACGCTGACGGGTTATCACCATGTGCTTCTTTAGAGCGCTTTGCCCAGCGTAAGCTCAGCTCCATTGAATCTTTAGCTTCTTTCTCTGTTGCTGGATATGGGGTGCATTCATCAAAAATCATGACGATATCTGAGCCTAAGTCACGCTGCACCTCCATCGCTTTTTCTGGCGACAACATAATCTTTTCACCATTAACAGGAGATTTGAATAGCACACCTTCTTCAGAAATTTTACGCATCGCACCTAGGCTAAATACTTGGAAGCCGCCAGAATCAGTCAAGATAGGCTTATCCCAGTTCATAAAATCATGCAGATCACCGTGCTGTTTGATGATCTCCGTGCCTGGGCGTAGCATCAAGTGGAAGGTATTGCCTAAACAGATGTGCGCGCCCGTTTCTTTAAGCTCGTCTGGGGTCATGCCTTTTACTGTGCCATAAGTGCCAACCGGCATAAACGCAGGAGTTTCTACTACACCACGGTCGAAGATTAAGCGACCTCGGCGAGCTTTGCCTTGTTTGCGATCTAATTCAAATTTCATTGTTACCTCGTTGTCAGAAAAACAGTCCAACATTGATTAAAAAACATGCTAACCCCATATTTAGGGCGGTGATCTTCCGATTCTACCAAGATTAACGGCTCAATTCTAATATTGGGATAAAAAACCCAAAGTCTATATCACGCCGACAACTTTACAGTCAGAAAAAGCAAAATGCCCAGTAATACTGGGCATTTTAATAGCTGTATGGTGTAAATTACTTATCTTGCTTTTGCAAGAACATAGCATCACCGTAACTGAAAAAGCGGTATTGCTTTGCGATTGCAGTTTGGTAGGCATTCATAATATGTTCTTGTCCTGCAAATGCACTCACTAGCATGATTAATGTCGATTCTGGCAAATGAAAGTTAGTCACCATGGCGTCAACCACATTAAAGCGGTAACCCGGGTAAATGAAAATATCGGTATCGCCGTAAAGCGGAGCAATCTCGCCGCCATTCGCTTTTGCGGCAGATTCAAGTGAGCGCACTGACGTAGTCCCTACCGCTATAACTCTCCCTCCTCTCGCTTTCGCCGCTTTAATCGCCTGAACAACGTCTTCTGAGACTTCGATGTATTCTGAGTGCATGACATGCTCTTCCACCGAATCTACTCGCACAGGCTGAAATGTACCTGCACCAACATGTAAAGTCACAAAAGCCATCTCAACGCCTTTATCCTTTAGCTTGGCCATCAACTCATCGTCAAAGTGCAGTCCAGCTGTAGGCGCTGCAACAGCGCCAGGCTTCTCTCCATAAACAGTTTGATAACGCTCTTTGTCTTCATCATCATCAGGTCTGTCTATGTATGGTGGTAAAGGCATATGGCCAATTTTATCTAAAATCGCCAACACGTTTTCTTCGCCTTCAAACCTTAACTCAAATAACTCACCATGACGCTGAACCATTTCAGCGGTTGCTTGGCCTTCAAGCTCAATTTTAGTACCAGGCTTTGGCGACTTACTTGCTCTAACATGAGCGAGTACTGTCCGCTCATCAACGACACGCTCGACTAATACCTCTAATTTTCCACCACTGGCTTTTTGCCCAAACATGCGAGCAGGGATCACTTTTGTGTTATTAAAGATGATTAAATCTTCAGGGTTAATAAGCGCTACAATATCTTTAAAAATCTTGTGCTCGATTTCACCACTATTGCCATTTAAGGTAAGAAGACGACTGCTAGAACGCTCCTTCATTGGGTGTCTTGCAATCAACTCATCAGGAAGGTCAAAACTAAAGTCTGCTACGCGCATGGAAAAGCCTCATTTCGAAAATTGCGCCAAGTCTAGTGCGGTGTTTTAGCGAAATCAAGTGCTTGTAACCTTGCGTAAATACCTTTAACCTAGCGGGTCTAAAATGGCGTTCACTTAAAAGATTTTTCGAAGTTAAAACACAAAGTGCTGTACAATCTTTATTCTTTAAGTTGAAACAATAGCTTATGCCTTTTAGCGCACATTTTATACCGTCAACCGTTGTAATCGTATGCCAGTATCTGGTGAGGTTTTTTTATTGTGTCTAGACAACTAACGTTGCTCATTGTTAACGCCAGTACTCACGAAACGCAAACTTTAACTAAAACGCTCAGCGTATTAGATGTCTTTACTATTATTACTAAATCTGACTCACAAGATGCTTTGAGTTTACTAAAAACTCAACCCGTCGACTTAGTGATTACCGGCCTCAACATCGGTAAAATTGATGGCTGGCGCTTTTCTCGTATGATACGTTCAGGCTTGCTCGCTACCTCAAAAAGTACGCCTATCGTACTTATTCCGCCAACTTATTGTGAGCGTATCGCTGAGACGACCGCGCGCAGCTACAGTATAGATGCTGTGCTACCGTTTGAGCGACAAGATATGCTGCCGCAGATCTTGGCAAACGTATTGTCGACACATCTAGATAAAAGTAGCCGGCTCAACTTACTACTCCTTGAACCGGACCAAAATAAAGCTGAAAAAATTTGTGCGCATCTATCACATAATTTCTCTTGTACGCATGTAAATACAGCAAACAGTGCCCTATCGCTATTTCTTCAGGGTAACTATGCTATCGTCTTAATGGACACAACGACCAACCTTTCTGGCTCCGCTGACGAACTCGTAGAGAGCATTCTAAAACATAAACCTAGTCAAGCAATTGTGACCATTATTGACAAACGTGATGCCGATCATGCTGAGCAACTATTACTACTTGGCGTAACCGACTTTGTTCGGGCACCATACGATATGCCATTTTTAAGTAAAGTATGTGATCACGCCGCACGGCGAGAAGACTTTATGGTGAGTTACGCTGAGTTTGCAAATAAGGTTGAACAGCTAAGCAGAAGTGAAAATCGTTATAAAGATTTGTTTTCCGCACACCAAAGGATCCTCCTTCATTTAAGAACGGTTGTGGTTGAACTTGATTTAGAAGGCGCGATTCGATTTATTAACCCAGCATGGGAATACCTGTCAGGGTTTGGGATAAAGTCTAGTTTGCATACCCAACTACATGACTATATCGCCAAAGAGGAACTAGTAACGCTGCAAACCGTAATGCAAGAAATGCAAAATGGTGAGCGACAGCATGCTCAAATAGAATTACAGCTACGTCATAAAAACGGTCATCTCATTTGGGTGGAGTGCCGTTTGCAACTTATCAAAAATACATCTAGCTCCGTAGCTATCACTGCGACGCTTGATAACATTCATGAGCGTAAACAAGCAGAGTTGCAACTCAGACATTTAGCATTACACGATACACTGACAGGTTTGCATAATCGCTATTATTTTGACCAGCAGCTTAATCAACTGTGTAATGAAGTAAAGTCTACAAATGATATTGAGCATGCCCTGATTTACATCGACTTAGATCACTTTAAAATCATTAATGACAGCAAAGGTCATCAACAAGGCGATATTGTTCTAAAAGAAGTGTCAGAACTGTTTGGGGATGAAATTGGAGAACAGCACCTTACGTTTCGTATTGGTGGTGATGAATTTGCAATTTTACTCAAACATACCGCTTTACTCGATGCCCATATGTATGCGGAAAGTATTTGTATGGCCATTGAAAAGCATAAGTTTCATTTCGAAGATAATGCCTACTCTATTAGTTGCTCGATTGGCTTGACCCAAATTAACAGTGACAATGCTGATCCCAATGAGTGTTTGAAGCAAGCTGATATTGCACTTTATATTGCAAAAAATCTGGGACGTAATCTAGTTCATTGTTACAACAAAGAAGATGAGCAGAACCAAACACTACAAATCGGCTTAGAGTGGGGTCACAGTGTCAGACAAGCGCTACAAAATGACAGTATAGAACTTCATTATCAACCTATTTGGGACTTCAAAAAGCAACAAGTTGCGTATTACGAAGCCTTACTCAGGTTGAAAATCAATGATGAAATCGTGTACCCCAATCAGTTTATCCCCGCATTGGAGCTTTTAAACGATACTTTTCTAATGGATCAATGCGTTATCAGAACTGCGATCAAGGCACTTTCAGAGTTTGATGTGCTCAGCCAAGTGGCGATTAACTTGTCTGCACACTCTTTCTTAGATGAGAGACTGCAACCACATATTCAAGCCTGTCTCACTGAGTATCAGGTAAGTGCGAATCGCGTTATATTCGAGATCACAGAATCAGCCAGTATTAATAATTTAAATGCAACACAGTCTATGATCAAAAATCTAAACGACTTAGGCTGCCATTTTGCTATTGATGATTTTGGAACAGGCTTTAGTACTTTTAGCTACCTAAAACAGCTTCCTGCACAGCATGTTAAGATTGACGGCTCCTTTGTACGAGACATGTTAAATGATCCTATCGACTTGGCTTTGGTCAAGGCTGTAAACGATATCAGTCACTCACTAGACAAGTGTTCGGTAGCTGAATACGTCGAGAATAAAGATATATTTCATAAACTTAGAGAGATTGGTGTGGATTATGGTCAAGGCTATTTTATCTCAAGGCCACTTCCCATCGAGCAGTTGGAATGCAACCTAAAAACTATTTTATCCCTAAAAACAGAGCAGTAACAACTTTATACTAAAGGTTACTTTTACTTCTTGCAAAGTTCACTATAATTAAAGATATCAGTTTAAAATGTCATCAATTTTTAAGGTAACACCTTAAAAATACAGACATTCAAAGGATTGAGCTACATCTTGCTATGGACTTCAAGGGGTAAATTATGCTGTCATTATCGCTTTTTTTAATACTTGCAAACTTGCTCATCGCATATCAGTGCTACCGTTATGCTAGTGCTAAGGGATACCCAGTAAAGTTATTCACGGGGCTTGGACTGCTACCCTATTTTAACTTGGTCGTGTGGGTATACTTACTCTTTCTACCGAACTTGACTACGGCCAAAAATATTGAACAAGCGTAACACTAGATTACTCAATTTGACGTCTATTCTGCAATGAGTAATCCGTGTCGATAACACCAGCATCGCTGCCTGCTATCGCCAAAGTGTCTACGTCCATTCAGACAAAGTACGTTGGAAAGTACTATATTTAATAAAAACAGCATGCCGCTACTCTTGGCATGCTGTTTTTATTAGGGTTCCCGATATAGCGCAGGACGATAACCTGAACTCGGCAAAAAGGTGATGCTCTAGCCACTATCCCTAACCACATCATGACATTTGCTTTGCACTAAGAAATATTTTTTGGCTAGAGTAATATTCCGCTGTAAAGCTTAGGTACTTTTGTTGATTAGCCTATTTCTAACTCTAAGTTCAGGTTATACCAATTTTCTTAATTACGTGGTCTATTTTGAGGTGAGAAAATCTTGTCGATAACACCGCTTCCGCGTCCTGCTCACGCCGAGGTACCTACGTCCTGTAGGCAAGGCAAAAATTTTTTATTTAGTTGTTCTAAATAAAAAATTTTTAACGCGGTTAGCGTCAGATATACTCCTTCAAATTGAGCAAGTATTAAGTCAAATTGGTATTAGTTAGAAGCGGTAGCTAACAGCCGCTTCTTGTAGCTCTGTTGCACTTTTCTTTCCAGTCACACATTGCTGTATCAATGATTTTGGATAGATACGTATTTGTTTGCTATTTGTGTTATTTGGTTCGCTGTAGATAAAACTAATATATTCATCATCAGGCAAGCTGCGTAAGCCGGCACCGTAATCACATAGACTGGTTGCTAAACTCATCGTAAGCGCTTCTTCGAGTGCTCGCTGCTGCTGTACTCTTTCCTTTTCCCTTTTCGCTCGAGATGCTTCTAGACTGCTCTTGAGTTTATCTTTTAAGGCTTTTAATTCGGTGTCTTTATGCGAGAGTTGCACAATACGTTTTTCGACTTCTTTTAAAGACTCACTAAACTTCTGGCTGTCGGCTTCCTGCTCATGCATTTTCGCAAACTCAAGTTCAGCCTTTTCGCGCTCAAGTTCTCTGAGTCTGATCCGGTTTTCTCTTTCTTGCTCAACAGCTTCTCTTACTTTTTCAGCACCCGCTCTTACTTTATCAGCAACATCGGCATAAGCTTCAGAGAAAGCCTCAGCAATTGGCTCTGAGACTTCTACTTCAGCAATCGCGATGTCTAAGTCTGGTAATTCAAACTCACCAATAGCGGCAACGTCGTCAAGGTTCTCTATATGTGATAGCCACTCTAGTCGATGTCGACGTTTCAATACTAATTCAAACACTGCTCCTTGGTCATGAAGGTAGTAACCAGAAACGCTGCGGACTTGATCTTGTGTGTCATGCTGTAGCGCACTAGTTAGTACACGTTCAAAAATAGCCACTTCACGCTGTAAAGATGGATTTGGCGACTCAGCCTGGACCAAGCTTGCACATAATGTTGCAGCTGCGCCTAGGCACAATGTAATTAACTTCATGGTTTACCTCGATACTGTGCTAAATTCTGCGTTGGTGTCTGCTCTACTTGCTCTGCAAGTTCATTTAGTTGCAATCTAAGTAGTGCTTGATCTTGCGCACGTTGCGCTTGGATAAGATCAACCAAGTTATTCATTGCTAAACTTCGTTCTTTGCGATTTTGCTCCACAACTTGGGTCACTAATCTGGAGAGTGCTTCTTGCTCTATCGGTTTCACTTCATCAAACTGGGATAAAACCTTCTGAATTACCTCTTGTTGCTTAGCCAACTGCCTTTGTTGCGCAGTCATTTGCTCGTGTAACCCCAAGTTTTGTAACCATAAACCTGCAACTCCCAATCCTACGACCAACCAAGCAGCTACAGTCGACAATGACCAAGTATCAGTATTTGACTGCTGAGTAAGTTGTGGTGGTGGTGTTTGCACTTGGTACGTCTTGGCATGTTGCTGCCATTGCGTTGCAGCTTGGAGCATGTCACGGTATTCACTGTTATTACGCAGCGCTGCTAATTCATCCTCTGTGATTGGCTTTCCCTCTAACCACTTTGCAAACAAAACATCCAATTTAGCCATGATCACGCACCTCTAGTTGCCCTTTCATTTTGCTAAGCGCGTTATAAAGTCGCGCCTTTACCGTGTTAGTCGATAGTTCAAGTTGCATAGCAATCTCTTCGAACGTGTAGTGTTGGAAAAACTTTAGTTCAACCACAATCCGTTGCTCAAAAGGAAGCTGTTTTAGTGCATCATAAATTTCTTGATTACTCTGCTGTTGAGCCACTCCAGCATCGGGTCCAGCTTGAAGTACCTCCGGCTCTTTCCCTTCAATAGATTCGAATTTCCGCTTACGCATATGGTCAACAATCCTTGCGTGGGTAATTTTAAATACCCAAGTTGAAAACTGAGAGTTACCATTAAATGTATGTAAATTTCGGTGCATACTGATAAATACATCTTGTGCTATATCCAGCGCATCTTGCGGCTCACCCACGAGCCTTAAGCACTGGTTGTATACTCGACTGTGATGCTGTTTACATAATGATGCCCAAGCACCTTGATTGCCTTGTAGTGCTCTTTTTATTAATTGTTTTTCGCTATTAAAAAACACTCAGCTCACTCATTAATTCTTTTATCAGTTAATCGCTGCAAGTATTAAAAAAGTTGTATCAATAGAGAATTTTTTGAAAAAAGCACCATTACTGGTGCGATAGATAGGATTGAATCTTACTTCATACTGTCAGCTTTGGCTTGACACTGTGATGAAATATAGCCTCTAACAAAATCACTAAACAGTCTAAAATCCCTGATCCGTCCAGTAGTACGGCGCCATATTAAGCCTATTTCCCTATAGGCATGATCCTGTGGGGGCGTTGCAATAAGGGGCTTACCTTGTAAGATTCCAGCATTAATGGCCATTTGTGGTAAAAAGGTGACACCATTTTTGTATTCGACCATGCTCAGTAATGTATGCAGATTTGCCGCCTCAAATGGGTTGATACACGCGCTACGATTTAAGTGGCAAGCGCTCAATGCGTGCCCCGTCATACAGTGTTCTTTTTCCAACAAAAAGACGCTTTGCTCTGGTAATAAATTAAAATCTTCTATTGGCTCTGGCACACTATAATCTGCATGACGAACTAAGCTAAAGTGATCTTTGGCTAAGACTTGAGTATGGAACTTATCCGTTCTATATGGCAGTGCAAGCATCGCCATATCGATATGCCCATGCTCTAACTTATCTAATAGGTTATCACTGGTGTCTTCAACTAGCACTAGGTTAAGTGCTTCAAACTCTTTCTTACAAGCTTGATAAAGGGGTGCTGCAATAAAACTCGCAATAGTTGGGATAATACCTAAAGTTAGCTTACCAGAAAGTGGGTTTTTATAGCTTTTGGTCAGCTCTTTCACACTCATAGTGTCATCGATAATTTTCCGTGCTCGCTCTACCACTTCTTCGCCAATGTCAGTAAACATTAGGCTGCGATTTTCACGCTCAATAAGCTGACACCCAAGTGTTTCCTCAAGGTTTTGTATCGCGCTACTTAGCGTCGACTGACCGATAAAGCAAGCTTCGGCTGCTCGGCCAAAGTGTTGATGCTGATGCACCGCAAGAAGGTATTGTAGTTGTTTGATACTGGGTAAATTCGTCACAAGCTTTACTCTTTATTTTCAACAGCACAAATAAAAAGACCCCAACACCAAAGGTGTTGAGATCTTTTCAAGCTAAAAGTCTGTCTTTTTGAAAAGGTGTGGTTTGCTTTTAAACGCCAAACACTAATCTCAAAATGTAGAATATAACAATAGCAAGGGCAGCACCAACTGGCAATGTAATTACCCAAGAAACTACGATGTTACGGATAACACCCATATTCAATGCGGCAATACCACGAGCCATACCTACACCTAAAACTGCACCAACTAAGGTTTGAGTTGTCGAAATAGGTAGACCGGTACCAGAGGCGATAACAACTGTTGAAGCTGCTGCAAGCTCTGCTGCAAAACCACGGCTCGGAGTAAGGTGCGTAATACCTTCACCAATGGTCTTAATTACTTTTTTACCAAGAATCGCAAGACCAGCAACAATACCCAAACCACCTAATGGTAAGATCCACCACGCAAGCGCCGCTTTCTTTGCGATTTCACCATCATTTTCAACAATATTTACTACTGCTGCTAGAGGACCGATTGCGTTTGCTACATCATTTGAACCATGTGCGAATGCCATACAACACGCTGTTAGCACCATCAGAATAGCAAATACTTTTTCAACGTTATTAAACTGCATTTGCTTATCGGCATTTGGATCCATCTTCAATTTAGAAATTGCAAATTTACCGATGATACCAATCACGATAGCAATACCGATTGCCAGCGCAAAACCTTCAAAAGTACCCATGTTGATACCGATGTGTTTTAGTCCCTTCTTAATGGTAACTAATGACATCACAAAGCCCGCTAGACCCATATAAATAGGGACGAAACGCTTGGCATTTTCTAGTGGTTTATTGGTATCAAAGATAAGCTTTTGTGCACTCATGAAAATAAGATAGGCGATAAAGCCTGAAATAGCTGGAGTAATTATCCAACTACCAACTATCCCTGCAACCTTGCCCCACTGGATAGCTTCACTACCTACCGCGACCAGTGCGAAACCAATGATAGCACCGATAATTGAGTGCGTAGTTGATACCGGCCAGCCCAACATAGAAGCTAATAATAACCAGCTACCTGCGGCAAATAATGCTGATATCATCCCCAATATCATAAGTTCAGGAATATCAATAAAAGGAGTAGAGTCAATGATCCCTTTTCGGATCGTTGATGTTACTTCGCCACCCGCAAGATAAGCACCCGCGAATTCAAAGATCATAGCAATAATAATTGCTTGTTTGATGGTAAGTGCTTTTGAACCTACCGAAGTACCCATCGCATTAGCAACATCATTTGCGCCAATACCATAAGCCATGAAGAAACCAACTGCTGCGGCAACTAAAACCAATACCGTGCCGTAGGATGCAATAAAATCCATAACAAACCTTACTTTATTTTCAAAGATCGATTTTTATTAACGAGCTAACATCAGCTCAAGACGTGAACCAACGCGCTCTGCAATATCCGCAAGACCACCTACCCACTCGATGATTTTGTATAAGAACATCGCATCAATCGGGTTTAGCTCGCCTTCAACAGCACGTAGCTCTTGACGAATCTTTATTTGCATTTCATCGGTATCTTGCTCAATAGCATCTAACTCAACGAGCATTTTTTCAACGAGTGTAACCTCACGGCCTTTAAAGCCAGTCTCAAGTAACTCGTCAAGCTCATTGATTGCTTCAGATGCTTGTTTAGTCGCGTCTACACAACGAGTGACGTAAGCAAGAAAGTCTTTTTGAATGGATTCAGGGATCACCATTTCACGACCGATAACGCGACCGGCGATATCTTTCGCTTTGTTGGCAATCTTATCTTGGTGAGTAATTAGTTCCAGTAAGTCAGTCCGTTCTACTGGCATAAATAAACCGCGAGGCAACTGTAAGCGAACTTCACGCTTAAGTTCATCTGCTTCACGCTCAAGGTTTCGGATTTCAATGCGAATTGCATCCGCTTCCGCCCACTCCCCTTTGAAGACATGGTTAAAAAATGGGATCAAGGCCGCACTGGCCTGATGGACTATTTTTATATGCTCTTCAATTGGCTTAATAGGAGATTTAGCAAACACTCCTAAAAACGCGTTACTAGGCATAACTGACCCTTAAATCATATTTGTATGCATGTGCAAAGAGTAATTTTACAGCATTGAGCGCCGTTGTGAACGGTTTTATTACAAGTTTAGATGAACTTAGCATGAAATTGCGCGCTCAATGCGCGCAACTACTTGATAAGCATCACAAGGTTTTTGCGATATCTTCTTGAGATGTATGACGAATATCTTTGCCATTTACAAAGTAAATTACATATTCTGCAATATTCTGGCAGCGATCACCGATACGCTCTAATGAACGTACGGACCAAATTAAGTCCATAATTTTTGGAATAGAACGTGGGTCTTCCATCATATAAGTCATTATTTGACGTGTGACAGCTTCATACTCGCGGTCGACCTTTGCGTCCGCTTTGTGAACCTCAAATGCTTTTTGCGCATCCATACGCGCAAACGCATCTAATACATCGTGCAGCATCTGCGAGACTTGGCGTCCCATGTTATCAATGTTTACCAATAAATCTTGCTGATCTTTGGTAAATGAATCGAGTGCTACTTTTGCAATTCGCTCAGCCTCATCACCGATACGCTCAAGATCCGCGATGGTTTTTGCAATCGCAACGACTAAACGTAGGTCACTGGCAGCAGGCTGTCTTTTGGCGATAATTCGCGTGCACTCTTCGTCAATGTTGACTTCCATGGCATTGACTTTGTAGTCGTTCTGACTGACCTTTTTCGCCTTTTCAGCATCATTGTGATTAACCGCATCAAGCGCTGTGTTTAGTTGCTGCTCTACCAGTCCACCCATACTGAGTACGTGATTTCTCACGTTTTCTAGCTCTTCGTTAAAGCGGCCAGAAATGTGCTTATTAATATTGTGTTCCATAATATTCTCCTAGCAAGCGCGTCTTAACCGTAACGACCAGTAATATAGTCTTCAGTTTTCTTTTTAGACGGCGTGGTGAATAGAGTATTGGTATCTGCATACTCGATTAACTCACCCATATACATAAACGCAGTTTGATCAGATACACGCGCAGCTTGCTGCATGTTATGTGTAACGATAACTACAGTATACTTGTTTTTCAGATCGTTAATGAGCTCTTCAATAACTAGCGTAGAAATTGGATCCAGTGCCGATGTTGGTTCATCAAGTAACAGCACCTCTGGTTCAATCGCAATTGAGCGAGCAATAACCAAACGCTGCTGCTGACCACCTGATAAACCAAATGCACTGTCATGAAGTCGGTCTTTGACTTCGTCCCAAAGCGCAGCGCCGCGCAGTGATTTTTCAACCACTTCGTCTAACTTACGCTTGTCTTTGATACCTTGTAGGCGTAGGCCGTAAACCACATTCTCATAAATAGATTTAGGGAATGGATTTGGCCTTTGAAACACCATACCTACGTTGCGACGCAACGCTGCAACATCGACGCTCTTATCATAAATGTTCTGTCCTTGAAGATTGATTTCTCCTTCAATACGACAGCTATCAACCAGGTCGTTCATGCGGTTAATACAACGCAGTAATGTTGATTTACCACAACCTGATGGACCGATAAATGCGGTTACCTGCCCTTTTGGGATCAGCATGTTGACGTTGCTAAGAGCTTGTTTATCACCATAGTAAAGATCTAGGTTCTTGATCTCTAGTGCGGTGAGTTCTGGACTTAAATTTGCTAAATCAAGCTTGTTGTTAGCATTTGCTTGATTGACTTCTGGCGCTACTGTAATCATGTTTTTACCTGTTAAAAATCTTTACTATTAATGCTCTAGTGATCTGAACTTTTCGCGTAAGTGGTTACGAATACCGATAGCGGTAATGTTTAGTGCAATAATCACCGTAACCAGCAAGAACGCAGTTGCATAAACCAAAGGTCTTGCTGCTTCAACATTCGGGCTTTGGAAACCTACATCATAAATATGGAAACCTAGGTGCATAAACTTACGATCCAAGTGAATATAGGGGAAGTTTCCATCTAGCGGTAGTGTTGGTGCCATCTTTACCACCCCTACCAGCATCAGTGGTGCTACCTCACCAGCAGCTCGTGCTACCGCAAGGATAAGGCCGGTCATAATTGCAGGGCTTGCCATTGGTATAATGATCCGCCAAAGCGTTTCCGCTTGAGTTGCGCCAAGAGCTAATGAACCATGACGTACTGAACTTGGAATACGTGACAAACCTTCTTCTGTAGAAACAATAACCACAGGTAACGTTAAAATTGCCAACGTTAACGCTGACCAGATAACCCCAGGCGTACCAAATACAGGGCTTGGCGCAGCTTCAGGGTAGAACAGTTCGTCAATTGAGCCACCTAACATATAAACGAAGAAACCAAGACCAAATACACCATATACAATAGACGGTACACCTGCGAGGTTTATCACTGCGATACGTATCATCTTAGTGATCGCATTTTTTGCCGCATATTCATGCAAGTAAATTGCTGCGACCACACCAAATGGCGTCACAATCACTGCCATCAACATCACCATGAATACCGTACCGAAGATTGCAGGAAAAACCCCACCTTCGGTATTTGCTTCACGCGGATCGTCGCTTACAAACTTGCTAATTTGTACCAAGTAATGACCTACTTTAGCGAAAAAGCCCATATCATTTGGGAACCACACATCCAGCACTTGATACAATGGAAGTGTTACTTCTTCACCACGCATGTCGCGGACAACGACTTGGTCACGCTTTGCTTGCTTTCTTAGCTCAAAAAGGCGCTTCTCAAATACTTTGTAATCTTCACGCAACTCTGCACGACGAGCATTTAGCTCAGCTAGCCTCTCATCAGTCAGTTCATTATCTAACTGATATGATTTTTCTTTTAAGCGTAAACGCTCAAGTTCATAGTTAATATGACCGATTTCACTGTTTTGTAGATCTAGTGCTTCTTCATTTAGGTCTACGGCGCGCTCTACTAACTCATGCAGTTTCTCAACTGGTTGCTCCACAACGGCATTGCCATCTTCTAAAACACGGACGACATAGCCATAGAAGTTACCATTTTTACTGCGCTCAAATACAGCCAGATCAGCTGGTACTGTTTGACGCTTTATATCAGTGGACAAGACCCATCTAAAGTCAAGCTCCACATATTCACGGTTACCTGTTTTAACTAGCAAACGCTCTACATATTCGGCCTGATAGTCAGATAAGTCGTAACCTGCGGCCTCAAGTCGAGACTTTGGTACCATTTCGCGATCATAAATTTCACCGATCACTGTTTGCTGTGCAACGGATCCCTCTAATTGCATTTCTACCACTTGTGATGGCCAGAAAAAGCTGAGCCCTTTCCACGCTATCATTGCCAAGAGTCCAATGACCGAAATCAAACTAATACTGACCGCGCCACCTGTCATCCAGATCCACGGAGAACCTGACTTAAACCACTGCTTTACCATGTCATGTCACTCCAATTACATTGAACTATATTTTTCACGCAGCTGCTGGCGGACAAATTCAGCAACGGTGTTAAATACGAAAGTAAAAATAAATAATACAAAGGCAGCTAAGAACAAGATGCGGTAATGTGAGCTTCCCACTTCAGATTCTGGCATTTCAACCGCGATATTCGCTGCAAGCGTACGCATACCTTGGAATATACTCCAGTCCATAATTGGCGTGTTCCCCGTTGCCATTAATACAATCATGGTTTCGCCAACTGCGCGTCCTAAACCCATCATCACAGCAGAGAAGATACCAGGACTTGCTGTCAGTAATACAACGCGAACCAAAGTTTGCCACTGCGTAGCACCGAGTGCCAGTGAGCCATTTGAAAGGTGCTTGGGTACGCTAAATACCGCATCTTCAGCAATCGAGAAGATAGTAGGAATGACTGCAAAGCCCATTGCGATACCTACTACTAGGGAGTTACGCTGGTCAAATGTTAGACCTAGCTCATTAGTTAAATATTGGCGCACATTACCGCCAAACAACCAAGACTCAATACCGCCGCTCATGGCAAACGAGAGCCAACCAACAATCAGTACTACTGGGATAAGCAAAATTGAATGCCAACCTTCAGGCACAACGTGTCTTATTTTTGCGGGTAATTTAGTCCAGCCAAATGCCGTTGCAATCATTGCAATTGGTAATAACACCAATAGAGCAACCACTGCTGGTAGATGAGTTTCAATTAAAGGAGCAAGCCAAAGACCCGCTAAAAAGCCCAAGATAACCGTAGGTAGTGCTTCCATAATTTCTACCGTTGGTTTAACGACTCGACGCAACTCACTGGACATAAAGTAAGCCGTGTAAATAGCTGACGCTAGCGCTATAGGTACTGCAAATAACATAGCGTACATTGCTGCTTTAATCGTACCGAATGAAATTGGTACTAGGGAAAATTTAGACTCAAAGTCATCGCTAGCTGATGTGGATTGCCAAGTGTAAGCAGGCTCTGGGTAACCTTCGTACCACACCTCTTGCCATAATGCAGACCACGTTACCTCTGGGTGTTCATTATGCAGTTCAACAACCGTCAAGGTATCATCAGCGAGTAGTAAAGCCGCGTTCGCACGTGGTGCAACAGCAAATTTTTGTATTGCTTTATCCGTCACTTTACCTTGCCATAAGTGTGCTTCACTGGTGGTGTAATACAGACCAAGTTCACCATTTTCATTGGTTGTGAAAAAAGTGCGACGATAAAACTCACTGAACAAGTTTACTCTTTTACTCTTGGGCGTCTCAAATGAGCGTATTTTGTCAAATTGACGTCCATTATCGGTATTGATTTCAAACCATTGAGACACTTCACCATTATCATTAGCAAGCATCAGCGAGTTTGCACCAGCGAGCAAATTCATATTGACTAAGTTGGCATTTTCTTCATTTGCCGCGAGTAATTGGAATAACTCGACTTCTGAAGCATACCGTGTATCAAACACATAAACTTGGTTAGCAGAACGAACAAAGGTGCGTGATGTGTCTGGTGAAATCAGTAGCTCGTCAACACGACCGTCTATATCCAACTCCGTGCGCTCAACCGCCCATTCAACTTCACCAGTAAACATATTCTCTTCAGCAACGTAAGAAGCAAAAATTACACGCTTGTCAGCTGTTTGCGCAACCACTGCAGTTTTGTCTTCAAAATGGCTAAACGCAAATTTGCGGATTGCTTGACCTTGCTCATCTACAATAAGTTGCTTGGCGTTTAGTGGGTAACTTAGACGTGGTGTCAATACACGTTGATTACCGGGAAAGCTGACCATAAACATGGGCTTGACTAGCTGTACTTGTCCATTATCAAGACCAAATGCATACTGACCCAAAAATGGGGCACTTTCCGCAAATGCAGTTACATTACCATCTAGATCAACGTTAAGCGAGTCCAGTAGCTTACCAGCACCTTCGCCTTTGATTTGATAATAATCAACCGTACCGCTGCGGCTAAGTAAATAGGCAATTTCAGTTTGTTCTTCAACGCCGATACCTAGGTATTTCTGCTCTTGCACTAGCTGAATGTCCATTCTTTTTTCAACCTTTGCAGATTCAAAAATGGGCTGAACAACATACAGTAAGTAAAAGAAGATAAGTAAAAGTGCGATTAAGACCATTACTCCACCGGAGGTAATGCCAAATTGTGCAAACCTGTCTTTGAATAGACGGCTTCTATCCGTTTTAAAGGATGGCTTTTGCGGATTGGAAGTCATCAATATACCCTTTGGTTTTAAAATTGCGGGCATTATATTTCATCAAGATGACAGTTGTGTTACACCCAATACACAATTGCACGTTATTCAATTACCTTAGGGCAGAGTTTTATTATCAAAAAAAACAAACCAAACTGAACAAAAAGCAACCTCCATGTTAAGTTAGAGTAAAGGCCTAAATTTCGTTGCATTTCTTTACATTAAGTGTTTCCAGAGACTGGACAAAGCCAGTATTTAGACTAGTCTAAATCATGCGCCGAATTCGTTTTTTCGCCTACGGGCGCCACAAAAAAAGAGACATGATATGAAGCAGTTAATATTAACACTTATAGGTAAGGACCAGCCGGGTCTCGTCGAGAAAATATCATCTACCATTCTTTCTCACCATGGTAATTGGTTAACGAGTAATTTAAGTCATTTAGCAGGTCACTTTGCAGGTATAGTGCAAATTGAAGTCGCTGAAGAACATTTGCAAGAAATACAAGAGGCACTGTACGCACTACCTGGTTTAGAGGTAAAAATAGAGTCAGGCGAAGCGTCAGCAACACAGGCAGAGCCCGACACGCTCAATTTAGTGATTACTGGTAATGACAGACCGGGAATAGTCCAAGAGCTCGCGACTGTTATTCGCCATAAAGGGGCGAATATTACCCACCTCACATCGAAACAACGCAGTGCACCGAATTGGGGACTCCCTATTTTTAGCGCTTTTGCCACAGTTACTTTACCTGTTGGCATGGTGAAAGAAAACGTCGTAGATGCACTTGAATCAATCACTAGTGATTTGATTGTCGACATAGAAGAGAGCTAAAAGCTGCACTATACTCAAGATAGTCTTATGGCAAACACAACAGGCGCGTCGTGTTTGTCATAATAGTGTCATACACCCTGCTTAAGCTGTAGAAAAGCTGTACCTATGGAAAGCACAATGCAGGCCGTATCTTTAGAGCATAAAACCATCACATACTTTGCCAAAGAATTAAGCTGGCTCTCGTTTAACGAACGCGTTTTACAAGAAGCCAAGGATCCCGCTAATCCGATCATCGAACGGATCCGATTTCTTGGTATCTTTTCCAATAACTTAGATGAATTTTTTCAAGTACGAGTCGCAGACGTTAAACGTCGTATCCTGCTAAATAACTTACCTGATACTAACTTTGACGAAGATGAGGCACTACTTGCTGACATTCAAAAAAAAGTACTAGAACTCGGTAAAAAGTTCAATGCTATATACACTCAAATATTGAAGGACCTGAATGAGCATAATATTCACGTTGAACAGCCTGAAGCCTTATCTGATTTCCATAAAAATTGGTTAGCAAATTATTTCAAAGATCAAGTTTTGCCACACTTGCTACCGATGATGATTAATGAGAGTAAAGACTATTCAGACAATATTAATGACACCATGACTTATCTGTTCGTTGAGCTCAATGGTGAAAAGCAGCACCATGCTTTTTTAGAGGTTCCGACTGATCGCCTAAACCGCTTTGTACAGCTCCCTCCTGAAAAAACACGCCGACATAAAACGATTGTTTTACTGGATGATGTCGTGCGCTTTTTTATTGCCGACGTGTTCAAGAGTTTCTTTAAATTCGAACGTATCGACGCTTACTCGATGAAACTCACCCGAGATGCTGAATACAACTTAGACGACGAATTAGAAGAAGGCGTACTTGATACGATGTCTAAGGGCCTCAAACAGCGCCTTTATGCTGAACCTGTGAGGCTTGTATACGAAGAGACAATGCCTGAAGAAATGCTTAAGCTGATGAAAAAACGATTAGGTGTTACCGGCCAAGACGCTATGATCCCAGCAGGTCGCTATCGTAACTTCAGAGACTTTATTTCATTTCCAAATGTTGGCCGTGGCTACTTAGAAAATAAACCATTACCGCCACTACAAAGCGCAGCTTTTAGCAAATATAGCAGTGTCTTTAGAGCAATATCTGCTCAAGATATTTTGCTGTATTATCCGTATCACACCTTTAATCATATGCTTGAGTATGTGCGTCAAGCTGCATTCGATCCACGAGTGACCCAAATAAAGGTAAATATCTATCGTGTTGCAAAACAGTCTCGGCTGATTGCCTCTTTGGTCAGTGCAGCAAAAAACGGTAAAAAAGTTACCGTAATGGTTGAGCTAAAAGCGCGCTTTGATGAACAAAATAACATTGAGTGGGCAAAGCTTATGAGCGAGTATGGCATCAAAGTGATGCTCGGGATCCCGGCACTCAAAGTACACAGCAAGCTGTGTGTGGTACACCGCAAAGAAAAAGGAAAAATAGTAAAGTACGCGCATATTGGTACTGGTAACTTCCACGAAAAAACGGCGCGTATCTACACCGACTTTAGCTTATTCACTAAACATCCCGATATTACAGAAGAATGTGATAGTGTCTTTCGTTTTATCGAAAGTAGTTATTTACCATTTAAGTTTGACCACCTAATGATTTCACCACTTAATGCTCGTAGTAAAATTACTGAGTTAATTGATGATGAAATCAAACACTCAGAGCAAGGGCGAAGCGGAAAAGTAACAATAAAAATTAATAACTTAGTCGATAAACAGCTTGTTGATAAACTATATGAAGCATCTCGAAAAGGGGTAAAGATCCGCCTGATTGTGCGCGGTATGTGCGCGCTTATACCGGGGTTACATCAATTTAGCGATAACATCAAAGTCATTAGTATTGTCGATAGGTTTTTAGAACACCCTAGAGTAATGATATTTGATAATAATGGCGAGCCACGAGTGTTTATTTCATCTGCTGACTGGATGACCCGCAACCTTGACCACCGCGTTGAAGTGGGCACCCCTATTTATGCAGAGCATTTGAAAAAGCTTATCATCGACGTCATTGAGTTGCAGTTTAAAGATAGAACGAAAGCAAGAGTCATTGACGCTGAACAGAAGAATCTGTACGTTCGCCGTGGCAACCGTAAAAAAATTCGTTCTCAAATTGCGATTTATGACCATTTAAGAAAATGGGAATCACAGCAATTAACAGGAACTAAAGAGTAAACTTGTTAGGATTAATGTATGCGCGACTACCCTTCTATTGCAGCTGTGGATTTAGGTTCAAATAGTTTTCACCTTGTTGTTGCAAGAGAAGTTGATGGTCGCTTACAACTGCTCCATAAAGAGAAACAAAGAGTTTACTTGGCCTCTGGTCTGGACAGCAACTTTAATCTCAGTGACGAAGCTATCGCAAGAGCACTAGATACCTTGTCACAATTTGCGACAACTTTGCATGGTTTTCCAAAAGAGTCTGTTCAAGTAGTAGCGACTTATACATTACGAAATTGCAAAAATCTCAATTACTTTCTTGCTAAAGCAAAACAAGTTTTTCCCTACCCGATTAATGTAATTTCTGGTCAAGAAGAAGCGCGTCTTATTTATCAAGGTGTAGCAAATTACGAACATGATACGCACAACCGCTTAGTTATCGATATAGGCGGTGGCAGTACAGAACTGGTGATAGGACAACACCTGACCCATAAGCTTTTGAGTAGTCGTAATGTTGGCTGTGTGACCATGAATAAAGCATATTTTGCTGATGGCAAGTTATCAGCAAAACGCTTTAAAAAAGCAGAGATCAAGGCCGAACAGCATATTGAGAGTATTGCTGCTAGCTACTTAAAACTTGGCTGGAATACGGTGATAGGCACCTCTGGAACTATCAAAACTATTGCAGCTATGGTCGCTGAGTTAACCGCAAGTGATGAGATAACACTTGCAAAGCTTGAGCAAATAAAGCAACTCTTTATTGACGCTCAGCATATTAATAACGTCACTTTAAAATCACTGCCAGAAGAAAGAAAAGTCAGTATTTCAGGCGGCCTTGCAGTATTAATTGCATTATTCCGACAGCTACATATTGCAATCATGCGTCTAAGTGATTATGCGCTTAGAGAAGGCTTATTATTTGAAATGCATCAAACGGAAGCATTTGATATTCGAACCCGAACTATCAATGCTTTTAGTGACCATTACAACATAGATAAATTACATGCTGACAATATATGTGAAACTATTCAGTTGTTTACATCGCAACTGAAAACCCACTGGCCGTTATCAAACTACGATGTAGAAATGCTTTGCTGGGCAGCAAAACTGCATGAGGTAGGCCTCGCGATTAACTCATCAGGAATGCATAAACACGGGGCGTATATTGTTAGACACAGTCAACTGCCAGGCTTTACGCAAGCTCAGCAATTAACACTCAGCGCATTGGTACGGTTTTATCGAAAGAAAATTAAATTACCTGAATTACTTGAGCTGATTGAAGGGGAATTAAGTCATTTTAGCCGCCTATTGGCAATTTTTCGCTTGAGTATACTAGTGAACCAAAAGCGTCAGCAGGAGCAACTTCCTGAACTTAATATCGCAGCCCTAGACAATACGCTAGTGTTGCACGTTGGAGCACAGTGGCTTGCTTCCCATTCATTATTTGAAGCCGATTTAGAACAAGAGCAGGGATATTTAAAAGCATTGGGGATCCAGCTGACATTCTAAAGATTAGGACATCAAGACGCTGGCGATGACAGTGCTATCAGCAGGTTTTTTGTCTCAAAATAGCAAACTTAGTTAAGAGATATAATCAAGCAATCATAATGGATAACAGCGACAAAGAAATATACAGCGACTCAAAGTAGAGGTTTTATACCAATTTGCTTAATTAAGTGGTCTATTTTGAGGCGAGAAAATCTTGTCGATAACTAGGAAAAAATTTTGCTATTTAGTTGTTCTAAATGAGTAATTTTTAACGCTGTTAGCGTCAGATTTACTCCTTCAAATTGAGCAAGTATTAAGTCAAATTGGTATTATTCAATCTCTTCGGTAACGATGGAGAGAATATCATCCGCATACGCTCTACTAGCGAGCGCCATATCATATAAATAGTTGGTTGGTGTGGCAGGTCTAATCGCTTTTAGTATACGCTCGGCTTCTTTCCAATCGTTCCGCTCAATTTCAAACGCCAAACGCAAAGCGCCCCCCAGCAACCCCTGATAGCTCAGCAGTGCACTTGAGAGTGAATCATCAAGTGAAAACTCAGATGCAATAACAGCAAGCTCAACATCGAGGATAACATCCAAAATAGACATCAATCCCAATAAGTAGCCCGTTTCAGCCATTTCTTCACCACCAGGCATGAGAAAGGTCTCTACAAATTTAGCACGTACTAAGCCCATTCTAGTAAGCTCACTTGGCTTATCAGAACCAAGTTCACTCAGCGCAAGAACTTTAACAAACTGTCTTATTGCATCTTCACCGAGATATACAACCGCTTGAGAAATTGACTTAATTTCTAATCTTTCTTCTCCAGCTCTGGCATTGGCAAGCTTCAATAATCTGGCTGTTAAGCTAAGATCTTTACTCACCCGAGATTGTATTTCTTTGAAACAAAGTGATTTTTTGGCTGTCGCCTGTAGCAGCTGGAATACCACCATTTTTGATGGTTCAACATTACCGTGATTGAGCATTTCCGGTTTAGCGAAAAAGAAGCCTTGAAAATAGTCAGCGCCTGAGGTTTTGATAAGCTCAAATTCGTCTTTTGTTTCGATCCGCTCAACGATGACTTTTATATCAGGAAACTGTCGCTTCAGCCGCTTCACAGCCATATTTGTTTTTATGACCGGCTGCTCAACTTCCACTTTGACAAACTCTACTAACGGTAATAACGGCTCCCACTTAGCATCACCATCATAATCATCCAGAGCAAAGCGGTAGCCTTTTTGCGTGAGTTTAGTCACAGTATTCACTAAAGAAGGAATATCTTTCGAACGCTCCACTATCTCAATCACAATTTTTTGTGGAGAAAGTAGTTTTGGCAACTCTTGTAATAGTGATTCATCGGAGAGATTAATAAAGGCTAACTGCCCTGCGGCTAATCGGTCTACCCCGATAAACATAAGCGAGTTAAAGAACATTCGGCCGGTTGCTTGACCATCGCTCACCCCAACAGGAAACGCGTTATTGTCTGAGTCACGATAAAGCAGCTCATAGGCAAAAACTTCCTGATCAGGCCGCAAAATAGCCTGCCTAGCAATATACTGTACTGCTGATTTGCGAATTTCAGTCACCGGACCACTCATTAACATTCGTATCCTTTAGAAGCCAAAAGGAAACCACGTATCTGGAAGCGTATAATATGGTTACGCCTTGGGCAATAAAAAGTTTCTATATTTTACAACACTTATAACCAAAAGTTACCACCTATTCATTTTAAGTGTGGTTTTACAGCAGCTTGATTACAATATAGATAAAACAGATAGTACTTGACCTGAACTTGGAGCAGGAAATGAGTTATACCAAGTCTAGGTTACTTATTAAAAGCTTCAGCGCTCCCTTGTCTTTATTTGAGCAGTTAAGCTAAGATGGGACTATGAAGCAAATTTTAATTCTTTGGTTCTTTACTTTCACAAGCTTTGTTAAAGCTGACCTCACCCCCTACTTAAAATATAGTTTAAGTGGTTCGGGTAGCTTTTATCCCTACTTTACTCATAACCCCGAAAAACCTGGTATATTTCCAGAAACAGTCGAAGCAATATTGAGCCATGCAGAGATCCGGGGGGAAAACCTACTACTTCCAGCTAAGCGTACTAACGCATATTTGGAACAGCAGCAGATTGACTTTGATATTATTAGCCCAGACTGGCTAAATGATGAACAGAAAAAAGACCCTCGATATATCTACTCGGAGCCAATACTTAGCATTAGAGAATATATTGTGACTCGTCCATCGCACCCTCCCGCTTTAACGCTTACAGGAAAAAAGGTTGGGACTGTTCGAGGCTACTATTACCACGACGATAACCAGTTTCATCGAGTGGACTTTGCCTCTGAAAGAGAATTGTTATTAGCGTTAAAATTGAAACGTATTGACTACATTATTATCGGTGACTTACCTGCTCAATATTGGTCAGAGCAGCTTGGTGTTGCTTTTATCTTTAATCAATTACACTCCGAAGGCATGCTGGCATTTCGCTTACTTGCTAAACATAAAAAGCTACTCAAGCCTCTCAATCAAGCGATTGCAGCCTTAAAGCAAGCGGGAGAATTCGAAAGAATTGAGCGGCAATACAGCAGCACACTCCCACTCAACAAAAACACGTCAGTTAATCACGCATTAGCAAATTGATGTAACGCAAGCTTGCACAATACCACTTAGCCTTAATACTTGCTCAATTTGAAGGAGTAATACCAATTTGACTTAATACTTGTTCAATTTGAAGGAGTAAATCTGACGCTAACAGCGTTAAAATTTCTCATTTAGAACAACTAAATAGCAAAATTTTTGCCTTGCCTACAGGACGTAGGTACCTCGGCGTGAGCAGGACGCGGAAGCGGTGTTATCGACAAGATTTTCTCGCCTCAAAATAGACCACTTAATTAAGCAAGTTGGTATAAATCTGACGCTAACAGCGTTAAATATTCTCATTTAGAACAACTAAGTAGCAACATTTTGCCTTGCCTACACGGGTGTAGGTACCTCGGCGTGAGCAGGACGCGGAAGCAGGGTTATCGACAAGGTTTTCTCGCCTCCAAAAAAGACCACTTAATTAAGAGAATTGGTATAATTTGCCCTTTTCTAGCTGAGTATCAAGTGCGTTTATTGCTATAATCACCGCTTTATAGCTTGGGAAGTTATTATGACTATCGCTGCCGCGCTAGCTGAGCGCAGTAACAATCAATGTGAATTATGCACATCAACTACAAACCTTGACGTCTACGAGGTACCACCAGTCAACGAAGCGCATTCAGATAAATGCGTGTACCTTTGTCAGCTTTGTAAAGACCAAGTTGAAGGTCAACAAGACTTAAACGCTAACCATTGGCACTGTTTAAATGACAGCATGTGGAGTCAAGTACCTGCGGTACAAGTCGTGGCTTATCGTATGCTTAACCGTTTAGCTACTGAGAATGGCTGGGCGCAAGATGCGTTAGATATGCTTTATCTAGAAGATGATACCCAAGCATGGGCTGAACAAGTACTTGCGGAAGATGACGATATTGTGCACCTTGACAGCAATGGCGTGAAGTTAAATGCCGGAGATACCGTTACCTTGATCAAAGACCTAGACGTAAAAGGCAGTAGTTTAGTGGCTAAACGTGGTACTGCGGTGCGAAATATCCGCCTGTCACCTTCCAACTCCGAACATATTGAAGGAAGAGTTGAAGGTCAGAACATTGTAATCTTGACAAAATTTGTTAAAAAGTAACCCTATTCTTGTTACCTTGAGTGTGGATAAAGAGCAAGAAAAGCTTTGCATTATCCAGCACTCAGGTGACTTACAACCCTACTCTTCAACTAGCTGAATACTGCGATAAAATGCCCCTTCTTCTTCAGCAAGCAAAGTGACAAGTTCAGGCAGCACCGCATCCATCGTCTTTTTTAACGTCCAAGGTGGATTAATCACTAACATGCCCGATGCCGTCATTCCTCTTTCTTGGGTATCTGCACGGGTCGCGAGCTCGAATAACTGGATATTACGAATACCAGAGTCGATGAGCTGTGACTCCATGGCGTCAATGCGCGCTCGGTCTACAACCGGATACCAAATCATATACACACCAGAGTCAAACTTTTTGTATGCTTTAATGATGCTTTGTACAGCAACGTCATAATCCGACTTTATCTCATAGGGCGGATCCATTAATACACAAGCACGTCTTGATGCCGGTGGCACTAGGCCCTGCAACCCTTTAAAACCATCACTACCAGTTACTCGTAATGACTTTTTATGCGCAGTATTTTGTTGCAATAGTTCAAGATCCCTCGGATGTAGCTCAAAAAACCATCCTTTATCTTGGCGGCGTAAGTAATGCTCAGCAACTTTTGGCGAACCTGGATAATGACTCAGTCGCTCTCCTTCATTAAACGATTTAATCAAACAAACATAGTCGCTAATAGCTGTCACAGCGCCTGAGTATTGCCACAATTTTGCGATCCCTTGCAAATACTCTTGAGTTTTTTGCGCATCATCGCTTGCAAGTTCAAAAAAGCCTGCGCCTGAATGTGTATCAACATAGTCAAAAGGCTTCTCTTTTTTGACCATATATGACAATACTTCCGCCAATACTAAATGTTTTATTACGTCGGCAGGGTTACCTGCATGAAAAGAGTGTCTGTAACTGAGCATAAACCTGCCTTGCTAAAAGTAGCTTGCTAATTGAAACGGATTAAGTTTGAGCAGTTATTCATCTATTTTTAACTTTAATCTGAATCACTTATGAACAAAATATTCGAATACCGCTATTATCGCTTAAAAGTTGAGAAAAATCAGCAGAAAGTCGCGTAAACACTAGCATCCTCGGCCGCTTTGTTTTACATTTGCATGACAAATCACAGTCATATGAGCGCATTTATGAATAACCAAGATCTCCAAAAACTCGACCAGTTGATTGACCAACTTTTGAGCCAAAATAATCAGTTAAAATTGGAAGTTTCGGCACTGAAAGAACAAAATCAAAAACTCATCGATGAAAATGAAACATTACAGCTCGAAATGCTAGAAAGTGAAGAAAAGCAAAAAGAATTTAGCTCTTCTTTATCGGGCTTACTAGATAAGTTGCAGACCCAACAGGCGAGCTAATGTCTGAGCAAAATAACCAAGTAACAGTCACGTTGCTTGGCAAGTCGCATCAATTCGCGTGCGCACCAGATCAAGAGCAAGCGCTACATAATGCCGTAGCGCTACTTGATAGGCGTGTTGAAGAAATGCGTAAACGTTCAACCGTTCGTAATGACCATAGTGCACTGCTGCTTGCCGCTTTGCACTTATGTCACGATTTACAAGCACTAGAATTGAAACAACAGCAAGATGCTGATTTTGTCTCCTCTCTCCTTGATAAGCTCACACCAACATCTGGCGATACAAAGTGATAAACATCTGTAAACCGCTGCTATACCACATCACTTTACTTATGAGTCTAGTGTTATCGGTAATAAGCTTTCGCAGCAGCGCGAGCAATGCAATTTCGCTTCATCAGCTAAATGATTCGGTTTACTTTGTTCAAGGAAAAAACCAGCCACTGATCCCCAATCAGGCTTTAGTGGTTGGTCAGCGCTGTGCACTACTCGCTTCTATCCATGGTGATCTGGTCGCAACAGAAGCGCTCATTTCAACACTACAAAGTCAATTCAGCGTCCCTCTTTGCTATGCGGTGTCACTACATTCAGATATAAAGCAAGATACTAGCATCGCGTTACTACAGCATGCTTTTCCAAAACTGGTATGGTTAAGCCCAACAAAGACTTCTGGCGATAAGCTACAGCAGGCTTTCGCTGCACAATTAGCGCTGTTTGAACAAAGTATTGACCTGAGTAAGACCAGAGTTTCCACTCTAGATAAAGACCAGCAGGGGGCTTGGCAAGAAAAGCTGACGATTGCCAAACAAAGAGTGGCAAGCTGGTCAGAGCGCATAACTCACTTTCGTTCAAGTGAGACCCTTGATACCCACATCACCTCTTTGAATTTAGGCGAAGTAGAAGTTAACATTGCAAATTTTACAGGATTCACAGGCTCAGATCTCACCATCTACCTTCCTCATTCGCAGGGGCTAATTGGTGGCTACAATGTCGATTTAGTCCCCTTAGTACATAGAAAGCATTGGCAACAGTGGCAACAGGCACTCCAGACTCTACGCTCCAGACCACTAAGCTGGGTGTTACCTGCAACAGGAAAGCCATATAAACCTAATATGCTCTCTATCCCGGACAAATTTTTCACCTTACTAAATCAGACCAAAGAACAGCAAGTTATTGAAAAAATAACCACTTTGTACTCAAATAAGCAGCAACAACAACGTGCAATATCACAATGGCAGCATATTCAACAACAAACTGACTTTGAATAATACTTAGCCTCTCGGTATAGTTAAAGGATGAACAGAGTCTTAATAACGCTATATGCTGTTGTGCTGATGGTCACACTCAGCGGGTGTAAAAGTAGCAGCAGTGTACAAGTAAGCAGACAAGCCATTTTGTCCGCGCTTACCCAAGTGCCCGTAGTGCCTGCAAAACAACCAGAAGCGTCCCCGGAGCCTAAAGTAATTACACCCAAAAAGAACATAAGCTCCACTCATGAGGATGATTTGTGGCAATATGTTCGTCATCGGCTTAGCTTTAATACTGCTTCTCATCCTCGGCTGGATAAACGTATAAAATGGTATTTATCACAACCTAATTATCTTCAGGTCGTTAATCAGCGGGCGGTTCCATACTTCTATCACGTAGTCAATAAAGTAGAAAGTAAAGGGCTGCCAATGGAAATCGCTTTGCTGCCATTTGTTGAAAGTGACTTTAGGCCTAGAGCCAAATCTACCCAAAATGCAGTCGGAGTTTGGCAGCTAGTTGATGCCACTGCCTATCATTTTGGGATTAAAAAAGACAAATGGTATGACGGACGACAAGACGTTTTAGCCTCAACCGACGTAGCCTTGGAGTACCTTTTATATTTACACCAACGTTTTAATGGTGACTGGCTACACGCACTTGCGGCATATAATAGTGGTGAGGGACGAGTCAAAAAAGCCATTGCGAAAAATAAAAAAGCTGGGAAACCAACACACTTTTGGCATCTGAAATTACCAAAAGAAACTGCTGAGTATGTGCCTAAGTTGCTCGCACTCAGCCATTTATTAAAAACCGCGCCTTCAGATTTTACTATTCCCAGTTTACCAAATCACGCCACAACATCCGTACTAGATATCGGCCAACAGTTTGATATTGGGCAACTCGCTAAGCTAAGTGGGATAGATAAGCGCGAAATATACGCGTTAAATCAAGGCTTTTTAAAGCACCGAAGCTCACCAAGTGGGCCACATGTCGTGCTATTACCACTGCCCCAAAAAGCATTATTACAAAGCGCATTTTTTAGAGACAACTTTAGTCACGGCTACACCGTCAAAGCTAATGACACCCTATATCGTATCGCACTTAATGCGGGCATGAGTGTGACAGCGCTAAAGGCGCTTAACAATAAAACCTCTAACTTAATCCGCGTGGGAGAAACATTACGGATATCCAAAAACACAGCCCAACAACAGTGGCTCATTGACCATGAAATAAGTCCCTATATAAAGGAAATTGAAGCTAAGCCGTTACCTCAACGTGCGCATCACCATACTGTCAAAACGGGAGAATCGTTATGGACGATAAGCCGTCGATACAATGTTGCGGTAAAAGACTTACTCAATTGGAATTCACTTACTGCACAAACACTGATTAAACCAGGGAAAGTATTGACCTTACTACTGCCAGCGGTAGATATGCAGCAGCATCAACAAGAACCGCTTCCCCCCGCCCCCGTCAATAGGGTAAAAGTCATCCAGTCGTTACTTCGCCATGGGAAACCTTTGGCAAATGAAGAGCCGAATTAATCTCGAGAAACTTGCGTCCCAGAATGCCACTCACGTAAACTACTACCTTTACCGGTTGATGCAGCAAACATCACCTAGGACTAATTATTTAAGGTTTACTTATGCAAATTGCAAAGAACACAGTGGTAGAGTTTCACTACACACTTCATGAAGGTGACAGCCAAATCGAGTCTAGCAAAAATGGCGATCCGCTAAACTATCTTCACGGCACTGAAGGCATGCTACCAGGGCTTGAAAGTGAACTTGAAGGCAAAACAGGTGGTGATAGCTTTACAGTAACCTTAACTCCAGAGCAAGCCTATGGGGAGTACCAAGAAGGCTTAGTGCAACGTATCCCTATCAAACACCTACAAGGTCTTGGTGATAGCAAAGTGTGGAAACCAGGCATGACAGCTATCGTTGATTCAAATCAGGGACGTCATCAAGTAAAAATCGTAAAAGTTGGTCGTTTTAACGCAGATTGTGATTTAAACCACCCATTTGCCGGTAAAACACTAACATTTGCTGTTGAAATCATCTCTGTACGTGAAGCCACAGCGGAAGAAATTTCCCATGGTCACGTGCATGCAGAAGGTGGTTGCGGACATTAAGTTATGAAAAAAGTTGCCATCGTTACCGGTGGCAGCTTTGGCATTGGCCAAGCCATTGTCAACAAGCTGCTATCGCAACATTACACAGTTTATAATCTAGATATAGTGCCTTGCGAGCAGGGTATTTTTCGTCACTGTGATGTTAGTAAAGTCGCTGATGTAAAGGGTGTCATTTCTGAAATTGTGACAGAAGTAGGCCATATTGATGCGCTGGTTTCAAACGCCGGCAAACACCTAAGCGCAACGATTGAAGACACCGATGAAGCGACATTTGACGCTTTATTCGCGCTAAATGTAAAAGGTGCTTACGCTGCTATTCAAGCCGTATTACCCAGTATGAAGGCACAAAAAGCCGGAAGTATCGTGTTAATTTCGTCGGATCAAGCGCTGGTTGGTAAGCCTAACTCTTTTGCTTATAACCTGAGTAAGTGTGCACTCGCTTCTATGGCTAAAACCACGGCGTTGGATTACGCTAAATTTAATATCCGCGCTAATGCGGTATGTCCAGGTACAATTGAAACGCCGCTATTCCACCATGCCATTGACAATTACTGTCAACGAAGTGGCGCCGACAAATCACAGATAGTCGCTGAGGAAGCAAAATTACAACCGCTAGAGCGCTTGGGACAACCTCAGGAAGTTGCGGCACTTGTGGCTTTTTTACTCAGTGAAGACGCCAGCTTTATTACCGGCAGCTTACAAAGTATTGATGGCGGTTATACCGCACAGTAGCAAGCAGAGAGCCTACAATGAGCCTACCGATTATTGATACCCACCTACACTTTTTTGATTTGGCACAGGGTCAATACTCTTGGCTCAAGCACAATCCACCAGCTTGGCCGAACTTAGCGCAGATCAGGCAAAATCACCACCTCGCAAGCATTCCTGCTCATGATCGATTTACTTTGGCTGGGCTGGTGCATATTGAAGCCGGTTTTGATAATCAACATCCTATCAACGAGCTGCATTGGTTAGCACAAACTCTCACAGGGTTTCCATTTAAAGCCGTTGGCTACGCACCGATTGATGCCCCCCCAAAACAGTTTAGTGCAGCCATTACTCGCCTCATGACGCCGACGCTTGTTGCAGTAAGAGATATTACGGAAGGCGCAGATAGTCGCCGTTTGCATACGCCTTGGCTGCAAGAAAATCTAATCTACCTTGCATCATTGGGCTTGCATTTTGAAGCGCAGTTAGCTTTCTCACAGTGCGACACAATAGAATTATTACTGACACTGGCACAGCGCCACCCTCGCCTAAAAATCGTGTTTAATCATGCAGGGTTTATAGAACAAACACAACCATGTACGGCTGTCTTACAGCGGATCAGTACCTTAAAGAATGTCATGATTAAGTGCTCCGGCCATGAGATGCTCCAAAACCCGATGGCGCTGGACAAATGGCTAAGCCACCTCATTGACCATGCTGGTGAAGATAGCTTAATGTTAGGCTCAAATTATCCGGTCTCATTGATGCAAAAGCACTACTGGCAAGTTTGGCAAGACTATTTTAATGTTATCGGACTCTCATCGACTTGGCACAAGCTGAGTCGAGAAAACGCCAGTAAGTGTTATCACTTAAGAACGGATCTGGACTAGATCATAAGCTACCAACTCAGGGACTATACGCTGTAGTTTTTCTTCCGTTTTATCCAACGAGTTTAAGCACTCACAATACTCTTCGGCTTTTTCCTCTAACTGATGGGCTTTTTTCTGTAGTGACTTGTCTATCTCTTTTGAGATGATCTCCATACGCTGCCCCATATCATTAATCCTATCTTCAATATTGCCTTCTCGAGACTTAAACGCATCACCTAAAGAAACGAGGATCGACCCTAACGAGCCATGCACAGCAGAATGAATTTTTTGGCTAATTTCCTTAGTAAAAAAATCATCAATTTTTGACAATGATTGTGGTGCGATAAAAAAGAAATCATCACCGCGTTTGAACTTGTCCATGAGTGCACGTTCAACATATTGCAGCTGAGTTTTGAGTACCTCGGGCTCTTTATCTGACATACCTTCGACGACCTGCTCAATGGCACTTAACCCTAAATTGACCCCATCCGTAGCTAAGTTAACTAACTCTGGTACCGTATCTCGAATACCTAGCGAGTATTCACGAACCACAGCCTCGCCTTGTTGGTCAAGCTCAATCCAGCGTCCAAGAATAAAAAGCTGGCTATCGTTGTTGATTTGAATACGCGTTTGTCCGTCGTCAACAATTCGGATTTCATTATCCGTAATAATAAGACCATGTCCAAGCTCAACGTCACATTTACTTTTTGCCTGTACCGAAGTGGTCAATACTGCACAAGACACGGCTATCGCACTGATTAATCGATTCACATGGCCTCCTGTGTAGTATATAAGAAATAAAATACTTCGAGAGAGTAGCAAAATATCAAACATTCCCAAAGCCATTTTAGATAGATGAAAACTGCGTGCAGGTCGAAAGAATTAATGTAGAGTGAAATGTATAAACGATAAGTTAGTTATCTGCCTACCACGCTAAGAACTGACTACGGGGTAGGCCAAAAAGCGACAGTAACGTGCTTACTGATAGTAGCGCACTAATCGAACAAAGGCATCCGATGTTTTATTGGTTGGGTTATTCTTACCATCCGCAAACTGATATGCCCACGCAAATGTTGGCTGACTCGCTTGCGTCGTTGCAGACCAATAGTTGTTACTTTTTGTCGTAGGAAATATTGTGGCATTGACAGCAGGCGCAACACATTGATGTAGTACAATACTCGCCAATTCCTTGATATTTGGCACATGCCAATCGCTAAAATCTGCAAAGCTGTCTTGGCTGGCTGCTATTAATGCTTGCTGCCATGTTAGCTGCTGGCTATCCCCTTCACAGTTTTGTGAAGTGCTATTGTAACTTTGTCCAAAATTACAACGCTGCCACATTAATCCAGTTTGACTATCGAGTATCGTGCCATTCGCATTTACCGTATAACGGCTTGTATCCGTCACTGTACCAACACACGTTTGGGCGTAGCCTACAGTTGAAAATAATATCGTGAGTAGCATCGAAATCACATGCTTCATAGCGCTCTCCTTATGGGTTTCTAACCAATCTCACAAATGCCTTACTCGACTTTTCAACCGCAAAATCGTTACCAGTATCCATGTCTATCACATAAGCACGTCGAAGCGCTATTCCTGTGCCATCTAAACTTGATTGCGTCGTCCAATAGTAGCGGTGCCCAAGTAGTGCAGAGGCAGGCAAATTGGGAAATAGTGATTGATCAATAACCGCCGAGTTTGCATAGCTAAAATCCAACAAACCAAGCAGCTCCATGTACGTTGGTAAACGCCAATTATTACCTCCACAGTAGCTTTGCTCTCCAGTGGCAGGGTTATTAACTTCATCAATTAGCGCTTGAATTCCACAGTGGTTATCTTGCGGGCAGCTGGTATTCGCCGTTGATTGCACACTGCCTTCCGCAAATGTGCCATCTACAGATAACGCCCAGGTATAACTATTTTGTGCGTTGCGTGTAGAGGTATTCGGTAACGTCCCAGCACTGGCCTCTTTTACTTCCCAGATAAGTCCTGACACATTGTCTCTAATACAGGCAAAGTCAGTCGCATCATCAGGTAACTCATCAGCAAACTGGTTCAGCTTGGTAAAATCAAATCCGGCGTTACCTCGACCTTCTTTCGCTACTTGCGTTGCAAAATAGTCTCGCCCACGTAAGGCGTCTTGACCACTAAAGCTATCGCTGTTGCAGGCAATTGCAGTATTGTTGTCGTAGCAAGCAAGTTGACCACTATCATTGAGTTTACCCAGTGGTTTTTTCTCAATATCAACGACCACATTATCGGTCGCAGTGCGGTTTTGCGAGTCTGTTACTGTAAGCTCGAATTCAGCTTTTGATAACACATTTTTATCTGGGGCAATAAAACTGGTCACACAATCATTTGGTGCACTTAACGAGACAGTGGTTGTGGCTGGTATTTGCCTCCAACTACACTGCTTTTGACCAGACACTGTATCACTTTTAGAGCCATCTAGCGTCACCGTATCAAAGGCTTGTACCTGCTGATCACTTCCTGCATTCGCGACCACGACTGGGGTATTAGCTAATAATCCCACTGGAAACTGATTACTCGCCTGCCCTCCTTCATCATCGGTGACAGTCAACTTCCACACTGAGGTTTGTGCCGTATCTAACAGAGGATGGATAAATGATAATGTTGCATTGTTCAGACTTGACGGCTGTATGGTGTTGGGACCACTTAGCTGTTGCCATTGATAGGCGACAATCTGACCGTTTTCATCTGGATCGGAAGATCCCTCGCCGCTAAGAGTGATGGTATCTTGATATGTTGCAGGTAGTGTCTCAGGCGCTGTTTGCGTAATATTGACCAGTGGTAGTTGGTTATTAGACTTAACAGAAACCATCACCTGATCGCTGGCAAGACTGCCATCTGGCGCAACATAATCCACTTGGATTAATAAATCGACATTAGCCTTAACATCTGGCGCAACGAAGCTTGCTTGTTGATCTGTGATGGGAAACTCACTCACTGTCGCACCAGACACAACTTGCCAGTTAAACGTTCCCCCTGCAGGAGATCCTGTAGCATTCAAAGTAACGTCGGTCTTTTCAGTTACTTCTTGATCCATTCCAGCGTTTACCGAAGCGCTCACTTGTGTAGGCTCACTACCACCTGAGCCTCCGCCACAGCCGCTAAGTAGCAACGCTAATAAACACCAACTTCCCCTAAACGCTGTCATATAATCCCTATTTAAGTTACAAGTAACTCTCTTGATGTATGCGAACAAACAACTTGGTGCCCACTTTGCTGTAATCTACTTTATACTCACGGCCATCTAACGCTTGAATAAATAGCAAGCGCTTCACTTCCCCAAACACATCAACGCTTGCAACATGGACAACTTCTAGGTAGCGCTCTTTCGCTTCTCTTCGGTTTCTTGGTAGCTCTTCCTTAAAAGGCACCAAGCCATTGGCCGTCACCATGATTTTTGGGTGTGCTTCACCATTAACAATCACAAGATCTAATTTCTTCTCTTTGTGAATAATGGTATTGCGCCCACTTTTAATATAGGCCGTCTCTAAGCTCATATTGGTGTATCCTGTTACATCTTCAATGGGTGGTATGTTCTTCTAACAATGCGTTTACCACCTCTTTAGGGTTTAGTTTCCAGCGGTTTAACATGGCTGAAAATTGCCAAATATCCCTGTCTAAAGCGGTCGCAGGCAAAAGTAAATCATAACCTGTAACCGTTTTTAAATTATCCATTCGGTTTGCAAACATTGCCATTAAACCAGTGTATTCTTTACCAGCTTTGGAACGATAACTTGTATCTTCTATTAACCATTCCGATGGGCAATTGCCATTTTCACAATGTATTTTAACAGCTTGTAAAAAAATATGCCGCTGTTCTATCAATAATTTACCCGCAAGCCTCGGGGTTAGATTAATTAAAAATGCGTCAATATCATTAAGTTTAATACCAACTGTATTTAACTCAAGTGTTTCAATACCTTGTTGCACGCTCGGTATGCCACTTGAGTGAAAGTTTACAATAGGAAGAGACCAAGCTCCATACTTGTGTACATAGCTAAACTCTTGTTCATTAAAGCATAAACTAAAGTAGGGTTGCTGACTTTTCAAAAAACCGATAAAGATAGCGACTAGCATGGCACTCGCTAGAAATATTTCGATAATCGAAATAGGCGTGCCACGAAGATTGACAAAAAGCATGATCACCACCAGGCCGATGGCACCGACAAGCATAAATTCAGCACCGTGTCTGTTTGCTGTTGCACGTAATTTAGCTTCAAGCATACGTATACCAAGTGTAAAAAAAGTACATAATGATCGCCCATACTACCAATTTACGTATTGTGATACACCGTTTACAAGAGTGACTGCTTTTCATAATATTTAATTTAGGTACAAATACTTAAATTGAATTAGATTTTCGTTTAACGCACAAATTTACAGGATATGCCGTCGAGTTTGCTAGCCTTTATTTTTGTAAACTAGAAACAAATTATAATCTGGGTCACCTATATGCGTCATCAATCAGGGAAAGCACTGTTTCCTTTTATTATTATAGTGCTAGTCGCGATCAGCGGCTATTTATATTTACCAGCATCCCAAGGAAAAGCAAATGGCAGAGCAGTATCGGCAACACCGGTTCAAGCACACACAGTAGCAAAGGAAGAGCGTGTCATTACCGTTAATTCAATTGGCTCTGCACGCGCAAATCAAGCCATAAACGTAACCAGCGCGCAAAGCGATTACATTGCGCAACTGTACTTTGACGACGGAGCTGTAGTAAAGCAAGGCGACAAGCTTGTGCAGTTACGTGACGCAGAAGAAAAGCTCGACATAAAAGCGTTAAAAGTGACGCTAAAAGAAGAAATTCGACAGCTTAACAGACTCAAAGATCTCGCCAAAACCCAATCTGCGGCCCGCTCGCAGTTAGAGGCACAATCAGCTAAAGTAGACTCATTAACTGCGCAGCTTGAAGCAACGAAGACCAAATTGGCAGAAATGACTGTGTATGCACCTTTTGATGGCTTACTTGGTACTCGAAATGTTTCAATAGGTAGCTTCGTTAATAATAGTACCGTGATCACCACATTAGATGACATCAGCATCATCAAAGTTGACTTCCAGGTTCCTGAGAAATACCTAGCTCAACTGCAACTAGGTATGCAAGTGAGTGCAAATAGCGAGGCCTATCCAGCACAAACATTTACCGGAAAAGTATCCCATATAGATCCGCGCATCAATGAACAAACTCGTTCAGTACGTGTTACAGCAAGTTTTACCAACACAGAATATAGGCTACGCCCAGGTATGTTGCTGCACATCGCACTTGAGCTGGCGAGATTTGAAGCCCTTGTCGTCCCAGAGAAAAGTATTATTCCACGACAAGACAAGCATTATGTCTTTATCGTTGACAAAGAGGGCAAAGCCCAACAACGCGAGGTGCACTTGCAAACTCGCTTTAGCGGCTGGGTTGCGATTGATAAAGGCTTAGCAGAAGGCCAACAAGTGATCACCGAAGGCACATTAAAAATCCGTTCAGGATCAAAAGTGGAAATTAAGGGGTAACACGGCGTGAAAATCACTGATACGGCGGTTAAACGCCCGATCTTCGCGATCGTAATAAACTTGCTATTACTGACCTTTGGTCTGGTCGCATTTACTATGCTACCGCTTCGAGAGTATCCAGACATTGAAAGCCCCATAGTTAACGTAAGTACTAACTACACGGGCGCTTCTGCGGAAGTCGTGGAGACCAAAATAACCCAAATTCTAGAAAACCATATTTCTGGTATTGAGGGTATAAAAAGTATTAACTCGAGCAGTCGCAGCGGTAGCTCAAATATCACCATAGAATTTAACATCGACCGTGACATTGATGCAGCGGCAAATGATGTGCGCGAGCGAGTATCACGAGCACTTGATAGGCTACCAGAACAAGTCAGACCCCCAGAAGTATCTAAGTCCAATAGTGATGATAGCCCCATAGCTTGGTTTGTATTAAACAGTGAAACTATGGATACGTTGCAACTGTCCGATTATGCCCAGCGCTTTATAGTTGACCGCCTCGCTGTTGTTGATGGCGTGTCTAATGTTCGCATTGGTGGCGAGCGTAAATACGCGATGAAAGTTTGGCTCAACAGACAAGCCATGGCGGCTCGAGGGATCACCAGCAGTGACATAGAGCAAGTATTACGTCGAGAGAACGTTGAACTCCCCGCCGGTGAGATTGAGTCTCTTGACCGCGACTTCTCGGTAAGGATTGCCAGAAGTTATAAAACGCAAGACGACTTCAACAACCTTGTTATTAAACGAGGTGAACAAGGTTACTTAGTAAGATTAGGCGAAGTTGCTGATGTACACCTTGAAGCGGCTGATGATGAAAGTACTTTCCGAGGCAATGGTAAAAATATGATTGGCCTTGGGATTGTCAAACAAGCCAAAGCCAACACTTTGGAAGTCGTTGATAATGCGCGTAAAGAGCTTGAAAAAATCAAGCGTAATTTACCGCAAGGTACCACAATCCAAGACAGCTATGACTCTTCTATTTTTATTCGAGAATCTATCACTGAGGTATATCGTACCTTAGCGATTGCCATGATTTTGGTGGTGCTGGTTATTTACATTTTCCTTGGCAATATCCGTGCAACTCTTATTCCCGCTGTGACAGTTCCTGTGGCCCTCGTCGCCACTTTTATGTTCTTACTTGCCATGGGCTACTCCATTAACCTCCTTACCTTGCTTGCACTTGTACTAGCAATTGGCTTAGTGGTTGATGATGCCATTGTAATGCTAGAGAACATTTATCGTCGCATTGAGCTTGGTGAGCCAAAATTACTCGCAGCATACAGAGGGGCACGGGAAGTTGGCTTTGCTATTATCGCCACCACCCTAGTGCTGGTTGCGGTATTTATCCCTCTCGTATTTATGGACGGTCGTATTGGTGCGTTATTCACTGAGTTTGCTTTTGCAGTAAGCGCAGCTGTCTTGTTCTCAAGTATTACCGCGTTAACATTGTCACCAGCGCTGTGTTCCAAGGTATTAAAGCCAAGCAATAAAGAAAACCGCTTTAGTCAGTGGATGGATAATCAGTTTAGTCGACTTGAGCAAGCATACCGTCGTGTATTACAAAGAAACTTGACGCGAAAATATAGTTTGATCGTAATGCTTGCACTAGCTGGATTTACTAGTTACAGCTTATTTCAACAAATCCCATCAGAGCTCACGCCAAAAGAAGATCGCGGTACATTTTTTGTCATGATGAATGGCCCCGAAGGCGCAAGCTATGAAAATAACGCCGAGAATATGGCCAAAATCGAAGAAAGATTGCTGCCATACGTCGAATCCAACGAATTAAGCCGTGTTCTTGTCCGTGTCCCTGGTTGGGGTGGCCAAGGAGGTGTTGCGATTATTGGTATGCCAGACTGGGATGAACGCAAACGCTCAACGTGGGAAGTCATTGATGAAATCAGTGGTAAAATGCAAGAAGTCACTGACATTCGTGCATTTGCCATCATGCGCCGAGGTATTGGTGGCGGTGGCAATGCTCGCCCCATCGAATTTGTGCTTCAAGGAAACGACTACGATGAATTGGCAGCATGGCGCGACCGTATACTTGCCCGAGCACGGGATAACAAAGGACTGGTTCGCTTAGATCATGACTACAAAGAAACTTTCCCGCAGTTTCTGATCAGTATTAATAAAACCAGAGCTGCCGATCTAGGTGTGTCCGTCAATGCAATTGGGCAAACACTAGAAACCATGCTTGGACAACGCCGCGTAACTACCTTTATTGATCGAGGTGAGGAATACGACGTCATTCTAAAAGGTACCAAAGCAGACTTCTCTGCGCCTGACAATATTGCTGATATTTACGTTAAGTCTAGAAGTGATGCGCTGGTGCCTTTAGATAGCTTGATTACGATAAAAGAAGAAGCAACCGCAGCACGACTGAATCGCTATAACCGTATGCGTGCAATCACTATCACCGCCAACCTTGCTGGTAACTATACGCTTGAACAGGCTCTGGACTTTTTAAATAAAGTTGCCGCAGAAGAAAATGACATAGATGGTGCTATTGATTATAAAGGTGAGTCTCAATTATTTTATGAAGGCGCATCAGCAATGACTTACGTCTTTATTCTTGCGCTCACCGTGACTTTCTTGGTCCTAGCGGCACAGTTCGAAAGCTTCGTGCACCCTTTAGTTATCATGTTGACTGTTCCATTGGGGTTAGTCGGTGCTATGTATGGACTATTCTTAACGGATAGTACATTAAATATCTACAGCCAAATTGGCATCGTTATGCTTATTGGGCTAAGTGCTAAAAATGGTATCTTGATCGTTGAATTTGCCAATCAGCTTCGTGATAAAGGAATTGTATTTGAGCAAGCAATAGTCGATGCCGCAGCACAACGACTTAGGCCTATCATTATGACTTCGTTAACCACTGTGATGAGTTCTATTCCGCTGGTGTTTGCTACTGGTCCTGGGTTTGAAAGCCGTATGGTTATTGGCGTCGTGATCTTTGCAGGTGTAAGCGTTGCGACCATTTTAACGTTATTTGTGATCCCAACGGCTTACACTTTACTGGCGAAAAAGACCCAATCTCCAGAAGAGACGAGCAAGCGCCTAGAAGAGCAATCTCAACAATATCCAGAGCAGGAGATGTAGATGGCAAACTTACAAACCGCAACCTTTGGTGGTGGCTGTTTTTGGTGCATTGACGCGGCATTTCGCCGTGTCAGTGGCGTCGAAGCAGTAACATCGGGATATGCTGGCGGTCATACGGATCAGCCTACGTACCAAATGATCTGTCGTGGTGACAGTGGACATGCTGAGGTGGTGCAGCTGCAATTTAATCCTGATAAGGTCAGCTTTATCACACTACTTGAGATGTTTTTTACGCTACATGATCCGACCCAGCTTAACCGTCAAGGCAATGATATAGGTACACAATATCGCAGCGTGGTGTTTTATCACAACGAACAGCAGCAACAGCAAACTCAAGATTATATAGCGCAGCTGCAACCCCAGCTACCTGAGAAAATTGTAACCGAAATAAGTCCAGCTCCGATCTTTTATCCTGCAGAGCAATATCATCAGGACTACTTTACTGAGAATCCAAATCAAGGATATTGCAGTGTGATGATAGCACCCAAGGTTGCCAAGTTCGAAAGCCGATTTGCGGCAAAATTGAAAAACTAAATGACTCGATGTTTAGAAAAGCCGAGTGCGCCATGCACTCGGCAACAGAAACTACGGTAACATAGGTACTGCAAATACATAGAAGCTTGTTTGACCATCCTTAATACGTAGATGCCCTCGCATAACTTCCATCTCTAGGTTTGCTGTATCTCCAGGCCTTAAATTGTCCAGCCCTTTGAGCGGTACAGTCCCAGCCCCGATAAGCTGCACATTGTGTTTAATCACTTGGGGAATATCCTCGCTCATATCCACACCTAGGAACTCAAAGACATCAATTACAATGCGACTAAATTCAGTATAAAGTTTATCAAAGATCCCTGGAGTCAAGCGATCCATCAGATCTAGGATCCATGGTAACTCAACCTCTGTGGTAACCACAGGTTTAAAGCTTGAAATCAAAGGGTCTAACTCAAGCTGCTGAGTTCGCACGTCATACTTACCCTTAATGGTAACATTCTCATTATTAATATGAACATGAATATAGATATTCATACCAAGCTGTTTCTTACGAAATTTGGCGTAAGACTTTAAGTCGAATCCATCAATTAAAACTGGTACTTTATTTTGCCCATCCACACGACCTGCAATTTTCATGTGCATAGTGCCAAATAAGTTTGTGGTGTGGCTAACTTTAGTCGCGCTCGCTTGCGCCGCAACCGTATTTACTATATCTGTGGTTAACTCTTTATAGTTATGCTCAACATTAGAAAATTGCTGATGAATAATCGCTGAGACCTGATCATACATTGCTTTAGGCCCTTGGCTAGAAGTCGTCCTACCTGTAGACCAACATTCCCCTCCAGTATAAATCACAGGCACTGACACAGGGGTCAAATGATCATTACCGGGGTGGCGGTAATACAGCATGCTTCGGATCTGACGGCAAGTCTGGGACTGGGCATTAAACCAGGCAAAATCACCACTCATTGCTTGTGTAGTAACATCGGGTTGTGTCGCTAAATCTACTTCACTGGCATAGGCGGACGTAACCAACCCTAGGCCAACTAGTCCTAATAAAAATGACTTCATACTCTTTTCCTTGAAGTTGTTAAATGCTAGCTCGTCTTTATATTTCAATACCCCTTGCTGTCTAACCAATTTATGCCGTTAAAGATAGCCAATTAACTAAACACTCCAGCTGTAGTAACAAAAAGTTTAACCAATAATAAAAACGAGATTTATTATTAACAAAATTTCACTAAGATTGCTAGTTACAAATGTAATTTGTACCTATTCACTTAATTAAGTGACCTATTCTGAGCCAAGAGATCTTGTCGAGCACCAGGGAGACTTGCTTTCAGCTGTTCTGAGTAAGAAGTTTTTAACGCAATTAGCGTCTGATTTACTCCTTAAACTTGAACTAGTAGTAAGACTAATTGATAACACAACCGAAGCAGCTAACTTTATAGGTAAGAAAAATGAGATTAAAGATTAACCTGATAATCAGGTTAATCTTGATAAAAGTGGATAGACGCGAGCTTTATTTTATCTTCAAGCACGATTGAAGCCTGAGGTTAAAAGCGGTAGCTTACCCCAACGTATGCCTGTCGACCCGGTGGTTTATAACCGAGTAGCGAGCCATCTTTCGCTTCCCCAGCAGTTGCATTGAAATAGCGCTTATCAGTCAGGTTTTCAATGCGTCCTGTTAGTTTGAACCTATCGAAGAAAGTATAGTTTGCAGCTAAATTAAATACGGTATAAGACGGTAACGTTACAGTATATGAGCCTTGGGCTCCCCATACTTTATCGTTGCGCTCACCACGATGCACTAACGTCAGGGTTGCATCCACATCTTGCCATGTTTTACTGATCGTATAGGTCAGCGTGCGTCTAGCACGACGCTGCAATTGCTGCTGTGTTTTTGCATCCTTTGCACTAACGTAACTGGCATTGAGTGTATGTTCAACTCCAAAACTATCTTCAACTTCAACAACTAAATCTGCACCTTCAAAATCAGCCCGTTCAATATTAAACGGTACGTACTTCCAATCGCTATTCGGTTCATAAACGATTTTATCGGTGATGCGATTATCATACACTGCCGCTTCAATTCGAAAACGCTCATCACTATAAGTAACGATGATTTCGCTATTTTTTGCCTCTTCAGGGCTCAGATTAGCGTTAGGTAAATAATACGGGCTATCGATAACAAAAGTATGAGATAAAGAAGGTGCTCTAAATGCACTACCATGATTGAATTTTACGCTCAGCCCATCCGTAACTTGTTTACCTAGCGCTAAGGTGTAGGTATTTGCTCGACCGTGAAAGTCATAGTCATCAGTTCTTAACACGACCTCTGCTAGCCAGTTTTCATCATTATAAAAACCGCCAAATGCCACTGAGAGATTGTCACGCTCAGATTCTGAAAACGTAGCGGTTGATTCACCAACATCTTCATTTAAAAACGTTATATTACCCGTTAAGCTCAATGCTTCACTGATATGATACTGAGATTGATATTCAAATTGTCCACGCTTTGTTACATAAGCGTTGTCATCAGCACTACTGCCTATTTGAACATTTTGCTCTTTTCCTAGGCTATAAGAAACATGCTGACTAAGTTTTTCGGAACTTCTTTTCCATGCTAATTTATTGGTATAGTTATGAAAACGGTAGGCATCACTTCCCCAAGCATCGTATTCACCTTCACCCTCACTGTACTGTGAGCGAAGGCTAAAAATACCACTTTGCTCATCACCATACTGTAAAGTTAAGCCTGCGTTACCGTTATAATAACCATCGCGGTCATGGTTTTTACCGACGATAGCCTGAGGATCTTTTTCAATTACGTCATAGCCATCAGTATGGCTATACCCCGCATTAGCTGACAGAGTGAACTTATCTTTTTTATAGCTTGCTGTTGCTTCAATATCAGAATAATTGTGACTACCCGATGTTAACGTAATGGTGTTGTGGTTACCTTCACGACTGATAATATTAATCACACCAGCAATCGCATCAGAACCATAAATTGCCGCCTTCGCACCACGAATGATTTCAATTCTTTCAATACTATTTAATGGAATATTCGTTAACGAATTATCACCCGAGTTAGCGTCAGTAACTCGTACACCATCAACTAAAACCAAGGTATGCTTGGCATCATTACCGCGTAAAAATAAGCTCACGCTTTGGCCGAAACCACCATTTCTCACGGCCTGAATACCGGCGACATTGTCAAGTAATGAAACCACATCTTGCACATTGCTTTTTTCGATGTCGCTACGACTGATCACCGAGATCGCGGCAAGTGCACTTTCAAGTGGCTGTTCAAATTTGTTCGCCGTGACTGTGATGTGTTCAATATTTTGATCTGCAAATACAGAAAAAGAGAGCGCCGCAGTGATGGCTGCGCTTAGAGCAGTTTTATTTAACATGGTTTCCCCTAACTTGTACCCACCGTACAAGAACACAAAGTGACTGTCTCAAGGCCGGTCTCCGGGCTCAGTTAACTTGGATTTGCATATTAACTCTACCGTTGCGGGGGCAGCGCAGGCATTGAACCGATCCACACTAAATAATACACCTGATTGTGATACTTTCGCGTACCTAGTATCAAGACTATTTAGTTGTTCCCTTGTGTTCGCACCAACTTCCCGATTATCTATGCACTTGGCAACCAAACTAGGTTGTGCATAGCACCTTGAAAATTCGTGGCTATTGTCTTGGGTTTAGAAGGAATTGTCAATGGACGTCTAGAAATCTAAAAGTGCAGCGTGCTGCACTTTTAACATAGGCAAGGTTAATCGCGGAAGTTTTTAAACTGGAAAGGCTGTCCTAGCTCTGCGCCACGGATAAGCTGCATAGTTTCTTGTAAGTCATCACGCTTTTTACCAGTTACACGAACTGTATCACCTTGAATTGAGGCCTGAACTTTAACTTTTGAGTCTTTGATCAACTTGACTAGCTTTTTCGCCATGTCTTTATCGATCCCTTGTTTAAGGGCAACTTTACGTGACACATATTTGCCCGAACGCTCAATGTCTTTTAATTCAAAACTTGCTACATCTAAACCACGTTTGGCTGCTTTGCCAACAAGCATATCAAACAACTGCATTACTTGTTGTTCTGCTTCAGCTTTTAGGTTGATCACCTCTCCTGTTAACTCAATAGAGGCATCAACACCACGAAAGTCAAATCGAGTATCAAGTTCACGAACCGCGTTGTCTACGGTATTTTTTGCTTCTGTCATTTCTATTTCAGATACAATATCAAATGAAGGCATGCTTCTCTCCTAAAGTCGTTTTGGCTGGATTATAACAGTTTATACTCTGTTTGAGTTATTTTAAGTTTTTACCCTATGTATGTTCACCCAATGGCCAGTTTTCAATGTTATACTGCCGACTTAGTCATGTAGAAGTGGAATGAATTGTGACACGGCGCGTTTATAAAACCTTGCTAATTATTTCTTTAATCATATGTACTGTGCTATTTGCTAAGGAAGTGAGCTTGTCTCCAAGGCTATTTCCACATGTCGATAAAGTAGCGCATTTTGGTGTCTTTTTTATACTCGCTTTTATCTCGCACCACGCATTTAAGTTTAAGGTTTGGTTTCACTTACTCCTGCTTTCTTTATACGGTGCGGGAATAGAGTGGATGCAAGACTCACTGCCCTACCGTCAAGCATCAACAGCAGATTTTATTGCTGATGTTGCCGGTGCGCTCAGCTACTTTGTGTTATTTTATTTTTGGGCGCGCTGGCGTAAAAAGCAACATGGCTAGTATCCACATTGTTGGTGATGGTGCGATAGGCTTGCTACTGGCTCAACATCTGAGTCAGTCTCATCACGTAACCTTGATCACACGAACAAAACGTGCTGTAACCTACCACTACCAGCAACAAAGTGACACTCAAGTAATAGCATGCCAACATACACTATCAACTGAGATCCCAGCAAAAAGCATAGACACCCTGATTATTCCTGTTAAGGCTTACCAAGTCGTTGACGCTATCACTGAGCTCTACCCAAAGCTATCTGCACATGGCAGCTTGATCTTAAGCCATAATGGCATGGTTGATTGCTCAAAAGAACTGGCAAAATTAGGTAGCAATCAGTCAGCTTACTTTTTAAGTACCTCTATTGCAGGATACAAGATTAAAGATACGGTATACCATACAGGCCAAGGAGCGACTTGGTTTGGCCCTCTAAATTTGTCAGCTCAATGTCATTATCAAAAGCTATTTTCACAGCTGTTTGGCACATTCAAAAATGCTCAAACCACTTCTGACATCATGCCAATCCTTTGGCGAAAGCTCGCTATAAATATTGCTATTAACCCATTAAGCGCACTTGAACAAATCAAAAATGGTCAGCTCAGGCAGCCCAAATATGCGGCCCGAATACTCAATTTAATGAATGAAGTACAGTTTATAGCTGCAAAGGCTGGGGTTAACGTAGCACTGAACGAGTTACTGACGCTTGCCTACACCGTGATGATGCAAACAGCAGAAAATCGCTCTTCGATGAATCAGGATATCGCGAATAATAGACGCAGTGAAATTGATGCCATGTGTGGATATATCTGCAAGTTAGCTGCGAAGCAACATATTACCGTTCCTTATAATCAGCAACTGCTCGACGAAGTAAAGAAATGTGAGTTGAATACCTCAGTATAAAAACCTATCCACGCTCTGCTGGCAACTTAACGTTTATGTCGTTCACCAACAATAATTACGCTATTCATCTATTGGGTGAGCCGCATGCTCACCCAACACGATAATACTAGTTAAGCTAATCGGTATAAGGTTCTTTATTTTAAGGACGATACACCTTTACATTGGTGTAGCCATTTTCATGCAAAATAAGCGCTTGTAGTTGGCTCATTACGCCTTTGGCGCAATATAAATAGTATTCTTTATCTTGTGGTAAATCGCCAAATTTGGTGGCTAACCTAAAGAAAGGTAAATGGATGACCTCAGCGCCTTCGAGTTCTAGCGGGTTTGCATCTTCTTCATCTGGAGAGCGAATATCCAGCACTACCGCGTTGTCGGGTAATTCGCTTACCGACTCAGCCTCTTTGACCTCTTCTTTTGCTTCAACTTCAATGTCACGAATATCTTTCACTGTGGCATTTGAAACCACGGTGTTTAACACATCAAAATCAAACTTTTCTTCTTCCGCTAAAATTTTATCAAGCTGTGCTTTGACCGTCGGTTTTTTAGAGATCACACCGCAGTATTCCGGCATCGCTTCAGCCATTTCATTGGTACCAATAGCACGCGCGATACGAATGATTTCTTCTTTATCATGCTGGATGAGCGGTCGTAGGATAAGCATTTCGGTAACACGGTCAATGACATTGAGGTTAGCCAGTGTTTGACTTGATACCTGGCCGATACTCTCACCGGTCACAATTGCAGGGATCCCCAAACGTTCTGCAACCACGGTACCAGCGCGCATCATCATGCGCTTCAGAACCACGCCCATCTGCCCACTTTCGACGTTTTCAAGAATTTCAGCAACAACAGGTTCAAAGTCAACCGTGATAAACTTCACTTTATGCGTTGAGCTAAACTGTTTCCATAAATAATGGCTCACTTGCTTAACCCCTATCTCATGCGCCGCGCCGCCCAAGTTGAAGAATAAGAAATGAGTACGCGCCCCTTTTCTCATCATTTGATAGGTCGCAACACCTGAGTCAAAACCACCGGAAATCAAAGAAAGCACATCTTCTTGCGTTGGCAATGGGAAACCACCCAAACCAAAATGCTGATGGCGGACGATATAAGCTTTATCGTCTTTAATTTCAATTTTTACCGTCACATCTGGTTTTTTCAACCTAACACTTGCGCCCTCAATGTTTTGGTTTAATCCCCCCCCGACATAACGCTCGACATCGCTTGATGTAAATTCATGCTGACCTTGGCGTTTTACGCGAACGCAGAAAGTTTTACCTACAATTAGTGGTGCAACTAGTGCAAGCGTTTGCTGATAGATATCATCAAGCGTTTCAAATTGGGTCTCTTGCACCTCAATAAATTGCACGATCCCAGGTGTGCGCTTGAGATTATCAATTAACGCCAAGCGCGTTTTTTCATCATCGAGCTGACTGGTCACTGAGATGTTGTCCCAGTTATTTTTAACTTTTACGTTTTCGTCAACACGCACCAACAGCATTTTGATGTTTTTCTCTAATACTTTGGTGAAGCGCTTACGGACAGATTTGCTCTTAATAGCAATTTCAGGGTGTAATTTGACGATAAATTTAAGCATAAAAGTCACTCTACTACAGGTCGATTATCGGTTGCGATGCTGCTTCGATTTGACCAAAGAGGACGATATCGTGGCGCACACCGGCCGAGGGACGGTTCGGGCGCGCGAGTATATCAAATTCAGAAGCGATTAGGAAATAATCAACGTATTTACTATCAATCTTCACGTGCAATAGCGAAACCTAGCTCTGTCACTTTGATAATAATTAAGCAATACTTGGTAAGCTTGCCTCAGCTAATGCCTGATAATGTTGCTGTAATTGCGTTATTTTCGGCATACTCATTTGCGTAGCATAAGGTTTAAATAACATGAGCACCTTGACTATGCCATTGTATATATCTTGCTGTTCTAACACGCCCGTCATTCGCCTTGCTTTCACATAAGGCGTCCAAAAGCTCACGGTCATTTTTAGCATATGGGCGAGCTCTTTTGCATCAGCGTCATTAATCGTGATAACCCCCGACTCTCTCAGCCCAATCACCACCGCTTTTACTTGCTCTAGTAGGCGAGCTTGAAACGCAATATAGTTTTTCTTTAGCTCATCATCTTTGGCTAAAATATCTGTCAAATTGTCATAGAAGAAATGATAGCGCCACATTAAGTCAAACAATGAGTCTAGGTAGAGCGTTAGTTGCTCAAGCGGCTCACTATGTTGCTCTAAAGGCTTAAAGTGTGTATTTAAATGCTCGCTATACAGTGCGAATATCTGCCTGATAATGTCTTCTTTATTTTTAAAATGATAATACAAATTGCCTGGGCTAATACCTAAACTAGAAGCAATATGGTTGGTCGTAATAGCGCGCTCTCCATGCAAGTTAAATAAAGCAATGCTGGTACGGATTATTTTTTCCTTGGTATTCATTACAATTCTCTATGATTGTTGAAACTTACTGAGCCCTATCATTTTCGTCTTGAGCGCCCTTGATAAAAGTAGCACTAATTTTACCCTGAGATAAGCACCATGCCGACAGAGCTGACCAGTGTTTTTTGAAAAAAACCTTGCTACCATACAAAAAAATTCAACACAGTTATGCTCATGAAAGTCACAGCACTCTACCCAGGTACATTTGATCCATTAACCAATGGACATGAAGATTTGATTAAACGAGCCGCAAAGATGTTTGATACTGTCATCTTAGCCATTGCCCACAATCCAAATAAAAAGCCATGCTTCTCTTTGGAACAACGTGTTGCTTTAGCTCAAGAAATTTTAAAATCGCACGAAAATGTAAAAGTCATTGGATTTTCTGGTTTATTGGTAGATTTAGCTAAAGAACAACAAGCCAACGTTTTGATCCGTGGCATTAGAGCGGTATCTGACTTCGACTATGAATTTCAATTGGCAAATATGAACCGTCGATTACACCCAGATTTAGAAAGCGTGTTTTTAACGCCGTCTGAAAAGAATTCATTTATCTCATCAACTTTGGTAAAAGAAGTTGCCCTTCACAAAGGTAATGTCAGTGAGTTTGTTCACCCACTGGTCGCCAACGCGTTAGAGGAAAAATTACACGGATGAAAAAAAGCCTATTATCCCTTGCTGTATTGATGGGTACATGTGCTCATGCCTCACCATGGATAGAAGTATCCCAGAGTGAGCTTAAGCATAGTATAGACCTGCTCGTTGCGCAGGGAGTGATCAATCGCCCAGTGAATCAATACCCGCTACTGTGGAGCGGAATTGTCAATGATCTTGCAAGTGTTGATGATCGTAACTTATCGCAAAATGCAAGCTTCGCGTTAGCCCACCTGCGCCATGCACTAAAGCAAGCAAAAAGAGAACGCTATAGCAGTGTAACTGCTCACTTCAATGGTGCTGACGTACGCTCGACCGGCTTTGGACAACGTCATGATGCTCGTTCTGGGGTACGCAGCTTTGGGATCATCACCGGCAAGTCTGTCAGTGCCAAGGTCGCGGTTAACTACACAGATGAAGGCCAAGATGGTAAATATGTGAATCATCATGGTAGCCATATGGCAGTGCTATTTGGTAATTGGTCACTCAGTGCTGAGCGCTTAAGTTACTGGTGGGGGCCAAGCAATGAAAATGCGCTGATGCTTTCTAATAATGCAGCACCGATGAAAGCAATCCGCTTAAGTCGAGCAAATAATAACTATAGTGGCCCAAGTTTTCTGTCTTTTGTAGGGCCTTGGCAAGTAACCGCTATCATGGCAAAACAACGCCCAACCATCAGCAACAAAAAAGAAGGTGATTTCTGGGGGTTTCGAGCCGCTGCTTTTCCTATTCAAGGATTGGAGCTGGGCTTTAGTACCACCTACAGTGATTTTGTGTATCAACAACAAAACCTTGAAAGTGAAAAGCAATCACAACGACTCACCAGTGTTGATATAAAGTACTCCACTCGCTTAGGCGACAGACCATTTGCATTTTATGGTGAATTTGCGGGAGGAAACGACAGTGGCGCTTTGCCAGATGAGCCAATGTTTACCTTAGGAGTAGAGAGCTACTGGGGCAACACAACTCACCGCCTAAAAGGCTTTGTTGAGTATTCAGATACCAATATTGAGTGCAAAGATACCCTTACTCTGGCACTTTGCCCAAGAGATAACAGCCTCGACTTAGCGAATTACCAAGAGCGAGGCTTATGGCTCGGCGCCAGCACAGGGCTAGGCGCAAAAAGCATCACGGTTGCGCTAGACTATTTTAGTACCAATGGCGTAGGTGCCTATGCAAAATTAAAGCGCATTGATTATGAAACTCAAGACCTCGAACGAAACCAGTTGGAGCTTGGGTATCAACAAGGTGTATTTGGTACACTTGCTAAAGTTGGTGTAACTGCTTGGCAAGATAAATCTTTAGCAGAAGATGATAGTCATGCTGCTTTGACATTAAGCGTCGAGTATCAATTTTAATGAGCGGCTAAAGCCGCTCATTTATTTTCATTCGCGTAATCAGGCATACCAAGTCGGTTTATTCTGGCCATTAGCTTTTTCAGCCCAAGCCAATCTTTATCAATAATCAAAGTAATGACAATCGCGCAATCACAAACCAACACAGCAACGGAATAAACACTCCAAAACCACCACTGCTCGCGGGTCTCAAATACCCCTAAATCTATATATAACCCCAAATAAAGTAGCGAGTTAATCGCTAGAAACAAAAAGACATAGTGCAGCGCAGTACACCATGGTACTTTCAGCTTATAATTTATCCCGATTAATAAAACAATGGTAAGTAGGTCATAAAAAAACCACAGTAGATAGAGAGTGTGATCAGCTTGGGTTAAATCAAGGAAAACGTTACTACCCAAGTAAGACAGCGCAACAATGCCACTGGTAACAATTAAAGAAAGGTTATCTTTTATCTTCAGTAAAAAAAACAGTAAGTTTAATAGGAAGCCGGTCACAAGACCGACCACCACTATCGAGTCAAAGAAGATACCAATTTTTGTAAGATCAAAATACATAGATTATTTTGATCAGGACTCGACTTCTTTCTATACATTAGCAGAATCTTGGATCCTTAATAAGAATACCGCCACCGCCGCGAGCACCTGATACTTTACCTAAAACAGACTCAGTTAAAATTACCTTATCAGAAAGTAACTTTACTTGACTAGTTGTTTTTGCTTGGTTTTTTCTAGCTAAGATGGCTTTTTTCATGATTTCCCTCAAAAATACAAAATATCAATTCAACTCCTAAACAGAGTCGTCTACAAAATTATCAGGAAATATCAAGCACACAACATGCCAACATTCACACAAAATTAACATAAAACAAGTCAACTTATAAAAAACGCGCCAGATAATGCGCGCCCTTACCCAATACCTGATGACTATTAAGCCACAAATTTACATGGAATACTTAAGCTAGATGATTGTTTTATAATGAAATCCATAGCAATTTCATCACAATTATCTTTTCGCAAGCACAGCTCGCAATCCTTCATGACTTTTTCAGGCAAACTGTCTTTAGTACAGTTATTAAAACCTTGCTTTGTGAAAAAACCTGGCACTCTAGTGAGTACGATTATCCGATTAAGCGCCAACTTTTTGGCTTTCTCTAATAAGTGCTCAACCAACCTTTGACCTTGCCCCTTCACATTGCAATTGGGATTCACCCCCAAAGAGCGGATCTCAGCAAGCCCAGTGTCATAGATATATAACGATGCACATCCTGTCACTTTGCCGTCAACTTCAGTCACTGCAAACTCATTAATACTATGGATCATGTCACTCTTGGCTCGAGGTAGGTTTTCCCCCACCTTTGCCCAGTACTGTATAAGCTCCGCTATCGCTTCGACATCATCTAAATTGGCATCACGAACTTGAATTTTTCGCTTTTTTTTTGCCGCTTTAATCGCTTTTGTCACTTGCGGCAAAGAAGTGCCGCCTAATGCTTGGCGGGCGGCAATACATGCGTCAATTTCAAGTACAGGATATACATCTTTTTCGATCACTGAACATACCTGCTGAAACTCTTCGATACTCAAGTTCTCAAGATTTTGTCCTTTGCTAATTGCTAACTGCACTAACTCCCCAACAATATGATGACCTTCTCTAAAGGGGATCCCTTTAGCAACAAGATAGTCAGCCAGCTCAGTTGCGTTAGCATGTCCTCCTTTGGCTGCTGCAAGCGTTTTGTCACCATTGACTTTAATGCCTTTTACACACGCTTCAGCCATATGAATACAGGCAAGCCAAGTCGGCATGGCATCAAATAAACCTTCTTTGTCTTCCTGCATATCTTTATTGTATGCAAGTGGTAGTGCTTTTAATGTCATCATCATGGCACTGAATGCACCAAAAACTCGCCCCGTTTTGCCACGGATTAACTCCAATGCGTCAGGGTTCTTTTTTTGAGGCATAAGAGATGAGCCTGAAGTTACACTATCCGCCAGCTCTATAAACCCTGACTCACCAGAATTGTAAAAAATCAAATCTTCAGAAAAACGGGATAAATGTATCATTGAGATAGAAGCACAGCTTAGCAACTCAACGACAAAGTCCCGGTCAGATACCGCATCTAAACTATTGCGAGCAGCTTCTCTAAACCCAAGGTTGACCGCCAGTGCTTGACGGTCAATGGGATACGCAGTGCCAGCTAGTGCGCCTGAGCCTAAAGGGCACACGTTCAAGCGATCTAAAGCATCATGCAGCCGTGACTCATCTCGCTCAATCATTTCTACATACGCCATACACCAATGACTAAATAAAACTGGCTGTGCACGCTGCAAATGAGTATAACCTGGCAAAATGGTACCTAACTCTTGCTCAGCCAGCGTGACTAGTGCCTGTTTAAGCCCGCTCAACGCATTTAGTAGCTGCTGCGCCGTTTTTCGACTCCACAATCTAAAATCAGTCGCTACCTGATCATTACGGCTTCGCCCTGTGTGCAGCTTTTTACCTAAATCGCCAACTTTGTCGATTAGTTTAGCTTCAACATACGAATGAATATCTTCATATCCAGCCCTTGCAACGCTATGAGGATCAGCAAGCACCTCATCCAACAGTAGCTTAAGTGCTGAAACAATCTGCTGGTGCTCACCTTCACTTAATATGTCAACCTGCTTCAGTGCTCCAGCCCAAGCGATAGAACCAACAATATCTTGTTCTGCCAACTGATAGTCAAATGGCAAAGAATCATTAAATTGCTTAAATGCTTCATCAGGACCTGATGAAAAACGGCCGCCCCATAATGCCATTTTATGCTCCTAATTTATTGCTGTTTTAGTTTGTTTAATGCCGAAATACGGCTAGACAGAGAGAAAAGACGAATAAAGCCTTCAGCATGTGATTGGTCATACACGTCATCCTCACCAAAGGTTGCGAAGTCCTCGCTGTACAAGCTATTTATTGACTGCTTTTGAACGGCCTGCACATGGCCTTTATAAAGCTTAAGTACCACTTCCCCTGTTGCTTGTTGTGCGAATGATTCAGCCGCTGCCAAAATAGAGTCTTTGAGAGGCGTAAACCAACGACCGTCATAAACGAGATGTGCAAACTCCTCACTCAAGCTGGCTTTCCATTTACGGCATGATTTATCTAGAACTAGCTCATCTATGGCTTGTAAAGCAGCCATCATCACTGTGCCTCCCGGTGTTTCATAGCAACCACGAGATTTCATACCAACTAATCGGTTTTCAATAATATCGACCCGACCGACACCATGCGGCGCCGCAACCTCATTGAGTTTCACTAAGCATTGATATGGAGAGTAACGCTCACCGTTAACCGCTGTGATCTCCCCTTTTTCGACTAATAATGACACATATTCAGGCTTATCTGGTGCCGCTTCAGGGGAGTTTGTCATAGTCCACACTTGTGAACTTGGTTCATTCCACGGATCTTCTAATTCCCCCCCTTCATGGGAAATGTGCCACGCATTGGCATCACGGCTATAAATTTTAGTGGCAGAGGCAGCACAAGGAATATTTCGCTCGGCCAAGTAATCGAGTAACGACTCTCGACTTGATAATGACCATTCACGCCACGGTGCAATCACTTTAAGATCAGGGGCAAGGGCAGAAAAACAAGACTCAAATCGCACTTGATCATTCCCCTTACCGGTGCAGCCATGAGCTAAAGCATCAGCGCCAACTTTGCGTGCAACCTCCACTTGTGCTTTTGCGATAATAGGACGAGCCATTGAGGTACCAAGCAAATAAGTACCTTCGTAGGTTGCGCCTGTTTTCAACGTTGGATAAATATAGTCGCTAACCATTTCTTCTTTTAGGTCGACGACATAACAAGCAGATGCACCTGACGCGATTGCCTTTTGCTCCACTCCGGCAAGCTCTTCTTCGCCTTGACCGACATCCGCAACGAATGCAACTACTTCACACCCATAGTTTTCTTTTAACCAAGGGACAATCGCTGATGTATCTAAACCACCCGAATAAGCCAGTACAACCTTATTAATCTTGCTCATGTTTCTCACCTCAAACGTAATCTTTGTTAAACAGCGATACCAACAGTGCATTTTGCGCATGCATACGGTTTTCTGCTTGTTGAATAATTTTTGACTTTGGCCCATCCATTACTTCAGACGTAATTTCAAACTCACGGTGGGCAGGCTGACAATGCAGCACAGTTTGTGCACCGCAAGCCTCCAGCAATTGCTGATTGATTTGGTAGGGCATAAATGTGTCTTTAACTTGCTCAAGTGGTGTCTGATTTCCCATTGATACCCAAGTGTCAGCGTAGAGTACATTTGCCCCAGCTGCCGCTTCCACTCGGTCACTGACTAATACAGATGCCCCATTTACCGCAGCAATCTGCTCTGCTTGTTTAACAATTTGGGCATCAGGAGAATGGCCTTTTGGACATACAGCAACAAAGTCACTACCTAATGTCGCTGCAAGCAGCATCAACGAGTGAGTAACGTTATTCCCCTCACCAAGGTAAGCAATTTTGATTTGGCTGACATCCTGATAGGTTTCAAACAAGGTAAGAAAGTCAGCTAAAGCTTGGCATGGGTGGTAAAGATCGCACAAGCTATTGACTACAGGAACAGATGAAAACTCCGCCAATGTTTCAAGCGTACTGTGATGATTGACTCGAGCAACTAATCCATCAGCCCATGTTGCGATGTTTAAGGCAAAATCTTTTACAGACTCACGCGCTCCCATGGCGCCATTTTGCTGGTCAAGATAAACGGCATGACCTCCTAATTTGTGGATACCAATATCAAACGAAAGTCGAGTTCTTAAACTCGGTTTTTCAAATAAGGTAACGATAGATTTCCCGGCAAGGACTTGGTTATATTCTTGTGGATGATCCTTTATATTTTTTGCAAGTTTCAGCAACGCGATTACTTTGGCTTGATCTAATTCCAAACCGGTTAAAAAGTGTTTTGTCATGGTTTTGATCCTACGGAAGTATTTGTGTACCCACATGCTCACCATTGAGCAGTGCAATTAAGTTTTCTGGCTTTTTCCAGCTAGAGATGTACACACCTCGTCGTAAGTGTTGGGCAGCGTGAAGACTGGTCTTAACTTTGACCTCCATCCCGCCCACAATGACCTTTTGTGCGATTAACGTAGTAATTTGTTCTGCGTTGAGCTGATTTAGTGGCTGTTTGTTTTCATCCAGTACCGCAGCAACATCCGTCATCAAAATAAGTTCAGCCCCCAGTTTATTGGCAATTGCAGCGGCTGCTTCATCAGCATTGACATTGTACAAATGACCATCAACACCAATACCCACTGAACTCACCACTGGTAACTTGTCGAACTCCAATATAGCTTCAAGCATCCCTCCAGCGGTCGCTTCACATGTACCGACACGGCCTAGTGCTTTTAGTTTTTGAGTGGTCGTAAACCCAGCATCGTACAAGCACAACCCGACAGGGTTAAGCTGCGCCGTTATGGCATCTGCCATCAGTTGCTTGTTTGCACAGCCAGCAAGCGCACCAACAATATAAGGCATTTGCTCTTGTGGGCTTATGCGCAGACCTTGATGTTTTGCCGTAGCAAACCCGGCATCTGCTAACCATTTGTCAACTAATGCCCCACCACCATGAACAATTACAAACTGTTTATGTGGTGCACTTTGTTGAATTTGTTTAATGGCTAAAAATAATGCTTGCGCTGCACCTGATTGATTCAGCACCGCACCACCGAGTTTAATCACCCAAGTTTGTTTGCTCATGCTGATATTCCTAAACCTTGATAATGATCCAACCCCGCCGCCAAGTTCATGCACTGTAACGCTTGCCCTGCCGCTCCTTTAAGCAAGTTGTCAATTGCCACCACCACGATCAGCTGATTGCCTTTTTGTTGCCAACCAATATCAACAAAAGGCTGATTTTCAACAGCTTTAATTGATGGAAGTTGACCTGCCTTTAGTCTAATAAGTGGTTCATCAGCCAGCACCTGGTAAGCAGCATTGACTTGATTTGGAGTGACATTTTCCTTCAGAGTGACGTAGATTGTTTCTAAGATACCACGCTTAAAATTTCCTAAATGCGGCGTAAACAACACTGGATGACTTAGATATTTCTCAATTTCGGGGGTATGTCTGTGCGTAAACAAACCGTATGGTGCGAGTGATACCTCACAAAAATGACTTGTAACATTCGCCTTTCTACCAGCACCTGTTACACCAGAAACAGCGTTGATGATCACAGGCTGCGCTGATATCAAGTCAGCCTGTTGTAATGGTTTGAGTGCATTGAGCGCAGCGGTTGGGTAACAACCAGCAACGGCCACCAACTTCGCCGCTTTAATCGCATCGCCATACCATTCAGCTAAGCCATATTGCGCTTGTGTTAGCCAGTCTTGATATGGATGAGAAAAGCCGTAGTAGGTTTCATAATCCTCATTGTCAGATAAGCGGTAACCACCAGAAAGATCAAATACTCGCTTTCCCATTTGTAAAAACACCGGAGCAAGCTCCACGCTTACCTTATGGTCAGTGCACAAACAAACGTAATCTGTAGATTGTTCAATGAGCGAAAATGCTTGCTGATTTAGTGGTTCAAGCTCAATATCTAACAAGCCTGTATGTTCTGGATATAACTCGCTGATGAGTTTGTGTTTATCTGTGCTTTGTTCAGACACAAAGCAGTGCGTAAGGGAAAATTCAGGGTGTCTGGCAACCAGCTTAGCAAGCTCAGCACCACTGTAGCCGCTCGCTCCGATTATAGATACATTCAACATAGTACTCTCAAGATTAAAAAGTTTAATTGGAATTGTTTTTTCTAAGTGTTGAAGTCAAATCGTCGCATTGCTGCCCCTAAATATATTTATGCTAAAAAAGTGAATTGATATTCACTTTAAACACCTTTATATTTTTATGCAAGAACTTTGAATAAGTATTTTAGGAATTTTTATGAAACTTCCCGCTTTTATGGACATGTACCAACAGCTGATCGCAGCGCCATCTATCAGTGCATTAGAAGAAAGTCTAAACATGAGCAATCGGAATGTGATCCAGCTACTCGCACAGTGGTGCGAAACGTTAGGGTTTACAGTTGAAGTGACGGAACTTGAACAGGCAAAAGGTAAGTACAACCTGATTGCAAGACGAGGTAGTGGTGATGGCGGCTTAATGTTAGCGGGACATACCGATACCGTTCCATTTGATGAAAGTCGATGGCAATTTGATCCATTTAAATTGAGCATGGAAGACAATAAACTTTATGGCCTTGGCAGTATTGATATGAAAGGTTTTTTTGCCTTTGTATTAAGCGCTATTGGTGAATTAGATGAGTGTGAGCAATGTGCACCAATCATGATTTTAGCTACCGCTGATGAAGAAACAACCATGGCTGGTGCACAGGCTATCGCTAAACACCCCAACCTAAGACCTGCACGCTGTGTGATTGGTGAACCTACCGATATGGTGCCCGTCTTTACTCATAAGGGGCATATGACCAGCGCCATTCGTATTGTTGGTCGTTCAGGGCATAGTTCAGACCCTGAACGGGGCCTAAATGCCATTGAGATCATGCACCAAGTAATTGCAAATTTATTAAAGTTAAGAGAAGAATTAAAGAATAAATATTCAATAAAACATTTCGCAATTCCCTATCCAACTCTAAACCTTGGGCACATCCATGGTGGCGATAATGCAAACCGTATTTGTGGCTGCTGCGAATTACATATTGATATACGCCCTTTACCTGGATTGAGTATTAAAGAGCTACAAGGCATGTTGATAGATGCAGTTGCGCCCATTAACGCTCGCTATTCACACTGTGTTTCGGTTATGGATATGCATGACCCTATTCCCGCGTTTACTGGCTCGACAGACTCTGCGCTGGTCAAGATGGCTGAGCGCATATCAGGGCAGCAAGCGATTGCGGTTAACTACTGTACTGAAGCACCATTTTTGCAGCAACTTGGCTGCGAAACCATTGTGATGGGGCCAGGCTCTATTAACCAAGCACACCAACCAAATGAATTTCTAGCAATGGAAAAAATTCAGCCCAGCCAAGCGATACTGACACGTTTGATTAAAGAGAGTTGCTTTTTATAGAAGTCATAAAGAGAGGGTATATAACCATCTTAAGATTTGGATAAATATTGGGTTTATATCCTTTATCTTTATTGAGTGGTCTATTTTGAGGCGAGAAAGTATTGCCGATAGCCGCGCTCTGCTATCGCTAACAGTAGATACTAAAAAACCTCGCCATATTTTGACGAGGTTTTTCTATATCAGTAGCAACCTGAGTTCAGGTTTACCTGATTACTGAATAGGCTTACATTTCAGTTTTACAAATCACAATAGACATAGTGTATGTAGTCGGTCTGTCGCAACGTAAACCATCGCTGTTACATAGGTTAGTTGCTACACCACCGGCAATAGCTGGAGTTGCGTTTACAGGTAGCGCTTTGTTATCACGAGATAGATTTTTGATGCTTTTTTTATTTAGGTTTAGTTTCATTTTCAATTTTCCTGTTGAAATAATCCAATATCTCAGAATACAGCCAATGTTATCACTTAACGAAATAATAAAACTGGCCTAATTATGTCTGCTAAATTGAGTTTGTACCCATACAAGCCTAAATAGCAGTCATTTGAAATTACCAAAAAAGGTACTATTGTCAATAAATAATTTCTTTTTTGTTGATAATTTAGCTTTCAATAACACTAAAAAAGTGCACAGTTCTATATTCAAGCAGTAAGGCTTGAACTCAAACAAACAACGACTAAAGAGCATGTTATTAATCCAAGTTCAAGCAAAGTGAAAACCACCTATGGTGAAGGTTGTATATTAGATTGGTGAGCCTGGTGGCATATCGAGTGTTTTAAAGTGCCCGCTCCATTCACCTGAACGTAGATACTGGTTTATTTGCTCAGCCAGCATATGCCTAAACGCCTTATCAAATGATACGTCGTTAAACACCGATGAGTGGCTAAACGCGTTCGCTATTTTTGCTAAATAAAACTTTAGTTGCGCTTGCACTTCAGGAGCGACCTTATCACTTTGACTTAGTGTCACCAGTTTCACCGCGCTTAGATATTGCACCCTTTGCTTTAGTTTTTGTCTCATACCTGCACTCTCTGATTGCTCAAATACGCGTGTATACATTGAATCTAGTAGCGCCTGTGTGCCAAAAGATTCAGGGTCGCGCGCATGTTGTTGTGCGAGGCGGTTTAAACGTTGAGGATGTAACAATAAATCTAGACTATGCTGTGCAGCAACCTCTGGAAGCGCCATAGCATCTAGGGTTAGCCCTGTGCGACCTTTGATACTCTCGCGAGTTTTATATTCTCCATAAGCTTTGGGTGGGATCAAAGCTAAAATCGACTCCGCGATAGCCAAGGTATCAGATGAAAGCGTGTCCAATAGTGCGTTTGTTGCACTTTGTTGCCGTGCCTTGTCAACGACTTGCGCTCCTTTTATTACCTCTTCACCACGTACTTCATAGTCATAGTCTACCCCCGCGATAAGTTTAACCGCAGCTTCAACTTGATAGCGATGGAATAAATAAAGCGGCACGAGTCTTTCTTCTAACTGTGACAGCGCAACTCCTTTTTTAATGCTGTTAATTCCAAAAGTATCCAAGGCTTGTTGACGTACCTCTAGTACTCGCCGTAGCTCAGCAGCAGGATCTGCGCCATTGTCCCAAAGGTGAGCTGTGGGGTGTGCACCGCCTTTAGCCCTGGCATCTGAGTCCGAAATAAACTCCAGCTCCAGCGCTTTATTTTCAGCTAGGATGGCAGCAAGCTCAGTGGCCTCATCGGCACCGCGAAAGTCACTGTAACCATATTTAATAACCTGCGTGTCCCATGCGCCCATTCCTTTGGCATAACCTTGGGTCACATCTAACTTGCCATTTTCAAAACTTACCAGTGGATGAGGGTAATCCATCACAGATGCTCGGTCTTTTACCGATGCAGAGAAATTGTGCGCAATCCCCAAAGTGTGGCCTATTTCGTGAGCACTGAGTTGACGGATACGCTCCAGTGCCATCGCATGTAACCGCTTGGTGGTCTCATTTCCTTCAACAAATGGCGCAGAAAGAGCCTCTGCAATAAGGATATCTTGGCGCACACGCAACGAGCCTAGCGTAACATGCCCTTTTAAAATTTCACCGGTACGTGGGTCGATCACCGATGCGCCGTATGACCAGCCTCGCGTCGCACGATGCACCCATTGGATCACGTTGTAGCGAATATCCATGGGATCAGCATGCTCAGGCAAGATTTTGACCTGAAAAGCATTTTTATAGCCCGCAGCTTCAAATGCTTGATCCCACCACTTTGCACCATCAAGTAATGCGGTTCTCACCGGCTCAGGTACGCCTGGGTCTAGGTAATATACGATTGGTTTTACCGCTTCTGATACTGGCGCAGTTGGATCTTTTTTCTCTAAACGATGGCGCGGAATGTAGCGCACTAGCATCGACTCTCCAAGTGGTGCAGAGTAATCTTTATGCTCAATACTCCAGTAACCCGATTGCGGATGAAATGCCCGCGGCTGATAATTGTCATCGGGAAGCTCAATCAAAGAGTGGTGTTGATGTACGGTGAGCGCGTGAGGATCTGCACTGACTTGACGAACATACTCTCCAGGCTTATTACCTGTAAAAGTCAGCACAGCCTCCAGTTCCGTATTTTTTATAAATGCCTTTGAGCGTGGCATAAATACTGCGCTGCGGCTGCTGTCTAGGGAAAACGTGCCTTGGTTTCGCCTAGCAAGCGTACGAGAAACCCCATGCACATCACTAAGTAAATAAGGGGTATAGTCTATCAGTACACTGTCGTTATCCTCAGCGACGACTTTAAACCCATGCAGTATGCTTGAGGCAAAGGCCTCTTTCACACTTTGTTTTTCCGCTTCATTATTGGCACTAGCACGATAATACGTATTTATCGCACGAAGCATGACTTTATCACCAAAGCGTTCAAACTGAACAAGGTGGGTGCCACCTAACTGGCCTCTATCTAAACCAATATCATTAGAACCAATGCCGTAGGGTAAGCTATGCTGTAGTAAGAAGGGTGCATCAAACTTGTCGATGTCTAAATATAACTTGCCGCTTGAAGCGTCACTGTAAAAGGCGTAAAAACCGGGGTGATGATTAAAACTGGCAGTAAATTCATCTATAGGCTTAATTGCTGCGTGTGCATGAGTTATCATACACAACAACAAAGCCGACACAGTGTGAGTGAAGTACTTTATTTTGCTCATGGCTGCTCTTTGTTATTTATGGTTTTGAGGCTTAACCCCAGTTGTATCTGAAATCGTATACAATTTACAGCCTTTCAAGACGAATTACAGCGCAGTTTATAGCACCTCTCACATTATTTATTGCTATAAACACAAAGTAATCAGGACTTAAAAAATGCGTAGACTCCCTCCGGTGTTAGTAGAAGATGGTTGTTCTCGTGAGTTGGTATCTCTTATCCGTACCATTCTCGCGGCATGTAAAGAAATATCGTTCCGAGTTGGTCAAGGTGCACTCTCAGGCGTACTTGGCTCTACCCTTGATGAAAATATCCAAGGTGAAACTCAAAAGAAACTCGATGTATTGTCAAATCAACTCTTAAAAGATATTTTGCTTGAGTCTGGATATGTAAAAGCCATTGCTTCTGAAGAGGAAGACTTCACGGTGGCAGGTGATCCTAACGCTAAGTATATTGTTGCCTTTGACCCGCTCGATGGCTCTTCAAATACTGACATTAATTCACTAGTTGGTACAATTTTCTCAATTATGGAAGCACCAGAGGGTTCTGATCCAGGCGATCCTGCAATTTTCATGCAGCCTGGCCATAAACAAGTCGCAGCGGGTTACGTATTGTACGGCCCATCGACTATGCTAGCGCTTTCCACAGGTAAAGGTACACGCCTATTCACGCTAGATAAGACCCACGGAAGCTTCTTGTTAACGCAAGATTTCGCTGAGATACCAGAGGACACAAAAGAGTTTGCCATTAACGCTTCCAATCAACGCCATTGGACACCTCCTATGCAAAACTACATTGAGGATTTGCTTGCAGGAGAAACCGGACCTCGCGGTAAAAACTTCAATATGCGCTGGATAGCAGCAATGGTAGGAGATGTTCACCGTGTATTATGTCGTGGTGGCCTATTCACCTACCCAGAAGATCGTAAAGATCCTAACAAACCGTTTAAACTTCGCTTGCTTTACGAAGCAAACCCTATGGCGATGCTTATCGAGCAAGCTGGTGGTATTGCACATACTGGCCGTGAGCGTATTTTGGATATTCAACCTGAAGAAATACACCAGCGCGTTGGTGTTATTTTAGGATCGAAGAACGAAGTTGAAGCTTGCCTTGCTTATCACAAGTAATTGAGAACGAAAAAGGGGCCATGTAGTGGTGCCCTTTTTCAACCAACGATCCCACCCTACATGAGGTGACATTTTTCCAGCTCAAAAGTGTAACATCCCTCTCATCAGACGTGATATCCAGTTTAGGTTAATACCAATTAGCTTAATTAAGTGGTCTATTTTGAGGCGGGAAAATCTTGTCGATAACTCCGCTACCGCGTCCTGCTATCGCTAAGGTACCTACATCCATATAGGCAAGGCAAAAATTTTGCTATTTAGTTGTTCTAAATGAGAAATTTTTAACGCAGTTAGCGTCAGATTTACTCCTTCAAATTGAGCAAGTATTAAGTCAAATTGGTATGACTAGTACTTTCGCCTGTTTCAACTGGGACATCGGGATCAGCGCCCCATTCACTCCACGAGCCGTCATATACCGTCAACTGTTGGTAACCTAGCTCGTCAGCCACCAGTGCTAAAATACAAGCTGTAACACCTGAACCACAAGAGAATATCAGAGGCTTAGTCTTATTTTTTGATAAGTCGCCATATAACATTTCAAGCTCAGTGAGTGGTTTAAAGCAGCCATCGGCGTTTAACAAACGCGTGTATGGTAGGTTTTTACTTTTAGGCACATGACCGCTGCGCATATCTGCACGGGGCTCCGGCTCATCTCCAGAAAATCGCTTCGCGCCTCTGGCGTCAATCAATAGGCTTTGTTGTGATGGTATATTGGCAATCACAGCATCTTTATCAATAAATGCACTATCATCGAAGTTTGCGACAAAGTCTCCAGCTATCGCTGGCATCAGGTAGGATTGGCAGGTTGGATACTGCTTTTCACACCAAGCAGGAAGTCCGCCATCTAGTACAAAAACTTGCTCATGCCCCATTTTTTTGAGCATATACCATGCTCTTGCCGCACTAAACATGCCTTTATCATCGTACACCACCAGCACATCATCATGGTTAATGCCAAGCTGGCGCATTTCTGCCTGAAACTGAGCGGCACTACAGCACATATTCGGCGTTTTAGCTTGTTCGGCACACAGTGCACCACTAATATCAAACCGTAGCGCACCTTGGATCTTTGCGTGTGGTTGGTATGGCCCCTGCTGACCGGGTTTAACGATGCCCGCATCAAGTACCTTTACGCGCGCTAAATTAGCAAAAAGCCAAGTTACATCCACCGCATGTTTCATGATTAGTTGTCCCTAGGCTGACGTACCACTTCAATAATCTCGGTTGTTGATATAGAAGGGGTGCGCTCTAGATACACTACATCACAAATATCCTTATAAATATCAAACTTCCCCTTCCAGTCATCGCCCATTACCAGTACATCAGCATCAAAGTCTCGTAGATACTGCGCTTTTAACTCCAAAGACTCCTCAACAAACACTTCATCAACAAACCGTAAAGAGCTGATTATTTTTAAGCGTTCAGCAATAGAGTAAACTGGGTTTCTACCTTTTTTAGAGAAATTCAACTCATCTGATGAAATCCCGACAATAAGGTAATCACCAAGCGCACGTGCACGTTCTAGAATGTTTACATGGCCAACGTGGAAAATATCAAAGGTGCCGAATGTGATGACTTTTTTCAAACTAACTCTCTTCTACAAGTTATACCAATTATCTTAGTTAAGTGAATTGGTATTATGCGTATCAAACATCATACCGATAAATGAGTATAGGCTATGACTACACTTTGGATTAATACCATTAAGAGTACAGAAATCCCCTAAAGAATTCAGCTTTTTTGCTCAATAACATGAGGTTTGAATCAAGAACGAGGTGATATATTGTTATTAAGCCACGCCTGAGTTTAACTTTGTCTAATCAACGTGCTACTGAGTCATAACTGGCTTCAGAGGTAAATAATATCACCACGCAGCGGTGCCAAGCGTGCCAAAATTTGATTTTGCACCCTTTGTGGTATGCCAACTTCATTCATAGCATTGATTAACAAGTCAACCACACGATTAAAGTCCGCTTCGCTAATACGCATGCCAGTGTGGATCTGCACCATATTGTCACCTTCATAACGACAGGGGCCATCTAAGGTATCGCAAAGGTGATTAATAAAACCTTGCCGGAAATGTCTCACGTTAGTGTCTGTGAAATATGGCAAAATCAGCTCATCATTGCCAACCTGCTGAATAAAGGCGTCGACTAGCTTCTCAGTACCAGCGCTGCCCCCTATTTGCTCATATAATGAAGACGATGAAGTCGAAGTACTACATGCTGTTAATAGTATCACTAGCACTATTAATGCTGGCCACTGCATTTAAAAATATCCCGTAAATGATAGATACCACCCAGTTTGAGTTGGTTGTCCTGCAATCTTACCAAGATCTAGCCAAGCCGCAGTTACATTAACAGACTTATTGGGAAACCAAGCAACGAACAAGTCTTTCCAATCTGACTCTCCAAGGCCAAGGTTATTTGACTTCTGACGATATTCTGCGCCGATCGCCCACTGCCTTGATAAAAATATAGCGCTGCTGGCTTCAAGCTGCCATGGGGAGCTGTTACTTACCCCGCCATAACCTAAAATGCCGAGTTGGTTCGCCCGGGAGTGCCTCAAAGTGACATTCCAAAACCAGTTATAACCTGCAATAGCGCCCAAGTGCAGTTTACTTGCGGCGATATAATAATCCGTCCCCACATAATCTTTAGCACCGAGCAAGTCTGCAACCAAAGCATCATCTAAAGATTTGTGCGCAGCACCAATACTCAATTGCGGGTATTTACTATAAATAATGTCGCCATATAAGCGTACCTTCGCACCTACAATATCTTGTTCAATATCTAGGTTGAGGGCGTCAACATCGAAATTTTGCCGAGCAAAACTTAACTCTACTCGGTTGAATAAATTGGCCTGTACTCCACAGACATCGAGCTGATAATTTTTCAAACTAGCTCGACTGCAAAAACCACTAACTGACCACTCATCTTGCGAAGCATAACCAGCAAGTTGTGCCCAAGGCACAATACCACCACCTGCACTTCCCTCAATTTGTGACACCCCAGGAGTAGCAAGCAGCTTACCCACTGCGCCATAGGCTGGTGTCCCAAATAACAAGGTGATAATGGCAAGCTCACCCCACCTCATGATACCTTCCTAACCATAAGTCAAAGTCGTCAGCCTTAAGCGGTTTACTTAAATAATAGCCCTGTGCGTAGTCGCACTGCATATCTGCTAATAGCTCAAGTGATGCTTTGTCTTCTACTCCCTCTGCCACCACACTAAAACCAAGTTGATGCCCAAGCGTAATGGTTGAGTTTACAATAAATTGGTCTTTTTCAGACTGTGCCAATTTTAAAATGAATACCTTATCGAGTTTCAATTCATCTATTGGCAACATTTTAAGTCGCCCAAGCGACGTTTGGCCAACACCGTAATCATCGAGTGAAACCTGTACACCTAAACGCTTAAGCGCTTGCAAAACCGAAATGCCTTTTTCTTCGTTTTCTATCATGTCACGCTCCGTAAGCTCAATAGTGATAAGCTCAGGCTGCACCTTATGACGCTGTAGCAATGATTGTAAATGTGGTAGAAAATCTTTATCGATAATGTCTTGAGCCGATACATTGATGGCTGCTTTTATATGCTCACCTTGTCTGCTCCAATTAGAGACCTGCGCTATTACGGTATTGAGTACCCACTGAGTCAAATCTACAATTAGCCCCGACTGCTCGGCCAAATCAATAAACAGTTCAGGAGATACCCATTCACCATTGTTACGCTGCCACCGGATCAGTGCTTCAACTTTATCAATGCGATTGCTTTTCATATTGAGTTTTGGCTGATATGTCATAAACAATTGACCATCATCACTGTTGATTGCTTGTCTCAACTCGTCAATGATTTGCAACCGCTCTAGGTGAGCTTCATCCTCACCTGACTGATAATAGTAAACTTCATGACCATCATGTGCTGCTGTATCTACCGCAATCAAGGCACGACGCACTACATCTTCTGGGGTATGTGCTTGTTTGGGATAATGCACTACGCCAATACTAAAGCGAAGAGAAATATCCAGTCCTTGTACCATATAGGGCTGACTCAAGTCTTGATTTAACCGCTGTGCACACTGCACAATACCTAATACAGCTTGCTGTGGGTCTTCACACGCTTGCGCTTGATGGGCAACTAAAAACTCATCGCCTCCTAAACGCACATTCAACCCTGTGTCAGAAGCATTTATCTCTGCAATGCGCTGCGCTACGGCTTTGATACAATCGTCTCCAACACGAGGCCCTAACTTGTCATTAATATGACGTAGCCCTTTTATGTCTATGGCGATAAAATAATATTCAGTACCACCTGCAAGTACTTTATGTAACTTATCCAATGCGGCATTGCGATTATAAAAGCCGGTTAGGTAGTCATGACTTGCTTGGAATCGAATTTGCTCTTCACGCTCTTGAATATCTTCACCCATCCCATTAAAGGCATCAACCAACTGGCATATCTCTTGTGTTGGACGAGACTCTTCTAGCTTGGCTGAGTAGTCGCCTTTAGCAAATCGCTTAGCAAGCTCAGTTAGCTTACTAAGTGGTGTAGTAAGGTTTTTTGCAACAATGCCGCTGGTAATAAAGCCGAGTAAAATAGTAGCTGTGGAGAGCAATATAATAGTAAACACCATTTTATCGAACTCTTGATATTGCGTCGTTAGGTCTGCACTTAACACTAAACTAATGGGATTACTCTCCAGTGATGGTAAATTCACTTCGGCGCTTTTATAAACCGCATACTCGCCAAGCCATCGAGTTGTCTTTTGCGACTCAAGAAAAGCAAAGAGATCACTTCCGAGGGACAAACCAGCAACAGAGCTGGCTTTGAGCTTGTCAGTCGCACCAACAAAACTACTCTCCATACCTGTGAGTTCTTTTAATTCCTCAGCAACAGATTTACCAACTTCAAACCCTATTACTGAATATGCGATCGTTCTTGGCGCACGAACAGGTAAAATGATGACTTGATAAAGCTGCTCACTCAACACTACGAAAGCGGAGTGATCTTGATGATTTTTCAGTACTTGCATCCAAGTGCGAATATCGCTTGGTACCTCTATACCTTGAGCATTTGCAGAGATAAGATCACCATTAACATCTAGCAACAGCATCAGATCAGCGTCTATTCTGCGGGAGTGATTGAGTAATACGCTACTTATTGTTTGTGCATCTCGTGTTGCAACAGCCTGCTTAAAACCAAAGTCAGCTGTCAGTACCGTCGCAGCAGTAACCAGCAGGCGCTCTCTTGCTTTCAAGTACTGTTGATACACATTTTGTGCGACTTGGATTTTTCGTTGTACTTGAGCTTCATTAAATTTACTTGTAGACCACCAAAAACTTGCCAAGCTTATTCCTGCGGTTAACAAAATAAGCGCAATACATAGACTGATTATTTTATGTTTAAAACTATTGTTCATTCATGCTGCCCGAAGCGCGCCCCAAACGTATTGCGTGGCACTGGAGTGGTTATTTCAATTGTTATCGATATCTGACTATTTTTGCTTTCGATCTGAACAGTTTGTTTTTTATCGATGTCTTTAGTTTGATAAGGATGCCATACCATCACGGTATCAATATTGTCTGGTAAATTAACCAAGCCTTGTGCATCCGTTATCAATACCGGCTGTTCAGCGACATAAATATAGCCCACCATTGAATCATGGATATTACAACCTAACACTACTATTCCTGCTTTTTCAAACATAAGTGGTTGATTTGGCGTACCAGAGTAAAGTTTTAGTTCAAATGGCTTGGTTTGTGAAAATGAATAAACGTGATGACGAATATCATCGCTATTTGGGAAGCTAACCTCTTGCCCTGGTTGAATTGCTAACACAAAGGGCACAAAGGCCTTATCGATCTGATCCATAATAGCGATGTTGTTTGCGATTGGTTGTGCTGCTGACGATTCCAATTCAACAACGGCATGCTGAAGCGACATACCGTTTTCATCAACAATCCGCAACTGCGTAGCCGCCACGACGCGACTAGTCAAAGCGCATAGCAGCAATAGCCAAAATTGAGGCAAAAGAAAGGCACGCATCAGCAGCTCTATTAATCGTAATAATTAGGTTAAGTAAAAGAGACCTTGCCTCGAAAAGCAAGCAAATAAGAAAATCTGCCTTAATAAACTTGTTATTAAGGCAAACAAATTGGTGTGTGAAAGTTATTTGATAAGACCGTAGTGCTTATCAAGAATATCAATGACTTCTTGACGTGGATCTGTTGGAATGACTAACTCACGGCCAACAATTTTACTGGCAATACCCACGTAAGTTTCGCTCACAGACATCATTACCGCTTCTGGCAACAAATAATCACGGGCAAGTGCTTCACGCTCTGGCATACGATCTTTATTTAGTAATACATCGCTGTCAGGCACATTGTTTATCAGGAGTTGGCGGAACCCTTCTTTTGAGTTTTCAACTATCTTACCATCACGGTAAGCAGGCCCATCCCAAATGCGAGATGAGTCAGGCGTACCAACTTCGTCGATATAAATTAAGCGCGCTTGGCCGTCTTTGTCTTCAACATAGCCAAACTCGAACTTGGTATCGACAAAGATCTGATCAAGCTTTTCCAGCTCGTTGCTGATCAGAGTAAAGCCTTCAGTGAGCAACTGTTCGTACTTATCCACATCAGCGGCTGATTTGAAGTTAAATGCACTAAGGTTATCTTCAATGTTTTGACGAGAAATATTCACGTCATCCACTTCCGGTACATCAGCGACTCCTTTGATGATCCCTTTCGTTGACGGTGTAATCAAAACATCATCCAGCTTCTGATTGGCTTCTAAACCTTCAGGTAGCTGCAAGCCACAAAACGACCGAACTCCTTTGGCATAGTCACGCCACATGCTGCCAGTAATATATCGGCGCGCTATCGCCTCAACTCTTACTGTACTGGCTTTACGTACAATCCAAACATAAGGATGTGGAATATCGACAATATGGTTACCCGCAAGGCCCGCTTCATTAAATAAGGAGAACCAATGCGCCGCAACACTATTGAGCGCAATCCCTTTACCTGGGACACCATTAAGGCCATTTTCGCCTTGCCAGATACAATCAAATGCTGAAATACGATCTGAGATCACCATGATTGCCAATTCTGTACCGGCCGGAACATCATAGCCTTTTTCTTCAATTAAACGCGCACTGTCGGCGTCGGTTAACCAATAAACTGAACGTACTTTACCGCTGTGAACCGCACCTTTAGTGCGAATTGGAAGATCGTCATTGACGTCTAAAACTTTGTAGCTACTCATTGTTACTCCGATGACAGGATGTGCCTTGCTAAAGGGCACAAAATAATGAGGGGGTTAGGGGCGCTATAATAGTCGAGCTGAACAAAAATCACAATTTAACTTGCATCCTTGTAGTTGGGCTTAACGGGGTTTTGCTTTGCAGACGGCTGTTATACCATCACACTATTGTTTGCCAGTACAGAGACATTATGCTCACCATTACACACTTACAGTTTACTTGGCCTACAGCGAGCAAGCCGGTATTAAATATACCTATGCTTAATATCGCCCGAGGAGAACACGTGTTTTTACATGGCCCAAGTGGCAGTGGTAAATCCACGTTACTTGGCTTGATTGCAGGTACTTTAGATTGCCAACAAGGCATGATTGAGATAGCAGGCACCAAAGCCAGCACACTTAGCCGTAGTCAACGTGATAAGTTCAGAGCTGACCATATTGGCACTATTTTTCAAAGCTTCAATTTATTGCCTTATTTATCTCCTATTGAGAACGTCACCCTTGGCTGTGAGTTTTCCAAAAAGCGTAAGCAAAGTATCACATCGCAAAATAAAACCCTTGAGCAAGAAGCCAAACTTTTACTCACTGAGCTTGGGATTGACGAACATACCCAACAGCGCAGTGTCGCAGAGCTGAGTATTGGCCAGCAACAGCGAGTAGCCGCAGCTCGCGCCTTTATTGGTAGACCCGAGATAATTATTGCTGATGAGCCAACCTCGGCACTCGATGCCGATAGCCGTGATGGCTTTATCAAATTGCTTTTTAATCAAGCTGCCGTTTACAGCGCATCTATTCTCTTTGTTAGCCACGATAAGAGTTTAGCTCCCTTATTTAATAGGCAGCTCAGTCTGAGTGAATTAAATCAAGGAGCTCAGTATGCTAATTAAGCTTGCATGGAAAAGTACACTAAATAGGAAAGCCAGTGTCACCCTCACCCTAGTCACCATTGCCATTAGTGTGATGTTACTGCTTGCAGTAGAGCGTGTACGCCAAGACGCAAAGTCTAGCTTTGCAAATACCATTTCTGGTACCGACTTAATTGTAGGTGCACGTACTGGTGACATTCAATTGCTCCTTTCAAGCGTATTTAGAATTGGCCATGCCAACAACGCCGTACAATGGCAAAGCTACGAATATATAAAGGCGCAACGTGGCGTCGCTTGGAGCATTCCGATAAGCTTAGGTGACAGCCACAAAGGCTTTGCTGTACTAGGCACAGATGACAATTACTTCAAACATTACCAATACGGCAAAAAACAGCACCTTACCTTTAAAGCTGGCCGCGCATTTCATAATCCTCAAGAAGTGGTGCTTGGGGCAACAGTTGCTAAGCAACTAGGATACAAGCTGGGACAAAAAATTGTTATTTCTCATGGGATGGGCAACACCAGTTTCCATCACCACGATGACAACCCGCTGGTTATTTCTGGTATTTTGGCTGCGACTGGCACACCGGTAGATAAAACGCTACATGTGCCACTCAGTGCAATAGAAAAGATGCACAGCACAGGACACAGCAAAACATCGCGCCAGATTTCACGACCACAGCACACCGCAAACCACGACGATGAGCATGAGCATGAGCATGAGCATGAGCATGAGCATGAGCATGAGCATGAGCATGGTAGTACAAACAATAGCGCCTTACTGCACAACCTCAATTCAACACCTGGTGATTTAATTGGTTCAACCAAACAAATTACGGCATTTTTACTGGGCTTTGAGTCACCTCTTTATACCTTACAAGTGCGCAGAAATATTAATTTATATAAAGATGAACCTCTACTCGCTATCATGCCAGGGGTAACATTAAGAGAATTATGGGCAATGCTAGATATTGTCGAGAAAATTTTGCTACTTATCACGCTCGCAGTTGTATTGATAAGCTTACTTGGTATGTTGACCTCCCTATTGGCCACCTTAAACCAAAGACGTCGGGAGTTGGCTATTCTGCGCTCCGTAGGGGCGCGACCTTGGCATATTTTTACCCTGCTTGTCAGCGAAGCAATTTTAATTACTGTGCTAGGTTGTATTTTTGGTGTTGCACTTTTCTACGCTCTGCTCATTGCTGCACAATCGGCTCTGCAAAGCCAATTTGGGGTAGTGCTCAGTTTCAGCCCACTCTCAGCCTATGAACTCACGTTACTTAGCGTTATTATAGGCGCAGGTACACTGATTGGCGCGATTCCCGCCGCCCGCGCTTACTTTTACTCGCTTGCCGATGGCATGCAAATTAAAACCTAAGAGGAAAAAAATGCAGTTAAACGCACGTACTCACGTTTTTTATTTTATTGCATGTATCACAGCGATGATACTCAGTGGTGCCGCAAAGGCAGCTCCACCGAAAGAACTGTTTTGGGAAGACTTAATTCCAAAAGGGCATGTACAAATTAGTAATCAAGATGCGGCAAGCCATGAAGGCGCTGAACAAAACTGGATCCAGCCCGATTTAGACGCCCCTGTCGTTAAAGAGTTGGACGGTCAACTAGTAAGCTTACCAGGCTTTGTGGTACCACTTGAAGGTGACAGCGAAGTGATCACCGAGTTTTTACTCGTACCTTACTTTGGCGCTTGTATTCATGTGCCACCGCCACCGCCCAATCAAATTGTGCATGTCAAAATTAAAAACGGTGTTCCCATCGAAAGCTTGTATGATGCAATCACAGTCAGTGGCGTTATTAAAGTTTCAACATGGAAAGGCGACATAGCGCAAACCGGCTATATGATGGAAGCCAAAGGCGTCGCACCGTTTGAGTTGTAACAAAGCTATAAACAATAAAAAAGAGTGCCAACCCATACTCTAGCTTGATTGGCACTCTTACCACTGCAAACGGTGCTTTATCGCGCTATTCCGTACTCGGTGCGCTGGCATATACCAGTTCAACTAGATTGTTCATTGAGCGTGATTTCTGCATATACGCTTTTTCCATGTGTGCCAGTTCTTGTAATTCAAATAACGTACTTTCCACCAGTGAAAACCACTTCGCGGTGGTGTCTGATGTTTTCGGGTCATTGTGGCTTGCTTTTTTCAGTGCCACATAAAGAATATTCAGGTCGTTATATTGACGTAGATAGTCCATATCATCCTCTGTTGTTACACTATTATTAACGTCATAAAACAGTATCAAAGGCCTTGCAAAAAAATCTTGTCGAATCAATTTTTATATTAACTAAATGAAAACCAATAGATCTGCTCACAAATTAATTTCCTCTTGCAGAAACATTTTTATTGATTACAATTTGCAGTTAACAAATATTACACATAAAAGTAACTTGGGTGGCATTGAGCATACTCCCCCATACAAGAAAGGACTATATTGGTGGGCAATCCCTATTTTAAATATAACGGTGACGACCTCAGAAGAATGCGTCTTGCTGCCCAAAAAACCACGCAGCAAATGGCTGATCTTGTAGGTATTAGCCGCCAAACCTACGAAAACTATGAAAATGGTGTGAGTCGAATACCGTGGGATCACTTTCAAGTTTGGTGTAGGTATTGTGATATTGACCTTTCTCCCATAATCAAACAGTTTCAAGCTTTAAGGAACTTAATTAGTGACTCTCAGCTAAGACGCAAAAGCCCGACTTCTCCTACTGCAAAGAAAGAGTAAGTAGTCATATTATCAGCTGACTTTAGTAGTAAAAGGATTAAAAGAATGAAATTTGTAATGCAAAAAGAACTTGGTAAGGCATTAAAAATCAAAAAGTTACCATTAGATAGTCTAAAGTCTATTAAGGGTAGCAGCCTAGGAGTAGCTAAACATGAGCCGCGAGCTATCTCCGTAGGTTCTCATGGTGGAACTGTAGCAGATCCGAAACTAGGCACATAAATTACTTTAGTTTTACAAAATATTCTCAATAGGTGAGTTTCGGAGTACAGTATGAATGACTTTAACCACTGCAAGAACCTATAAGGAATAGAAGATGAGATATTCAAATAAAGTCAAAAGTACTAAAAGAGACCGTTTTGTTGTGCTAAATAGCCATTTCCTGACACATATAACGGGTGGGAGTGATGGCTCAATCAAGGACGACCCTAAGTTAGAGCCTAAATCAGAAAAGCCAGGCTAAGCCTCAACTAGTACCTTTATTAAGGTTTATAAATGAACAAATCACTAGTTTTTTTATTTATCATGTTTCTCGTTGCAACGGGGTTTATACATACACTTATTATTCTGGAGCAAACTACGTACCTTCCGATGTTAGCTTTAGTTTTTATTCTAGCGATATTTTCCAAAGAGCAGCTTAATATTACGCACCTATCTGCTGTATTGATAGCACTTATAATTTTAGAGTTATTGCTTGTATCTTTCGTAGAAAATATTTTCGCTTATGCTCCTCCATATAAACAAAACATGTTTATTGTAGGCATTCACTTCATCTGCGACTTACTAACCTATCTAACTATCAAGAATAGAGTAAGGTTGTCGTTGAAATTTGTGAATAAATTCCAAACAACTAGGAAAGAATATATCTACATGACGCATGCCGATATTATACTTGTTGGTATCTTCTTTTTATTTATGCTTGTAGACGTAGCAGCTTTCGCTGAGAACATTATTCGTAACCTAGAACACTTTGGAGTAGATGAAAGCTTTGCAAAACAATTTTGGAAGTGGGGTATCGTTTATTATAGCTACCCTTATGTAAAATCTATCCTATTAGCTGCTGTTATTACCACACTTCTAGCGACTATCTACGTTGAACGTTTTCGTCCTGCACCAATTAATGAAAGTGAAGAAGACTTAACGCCTAAAAAATCCGAGCCGCAGCATAAGTCATAGTCCTCTATGCTGCTTTTATCTTAACTCAATTGAAGGAATAAACGATGGATTTAAAACTGAACAAGAAGCAACTCAAGTCATTATCAGGGACTCCGCGAATACTGGATTATCATAACACTCGTGAGATTGGCGGCGGTTGTTCTTATCACTGTAGCCGTAACTTAAACTGTGATACCGATGCTGCAACACTAGAGTGCCCGTCAAAGGCGCTAGCCTGTGTTCCAGAGCCAAATACGTTACATTGCGATTGTCCAACCAATATGTGCTAATACTAATTTGACTTAATACTCTGTATTAAATAGGGGTAGCATCCAGTAGGTGCAGCCCACTTTGTCGCGCTGTGTAATGTATTCTCGCTGCACAAATAATTTGCCCCCGTCTAGTGCGGGGGCAAATGAGTATACAGCTTACAGAAGCACTACGCTTAGTTCGTTGATGGCAACTCCATAATGCCGTCAATTTCTACCTGTGCACCTTTTGGTAATTCTTTTACACCAATGGCTGCACGTGCTGGATATGGCTTTCTGAAATATTGCGCCATAATCTCATTGACTGTTGTAAAATTACTTAAGTCTGTCAGGAAGATATTCACCTTAACCATATCTTGAAGCTCACCACCGGCCTCTTCACACACTGCGGTTAAATTTTTAAATACTTGGTGTGTTTGCTCTGCAAAATCGTCAGAAATAAATTCCATCGTTTCAGGGACCAATGGGATCTGACCCGATAAATAAACAGCAGTGCCCACTTTAACCGCTTGGTTGTAAGTGCCAATTGCTGCTGGCGCTTTATCTGTTGAAATAATCGCTTTGTTCATGGATGTTCCTTTATTTTTTACGATACACGCGTTGCACATCTGGCATTACTCGAATTCGACGCATGATATCTGCAACATGAACTCGGTTTTTCACGGTAATACCTAAATCAATCACGTATAAATTACTTTCTTTCTCATCTGTTGCGATCTCAACAATGTTTGCTTGTGTTGTTGCGACCACATTGGTTAACTTAGCTAACGCACCTTGGTGATTGATTATCTCAACGCGAAGCGCGGCGATATACTCTTTCTCTGGGTTGTCCTCCCATTTCACCACGAAGTACTTTGAGCGCTCGTTTTGCCAACCCTTAATATTTTTACATTCTTGACGGTGCACCATTAGCCCTTTACCTTGGCTTACGTAGGCTGTAATGGCATCTCCTGGCACAGGGCGACAACATTTAGCATAAGTCACCAACATACCTTCAGTACCGATTATCGCGGCTTTCGCGCGTTTTGCAATATCTTCTACAGCATTATCATCTTGCAATAAGCGCTTTGCTATCAATACACTCATGATATTACCGCAGCCAATTTCAACCAATAATTCTAGTAAGGTGTTGAGCTTGTGTTCTTCCAGTACATTATCAATTTGTTCTTGTGGAATATCATCCAGCTTGTACTCACCAAGGGCTGAATCAAGCAAGCGACGACCTAATAAAATAGCTTCTTCTTCTTGCTGACTCTTAAGGTAGTTACGGATCCCAAGGCGTGCCTTACCCGTTACTACAAAATTAAGCCATGTTGCATTTGGATGTGCGCCTGAACTGGTTATCACTTCTACTGTTTGCCCGGTGTCCAGCGCTTTGCTTAGTGGGTACGGCTTGCGGTTTACACGCGCACCAACACAGGTATTACCGACATCAGTATGCACGGCATAAGCAAAGTCTACCGCCGTTGCCCCCATAGGCAGCTCCACAATGCGGCCATCTGGCGTAAAGACGTAAATTTCTTCAGGGAATAATTCGGTTTTAACGTTTTCAACAAACTCAAAAGAGGAACCGGCACTTTGCTGTAATTCCAGCAAGCTTTGCATCCACTGACGCGCGCGCTGCTGCGCAGTGTGGCCAGCGTTATCACCAGATTTTTTATACATCCAATGCGCTGCAACCCCTTTGTCTGCCATGTGATCCATATCATGTGTACGAATTTGGATTTCAACTGGAATACCATGAGGACCAACTAATGATGTATGCAGTGATTGATAACCGTTGGTTTTTGGTACGGCAATATAATCCTTAAAGCGCGTTTCAATTGGTTTATATAGATTATGTGCAACACCTAGCACACGGTAGCAAGTATCAAGGTTATCAACGTTGATCCTAAAGGCATAAATGTCCATCACCTCGTTAAACATCAGCTCTTTATTCAGCATTTTGCGGTAAATACTATATAAGTGCTTTTCACGACCTTTAACTGAGCCTTGGATCCCAGCTTCTTCTAACCTAGATTCGATTTCAGTTTGAATATTACTGATCACTTCTTTACGATTGCCACGTGCTTTTGCAACCTCTGATCGTAGCGCACGATAACGCATTGGATATAACGCCTGAAACCCTAAGTCTTCTAACTCGTTTTTAATATCATGAATACCTAGGCGGTTTGCAATTGGGGCGTAAATCTCCAACGTTTCACGAGCAATTCGACGGCGCTTATCAGGACGCAGTGCCCCAAGCGTTCGCATATTGTGTGTTCTATCGGCAAGCTTAATCAAGATGACTCGAATATCTTGGGTCATCGCCATGATCATTTTGCGGTAGTTTTCGGCTTGGAACTCTTTTTTATCTTTGAAACTCAGTTTGTCGAGCTTTGACACCCCTTCCACCAGCTCAGCGACAGTATCGCCAAATATTTCGGCTAAGTCGTCTTGGCTAAAGTCTGTATCTTCAATAACATCGTGCATCAGCGCGGCCATGAGTGTTTCATGGTCAAGCTTCATACTCGCTAAGATCTGGGTGACTTCCACTGGGTGGGTAATATAAGGCTCACCACTGGAGCGCGTCTGTCCCTCGTGTGCCTCACGAGCCACAACATAGGCTTTTTGCACCAACTCAACGTCTTCTGGTGACAAATATTCTGAAATTTTCTTTTTGAGGCCTTCAAACAGATACATTCACACTCCAATGTTTCAGAGAATATACTCGGCGAGTATAAAGCGGGTTACAAGCTAATTACTTAAGAATATACGATGAAAAACCAGCAATGCCAATGAACAATTTATGCGACTTGTTAGGAAGTTAAGGACATGACACGGATGTATTTTGCTGGTTCTCAAAACAATAATGCCAGCAAAAGCTGGCATTATTGAAATTTAGACAGTGGTTGGATTAGCGGTTGCCACCAACGATTGCAGCAACAGCTGCAAGCTCTGCAGCTTCTTGGCTCTGCTGCTCTTCACGGTCAATAATATCTAGTGAGTCTGTGGTTACAAAACCTTGCTCAATTTCACGTAGCGCGATTACGGTTGGCTTGTCGTTTTCAGCATCAACCATAGGATCTTTACCACCTACAGAAATTTGGCGAGCGCGACGCGCTGCTACTAAAATCAAGTCAAAGCGGTTACCAATTTTATCTACTGCATCTTCTACAGTTACGCGAGCCATCGAAGCACTCCAAATTCAGTTCATTATGCAAAAGGCTAGTTTACTGTATGTCTAGCCTTTCGCCAAGTATTGATGGTTAAAAAACCTGAGCTGTGGATAATTAATGTCTTGCTAGCAGCCAGTTTTAGCGCTAACTGCGTTGAACTCACTTCCAATAGCCCGCTATTGGTACGTAAATTCGCCTTGCCTACAGGATGTAGGTACCTTAGCGAGAGCAGGACGCGGGAGCGGTGTTCCCCCTAAAACTCTCTGGCTAAACAAGGATATAAATTAGGCCGATTTTAAATACAATAAGTTAGCCATTCCTTACCCAAACCTCAGGTTAAAAAGTAATTATTTTAGCAAGTCAGCGATCAGCGCTTGATGACGTACAGCTTGTGCTTTTTGTTCTAACCGTGCTGAAATCACAATATGCTCAAGCTCACTGCGTGTTTGCTCAAAGTCATCATTGACCAAAATATAGTCAAACTCATTGTAATGTGAACTTTCTGATTTCGCTTCTGCCATACGACCTGCAATGACTTCTTGCGAGTCTTGGCCTCGGCTATTTAAGCGACTCTCTAATTCAGCGGTTGACGGAGGGAGAATAAAAATTGTTTTTACTTCCGGCATTAATTCACGCACTTGGCGCGCACCTTGCCAATCGATATCCAAAAATACATCGACACCCGCAGCAAGTTGCTCTTCGATCGCTTGCTTCGAAGTACCATAGTAGTTTTCAAATACTTGTGCCCACTCGAAAAAGTCGCCTTTGTCGATCAACTGCTTAAACTCATCTACAGAAACAAAGTGATAATGAACACCATTTTCTTCGCCTGGACGAGGCGCGCGCGTGGTATGAGACACCGAGACTTTAATGTCGTTGTGCTTTTCCAATAGCGCTTTAATTAAACTTGATTTACCCGCACCAGAAGGTGCAGAAAGGATAAACAGATTACCGCGTGTAGGTGATGTCATAGTCGTTCTCAACAATAAATACCGGCCGAGTAATGTTGCTTTACTCAAGTCTGCCGCAGTGCTAAAAGCGGACATTATACCGAGTAACGTATAAGAATACACTAACGAAAAATCACCTTAATTGACTCCAACCAAGGTGTGTATCCACAGATGTAAAACCCTCATGTGGGAGCGAGTTTACCTCGCGATCCCTTAACAGCTCGCCGCGTAAAGCGGCTCCTACTAAGGTGTATATCCAAAGAAGTAAAACTCTCGTGTAGGAGCGAATTTACCTCGCGTTCCCTTAACTGCTCGCCGCGTAAAGCAGCTCCTACTAAGGTGTATATCCAAAGAAGTAAAACTCTCGTGTAGGAGCGAGTTTACCTCGCGAGCTCTTAACAGCTCGCCGCGTAAAGCGGCTCCTACCAAGGTGCTTACCTACAGGAGTAAAACCCTCATGTAGGAGCGAATTTACCTCGCGATCTCTTAACTGCTCGCCGTGTAAAGCAGCTCCTACTAAGGTGCTTACCTACTAGGAGCAAAACTCTCGTGTAGGAGCGAGTTTACCTCGCGATCTTTTTACAACAAATCAGCCACGCTGCTGCGCACTTCTTCAGGCCATACCCCTACTTGTACCTGACCAATGTGCTGCTTTTGTAACAGCAACATCACTAAACGCGACTGGCCAATCCCACCGCCTATAGTTTGTGGTAATTCCCCTGCAACCAGCTGTTGGTGCCAATCTAAACTCAAGCGCGCTTCGTCATCGGTTAATTTCAGCTGTCTTGCAAGCGAATCAGGACAAACACGAATACCCATTGATGAAATTTCAAAAGCGTCTTCTAACACTGGGTTCCACACCAAGATATCGCCATTCAGCCCTTGGTATTTGTCGCATGTTGGCGTTGACCAATCGTCATAATCCGGCGCACGAACATCGTGAATTTTACCATCACCAAGCTCGCCACCAATACCAATTAGGAATACCGCGCCATATTCTTGGGCAATCGCTTTTTCACGTTGCTTGGTAGTAAAATCTGGGTACATAGTACGTAATGCTTCACTGTGCACAAACGTAATTTTCTCAGGGAGGAATGCCGCAATGCCAAACTCATGCTCGACCACTTTTTCCGTCGCTTTAATTGAGCGATAAAGGGTTTCAACTGTTTCTTTTAGTTTTGCCAGCGAACGCTCACTATTTTCGCAAATCACTTTTTCCCAATCCCATTGGTCAACATAAACAGAATGGATTGGCGATAGCTTGTCTTCGTCTGGGCGTAGCGCTTTCATGTGCGTATAGAGGCCTTCGCCTTTAGCAAAACCATAATCACCTAGTGTTTTACGTTTCCACTTAGCAAGTGAATGTACTACCTCAAACTGCGCGTCCGGTAGCGTTTTCACTTTAACCTGTACCGCCTGCTCATGACCACTTAGGTTGTCTTGAATACCATCGCCTAAGCGCGCCAAAATTGGGGCTTGTACTTCAACTAAGCCTAATTGCTCGGTTAGCTGTGCTGAAAATACTTGCTTTACTCGTGCTATCTGTTTTTGTGTCTCTTGATACTTGCTCAACATGGTTAGGTCCTCATTCCCGAATTTGTCGTTTTGTTAAGTCTATATTTAAAGAAACCAAAAAAAACATCAATAACCCACAACAAAAACACCTTTACATAATTATTTTCATCAAAAATATGCTATAAATTTTAAACAAACGATAATTGCCAATGGATATTTACATGGAAAATTATGAGATCGACAATCTAGATAAATCCATCCTTCACGCATTAAAGGAAAATGCGCGGACACCCTACGCGGAATTAGCAAAGAGATTTGCCGTTAGCGCCGGTACCATCCATGTTCGGGTCGAAAAAATGAAGCAAGCGGGGATCATTGAAGGAACTCAAGTAAGCATTAATGCTAAACGGCTTGGTTATGATGTCTGCTGTTTTATCGGAATAAACCTAAAACATGCCGGGGACTATCCGGGGGCCATTGCACGTCTTAAAGAATTCGAAGAGGTTGTTGAAGCCTATTACACCACAGGTAACTACAGTATTTTTATCAAAGTGATGGCGCGCTCCATCGACCACCTACAAGATGTACTTATCAATAAAGTGCAAACTATTGAGTCTATCCAGTCAACCGAAACGCTGATCTCACTGCAAAACCCGATTCAGCGCACCGTTATGCCTTAGCCCCTTTTTTGTTATAATCGCGGGAATTTGTTGATTTAGAGTAGTAAGTAGATGGCTGAGAATAGATACCATCGTGTAAAAAGCGTATTAGATAGACGCCAAACCGACCTCACTGTGTGTTTAGATGAAGTACATAAGCACCACAACCTGTCAGCGATTGTGCGTACCGCAGATGCGGTTGGTTGTCACCATGTACATGCGGTATGGCCACAAGATCAAAGACGGTTAACTAATAATACCTCTGGTGGCAGCAAAAATTGGGTAGAAACCCATATGCATGAGCATATCGACCAGGCTGTTGCGACGATCCGTGAACAAAACCCGGGTGTACAATTATTAGCAACCAACCTTAGTGATAGCGCCGTTGATTTTCGTGAAATTGATTACACCAAACCCACCGCCATTATTGTCGGTCAAGAGCGTCTTGGGATCTCAGACCGCGCACTTGAGCATGCAGATCAGCATATCGTGATCCCAATGCAAGGTATGGTGCAATCCCTGAATGTATCCGTTGCCGCAGCACTTATTTTATACGAAGCGCAGCGCCAAAGAGATGTAGCTGGACTGTACAAACGTACAGATATGATGGATCCTGTGGTAAAACATAAGTTACTATTTGAAGGATGTCATCCAATTATTGCCACTCGCTGTAGAGAAAAAGGGTTACCTTACCCTGCGCTTGATGAGCACGGTGAAATTGTTGCTGACGACACCTTTTGGGACATTCTTAAGTTTAAGCAGAAAAAATAGATAACGCGGATCGCGCTAGAGGAATAGCATGTCGACACCAAATTTGGCCACTTACCCCGTCACTGAGCTAAAAGGCGTAGGCCCAAAAGCAGCCGAACGCTTGGCCAAACTAGGCATTCAGTCGGTGCAAGACATGCTATTTCACCTTCCACTACGCTACGAAGACCGTGCGCGCACCTATCCTATCTGCGAGTTACAAGCGCATAGTCATGTCAGCATTGAAGCCGAGATTGAACGCAGCGAAATCACGCAAGGCAAACGCCGCATGCTGGTATGTTATGTTAATGATGGAACGGGGCGGATCGCGCTGCGTTTTTTCAATTTTAACGCGGCGCAAAAAAACGCCATGCAAGCAGGCAAAATAATCCGCTGTTTTGGTGAGGTTCGCCGTGGCCGCCATGGTTTTGAAATGGCTCACCCAGAATACAGCATCAAAGAAACCCGCTCTGCACCTTGCGACCCAAGCCTTGCGACACTCACACCTGTTTATCCGACGACCGAAGGGCTGAAGCAATTGAGCATTCGGGCGATTGCCGATCAAGCCGTTGAGTTACTGCGCAAATATGATGTACCAGACTATTTACCAGCTCAGTATCGGCCATCGCAGCAAAGCTTAAAAGAGGCGCTGCTATTACTGCACCGCCCGCCACAGGAAGTCGATTTAACCCAATTAGAACTCGGGCAACACCCCGCTCAAGCACGCTTAGCATTTGAAGAGTTATTAGCACAAAACCTCAGTTTGCTTAAGCTTAGGCAAAAAGGTCAAGCGGTGAAAGCAGTTGCACTACCGCCTACCAATCCACTTGAAGCACAGTTTTTATCGGCCTTACCATTTGCCCCGACCAATGCCCAAAGTCGAGTAGTAGCTGAGATCAAAAGCGACTTACAACATCCCTACCCCATGATGCGATTGGTGCAAGGGGATGTCGGATCAGGAAAAACCCTTGTGGCAGCACTCAGCGCGTTAACAGCCATCGCACAGGGTTACCAAGTAGCACTGATGGCACCCACTGAGATCCTCTCCGAGCAACACGGCATCAACTTCCTTAATTGGTTTGAACCTATGGGCATTGAAACCGTATGGCTGGGTGGTAAAACCAAAGGCAAGGAACGCACTCATGCGCTGGAGCGAATTGCTTCAGGGCAAGCACAGATGGTGGTCGGCACCCATGCGTTATTCCAAGAGCAAGTACAGTTTTCTAACCTTGCGCTTATCATCATCGACGAACAACATCGCTTTGGCGTGCACCAGCGCTTAGCGCTGAGAGAAAAGGGAAAGTTTGGCGATTGCTATCCACATCAGTTGGTGATGACTGCCACCCCTATCCCGAGAACCTTGGCTATGACGGCCTACGCCGACCTTGAAACCTCAATTATCGACGAGCTACCACCGGGCAGAACACCAATCACGACCGTCGCCGTGCCCGACACCAGACGCAATGAAGTGATCAAAAAAGTGCAAAAAGCCTGCGTTGACGACAAACGTCAAGTGTACTGGGTATGCACCCTGATAGATGAATCGGAGGCGTTACAATGCCAAGCCGCAGAAGACACCGCCAAAGCACTTGCCGAAGCCTTGCCAGAGCTTAATATCGCGCTGGTGCATGGCCGTATGAAAGCCCAAGAAAAGCAGGCCATTATGGACGAATTTAAACAGGGCCATACTCATGTGCTGGTTGCCACTACCGTAATTGAAGTAGGTGTGGATGTACCCAACGCTAGCCTTATTATCATTGAAAACCCTGAACGCTTGGGTCTGGCACAACTGCATCAGTTGCGCGGCCGTGTTGGTCGCGGACAAATCGCATCACATTGTTTACTGCTTTACCATGCGCCACTGTCGGTCACTGCGCAAAAGCGTTTAGGGGTGCTTAGAGAAAGTAACGACGGATTTGTCATCGCTGAGCGCGACCTTGAGATCCGCGGTCCGGGTGAAGTGCTAGGCACAAAACAAACTGGATTGGCGGAGCTAAAAATTGCCGATCTTAGTCGTGATAAACACTTATTACCGCAAGTGAGAAGCCTCGCTTTTACCGTGCTTAAAAGCCACAGCGATATTGTTGACTCGATTATCTGGCGCTGGATGGGCGATAAGAGTGAACTGGCCATGGCGTAAGCTTTAAGCTTTAAGCTTTAAGCTTTAGATGGTATAAAGATCGCGAGGTAAACTCGCTCCTACACGAGAGTTTTGCTCCTGTAGGTGAACACTTTGGTAGGAGCCACTTTATGTGGCGAGCAGTCAAGAGATCGCGAGGTAAACTCGCTCCTACACGGGTAATTTGCTCCCATAGGTGAACACTATGGTAGGAGACGCTTTACGCGGCGAGCAGTTAACAGATCGCGAGGTAAACTCCCTCCTACACGGGTAATTTGCTCCCATAGGTGAACACTTTGGTAGGAGCCACTTTATGTGGCGAGCAGTTAAGAGCGCGAGGAAAACTCGCTCATACAAGTGTAATTTGCTCCCATAGGTGAGCACTTTGGTCGGAGCCACTTTATGTGGCGAGCAGTGAAAAGATCGCGAGGTAAACTCGCTCCTACACGGATAATTTGCTCCCATAGGTGAGCACTTTGGTAGGAGCCACTTTACGCGGCGAGCAGTTAACAGAGCGCGAGGTAAACTCCCTCCTACACGGGTAATTTGCTCCCATAGGTGAACACTTTGGTAGGAGCCACTTTACGCGGCGAGCAGTGAAAAGATCGCGAGCTAAACTCGCTCCCACAAGCCCACAACTCTCTCAAACAAAATAACCCATCGCGCTACGCTTGCTTCTTTTCTCAAAGCTTAGCTACCATCTCTCTACATCAACTCAAAAAACTCAAAAATGAATCTCTTACTACGTGCTGCATGCACCTCATTTGCTGCTTGCGTGGCGTCAATCGCCTCTGCAAAAGCAATTTACCCAGATGTACCAGAGCAGATTAATCCATCTGCCAAATACGTTTTTTACTCTCATGGCTACATCGTTGAAGGTGATAATGAAACGCCTATTCATAAGCGCTGGGGTAAATATGACTTTCCAGCCATCAAACAAGCTTTAAGCGACGATACCTATACGCTAATTGCTGAGCACCGACCTAAAGGCGTCGCACCAGAAACATACACAAAAACCCTAGTTAGCAAGGTCCGCAAATTACTGGACGTGGGCGTCAGCGCCAGCAACATTACGCTTGTGGGGTTTTCTCGCGGTGGAGCGTTAACGATAATGGCAAGTGACACATTAAAAAATGATGCTATTCACTACGTGATACTTGCGGGCTGCGCTGGGCTTATCAAAAGTAAAACCGAGATCCAGCTCTACGGCAAGGTGTTATCCGTGTACGAAACCTCAGATCAAGTGGGCTCTTGCGACTTTGTGAAAGCACGCTCCAAAACCCTCAAAAGCTTTACAGAATTTTCTATTTCCACTGGTGAGGAGCACGGTGCTTTTTACCTCCCAAGAGACGAGTGGGTAAAGCCTGTTAAAAGCTGGATTTTAAATCACTAAATAATTAGCGTGGCGTTCTCTCAGCAGAACGCCGTAAAAGACCTTCATTCTAGTCCATCCTATCTCTTTAAATCTTTTCTGCGAGCAAACAATACTCTGTTTACTTATTGCACTTTTAAAAACCAACCTTATAATTGAGGCGCATTCGAATATCATTCGAATTAGGTTCAATTATTACAGGAGAAAGCATGGCACCAGCACCAAAGTATGATAACGAAACTCAGCAACGTATGATTTTAAGTGCTGCAGAGCAGTGCATCAATGAGTCGTCAGTCACTGATTTTACAATGGCTAAAGTCTCTTTGCATGCAGGGTTATCTATGGGTTCTATTTATAAGTTTGTGCAAACCAAAGAAGACTTAATCATGGCATTGGCTTATGAGTCATTTACCCATGTGTCTAGTGTGTTTAAACAAATCTTATCGCTGCCATTAAGTACACCAGAGCGAATGCTCGCCGTGTGTTTGGTTTCTCCACAAAAAATTAAGCGTTTTTCCTTCGATTTCGAGCTGCAATCTTACTCTACTAACAAAGCCGTAATTAAAAGAGCTTCAGAATATTGGACCAATAAAATTATTGAATCATGTAGCGGCTGTGAAAATGTTTTCAAGCAAACCTTGCTTGATGGCATTGAGGCAGGAGAACTACAAAATATACCAAATCTGCATGATGTCATTGAAGAAATCATAATCAGCGGTTGGGCACTAACCGTCGGATATGAACAAGTTTTACGTTTGCAACAAACTAACCAAATTGTCGAAGGTACTGACTCTTTGCTGGCACCTCTTGCGCTCAATGATCCGCTCATTCGAAGCGCTGTGAGGCTGCTAAATAGTTATCCATGGCAAGCACCAATAACCCATGACTCTCTACTTCGTATAGAGAAAGAATTGCAAGCGCTCGAGCTTCGTTAACTTAAGGAAAATCACAATGAACATAAAACGCTGGCTTATCGCCTTTGTACTTATTCTCATCGTCATTACCAGTTTAGGATTTGTTAAATTTACGCAAATCCAAGCTGCTATTGCCTTTGGAGAATCCTTCCCTGAACCCTCGGCATCGGTTAAAAGTACCTATGTCTCTACAACTGAACACCTTAAAACGGTAAAAGTAGTTGGCCAACTTCATGCAAAACAGACCGTAACTGTCAGCAATGAATATGCAGGACTTATTACATACGTTGGCTTTCAACCTGGTGACTTAGTAAAAGCCAATCAAGTATTGCTGCGCCTCGACAGCAGCATTGATGAAGCAAATCTACAAGCAGCTAAAGCGCGAGTAAAACTTGCCAAGTCAACCTATCAACGTGTTGCAAAGTTACTTGAACAAAAACGCATTAGTCCCGATGAAGTAGACAAAGCGGAAGCTGAGGTTGCTATCAATGAAGCTGATGTAAAACGACTCACCACCCTTATCGAAAAAAAGACCATCCGAGCACCGTTTACTGGCTATACCGGTATGGAGCAATATCAAGTTGGTCAGTTGCTTGATGCCAACAATGCCGTGACGTTTTTAGTAGGCACTAACGACAAAATTTGGGTTGATTTCAACATGCCGCAAACGTTACCACAACCAAAGTTGGGTGAAGAGGTAATGGTCGCGGTATCACACTCGCAAGTGCAGCAACCAGCACGAGTGTTAGCGAAAACCCCAAGTGTTGACGTCGCCTCCCGCCAACAACGCTATCGCGCAGAGCTTAATAATTATCACGAAGCACTAAGCCACAACCAAATGGTAATGGTAAACGTGCCAGTAGCAAAAGTAAGCGCAGCGGTAGTACCGACCAATGCTATTACTCGAAACCATTTTGGTGAGTTTGTTTATATCTTAGAAAAAGATGACGCACAAAACTGGCGAGCAAAACCTGTCAAAGTCACACTTGGCGATAAGATCCATGACCAGCAGCTGGTATTAACAGGTTTGAGCGGCGGTGAGTTTATTGCTGCTGAAGGTGCATTTAAACTACAGGAGAACTTACTGGTTTACACCGACCAAGTTGCTGCGATTGATGGCAATAATGGAGAGCAGTAATGAGTGCTTTACATGAAAATAAACCATCCATTATGGATATATTTGTCAATCGCCCCGTGCTTGCGGTTGTATTTTCACTCCTTATTGTTCTGGCAGGATTAAACGCTGCTAGAGATATTTCTGTACAGCAGTACCCCAAAATAGAAAGTGCGTCGTTAGTAATAAATACCGTCTACACTGGTGCCTCAGCTGAGGTAGTTAAAGGTTATGTGACAGAACCGATTGAACGCGTTGCTTCAACGGTTCCTGGTGTGGACTATGTTGATTCAGTAACAATGGCAGGTCTCAGTCGAGTTACGGCATGGTTAGAGTTAAACCATAGCACTCCTGATGCTCTTGCTGAACTCACAACACGGTTAAACCAAATAAAGTTTGAATTGCCAAGTGGTGCGGAAGACCCTGCAATTCATACCGTGCGTGCCGATAGTCCCTATGCTGTATTCTATCTAGATGTAGAGTCTCAAGGACTATCGCGTAACAATGTGAGCGATTATTTGATCAGAAATGTTGTGCCTTCAATGTCAGATATTCCTGGTGTGCAAAAAATCACCCTCGAAGGTGGCCGAAATCCAGCGATGCGTATTTGGCTTGATCCTGAAAAGCTAGCCATTTATGGGCTTAGCGCCAGTGATGTATTTGGTGCACTACGCGCCAATAATACCATTGCAACCATTGGATATAGTGAAAACAACAGACAACGTATTGATGTCATGGCGAATACGTCTTTGCGCTCAATCACGGACTTTAATAACCTCATTGTCAAAGAGGTTGATGGTGCACAATTAAAACTAGGAGATCTGGCCACCGTAGAGCTAGGTGAAGCTGACAGCCTAGTGACTGCACGGCTTGATGATCATGATACGGTCTTTTTAGCCTTATGGGCACTACCTGGCGCCAATGAAATTGACATTGGTGATGCACTTTATAAAAAGATTGATGAGATAAACCCTATCTTACCTGACGGCATGAACCTTAGAATTGGTTACGATGGCACCCTGTACATGCGAGATTCTATCAAAGAAATCTTTACCACACTGGCTGAGACGGTGTTACTTGTTGGTATTGTGGTATTGGCGATGATGGGGTCATTCAGAACCGCGATGGTGCCACTCATCACTATCCCTATCTCTATTTTAGGTGCCATAGCGGTGATCTCTGCAATGGGCTTTTCCCTTAACCTACTTACCATTTTGGCCATTGTACTTTCGGTAGGCCTAGTGGTAGATGATGCCATTGTGGTGGTGGAAAATGTTGCCCGTCATATGCGCGAGGGCAAACCTAGATTTCAAGCCGCGCTTATTAGCTCACGTCAATTACTTGTGCCTGTTATTGCGATGACACTGACCCTAGCAGCAGTATACGCACCCATTGGATTTTTAACGGGATTAACTGGCTTTTTATTTAGAGAATTTGCTTTCACGCTGGCGATTGCTGTGATCATTTCAGGTTTAGTTGCCATCACCTTATCTCCAATTATGGCGGCATACGTAAACCCAGAGGGAGGTAAAGAAGGCAAGTTAACACAAAAGGTCAATAGTTACTTCGATAAGCTCCAAAAGTTCTACTTTAATGCGCTAGACACGCTATTTAAATGGCGTCCACAAATCTTCTTCATCGCTATTATATTTTCTTTGTTGTCGGTACCATTTTATATGTTATCGCAAAAAGAACTTGCGCCTATCGAAGATCAAAGCAGTATCCAGGTTGTGGTGGAAGCCCCACCTGAGTCCTCTCTTGCTTATACCTCAAATAAAATGAACGATACCGCTGCGGTAATGAATGCAACCGAAGGTGCTGAATTTACTTGGCAGGTTATTACCGCTTCTGCTGGTTTTGGTGGTGTGACATTAGCGCCCTTTAGTGAGCGAGAAAACTCAGTTCACAATATGCTCTTTGACTTGTACGGCCGCTTAAGTAGCGTCACAGGGTTAACCCTGTTCCCTATTTTACCTGCGTCTTTACCAACTGCTGGGCAATTTGATGTTGAAGTGGTTTTCCGTTCTAGTGATGACCCTATCACCATGAAAGCGTATGCGGATGAAATTATTCAACGAGCGACTGCGACAGGCAGTTTTATGTTCATGAATACCGATCTAAAAATCGATTTGCCACAAGCAGAACTTGAGATTGATAGGGAGTTAGTCGCAGACCTCGGGCTAAGTTTATCTTCAGTGAATGAGCAACTTAGCGTGTATATGTCTAATAACTTTGCCAACTACTTTAATAAGGATGGTAAAGCTTATCGCGTGATCCCAATTGTGGGTGATAAAGATAGATACAACCCTGAGAATATTTTAAATATGCAAGTAAGCACAGATACAGGTGTTCTAGTTCCCGTTTCTGCATTTGCTACATTGCGCACATTTACCAGCCCTCGAGTACTTGGCTCCTTTAACCAACAAGGCGCGTTTAGGATTTTAGCAGGTACACTACCTCACGTGACTAAAGAACAAGCGCTAACCCTAGTTGAAGAGATTGCGCAAGAAATACTACCAAGCCACTACTCTATTGATTACGCTGGTGAGTCCAGACAGTTAAGAAAAGAAGGTAACACTATGGTTGGCGTCTTGCTATTTGCGATGGTGATTGTGTTCTTCTTATTAACTATTCAGTTCAATAGCTTTAGAGATCCACTTGTTGTGTTACTAGGGTGTGCGCCACTGGCATTGGCAGGCGCCCTTATGCTGCCGTTTTTATCACTGACGACAGTGAATATTTATAGTCAAATTGGGTTGATCACCTTGATTGGTCTAATTGCTAAAAATGGTATCTTAATCGTTGAATTTGCCAACCATTTACAACTTGAAGGTAAGTCTAAGTACGATGCTGTAAAAGGCGCAGCAGCCACAAGACTAAGACCAATCTTAATGACAACGGGCGCGACTGTACTTGGTCACTTCCCTCTTGTATTGGTAACTGGTGCTGGTGCTGAAGCCCGTAACAGTATTGGTATCATTTTGGTTGCTGGCATGCTCATTGGTACTTTCTTTACACTTATCGTACTGCCCTTACTTTATGAGAAACTAGCAAGTGATCATCGTAGTGAGGCACAAGAGACTGAGGCATACCCACAAGAACAAGCGGTAGCTCAAGCTTAGTACAATCAAGAGAGGAACAATAAACGGGCTAATTTAATTTATTGTTCCACTCTGATAAGCCACTATGAGCACATGCTTAGCCTGGCTTTCGGTAAAACACGGTACCTAGTACTTAAATTAAGTTTGCTCGGTGTCGTGTTTTATTTCACCCATAGCATCACGCTCAGTGACAATATATGTTTTCAAGTAACAACTTGTTCTAGAAGGAAAGTAAAGCAAACGGTCTATTGCTACAAAAAAGTTACACAAAAATAATCTTTAACATTCAATTATTTACACAATCAAAGGATAGGCAGTTAAAATGATTGTAGACAACATAGAAAATGTGGATCTCTGTATTGTAGGCGCAGGGCTTGCAGGATTAAATGCACTGTATGCAGCTAAGCAGTACTTACCAAAAAACGCGACTGTGGCACTCGTAGATAAGCGAGAATCTATTGGCGGTATGTGGAATGACACCTACGATTATGTAAGGTTACATCAGCCCTACAAACAATTTACGATAGGTAATATGAAGTGGAGTTTAGATCGACACGAGTCCTATTTAGCTGACAGACATGAGATCTTAGCCCACTTTAAGCGCTGTGTAAGCGAAGTAGAACGGCATTTGACTGTTATTCCCTTAATGCAGCATAGCTACCTTAGTCATGACTCACAAGATGATGGCATCGTACAAGTTCGCTTAGCCTCAAAAGAAACAACACGACAAATCCATACCAAAAAATTAATAAAAAGTGTTGGATTTGGCATTGAGCCAAGCCAAGTATTAGCCTTTTCTAGTGACAAAGTACATTCAATTACGCCTGAACAAATACCACAAAATCAACAGCACATTATAGATAGTAATAAACCAATCTATATTGTTGGTGGTGGTAAGACGGCAATGGATACTGCCCATTATTTATTACAAGCAAACCCACAGTTACCCATTCACCTTATTATCGGTAAAGGAACCTACTTCCTAAATAGAGACATCATGTTTCCGCCGGGTTTGGATAAATATTGGAAAGGGACAACTAGCCTAGATATGATGACGCAGTGTGCAACCCTCTTCAACGGCGATAATGAGGCAGAAGTCACCCAATTTGTAAAATCCAAATATGCTCTCTCACCGCACAAAGATGCCCAGCAATTTCTACTTGGTTTATTGTCTCAAAGTGAGCTAGATATTGTTACTCAAGGCTGTAAAACGATAGTAAGAGACTACTTAGATGACATAAAAGACAATGGTGACGAAACGCAATTGTGTTTTAGAAGTGGCGAAACACAGCCTATTGAATCTGGCGCTTGGATCATTAATTGTACTGGGTATCTCCTCAACTCTGACGTGCAGTCGGAGCAATACCACTCTCAATGCGGCAATGTTATCTCAATTAACAACAGTGATAACCCTCTGCTTTTTAGCTCTGGTTACTTTCTTCCACATGTTTTCTTTCAAGACAAGATTAAAGACACGCCACTATTGAGCATAGATCATGTTGCCTTGAAAAAGGCTAACGCAGAAGCCTTCCCATTTGTTGCCATGACTCAATTGCTCTATAACTTTTATACTCTGATGGACAAACTTCCATTAAAAGTCATTGACCAATTCCATGCAAACTTTGATAAGTGGTACCCTCTACACCGTCAACTATTTGGGTTTACAAAGTTTATGATCAATAAAAAGAAAAACAAAAAGCACTTTGAAAGCAGCCTATTGAGGGTCAAAGAAAAGTATAATCTTTAATCAAATACTTACTAGCACAGTAATTTGATTGGTGAGTTAAAAGAAAAGTATTAGCCAATTTGCACAATGACTGGTGCTATTTAAGGCAACAAAACCTTGTCGATAACAACGCGATTAATCTTGCTATCGACAAGGCCGACATCTCATCACTGTAGATTACCTAGCTCAAAACAATTAAACCGCTTGTCCACACGCCCAGCCACAGCTCCACGCATATTGAAAATTATATCCTCCGAGCCAACCAGTAACATCGGTGACTTCGCCGATAAAGTACAGACCCTTTTGTTTTTTAGCTTCGAAGGTTTTGGAGCTGAGTTCGTCAGTATCGACACCACCAAGTGTGACTTCTGCTGTGCGATAGCCTTCGGTGCCATTTGGTTTGATTTTCCAGCTGGTTAGGGTTCTAGTTAAGGTTTCAATTTCTGTATGGCTGAGTTGGTTTGCATTTTTGTCCACAATGCTGCCATCGCTGATCAGCGCTTCTATAAAGCGCTTCGGTAAGATGGTCGAGAGCAGATTTTTTAAGTGCTTTTGACCTTGTTCACTACGCCACTCATGAAGCAGTGCTTGGACGTCTAAATCAGGAAATAGGTTAATACTCACAAACTCCCCGGCACGCCAAAATGAGCTGATCTGCAAAATTGCTGGGCCAGATAGTCCTCTGTGAGTAAAGAGAATATTCTCTCTAAACTGAACACCGCTTTCACTGGTCACTACGCTATCAATACTGATCCCAGAGAGACCATCAAAACGTGCTTTATCGTGATCGTGAAGTGTAAAAGGTACGAGAGCAGCCATAGTGGGCAACACAGCTAGACCAAATTGTTCCGCTATTTTATAGCCGATAGGAGTTGCACCCAGTTTTGGCATTGTTAAGCCACCTGCTGCGACCACCACCGACTCACAATTAAAGGTTTGTGTTGTGGTTTTGACTACATAGCGGCCGTCGGCTTGATGCTCAACCGCAATGACTTCTTGACGTAAATGGAGTGAAACGCCCGCCCAATCACACTCAGTAAGCAGGATATCAACGATGTCTTGTGCGCTATTATCGCAAAACAACTGCCCAAGTGTTTTATGATGATATGCAAGACCATGACGGTCTACCAACTCAATAAAGTCATGTTGGGTATAGCGACTCAGACATGATTTTACAAAGTGTGGGTTTTTACACAGATAATTGGCTGGAGAGGCATTCTCATTAGTAAAATTACACCGGCCACCGCCACTTATCAAAATCTTGCGGCCTGGCTTCTTACCCATATCAACCACAGCAACTTGTCGCCCTCGATATCCAGCCTGCGCAGCGCACATTAACCCCGCAGCACCAGCACCGATCACAACTACATCTGTTTGTTGCATAACTTCACTCAACCCTATTTTTAAAACCTTGCAGCTTATACCTACTCTTTTAATTAATACCTTTCTAGCAGTCAGTTGTAGCGCCAAAACAACTCCCCTAACTGGAGCAGATATTAAGTCAACATGGTATCACTACTTCCTGCTAACACTTAACGCACAAAGTAAACGTTTAACCAAAAACAAATTATACCGAGATCCACACAACAAGCACAGTATGGATGAGCACCACTTGGTTGCAATTTGTTCAATGTTAATAATGTACCTAAAAAAGTCCATGTCGCAGTGCTGTGATTACGAATAAGAGACTTAATATTGCCAAAAAAACCATACTTTAAAACTAAAAATAATCAATTTCAGTCCCTTCATAAGGCACATTTAGTTAAAACAACCCTTCCGTTTACACTCATTTACAATGTAACTGAAATTTATTCACACTCACATAAAAATGAAAAATAAGCACTAAAAACAACACGCTAAGAATTTTTTATAGCCATTTATCCATCTATATATAACTAAATAATTAGTGCAAATAACAAAACAGCGCTTTCTTTTTTTTAGATAGGCGTTTAATTTCACTGAACATCAGCTTTTTGTTAACAGCTGAACAACAAGTTAGAAACTAGGGAAACATTATGACAATCAATAAAAACTTTAAGCGCGCAACACTTAGCGTTGCTGTCGCTGCGCTATTTAGCGCATCAGCAGCTACCGCAGCACCAGCTATTCAAAACGATACAGCACTTGCAGCTACCGCACAGAAGCTCTCATCTCAGAACACACTTGGCACTCAATTTATTATTAAATATAAAGATGCTAGTTCACAAATGATGGGACTTGCAGCGGAGGATCTGCAACCAACAAAAATGCAACAACGTGCAGAAAGCTTTGTAAAAGGTTTTAAAAGTAACAAAGCGAGTGCCAAAGCTCACTATGTCCGTCCTATGGCATTGAGTAACCACCATGTAATGCGTGCAGACAAAAAGCTATCAGCTAAAGAAGCACAGGTATTTATGAGTGAAGTTATGGCGTCTGGCAACGTTGAATATATTGAAATCGATCAGATGTTGAAACCATTTGCAACACCTAACGACCCTCGTTATAGCGACCAATGGCATTATTTTGAAGCTGCTGCGGGGATCAATGCTCCAGCGGCTTGGGATAAAGCGACAGGACAAGGGGTTGTAGTCGCGGTGCTTGATACAGGTTACCGACCGCACCTTGACTTAGACGCAAATATTTTGCCGGGCTATGACATGATCTCAGACACGTTTGTTGCGAATGATGGCGGTGCTCGTGACAACGATGCTCGCGATCCAGGTGATGCAGTAACACGTGGTGAATGTGGTACCGATTCTACAGGTCAGCCAGTTCCTCGTGCCGATCAAGACTCAAGCTGGCACGGCACGCACGTAGCGGGGACTGTTGCTGCAGTATCAAATAACGGCGAAGGTGTTGCCGGTGTTGCTTACGACGCAAAGGTAGTACCTGTTCGTGTGCTTGGTAAATGTGGTGGTTTAACCTCAGACATCGCTGACGGTATTATTTGGGCTTCTGGCGGTTCAGTGTCTGGAATTCCAGCAAATGCAAACCCAGCTGACGTGATTAACATGAGTCTAGGTGGTGGTGGCGCTTGTAGTGCAACAACACAAAACGCAATCAACCAAGCCCGTAATAATGGTACTGTGATTGTCATTGCAGCAGGTAACGACAACGATAATTCAGCTAACTATAACCCTGGTAACTGTAACGGCGTGGTAAACGTAGCGTCAGTCGGCCGAGATGGTGGTCGTGCTTACTACTCTAACTATGGTACAAACATTGATGTCGCAGCACCTGGTGGTGCGCAAAGTTTTGCCAACGACCCTGAAGGTATCTTATCTACGCATAACTCAGGCTCTGGTGCACCTTCTGCAGACAGCTATCATTACTCACAAGGTACCTCAATGGCTGCGCCGCACGTAGCAGGTGTTGCCGCACTGATCAAACAAGCAAAGCCTTCTGCGACTCCAGATGAAGTAGAAGCAATCTTGAAAAATACCACGCGTAACTTTGCTGGTAGCTGCTCAAACTGTGGAACCGGTGTTGTGGATGCAGCAGCAGCAGTTAACGAAGCACTAGGTGGCGATGTAACACCACCAACAAGCAATGTGCTTGAAGATGGTGTAGCAAAAACAGGATTGAGCGGAAGCGCAAGCAGTAGCCAATACTTCACTTTCGAGGTACCAGCAGACAAAACTAATGTGACTTTCACAATGAGCGGTGGCACAGGTGATGCAGATCTCTATGTGAAGTTAGGAAGTCAGCCAACTACAGCAAGTTATGATTGTCGCCCTTATGAAAGTGGCAATGCAGAAACCTGTAGTTTTGATGCCCCACAGGCTGGAACTTATCATGTAATGATCAACGGCTATCAAGCCTATTCAGGTGTTAGCTTAGTCGCGACTACCTCAGGTTCAAGCACAGGCACTCCGCAAGCCGGTGGTGGTACTATCGAAGATGTATCAGCATCAAGCGGCCAATGGGTACACTACACAATTGAAGTACCAGAAGGCATGAGCGATTTTACTGTAAAAACGTTTGGCGGTTCAGGCGATGCTGACTTGTTTGTTAAGTTTGGCGCTCGCCCAACCACGACAAGCTATGACTGCCGTCCATATGAAAGTGGAAATACTGAAACGTGTGTTATCACCAACCCACAAGCTGGTACGTGGCACTTAAGCATTAATGCTTATCGTACCTTCTCAGGTTTAACACTAGACGCACAGTACAAACCATAAAGAAACATTCAGTAGGCTCAAGATGAGCCTTCTTCCCCCATGCAAAGGCCGTACTCGGCCTTTTTTAATGAGTAACCCGGACTGCGGATAATTAATACCAATTTGCTTAATTAAGTGGTCTATTTTGAGGCGAGAAAATCTTGTCGATAACTAGGCAAAAATTTTGCTATTTAGTTGCTCTAAATGAGAAATTTTTAACGCTGTTAGCGTCAGATTTACTCCTTCAAATTGAGCAAGTATTAAGTCAAATTGGTATAATACCTTTCTAGCAGCCAGTTTTAGCGCTAACTGCGTTGAATTCACTTCCAATCGCCAGTTATTGATACACAGACTTGCCTTGTATCAAGAGATCACTTCTGGCTAGACAAGGTGAAGAATCAAGCTCTGCTTTAACAACAATGAGTTAGCACAATCTACCTGTTACAATCCTAAGGTACTGCGAATTTCCTGCATCTTTTCTTTTAAGCTTTGTTGGATTTGCTGTACTTGCTCATGAGAGCTATTAACTTGGCCTTTCATGTTATCCATAGCCTTACCGAAAGTGTCTAATAAATCAGATTGTTGGTTAGCAAGATCCATCGCATGCGCCGCCACTTGATTGGCACTTTGCGCACTGTGCGCCACACCTTCTGAATTTCGCTTTAATTCTTGAGCATGGTTAGTTTGTTGCTGCGCCTCATCGGCTAGTGCTGAAATTTGGGTAGAAACTTTATTCGAGTTATCGCTAAGGACGTTGAGTTGCTGATGAATATCCGTTAATGAAGCTTGTGTTTGTTGAGCAAGCTTGCGCACTTCATCCGCAACTACCGCAAATCCACGTCCATGCTCTCCTGCACGAGCAGATTCAATAGCAGCATTAAGCGCTAGCAAGTTGGTTTGTTCTGCAATTGAGCTAATCATATCAATGACTTTACTGACATCAGACACGCCAGTTAGCAACTCATTCAAACTCTCTAAGCCTTGTTCAACGCGCTTTTGTGTAGTCGATGACGCACTCAGCATCGATTCAGCATAAGCCACGCTTTGTGTCATCGCCTCAAATGTATTATTTGCGTTATCAGCAACTTGTGCATTAATGTGATTGGCCTCTGCACCTAATTGCCTCACTGAATCGAGTTGCGCTTGGTTTTGCTCCACTTGCTCAAAAGTCCCTCCTGCTTGAGTCGATATTTTCGCCAAGTTGGTATTCATTTCTTCCATAAAAGTATTAATAACGCCAAGCATTGCTGAACGTTCATCAGCCTCTGCTCGCTGTCTATCGATTAATTGGTTGAAGTAGCTCGCTATTTCGCCAATTTCAGTATCTTGATTCTTACTTTTAATATTACTGAGTTCATTACTCTCTATCAGTTGCGCAAAGCCATCTCGTAGTTGCCTTAATGGTGTAAGGACTTGTTTAAATTGAACAAGGTATACAGTACCTGCCAGTATCACGAGTAAACCAATTGCACCACCAAATAGCATAAATACGTTGGCTTTTACCGCAGCCTGATCAGCAATCAGCTGTGCTTCAGCTTGTAAGATATTTTCTGAGATTGATTTAATATCGCCACGTAATGCCAACATACCTGCTTGACGCTCTTTAGATTGCTGTAGCGTGTTGTTAAGATCTCGGCCATAACGTTTTGGCCAACTTACAAGCTCAGCTTTAATTTCAAGTGCTAGGTCTTCGGCTTCGGCCCCCAAAAATAACTCGTCTTCATCTACCTCACTCATCACGCCTAAATTTTCAAGTTGCTCAATTTGCTGTGCAATATCTGTTAGTCGACGTAAACTTGCCATTAAACTCTGCTCTGTTTGCGGCTCATAAGACATCACTAACTGATAGGTATATAGACTGAGATTGGAGACTTCACTAAAGTAATCAGAGGCAAGTTCAAAGTAGGCCGATTTTAGATCGCTTTCTTGCGCTTTAATCGCATATTTTACCAGGCTGGATGCCGAGCCTGACATCTGCCTTAAGGCGTTATCTAATAGTGCTAGCTCGTTGCCGGATAGCTTGCCAAGTGCCCGGTACTTTTCAGAGATGTCTTGCTGTAATTGCTGTAACTTTTGTCTTATCTGCGCACTTAGCGCTTCAGGTAGGTTATTGACATCTTGTTGGAGTGTATTGATTTGCGCATCAGCCTTACTTAAATATTGGCTATCACCCGCACTCAAGTAATCCTCTATCGTCCCTTCAAGCTCAATAATCACGGTGTTTTTAACCTGATTATATGCCGCACCTTGAACATCAAGTTCGGTTAGTACTTTGCTTGCCCACAATAGGCTAGCGCCAAGTAAAATACTCGCAGTCGTCAACAGTATTGCTAGCAACCGAGTAAAAGTAGATACGCGCATATAATCACAACCCCTCTATAAACATGCCCTGCAAGAGTATTAAGGATTTATGACAACTTAATTAAATCTGGAACCATTTTGTATACAAATACGCAAAACCATACTTTTTACGTATATCCATCCAGACACCTACCGATTAAAAAACAAACTATTTTATGATTATTTCATTGCTGCGTTAACATAAACGTCAAAGCGATTTTTTTTAGTCTTAATCTGCATACTTGGTGTTTTATTATCTAAAAAGCCAGCATAATCAGGCCGTTTAACTACAACTCGCTTGCTTGCTAATTGCAACGCAAATGGTAGTAACGCATCAGCATCAAGATCGTTACCGACCAAGTCTTGAAACACTCGCATTTCTTTTTTTACCTGTGCCGACTTGTCACGATGTGGAAACATAGGATCAAGATATACTACATCAGGGCGCCAATCAGCCTGTTCCAATAGCGCATGGCTAGAGCCAAACTCTAACCTCATACTCGCTTGCACCCACTCGCCAATTTCGCCATCCTGATAGGCACGTTGCAATCCATCATATAATAGCGCCGCAACTATGGGGTTTCGTTCATGTAGTACTACCTTACAACCCATTGAAGCCAGTACAAAGGCATCACGCCCAAGCCCCGCTGTTGCGTCTAGTACAGTTGGGACTACACCTTTATTCAACCCTACAGCTTTAGCAATAGCCTGCCCTTTGCCACCACCAAATTTACGCCTATGTGCAACAGCGCCGGTAACAAAATCAACGCGGATAGCACCAAGCTTGGGCTCATCTTTTTTTACCAGCTGTAAGCCTAATTCATCATAATGCAGTTGAAACGTTGACTCATCCAGACCAAGAGTTGGAAGGTCAAATAGCTTTGTAAGCGTATCTAGGTAGGGTCTGTTCTCTTCGAATGGGGTATGAATATACAAGCTTAACTCCCAAGGGTTATCAACCCGAGCAGTATACGCTTTTCCCACAATACTGTCTTTGAATATCCCACAAGCGTTCAAAACAATTCAATATCTACCTGCGATGCAACCTCCCCTTCATCCCAGGGTTTCGCAATTTTATTTAGGCTTTCAATAAGCTGTTGGCGCATTTCAGTAACTTCACCCAACTTATACTTGATAATGGTGAGTTCATCGCTTAGGTAGGTAAAGTGTTTATAAAGCTCTTGTAAGCGCTCGCGTTCCTGTGGCTGTAAAGCGGCGAGCTGTTCGCTTTGAATCAATGATTGAAACTCAGCCACTTTACCACTGTAGTGATTACCCACGCCGCTAAGGTGATCGCTCAACTCGGCAAATACTTGACCAATATGCTCGACTTTCGTGAGCGCATCTTCACTCACCTCCATATCTTTTATTTTGGCATCTGTCGCTTCCAAAATATGAGGAAAGAGATCTTTGTAACGGCCATACACCCCAGCGTCATCGACCGGCATATTTTTGATTAACAGAGAAACTTTTGGATAATTTATAATTGTTCGACGGCCAAAATCGACAAACCGACTGCCATTTTTATGCTTTTCAAACAGCTCTTGTTCTATTGGCTGGATCACTCCTTCGCTGGAGTAAAACGTAGCGCTTTGGCGATACCAAAAAGCGACTGCAACATCCAGTTCCATGGGAATAAAAAACTCTAAGAAATAGCTGCTTAGAGTGCTCAAGTCATGGGCATGATAAGACTGGCCAACATAACGCATAATGCGCCCCATGTCGCCTGAGTCTGTCATGGCAATTTCAGCAGTTGTTTGAGCTCGTTGCACATCCTGCTTTAATTTTGAAGACGTTTTTCTGTAGTCATCAAGGACATTAATACGGGCGAGTAATTCTTCTGCATTAAAAGGCTTGACGATATAGTCCGCAGCCCCTGCATTATAACCACGCATCCGCTCCGATATATCTGTTCTCGAAGATAAAAACATTACTGGAATATCTGCAGTTTCGCTTTGCTTTTTGAGCTGCTCACAGACTTCAAATCCTGACATTCCAGGCATTTCAACGTCTAACAAAATAATGTCCGGGCGGTATTTATTTGCCAGTCGTAAGCCTTCCTCACCATTTTTAGCATGTAAAATTTTGCAGGTACGTGATAATGCTTCATCCACGATGTGGTGGACCAATTTATCATCGTCAATGGCAAGAACCAGTTTAGTCATGTGGCTTTCCCTATTAATTCATATCTTTATAGAATAGTCAGAGATAGTGAATTTGCTAGCCAAATGTCTTACTTTGATTGCAAAAAAACGCCTTCAAATGAAGGCGCCTAGAATGGAAATATTGTTACGCTGCAATACCACTGTGACGCAGCAGTGCATCGACAGTAGGTGCCCGACCTCGAAAACGAGTAAACAACACCATAGGGGATTCAGAACCCCCTTTTTCCAATATGTGCTGCATAAACTCACGGCCAGTGCTGGGGTTAAAAATACCTTCTTCTTCGAATTTAGAAAACGCATCCGCAGAGAGTACTTCAGCCCACTTGTATGAATAGTAACCTGCGCTATAACCACCAGCGAAAATATGGCTAAAGCTATGCTGGAAGCGGTTAAAGTCTGGCGCTTTTACCACTGCCGTTCGCGCACGCACAGCATCAAGAGTAGCTTGGATCTGACATCGCTTGTTTGGCTCGAAGTCTGCGTGAATATGAAAGTCAAACAATGAGAACTCTAATTGACGTAACATCTGCATAGCAGACTGAAAGTTTTTAGCTGCCAATAACTTATCAAGCATCTCTTTTGGTAATGGCTCACCCGTATCATAATGACCTGAAATAAAGTTTAGCGCCTCTTCCTCATAACACCAGTTTTCTAAAAACTGACTAGGTAACTCAACCGCATCCCATGCCACACCATTAATACCTGCTACTGGTGCCGTATCTATCTGGGTTAGCATGTGGTGAATACCATGACCAAACTCATGGAATAAAGTCGTGACTTCGTTGTGGGTAAATAGTGCAGGTTTATCACCCACCGCTTTATTAAAGTTACATACCAAATAAGCAACAGGGATCTGTAATTCACCGTTTGCACGTCGCTTACGACCCATGCAGTCATCCATCCACGCTCCACCACGCTTATGCTCTCTGGCATAGAGATCTAGGTAAAACTGACCACGTAGTTGATCTTGGGCATCGTATATTTCAAAAAAACGTACGTCCGGATGATAAACATCAACGCCTTCAACTTCCGTTACGTGAATACCAAACAGTCGGTTAACCGTCTCGAATAGCCCTGAAAGCACTTTTGCTTCAGGGAAGTACGGTCGTAATGCTTCATCAGAAATGGCGTACTTCGCTTGTTTTAACTTTTCGCTATAGTACGCATAATCCCATGGCTGTAATTCACTAATGCCATACTCTTGGTGAACGAAATGGCGTAATTCGGCAACATCTTGCTCTGCCTGAGGTTTTGATTTGACGGCCAAGTCATTCAAAAATTCAAATACTTGAGCTGGACTATCTGCCATTTTTGTCGCCAGTGACTTTTCTGCAAAGTTAGCAAAGCCAAGCAATTGAGCAAGTTCATGTCGAAGCGTTAACGCCTCGTGCATAATCGCTGAGTTATCAAACTCGCCAGCATTTGGCCCTTGATCCGAGGCGCGTGTTACAAACGCACGATAAGCTTCTTCACGAAGCGCTTGGTTATCTGCATATGTCATTATTGGCAAATAAGAAGGAATATCTAAGGTGAATACCCAACCTTCCAATCCTTTTGCTTCGCCAGTATGTGCTGCAAGCGCAAGTGCGGACTCAGGCAAACCAGTTAGCAGCGCCTTGTCTGTCACTTGCTTATGCCATGCTTGCGTTGCATCCATGACATTATTTCCAAATTTTGAAGCCAACTCTGACAACCGCGCAACAATTTCACCATAACGTTTTTGTTGTTGTGATCCCAATGCAATACCTGATAACTGGAAATCGCGCAGGGCATTATCTATGGTTGTCTTCTGCGCTGTAGTCAGGCGCTCAAACTCCTCAGACTCTTTTAATGCCGCATAAGCTTTATATAGCCCTTGGTGCTGTCCTGCATAGGTTGAATATTCAGAAATTAAAGGCAAGCATTCATCATAGGCTTTACGTAACGCTTCTGAATTAACCACCGAGTGCATATGTGAAATTGGCGACCACACGCGATTGAGTTTATCGTCAGCCTCTTCTAAAGGTACAACAAAGTTATCCCAAGTGATGTTTTGCTGCGTTAAAATAACATCAATGGTCTCACGGCAATGCGCAATTGCAGCCTTTAATGCTTCAACAATGTGCTCAGGCTTAATTTTCGAAAAAGGGGGCAATCCTTCTAGCCCGATTAATGGGTTACTCATGGGCACGCTCTTTATCTTCTAATCTAATATTAAGGTTGAAATAAGGGTGTTAGGCCGCATTTACAAGTATCTGAACAGATTTTTGCTTAATATCGGTCTACAGTTGTGCACTTTTTCTATTTACTTAATATAAAGTAGTAGGATTTAAGCAAAATAAATAATTGGCGAGGAATTTTTATGGCTCAACATTTTGACTATATCGCAATCGGCGGTGGTAGCGGCGGAATAGCATCTGCAAACAGAGCAGCGATGCGAGGTGCTAAAGTTGCACTAATAGAGGCAAAACATTTAGGCGGCACTTGCGTAAACGTGGGCTGTGTACCAAAAAAAGCGATGTGGCATGGTGCTCAAGTTGCAGAAGCAATTAAGTTATACGCTCCAGATTATGGTTTTGATGTTGAACTAAAGAATTTTGATTGGGCAAAACTTGTCGAAAGCCGAGAAGCCTACATTGGTCGGATCCACCAAGGTTATAACAACTACCTTGCCAAAAATGGCGTTACCGTGATCAATGGCTTTGCTAAATTCGTCGATAACCGCACTATTGAAGTCAACGGCGAGCAATATACTGCTGACCATATCAATATCACCGTAGGCGGCCGCCCAACCATTCCAAATATTCCAGGTGCTGAGCATGGCATCGATTCTAATGGTTTTTTTGAGCTTAAAGAGCAGCCTCGTCGCGTTGCGGTTGTTGGCGCAGGTTATATTGCAGTAGAGCTTGCAGGTGTATTACATAGCTTAGGCACTGAAACACACTTATTTGTTCGTAAGCACGCTCCACTGCGTAACTTTGATCCCATCTTAGTTGAAACATTAACTGAGGTAATGGAAAAAGAAGGGCCTACACTACATACCCACGCAACACCAAAATCTGTCACCAAAGAAGAAGATGGCTCAGTCACCTTACACCTTGAAAATGGTGAATCATATACCGTAGACACACTGATCTGGGCGATTGGTCGTGAGCCCATGACTGATCTTATCAATCTTGCCGCAACAGATGTAGAAACAACACCTAGTGGCCATATTAAAGTTGATGAGTGGCAAAACACCACAGCTAAAGGTATTTATGCCTTAGGCGATATTATGGATGGTGGAATAGAGCTGACTCCTGTTGCCGTAAAAGCGGGAAGAATGCTCGCTGAGCGCCTATTTAATCCTGAATTGCCAAATGCCAAAATGGACTACGACTTAGTCCCTACCGTCGTCTTTAGCCACCCGCCAATTGGTACCATTGGTCTAACCGAGCCAGAAGCCGAAGAGAAATACGGCAAAGACAATATCAAGGTTTATACCTCTACCTTTGCTGCGATGTACACGGCGGTTACTCAGCATCGCCAGCCATGTCGTATGAAACTTGTGTGTGCGGGTAAAGAAGAGAAAATTGTTGGCCTACATGGTATCGGTTTTGCGGTAGATGAAATGATCCAAGGCTTCGCCGTTGCCATGAAAATGGGCGCAACCAAAGCAGACTTTGACTCGGTAGTCGCGATACACCCAACCGGCTCCGAGGAGTTTGTTACTATGAGGTAACCGCATAATTTAATCATTAAGGCTAAATAATCAACGCGAGTTAACCAGTAACTCGCGTTTTTTGTTTAAGCTAGGTCTCTTATTTATTTACCCATTTAGATAGATACACTTAGCATGTCGGTATTCAAGACAGCGAATGCAAACACATAAACAGATTAAGGTTTAAACTCTAGAATATCGCCCGGTTGGCAGTCCAAATAATTGCAAATTTGGGCCAGTGTTTCAAACCTAACGCCTTTGACTTTACCGCGCTTTAACAGCGATAAGTTCGCTTCTGTGATGCCGATTTCTTTTGCTAGCTCTTTGGATGAGACCTTTCTCATGGCCATGACCACATCTAAGTTCACAACAATTTCCATCGCTAAATAAACTCCTTGTTTTCATCACTGATCTCTTGCGCTGCGCGCAGCAGATAAGCAACCGTCGCTAAAATACTAAGCGTAACCAACTCACCAAATTGTAATGACAGGACAAGGGTTGTGTGCTCAAAGTAAGCATCATGCCAGTATGCAAAGATAACGCTCAGTGCACTGACGAAAAATATCGACAACACTTCAGTAATGATGAAATAGATAAAGCAAGACAAACACTCTCGAGTAAAAAAGTGTCCTTGCTCAAAATACTTTAGCAATCGAGTAATGAAATGGACCCCCGCCAATGCAAGGAACAATATTGGAGTCGTAGCTAGAAACAGAGCAACATTATTAACCTTATCAGACTGCCATAACTCATCAAACAGAGCATTGTCATAGTAACTGACACGATGATTGAATACCAACTCGTAGGCCAGAAATATCAGTACTATCGCTGTAGTAGATAGTACTCCCACGCGGATAAATTTACTTCTTCTTTGAATCATATCCAAAGTGATAGACATGTCAGCTCCTCATTTCTCATGCTCAGGGCGTACTATACCACACAGAAAAAAAACATCAAAAAACAACAATGAATTATTGTTTTACAATAATTAAAAATCATGTAATGATAATTTTAGAAAAAATGGAGTAGCCAATATGAAATACAATTTAATAAGAGTAAAAACGACAATTATCAGCTCACTTGTCCTTGCAGGGCTATCCCTAAGTGGTTGTCAAGTTGGTTCATTTACACAAAAAACCATACATACCGTTGCTCAAACGCAAACTCAGTTAATCGCGTTAAAAGATCTATTTAGTGAGCAAACAATGGAAAGTGTATCGCTATCACCTGATGGTGAATGGATTGCATTTCTTCAACCGCACAATGGTGCGAATAATATTCATCTAGTACGCAAAGGGGGGGATCTCTCTGATGCTAAACCAATCACCAACCTAACAGATTCTGTAGATAATTTCGTATGGTCTCACCATACGAATGAGATCATATTTAGCAAAGATCACGAGGGCAATGAAAACAAACAAATCTTCACGCTTCAGTTCAATCCTAATAATCTTAAAAATAGTATAATAATTACAAACCTAACGAACAAAGAAGATGTAAATTACATTCTTGCAAAACAGCTCCACGATAATTCAAACAAGCTGGCTGTATTTGCAAACCTGCTACAAAGTGATACATACAGCCTGTACCAGCTAGACACAAAAACCCACACTATGACGCTGATCGATCCCAATGAGCTGAAGTTTAGCAAGGCGATATTAAATCGCGCCGGAGAAATTATGGTGGGTGTCGTTTTAAACAATGATAGTTCTATGACTTTATACAAAAAAGAAGAGCAATCATGGCAACAGGTTTTGCGCACACAACCTGGTGAACAAGTTGAAGTTATTGGCTATAACGAACCAAAGCATACCGCAGTACTGTCAGGCAGCATCCAAGGGCGAGATAAGCAAGAACTTATTGAGCTTGATCTCGGTACAAATATATTACACACGCTACATCGTGATCCGCTCAATAACTCAGATTTATACCATGTTATTTTACAAGATGATGGGCAACCTCTTATCGCGGCATATTATGATTCGAGGCTAAGAAACTACCCGCTCACTGAAAGTGCAGCATCTATACTATCTCGTATTACTTCACATTTCGGAGCAGACGCAGACATACACGTTGAACAAATAGAAGGTAAAACTGGACATTGGCATATCACCGCAAAGTATGCCAATAAGCCAGACGAACAATTTGTATTTAACCCAAATACTGATCAGCTTATTGGCCTGCTAAATCCAGAACCTTCGTTTGACCCTGAGCAGCTAGGTACAAGACAGTCAATAAACTATACCGCAACAGATGGCACAAAAATCCAAGCATATCTAACATTGCCTAAATATGCTAACACCACACTTCCCACAATTGTATTGCCACATGGCGGCCCTTGGGTTAGAGATAAATGGGAATTTAGCAGTGGTTACTTTGTTCCTATTGCACATTACTTTGCCAACAGAGGTTATGCCGTTCTACAGCCTAATTTCAGGGGCTCAACAGGGTTTGGTAAACATTTTACTAGCGCAGGTAACAAACAGTGGGGCATAGGTTCAATGCAGCAAGATATTACTGATGGCGTGCATTATCTTATTGCTCAAGGCATCACAGATAAAAATCGTGTTGGTATTATGGGAGGGTCGTATGGTGGCTTTGCTGCATTAGCGGGAGCGACGTTTACACCAGATTTATATAAAGCCGTTATTTCATATGTAGGGCCTTCTGATCTTAATGTATTTATGGCGTCATTCCCTGAGGCATATAGACCATATTTAGGCAACTTCTACGCTGCGATTGGTGATCCGGCAATTGAGGCTGATAGAAAGGACATGGCTGCACGCTCTCCCATCAACTTTATCGACAACATTAAAGCGCCAATTATGTTAATTCAAGGAGCAAATGATCCAAGAGTGCCACAGGAACAGTCTGAATTAATTGCTAAAGCATTATTCAACGCTCAATTGCCTGTTGAATACATCTTAGCGAAAAATGAAGGGCATGGTTTTATTCAACACAACAATAAACTGGCTTCTATCATCGCCATGGAACGCTTTTTCGCAAAACATTTAGGTGGAACAAAGTCTGACAGCGATGATCCTGATTTAGTCAACCATCTAGCCACATTGACGGTAGATGTTAGCACCCTCTAAATACCGTGAACTCGGGATAATAACTTGTTTTCTTGCAGTTGTTATCCCTTACTACTGCCTTAAATTTTTTTGTAATAGACCAGCTATTGACGCACAAGTTGCCTGATATTAAAAAACAACTTCTGGCTAGCGTGATATTACACCTGTTGAGCTTATTAGGTAATTTGGTTGATTAACTCACTTATGACCCCGAGTTCAAGTTACATAAGATTAGTGTCTCTTGAAGTAACGCACGGATAACTATATAAAAGCTTACAATCTAAACTGGGGGCTATAATGAACCAGCCCTTTTTATATTATAAGCAATCAAAAATGACACTATTTAATCGTCAGCACCATTTCGTACGCACTCAACTAAAAAAGCCCAAATAAGGATATTTGGGCTTGGGGGGAAGTGACGATGAACGTCAACTAGTATGGATTAGCGCTGGGCGCTATGTCAGATGTTATCGGTTAGACAGCTCGATCAGTGCTTGCGTAATAAGCTCAGGGTGAGTGAGCGGGATCAAGTGCTCTGTAGAGGTTATTGGCAAATATTGCCCTCCGCTTATTTCCGCGACTTCTTGAGACCATTTTCGACCTTCGGCTTCCCACTTAATCAAACCCGCTCTGGCTTCTTCTGTTTCTGCTTTTTCAATATCTAACTGTTCAAACTCACTATCGATCACGGTAATTGGAATACTGCTATCTGGTTGCCAGTTTCTCACTAACTCCAGATCGTCATGATAGTTCATCATTTCATTTACTCGGATAAGTTGAGCCTCAATACTATAACGTGTTTGCATGATTTGATTGAAGTAATCCCAATCCATATGCTGGGCAAACTCACTTTCTTCTAGCAAAGACTCTACATGCGCCTGCTCCTCAGCTATTTTGCCATTCATTTTTTCCTGCCACTTTCCTGCACTCACGTGGTCTATCAAATGCTGACCCCACTCGCGATAAATATCAACAGGGTAACCCTGATACTGTGCAATTGAGTGCGGTAATAAAATGTCCGGATCCATCCACAACATACTGGCAATCTTTTGTTTGAAGTCTTCCGACTGTTGCATAGCAATAAGCGGTACAGAGTTGCTATTAGCAAAACTCACCAAATGCACATTGCTCAAATCAAGCTTCTCAAATAGCACTGGAAGATCCGTTGCAAACTTTTGCATTGACGGTGCGCTGGTGTTACTACTAAGCCCTTGCCCAAGCCTATCAATCACATACACATTAAACTGTGTTGATAAGTAAGGTTGTAGCAGTGCAAACCATGCGCTATCACTATGAAAGTGTAAATTGGCTCCTGACAGCATCACCACGGTTGGCTTGTCTGTTTGCGGTGTTACATTCCGCACATGGTAGTAGTCTTCATTAATAGCAATAAGATCAGAACCTTGTGGAAGCGGATGCTTACTAGCTTTTTCAAAAAACTCCATGATTGATTGAGTTGTGTTTATTGGCGAAAGGTTCCAGCTGTGACCAGCTCCATCAACACTGATAAGCTCCGTTTGAATAGCACGGTTTGGATAATAAGTTAACGTGACGCCTTGCTCTACTTTTTTATCTGTAGAAAGTGCTGAGTCATAGTTCAAGTTACCTATGATCTTGATCGCTTGTGGTGATGAGAGTAGACCAAAATTAGCATGACTTCTGCCGGTGTATGGCAACACTGTATCCGCCTTGCCATGCATAATACGATAATGTGTAGGTGTATCAAAACTACAGCTATCACCTAGCTGATATGACATGGGTGCTCCAACGGTCACGATTGCATTAAAGACCTCAGAGCGATTACATAATAAGTTTTGTACAAAGAGCCCGCCTTGAGAAAAACCAGTGGCATAAATTTCGCCATCAATTAGCTGATATTTGGCTTTAAGTTCAGCAATCATGTCATCTACAAAACCAAGATCATCCACACCTAAGCGATCTGCTTTATTACAACGGCAGCCTTCATTCCACTCTTCATTTTTTGATTTTGGATAAACCACTAAGTAGTCATCACTTTGTTCATGCAGCTTGGTCATCGCAGCCATACCTTGACTGTTCCCTCCAGAGCCGTGAAAAGCAAATAGTAACTTATACGCTTTATTGGTGTTTTCTACTGGCTTCATATAGTAGAAGCGCTCATTTACTTCATGTTGTTCAAAACCACCAACCATCTTTGAATCATTACCATTACTCACTGGCGCTTCATCATTAATGTGATTGCTACCGCCACATCCAACAAGTAATGCAGCTAGCGTAAGGCTTAACACCCGTGGTAAAAAAAGGTTACTTGTCATGTTGGTCATTCCTATTTTATCGTTTTCCTGTACTCTAACTACCACGGGATAAAGCGCGACGATTTAATATGAAATCGTCATGACGAATTCATTACCATAAAATATAAATAATAAAATCAAGGGGATAAAAAGAGATGCGCTATGAGTTTGCAGCAATTCAGTTTGATACTGTTAATCGTACGCTGACAAATAGCACGAATACTATCAGGCTTGAGCCTAAACCTTATTCATTACTACTCACCTTAATTGAAGGCGGTGGTGATGTTGTCTCCCGCGATACATTAATAGAAAAAGTATGGCTGGGGCGTATTGTTACAGAAAGCGCCGTAAATAAAGCGGTCTCTACATTACGTCAACATATCAATAAGTTAGATGGACAAAATGAATATATTGAAACCATTCCAACACTTGGATATCGGCTCGTACCTGCGGTTACGCAGTTACACAAAGATGTAACTCCTACGGTTTCGAGCCGCAAAAATATTACGTTAATAGCGGCTACATTCATATTTAGTATTTGTATAGCGCTATTCGTAGCTTACTTTTTTCAAGCACAACCAAACGTCTCGCCTCTCGTTCCACACAAGTTGACTAGTCAAAATGGTATTGAATTACAATTAAGTGGCGCACCATTATCAAAGAGCTTTAGCTATCTGCATCCAATTTCTCCACCATACTCGGAGCTTTGGCTCAACCGCAATGGCACAAACATTCAGTTATTGAGTGGTAATTTGAGAGCGCAAACACTGAGCCAAGATGCAAAATACATTGCCTATATTGATGATGAACAAAACTGTTCAGTTAAACAACTAGATATAACAGCACAAAAAACACAGACACTATTCCCCTGCCAAGTAATAGAAAATATAAAACTCAGTTGGGGTAGAAACCATCAAGAGCTTATCTATCGTAAGCGCACTAACATACACAGTGGCTATGGACTTTACCGCTTTGACCTCAACACTCGTAGGCATACCCAGCTTACACTCCCTCCAGCAACAGGAAACCTGAAAGGCGACCACCTTTTTAGTTTGTCTCAAGCAAAGGACAAACTTAGTGTTGCAACGTACCTTGGTGAAGATAAACACCGATTAACGATTTATCGCTATCCAGAGATGACTGTTGAGCAAACTATTGCGCTCCCTCACCATTTGTCATCGATAACATGGTCAGCTGATGGCAAATTAGTGTACTTTACTGATGCAAATAGTATCTACAGTGCTAATGTTGGTAATAAAGCGGTGACATTGGTACACAAACTCACAGCCCCTATAGAGAGTATTACTCTGTTAAATAGCAATAATACTCTGCTGTTTAATCAATATAAGCTCACGAGTGCAGTTAAACTCTTTGATATATCAGAAAACACCATAACGCCTGTCGTTAATAACCAAGCACTTAACCGCCTGCCCCGTGCAAACCACTCACAACAAGTATGGTACATCTCTGATCATGGTGCTGATTCAGCTTTATGGTCTGTCGATACAAGCACACAAACCAATGTCGCTACGCCACTGCCACATGCTTTTAATTTTCAACGCTTTACACTTAATCATGATGCTTCAAAAGTTCTCTTTGAGTATCGAGATGCAATTTATCAATTTGATACCAAATCACAGCATGTAACTGAAGTTATCAGTGACGAATTAAAAGCTTACGTCGCTAACTATGGCAAACATGATGATGAGATAATCTACAGCAGTGAACGCTCAGGTAGTTGGCAATTATGGTCAGTCAACTTAAATACAGACAAACACCAACAGCTCACCACAAAGGGAGGATACAGTGGCTATGCACATGGTGATGCTATTTATTTCACCAAGTTTAGCCAACCAGGTATTTGGCAGCTACAGGAAGGCCTAGAGTCTCTTATTGTTCCTGATGTGGCGATTAGAAATTGGTTAAACTGGCGGCCAAGAGGCAATGCATTATACTATGAAAAAGATAACCATATTTGGCAGTTTGATCTCAACACTCAACAAGAAAAACAATACCTAGCGCTGCCCTCAAGCTTCATTGGTCAATTTGATGTGTTAGCAAATGGGGATATTGTTTTTGCACAGCTAAACCAGCCCAGCGGCGAGCTTTGGCGGCTATCACTAAACAACTAAACAACTAAACAACTAAACAACTAAACAACTAAACAACTAAACAAAGGATTGTTTGGCTGAAAACAAAAAACCCAGCCGAGGCTGGGTTTTTATTGATTCTTGAAACGAATTACTTGATTTTCGCTTCTTTGAAGATCACGTGTTTACGAACCTTAGGGTCGAACTTTTTGATCTCCATTTTTTCAGGCATGTTACGCTTGTTCTTGTCGGTAGTGTAGAAATAACCAGTACCAGCTGTAGAAACTAAACGGATCTTATCACGCATGATTTAAGCTCCTTAAATTTTTTCGCCGCGAGCACGGATATCTGCTAGTACCGCGTCGATGCCTTTTTTATCGATAATACGCATACCTTTAGTAGTAGTGCGTAGAGAAACGAAACGCTTTTCGCTTTCAACCCAAAAACGGTGTGTTTGTAGGTTAGGTAGGAAGCGACGCTTAGTAGCGTTGCGCGCGTGCGAACGGTGGTTACCAACCACTGGGCGCTTACCTGTAACTTGACAGACTTTAGACATGTCTATGTATCTCCAATAACTTCGCTCGAGCTTAATTTTCCCTTAAAGGCCTTTTAACTGCGTGCCCTAGGTAAAATCAAAGGGCGCTCTTTATACAGTATCTACAGGCAGAGATCAAGGATCTGATCCTACTGAAATCAGCTCATGGGTAAATTTGATAGCGGCCAATTATAATGATCCGAAGCCCTTGAGGAAAGTAAAAACTGCATTTAAATTGAACTAATTTATAAAATTTATACAAATATGCTGATTTAACGAGCAAAATTCTTATTTTCCTCATTTCTAGCTATTTATTTTTGTTGTTTGATTTTCACTCTTAGCCATCCACTTTGTACTTATTTCTACAACACCTGCGTTAAAGTTGAGGAGCAAAGTCCAAACAACACTAAAACCCCTGAAATTTTATGCCCGCAACAACAAAGTCATATCATTGCCTATACAAGCCCTCGTTCAGCAAAAGAAATACAATGATTGCCTGCAACAATTAAGTGATCCAGCACATTGATATCAACTAGCCCCAGACCTTTTTGCAGCTTGTTGGTAATAAGTTTGTCGGCCTCGCTTGGTTCAGCCACTCCTGATGGGTGGTTATGGGCAAAAATAACCGATGCGGCATGGTGCTTAAGCGCAGCTTTAACAACCTCCCTTGGATACACCGATGCGCTATTTATTGTGCCATGAAATAACACTTCATCTTTTATTAAACGATTCTGATTATCTAGATAAAGCACCATAAAGACTTCATGCCCAAGTCCTCGCAGCTGAGCAGTTAAGTATTCGCGCACCGCGCTGGGATTGTGAAACACCGTATCTCGTTGACATTCTTCTCTCAAATAGCGACGACTCAACTCTAACACGGCTTGTAACTGGGTATATTTTGCAACACCTAACCCTTTTAACGCAGAAAACTCTTCCAACGATGCGTTAAATAGACATTGAAGTGTTTGCTGTTGTTCTAATAAGGACTCAGCCAACTCAATAGCGTTCAACCCTTGAATACCGGTGCGCAAGAAGATAGCCAACAGCTCAGCATCACTGAGCGCTTGTGCGCCATATTTAATCAGTTTTTCTCTCGGTCTAGCCGACTTTGGTAAAGCGGATATTTGCATGATATGTCCCTTATCTAGTAGATTTCCGAGCAATTTACTCAATTAACCTAAACTGCGGCTAATTAATTGCAACCTCCCTTGCAGCCTCTTTGAACTTGTTTGTATTCGATTACTTCTCCTCCAATTGAACAAGTATAAAGCTAATTTGTGTAAACTAAGCTTAGCTGCCGTGCTCGATTATTCAAAAGCAAATACAGACTGTGTTATCTTAACGTTATGAACCCCATCAATGTATAAAACTCACATGCAAAGAAATAAACGTCTCTTACTTGGGATCAGTGGCGGTATCGCTGCTTATAAATGCGCAGAACTTGTGCGACGCTTAAAAGAGCAGCACGTGGATGTCAAAGTAGTGATGACTGAATCAGCAAAACATTTTATTACTCCATTGACCATGCAAGCGGTATCTGGAGAAATAGTGTCTGACTCTTTGCTTGATCCACAAGCTGAAGCATCGATGGGTCACATTGAATTTGCCAAGTGGGCAGATCTTGTTTTAGTCGCACCAGCAACTGCTAACATGATAGCGAAAATGGCTGGCGGAATAGCGGATGACTTACTGACGACCTTGTTACTAGCCACCCCTGCACCAGTTGCTGTTGCACCTGCTATGAATCAACAAATGTATGCTCACCTCTCCACGCAAGCAAACCTAAGCACGCTCGCATCACGCAATGTACACGTGTGGGGGCCTGGGAAAGGCGAGCAAGCGTGTGGAGATGTTGGTGCTGGTCGTATGCTTGAACCACACGAATTAGTCCAGCTTTGCCTTAATGCACTTACTCCTTTACCACAAGTTTTAGCAGGAAAAACAGTAACGATAACTGCAGGTCCAACACGTGAAGCACTAGATCCTGTACGCTTCATCACCAATCATAGCTCTGGAAAAATGGGCTTTAGCCTTGCCGAGGCTGCACATGCACTGGGTGCCAAAGTCAACCTAATAGCAGGGCCAGTTTCACTACCCACTCCTGGCGGTTGTAAACGCATTAACGTTGAAAGTGCAGCGCAAATGCACCAATCTGCACTAGAGTATGCTCCACAATCTGACATTTTTATCGGCTGTGCCGCGGTGGCAGACTACCGCGCCGCATCCGTTGCAAGTCAGAAAATCAAAAAGCAAGGTGATGAAATCACGCTTACCCTCACCAAAAACCCAGACATTATTGCCAGCGTTGCAGCCTTATCCACATCGCGCCCTTATACCGTCGGCTTTGCTGCGGAAACACAAAATGTTGCACAATATGCACAAGGCAAATTAATCAATAAGGGGTTAGATATGATTTGTGCCAATGATGTATCGAATAGTAATGTTGGCTTCAATTCTGATAACAATGCGCTGACCCTTTATTGGAAAAAAGAACGAATAGAGCTTCCCCAATCTAGCAAAAAAGAGTTAGCACTCACTGTCATGCAAGCCATTGCTGAAAAGATAAAATAACCTTCATGTAAAAAACTGGAAAGAAACTGAATAAAACATTAACATGATACCTCGATAGCGTGTAAACGAGTCGGGGTTTACATGGCTGTGCATTACTCTCTGTGCTTAATAAACCCGACAAAAAACATAACAATTAGAAAAATAAGGGAAATTTCATGCCAGCGACAAAACGCAGTAATCGCAAAGAGCAAATACTTCAATCTCTCGCACAGATGCTGGAAACCAGTCCGGGGCAACGTATCACCACCGCTAAGCTGGCCACCGAGGTCGGTGTATCTGAAGCTGCACTATATCGCCACTTTCCGAGTAAAGCGCGAATGTTTGAAGGCTTAATTGAATTTATCGAAGATACTTTACTATCGCGTATCAATTTAATTTTAGAAAATGAAAAAGAAACGCGTAGCCGCATTTACAATATTCTGACGTTACTACTTACTTTCGCCGAAAAGAACCCAGGGATTACGCGGATCCTAACAGGTGACGCTTTGCAAGGTGAACAAGAGCGTTTGCGTGAGCGCGTGCAAAGCTTATTTGAAAAGTTAGAAACACAATTCAAACAAGTATTAAGAGAGCGCAAGCTTCGTGAAGGCAAGGCGTTTACAAGTGAGGAAAGTGTCCTTGCGAACTTCTTTTTGGCATTTGTTGAAGGCAAAATGAACCAATTTGTGCGCAGTGACTTTAAAGCAAAGCCAACAGCACAGTTTGATAAACAATGGGTTGAACTAGAGAAAATTTGGCTGTGATTTAGTCGCTTAATAGCCACCTCACACCGCAGAGCATTTTAGTTTCACAGATAAAAGTGATAAAAATACAATAAATAATTAACTAAAATGCTCATCTTATGACTTTAAAACTATCCTTGCTAAGCGCTGCACTCATCAGTGCTAGCAGTTTTGCAGCAAAGCCCAGTCTTGAATTTAAAGACGTTTTTGATTTTCGTTACCCTCATGGCACCGTCATGTCCGAGCAAGGAAATTACCTTGGCTTGAGCGCTAAGCCCTACCGTGGCGATAGCGAAGGGCAAGTGTACGCATTAAAAAATCATACCTTAATCGCTACGGTGCCACGCGGCACAAACCCTGTCATTAATAAAAATGCACAATGGGTTGGCTTTACTCAGGTTCCCACTTTACTCGCTAAAGAAACTGCCAGTAAAAAAGAAAAAAAAGCGCTAAAAAATAACTTAGTGTTAGTCAATACACACACTAAAGCGCAGCACACCTTTGCTGATGTGAAGGATTACCAACTATCAGATGATGGGTTATGGCTGGTATATCGGGAAGATAAAAAGAGTACTAAGCAAGCAGAGTCAGCAGCCAAAGACGAAAAAGCCTCAAGCGATCTGAAAATCACAGCAGATAAGAAAGACCAAGCACTTACCTTAGTTGTCACCAACCTCACAACCAACAAGAGTACTCGTTACGACAACATAGCAGCTTATGATTTAGCACCAGACAGCCGCGGTATCCTTGTCAGCCAACATAGCGAAGATGGCGGAAAAAACCGCGTCGCATTTGTTGATTTACAAAACCTTCAACTTACCAGCTTGATAGATGAGCCCGGTGTAACCTTAGGTGATATTGCTTGGCAGCCAAATGCCGAGCGAGTTGCATTTTATTTAGGTAACTATGTTAACGATGATAAGCGCCGCCGCGACTACCAGCTAAAACTATGGTCTCCTGTAGACAATAAGCTGACTGACATCACTAACCCCAGCGGCTGGTTTTCAGGTAAGACTGCAAAATTAGAATGGTCAGAAGATAGTACTCGTCTCTTTTTTGAAAACCGCCCGGTTTTGGAGGCAAAAGTACCAGCAGCTAAATACGAAGATGAGCGCTCACTTTATGATTACGACACAATCCGTGAGCAAAAAGGTTTGAAAGTTTGGCATAACGCTGATCTTGAGATAAAGCCCAGAGAAATAAAAACATGGAATGAAAGTCGCCGCGATCAACACTACCAAGCGGTGTTTCATATTAATGGCCAGCGCATAGTCCAACTTGAAAACCAACAGGTGCCAAGCATTACATTACGTAGCAATGCAAACTTTGTATTAGGTAGTAATGATGAGCCTTATCTAAAACAAATCATGTATAAAGGCTTTTATCAAGATTATTACGCTGTAAACGTCAATTCTGGACATGCCCAGCTCATCGTAAAAGAAAGTGCCAATCGTCCAAGCCTTTCACCAACGGGTAAACATGCTGCATATTTTGACGGCGAGCAACTGTGGTTAACAGCACTCTCCACTCAAAAGCGCACAGCCATTAGCCAAGCGGTAAAAGAGGCGATATTTGTTGATGACAAGCACGATTACCCCGGACCAAACTCTGGCTATGGTTTTGCTGGTTGGCAGCTTGATGGCTCCGTACTTTACGCTTACAGTAAATATGACATTTGGGCATTTGATACCAGCACATTTAATGCGACACGCTTAACTGATGGTTACAAAACAAAAACCCAATACCGCATTGAATATAAACCTAAAGATAGCCTTGGCTTTAAGGCTGATGACACCATGGTTTTGCGGGCACATAACCTCGAAAATAAGCAAACACATATCGCCACACTTGCACTAAAAGGCGGCCAGTTGCAGCATGTGTTAGCAGGTGAATCAAAACATCGTGTAGTCAAGAAATCCAAAGACGCAGACACTTACTTAGTAACTAGGCAGTCCTATCATGAATTTCCTGATTACTGGGTCACAAATGGCCAGTTCGCTCAGCCTACCAAGCTCACTAACTTGAATCCACAACAGCAAACTTTTGCTTGGGGTCAAAAGCCTGAGCTTGTGCAATACAAGGGCTATAACGGCGAAGCACTACAAGGTGTACTAATCAAACCTGCCAACTATAAAGCTGGTGATAAAGTGCCTGTGGTCATTTATTTCTATCGTTATATGAGTCAGCGTATGTATGACTTCCCAAAAATGGAGCTAAATCACAGGCCAAACTTCCCGATGTTCACTTCAAATGGCTATGCGATATTCTTACCGGATATTCGTTTTGAGGTGGGTCATCCAGGTCCGTCATCTACACAAACCATGATCAATGCAGCTCAAGCGCTGATAGATATGGGTGTTGCGGATCCTGAAAAAATTGGCTTGCAAGGTCACTCTTGGGCGGGCTACCAAAGTGCATTTATGATCACCCAAACGGATATGTTTAAAGCGGCTGTCTCTGGTGCACCGGTTTCAAACATGACCTCTGCATACAGTGGTATTCGCTTGAAGTCAGGCCTTGCGAGACAATTTCAGTATGAATCAGGGCAAAGCCGTATTGGTAAAACACTGACGGAAGCACCCGATTTATATATCGAAAACTCTCCGGTGTTTTTTGCAGATAAAGTAAATACGCCTATTCTCATCATGTTTGGCGATAAAGATGGCGCAGTACCTTGGCAAGAAGGTATTCAATACTATTTAGCATTAAGAAGACATGATAAAGACGCTATTTTCTTACAATACGAAGGTGAACCGCACCACCTAAAACAGTTCCCTAACCAAGTCGATTTTTCAATTCGTATGAAAGAATATTTTGACTACCACCTAAAGGGGATGCCACCAGCCAAGTGGATAACCTCAGGTGAGGCATTTATCACTGAAGAGTAATCGGCACTTCTGGTATTAACCATCAAGGACACCATTTCGGTGTCCTTTTTTTTGGCAACACCGACCTACCTCTTTATACAGTTTTTGTTTAAAAATGCTTTATTTCAACTTGCCTTCATCTGATTTCATATACAAAAGCCCATATCATCATTACATTTGACGGTTTTATAAACGAATCATTGAACTTTACATAGATGCAATGTAAGTTCTATGTTGCAGGTACATTTTCCTACTCTGCTAAAAAATAAATAAAGAAATAAAGAAATAAGGAAATAAGGAAATAAGATGAAACTTTCTAACTTATCAGCAACAATCAGGCTGTCTTTGCTTGCTTGTTCAACGCTGACTGCTGGTATATCAGGTACTGCGCACGCTGAAGAAGCAGACGTCGACGCTACTGATAGTGTAGAACGCATAGAGGTTACTGGTACTCGTATCAAGCGAGCAGCTATGACTGGTGCAAGCCCTGTCACAAGTGTTACAGCCGAAGACATTAAAGTTGCAGGTATTACGAGGGTAGAAGATCTACTCAACGATATGCCCGCAATCTTTGCTGACCAAACTTCAGGGCAAGCAAATGGAGCTACAGGTACCGCCACAGTGAATCTACGTAACTTAGGCACAGAACGTACATTGGTACTAGTTAATGGACGTCGTTTGCCTTCTGGCTCTCCTGTCGCAGGAGGTATCGGTGCTGATCTTAACCAGATCCCAGCAGCATTGGTAGAACGTGTTGATGTTCTTACTGGTGGTTCGTCAGCAACATACGGTTCTGATGCTGTTGCTGGTGTTGTAAACTTTATCATGAGAGATGACTTTGAAGGCTTCCAAGTTGAATATCAAGGTAGTGTTTATCAACATGATAACGACCACAAAGACATGCAACGAGCGCTGAATGAAAGAGGCTTCCCAGTACCTGATGGTAGTCAATGGGACGGTGATACTCATGATATCTCTTTAACTTTTGGTGCTAACTCTGCAGATGGTCGTGCAAACATCACAGGTTATGCAACTTGGCGTGATATCGAAGAAGTAACGCAAGACAATCGTGATTACAGTGCTTGTGCTATGAACATAAACGCCACAGGTACTCGAATTTGCGGGGGGTCAGGAACAATTCCAGAAGGCCGTATTACCGATTTTGACACTTACGACTACAAAGTATCTGGCACTGACTTCGTTCCTACTGATGGCACGGTTTATAACTTTGGCCCTCTTAACTACTTCCAACGTCCAGACAAACGTAAAACATTTGGCTTGCTAGGTCATTATGACTTTAATGACAGCCATACCTTTTATGCTGAATTTAACTACATGGATAACCGCACTGTAGCACAAATTGCTCCTTCAGGTTCATTCCTGAATGAAGTTGATATTAGCTGTGATAACCCGCTACTTTCAGCTTCACAAAGAAACACACTTTGTGGGCCTGATGGTGTCGCAACAAATGGTATTGTTGAGGGTGCCTTTATCGGTAAACGAAATGTTGAAGGTGGACCTCGTCAAGACGATATTCGCCATACCTCAACTCGTTTTGTACTAGGTATTCGCGGTGAAATCGATGACAATTGGATTTATGATGCATATATGAATTTCGGTAACGTGTCATATAGTCAAACTTACCAAAACGACATGTCGACTACCCGAATCATTCGTTCATTGCAAGCTACAACTGATGACGATGGTAATGTGGTATGTAAGTCAGTTGTAGATGGTAGCGATCCAACTTGTATTCCATGGAACATATTTGATCCATCGAAAATCACGCAAGAGCAAATAGATTACCTAACGATACCTTTATTTGCTCGCGGTGACACCAGAACAAAACAAATTAGCGGCTATGTTACCGGTGATCTTACAGATTATGGTGTTGTAGTACCAGGTACTTCTACTGGTGTGGGCGTAGTATTTGGTCTTGAGCACAGAAAAGAATCGCTAGATTTTAATCCAGATCAAGGCTTCGAATCAGGTGATGGTGCGGGTCAAGGTGGTCCTGTTCTTGGCGTAAGTGGTGAGTTTGACGTCAATGAATTCTTTACGGAGCTCAACGTGCCATTAGTTGAAGACTCTGAATTCGCTGATTATATTACACTAGAGTTAGCTTATCGCTACTCTGATTATTCAACGGACAAAACGACTAATACCTATAAAGGTGCGTTTGATATTCGTGTTAATGATCAACTTGGTTTGAGAACAAGCTTTCAGCGTGCTGTACGTGCAGGCAACGTGCGTGACCTATTCAGATCTGCTGGCTTAGGTTTGTTTAACTGGGAAGATCCATGTGGTGGTGACAACCCAACTTTAACGGTTGAGCAATGTGCAAGAACAGGTCTTGACCCATCTAAATATGGTTCAAACGCACTTATCAGCCCTGCAGGTCAATACAACAGTATCACTGGTGGTAACCCAGATCTAGAACCAGAAAAGTCAGACACTGTTTCATTCGGTATTCTACTATCCCCTGACGCTATTGAAGGCTTAGACATTGCTATTGACTACTTCGACATTACTGTTGAAAATGCAATTCAAGAAATCCCTGAAGCAACAATCTTCAACCAGTGTGCGATTAATGGTAACGATCAGTTCTGTGCACTTATCAACCGTGGTCCGACTGGCTCTTTATGGTTAAGCCAGGACTCGATCACAGCGATTGATACCAACATTGGTAGTGTAGAAACAAGCGGTATTGATTTCGATGCTTCTTATCGTTATAGCCTACCTGATGACATGGGTCTTTTACGCTTTAAGCTAATCGGTACATGGCTAGATAAATTTGCAACACAAAACTTACCGGGTGGTGATATTGACGACTGTGCTGGTCGCTGGGATAGAGCGGTATGTGAGTACCCTGTTCCTGACTTTAAAACAAACTTCTCAACAACTTGGGTCACTCCTTGGGACGCAAACATAACAGCAACCTATCGTTATGTAAGTGAAGTGAAGGAGTTTGCACGAAATGACGAGGGTCAAGTAATCGATGGACCAGTACCATTGACTGCACGTGACTACCTTGATATTGCAGTGACTTGGAATGCATCTGACAACCTGCAATTCCGAGGTGGTGTGAATAATGTCTTTGATAATACTGCTCCACTAGTACCAAATGGTCCTTCAGGTCCAGCAAATGGTAACATTTACCCTGGTTTCTATGATTCTTTGGGCCGCTATATCTTCGCAGGTTTCACATTTAGACTATAGTCTAGAATTCGAAAGATTTAGCATAACTCCCCCCACAAGTTAATAACTTGTGGGGGCTTTTGACTTTAAGATCACTCTCATCACTTTTTAATTATACTCCCTTGTGAACAAATATTTGTTAAATCTCCACCTTTCATCTTGCCCTTTTCTGCTAGCTACGCTTCTGCCTGCTACTATCGCCAAAGTTTTGGGTTGTTCTAAGATAATTTTTATCGTAGCTAGCATCGGGTTTAATCCTTCATATTAACTAACCGGAACCCGAAATAAAAGTTAGTTAGTCAACTAAAATATCCATGTTCAAAAGTGTAATGTCGATCTATCCAAATGTTATTTCTAAATAAAAGGAAAACTTGTATGTCAATAGCTGCTCTGTTGCAAACGAATTTAACGCTGTAGTAAGGAGTAACAGCTGTTAAAACACAAGATACTGAACACACAGCAATACCCAGTATCATTAACGTTCAGGTATGGTAAGCACAATTAAATAAAGGAAGTAAGTTGGAGTAAAGTGATGACGACTCCTGGAGCAATATCTCTTGCATAAATTTGCCTACCCAAACTAAGTAAAGCAAACGCGTAATTAAAATTGGAGAGACAGGGAAATAGTTCCCCTATCAGAGAAGCTTTCTGTACAGTGAGCAACGGCTCACTCAACTAGAACAATTGCTCACCTAAAAAACAAAAATTATTGTTTGCCAACAGTATTTTGCTGTCGGTTAAGCATGTCTTTTGCAGCACGTTGTTCAGATTCAAGCTGATCTTTTGTACGGCATCTTCGCTTTGTAAATTTACTACCAGTGATGATATCTTGCTTACAGTATAGATCTTCTTGATTCTTAGCTATCTTGCCCTCATTATTATTTTTTGCCGACTCGGTTGTCGAGCTACAACCCGACAGAAGTCCCAATAGAACCACACAAATTCCTGCGATTTTCATAGCAAATCCTTTATTATTAATTATATAAAGTACCTAAGTACACTTCAGAACGAAGTGTTCAAACTTTAGTCTAATCAACATTACAAAGAAAAGCAATTGCACCGATTTTAACAACATAATTGACTAATTTGACTTTAAGAACTCCAGTAATTTCTTTTCTGGCATCGGTTTCGCAAGCAAGAACCCTTGTACTTCATCACATCCAAGCTTTTGTAGCACCGCCATTTGATCCTCAGTTTCAACTCCCTCTGCAATCGTCTTCAGCCCTAACATTTGGCTCAGTGAGATCACAAGATCAGCAATCGCACCGCTGTCATCATGCGGTATATCCTTCACAAAAGCGCGGTCTATTTTTAATCTGGCAAGCGGCAGTCTTTGTAAATAACTTAAAGAAGAAAAGCCTGTACCAAAGTCATCAATGGCGACTTCAACACCAAACTCCTGCAACTCTTGTAGTGTATTAATCACCGCGTTAACTTCGTCCATAACGACACTTTCTGTGACTTCTAGCTCAATATGCTTGGGATCGACATTGAAAGCACGGATGGTATCTTTAACTTGCTGTGCATAATGAGGAACTTTAAATTGGGGTACTGATACGTTCACCGCAACACTTAAATTACCATACCCTTGCTGCTGTAAAGTCGCTTGAAGTTGACAAGCTTGCTCTAGCACCCACTGACCTATCTCGACGATTAAGCCTGCATTCTCTGCCAAAGGCACAAAAATCCCTGGTGAAATGTAGTTACCATTACCAGAAGGCCACCGTAGTAACGCTTCACAGCCAATCACTTTTCGATCTGCAATAGAAAATTGTGGTTGATACCACACTTCTAGCTTATTCATCTCAAAGTCTTGGCGAAGCTGCCTGATCAAGCCGAGCTTCCACGCCATTTTTTCTTCAAGGTCAGGCGTATACCAATCAAGTGGAATACTAGATTGTTTAGCTTGGTTCAAGGCAATATATGCCAGCTTTAGGGTTTCTATACCTTGCGCCTGAAAGTCTTCTTGGCGGCATACGCCGATATGAAAGTGCATTGTCAATACATGTTCACCAACTTGATATGGTACGCATAAGTTGTCTATAAATGATGCTTCGTCAAATTGTGCCTCTGCTAATAACAAACCAAAGACATCAGCACCTATCCTTGATATCAGCTGGGCTTCAGGAAATTCCATAGCAATACGCTCTGCAACCCCTTGCAGTAACAAGTTACCAACCTCCTGTCCCAAACCATTATTAATGTCTGAAAATTGGGCAATATCGATGAGGATAAATACAAGCGACTGCTGTTGGTTAAAGTAGCCCTCAATCTTCTCAATGAAATTAGTGCGGTTTGGAAGTTTAGTGAGATTGTCCTTGTACGCTACCTCACGTAATTCGTGAAATAATTTAATATTGTCCAAGCCGACACCAACATTAGTTAAAAATATTTCCGCAAACTTCAGTTGTGCCGCGGATGGCTCAGCCTCCAGCTCTAAGAATATCGCAGCTTTTTTGTTTTTACTCTCCAGTAAAAATGTAACATCGTGCTCGGTAGATTGATGTGTTTCTGTATCAATACAGTTTTGCACCTGCATGATAACGCGGCCATTATCGAGCTGCTCAATACCATGACCAAAAAATGCTCGATATTCCTCACTACCACCAAACACCCGCAGGTGCACCTCATCCTCAGGGGAACCTATCACCACCCCTTCACCAGGCGCCCTTAGTATATTAGCCAATTGTGCGACCACTGCGGCGGCAAAGGAACTCATATCGGTGTGACCAAGTATGGCTCGAGAAGCAGTTAATATGTGCTCAAGCGCATGGCTTTGGGCTTCAAGTTCACAGATCTGTTGATAAGATCGAATTGCGGTAAGTAGGGAGGTAACAAGCTTGCTACGTGTAAGCTCCGTCTTCATTTTATAGTCATTAATATCAAACTCTCTAATGACTTTTTCTTCAGGCGCATAACCTGGCTGACCAGTACGCATGATAATTCGCACTGCCATATTTTTAATTTCTTCACGAACCCTACGCACCACATTAAGACCAGCGTCATCAGTTTCCATAACAACATCGAGCAGCATAATGCTAATGTCATTTTGCTGTTTTAGTATTTCGATTGCCTCAGCGCCTGAATAGGCATGTAAAAACCTGAGTCTTTTACCCCAAAATTCTAGGTTTGACAGAGCAAGTTTAGTAACAGAATGAATTTCTGGGTCATCATCAACAACTAATACATCCCAAAAAGCACTTGTTATTTCTTCTTCTTGAGTAACTTCATCGTGCTCTGCAAACAAATAATCATCTTGCTCAGGTGCCATGCTTTACCCTTTAAATCCGTACTACTCTTTCATTATAGGCACTGATCCAACGCAGTGTTTATCATCAAATAAAATATGGTACATTTTTACTATTACAGTTCAGTTTGATTAAAAAACGTGAAATATTATAGTCGAGCATAGAACAAAATAGATGATTTAGCATACTTTTTACTAAAGAGGATTTTGTATCAAACGACTATCGACTCCCATGAGAACGCTGATGCTTCTAGCACTGCTGATTATCATTTCAGGATTAGCGATGCCGCACGACTATAAAGTAGTGAAGCAAAGCAGAGCTGAAGTAACGAACACTGCGCTAACTCCCCTTGTGTTAACTCACTGGCCAACACTATTTAATTGGCAATCAACACAGAGTGTTTATTTTCGAATACTCCCAAAGAAGCAACACGTAGGTAGTTCAGCGGTTTTAGTCCATCCATGGGGCGAAGCTGAGTTAACCGTGACCAAAAGTACGGCTCAACATCTTGGGTTATCTTTATATATTGATGATGAACACTTTGCCAACATAACCCTTAACTTATTGACTGCACAAGCCGATACACAATTAATGGTCTCCATCGAAGGCAGAGTGAATACTCCATTTTTAGGAAGCTTTATTGCCCTATTTATGCAGCAATATTTGCAGCAAATCACAGACTCTGCCGTTAACCATATGAACACACATTATAAATTAAGAGCATGATATGGCAGTCAAAAATGCACAGGTAAAGTCAGCACTGGCACTTTCTATTGAAGAGCAGCTTGGCTACCCAATGGTCAAAAGGATCACTCCTCTCGTGACACAGAATGACCATTACCAGTCTGATAAGAACAAAGATAATCAATATACCGTCAGCACCCCGCACAGCACGCTGAAGCGCGCGCTAAAGCGTCAGCAATTGATAAAAATCCAACAGCAGCAAAATTTAGAAACTATTATGGGCATGTCACTCACAATCTGCCCTGAGGTAACTTCAAGAGGTCGACCAGATCCAGATTGGCTAGCGCACTTTAATACGATGGCTGAAGACATTGCCAATCACTCAATGCAAAAGTTATGGGCAAAGATTTTAGTCGGCGAAAGTATCAACCCTGGTACATTTTCAATTAAAAGTTTGCAAACATTGAAAATGATGACACAACGCGAAGCAACGGCACTGCAAAAGTGTGCACCGCTTTGCGGTTACTTGGAAAAAGAAGATAGCTATTTGATACTTCACGGTTACTATAAAAAGCCATCTATTTTTGATTTGTTGAGAAAAGGCAGTACTGAATCTGTAAACCTTAGCCAAGCGGGGTTAAGCTTTCCGAACGTACTGACACTCATGGATATCAATATCCTGTATCGACAAGAGATAGAGTCTGCTTCTTTGCAAAAAGGGCAATCTATGCAGCTGGTTTATCAGCGTAAAAAGCTCACACTGACAGCCAAGTCTAATGACCTCGTATTAAGTTACTACAAACTAACGCAGACAGGAGATGAGCTGAAAAAGCTACTACAAAATCCAATCAACAAAAACTATAAGCAACTACTAGAAAAAGCACTAGAGAATGAGTTTTTACTAGAGTGGGAAAGTAGATAACTAACCAGAGGTTTGGATAAAGAATGTTCCAACTCATTGTTGCTAAAACACAACTTAGTTTTCCCCTTGTCTAGCCAGAGCTTTAGGGAAAAATCCGCTCCCGTGTCCTGCTCTCGCTAAAGTACCTACATTCTGTAGGCAAGGCGAGTTCACTCCCAATAGTTGGCAATTGGGAGTGAATTCAACGCAGTTAGCGCTAAAACTGGCAGCTAGAAAGGCATTAATGCTCTAAAGCTCAGGTTATTTATCATTTTATAGCTGTTTTTAAGTTAGAAATGTAACTGGATCCCAGCAAAAGGTCCCGATACATCTAAATCAGTATAAATATCATCAATATCATCTAACTCAAGTACCATTGAGCGATAACCTACTTTAACGGCAACATCAACAGCCATATTATCGATGAACTCGTAAGCAAGACCTACTTGATAATCTTGAATTTTACTATCGTCAATCGCCAACATACTGCCCTCAGCAAAAATGCTCAGCCCAGTTAATGGTAATCCAACTTCACCACGTAAGTAACCTAAAGGTACAAAGCCCGAAAACTCAACTTCTTCCGTTCTAGTTTGGCCATTCGCAGTACCTGTAACCATAATTGAGCCGTCAAATTGTTTGAAGTTCAAACCAAAGTCAAACGTCAACAAGTCGCTGTCTAGTACTTCGTAGTACAGCGTATAATCAATATGGTTTAGATCAGCACTCGTCGTTGCATTGGTACCCACCGTGTACACTTGGCCGCCAAAGTCAAAAGACTCGGTCAGCGTCGTTTGACCAGCTAATTCGAGTTCGGTGTAGCGCAACTTGATATTTGGCACTAAAGGTACTGGGTGCTCCAATGCCGCATAAAAGCTAGTAAACGTCTCGTCGTCAAAATTAAAGGTTTGCATATTGCCTTTTTCAGCAAAGCTTCCTTCGGTTTCGGTATCCCACCCTTCTGCACCGACATAAAGTCCAAGTACCGTATCTGCATGCGCAGCCGGCGCTAGGCAAGCGAGAGATAATGCCGCTGCTAAAAAGTGTTTTTTCATGATGTTATCCTTGCGCTAAAAGTTCACTAAGTTCGATAAGAGCCGCATTGGCTCGCGAAATATAATTTGCCATAACCAACGAATGGTTCGCCACTAAGCCAAACCCACTACCGTTTAAAACCATAGGGCTCCACACTGTTTCCTGTGTTGCTTCTAATTCTCTAATGATCTGTTGGAGGCTCACCAACGCATTTTTCTTTTCGAGTACCGGCCTAAAATCATGTTCAACTGCTTTTAGGTAATGCAGCAACGCCCAGGTAGCGCCTCTTGCTTCGTAAAATACATCGTCAATTTTCCACCAAGAGGTTTTCACCACATTATGACTAGGAGCCGATGTTGCCTGATCAGCAGCCGAGTCGCCAGCTAAATCTGTGTTCAGCCTATCTTGACCAACACTGGCGCTGAGTCTTTGGCTTAAACTACCCATACGTTTTTCAGCTTCTTTTAGCCAAGCTCTCAGGTTGTCAGCGCGCGCATAAAATTGACTATCACGATTACTGTTATCAGAAATTTGCGTCAAATACTGGCGCAACAAATCATTGCCTTTTTGGTATTCACCTTCAGCACTTGGCCACATCCACGCCGTTGAGCTGATATTAAACTGTGGTTGAGCTAATTTTAAACTTGGGTGTTCTGTCGATTGAGATTGTGAACGACTGAAGTCTTTGCGCATCGAAAGCGTAAGATCTCGTGTCATTTCAAGCGCGCCATACTCCCAAGCAGGCATATTATCCATTATTACACTTGGTGGCATCATATCATTAGATAAATAGCCTCCAGGCTTATTCAGCAAGGTATCCGTCACTTTTATCAAGGTATGTGTTGTCACATATCCAGTAACTAATGTATTACCATTTTTCTGCGCATCTGCCTTTGCAGCTGCGACAACGTCAAACTGATCCGGCTCGACACTCCAGTAAACAGCAATAACATACCCAAGCAGTATGACAGCGATAATACCAGAGATGATTTTTCCCGTATGATTTCCCATTTAATACCCCACAGAGTTAATGATGAGTGTGATGTGGTGTGTCTGACTTTGCTTTACCACCAAACATATCTGCAAGTGCCACGATATCTGCCATCGTGTAGACTCGATCACCATCAGCAAAATATAGCGTAAGCTTGTGCTTATCACCGACTTTTAGTGTCTTAAGTGGCTCAAAAACCATTAAGTGATACCCGCCAGGTTGAAATACCACTGACTTTCCTGCTGGGATCGTCAACTCATCAACACGCTGCATAGTCATCATGTCTTCTTTGTGAATATGTTCATGAATTTCAACGCGTTTCACCCCCTCAAGCGATGCCTTCACTAGTATTTTGTCGTGTTGGGTTGGGTTGTCGATAACAAGATAACCCGCTGTTGAGGGCGCTGCCGGTAAAAACGCACGTACCGTCGCGCTGTGTACCATAAGCTGCTCAGAACTATGATGATAGTGAGCTTGCTCATCGTTTTGATGAGAAAAAGCGTTAAAGCCGATAAAAGTTGATAAAGCAAAAAATAAGGTTTTGATTACACTTGATTTCATATTGGCTTTCCTTGGAATTATACTGCAAATAACTATATCACAGATCCCAATTTAGCGTGTTTTTATCTCCTACATCAATATAAGTCAAAGGCTCAAGCTTGCGCCTGAGCAGACTTATCAACCACTAGCCACACTATCGCAATAATACAGATGAGTGGAAATAGGACAATCAGCGAATTAAATAGCAGTGTCATTACTAGCCCAATGAACACGATAAGGAGTAGACCTAAAATACCCGCACTAAGGAGTGCCACTATTACCACCAAGGCCACGATTGCCAAAAGCAACGCCAATATCTCAAAACCGACCCAACCTAGGTCAACACCCATTTCCAATTGCAAGTCGCTGATGTCCAGCCACATTAGTGGTAGCGACACCCACGAAAGCGCCAATAAACATACCAACGCAAAAAATATACCGGCAACAACTTTCATAGTGCCTACCTCGCCACCTTGTCTTAGTTATCGTATTTGGCTTTTGGCATCGCAAACCACGCCACACCGTAAGCCAACATTACAAACATTGGGAACTTAAAAAACAGTAGTACTGTAAGTAAACGCGTTAGCCAAATTGGCATATCAAAGCGTTGTGCTAATTGCGCACAAACGCCGCCGATTTTCTTTGAACTATTCATTTGAGACAGTGTTGATTGATATCTATTTTTCATCTTAATCCCCTTTTGCTTTAGTTGTTCAGCCGTCATTTAAAGCGAGCTTAGCTCGCTATTTTTTGCTTCAATTGTGCCAGCTCATCGTCAATTTGCTGTTGCTTTTGCTCATCTTCAAAGCGTTGCCACACATCAGGCTGCCCCAAATCGTAAGACTCAACTTCAGCCTCTATCCGCGCCACTTTACGCTCCAACTCATCAAATTTGCGTGTCGCTGAGCGCATTTCATCACTACTTAGTGTTTGCTTAATATTTAGCCTTGCTTGCCCTGCCTCCAGACGGCGTAGCATTCCTTTCTCTTTTGCTTTCAACTGTTGAATTTTGCTTTGCAACTTATCAGCATCTGCACTGAGTTTTTCTAGTGCAGGGGCTAGGTCATCAACCTTTTGCTGTGCTTCTTGCGCTTTTTCTATTTCTCGCTGCTTTTGCTCAAGGGCAGAGCGAGCGAGATCTTCACGACCTTTTTCAAGTGCATGTTCAGCTTTGCTTTGCCACGTTGCAGAAGCGTTATTTGCTTGCTCGATTTGGCGCTGTGCAATTTTTTGCTGACAAATAAACTCCGCAGCGGTTGCACGACAGTCAGCTAGCGCTTCTTCTAAGTCACGAATCAACTGAGATGTCAGTTTTTGTGGATCTTCAGCTTTGTCTAGTAACGCGTTAAATTCTGCTTTGATAAGATCTTCAATTCTGTTGATGATGGTCATTGTTCGGCTCCTTTTATAATATAGTTAAACTATTCCAAGAGCCGTGCCAAAAATAAAAACAAAATTAAATCATGAGGTTATATATTTTTTAGAAGGTAGCCAGATTAATTGAAAAGCATTAAATAGTGAAAAAGACGATAAAATCGTCTTTTTCACACTGAAGGTGGGAGCAATATATTTTACACTTCAGGCACAAAAGACAATGCCTTTTCCATCACCTCAATACCAGCCTCTTTTTTGTGGCCATTTTCTGATAAGTGACGGCGAAAGCCTCGCGCACCAGGTTGGTTTTGAAAAATACCCAACATATGACGCGCGATATGCCAAAAGTTTGCGCCATTCGACATCTCACTTTCAAAGTAGTCATACATGCTTCTTACCACCTGATGGCGAGTTTGCGTAAACGCAGCTTCGCCATACAGTAGCTCATCAACTTGCGACAACATAAACGGGTTACTGTAGGCTTCGCGGCCAACCATTACACCGTCAAGATGAGCCAAATGGTGCTGACACTCCTCAAGGATTTTAACACCACCATTAATACTTATGTGCAGATCAGGGTAGTCTTTCTTTAATTGATAAACACGGGGGTAATCAAGCGGTGGGATCTCGCGATTTTCTTTCGGGCTTAACCCTTGCAACCACGCTTTTCGAGCATGGATAATAAAATCATCACAGCCAACGGCCTTTGAAGCTTCAATCAACGCCGTGAGAAACTCATAAGAGTCTTGTTCATCAATACCGATGCGTGTCTTTACTGTAACCGGAATACTCACTTGCGCCTTCATTGCGGCCACACAGTCGGCAACGAGCTGAGGTTCAGCCATTAAACACGCCCCAAAGCGACCATTTTGCACACGATCTGACGGGCAACCTACATTCAGGTTTACTTCACTGTAGCCATATTCTTCTGCGCGTTTAGCGCATTCTGCTAATGCTTTAGGATCAGAGCCACCCAACTGTAGCGCTACCGGCAATTCATGCGCACCAAATGCCAAATAATCCCCTTTACCAAAAATAATCGCACCTGTGGTGATCATCTCAGTATAAAGTACCGCATGTTTTGTCAGTTTACGGTGAAAGGTTCTGCAATGTCGATCCGTCCAATCCAGCATGGGTGCAACGCTAAAGCGGCGAAAGGCGTCAACGCAGTGGTTCGGTGTTTGTGGTGCTAAGGGTGGAGTTGGTTGTTGGCTCATGGTATGGCTTTCTCAATCAGATTTGCTATCAACGAGCAGTACTAATTATCTATAGCAGTACATAGCTCAAAGAGATGATTGCGTATTATACCGCAGCTTCTGATAGTTCTTAAGTATAATTGCCAATAACAAATACAAAAAAGCCGCATGCTCTTGAACTTGCGGCTCTTAACCTGCCAGGCTTGTGGCCTTTTGATGACTTATAGATAACGCTCTACTTCCGCCATTTTATTTTTTGCAAACTGGCTATTTGGGCTGATGGTAAGTAGTTGCTGGTAGTGCGCAAATGCTTGCGCATATTGCTTATTTAACTCATACGCTTGTGCGATACTGCTGTGGTAATAAGGCTGCTCGTTATTTTGCGTCAGCACAAATTTAAAGATTTCAATGCCATTATTAACTTGGCCATTTTCAACAAGATTGTTGCCCCACTCCACCAAAATCTCTAAATCATACATTACGCCAGTATCTTGTTGCGCTGTTGCAAACGTCGCGGCAAAGTTGCTAAAGCCTCGCTCATCTGTGAGCTGCGATAAGTATGCCATCGGCTGATAGGCCTTTTGCTTACTTGGCTCATTAAATTCTGGAATATAATACGCGGCAATATCATCGACAAAACTAATGGGTAACCCACCCAGTAGATTAGTAAGCACGATTACTGACACCTTGTCTTCAGGATAGGTGATCACTGTCACCGCGTCGCCACCGCTAGCACTGATAGCTGGGTGATATTTACGCTGCGTTACCTGCCAGCCCATTGCATAGCCGTTTTCTTTGTTGTTAAAGGCTTCAGTACGACCATTATTCAGCTTAACTGGTGTCCATAGCATATCCAGCTCTTTAACTAGCTTACCTTGTTGTAACGATACAAGATAATTAGCCAATTCTGTTGCTGTTGAGCTCATTCCTGCTGCGGTTCTTAGTATGTAAGGGAATTCACCGTAAAAGTTTTTATAATTCCCCTCGCCCAAATGAATATATTGACGAGCTTGATGAGGCACCATGCGTTCAAGATAATCAAATCCAGCTTGCGCCGTTTGCGGCATATTAGCGCGTGCTAACTGCATCTTGGTAATAAAAGCAGGAAACCCTTCTGGTACATATTTATCAATGATTTTACCCAAAATCACATAGCCAGTTTGGTTATAACTAAAACGCGAATTAGGTGTAAATTGAAAAGGCTGCTTTTGTATAGCTTGCCATGAGGCCTCTGCATCGTTTGGTACAATGGTTTCTAAGCCAGCACTTAATTCGAGGATAGGCGGTAACCCAGTTGTATGACCCATTAACTGATTAATTTTGAGTGGCTGCCAAGCCTCTGGTAACTCCGGTAAGTGCTTACCAATTTCATCATCAATATTTAAATAGCCTTGCTCAGCGAGCTGCACAATTGCAACACCGGTAAACGCCTTTGTCATCGAGTTAATCGGAAATAATGTCTGCTCCGTCACTGGTACTTGATGCTGTAAATCTGCAAAACCATAACTTCCTTGCTTAACAACTTTTTCGTCCTTAATAACGGCCAACTGTAAGCCCGGGATGTGTCTTTCTTTCATGAGGGTTTTGATCAGCTTATCGACCGACTCAGCTTTGACCAAAGATGAAAATAATGCTGACCATAACAGCGTGCCAAGCCATAGTACAGTTGATAATAATACTTTGTTGTTCTTATACATGTTCGTTCCATTGCTCATTTCGTTTGAGAGATAGTGCTATCTTTCCAAGTACTATACCAACATTAAAATTCATTTATAATCAAAAGGTTAAATTAAATCTAGAGCTATTTGTTGTAAAAGAATTAATAAAAAGTGGTGAGATGGACAAACAAGTGGTGTATTTAACAAGAAGTAGTAAAGTGGAAGTCTCAAGCGTAAACATCTCATGTTGGGATGTTTACGCTTGAGGTGTGAGTCAGCCTATAAGCCGGGTTCTGTTCTCTCCCGAGGGAGATCGATAATCATTCGTCTAGGCCTAGGATCGCTCCTAGGCTCAAGCAACCTACCCGGTTCCGATGCGGGCCACACCATAAGGAACCCTATTTGGTCTTGCTCCGGGTGGAGTTTACCTTGCAACCAACTGTTACCAGTGGCCCGGTGCGCTCTTACCGCACCCTTTCACCCTTACCGGTCCCGAAGGACTTAGGCGGTCTTCTCTCTGCTGCACTTGTCGTAGGCTCACGCCCCCCAGCCGTTAGCTGGCACCCTGCCCATTGGAGCCCGGACTTTCCTCCCCCTGATCATTTTCGTCACAGGCAGCGATTATCCGGCTGACTCAGGCGGTGGATTATACGCAGTATTGTGCCAAATAGATATAGCCCATTATTGATAAATTGTTTCTGCAATAGTTTGCTTTTGGCATTTCATTAGGTGCAGTTGAACGATTACTAACACCAGTATTTGCAGACCGGCTCCGAATCCAAGTATATACTCGACTTGAAGTGGTTCTATCGAAAATTGACTTTGCAACCAAGGACTCAGCAATAACGATAACAATCCTCCCAAAAGTACCCCAAGCATGCAAACAAGAGTAAACTCTCCGGCAACGGCAATGCTTTGTTTACGATGACTGATCCCAAGCGCACGTAATATTCCCATGGTTTTTTGTCTCGCCACAAAGTTAAACTTTACGACCCCCCAGACAGTTGCAAAAACCACCAACATAAATGCCCCCATCACAGCAGATAGCATAGCGCTCAATGCAAAATCTTTTCTCAATCCAGCAGCGCGATAGCTTGGTAATACGCCGCTTTTTGCTATTACTCGCTTTAGCGCTTGCTGTTGCAGCGCATTCTCCAGCATACTTTGTGCTATCGCAGTGTCTGTATCTGGCGCAAATTTCACTAACATCGATGTCCACTTGCCCAGCTTCACTTGAGGTAGCACGACCACAAATTGGCCTCGTGTAGATTTAAAGTTTGCGCCCACCAGCGGATCAATCACTCCTACTATGGTATAGCTACTATCACCTGCGGTGATAACTTTGCCAACAACAGAATATTCACCAAATAACTTGAGTGCGAGCGCCTTGTTGATTAAGGCCACACTGGCATCTTCATCACTACTGACCACATCATTCGAAGTAAAGTTTCTACCTGCAATGATGTCCACCGCTAGGGTTGGGACAAACTGCTCATCGGCATAAAACACACTACTGGTTAATTCATCATTGCTATTGGGTTGCTGTAACTTCAGCTCAGGGCCGCCGCCTCCAAATGGCACGGGGGTCGCAAAACTGACAGTCTCCACTTCAGCCATCGCTAGTAGTATTGCTTCATCCTTTTTCGCTTGCATATCATAGTCAACATCCTGTTCAAGGTACTTGAGCCATACCGAGAATGTTGTTTCACCAAAATAAGGCGTATGCTTTATCTCTCCTTGTGCTTTATTCAGTACCGCTGCGGCATTCACCATCACCAATAAGGCTAAGGCAATAATAACGGCCATCAACAAATAAGGGAGTTTTCGATACGCTAAAAATTGAAGTGTTGTTTTTATTATCATTTCTTACCTCTGCACCGTTAGCCCATCAGCATTACAGTACTTACCTATTGGCAATGCACAGGCCAAGAATACACCAATAAAGCATGTTGCCACTGCCAACATCACCGGCACTACATTCATATTGGCGACCTGTGCATAACTGCTGCCATACAGAAGCTCCATGTAAGACAGCCCTATTGCTATAAATATCACGCCTAGCAAACATCCAAGTGCTGTTAAAACACTTAACTCCGCTAACAACAGTTTTATGAGATATTGCTTTGATGCGCCTATGGCTCGGTATACGTTCAAGGCATGTTGTCTTGAGGCATAACTTGCAAAGAGCAACCCTGCAACACAGAGCAAGCAAATTAATAAAAATACAATCGCCAAAAAGAGTAGAAATTGACTATCACTATTAACTACTTCGTTTTCACGCAACCATTGAGATGGGGTCAGTAGTCTAAATTTATCTTGACCGCGTAACATTCGGCCAGATTGGTGTAGCGCGTTTGCATACCCAGCCACACGCTGCTCATAGGCTTGCATTTGTGCGCCACTGTCAAAACTAACCCACAGCTGTAGCCAGATCATGGTGGTATTAAACACGTCCTGAAAACCACTCAGCGGCTCATTGCGCCACCCTAATAAGCGCCCGTGTGGCAAGACACTGTTTTTAACTGCGGTAGAAAATGGAATGAACACGCCCTCAATATCTGAGTATGGTGCTACATGTAAATCGTATATCTTAGGTGTCATGCTAAATTCAAACAGCACACCGACAACCGTATAGGGACGATTATCTAGCATTAGCGTTTTACCAACGCTATTTATACCGTTAAATAATTGCGCGTTTGCTTGTTGAGACAAAACTACCACCTCAGTTTCATCATGCTCATCTTGCATAGACCAAGCATTTCCATATCGAAATGGTATCGCAAATATGGAAAAAAAGTCGGGGGTGGTAGCTCTGGCTGTGAATTCATAGATATAAGGCGAATCAGGTACTTGTGACACCAGCTTTGAGTCGTAAGTTAAAGCACTTTTACCCATTTCGTTCAGTGCTGCGAGCTGCTTTGCATCTTGATAGCTCAGAAGCGGCGGAGAAAAGTCAAACTCTTTGTCTGGACTCCAATCATCTAACAACACATATCTTGTGGTGTGCTCAGCATATGACATTGGATTGCTAGACATGACGTGATACACAGAATAGGTAGTGCCAAATGCCCCAAGACCGGTGGCGATAAGTAATATAACTAATGCACTAATCAAACTCTGTGACTTAAGATTATTAACTAACGAGCCTAACCGCATGAAGCTAACTCCTGCTGCTGAGACTCTATGATATTACCGTCCGACAACATAATTTGCCTCGTTGCCAACTGTGATAAATGCTCATCATGCGTCACCATCAAAATGGTGGTGCCTTCTGCATTAATTTCTTTCAACAGTTTCATAATTTCCATTGCCATTTGCGAATTCAAATTCCCTGTTGGTTCATCGGCGAGGATAACTTTAGGCTCTGAAATCAATGCACGCGCAATCGCAACCCGTTGTTGCTGACCTCCAGAGAGCAAGAAATGCTTATGATCAATTCGCCCTTTTAGTCCCATCCTTTCCAGCTGATATACCGCTTTTTCTTTTGCTATGGCAGAGGAGACACCCGCTATTTCTAGCGGCAACATCACGTTATCTAGCACCGTCATCTCAGGTAATAAATTAAAATTTTGAAAAATAAACCCAATATATTGATTTCTCAGCTGCGAAAGCTGTTGGTCTTTCATTGTTGCAACGTCTGCTCCCGCTACTTGTAAGCGCCCAGACTGAAACTTCTCCAACAACCCGATTGTGTTTAGTAACGTTGTTTTTCCTGCACCAGATGGCCCAACGATAGAAACAAACTCTCCTTCCTCAACTGCAAATGACAGCGAGTTAAAAACCTGCGTCTTAATATTACCGACTTGATAATACTTTCCGAGTTCACTGGCTTTGATAATGGCTTTTGACATCTTACTTCCTCTTATTATTAACCACCCAAAGACTGATATTTAGGTCTTCCTACCGTCCATAGCAGTTTACTGAATAAAATAAATACCAAGAGCCATAGTAGTTGTAACTCAATTGCACTGAGCCCTGTGACACTTTGGCTTGGTAAAACTTGTGAAATTGGTGCGTGAAAAAGTGCAGCAAATGGAGAATAAAGGGCTATTTCTCCTAGCCATTGAGGCAAAATACTCAAAGGTAATAACTGACCTGAGAGCAGCATCATAAAGCTAAATAAAATATCTCTTAGCCCAAATACCTTTTCCAGCCACAATGACAGTAGACCAATCACCTTTTGAATTTCAATTAATAGTAATAAGGACAACCATACTGAAAACGTGAACATCACCCAACTAAAGACGCTACTTTGCTGAGGGGCGAGCCACACTGCAATGACCAGTACAGGCAAGGCGAACAGCGCATCAATCCCAGGTCTGGACAGGTTTTTTATTGAGATTAGCGTTAAATAATTGAAAGGCCGACAAAGGAATTTATCCAGTCCTCCTTCATTGATATCACTCCATACTTGATAGTTCACAGTATATGCTGATGATAAAAATGAATTAATAAAATGCACTAAAAAATAATACATGACGATATGTTGCAAGCTGTAACCCGCAACTGAGTCAGTAAAGTGAAATATCCCTTGCCATAGCATGTAAATAATCAACAACTGCAATGGATGCGATAACACCCAAGCGTACAAGTTTGTTCGAAAGTGGGTTGCTTCTTTTAACTCTAACCGGAGTAATTGTAATACGCTCATCTTACCCCCCTAACGAGTCGTAACGGCGCAAAGCGCAGCGCCAAAGCCAGACAAAGCCACATAGCCAGAAGAGTAAAATAACTCCCTGAATAATCAGCATCGAGGCTGGCTCGTCATACATTCCAACAAGAAACATGACCGGTATAGATGACACTAAACCAATGGGCAAAACATAAATAAGAAAGTGCTGTAATAATTTAGGAAATAAAGTGATGGGATAGCGCTGAAAATCGCCAAAACTATTGATTAAATAAAATAACCTGTCCACATTACCAAACCAAAATGCGCTCAGTGCAATACAACCCTCCATCAGTACCAGCGTTAAACTGCCCACCAAAATAGAGATTGAAAAGTACACAAAAGATAGCGTAGTAAACTGGTAGTCATACACTTGGTCCATAAAGAAGAACAAAATGCTACAAGTTAATAATGAATGGCCCGCAGCCCAAATCTTGGTATCTTCGGCTAGTAACGCTAACAAAGGGGAAACTGGACGACAAAGGTATTTATCAAGTTCACCGTTGATCACCTTGCTACTCATGGTAGTGAATCCGAAAAATAGCATTCTGATTGAAGAAAATATTAAGCCAACCAAAATAAGTAGTGCCAAGCTCCCTTTGTCCCACTCACCCAGTGGTGAGTCCAGTTGTCGTAGTAACGCATCCCAAAATAAAATAAAGATCCCCTGATAGATAAGGATGTGTATGATGCTAATAATAAAATCACTACGAAATACCGATAAATCTTTGAGTGACAACTGCAAGAAGCGAATAAAAACCATGCTATTCATAACGTATTTCTCGCTGCAGTCATAAAGTGATGAATGGCATGATCTAAGCTCGGTGGAGAGAGGTTGACGTCTTTCACGTTAGGGTGAAAAGCCAGCCGTGACAGCGCTTCTTTCGCAAGTTCAGTTGAGGTCTTTATACGATAGTGATTATCTTCTATCAATTCGTATTCGAACTCAGACAACAACTGGCTATCAAGCGCTGAGCAGGTTTTAATTTCTAATACCTTAACGTGCTCCAATGACAAGATATCCGAGGTTTTACCATCAAATAGCACTGCGCCTTGCTCCATTATCACACTGCGCTGACAATAGTGATGAACATCTGCCATATTATGAGATGTCAGCACGATACTCGTGCCTTCATCTCGATTAAGCTGCAACAAGAAGTTCATCAAATTAAGCCGCGAAACCGGATCCATGGCAATGGTTGGCTCATCCAGAAAAATAAGCTGTGGCTGATGTAGCAACGAAGCGACAACTTCAGCTTTCATGCGCTGACCCAAAGAAAGTTTTTTCGGTGGCGACGACAACAAATCTCTGAGTCCAAGTAACTCGCTGAGTTGCTCAATGCGACGTTCACTATCTTGGCGGCTGAGTTTGTAGATAGAAGCATAAAGCCGAAACGACTCAATGATAGCCACATTCCACCACAGTAAGCTCTTTTGCCCAAACACGGCACCAATTTTCTTGGTGTACGCTTTGCGCTCTTTAGATGGGTGATGCCCAAGTACCGTAAGCGAACCAGCATCAGGCTGCAAAATCCCTGTGAGTAATTTCAACAATGTTGACTTGCCTGAACCATTCGCCCCCAACAGCCCCACAAACTCACCTTGCTGAACGGATAAGGAGACGTTATCAATAACATTGATATTCTCTTTTGGTGGTGCAACAAATTGTTTTATCGCCGCAATCACCCCAGTTTGGGTCGACGCCAAAGGTCTTGAAAACGTCTTACACACGGCATTTGCTTTTATCACTTCCATATTTTACACCTCAAAACATTTCCACTGGAGGTTCAGGTAACTTTGCACATAAATAGTCAGGCGCATAAAGTCGGCCATTAATCAATTGAGCGCGGTAATAGCAACGTTGACGCACATTGCATTGCTGAAAATGATCACAGTCAAAACATGGCGTCCCCTCATACTCTTCTCGTGGCGGATCTAGCAAGTATTCCAATGCTTCACCATTCCAGATATCACGAATAGAAGATTCTTTCACGTTGCCAATTCGAGCCTGTTGATAAGGCATAGTGCGATCGCATGTCGCACACTCTCCATCAGAGCCGATGACCAGTGCCGTCTTACCACCCGCGCAAGAGCCAAAGCCAGGGATCGATACAGACACTTCTCTTTCACTCTTCACGGAGATGTTGCCTATTTCAATATCAGGGTATTGTGCTGATATTTCGTTAACAGCATTAACTAGCCACTCTCGTTGCTGCTGATTAATTAGCAGATCATCATCATGTTTATGTTCAGAACGTAAATAGCTCGACATGCCAACATCTGTAATACCCTTTTCTTCAATGAGGTATCTCAGCAAGTCTGGGATCCCATCAATATTCATGGCCGTCACAACAATATTAGCGCGAACATTCAAATCATATTTCTGACATAGCTCAATAGTTTGGTTAATTTTTGGCAGCCAGTTTTTTACTTTCACAATGGCATCAGCAATTTTTGGTATTTTGCTATCTATACTGACCTGAAGCGTATCTAACCCCGCCTTTGCTAGGCGCTCGATTAAGCTCTCCCGTAGTGGCATTTTGGTTGACACATCTACGAATACATCATGCTCAAGCAGGTACTCAATGATCTCTATCATGTCTTTACGTAAGAAAGGATCGCCACCATGCAAATTGACATACTTCACCCCAAGTGCAACACACTCAGACAAAAACTTAAATGCCTGCTCTGTTGTGAGTTCATTTGGCGCAATTTCATTGGCTTTTAATGTCGGGATAACACAATAAACACAATCAGCAGGACAACGATTTGTTGTCATCCACACCACAGTATTGGGCACCTCTAGTTTATTTTGCCAGGGTGTTGGCTCGGCTTGATATATAAAGTCCTCGGCATCATAACGTGCATTAAGCTCAGTAAAAGCATGGTCTTGCACATCGATAAAGTCAGCCGTTTGAACAAGCAAATCACTGATGAGCTGCTGCGCTTCACTTTGCTCAAAGTCAAAAATCTCCATCAATCCATCTCGGATATCCGTGGTACTGTTTTCACCAGTACTCAGTGCAAGCACCAACGCGTGCACCACAGATAAAGAGGCAAACTTCTCTCCCTTGTCGACAGTAAATAAGATGACGCGGTTGGACTCTTTGACTAGTCGTGATTTATCTTTTAGCTTTAAGAATTGATTAACAAACACTTTTCACCCCCACCATATATTTGCATGCCCCTTCCTGCGGGCCATATAATGTTCCCGTTGACATGTAAGCACCGTAGTAGCAACGCCCGCGAATATTACAGGTGTCAAAACTGTCACAGGTAAAGCAAGGAGTGCCTTTATACTTATCTCTTGGTGGGTCTAACGATTCTAATAAGGCCGTGCTATTCCATGCTTCAAAAACACTTTGATTCAACACGCTGCCAACTATCATGTCTCCACCAGGTAGCTTCTTATCGCACTTGGAAATGTCCCCATTAGGATAAAACAATAATTGTGTACGGCCGTTATGACAGACAAAGCCGTCAATATCATAATCGATGTCTTTTTCTATCTGTTCAGAGCGATAATACACTTTCAACTTTGGCTGGGTGGCTAAAAAAGTGTCAACCGCATCGCGGACTTCGTGCATTTGTGCCACTGAGGCGTGTAAATCATCATCATGACGCTGTAGGTTATCAGAGTAGGTATCAATCGTGATGGAGTGAGCCCCAAGTCGCTCTAAAGTTTCTAACGTTTCAGTGTAGGCATGAGCATTAAGCGAAGTTAACAGTGACTTCGCGTGCACACGTATTCCCTCTGTAACCATATTCTCAACGGTTTGGCCGATTTTCTTGGCAAACCCACCAATTCCTGTGAGTGATTTCGCGGCCTCTTTTTCTAGGCTATCAATGCTGAAAAACGCATCTTTCAACCCAGCAGCTGCAAGCTTTTTAGCGTTCTCTACACTCACAAATTGTTTACTGATGAAGTCAGGAGTTAAACCGTGTTGTAACGCATATACCATGACTTCATAAATATCTTCACGTAGTAACGGCTCACCGCCTGTCAGTAGTACTTCTTTGCCACCAAGCTGCGCGGTTTCTCTAATCAATCTTTTTATGACATCAATATCAACAGAGGAATCTTCCGTTTTACTACTTAGCGGTGCACCTTGATAACAATACACGCATTTACGGTTACAAAAGTCTGTAACAAGCCACTGTAATGTCATCGGAAATGGCGAGCGATTACCTTTAAATACGGTTGTTCGAGTGGTCAGTGGTGTATGCTGACTTAGCGCTCGTACTTGTGTTCGGACGGCCTCTTCATCAATAGTAACACCTGAAGGCTCATGCTGCTGTGAAGTAAAGTGACGTTCAAAAACGACATCAACATCATCTGTAATTTCTTGTGCATGTTCTGGCGCAATATCAAAATGACGCGGTAAATCTTCCACTATTTTTTCAACTGTCCACTGCTTATCTAACAAAGACAAGATATAGACAACCAAAGGGTGTAACTCAATACTCGGCGTTTCTTGCTGTCCCGCGATGGGAAAGTAGTCAAGCGAGTAGCTATCTGCGTGTTGGTGAATGACACCAAGTTTTCCAAATCTTCTCATCGCCATCACTCCTACGCATTAATTACGTGTACATCGATCTCATTACTTTTATGAAATTCACCGATGGGACAATAAAGATCAGGCGCATGAATAGTGCCGAACTTCCCTTTAGCTGTAACGGTGCAACGACCACGGACGTAGTTGCAGTTTCGAAACAGATCGCATTTATAACACGATGTGCCTTTGAAAAATTTACGACTTGGAATGACTATCTCTTTCATTTTTTCAGAGATCCAAATATCCAGCAAACCACTTTCGTTTAAATCACCAAAGGTATTATGAGGTCCAGGTGGTATATGTTCACACTTAACACACAGTCCATTTGGCTGAACGGTGATCCCTTTTAAGCCTTCCATGCACCCTTTGGTTTCGGTCGCTTCTCGTAAATCGAAGTTAAATCCGAACTTTGCCTGCGTATACCTCTCTTTTAGGCTTTTTACTGTGACTTTTAGTTGTGCTTCTTGTTCGTCACTCAGCATAAAACTAGGCTCATGGCGACCACAGGTTTTCCCATATACATCAATCACAAACTCTCTGACTCCCATGGCATAGGTCTGAGAAATCAGCTGCTCAAGATTGTCTACATTAATCGCCGTCATGACTGGTCTTAGTACGACTTTAATACCATTTTCACAGCAAGCGTTGATGGTCACTAGCATGTCATCTAAAGCACCTTCAACACCAACTAGCTTCTCGACCTCCGCTTCGACTACTGAATCTAGACTGACATGAAGCTCTTCTAGGCCGGCTTTTACTAACCGTGCCATCATGTCACCTTCTACTCGCATTTTTGTGATGACTATTGGAATAATATTTTGATCTATCGTATGCCCTATGACTTCTGGCAAGTCTTGGCGCAGTAAGGGCTCTCCTCCGGTGAAGATCAAGCGATTGACACCTATCATTGCGGCTTCATCAATTATTTGAGTAACGCGCTCGAAAGGAAAAGCAATATCACGAGCAAACCCATCAGCTACAAACTTGGCATCTTTATAGCAGTACTTACACTTACGGTTACAATCTTCCGTGACAACCCATACGATAGCTCCCGGTGCATCCTCGCGACGGTTAACGATGAGTGTATCGTCTCCTTCGAACAAAAAAGCCTCTGGGTTATGAGAAAGCAATGATGTGTCGGATAAAGGCGTGTCGGTAAAAAATAACGAAAATCGATTAAGAAGTGTTTCGACAATATCAACCGCTGCTTGCGGTTCGATACTCATTACCTCTGCTATCACTTGTGCAACTTTGCTTTTGTCGTTCTGTCCATCAAATAACACCATAATGAACGCTTGAATTGGATGTATTCTAATTTCGGCTTTTGACCCATTTGGTAACTCACGACAAAGAACAACTAATCCCTCTTCTTCGCGTGGCACAAATTGAATATCCTTTTTGAGCAATGGAACCATTGCAAACCCCTTATTATTGTTTTACACGGCGCGGTATTTTCCCTAACAATCACCAAGTGACGGCTGATAATCATTAAGATAACGGTGAACAACAGCACCAATCTATTGATAAAACTGATGCTGTATTGGGAGCGGATTGATGACATCAGTCGCCTAAGCACTCTCCCTGAAATAACTCAGTGTGGTCTTAACCCACTTTGCTACTTCATTTCTTGCGAGTTACCACCGCCACTGAAACTACAGCAGCTTGAGCAACCTTGTGTACGCATAATGCTTAAAGCATCTTTGCTTACTTGAACTTGTTTTAGTTTTGATAATTTCTTTAGTTTTTGAATACTCATTATTCTTCTCCGAATAGTATTTATCTCAATGCTAAGTACAGTCCCTATCCACCATTGAATTAACATGCCGACCAACATGGTGTGTGACGGCTTGTCGACACAAAGAGAGTAGCGGCGACTGGCTTAAGGATGCTTACTGAATATTTTTCGCTTCTTGTGAGTTACCACCTTCACTAAAGCTACAGCAGCTTGAACAGCCTTGAGTACGCATGATCTGCAGTACTTCTTTAGAAGCATTGATTTTTTGTTTTTGTGCAATTTCTTTAAGTTTGTTGATAGACATTTTTGTATTCCTTTAAATCTCACCCATCTTGTTTAAAACAATGCACGCTGGGTGATAAAACATGCACTGCTATTTGGAAAATCGATTTAGCTGTTAGGCGCCTCGGGCGAAGGCTCTGATGATTTACACTGACCAGACTCGGGACATTCACTACAACCATTTTTAAACCACTTAATCTCATTCATTTTTTGCTGTTGAAATATTTTGGGTTGAGATAGCGCTATTGATTTTAGTTTCTCGAATCGCTTCATATTCACACCCCAATAACAAGCGTTAATCTTTGTGATAATTTATGTTTCACAAACAAACTTATATCCCTTAGAATCATTAATGGAATAACTAAATCCTAATTTTTCAAAAACCGAAACGTACGATATTGTTTTATATGGTTTTATTTTTTAACTCTTACAAGAATGACAATTATGAAAAGAATAATCTTGTTAAAGGACGAGCATAAATTATGTATAGAGGAAGAATTAATAGAGCTAGAGCCGAAGGTTTTTGAAGTTTTAGAGTACTTATATAACAATCAAGATCGATACATTAGTATCAATGAGCTACATGATGAAGTATGGGCCGGGGTGCTTGTCAGTGACGCTGCTGTAAGGCGCTGCATTAGTAAACTTCGTCAAGCATTTAAAGACGACCCTAAACAACCACACTTTATCCAGCATGTATCAAAAAGAGGATATAAGCTGGTGTGTAATGCCAACACCTGTAAAACAACACAGTGCCCTTCACAAGGGCATGGCAATCACCAATGTTCACAGTGGCAAGCAAAAAAGTCGTCTCATCTGTCCCCCTATTTACTGTTGCTTGCATTACCCCTATTGGCGTTATTTATTCCACTTTCGCAACAAACCTCAATTTCAGCTCAACCACTAGTACAAACAACCGTAGGCGCAGATCAGCTGTCATTTGCTGAGTCAACTTCGGGGCTTTCTGCCTATGCAGCAAAGCTTAATGGAGAACAGGATTATTCCATCATACTGAGCAATCAAGGCACAGGTACAGAAAGTGTCATCATGGAGAACGTTAATTGGCCTGATGCAATGGCATTTTCTCACTCTGGTGAGCGTTTATTTATCTCTGATGTTGTGAAAGGCAACTCGACTATCATCGAGTATAATATTCAAACTGGTCAAACGCGGCATATTATTGACCCTCAATTTCTTATTGCTGATATTTTCCTTGGACCAACTGAAGACACCTTATACTTTCTCGGCGCTTCACACGCACAAAGTGCGTTTCATCTTTATCAGTACAGCCATAAAACAGGCACGATTGAGGCGGTAATTAAAAATGCGGAATCCTATATTAACTTTTTCGCAGGCGCAGTTTCGACACAGCAAGATAAAATCGCGCTGCTTGTTTTCGATAGCTTAGCTGAGCACTCTTATATAGAAATATATGACCTTCGCAGTTTACAACGTATCGGGTTAGTGCCACATTCAAGTAAACTGATAGACCTTGACTGGCGAGACAACAACACCCTCTTAATCGCAACAGAGCAAGGCCTCATAGAGCACAACTTAGAGCAACAAATGCAAACCCATCTTGCCGATGACTTTGTGTACATGTTGAGTTATCAGCCTCAGAGCCAGCAGCTTCATATGCTGTCAGAGCTAAAAAAAGGGGCGTTCTTTTTGGAGCTAACACTACCTCTTAATAGTACTCCAAAACGTAAGCTGTATCACTTTGATAGCGACATTCAATCACTTATCAACATAAGTGATGACGGTAGCTTTATTGCCAAAATTCAACATCAAGACAATACACAAATAGTCAAGTTTCAAAGCTCAATACCAAATGAGAAAGGTGTTTTATTGCAAAGCACAGATAAATTAACCGACCTGAGCCACGCTCGTAAAGCTCAAGCATTTGCAGTCAAACAAGATAAAACCATTATAAAAGTTGACTACACTCACTCCTCCCCGATAACTGAGTCTATCCGCCATACTGCGACCCCTCACAGCGTAGTGATCGCCAGTGATGGGAAAGCCGTTTATTTTACCGCTAAGTCAGACTCCCAATGGCTGGTATATCGCTGGGAGCATAACGAGTTAACGCACCTCTTCAGTGGTTTTAAGTTTGTGCGAGAATTTGAGGGAAACTTATTGCTGGCGAATATAGAAGGTGAGCTGTTTATCAAACCAAAAGATGCAAGTATTCTTCCTCTACATACTAGAGCAGTATTAGAGTCCAATTCAGAAATACAGCTATATGAAGATCTGGTCATCTGGACTGAACATGATTTATCACGTGTTAGCTATCATCAACTCGATATATCAAAAACCGAACCAGAGCACAAAAAGTTTGAGCTACCGTACGACTCAAGCGCTACTAATTTTTACATAAGTAACAGAAACAATGCGTTAATCATCAAAAAAGACACTCAGACCCAAAGTAGCCAACTGATGGCTCAGGTAAAAGTTACAAAAAAGTTCACTCTTAATTATTTATTGGAAGCATTAGAAATGTAGAGATGTGGTGGTAGCAAAAAACAAGGAAAAACAAATGAAAAAGCTAACTGCCATTTACATCATATCTCTGTTCTTTACCTCAATGACCCAAGCTAGTTCTCTTGGTATGAAACAAAGCGAGCAAGTACTACCAACACATAAGTACAACAGCACTCTACAATCTGGTATGTGCCTTGTGACACCATGGAAATGCAGTAACGACAAGTGATCTGAGTTTGGAATAACAAGGTGTAGTTACGTTGTTGTTATTCCGTCTCTATAAAGTAGATAACTTAAGCTTTGAACAATAAAGTTTCTCTCAATCCAATATTGTTCAAAGCAACCGGTTATTACGCTCGAGTTTCCAGCCAAGCTTTATATAACGCATTCTTTTTCAGTCCTAGGTATTCAGCCGCAACCCCACATGCTTTTTTAAGTGGCATTTCGGACTCCAGTAACGCAATCAACTTACTTGCCTCTGGAGTCAGAGCTTGCTCATCGCGCTCCTCACCAGGTAGCATCAATACCAGCTCACCTTTTTGCTTTTCTGGTGTGTCATGCAAAAAAGTGATGAGCTCTGTTACCGTACCACTAAAAAAAGTTTCATACGTTTTTGTTAATTCTTTTGCAAATACTACCTTTTGTGTTTCGCCAAGGGCTGCTTTTATATCTTCGAGGCTGGCCATAATCCTATGGGTGCTTTCGTACATGATGCTAGTGATCCCTGACGTCACAACCTCTTTAAAAAACTGCTGACGCGCTTGGCTCTTTGCTGGAGTAAAGCCGACGAATTGAAATTTATCGGTTGCGAGCCCAGAGCAACTCACCGCAGCAATAGCTGCACATGCCCCAGGAACAGGGGTGACATTTGCCCCCGCGTCACGACATAAATTAACCACCGCATAGCCAGGATCGCTGATAAGTGGTGTGCCTGCATCTGAAACCAGCGCAATATCCTTGCCTTCATTAAGCCAATCCAAAATTTGCTGCGCTTTTTGCTTTTCATTATGATCATGTAGGGCAAAAGTTTTTGCTTTAATACTAAAGTGGCTTAATAATTTACCCGTGTGACGAGTATCTTCAGCAGCGATTAAATCAACTTGACTTAATACTTTCAGTGCACGTTCACTGATGTCCTCTAAATTACCTATTGGTGTTGCAACAATATAGAGGGTGCCGATTTTATTTTCGTTGTGAAGATTAGCCATTGAGCTCTCCAATGTCAGTCAGTAAGATGTCCACTTAGTCGTGAAATAGAAGGTTTGCCAGTGCAGTTTAAAAAGATAGCGCTTTTAGTTGCCATATTGTCGGGGTTATCCGCCTGCAGTACAAGCACAAATGTCACCAAATTGCCTCAACAAAGCGAAACAGCAACCACCATCAATCAGACAGATGATAGTGCTGCCTCACTCTTTGCCAAAGCAAAAAGTAAATCTGGCATCACAAAAATTCAGCTACTTTACGTAGCCAGAGACGCTGCGATTGAAGAAAAAAACTGGCTCATGCTAGAGCAGATAAGCTTGGCAATGGGAAGCAAGGCCAGTGTCGATCACGTACAAAATAAATTATATGTAGCCTATGCTCGTAAAGAGCTGAAGCAATATGAAAGCGCCTTGGCTATATTGCATACATTAGAAGGAAGGTTAAATACACCTGAACACCAAGCATGGTATGAATATCTACTCGGTAGCATTTATGCTTCACAACAACTTCCTAAAAAAGCGCTCGTTGAATTTTTCAAAGCGGCAGACATTGCTCAACAAAACAACCTTAATGTCGCAGGGCTAGACGATGAGATTTGGCGAGCCCTGCAACAGCTCTCTAGTTATGCACTAGAGCGCTTTGATTCTGGAAGCGTATTGCAACGTGGCTGGGTCACATTGGCTAAATATCAGCAAATTTATCTCGGCTCTAGCATTGAATTAGACCAGGCTATGAATAACTGGCGCCGTCGCTTTGCTAACCACCCAGCCGCAGCCTTGCTACCAAAAGATCTACAGGGTGCGGTTGCACTAGAGCCTTACGATGTAAGAAAGCTTGCGGTACTCATTCCACAATCAGGAGCAAGCGAGCGTCTTGGTACCGCGCTTAAAAATGGTTTTTTAGCAGCAACGGATAGTAGCACCATTGAAGAAGTTTTTTTTATTGATGAAATGTCGTCAGAGCAAGATATTCTGGCACAACTTGCCAAAGCGAATGCGGACTTCGTTATAGGTCCTTTGCTGAAATCTAACGTCGAAAAACTAGTTGATAATCCTGATTTCTCTCTCTACCCGACACTCTTTTTGAACGCTCGAGAGAGAATTACCCCACGCACTAATGAGCAGTACTTTTTTGCGCTAAACCCAGAGCATGAAGTCGAGCAAGCGATGAAGCACTTTTTAGCTAAGGCATACAAAAAGCCAATGCTACTGGCACCAGCTAGTGCATCGGGCAAGCGTTTAATTGAGCATTTTGTTGAGGGCTGGAAGCACTATTCTGAAACTGCACCTGAGATTGGCTATTACACGAACAGCGAAGACATGGCTGAGGTGATCACCGACCTACTTGAAGTCGATGCCTCAAAAGCCCGTACCAACGTAATCAAAAACCTCTTTCGCAAGGAAGTAAAAAGTGAAACTCGCTCACGACGCGATATAGATGTGGTTTATATCTTAGGCGATGCGATGGAAACGCGCCTACTTAAGCCTTATTTAGATGTGAATGTAAGTACTTTTGCCAATAAAATTCCTCTGTACGCAAGTTCACGTAGTTACAGTAAACAAATTGATGTAACTGATAAAGGGGATTTAGAAGGGCTTTATTTTACTGAACAGCCTTGGATGCTACCAGGAGCGATAGATAGAAATGCCATTAGGGAGACATACCAAGCGCTTTGGCCTGAGCAAGCTGACTTGGAGCAACGCCTATTTGCCATGGCATATGATGCGACTAACCTTATATCAGAGCTGCGCCAACTTGCTTGGTTATCGGGTAAAAGCTTTGAGGGCCTGACCGGGCAGCTCAGCATCCGTGATAATGCCGACATTGTACGCAGCCTCAGCTGGGCACAATATCGCAACAAGCAGATCCGTTTAGTTAGCTTGGATGAGCAACCCCCACTGCCATTGTTTATGCAAAAAGAGGAAGCACAGAGCACCTCACTAATAAGATAGGATTTTGTATGTTTAAGGGACTATTTAATAACACACGGAATAAAGGTGAACACTTTGAGTTAATTGCGGAACAATACTTGGTAAAGCAGGGACTAACACCTGTAACGAGAAACTTTCATTGCAAGTATGGTGAAATTGACCTCATTATGAGAGAAGCGCAAGTGTTGGTGTTCGTCGAAGTTAAATACCGTGACAGTAAAAATTTTGGTGGTGCAATTAATGCACTTTCCAAAACTAAGCTTCAAAGATTAAAGCGTAGTATTTATAATTACTTGGCACAACACAATTTGCATAACACACAGCTGAGAGTCGACTTTGTTGCAATTCAAGGGGTAGCTCCTTCTGAAATAAACTGGATTAAGAATATTTTTTAGCATGCAAGAATCTATTAAGTCTATATTTACAGAATCAATTCAAGCGCAGATTGCCGCTGGGGAAGTGCTACCTAAGGCCCTGGAGATGGCAGCAATGACAATGGCGCAAAGCCTTATTAATGGCAATAAGATAATCTGCTGCGGCGCGCCAAGCAATCATATGCTAGCGCATCATTTGGCAACAATACTTAGTAACTTTTATGAAACAGAGCGCCCTTGCCTACCAGCACTCGCACTGACCAATGAACAGTATAACTTAGCAACACCCGAAAATGACAAAGCGCGAGAGCGCTTTGCCAAACAAGTACGCGCTTTTGCACAACCAGGTGACTTACTTGTCGCATATGCCATTAATGGACAAGAAAAGGCAGTAATTAGCGCGGTTGAAGCCGCATTAACTCGAGATATGAAAGTGATAGCATTAGTCGGGGATGACGGCGGAGAATTAACAGGCCTACTTGGCCCTCAGGATGTAGAAATCCGGATCCCCAGTAAGCGACCTAGCCGGATCATTGAGTCACAACTATTTAATACTCACTGTCTCAGTGAATTAATTGATGCCATTTTATTCCCTCAGGATGAAGTATGATGATGAGAATAGCTTCCTTACTTGCCGCGGTATTACTCTTGCAGGGCTGTGCTGCTGCTGTGGTAGCAGGTACTGCTGGCGCAGTATCCGCTGCCAATGACAGACGCACGATTGGTGCGCAAATTGACGACAATAATATCGAGATTAAAGGCACATTGGCGATTAAAGAGGTTAAACGTCTTGCCGATCATGCCAATATCACACTCGTTAGTGTCAATGGTGTTGTACTGATGATTGGTCAAGTAGCCAATCAAGAAATGAAAACTGAAGCCGAACGTGCATTACACAATATCGCGGGGGTCAAGCAAGTCCATAACCAGCTTAGAATAAGCACCAATATAGGCATCACCACAAAAACCCATGACACTTGGCTAACTTCTAAGGTAAAAACCAAACTATTGGCGGCTGATGAGGTCAATGGTGCAAATATTAAAGTGGTTACTGAAAACTCAGAAGTATTTTTGATGGGTTTAGTATCAAAGCAAGAAGCTAACTCAGCTGTTGAGATAGCTCGTCACATTAATGGCGTCAAACGGGTGGTTAAGGCCTTTGAATATATTTAACCTGAGATTTAGATATTAGTCTTAATACTTGCTCTACTTGAAAGAGTGACCAATAACCACATGGTAAAGAGCATAAAATGCTGACATAAAAAAACCTGCATTCGCAGGTTTTTTTATTTTATTACTCTAAGATGCGAGCCTTTCTTCTTTTCTGGCTCAGGTTTAGCGTCAAGCTCTGGTGAGACTTCAGTCTCTTCTACCAACTCTAAAGCTTCATCTTCAAAGACTTCTTCTTCAGGCGTGAATACGGTGCCTTCACCATTTTCCCGTGCATAGATAGCCAATACAGCACCATTAGGCACATACACCTGCATAGGCTGTCCGCTAAAGCGCGCATTAAAGCTGATTGCATGGTTATCCATGGAAAAGTTCGTTACCGCCGACGGATTCACATTCAACACAATTTGCCCCTCTTGAACAAATTGTGCAGGAACCTGTACAGAGGGATAGTCTGCATTGACCACTAAATGTGGCGTGCATTCGTTATCTACTATCCACTCGTAAAAAGCGCGGAGCAAGTAAGGACGATTAGACGTCATTATGATCTTATCTCACGCTCAGCATCCGTTAGTGATGCTTGGAATGAATCACGCTCGAATAAACGTAACATGTACTCTTTAAGCTCTTTGCTTCCAGCGCCATTTAGTTCAATACCAAGTTGTGGTAAACGCCATAACAGTGGTGCTAAGTAGCAATCTACAAGACTAAATTCTTCACTCATAAAGTAAGGCGCTTCAGTGAAGATAGCCGCAACAGCGAGTAAAGCTTCAGTTAACTCTTTGCGAGCTTGAGCAGCATCGTCACCACCGTCACTAATCTTTTCAGCTAGTGAGTACCAATCAGTTTCAATACGATGCATCATTAGACGACTACGACCACGCATTACCGGATATACAGGCATCAGCGGAGGGTGCGGGAAGCGCTCATCTAGATATTCCATAATGATATTTGCTTGATACAAACCAAGCTCACGATCGATTAGCGTAGGTACAGTACCATACGGATTAATCTCATGTAACGCTTCCGGTAAGTTGTCCTTTTCAGCCTGATGAATATCAACACTTACACCTTTCTCAGCAAGTACGATACGTACTTGGTGACTGTACATACAGTTTGACCCAGAAAAAAGTGTCATTACAGGGCGCTTATTGGCAGCAACGGCCATGCCTACCTCCATTAAAAAACTAAAAGTAATTAAATCACTTTAAACAGCAAAAGGGGCGAACGCCCCTATTGCAAAAACTACCTTTGAATATTCAAATTAATGAACATCTCTCCAGTATTCTTTCTTCAAGAAGAATGCCAAAATGAAGAAGATAACCAAGAAGCCAATTACTTTGATACCTAGCGCTTCTGACTGTAGGCGAGATGGCTCACCAACATACGCTAAGAAGTTTGTAATATCTCGAGCTGCTTGATCGTATTCATCAACACTCATCTCACCAGTACCGTCAGTCTCTACGCCAACCACTTTAGTTACTGTCTGACCATTTTCTTCCACTTCTTCAGTGATAGGTGTTGGTAAACCCTGTAACTCTTGTAATACGTGAGGCATCCCCACCAGTGGGAAAACAACATTGTTTACACCAAATGGGCGAGAATCATCTTTGTAGAATGACTTCAAGTAAGTATAGATATAGTCCGGTGACTTAACGCGAGAGATAAGCGTTAAGTCTGGAGGAGGAGCACCAAACCACTTAGCGGCGTCATCCTGATCCATTGCGTTCAATATGTGGCTACCCACTTTTGAACCATCAAAGATAAGGGTTTCTTTACCAATTTCGGTTGGAATACCAATATCTCTGAAAGTACGCTCATAACGCTGATACTGCATTTGGTGACAGCCTAAGCAGTAGTTCATAAATAGCTTAGCGCCACGCTGCAAAGATGCGTTATCAGTTAAATCATTATTTGCTTCCATCAGCGGTACTGACGGGCCAGCTGCCATCGATAGTGTTGGCAACAATGCGAATAAACCGATTACTAGCTTTTTCATCATTTCGTCAACCTCGTTGGTAGTGGCTTCGTCGTTTCATTCTTCGAGTACACGAATAGTAAAACGAAGAACATGAAATACGTCACAGTACAGATCTGCGACAAAATTGTCGAGAACGTTGTCTGCGGTGTTGCACCTGCCCAACCTAGGATTAAGAAGGTAACAACAAACTGTGCGATGTTCACTTTATGGAAACCACAGCGGTAGCGAATTGAGCGAACTGAACCACGGTCAATCCACGGTAGCAACGCTAACACTACGATCGATGCACCCATCGCCGCTACCCCTAATAATTTATCAGGAATTGCACGTAGAATCGCATAGAATGGTGTGAAGTACCATACTGGGAAAATATGCTCAGGTGTCTTAAGCGGGTTCGCAGCTTCAAAGTTTGGCGCTTCAAGGAAGAAACCTTTCATCTCTGGAGCAAAGAATACAACAGCACAGAACAAAATTAAGAAACCAGCAACACCCAGCACATCTTTTACTGTGTAGTAAGGGTGGAACGGAATTGCATCCACAATATCTTTCCTACTTGTGTAGTACTCGTGGAACTTGAACTTAGGCTTGTCTTCTTCAGCTACTGAACCTTTCTTGCGCTTGATCTCAACGCCATCAGGGTTGTTGGAGCCAACTTCATGCAATGCTACGATATGCAAGAATACTAAGATAACCAATACCAGAGGAAGTGCGATTACATGTAATGCAAAGAAACGGTTTAGTGTGGCACCTGAAATTACGTAGTCACCACGGATCCACTGTGTTAAATCTTCACCAATTACTGGGATAGCACCGAATAGTGAAATAATTACCTGAGCACCCCAGAATGACATCTGACCCCATGGTAATAAGTAACCCATGAAAGCTTCAGCCATTAGTGCAAGGAAAATAAACATACCAAACAACCACAGTAGTTCACGTGGTTTTTGGTAGGAACCGTAAATCATGCCTCGGAACATGTGGAGATAAACCACCACAAAGAAAGCGGATGCACCGGTAGAATGTAAGTAACGCAGTAACCAACCGTATTCAACATCACGCATGATGTATTCAACAGACGCGAACGCACCTTCGGCTGAAGGTACGTAGCTCATGGTTAGCCAGATACCAGTAACAATCTGGTTTACTAGTACTAGAATGGCAAGCGAGCCAAACAAGTACCAAAAGTTAAAGTTTTTTGGTGCTGGGTACTGTGCGATGTGCATATTCCAGACGCGAGTCATAGGAATACGATCGTCAATCCAATCAACAACTTTACCAACAACACCCGTATTTGCAGCTTTATCTACTTGACCAGACATTATGCAACCCCTTCTTCTTCACCTACCAAAATGGTAGTGTCGTCAATAAAGGTATACGGAGGGATTTCTAAGTTTAGAGGTGCAGGTACGTTTTGGAATACGCGCCCTGCCATATCAAATCTTGAACCATGACATGGACAGAAGAAGCCACTATCAGTACCTTCAACTAACTCACCAAAACTACCATTTAAGAAGGTTGGTGAACATCCCAAGTGAGTACAAATCCCAACCGCAACGAAGATTTCAGGTCGCTTAGAACGATACCCGTTCTGAGCTGATGCCAACTGTTGTGGCTCTTCTGAGTTAGGATCACGAAGATTACCTTCGTGTTGCTTCATTTGTTCTAGCATTTTTGGTGTACGATTAACAATCCAAACTGGTTTGCCTCGCCACTCAACACGAATAAGTTGTCCAGACTCAAGCTTGCTGATATCTACTTCTACAGGCGCACCTGCAGATTTAGCTCGCTCACTTGGATTCCAGGACGCAATAAAAGGAACAGCAGCTCCAACCGCACCAACGCCACCTACAACAGAGGTAGCGATAGTTAAAAAGCGACGTCGGCTGTTGTCTACAGGCGCATTGCTCATCCACTTATCTCCACTTGATTCCCAACACTTGCTATATTGAGAACATCAGTTACAGCAGGTTAATTTAAGAAATTACAAAATAGACGCGATCATAAATAAATACCTTGATTAAAACAAGGTTATTCCAGATCCATGCCCGAATAAACCGGAAGAAAGTCATCTATGATTACTTCGAGCATGGAACCGCGTATTTATAATATCGCATCTGACACAACAATATACTGACTAAGATCAACCCCCGACTAAGGATACGCACCAAATCGCATGACTGGATCTCAGGTCTTTCTACTTGCTCCGCCAATTGTAGCAAAAAAAACCGTCAAGTTACCGTTCGATTTGCACTAATTATTATATTTATTGAACTTTTTTAATCTGACACGATATTTTTAGGCAAAATTAAGCGGAATTTTGTAACAGTGCTCACTTTGATGTGAGTATTGAGAGCATAGAAAACAAAAAACCCAGCATAAGCTGGGTTTTTGAATTCTTGAAACGTAATAAATTAACGCTTTGAGAACTGTGTCTTCTTACGTGCTTTCTTAAGACCAACTTTCTTACGCTCAACTTTACGAGCATCACGAGTAACAAAGCCAGCTTTACGTAGAGTTGGACGTAGAGACTCGTCAAACTCCATTAGTGCACGTGTGATACCGTGACGGATAGCACCTGCTTGACCAGTTGTACCACCACCTGCAACAGTGATGTATAAGTCAAACTTTTCTGTCATTTCAACTAACTCTAGAGGCTGACGAACAACCATGCGAGAAGTTTCACGACCGAAGAACTCTTCTAAAGAGCGCTTATTGATTACGATGTTGCCAGTGCCTGGGCGTAGGAATACGCGAGCACTTGAACTTTTACGACGACCTGTACCGTAGTATTGATTTGCCATGATAGTGCTCCTTAAATGTCTAGAACCTGAGGCTGCTGTGCAGCGTGGTTGTGCTCGTTACCAGCGTAAACTTTAAGTTTACGGAACATTTCACGACCTAGAGGACCGCGAGGTAACATGCCTTTAACCGCTTTCTCGATGATCATTTCAGGCTTTTTAGCTTGAAGTTTCTCAAAGTTGATAGACTTAAGGCCACCTGGGTAACCAGAGTGAGCATAGTACATTTTGTCCTGAGTTTTGTTACCAGTTACAGTAACTTTCTCAGCGTTGATTACGATGATGTAGTCACCAGTATCAACATGTGGAGTGTACTCAGCTTTATGCTTACCGCGAAGGCGACGAGCGATTTCAGTAGCGATGCGACCTAAAGTTTTACCTTCAGCGTCAACTACGTACCAGTCACGTTTTACAGTTTCTGGTTTAGCAACAAACGTTTTCATTATAAAAATCCAAAGTTTTCAATTTTAAAACCACAGGCAGTCCTTGGACTACCGCTCTACTTGTATTTGCTTTAACCCCTTCGAGTTGAAGACTTTTTTGCCGCTCAAGTCAGTGGCTAAGCCGACGAGGGCAATAGAACGCAACGTGGCAGGCCGCGGATTATAGCAAGCCTTCTGGGTGAAAACCAGCGCTTGATGTTTTTTTCTACAAGAAAATCTCAAGAATTTTGAAAAAAATCAAAAAGACGAAAAATCCGTCAGTGCGACGTTGCGGGTATGCTGCAAGCTGCGTTTACAGTACCTTTCAACTGACACCCCACACAGCGCTGCAACATAAAAAAATGCACACCTTAAGCTAAGTGTTCTCTCGCAAGGTACTCATGCGACTGCATCTCTTGCAATCGACTAACACAGCGTTTGAATTCAAATGTGAGTGTACCCTCGCTGTATAACTCTGTGATCGGTGCAGCAGCAGAGATAATAAGCGTCACATTGCGCTCATAAAACTCATCGACTAAAGCAATAAAACGCCGCGCTGCATCATCGTTTTGCTGCCCCATTTGCTTCACATTAGACAAAATCACTGTGTTGTATAAGCGGCTGATTTCCATATAGTCAACTTGGGAGCGCGCCGTTTCGCAGAGTGCCGAAAAGTCAAACATCACGATACAATCTGAGACCATACGAGTTTGGATCATTCGCCCTTCAATTTCTATCGCTTGGTTTTCTTGGCCCGGCTCAGGTGATAATTTACTGAAATACTCAAATAAATTTTTATCTGCTTGCGCATCTAACGGGCTGTGGAATATTTCAGCTTGCTCCAAAGTACGCAATCGATAATCAATACCAGAATCTACGTTAACGACTTCAGTGTTTGCCTTTACCAAAGCAATTGCAGGTAAAAATCGTGCTCGTTGCAGTCCATTTCGATATAACTCATCGGGAATGATATTAGAAGTCGCAACCAATACAATGCCTCGCTCGAACAAGGCTTCCATCAAACCACCTAACAACATAGCGTCTGTTATATCTTGAACAAAAAACTCATCGAAACAGATTATGTCGGTTTCTGACTTAAAAGTATCAGCGATACTTTCAAGTGGGTTTTTAACATCTTTGAGCTTTTTTAACTCGTTGTGTACACGATGCATAAAACGGTGGAAGTGCACGCGCATCTTACGCTCTGTTGGCAATGCGTCATAAAAAGTATCGACAAGGTATGTTTTGCCTCGCCCAACGCCTCCCCAAAAGTACAAGCCCTTCACTTTTGGTTGCTCAGCCTTGCCAAACAGGCGCGAGAAGAAACTCTGCTTGACCACTGGCTGATTGATAAGATCATCGTATAAGCGCTGTAAATGCTTTACCGCATTTTCCTGTGCACTGTCATATTGAAAATCATCACGTTGTAGATCTTGCTGATATTTTTCCCAAGGCGTCATCGACTTAAATATTTTTTACGATTTGTTTGTGGGTTATATTAACACGACTGCATTCACAGCGTATATTTAACTCTATCAGAGTTTTTATTTTTATTTGCCTTAGGGCATACAGGGAGAAACCTATGACTACCGTTACTTGGCTTGGATTACTGATCATTGTTGCCGTGGCTGCATTTTTTCTTGGTGGTTTTGTCACTAAGAAGCAATTCAAGCATGACGAGTTAGAAGTACAAGCACAGCAAGCAAAACATGATTTAGAGCAATATCGACAGGATGTTTCTGACCACTTAGCTAGCACTAAAAAGCTAGTGAACAGAATGCAAGACAGTTACCAACAACTGCTGACTCATGTTGAAGAGACCAATCAGCTACTAACGCAAGAACGCCCTTCTCATCCTGCTGATCCATTTTTCTCAAAGGAAACTACTGAGCAATTACAAGCTTCTCTTCAAGCTCGTCCAGAAAGACGACGTAAGCAAGATCCGAGCTTTGAAGTACCTCCTAGTGACTACGCAGAGGGCGAAACTGGGTTGTTTTCTGGTCAAAAAAAAGAAAGTGAGCAAATTAAAGCCTCTTGATGAAACTTTTTGTAGACCCCATAGTCTTTAAAAGAAGTTATTGATTCTAGGGGCTAGTTAGCAGCCCCTTACGAACTATATAAACGCTAATAGCGGAGTACTTCACGACTATGAAATTTAATTTATCTTTGTTATCGGCCGCTTTACTTTCTTCAAGCCTGTTGTTAATACCACAACAGAGCGTGGCCAAACTTCCTGTTGCCGTTGATGGTCAACAATTACCGACACTTGCACCTATGTTAGAAAAGGTAGCGCCGGGTGTTGTTAGTATTCAAGTAAAAGGTGCAAAAGAGGTGCGCCGCCGTGTTGACCCATTTGACTTTTTCTTCGGTCAACCCCAACCTCGCAGCCAAAAGCGACCTTTCAGTGGATTAGGTTCGGGTGTCATCATTGACGCAAATAAAGGATACGTGGTTACTAATAACCATGTAATTGATGATGCCGACGAAATGCTGGTAACTTTAAAAGATGGCAGAGAATTTGAAGCAAAGCTCATTGGTAGCGATGCAGAATCTGATATCGCGTTGTTGCAGATCGATGGTGAAGACCTTACAGAAGTTAAGTTGGCGGACTCAGACAGATTAAGAGTGGGCGACTTTTCGGTAGCAATAGGTAACCCATTTGGCTTAAGCCACACAGTAACCTCAGGTATCATCAGCGCACTTGGTCGAAGTGGCTTGAATATAGAAGGCTATGAAGACTTTATTCAAACCGACGCTGCTATCAACCAAGGTAACTCTGGGGGAGCGCTTGTTAACCTCAATGGCGAGCTAATTGGTATTAATACCGCTATTCTTGGTGCATCCGGTGGGAACGTAGGTATTGGCTTTGCTATCCCATCAAATATGATGAAAAGCCTAGTCGATCAAATCATTGAATACGGTGAAGTGCGTCGCGGCTCTTTAGGGATCCATGGTCGTACTCTTGATGCAGGTCTTGCTAAAGCACAAGGCTTTGATGTTAAGCGCGGTGCTTACGTAATGCGCGTTGTTGAAGATTCAGCTGCAGATAAAGCAGGACTAAAAGCCAATGATGTAATTGTCAGCCTCAATGGTGATGAAGTCGAAAGCATGGCAGAGCTTGCTAGCAAGGTTGCCACTTTAGGTGAAGGCCGAGAAGTCAGGCTGGGCGTTTATCGAGATGGCAGAACCAAATTTATTGACGTAGAACTTGGCGGCAAACAAGAAGAGCAAGCCAATGCTGAAGATGTGCATCCAAACCTTCGTGGTGCCGTGCTTGAAAGTGGCGAGCGTGATGGTAATGAAGGAGTCGTAATTACTTCAGTTGAACCTCGCTCTCCTGCGGCTCGCGTCGGTCTCGAAGAAGGTGATGTGATCATGCAAGTGAACCGCAAGCGTGTCACCAGTGTCAAAGAGATGTCCAAACTAATTGATGGGATCAGAGGCAATATTGTACTTGGGATCAAACGCGGTCGTGAAACTGTATTCTACCTAATTCAGTAACACTTTGACCCAATATTAAAAAATGAAACACAGCGAAGCTTGTCGCTGTGTTTTTTTTTGTGTCATTATTAGTAATATTAAATAACGATAAATATAAACACGCGTGTTCAAATTAATTAAATTCATTTTTCCACCTCTACTAGCTGGACTTGGGATAGCGTTCATCATCATTTGGTTTAACCCTGAACTCAGGGCAAATCTACCAACACTTGAAGCGCCCCGTATTAAATCTCAGCATATGAGCTTTGCCGATGCTGTTGAAAAAACAGCTCCTGCTGTGGTAACGATTTTTTCTGAGGGGTTTAGTACGCAGCCAAGGTATCAACGCCAAAGCACGGTTCGAGAGCTCGGCTCCGGTGTTATCATGAGTCGTGACGGCTATATTCTCACGAACTACCACGTAGTGAATAATGCCGATCAGATAATTGTATTGCTTCCAGATGGCCGCCAATACAGTGATACTCAACTTATTGGTTTTGACACCATTACGGATTTAGCGCTACTGAAAATTCCTGGTGAAAACCTTCCCGTTATTCCCATTGACCCGAGCTATCAACCGCGGGTCGGGGATGTCGTACTTGCCATTGGTAACCCGCTCAATATAGGACAAACGATTACACAAGGGATTATTAGTGCGACCGGCAAACAAACGCTGACAGAGAGCCAGTTTAATAGTTTGCTGCAAATGGATGCTGCCATCAATGTTGGTAACTCAGGAGGAGCGGTCGTCAACTCAAACGGCGCACTTGTTGGGATCACCTCAGCGCAGTTTCGTACCCGCCTCAATATTGATATTCAAGGCATATCTTTTGCGATCCCTTATGATCTCGCCATGGATGTAATGCATAAACTCATCATGGACGGTAGAGTTATCCGGGGTTATCTAGGGTTTAGAGGTACACCTGTTGATAGCACAGGAAAAAGCGTCACCGACCTTTACACACCAATCATCGGCCTAGCCGTCAGTGAATTAGATCCATTGGGACCGGCGTGGCAAGCTGGTATGAAAGAGCATGATATTGTGGTGAAAGTCGGTGGGGAGTCTGTCACTAACCCACAAAGAACGTTGAAGCGAATAGGTAACACAGCCCCAGGCACAGAGCTCGAGTTTGAAGTGCTAAGAGCAGGTCAGCGCCTTACTATTACAGTTGAAGTCGCAGAGCTAGAAACGGGACTATATTGACCTGAACTCAGGTTATATTAAGCAAAAAGCGTCCAAGTGGACGCTTTTACTCAGACGATTAAGTTCAAGTTTTACGGCGCTTTATATTAGCTCCTAACCGACTCAATTTATCTTCTATCTTTTGATACCCTCTATCAACATGATAGATACGGTCAACAATAGTCTCACCTGTAGCGACGATCCCTGTGAGGATCAAACTTGCTGATGCACGTAAGTCCGTTGCCATTACTTGTGCACCAGACAAAGAAGCAGTATCGCCACAAATCGCTGTATTCCCTTCTAAGCGAATATTCGCTCCCATACGCTGCAATTCTGGCACATGCATAAAGCGATTTTCAAAGATGGTTTCTGTAATTGTTGCGCTCCCTTCTGCTACTACGTTTAGTGCAGTAAACTGAGCTTGCATGTCTGTTGGAAACCCTGGATGTGGCATAGTCTTAATATTTACCGCTTTCAACGCGCGCTGACGCATGTCCACATAGATACTATCATCATTGACTTCAACGATAGCATTGGCAGCTCGAAGCTTTTCAAGAACGGGTTCAAGACTATGATAATCCGTGTTTTTACAAAGCACCTCGCCCTTTGCCATCGCCGCTGCAACAAGGAAAGTCCCCGTTTCAATGCGATCTGGAAGGATCTTATGCTCACACCCGCTGAGATGTTCTACACCTTCGACTTCAATTCGGCTAGAACCTGCACCACTTATTTTTGCTCCCATAGCAACCAAGCACTGGGCTAAATTGATGATTTCAGGTTCTCTGGCAGCATTTTCTAATACGGTTTTACCATCAGCAAGTGTGGCAGCCATCAGCAAGTTTTCGGTCGCACCAACACTGACCGTTTCCATGAAGATCTCTGCACCACGCAATCGCCCTTCTGTCGTTGCATGAATATAACCATTCTCAACTTTGATGGTTGCACCCATTTTCTCTAGGCCTGAAATATGTAGATCAACAGGACGAGCACCAATAGCACAACCACCGGGTAACGATACCTGTGCATTACCAAATCTAGCCACCAAAGGACCGAGCGCCAATACCGATGCGCGCATCTGCTTCACCAGATCATAAGGAGCAAGCACATTGTTTACCGTCGCGCCGTTGATTTCAAGCGTGTCGCCATCCCACTCCACTTCGGCACCTAGAGTCTTTAGTAATGCTTCTGTCGTACCGATATCACGTAAGTGCGGTACATTAGAAAAACGGCTTTTACCTTCGCCTAATAGCGCAGCAAATAGGATAGGAAGGGCTGCATTTTTAGCCCCAGAAATAGTGACTTCACCGGCAAGAGTGGTGCCACCTTGGATAACAAACTGATCCATTGCGGCACCCCGTTATTGTGGAAGAATAAATTTACGCTCTTTTTGCCACTCATCAGGCGTGAATGCGCGAATGCTCACCGCATGGATAGTCCCATCTTTGATGGTATCCATTAGTGGTCCATAAATTAACTGTTCCCTTTTTAGCCTTCTTAATCCGTCAAAACACGTTCCAACAGCAATGACTTCGTAGTGACTACCGTTTGCTTTTACGATAATTTCGTCAAGCGATAGCGCATCTTTTAATAAAGTTTCGACTTGATTTGTTTCCATTAGACTCACTCAAATAGGGTTGTCACCTGCCCCAACTCCATTAAATTTTGCAGTTGCTCAGGTGTATTTCTCAGCTCGAGACGAATGTCGCGCTGCTTTAATTGACCTAAAGAGTGAATTAACCAAGCTAAGCCCGCGGTGTCAACCCTTGAGACCTTAGAAAGGTCAAAATAGACGGTTGATTGTGCATTTTTCAGCAATTGAACGATAGCCGACTGTTTCAGTGCGCTTGGTAAACTCGCTCTTGTTAGTTCACCAGTTAACACGATTTCACCTTTACTTTCGGTGAATGAAATTTTAGGCGTCACCATCATCCCCTCTAAATTGCACAGGAAGCTTGCTCTTTTTGTCCAACAACTGGATCACATGTTCAATACCTTGTTGGCGCAAGATACCATGTAACTCACTTTGTTTGGCATCTAATAGGCTGATCCCTTCTGCCATCATATCAAAGGCACGCCAATCATTGTCTTTACCGCGCCTAACTTTAAAATCAATTTTAATATCCGGTTTACCAGCCTCAACTATTTTTGTTTTTACAATAGCAATATCTTCTTTATCAAATGGCCGATGTTCACCGAATTCTACTTTTTGATCTTTATACTGAGTAAACACACCTGCATACGTTGCTACTAGATAGCTTTTAAACACCTCAATAAAGGTTTTAATATGCTCAACTGCAGCTGCTTTTTCCTGTTTATCTTCAATGTTACGTACTGTTTGAATGTAGGATCCCAAAACGCGATATGCGGCATATTTGTAATCGATGTAAGGCAAAAGCTCTTCTTCGACGATAACACGTAGGTGCTCTTTATCCTTTTCGATAATGCTCTGCTCTTTTGTTACACGCTGAAAAGTTTGTGCTGCAACTTGCTCAACCATTTTATATGGATCGCTTGAGTCCACTTCTTTTGCCTGCAATGACATCGTAACCATAATGGCAACTAGCCAAATCAGGCATTTGGTATAAAGATTCATTAACATATTTACTCGCTCCCTTGATTAAATAGGAACTGACCAATCAACTCTTCTAATACAAGCGCTGACTTTGTGTCTGTGATCATATCGCCGTCTTTAAGCGCTTTTGTTTCCACCCCGAAGAGAGACTCAAGATCAACACTATCTTCGCTCGTCACTTCTTGACCTAAACACTTTTGCTTAGCTGACTCAGCGGCAATTACTGGAGAAATACCAAGATATTGCTCACCTAAAATGCCCGACGTTAATATGGAAACTGATGAAGTATCAGAAAACTGACATTCATAGTTTTTGTCGATACTCATCGAAACCACAGGTACAAATTCCTGCGGGTGTATCTGAATGCCATCAACACGGCCAATAACAACTCCGCCCACTTTGATTGGTGCACGTGTTTTCAGTGAACCGATATTCTCAAACTTAGCTTGCAGCATGTAGGTTTCACCATTACCACTCAAGCCTGAGTTTGCCACTTTGAGCGCTAACATGATAAATGCAGCGACACCCAACGCTACAAATAGCCCAACTAAAATTTCAATTTTCCGTGTATTCATTTTTTAAAACCTTTTAACTTGAGAACATAACCGCTGTTAATACAAAGTCGAAGCCAAGTACAGCCAGTGAAGAGTGTACTACTGTCTCTGTCGTCGCCTTACTTATCCCTTCAGATGTAGGGACACAGTCATAGCCTTTGTACAACGCGATCCAAGTCACCAATAGTGCAAATACGAAGCTCTTAATAAGACCGTTTAAAATATCTTTTTGGAACGATACCTGTGATTGCATGATAGACCAGAAGCTACCAGAATCGACTCCTAACCAATCCACCCCAACCAAATGTGCACCTAAGATAGCGATTGCTGAAAATATCAACGCAAGCAGTGGCATACTGATAAAGCCTGCCCAAAATCGTGGTGCAATAACGCGCTTTAATGGGTCAATAGCCATCATCTCTAAACTAGATAATTGCTCAGTTGCTTTCATTAAACCAATTTCAGCAGTCAGTGCACTACCCGCACGCCCAGCAAATAACAGCGCCGTAACAACGGGACCTAATTCTCTTAGTAGACTCAACGCCACCAACGGCCCAAGGCTATCCTCAGCGCCATATCCTACTAATACGGTATAGCCTTGTAGCGCTAAAACCATACCAATAAATAACCCCGAGACCATAATAATTAACAGTGACTGATGACCTACCATGTAGAGTTGTTTGATTAATAGCGGTGTGCCTTTGCGAAAGTTAGGTAAACTAAATAACGCCCCAAATAGCATATTGGTTGCACGACCAAGAGCAGCAAAGCGACTTAGTGTTTTATGACCTATTTTTTGTAGAAAATCGACCAACTCTACTCTCCTTGCAACAGTGCTTGTTGATAATCAGGGGCATTGAAGTGAAATGGTACAGGGCCATCGGCAAGCCCTTGTAAAAACTGCTGCACTAGCGCTGAGTCATGCTTTAGCATTTGCTCAGGCGTCCCTTCACCTATCACGCCTTGCTCAGCGATAATGACAACATGATCCGCGATACTCAGTACCTCTGTCACATCATGGGTTACGATTAAGGATGATAGACCTAACACTTCATTTAGTGACTTAATTAAACGTACCAACACCCCCATCGAAATGGGGTCTTGCCCAGCGAATGGCTCATCATACATGATAAGTTCGGGGTCAAGCGCTATCGCACGCGCTAGAGCAGCGCGCCTCGCCATGCCGCCAGAAAGCTCTGCAGGCATTAAATCCTTTGCACCACGAAGTCCTACTGCTTGCAGCTTCATCAATACTACTAACTGAATGAGCTCTTCTGACAATTCCGTGTGTTCGCGCAAAGGAAAAGCGACATTGTCAAAGACACTCATGTCTGTGAACAACGCACCGCTTTGAAACAACATGCTCATGCGAGTTCTTGCTTGATATAATTCACTACGGGACATACTTGGGATACTGTTTCCAGCAAAAAGAATATCACCACTATTAGGTTTTAACTGGCCACCGATCAATCGCAGCATAGTCGTTTTACCTATGCCACTTGGCCCCATTATTGCGGTGATTTTGCCTTCTGGTACGGAAAAGCTCATGTTTTTGTAGATGATCCTTTCACCCCTGGAAAAGGTTACATCCTTGATTTCTACAATTGATTGCGACAAGTCGCTCTCCAGATCAAGACTATATTCATCGGAGTATGATACTTTTTTTTCAAACAAGATGGAAAATCGTTTTGGTAAAATTTTGTAAGTCGTTAAATGTGACGGTTTGCTTATACTTTCCAAGGCGCATTTGGTAGTATCTAACGAAATTTTAATCCTATTGGCTAGAGGTTCATGGTTTTATCGTTTGTTATTCTCATTCTTGGCTTTATTGCACTGGTTTGGAGTGCCGACCGCTTCGTTTTTGGCGCAGCAGCTTTAGCTCGAAACTTTGGTGTACCAACATTAATTGTTGGCTTAACCATTGTCGCCATGGGCTCTTCAGCCCCCGAAATGATGGTTGCTGCACAGGCCGCTCTTGCAGATAAAACAGACACAGCCGTTGGTAACGCCGTAGGTTCTAACATTGCCAATATATTATTAGTCCTTGGGATCACCGCCTTACTCCGGCCACTTTCGGTTGGCTCAGGAATTTTACGTCGAGAAATGCCACTTCTTATCATTGTTTCCTTGGGAGCTTGGTATATTGTCAGTGACAATAACTTCAGTTTTGTTGAAGGTATATTACTGCTTATTGGCTTCGCAGCATTTCTCCTTACCTTAATTATCATTACCAAACGCAGCGGCAACAGCAATGACGATCCTTTCGTTAGTGAAGCGTGTGAAGAGGTGCCGGATAATGTCCCCACACAAAAAGCTATTTTTTGGCTTGTTGTTGGTATGATTTTGCTCCCCGTTAGCGCCGATTATCTGGTGGGTGCAGCTGTTGATATTGCAAAGTACTTTGGGATGAGCGACTTATTGATTGGGTTAACTATCATCGCGGTAGGAACCAGTTTACCTGAACTCGCAGCCTGTGTAGCTGGCGTATTAAAAAATGAAGACGACTTAGCGCTAGGTAATATCATTGGTTCGAATATTTTTAATATCCTTGCGGTACTGTCTATTGCGGGGATCATCAATCCCTCCGTATTAGATACCAATATCGCGGCTCGTGATATATTTATTATGCTTGGTGCAACACTATTGCTACTTATTATGAGCTTAAGCATTACTGGTAAACGTCGTATCAACCGCTTTGAAGGTGGTTTGTTACTCGCCTGCTTTATCGGATATATTTACTACATCATTTAAGGAATACACGTGACAACGACCCCATTTATTGAATCTGCTAATCAAGTGTTTGCTACTGAGCTTGCAGCAATAGAGGAAGTGCAGCAGTTTGTCGATCAACAGTTTGAGCAAGCTTGTAAAATAATGTTTAATTGCCAAGGTCGAATTATTGTTATTGGTATGGGTAAGTCAGGTCATATTGGAAATAAAATTGCCGCTACACTCGCCAGCACAGGAAGCCCTGCTTTTTTCGTGCACCCAGGTGAGGCTAGTCATGGCGATTTAGGTATGATCACCAAAGATGATGTGGTTTTGATGATATCAAATTCAGGTGAAACCCAAGAAGTTATCTCAATCTTACCGATAATTAAACGTTTAGGTGCACCTGTGATCTCTATGACAGGCAACCCAAGCTCAACCATGGCTCGCAACGCTAGTGTTCACCTTTGCGTTAAAGTGTCAAAAGAGGCGTGCCCACTAGGATTAGCGCCCACAGCAAGTACCACAGCAACGCTGGTTATGGGAGACGCATTAGCAGTTGCTCTACTTGAAGCCAGAGGATTTACTGCCGATGATTTCGCGCTTTCTCACCCGGGAGGAAGTTTAGGCAAACGACTATTACTCACAGTCGCTGACATCATGCACAAAGACAGTGCCATTCCTATGGTCAGTAGCAACTGTACCGTCAAAGAAGCCCTTTTCGAAATGTCTGCAAAAAGTCTTGGAATGACAGCGATTGTCGACGAGCAGACACAATTGCAAGGTATTTTTACAGACGGTGACTTGCGCCGTATCATAGAACAAAAAGTAGACATACACACAACGCCAATCACACAAGTTATGACCGCAAAAAGTACCACCGCACGCGCCGATATGCTCGCTGCTGAGGTGCTAAATATTATGGAAAATAAACGCATCAATGGACTAATTGTGGTTGACGAGAATAATGTCCCTGTGGGTGCATTGAATACCCAAGATTTACTTAGAGCGGGAGTGCTATGATGCAGTTTAGTGACCTTTATCAAGATATCTCAACAGATGCTTGGCAAAAAGCAACTCAAATTAAACTCTTAATTTGCGATATTGACGGTGTATTCTCTGACGGACGCATTTATCTAGGTAACAACGGTGAAGAATTAAAGGCATTCAATACCAAAGACGGCTTCGGTATCAAAGCGCTAGTAAACTGCGGTATTGAGGTTGCGGTCATCACAGGTAGACATTCACAAATAGTTCAGCAACGCATGACTAGTTTAAATGTAACGCATATTTACCAAGGTCAAGAAAACAAGCTAGTGGCATATGAAGCACTAAAAACGCAGCTTAATCTGAAGGATGCAGACATTGCCTATATTGGCGATGATGGCCCTGATCTGCCAGTGATGGAGCAAGTTGGCTTTGCTGTCGCCGTGAATGATGCACATCCGCTGATAAAACGCATTGCCCACTATACCACTTTGATGCCGGGAGGCTTTGGCGCCGTCAGAGAGTTAACAGATCTGCTCATGCTCAGCCAAAACCACCCTCTTACCACTACAGGGTCAAGTACATGACTGTGCTTCGTGTCATTCTGCTCATTACTTTTAGTGCGCTGATGATTTGGCTGTGGTCGCCGATGTTTAACGCATCAGAAATCAACAAGAAAAGTGACGATGAACCACTTGCTAAACCCGATTATGTGGCGACCGCATTAGAGCAGACTACCTACAGTGAAAATGGCTTACTAAACTACCATGTGACTGCTGATAAAATGGAACTTTATCAAGACCTTGGTTTTAGCCACTTTGCAAAACCCATTTTTACATTATATAACGGTGAGCAAAATTGGCAGATAAGCGCATTGGAAGCCACATTATACGAGAACAACACCCTGATTTTAGAAGGGGATGTTTTAGCAAAAAACCTCACACCAGACGCAATGATCAGTACTATCAATGCCGACAATGTCAGGGTTGAAATTAAACAAAAGTTGATGAAATCAGAACACCCCGTCATTATCACAGGCCCTAGCCTTAAAATTACCGGTAAAGGCCTACATGCAGACTTGCAAAAACAGCTGATTGAGCTCATCAACCATACAAAGACAATTTATTATGACCAGTAAAATAATTAACAAATTAGTTTTCGTCGGCTTGCTCGCAAGTTCCACTTTCGCAGCTGCTGCAGAGCAAAATGAAGTCATTATCGATGCTGGCCGTCAGCAAGCTCAACTGCAAAGTAACATAGGCATTTTCGAGCAAAACGTTGTCATTATTCATGGCACAAGAAAAATCAATGCTGATCGTTTGGAAGTGCACCGCCGCGCTGAGCTTGGTTCAAATAAGCAGCTACTAATTGCTACTGGCAACCCTGCGGTTTTTGAAGAAGCTCAGGCAGATGGTACAACCTTACGCGCAGCGGCTAATGAAATTCGCTATGATGTTGCCGAATTAAAATTAGTACTTACTGGCAATGCTGAAATATCGCAAGCGGGTCAAAAAAGTAGTGCACAAGTCATTACTTATCATATCGAAAAGCAACTCATTAGTGCCGAGCGCTCTGAACAGGGCGACTCTCGGGTTAGAACAATTCTGGTTCCTGTTGAAAAGAAATCTGACACCAGCGTGGAAAAAAGTGAAGATCCACAGGAAAAAGGTAACAATTCATGAGCGAGCTCAAAGCAACAGGCTTGGCAAAAAGTTATAAAGGTCGCCAAGTTGTCAAAAATGTAGGACTGAGTGTCGAAGCAGGTAGCATCGTTGGTTTACTTGGCCCTAATGGTGCGGGGAAAACCACTACTTTTTATATGATTGTGGGCTTAGTACCAAGTGACAAAGGCTTTATACAAATCGATGATGAGGATATCACCCTACTCCCGATGCACAGTCGCGCACGCCTAGGGATTGGATATTTACCTCAAGAGTCATCCATATTTAGGAAGCTAACGGTATATCAAAACCTCATGGCTATTTTGGAAACCCGCAAAGATTTGTCTAAAGTTGAAAGAGAAGCTCAGCTTAATGAGTTGTTGGATGAATTTAATATCCAACACATCCGTGATTCTCAAGGGATGGCATTATCTGGAGGAGAGAGAAGACGGGTAGAAATTGCTCGTGCTTTAGCCGCTAATCCTAAGTTTATCTTGTTAGATGAACCTTTTGCTGGCGTTGATCCAATTTCAGTGTTAGATATAAAGACAATCATTGAGCACCTTAAAAATCGTGGGATCGGTGTACTGATCACCGACCACAATGTAAGAGAAACGCTGGACGTATGTGAAAAAGCCTACATCGTTTCACACGGTGAATTAATCGCCGCTGGTACGCCAGAACATGTTTTAGCGGATCAAACCGTAAGAGATGTCTACCTAGGCGAACAATTCAAGCTATAGTTAAGACGTAGTATTAATAACTGTTAAAAGGGATTGTTAGAGATACATGAGGCAATCATTACAGCTGCGCATGGGGCAGCAACTTACAATGACTCCACAACTGCAACAAGCCATACGCCTGTTGCAGCTTAGTACGTTGGATCTACAGCAAGAAATACAAGAAGCGTTGGACAGCAACCCACTATTGGAAGTGGAAGAAAGCGATACCGCAGACGCAGAAAGTACTGAACAACACAGCCAAGATAAAAATAATACGGACGATAGTCAGCAAAGCTCAGATGAAGCGCCTGTCAGCGAGTATGAAATGGACTCAGATACCGCCATGAGCAAAGAAACGGTTAGTGATGATCTTGCCATGGATGTGACTTGGGATGAATATATGAGTGCTGCACCAGCATCAAGCGCAGCTCCTTTACCTGATGATGATAACGTCTACCAGGGAGAGACTTCCGAATCACTACACGACTACCTAATGTGGCAGTTAGAACTTACGCCATTTAGCCCAACAGATAGAGCCATTGCTATTGCCATCATCGAAGCGGTAGATCTGTCTGGCATTTTAACGCTTTCCTGTGAAGATATTTTAGAAAGTATCAATGATGAAAACAGTGAAGAGCCGGTAGAGTTGGATGAAGTCGAAGCCGTACTTAAACGTATCCAGTTGTTTGACCCTGTCGGTATTGCTGCACGAAGTTTGCAAGAATGTTTATGTATTCAGTTAAATCAATTTGCACCTGACACACCGTGGATCACCGAAACCAAGATGATCCTGACCGAGCACATTGATTTACTTGCGAGCCGTGATTACCGTACCTTAGCGAAAAAAACACGCTTAAAAGAAGCTGAGCTAAAAGAAGTTATGACGCTGATCCACAGTCTTAACCCTAAGCCAGCTGCGAGTATTATTCATGAAGAACCAGAATACGTTATTCCAGATGTGTCGGTAAAAAAAGTGAAAGGCCGCTGGGTTGTAGAGCTAAACCCTGATGCGATGCCTAAGATTAGAGTAAATGACCACTACGCTGCGATGTCGAGAACTGCTAAATCGAGTACTGATAGCCAGTTTATTCGCTCACACCTTCAAGAAGCAAAGTGGTTTATTAAGAGCTTAGAAAGTCGCAATGACACTTTATTGAAAGTTACCAATTGCATTGTGCAACAACAACAGGCATTCTTTGAACATGGCCCCGAAGCGATGAGACCTATGGTGTTAAACGATGTCGCAGAGATGGTTGATATGCACGAATCTACGATTTCTCGTGTCACCACCCAAAAGTACATGCACACACCAAGGGGCATATTTGAGCTGAAGTATTTCTTCTCAAGCCATGTCAGTACCGAAAATGGAGGTGAGTGCTCCTCAACAGCAATACGAGCACTCATCAAAAAGCTAATAGCTGCGGAAAACACTGCTAAACCATTAAGTGATAGCAAAATTGCAGATATTTTAGCTGAACAAGGAATTAAGGTAGCGAGACGCACGATTGCAAAATATCGTGAATCCCTAGCCATTCCACCGTCAAATCAGCGTAAAAGCTTGATATAAGACGTTAAACACAAGAAGGAAAAATGCTTATGCAACTAAATTTAACTGGTCGCCATGTAGAAATCACTGACTCTTTAAGAGATTATGTCACCAACAAGTTTGCGAAGCTTGAGAGGCACTTTGATCATATCAATAACGTTCATGTGATCCTTGATGTCGAAAAACTAGTTCAAAAAGCAGAAGCAACATTGCACGTAAATGGCGGCGAGCTATTTGCATCAACAGAGCATCAAGACATGTATGCAGCAATTGATGGCCTGATTGACAAACTAGACCGTCAAGTAATTAAACACAAAGAGAAGCTCACTCGACACTAAAATGAAATTAAGTGAATTAGTGAATAAGGACTGTAGCAAAGCTGCGGTCCTTTTTAGTAGCAAAAAACGTATTCTCGAGTACATTAGCGAATTAGCGCATAGCCAAATCCCTGATACCAGCCAGCACACTATCTTAGATGCCCTTATGGCACGAGAAAAGCTGGGAAGTACAGGTATAGGTAAAGGGATCGCAATTCCTCATGGGCGACTTGAAGGTATTGATAAAATACTGGCGATGGTCTTGGTAAGCGAACAAGGGATCCCGTTTGAGGCGATCGACAAACAGCCTGTCGATATTTTTGTCGCATTCATCGTACCTGAAGGAGATAATCAACAACACTTAAAGACCTTAGCTGCGATTGCTGATACACTCAAAAATAAGTCATTTTGCAAAATGCTCAGGCAAGCGAAAAATGACGATGAGTTATATGCAGTGATCCAAGGTGAATTTGATGAGTGATGAAGAAAAAGGACTCGAGCTTATCATTATCAGTGGCCGTTCTGGTTCTGGTAAGTCTGTAGCACTTCGAGTATTAGAAGATTTAGGCTACTATTGTGTCGACAATATTCCGGTTAATTTACTCCCCTCTTTAGTTCGTAGTGTTTCTGACAACTACAACAAAGTTGCTGTTAGTATCGATGTCCGCAACCTCCCCAAAGAACAAGATGAGTTCAACGATATACTCGAGTACTTACCAGGTTTTGCTAAACCAATCCTGTTTTATCTAGACAGCGATGATCAGACGCTCATTAAACGTTTTTCAGAAACGCGCCGTTTGCATCCATTATCAATACACAACCTGCCTTTAGACGTTGCAATTAAAAAAGAGCGTGAGCTGTTAGATGTATTGACGACTAGAGCTGACTTCTTAATTGATACTACCAGCCTTAGCGTGCACCAACTGGCAGAAGATATTCGTGAAAAGATTTTAGGTCAGAAAAATAAACAACTTATCATTACCTTTGAGTCTTTTGGCTTCAAGCACGGTATTCCAAAACAAGCAGATTACGTATTTGATGCGCGTTTTTTACCAAACCCGCACTGGGAACCAGAGCTAAAGCCATTAACGGGGCTAGATCAGCCGGTAAAAGACTATCTCTCAAGTCATAGCATAGTGCAGAAATTTACTTGGCAAATTCAAACGTTTGTCCAAACTTGGTTGCCACACCTTGAACGAAACAACCGTAGCTACTTAACCATAGCTATAGGCTGTACTGGTGGCCAGCACCGCTCTGTTTATTTAGCACAAACGATTGGTGAGCGCTTTGCAAAAACACACTCTAACGTAAAAATCCGCCATCGTGAGCAAGAGAATAATGTGTGAAGATACATTTTTAATCCAAAATAAGCTTGGATTACATGCTCGAGCAGCGACTGAACTGGCTCAGCTTGCCGTTCAGTTTGATGCAGAGGTGACTTTATATCAGGGCGATAAAAGCGCGTCAGCGGATAGCGTTCTGGCACTGCTACTTCTGGAGAGCAGCCGAGGTAAAGAAGTTAAAGTTGTGTGTAGCGGCCCTGATGCGCAGCCCGCACTGGATGCTATCGGTATGCTGATCCATAATAAGTTCAATGAATCAGAATAACTCCCCACAACCGTAACAGGTATTGTGTCAGCACCAATTCATATAACATGTGCTACACTTCGATACGCAAATTCAATTAAATAAGTCTCGCCTACTCGCCTGTAAACCTTGGTAGAACAAAGAAAACTGCGTTACACTGTAGTGGCTGTTAGCGCTAAAACTGGCTGCTAGAAGGGCGTGATACCAACTGTCTTAATACTTGCTCAATTTGAAGGGGTAAGCCTGACGCTAGTAACTGCGTTAAAAAACTCTTATTTAGAATAAATTAATGCTCCTAAGCTGAGGTTGATTATTTCGATACATGAGGCTAAACGAAGCTAGTATGGTATATCCCAGTTTTGAGTCGGTTGAGGTGGTAATTCATTTATAATAAATAAAGCTAGAATAAACCGGCAGCCCACCCACGGAAATATATTGTGTCACATTTTTACAAGACATGGTTTCTGAATACATTACAGCATGTTGGGGCGAGCAAAACACTATCATTTACTGTCAACATTATCAAAAAGGACGCGTATGCCTGAAGTATTTGAACAAGACTATACACTGGAGCAACTTCAAAAGGTTACCAAAGCCTTAAACAGTGGTCAGTTTGTTCAAGTAAGGCGTATGCTAGCAGAAACCGCTCCTTGTGATACCGCACTCCTGCTAGAGTCATCACCTCATAAAGTTCGCTCTATGCTCTGGCAACTTGTTGACCCAGATATTCAAGGGGATGTGCTCGAGGAACTGTCTGAGGATGTAAGGCTGGGGATCATCGCTCAGATGGAACCTGAGCTTATCGCAGCTGCAACCGAAGACATGGATGATGATGACTTAGGTGATGTCCTTCGTAGCCTTCCTGATACCGTTTATCAGGATGTTATCGGTGCGATGGATACACAGGATAGAGAGCGTGCTACACAGGCATTATCCTACAAGGAGAACTCCGCTGGCGCTCTGATGAGCACAGATACGGTCACTATACGGCCAGATGTCACTTTGGAAGTGGTATTTAGGTACCTTCGCCTCAAAGGTGAGCTACCTGATGGTACTGATGAGCTGTATGTCGTGGATAAAGATAACTGCTTTTTAGGCACGCTACCTGTCAATATTTTACTCACTAATTCACCAGATAGTATTGTTCGCGAGTTGATGGATGAAGATAAGGAAACCATTCCTATCTCCATGGATGAATCTGAGGTTGCACAACTGTTTGAGCGTCATAACTGGATTTCAGCTCCTGTCGTTGACGATAATGCCCACCTTCTCGGCCGTGTTACCATTGATGATGTGGTCGATGTTATTCGTGAAGATGCCGAGCACAGTCTATTAAGTATGGCCGGTCTTGAGGACGAGGAAGACACCTTTGCTCCTGTTCTTAAAAGTAGCAAGCGCCGTTCAATTTGGCTGGGCATAAACTTGCTTACAGCGTTAATGGCAGCATTCGTCGCCAGCTTTTTCGAAGGTACTTTAGATATTTTGCCAATCCTTGCAGTACTAAATGGCATCGTACCAAGTATGGGTGGGGTTGCAGGTAGTCAAACGTTAACACTGGTTATTCGTGGTATAGCCCTTGGTCATATCAATCAAACCAACCAGAAGTTTTTAATGGGTAAAGAGCTGGCCATTGGTGCGTTAAATGGGTTGCTATGGTCGTTGTTAATCGCGGGTGTCATTGCAGTGTGGCAGTGGGATTTCACACTCGGTGCAGTCATCGCCTTCGCTATGTTTATGAATTTAGTCGCAGCGGGTATTGCTGGTGCAAGTATCCCAATTATGCTGAAAAAAATGAATATCGACCCTGCTCTAGCAGGAAGTGTGGTGCTAACAACAGTCACTGATATTGTCGGAATTTTTGCATTCCTTGGCACTGCAACTTGGCTGCTCGTTTAACAATGACAGATAATGCTGGCAATACCGCCAGCATTACTTAATAGGGTGCAGTGTTATTCTCCTGCAATCTGCATGCTATTGAGTAGCACCGAACCAGTTTGTACCGCGCCTCGACATTCGATATCACCACCTAACCCTTCAATGTTGGCAAACATGTCTTTTAGATTACCTGCAATCGTGATTTCACTGACAGGATACTGTATCACACCATTTTCTACCCAAAACCCTGCTGCACCTCTTGAGTAGTCACCAGTTACCGTATTGACCCCCTGTCCCATCAACTCGGTTACCAGTAAACCTGTGCCCATAGTCGCCAGTAAAGCGCTCAAGTCATCATGGGTAGGTTTTACTAGCCAATTATGTATACCACCAGCATGCCCTGTAGCTTGCATATTCATCCTGCGCGCCGCATAACTTGCCAATAAGTAAGTATTCAGTACACCGTCTGTGATAATTTCACGATCTATTGTTTTCACTCCTTCACTATCAAATGGGCTTGATGCTAACCCTTGCAGCAAATGAGGCTTCTCTTCGATATTGACACAAGTATTAAAAATTTGAGTATCTAAAGAGTCCATTAAGAAACTTGATTTTCGATACAAAGCGCCACCACCAATGGCTGACACTAAGTGTCCAAATAAGCTATTGGCAATATCAGCGCGGAAAATCACAGGCACTTTGCGTGTAGATAGCTTTTGACTACCTAGCTTCGCTAACGTCGACTGAGCCGCTTCAAGTCCAACAGCATTAGCAGATTTAAGCTCAGTATGTACGCGGGAAAGCGTAAACGCAGAGTCTCTTTGCATTTGCTCTGCTTCTTTCCCTATTACCATAGTGCTTAAACTGTGTCTTGTTCGTGGAAAGCCCGCGATCAGTCCATGACTATTACCATACACTCGGATCCCTTGGTGACTGGATAAACTCGCACCATCCGAGTTAACTATTCTGGGGTCGTAGTCAAGCGCTGCTTTTTCCGCCGCGATACACTGCTCTATGGCTTCATCCGGAGAAACTTCCCACGGGTGAAATAGATCTAGTTCAGGAGGAGACATTTCCAATAGCGCCTCATCTGCGACCCCATTACAAGGATCATCCGATGTAAACTTGGCGATATCGATTGCCTTTTCTACAACCGAGCGCAATGCCTTAGGGCTAAGATCAGCTGTCGATGCAGAACCTTTGTGGTTGCCAACATATACACTTATCCCCAGCCCACCATCTTGGTTAAATTCAATGGTTTCAACCTCTCCCATACGCGTACTTACAGATAACCCTGAGGTACTTGACATTGCAGCCTCAGCGGAGGTTGCTCCTAGTTTTTTTGCCTGTGCAAGTACTTCAGCAACAGCATTTTTTACATCATCAATTTGGCTAAATATTGGGTGTTGTTGAGGTTGAGTCATAGATACCTTGTCCGCTTGCTCATCTGACTAAAGCTGATTAAGTTAATATGCTAACACAGCTACTCACTATTGTAGTGATCAATTGTGGTATACTCTAGGGTTAGAGACCTTAATTATTCAAAGTATAGACAAGAGCAATGGCTAAACACGAGCAACCGACTGAAGAAGAGATTATTTACGTTTCCAAAAGTGAGCTAAAACGTGAGGCGCAGGAATTACACGAGCTTGGCTGTGAGATTGCAGGGCTGGGTAAAAAACAGCGTGAGAAGCTCCCTTTAACCGATGAGCTCAAAGAAGCAATGGCCGTTGCTGATAAGATCCGAGCCAAAACAGATGCTTATCGCCGTCACATGAATTATATCTCGAAAACGTTACGTACCACTGCAAACATTGATGATATTCAAGCGGCAATGGATTTACTCCTTAATAAGAACAACCAAGCAGACGTTTTGCTCAATAAAATTGAGCATATTCGAGATGATGTTATTGCCAAGGGTGACAGTAAAATTAACGAATTATTGCTAGAGTACCCTGAACTTGAGCGCCAAAAAATGCGCCAAATGGCACGCCAAGCAAGCAAAGAGTTAAAGGCAGAGAAACCTGGTAAAGCGTACAGAGAGCTATTTCAATATTTAAAAGAAGTGATTATGCCATAGCTCACCCGGGCCAATGAATAAGGACAAAAAGGCGCATCAGCGCCTTTTTATTGTCTACAAAATAGTATTAAGCGGTGCCACCCACTGTTAGCTCATCAATTTTCAAGCTTGGCTGACCAACACCAACAGGAACGCTTTGGCCATCTTTACCACACACACCAACACCTCTATCTAACGATAAATCATTACCAACCATAGAAACTTTTTTCATCACTTCAGGGCCATTGCCAATCAAAGTGGCTCCTTTAATCGGTTGGGTGATCTTGCCATTTTCGATTAGGTAGGCTTCTGAAGCTGAAAATACAAACTTACCAGACGTAATGTCGACCTGACCGCCACCAAAATTATTAGCAAATATGCCTTTATCAACGCTGCGGATGATTTCCTCTTGCGTATGCTCTCCCGCTAACATGTAGGTATTTGTCATTCTCGGCATAGGTAGATGCGCATATGACTCGCGACGAGCATTACCTGTTGGCGCAACTCCCATCAAGCTCGCATTTTGCTTGTCCTGCATGTAGCCTTTTAAAATACCGTTTTCAATCAGGACATTGTAAGCTGCTGGAGTCCCTTCATCATCTATATTTAAAGAGCCTCTGCGATTAGCAAGCGTACCATCGTCAACCACAGTACATAAGCTAGAAGCAACTTGTTCACCAATACGGCCGCTAAATGCTGATGCACCTTTACGGTTAAAGTCACCTTCTAAGCCGTGTCCAACAGCCTCATGCAACAAAACTCCAGGCCAACCAGAACCGAGGACGACAGGCATAGTGCCTGCCGGAGCATCAATGGCTTCAAGATTAATTTGAGCTTGCCTTACCGCTTCTTTTGCAAACTGCATCCATCTAGGTTCACCATCTACCAATTCCTTAAAGTAGCCATAATCTAAACGCGCACCACCTCCAGCACTGCCGCGTTCACGGCGACCATTTTTCTCTAATAGTACTGAGCAATTTAAGCGAATTAATGGACGAATATCGGTCGCAAATGTACCGTCACTCGCAGCAATTAATACCTCTTCATATACCGCGGATAATGAGCTAACGACTTGTTGTGCTTCTGGTGCTAAGTCACGGATACATTGCTCCATTTCTCTTAACAGAGACACCTTATCAGCATCAGCCATGCTAGTAATAGGTTGTGCTGGTTGGAATTGGATTGGTGCTGATACATCGCTAAATACTTGCACTTTATGACTTTCACCAGTTTGTGCAATACTACGCGCAGCCTCAGCCGCTTTATTTAATGCTTCAATATTGATGGCATCTGAATAACTAAAACCCGTTTTTTCACCACTGACGGCACGCACACCAACGCCACGCTCAATATTGTAGCTACCATCTTTGACTATACCGTCTTCAAGTACCCAGGTTTCGTGGTGACTCGATTGAAAGTATAAATCGGCATAATTTACTTTGTGCTGGTGAATATAATCAAGCGTTTGTGTAAGTTGCTCTCTCGTCAGCTGGCTATTGGTCAGTAAATTTTGCTCTACATTACTCATAAAAACTCACTTTTAAATCGGTTGTGATCCATTACCGGCATGTTTCTTCGGATAGAATCAAGAAGTGCTCTATCAATCTTTTGGGAGATGGGCTCCAAACTCGTCTTTGTGTCTGCCAAAATCTCACCCCAAGGTGATACGATTAAGCTATGACCGTATGTTTCTCTACCATTTTCATGGTTACCAGACTGTGCAGCCGCTACCACATAGCACTGATTTTCAATTGCTCTTGCTTGTAACAAGGGCTGCCAATGCGCTGCCCCTGTTGCACAAGTAAACGCACTAGGAACTAAAAATAGCTCAGCGTCTAATACTCTCATCGCTTGATATAAGCTTGCAAAGCGTAAGTCATAACATACACTGAAGCCAATTTTACCGAATGGACTGTCAGCAACCACTATCTCCTGTCCAGGAAGGGTTCGCTCAGACTCTCGGTATTGTTTAGTCTTGTCACTTATATTGGCATCAAATAGGTGGATCTTATTGTAGCGTGCTACTATCTCTCCACACGAGTTAAATAAATAGCTGGCTGCCAAGTACTTTTCATCAACACCCAGTGTTGCAATAGTGCCAGCAGCAAGCCAAATGCCATATTGACGACAAAGAGCTGATAGCTCTGTAAGGTACTGCTCACTGTGATGTGCACCTTCCCAAGCTTGCTGCGCATTCTCACAAAATGCCAGCCAGCTTTCAGGCAAGCAAACTAAAGTTTCTTCCTCAATGACCAACAAAGCTAACTGACGACGCAGATAAGCTAGGTTTACCTCTGCGGTCTGTGCCGAGCACATCGGTAATGCGATGACTTTAGCCATTGCCACCTTCCTTATTTTGCGGCTCTATGGACTGCTTTTCTTGTTTAAGTGTAGCATCCCCACTTTGAACTGGGGGCTCAGTTGCTTCGTTCTGGTTGTCACTTTTTATTGTTTCGTCGTCTGGTAATTGCTCACTTACCGGAATAATAGGCGTCGGTAACTCGACCTCTTTACTCTTACGATCAACCTCTGTCACTATGGGTTCTTGCATCGTGCCGGTGATCTTAAAGTTTATTTCAGAGATAACCCGTGCAGAGTGGATCACTTTGTCTAGTGCCAATGCCGCCAACCCAGTAACGGGATTCACCGCCCACGCCATTATCACAGGTAAACTGGAGGTGACTTGGGGTGCTACAGCCAAATCATAATTAATTTCGTACGTATTGAGATCAGTATAACCCCGTATAGCTAAATCTGCTGGTACGCCATCTAATTTAGTGTCTTCAGTGACTGCTACACCATTATTTAAGTGTACTGAGCCACTCATACCATTGTAAAAAAAACCTTTGGAGAACACGTCTCTGAAGTCAAGGCGCAGTTTTCTAATCAACGAATCTAAACTCAATAATGAAAATACCCGCGTCCCTTTATCGCTTATCTCTGCCAAATGCCCTTCCCCTAAGCGCCATGTTACGGTTCCAGCAAGACTTGGCATGTCCAAATCATAGGGCGCACCTTGCCAGTCCATAGCAAACTCTATATTGGCGCGAGAGTCTTTGATAGTAGATGTAATATCAAATTCATCCATTAATTCCCCAAAATCATCACTGGCAAGTACGCCCGTTAGGCTCGTTTTCCCTTGTTCAAACCGGCCACTGGCATTTAATTTATGTTCTTTTTTATCAATAACTAACTCGGAAATAATCAGCTTGTTACCGTCACCAAATAAAGAAAGGTTCACCTTGTCTAATTGATAGTCATCAACCTTACAGTCGGCACATACAAATTCAGTGGCAGGCAATTCGAGTAACCAGTCAAGAGAATCAATCTCTGCGGGTAAACCTTGCTGTGATGACGCCTCTTTGGGCAAATTAAGTCGTAAATAGTCACTATTAATGTGTATCGGTCGGCTAGAACTAGACCTTGGTATTGCTACCTGAGTGCGCATTTCTTTACTATTGATTTTAAGCTGCATAGCGCCATTTAAAGGCGTCATTGCAAAATCAACATCGTAAAATGGAATATCCGAAAAAGTTACTTTTGAAAACGTCCCACTAACCTGATTCAATGCAGGCAAAAATGCGCTGTCGGTATCACTACTTGGTACCGAAACAATACGGTCAATCAAAGGTAACCAAGGAAGCAGTTCGATCTCTTGTTGTTTTATCGTAATATCAAACCCTTCGCTATTTAAGCCTTCGTCTTTACTTCCGATTATCAGATGCGCATTGCGCATGGTCCCCGTGCTGTTATCTATGATGCCATTAAAATACAATTGACTGTCTAGTCTTGCCGTGATCAGGTTAGAAATATCATCACCTAGCACCGTACCACTTAGTAGTTTGGTTTGATGTGCTGGTTTAGCAAACTGATCAGGTAAATAACTAGTTATACCACGTAGATCACTATCAAACGTTGCTTTGTAGTTGAAGCCAGAGTCAGCAAAGTTGAGTGTTAACTTAGTATTGAGCATGCTAATCCCCTCAAAATAGCCATCAATAATGCCATTTGCATAGGGTGTTAGTTGGGTGATTCCAGCTTGTAAGCCAATCTTGCTACTCACTTGATAACTTTGCTTGTTACCTGAGCCGGATAAATTCATAGACAGTGGCATATCAAGCCAAGTCGCAGTTAACTCATTCACCTGAATATTGTCATCATCGAATGCGATGATGCCATTTACCTTCTCCAACTGCATACCTGGTTTTGCTAAAAAAACCGAATTATCTTTAAGATAAACATCGCCTTGAGCACGCACAGCGCCATCATGTAAATCCACAGTGAGAAGCACTTCTCCTGTCGTGTTCCCTTTTGCCTGAACAATTTCTAATATATTTTCGAGCGGATCAGCAATTGGCGTTGCACTGAAGAAAGGTTGTAATGTACTGGCTTCAGTGTTGTGAAGAATATCTACAGTGAGTACATCTGCTTGATTGAGATCTTCAATGCTAACCACCACACCTTGATCAACTGTCTGATTAACCAGTTCACCACGATGTACATAAATATCCATTCTTTCATTTGCAAAGTGTAAAGTAACATCGCCAGACGTTACGCTTGGCCAACCGGGTGCAAAGTTAAATTTAACTTCATTCAAACGTGATTTAACTTCAAACTGGCCTTGCTTATCAGCAAACGGGAAATGCGAGAGAGGACCATTAAGTAACACTTGGGTTTGTAAATGCTGACCGCCCTGTATACCTGATTCTAGATAGTCGACTAGGCTTTTACGCATGATACTTACCGGATAATATCGAGACGCTATCTCACCTCGCCCACCCGATAACTCTGCATATAAGTCTAAAGTAGGATCGTCATTTAATTGTAATGAAAACTCCGCAGCTAACGCCACGTCTTGATTACTTATCCAAAAATTAGGGCTAGAAACTTGCCACCCTCTTAGCTGTTGTTCTCGGATGAAAATATCACCACTTAACTGTTGAATTTCAATATTATTCTTAAAGGTTTCTTTTGATAAAAGCTCACTTTGATCAACACTAACATTTAACCTAACTTGATTATCCAACGCCACAACTTCTAATCGTGCGCCATAAATACCTGGGATCCCTTGATACGGTTCCACTGCAATATTTTCAACGACCCCCCATGCTGACCATGAAGCGTCATCGCTAATACTGAACTTAGCCGCACTCAGTTGGCCATTAGGATTCATACCATAAAGTAAGTCCCGCCCAGGAAACTGCGCCAGTTGGGCCAACTCCGCCAGTAAACTAGCGTTGATATTTTCGAGCCAAAACGTTTTATTGTGCTTAAGCCATTTTGCTTCAAGCTGGATTGGTTCGAGTGCTTTTTGGTTATGCGTAAACTGAATACCACTACTTTGGATCCACAGGCCTTCAGAATCGGGGGTGAGTAGAAATTGTGCGTCATCTAATACCAGCGTGCGCTCACGCTCATCCTCAACCCATGTCAACGCACTTGGTTTAATGTCTACCGTGATGTCTTGCAGCTCGCCCTGTTCAAACCCAAGCCATAGTTGCGCATTAATGTCTGCACTGAGGTTGGGATAGGTTAACGTCACAAGTTCTTCTAACCAGTCAACAGGATCTACTTTGTCAGCAGACACATAAATATCGCCCGCCAGTTCACTTAGCTTTCTTCCGGATAAAGATATGCGAGCATTGAACTGTCCCTGCGAAAACCCCGGTAATGCAATTTCCCCTATCCCTTCATGCAACGCGCTGGAGTTTTGCCATACCAGGTCTTTAAGCAGTAAGCGATGTGTTTTACCACTGGCAAAGGTAATGTTAAGGCGACTGCTTTGCACAGCAAAGTGCCCCACATCTCCCAAAAACAGACTTTCAAGCAGTGCTTGCTGCTCAAATTCATTTTGCTCTTGGGTATTACTGAGCTTGCGAAGGTCAATATCAGCTTCAAAACCTTCCAACACAAAGTAATTAGATGCGATTTGCATCTGCCGCACAGACTCAAACACATTCAGCTGTAATGAAGTTTTCGCAATATTAATGGAAATAGGCGAATTCTGGTTATCTTTAAAAGAGAGTGATTCCAGCACTAAAGCTGGGCCATTACCCTCCCAGCTTGCACTAATTTGTCCTATACTGATGTCAACATTGAGCTGCTTTTGGATAAGCGCTTCGATGTTACTTTTATAATCATTTGCATAGGGCAAGGCATACTTTAACGCAGACACCAGCACCGCAAGTGTCACTAAAGTGATCGCAAAAATTTGCCATGCTTTGCGCAGGCAGAAAAAACAAACGGCCTTAGCCTGCATGTACCACTACCTTTTACATCATTACTACATCAAACTGTTCTTGGCTGTATAAGCTCTCAGTTTGAATACTGACCTGTTTACCTATAAATAGTTCAAGCTCAGCCAAGTTATGGTACTCATCATTAATCAAAGCCTCACTCACTGCAGGAGAGGCATACACCATGAACTTATCAGCGTCATACGCTCGATTAACACGGACTATTTCACGTAAAATTTCATAGCATACGGTTTCAACTGTCTTTAACGATCCTCGCCCAGAGCAAGATGGACATACATCACAAAGAATGTGCTCCAAGCTTTCACGCGTGCGTTTTCGCGTCATCTCAACAAGCCCTAGCGCAGAAAGTCCATTAATATTGGCTTTTGCTCGGTCTTTGGACAACGCAGTTTCTAAAGAGTGCAATACGCGGCGTTTATGCTCATCCGATACCATGTCGATGAAGTCAATAATGATGATACCACCAAGGTTTCTGAGCCTGAGTTGCCTTGCAATAGCAGAAGTCGCTTCAACATTGGTATTAAAAATGGTTTCTTCTAAGTTACGGTGGCCAACAAACGCTCCAGTGTTGACATCAACCGTTGTCATCGCCTCAGTTTGATCTATGATCAAGTAGCCGCCTGACTTTAATTCTACCTTGCGATGTAGTGCTTTTTGTATTTCAGATTCGACATCAAATAAGTCAAAAATGGGGCGCTCACCAGGATAGTATTCCAGTGCGCTTGCCAGCTGTGGAACAAACTCTTCGGTAAATAATTTTAACTCTTGATAGGTCAACTTTGAGTCAACACGGATGCGCTCCATGTCCTCACCGACATAATCACGCAATGTTCTAAATGCCAAAGTCAGATCTTCGTGCAAGATCCTTGCTTTACTGGTTTTGCGGCGGCGCGTCACTATCTTCTGCCATAACTTTTTCAGAAATTCCGCATCGTGTTTTAGTTCTGCTTCTGAAGCACCTTCGGCAGCGGTGCGAACAATAAAACCGCCATTTTCATCATTATATTGAGCAACGATTTCTTTTAATCTATCTCGTTCTTGTTCTGTTTCAATACGCTGGCTCACACCGACATGTGTCGCATCTGGCATAAATACTAAATAACGAGACGGAATGGTGATATCTGTGGTTAGCCTAGCGCCTTTAGTACCCAGCGGATCTTTCACCACTTGCACCATGATAAATTGCCCTTGCTTTACCAGTTCGCGAATATCTTGTACTTTTTTAACTGGTGAATCTGCAACTCCTTCTTCGATAGAAGCACTGTTGACAATATCAGAAGCATGTAAAAACGCAGCTTTCTCCAAACCAATATCAACAAACGCAGCTTGCATACCGGGCAACACTCGGCTCACTTTTCCAAGATAGATATTGCCAACTATTCCCAAGTTGCCGATGCGCTCAACCTGTACCTCTTGCAGCACACCATTTTCTATTAAGGCTACACGACTTTCACTGGGGGTGACGTTAATTAGTAGTTCGCTACTCATAATTATTTAAAAACCGTTGTATTAATTCATCCGTCTCATATAAAGGTAAGCCCACAACTGCAAAATAGCTACCTTGGATCTCAGTAACAAAGCGCCCGCCTAGCCCCTGGATCCCATAACCACCCGCTTTATCTTGCGGCTCTTTGGTCTGCCAATATGCTTCAATTTCAGTGTCATCTAATTCCTTAAAGGTCACATCCGTTGTCACTACCTGACTCAATACTTTATTAGGATCAGCAAGTGCGATTGCGGTCATTACCTGATGAGTATTGCCTGATAGGCGTCGCATCATGCTGATAAAATCAGCTTTATCACGAGGTTTTCCAAGTGCCTCGCCATCAATCACCACAACAGTATCACTGCCCAATACAGGTCTGTCGGTATAACCTTTTGCGACGCCCGACTGCGCTTTTAAACGCGCGAGCCGCTCAACCAATTGTATGGCGGTTTCACCAGCCAATGGGCTTTCGTCAGCATCAATACTAAACTGCTCAAAGGCATAACCTAGTTGCGATAACAATTCACTGCGTCTTGGAGAAGCCGAAGCGAGATATAAATTGGTTGGCATTATCGGATCCTAAACTGTCTACGGTATTTTCTCAGTAGCGGGAATATCCACAACCAGCACACCATGCCTGTAACTGCAGGCCACAAATAATGCGGGTTAAAGTAGATATCAAGCAAGAAATGATTAAGCCAGAATTGTAACAAATGATAGAGAGCCAAAAACAATCCAATTAATACTGCCTGCTGCCAAATAGAGAAGTTACGAATTTTTTGAAAATTACTGGCTGTGATGTAAATGCAAATTGAGTAAGTTAGTGAGTTTACTCCAAGTGGTGCCCCCATAGCCAAATCAATGATTAATCCGGTTACCCAAGCCCAACCAATATTAACACGGTGCGGTACAGCCAAAGACCAATACATTAGCACTAGTAAAACCCAATCAGGGCGAAATGGCTCTAGGGAAAAAGGTAGTGGCATCAAGGCCATGATCAGAGCTACAAATACGCTGAGCGCAATTAATAAACCACTATTTTTACTCATTATTAATTGCCTCTTGCCTGCGCTTACCTAGCACCACTAACAATCGGATCCGATCAAGTTGTGCCACAGGCTCAGCCTGCACTTGTGCAAATGGCAGCCCTTCATCACGGTCAATTTCAGTCACAACTGCGACAGGGTAACCCTCTGGAAATGTCCCACCTAAACCTGATGTCACTAATATATCCCCAATTCGAATATCCATACTATGGGGGACATGCGCGAGGCGTACACTGTTTATTTTACCGGTTCCCTCTACTACTGTTCTTACGTCATTTCTTAAGATCCTAACCGGTGTTGCATGGGTAGTATCCGTCATCAGCAAGACACGCGATGTTGTAGTACCAACTTGGGTAAGTTGCCCGACTATACCCATTTCATCGATCACAGCCTGGCCTTCACTAATGCCATCAATAGTGCCGCGATTGATTACGACCTGGTGACTGTATGGATTTGAATGTACAGACAACACCTGAGAAATAAGCCTTTGGTTGCCTTCTCTAGCAGAAGCTCGCAGTAAGGCACGTAGTTCCTGGTTTTCCTTTTGCAGAAACTGTAATTGTTGCAGTTGCTCACTTTGTAACAGTTGTTTTTCTCTGAGTAACTGATTTTCTTGTTGTAATTTATCTCGCGTATTTAGGCTCTTTAACCCAAAACTAAATGCTTCATATGGAATATTGGCAACGTACAATAAAGGACTCACGAGCGTATTCAAACTCGTTCTTACCATCGTGCCGCCAGCTGTGTAGCGATCGCCAATGATCAGAATAATACTAAGCACAACTGCGACAGTAAGTCGCAGTTGTAATGGGATGGTTCGGCCAAAGAGTAAATTCATCAGTCGTAGCTAAAAACATCACCACCGTGCATATCAATCATTTCTAGCGCTTTGCCTCCCCCTCTGGCGACACAAGTCAATGGATCATCAGCAACGACAACTGGTATCCCGGTCTCTTCCATTAGCAAGCGATCGAGATCTTTTAGCAAGGCACCACCGCCTGTGAGCACCATACCATGAGCAGAAATATCAGATGCCAACTCTGGTGGGGACTGCTCAAGAGCAACCATAACCGCACTGACAATCCCCATTAATGGCTCTTGTAACGCTTCTAGGATCTCATGCGAGTTTAGGGTAAAGGAACGCGGCACACCTTCAGCAAGGTTACGGCCACGAACCTCGATTTCAATCGGCGTTTCACTCTTAAAGGCAGAGCCAATTTCATGTTTAATATGCTCGGCCGTTGCTTCACCAATTAAACTTCCAAAGTTGCGACGCACATAGTTGATAATAGCTTCATCAAACTTATCACCACCGATACGTACTGATGAAGAATAAACGACACCATTTAGCGAGATAATCGCCACTTCTGTAGTACCGCCACCAATGTCGACAACCATTGAACCTGTGGCTTCAGATACCGGTAAACCAGCACCAATTGCCGCGGCCATCGGCTCCTCAATCAAGTATACTTCGCGCGCGCCTGCTCCCATTGCTGACTCACGGATAGCACGCTTTTCAACCTGAGTTGCACCACACGGTACACAAATAAGTACGCGTGGGCTAGGACGCATAAAGTTATTATTATGTACTTGCTTAATAAAATGCTGCAGCATCTTTTCTGTCACATAAAAGTCAGCGATTACACCATCTTTCATTGGACGAATGGCTTTTATATTACCCGGTGTTCGACCCAGCATTTGCTTTGCAGCAGTACCAACAGATGCGACACTTTTTGGTCCACCGGCACGCTCCTGTCGAATAGCAACGACTGACGGTTCATTCAGTACTATGCCTTCTTCTTTTACATAGATAAGTGTATTAGCTGTCCCTAAGTCGATAGAGAGATCGTTAGAAAATAATCCGCGTAATTTTTTAAACATGAGGCTGGGTGACCTTTCAGAATTCTGTCAAACAAAGCAGCGTTAATCGCTGCTCTTAATTTACTACTTAACGCTCTCGAACAAGTCGAAAGCCTATATAATTCGCTCTAAAATCTGGTGCTAAAGCTAAGCGAGTTGATACTCTTGCCAAGCTCGGAGCAAAATTCCACGCACCACCACGTACAGTAACATCCTGTTGAGATGCACGCTTCTGCGTCCACTCCCATACATTTCCAACTGTGTCATACAGACCGTAACTATTTGGTGAAAACTGACTGACTGGAGCTGGGCTTTTATTTGACCACTCACTTCCGCACCAGCCACAATTTGCTAAATTTCTACCAATTTCATTTCCCCAAGGGTACTCTGAAGTTGTACCTGCGCGAGCAGCATATTCCCACTCGACTTCATTGGGTAATCGATATTGTTGTCCTTTTTCACCAGATAACCAATTAGCGTACGCTTTAGCGTCATCGTAAGCAACGCAGACAACGGGAAAATTATCTGATTGCTCATAGCCTGGGTTTTGCCAGTTAAATTCAAGTTCCCAAACAGGTTCACCGTTTTTATAAAATGCGCACCCTTTACCCTGCTCAGCTAACGTTTTATAACCCGTGCTTTGTGCAAAACGCCGAAAGGCGGCAACCGTGACTTCAGTACTTTGCATTGCATATGAGTGGCTTAGCACTTTTTCCACAATTGGACGCTCATTTGGCAAGCCATTACCCGTTAAGTCTCCCATCTTGAAAGTGCCAGCTGGAATAATCGCGAGTTCATTTTCAGTAGGTGACTGAGCAATAGACTGAACCGGTGAAGTGTTAGTTCCTGTTTTTTTACTGACTAACTGAGTAACTGACTGACGCTTTTTGACTAACTTTGCATTGATAGTTTGTGCTGCTTGTAGATGAATTCGCGCTTTGTAAGGTTCGTAACCGATTTTTCTGATTTCAACATCATAGAAGCCCGTTGGGATAGCAACCGTCGTTTTGGTCGCACCATAGCTCACTCCGTTGATGAATACTTCGTCATCGTAAACATTAGACCGTAATGTCAGCTCGACTGTTTTATCAGCCGTTTGTGACTTTTTTACAAGGGGGGTCTCCACGATGGGTTGTTTAGCAATAGTAGCCACATCCACCGTCGTGCTTTGTTTATCTGTAAAAGTCAGTTGGTCGTCGCTGTATATTGCCGTGTAATTTGATTGGTAATTGACGGCCAGTGGAGTGCCATATTCAACACAATAACGGTTATCTAAGCTTAACAAGTTACATAAACGACTGCTGTTTACATCGCCACGCATCGTCACACTTAAATTCACGCTGTAATTGCCTTGACCACTAAACCCGCTATTTACAACATGACTACTAACTACGTGTACCTGCGCTCCGGCCATATTGCGTTTTGGCTCAACCACTCTGCTTTCTGTCAAGTTAGCAAAGATTTGGTCAATAAAGCGTTTCGTTGCTTTTTGCAAACCCATCTGTTGACCACGCTGTTCACAAGCAGCCAAGGTTTCTGTGCGTTTACAATTAATCGTATGCTCTATCTCTAATGTACCTTCGCGAGTAAATTCGTTGCGAAGCCTTTCAACTCGTGCAGTACCGAGTTGATCCTTGAGGTTTTCAAGTGTATTCACCAAAGTATGTTTGGTGATGCGAACCTGCTCAATATCTTTTCGTTGAGATGCAATTGCCGCTATTTGCATCGCAATATCTTCTTTGTTTTGCTTGTGATCTGCTACCGCTTGTTGATAACGAGACTGCGCTGCGGAAATATCAATAGAGGGATCGTCAATCAACCTTCTATACAGCTCATTCATCGCATCCAATGCTTGATTTTTCTCTTTGTCTAACTCTCCAGACCGTTTGCGCAGTAATTCAAGCTGAGATTGTAGACGTGTTTCTTCTGCTAAGTGCTTTTCCAACACAACCGAGTATTTATCTAATTCAGTTTGCTTAGTAGACAGCTCAGATTCAATGGCTGTGACCGTCGCAGTGTCTTGCGCCATAGCGCTTGAAGCAACAGTACTCATGGCCAGAATAGAGGCCGAGACAATAAAAGTTAAAGGAGCAATTCGCATATGTTCCATTCCCAACAGCGGCAGTTGTTTGGTCTTGTTATTTCTTATAGTTAGGGCTCTATGCTATGTACTTACAAAGTAAAACACAAGCTTTGCACAATTAATATCTGAGTTTACAACTATTAACCAGCGTCTTGCCAGTTTTTAGATGAGATTTTGTCGATTTTTCTCTCTCATTACGCTGCGTTACACATTTAACATGACAATCTTCGCATCACTTAAAAAAGTAGTAACAAACACTGGAGTGAAATGTTGATGCTGTTTACCATAACACAGTGTCTGTTCATACCAACCTCGTCATGTTAGCAATCAAAGATATTAAAGAATCGCCAATTCAAATCATCAATCATCCGATACTGGAAAAATATGGTCTTACATTGCAAGTGAAACGTGATGACCTGATCCATCCAGTAATTCAAGGAAACAAATGGCGGAAGTTGAAATATAACTTACTTCATCTACAAAAATCCGGACTTGAAGAGCTGATCACCTTTGGCGGTGCTTTTTCTAATCATTTATACGCTACGAGTATGGCATGTAAACTATTTGGAATAGCAGGCCACCTGATTGTCAGAGGTCCAGAACTGGACTATCACAACCCTACACTAAAAATGGCGAGCGCATGTGGGCTAACCCTACACCCCGTCAGTCGCATAGAGTATAGACAAAGGTCGAATCCTGATTATTTACTGCGGTTGCAAGCCAAGTTTGAAAATGCCTTTATTATACCTGAAGGAGGAAGCAACCACTTTGCTTTACAAGGTATTCAAGAGCTTGCCACTTCACTACCACAGAGTGACTATATAATGACAGCTGTCGGTAGCGGAGGCACACTCGCAGGCCTGATAGCTGCATCGAAAAGTTCCCAAGTACTTGGTGTTACCGTGTTAAAAGGCGCGCAATACTTAGAACAAGAAATAAAAGCGCTACTACCCAACGATTGCTTTAATACTTGGGGACTTCTACATGACTTTCATCATGGCGGATATGCCAAAACCACACCGGAATTACTCTCATTTTGCGCTCACATGAAGGAAAAGTACGCACTCCCCTTGGAACCTATTTATACAGGCAAACTATTTTTCGCTATATTCTCTTTGGCACAGCAGGGTTATTTTGATAGCGGCAGTGTGATCACCGCTATCCACACAGGTGGATTACAAGGACTTGATGGGATGCGTTACATGCAGCAGGACCACCGTTAATCCTTGCGACACGGTGGTGTAAGTACATAATCAATATGTTGTGAGGATATTTATTGCTACCGCCACATCGGGTTAGTGAATATCCGCAAGCTGTTCCAGAGGCGCTGAAAAATAATGTCCTTGTGCGCCTTTAACGCCTAAGCTTTTAATACAACTTAACTCGCTTTGTGTTTCGATGCCCACAGCGTATACAGGGATCCCTAACCCTCTAGCTTGTGTAACAATTTGCCTTACGGTTCGTTTCCGATAAGCCGATTTCTCAATTTCATGCACCAATTCATAACTCAACTTAATCGCTTTGACCTGTTTGATAAGTGGGGTAGAAGCCAGAGATACCGTTTGTGTTACATTGTCCAAGTAAAGGTCACAACCTAAGCCTTTGAGCCGTCTAAAGGCTTGAAGCAATCTTTCTCCATGTAAATGCACATCTTCAATACTAAGCTCAAAACCGATTGCAGAGCCACCATGGGCAGCGACTATTTGCTGCTCTAACCAATCAATAAAAGTTTGATCTAGCCAGCTATTGATATGCAAATTTATACTGACCTTACCAAAGCTCTTTTCTTGTTGATAAACCGAAAGTACTTGCTTAACAATAGCCCTATCAAGAAATTGAAATTGCTCTGGTGTGTATAGATGCTGCATCACTTGTTTTGCAGAAATGCGTCCCATTTCCTTATGAGAGACCCTTAACAAGGCTTCGCTCACAATGACATCTTCCACCAAAAAATCGAACAGCGGCTGAAAAAACAATGAAAATTGCCCTGTTTTAAGATGAGTGAGCAGCATTTCACCATCTTCATTTAATCTTCTTGCGAGTAACTCTGTCAGGTGAACTAAGTGGGTATGTTGCCACACTTGATTTTGCGCAATCGCAAGTGCAGACTTTGCACTCTGATAAACTTGCGTTTGTTGCTTATTCTCTTGATAAAGACACGCCCCAAGCTTTACTTTGCTACGCGATAGGTCACCACGAAACGCTAACATGACTTTAAAAACGATTTCATGCATCTGCTTCGCCAATTCCATGCCTTTACTGGTATCAACCTGCTTTACGGTAACCGCTAATGCACCCGATGGTAAGTATTTTACCGCCACCGTACCAAACTCACTGAGCCCCTTAACCAATGCAAGCTGAAAGTGTAGCTGTAGATCAACCTCTTTTGGTGAATGACACTGCCAATGTACTAGTGCAAACAACGCATAACCTTCTTCAGATTTTATTGGTAACAATGTGCGCTCATCGTTATCTTCTTTGGGCTCAGGCTTACCGTATAAGAACCACCAGCGATGAACGAAAAGAACAAGACCAAAAAAAAGCAAATTGAAAAAAATAAGTAAGTGACCATGACTGACCCAGACAGGTTCATGATAGAGCACAACCGACCTTTCGTTAACCACAAACCGGTGAGCTTCGTGCTTTGCCAGAGGTAAAGTGCTGAAACCATGATTTGCCGCAATGCTCTCAGCATCCTGTTCCACTTTACTGGCTGTTAATTGAGTTATTTCAGCAGCAGCCGCTTCTCCTTGGCTGTGAATTTGCATGTGCAGCAAGTGTTGAATTAGAAAATTTAAGCATAACAACACAACCAAGCTGACCGCGATTAACTTGTTCCTGTATTGACTACTACATCCATCTAACAGCTGACTTGGCATAAGGCTTGATTTGGTTTGAAAGATAACTGAAGTGTTGTTCAAAATTGCACAAAACTCAAGCAAGGTTGAAGGTTATACCAATTTTCTTAATTAAGTGGACTATTTTGAGGCGAGAAAATCTTGTCGATAACCAGGCAAAAATTTTGCTATTTAGTTGTTCTAAATAAGAAATTTTTAACGCTGTTAGCGTCAGATTTACTCCTTCAAATTGAGCAAGTATTAAGTCAAATTGGTATTAAATTACCTCTATAAACTAAGCACCTGAGAACAAGTCAGAAAAGTGGTCGCGTTCAATATCAATTTATACGGAAAGGTTCCTATGAGGAAATCAATTACAACAACCCCAGCACGAGGCTGGGGTTAGAAAAAATTACACTATTTCACATGTTCTTTAGAACGGAATATCATCATCAAAATCGATTGGTGGCTCCATAGGGTTTGAGCTACCGCCTGACTGTGACTGGTTTTGATTCTGTTGCGGTGCAAACCCACCTTGCGATTGACCACCAAAGCCAGAAGATTGTTGTGTATTCTGCTGCGATTGCTGAGGTGCAAAGCCACCTTGTTGCTGGTTTGACTGCTGCTGTGGCTGCGCATACTGTTGTTGTGGCGCTTGATTATAGCTTTGTTGGCCATAGTTATTTTGCTGTTGCTGACCACCTTGGTATTGACCGCCGCCTTGGCCTTGCTGCTCACCACGGCCACCCAACATCTGCATTTGACCACCCATGTCTACAACAATTTCTGTTGTATACTTTTCTTGGCCGCTTTGATCTGTCCACTTACGAGTCTGCAAACGCCCTTCGATGTATACTTGTGAGCCTTTTCTCAGGTACTCACCAGCCACTTCTGCTAGCTTGCCAAATAGTACAACTCTGTGCCACTCAGTGCGCTCTTGTAGTTGACCGGTATTTTTATCCTTCCAGCTGTCTGTTGTCGCGATGCTGATGTTAGCCACACCATTACCATTTGGCATATAGCGAACTTCAGGATCTTGGCCCAGATTACCTACCAAAATTACTTTATTAACACCACGTGCCATGGCATTGTCTCCTCACATTATGACAAGCCTAGCAGTTGCTTGGCTTGCTTCAAATCAAAAACTTTATCGTCTACTTTCAAGTAACTACGATTCTCGTCACTCACGACTGTCGCTTCAAGCACACCTGGCAATAGAACTAGCTGTTCTGCTAACTTCGATGCTTGCTGTTCACTACCTACAGCAGCAACCAGACTAATCGTTTTGCTTTTTGGTGGCACTTGCATGCCCCAAGCGATAACGAACCATATTACCCCAATAATAGCCGTTGCGGCAAATATCGTATCGATCGCAAAATTTTGTGCCAACACTCCACCAAGTGCACCACCAATAAAGGCTCCCATAAATTGTCCAGAGGAGAATATCCCCATCGCAGAGCCCTTTTGATTTGCAGGAGCAATACGGGAAACCAGCGCAGGCATCGTTGCTTCAAGAAAATTGAATGCAATAAAATATATTAGCATCGCACCTGCAATAACCCATAAGGAATCAACGTAACAATATAAAATAGCTGAGCTTACTACTAACATTGCTATCGACAGTAAAAAGGTTTGCTTCTCTTTTTGTTTACGGATAGCCACTATCATCATCGGAGCCATTAATAAAAAGGCTAACAAGAAAACTGGGATATAAAGTTGCCAATGTTTGTCAGCTGCTAATCCATCTCGAATTAACTGACCAGGTAAAGCAACAAAAATAGTCGTTAGGGTTAGATGTAGAAGAAGCACACCAAGATCAAGCCTCAGCAGCTGTGAGTGTTGCAACAGACGTCGAATATCTGAAAAACTGGCGACCGTATCGCCTTTTGGCGCTTTATTAACGGCGTTAGGTACCATAAAAATAATAATGGCAATGCCGACAAACGCCAGTAGTGTCGTTAACCAGAAGATCCCGGCAATACCAAATGAAGCAGCAACCATAGGTCCTAAGAGCATAGCAAAAGCAAAACTCATACCTATGCACATACCAATAACAGCCATTACTTTAGGACGCTGCTCATCACGACTCAGGTCGGCAGCTAAGGCAAGTAGCGCGCTTGCAATTGCCCCCATTCCCTGTAAAGCACGACCAAGTGTGACCCAATAAATACTATCTGCTAACGCAGCAATAATAGAACCTAATGCAAATACCAGTAAGCCTGCAATGATAATAGGTTTACGACCAAACTTGTCAGATAACCACCCCATGGGAATTTGCAACAATGCTTGAGTTAAACCATACGCACCAATAGCTAACCCTATCCATAACGGTGACACATCTTCTAGGGATTGACCGTAAATAGCCAATACCGGCATCAACATGAACAAGCCAAGCATACGAAAAGCAAATACACCAGCAAGAGAAATAGCGGCTCGCTTTTCTATCGGATTTAAAGAGTCAGTAGACATAAGGCGGAATTCGTCCCTAGCAAAAATCACGCGCAAGTTTAACAAACTCTAGTGCTAACTTACACTAATTAGCAGAATAAAGTGTGTGATAGAAAAGCACGGTTAGACCTCAGTTTACGCTATATTTTTCAGTTATCTGATTTAATTTACCACTGCGCTTTAAGCGCTCAAATGCCTGTGTTAAGCGCTGTAATCGCTCAATCGAAGTGCGCTTTTTGCTGAAAGCAAAATAAACTGGATCTTCGTTGATAATCAGAGAGTTTATTGTAAACATCTCAAAATCTGGGTTGTTTTGACTCTGGTATAGAATATTGAATTTCTCTTCCAAAAAACCAGCAATACGCCCCTTTTTCAGCAAATTAAGTTTTACTTGATTATCTGGAACAAAGATGAATTGTGTTTCATTGTCTTTACGTTGTTTGAGCCGCTGAGTAAATGCCTCACCGTAATAGGCGTTACGTTGAATGGCAATTGGCTTTGAGAGGTGGAACAACGACTCTAATGAATCTAATTGATATGGCGCATGTGCATTCATTGCAAATACAATCGTTTCCATTCTTTGAGGACCAATAAAATAGGCATACTGTTCACGCAAAGGTGTTTTGGTAACACTTAAAATAAGATCTATTTCTCCTTCTTCTAGCAGCTTTAATGCCCGCCCCCAAGGAATACTCACAAAACGATAACGGCAACCCGCTTCATCCAGTAAAGCCTTAGCAAAATCCACATCCATTCCATGCCACACTAAATCCTCATCCAATTTTGATTGTGCCGCATAATTTTCAAACCTTACCACCAGCTCACAAGCCATAATACCCTGACAAAACAGCGCGAATAAGAGTAATAGTCGATACAAAGTACTGATCTCTGACTGATCGGTTTAATAAGTTTAGTTCGTTTAGCACAGATAACTTAATTTTATATTCGGGATGCGGTAATCTGTTCACTTCACATCATGTTATGACTGGTTCATATTTCATTTTGATGAATTAGTATCGCTCACTCACTACAGCACACGAGAAGACACAAGGGTCGTATGGATAAAATAGAAGTCAGGGGTGCCCGCACCCACAATTTAAAAGACATTTCTCTCACCATCCCTAGAGACAAGTTAATAGTGATCACAGGTCTCTCAGGTTCAGGTAAGTCGTCGTTAGCATTCGATACTTTATACGCGGAAGGTCAGCGACGCTACGTTGAGTCATTATCGGCATACGCGAGACAGTTTTTATCATTAATGGAAAAACCCGACGTCGATCATATCGAGGGGTTATCTCCAGCCATCTCTATTGAACAAAAATCGACCTCTCATAACCCACGCTCAACGGTCGGCACAATTACCGAGATATACGATTATCTTAGGTTGCTATTTGCTCGTGTAGGAGAGCCGAGATGCCCAACTCACAATTTGCCTTTAGCCGCGCAAACTATCAGCCAAATGGTAGACACTGTTTTAGCATTGCCACAAGACAGTAAATTAATGCTGTTGGCACCGGTGGTGAAAAATCGTAAAGGTGAGCATGTCAAGCTACTAGAGGAACTTGCCAGTCAAGGTTTTATACGGGCGCGTATTGATGGTGAAGTCTGCGATTTATCAGATCCACCAACACTTGAACTTCAGAAAAAGCACACTATCGAAGTTGTAGTCGATCGCTTTAAAGTCAAGCCTGGACTTGAACAACGCCTAGCAGAATCCTTTGAAACGGCACTGGAGCTAGCTGATGGCATCGCACAAGTTGCCTATATGGATGACAACCAAGCGGAAGAATTGGTCTTTTCAGCTAATTTTGCTTGTCCAAGCTGTGGCTACGCGATGACCGAGTTAGAGCCTCGACTCTTTTCTTTCAACAACCCAGCCGGAGCTTGTCAAAGCTGTGATGGCTTAGGAGTAAAGCAATACTTTGATCCAAAACGAGTCGTCCAAAATCCGGAGCTCAGTTTAGCTGGCGGGGCAATCAAGGGATGGGATAAGCGCAGCTTTTATTATTTCCAAATGCTAAGCTCTGTTGCAGAACAATACGGTTTTGATCTTGAAACTCCATTTAAAGAGTTACCTAGTAAATTCCAAAAAGTCGTATTGGAAGGATCAGGAAAAACCAAAATCGCTTTTAAATATCGCAACGATAGAGGCGATTTGATCACGCGTAATCACGAGTTTGAAGGTGTACTGAACAATATGAACCGCCGTTATCGAGAAACGGAGTCTAGTTCTGTGCGTGAAGAGCTTGCAAAATATCAAACCAGTCAAGCCTGCCCTAGCTGTGATGGTTCGCGACTGCGAGAAGAGGCGCGTCATGTATTTATCGGTGCGACCAACTTACCCGCTATCACAACTATGAGTATTGGTGAAGCAAGTCAGTTTTTTACTGAGCTGGCGCTTAGTGGGCAAAAAGCCCAAATCGCAGACAAAGTATTGAAAGAAATTCGCGATCGACTGTCATTTTTGATCAATGTTGGCTTGAACTATTTATCACTAGAGCGCAGTGCAGACACTTTATCCGGCGGAGAAGCTCAGCGCATCCGTCTTGCTAGCCAAATTGGAGCTGGTCTTGTTGGCGTAATGTACGTGTTAGATGAACCTTCCATTGGGCTACATCAACGCGACAATGACCGTCTGCTCAAAACGCTGACTCATCTAAGAGATCTTGGTAATACTGTTATCGTTGTTGAACATGACGAAGATGCTATCCGCGCAGCCGACCATATCATTGATATTGGGCCAGGTGCAGGTGTTCATGGTGGCTATGTTGTCGCTGAGGGTAATCGCGATGACATAATGCAGAGTAAAGACTCACTCACTGGGCAATATCTCAGTGGTGAAAAACGCATAGAAGTACCAGCGCAACGACACCTCAGCGATGACAAATGGTTAGAGTTGAAAGGTGCAACTGGCAATAACCTTAAGAATGTTAACTTGAGCGTTCCAGTTGGTTTAATGACCTGTATTACGGGAGTGTCAGGTTCAGGTAAATCCACTTTAATCAATGACACCCTATTTAAGCTTGCTCACCAAGAATTGAATGGCGCAACGACCCAAGAAGCGGCCCCCTACGAGTCAATCCAGGGTCTTGAGCATTTTGATAAAGTCATCGATATTGATCAAAGCCCTATAGGCCGTACTCCAAGGTCTAACCCTGCAACTTATACCGGTATTTTTACCGCCATCCGTGAACTATTTGCAGCGACCCAAGAAGCGCGTTCACGTGGCTACAAAGTAGGTCGCTTCAGTTTCAATGTCAAAGGTGGTCGTTGTGAAGCTTGCCAAGGCGATGGTGTCATTAAAGTAGAAATGCACTTTTTGCCGGATGTTTATGTACCTTGTGATGTATGTGCAGGCAAACGTTATAACCGTGAAACACTTGAGGTGCTTTATAAAGGTAAAAACATCCACGAAGTACTAGAGATGACTGTTGAAGATGCCAGAGCATTTTTTGATAAAATCCCAGCAATTAACCGCAAACTGCAAACGTTAATGGATGTTGGCCTTTCTTACATTCGTTTAGGGCAAGCCGCAACAACTTTGTCTGGAGGCGAAGCACAGCGGGTTAAGCTTGCGCGGGAGTTATCAAAACGAGATACAGGTAAAACACTCTACATTCTCGACGAGCCGACAACTGGGTTGCACTTTCATGACATACAACAACTACTTGCCGTGCTCCACCGTCTGCGTGACCATGGCAATACAGTACTTGTAATCGAGCATAACCTAGATGTCATCAAAACCGCGGATTGGATTGTAGATTTAGGTCCTGAAGGAGGAGCTGGAGGCGGACAAATATTGGTATCCGGAACGCCTGAGACAGTGGCAAACTTTGCAGGTTCTCATACCGGAAAGTACCTAAAACCTTTATTGTCATAATTTCTAAAAATCTCTATTATTGGTGCATAATAATTATAAACTTGCTTATTATGCACCAACTTCTTGCACCCAAAAATTTTACCGCCTACTTAGCTAAATTACGCTTTGGTTTTCAGCAATTTTGGCAAAGCCTAACACTCGCTCAGCGATACTACTTAATTAGCTTCCTTATTTTCCTCTTCAGTGTTACACAACCCGAAGATCATATTTTTACCGCGTGTTTGATTTTAATCACCACAGTTATTGCGTTGTGTTACGAATTTTGGCCCCGCATCATCACATTTTGGGAAAGCATTCCTGGTAAAACATTAATTCTGTTGTTTTACGCCTTAATCGCCAATTTTGTTCTGGTCCAAGCAGACGGCAGGATAAATGATTTAACTGGAGTCAGTACCGATAACTTTCCTTATACCCATAACCTCAGTGTTTTACTGTCATTACCAACATGGTTTTTTATTACTAGCACTTTCTTGTTGATACTGACGCAGCTTTTAATGACCTTCTATGTGGTGCTGCTATTCTTACTAAAGCCACTTCGTATCAAGCCATTTTGGCATGAAACCCACTATCGATTCCCTGCGACTACCGCAATCATTCGGCTTATCATGTGTTTTGTTCTACTTGCTTTTTTGGTGCTAGGTATAACAAAGTCAGGAGCTTCAAACACCATTGGAGAGCTTTCATCTGATTTTAAAATCGATGAAAATGGCATTACCTTTGAGGCGCGAGGAACTGTACCAGAAGCAGCCGAGTCTCTCACGACGGATATAAAAGCAGCGTCAACTGAGCTGAATGAGCTTCAAACAACGCCACCAGAAACACAAACTAGTGAGTCAACGTCGCTCTCAGTTTCTATTAACAATGGTTCAGAAACAGATAAGTCAGATGCTAGTCAAAACTATGATGAGGTGCTCAACCAAATTCTCGCCTATTTTATCTTTCGTTTTGAATCCGACGGTAGTTCGCGTTGCGAACATACCGAAGGGAGTAACATAGTCGAGCTAAACGATTATGAAATATTGGAGATCATGCCAAACAGCACAGCTAAATATGGTTATACATATACTGTTAAGCCCTGCATCTCCGCAGCCATAGGTCACCAGTTTAAAGGGCTTAAACCATAAAGTGAGCTAACGACTCTCGCTCTTGTTGACTAAGTGATTTTGAAGACTTTGTAGCAAAGTCATATCGAACCATAGTTGTTCTACCTTCAGCGCAGCACTCTTGGTGCTGCCAAGCTTGCTGTAATATCACAAAGGAGCTATTGCCAACACGCTCAATCACGGTCTTTATCTCCACCTCTTGACCATAAAATAGCTCGCCTTTAAAGGTTACTTCTACCTTCGCTACGATTAACTTCCATGCTTTGGGATTTAAATCAGGTGTAAATATTTTGAAAATAGGTGTGCGCGCAGCTTCAAACCATACGGGTAGTACGGTATTGTTAATATGTCCAAGCACGTCGGTGTCACAAAAACGCGGCATAAGTTTTTCAGACAACATGATAACTCCAATAAAAACTAGGGAAAAACATGAGTGATTTTATTCGCGTTTATGATAACGCACTCAGTTCAGACTTTTGTGATGAATTTATTCAGACCTTTGATCGCAGCCCACACTTACAGCAAGGAACCACATCTGGTGGTGTGGATTTGAACAAAAAGGTGAGTCAAGATCTCTATTTAAATTCTTATCCTGACTATGCCAAACAGTTACAGTACATTCAACAGGTTACAGCAAAGCACTTATTTGAATACCTTGAAGAACACTTTTTTATGATCATTGGTGCGTTCGGGCTTAAAGTGTACCATCCAAAAACAGGGGAACCTGTCGATGTAACTGTGGATAACTTTGAAGAAGTCGGCAAGCCACAACTCCCCGTGCTCACTCAGCAGCTGTTTCGTTTAGGTGCAATTCAAGCACAACGATATCAAATAAATAAAGGCGGCTACCCTTATTGGCACAGCGAAGTTTATCCTCAACACGACCATAATGAGGCTTTACACAGAGTACTATTATTTATGTTTTACCTTAATGATGTAGAGGAAGGTGGTGAGACTGAATTTTATTATCAGCAACGTAAAATTGCACCAGTAAAGGGTTCAATGGTTATCGCTCCTGGGTACTTTACTCATACTCACAGAGGCAACATTCCCATTTCCAACGACAAATACATATTAACCTCTTGGGTCTTGTTCAATAGGGCAGAGCAACTTTACGGCACACCTAAATAAGCTGAACCTTGCAGAATAAATAAAATGCGATGAGCAAAATCAGATGTACGAAAACATTATGTACTAACACTCATTTTGCTCGTATAAACTCAGCCCACTCCTTCAGCATTGGCATAAAATCTTCGTAACCGCAAATGGCCATCATACCTGATTCATCTAACGCTAACGCATCTTCTTGATACTGCATCACGTCCTCACTTTCATGAAACAACGCGTGACTTTCAAACAAGGCTTCTTGTGGGGTAAAAGTCGCGCGAATTTCTTTACCTGTGAGAATAAGCTCTTCCTTTTGAAAAGAGAGCGCTTCTAATTGAGAAATTAATGCTCTTACACTGTTATGATCAAGTTCTTCAGACAACCATCGGCCGATTAAAGCATGTTCATCATTAAAGCGAGCACGAAAGCCTGAAAGTGGATCACGAATAAATTGGTATTCCATTGTTACTATTTGCTAAAAAATACACCTTTGCATTATACCCCAGTAGTACCCGCTAAGCATTCATTGATAGAATTGCGCCTAGCTTAATTATATTTGGTTTGCGCATGTCACCTTTTGAGATTTTATTTCCCCTTATTTTTATTGTGTTATCTGGGTATGTCAGTGCCAAAGTTGGCTTTATTCCCATTAAACAACTTGATGGCTTGCGTGCCTTCATTTTTAACTTGTGTATTCCTGTTCTGCTATTTAGCAGTATGATACAAGCCGATTTAAGTAATTTAGCGGCCGGCTCCTTACTACTGTCATTTTACTTACCTGTGGCGCTGACTTACCTCGCGCTATATTTACTACTTTTTAGGGGGCGTAAATTTCCTAAGGCCGATTGTGCAACAAAGGCTTTGGGAGGAACCTACTCAAATACGGTGTTAGTGGGACTGCCAGTTATTTTGATGGCGCTCGGTAAGCAAGCTGGTGCAATGGTTTTTATGATCATTACTTTTCACAGTCTGATGCTGTTTTTTATGACTTTTTCTCTGGCCGCTAAAAATCAAGCTCTTATAGGGATCGTTAAACCTTTATTACTCAACCCGATAGTTATCAGTATTACTTCTGGATTAGTACTAAACATAGCTGGTGTCGAACCACCAAGCTTGTTGATGGAAAGTTTAAGCTGGCTGGCTAAACCCGCCATTCCAGGTGCTTTATTTATTCTCGGCGCGAGTTTGCTGCAATATGGGATAAAAGGACATCTGAAGGGGGCGCTATGGTTAAGTAGTGTAAAACTGGTTCTGTTACCCGCATGCGTTTACTTGTTTGCAATTTATCTAGAGCTACCGACGCAACAGGTGCAAGTCATCACATTAATGAGCGCCTCTCCACTGGGTGTAAATGCTTATCTTGTTGCGCGTCAGCTAGACAGTCAAGCGGCGACGCTTGCCGCCACCGTAGTGCTGTCTACTATGCTAAGCGTTGTCACGCTTTCAGGTTGGCTATTCCTACTGGTCTAGCCATCAATACCGAGGGGGCGTATATTTTGCTGCATCAATAATAGCCCAAATATGGAATATTCCAGCAACAATGGCTGGGATGAGAAGAAACCATAACGCATAGCCACCGAATACAATGATAGCGAAAATCAGGGCAGATAAAATTCGCCCTTGAACCAACTGGCCAAGGCCAGGGAAAAATATGTTACAAAGCGCAGCGATGACATTACCACCAGAACCTTGTCCAGACATAGTTACCTCTCTTAGTTACTTTAAGTCTTTATTTTGATGTATCAGGTTTCGTGCCAAACTTAACCTTTTGATTTTATTTAAAATAAAGCAAACCAACCATTTTCTATTTACTAAAAGTTCGCCTAAACCACTAACTTTTAGCTTAAAGTTTAGCTATATTGTGCTTCGCAGCTCAATCTTTATGATTTGCAAAGAACAATAATGAAAACAGGATGTCCTATGCTGAGCAAGTTTACCACCCCACTCACTAAATTAGTCGATAAGTACCTTCCAGATCCATTTGTTATTGTACTTTTGCTCACTTTTTCGGTGATGCTACTGGCCTTTGCGTTTACACCTAGCACTCCTATCTTAATCATAGAAGCATGGGGCAATGGTTTTTGGAAGCTACTTACTTTTGCCATGCAAATGTTACTGGTTCTGTTATGTGGCCATATGCTCGCAATCACCCCCCCTGTGGCTAAGCTGTTAGATAAGTTAGCTCGAATAGCCCAGACCCCGTCTCAAGCTATTATGTTAACGACGCTCGTCGCTATGAGTGCTAGCTGGCTTAACTGGGGGTTTGGCCTTGTGGTCGGTGCTTTATTTGCTAAGGCCATCGCAAAGCACGTAAGAGTAGACTATCGCCTCTTAGTGGCTAGCGCATACTCAGGTTTTATTGTATGGCATGCGGGGTTAGCAGGCTCAATTCCGCTAACCATCGCGACACCTGGGCACTTTAGTGAGCAGAGCATAGGTGTTATTGCCACCACCGAAACTATCTTTTCACCATTTAACCTATTGATGACATTGTGTATCTTTATTGTTTTGCCGCTTTTAAATAAGTTCATGCTACCAAAAGATAACGAAGCCATTATCATAGATAAAACAAAGCTACACGATGACTCCCCGCAAATTAGTCATCACGATACCCCAGCATCTCAATTAGAAAATGCTGCATGGATAGGAATATTGAGCGGAATGCTAGGTATTTTTTATTTGGCCTACACTTTCATTTTCAACGGAGGGACACTCACTCTCAATACCGTTATCGCTCTCTTTTTGTTCTTAGCCATGATGCTACACAAAACCCCAGCTAATATCTTAGCCAGCCTGCAACAAGCAATCCAAGGTGGTGCAGGGATTGTCATTCAGTTTCCGTTTTATGCTGGGATCATGGCGATTATGATCGATACTGGTCTTGCACAACAAATATCACAAGGCTTCGTATCTATAAGTAGTCAATGGACACTGCCTGTTTGGAGTTTTTTAAGTGCTGGTCTGGTTAATATCTTTGTGCCTTCTGGTGGTGGTCAATGGGCTGTACAAGCTCCAATCATTATTCCTGCGGCTGAAGCGCTAAATGCAGACATATCCAGAGTCGCAATGGCTGTCGCTTGGGGAGACGCTTGGACTAACCTTATCCAGCCTTTTTGGGCACTGCCTGTACTTGCCATTGCGGGGCTCAAAGCCAAAGATATTATGGGTTTTTGTTTAGTACAGTTATTGGTAACAGGCACAATCATCACTGCGCTCTTATTGCTACCATTGTAATAAGGCGCTTTACGCGCCTTATTAGTTATTTTAGCTGGATAAAATCTTCATCGGCAAACTCAGAATTGGATTGTCAGAATCAGCAAAGTGCATCATTACAGCAACATGCCCACATACCACCAACACGTACATTAGGGCACTGACCACCTGACCATATCTATCTAATGGTATTAAGTGACTGTGGTGACGCCCTCGCCATTCCAGCAAGATTTCAAAACTCCCAACCAAAATAAAGATAACGAGCAATATCAATCCAAATGTATAGCTGATCCAAAGGCCCAGCATCACACCAGCCATACATGCTAATAGTCCCACCCAAGAGCGCATCGAAAAACTAATGCTCTTAAGTACATGGCCACCGTCCAGTGGCAAAATGGGTAATAAGTTAAATAAGTTGAGCAATGCGCTCAATACCGCGACGCCTGCGAATATTTCCATTTCTGTCGCGTAATAGAGCACGACACCTAAAATTGAGGTAATTAATCCAAAAGCAGGCCCCATCAAAGAGATCACTACATCTTGCCAACGTGTCACTATTTTATCATCGCTCACCGCAAGACCGCCGACAAATGGAATTAGATAAATCCCTTTTGTCTTGATACCAAAATAGCGCATCGCTCTAACATGACCATATTCGTGCACAACCAAACAGGCTACGAGCATAAGTGCAAATTGCCATGAAAATAGCCAAGCATAACCAGCCACAGACGCTCCAGCTAGAGCAGCTTTAACCACTTTTGCACTTTTAAATAGCTTAAGCCCCAGAGCAGCTAAACCAAAAAGGCTGCGTTTTTCTTTGGGTGTCTCGGTGCTTACCTCTACCCACTGAGTATCGGAGTCGTTAACAATAATACCCAAAAGCCCTTGTGGAAGTTGCTCTGTACGTACAGCTAAGGCTTGACCTTCAACTGACGCACTGACGTAACCTCCATGCTCCTCAAAAGCAATCGCTTGCTGCTCAACAAATATTTGTACAACCTGCTGTTGATTAAAAAATATAGATACAGCCTTCTCGGCTAGCGATAATTCGACTCTATTCATATCCAAACCCAAAAATCGTTTGCAGTATTATCACTAAAACTAGGCATTGCACAATGTCTTTACCGTTACTAGGTTAGAAAAATCAATGCAAAATTCGATAATGGGATTAAAAGTTGAGTAAAAGTCATGTCGTTAAGAATGCGCGAATTTAAGCACTTTGGAATATTTGTACTAAGCTTTAAGAAGGTTCGGTATACGAAGGAATTGTTAATGTCATTAGCAAAAAATCGGATAATGGTAGTAGATGATTCTCCAGCAATACTCGTTGTGATGCAGGCCATTATGACAGAGTTAGGGATTGAGCATGTCACCACCTGTTCAAGCGCGATCAATGCCCTTGAAAAAGTTCGGCAAACTCCTCACCAGTTTGATGCCGTTTTCACCGATCTCAATATGCCTGAGATGGATGGCATGGAGTTTATACACAAGCTCGGAGAACTGAAGTTTTCTGGTGGTATTATTATTATTTCTGAAATGAATGAAAAGATAATTGACCTAGCAACAAACCTAGCCCGCCAATCAAATGCACACCTCATCGGTAATATAACCAAGCCAATACAGCTAATCGATGTCGAACGCATGCTGAAAAAAATGTCAACCTATACAACCGTTAAACGCAATAGCATTGAAAAAGTTACTGAGGGTCAATTACTTCATGCAATCAGCCACAATGAAATAACGCCTTATTATCAGCCTAAAGTGAACCGGGGTGATAAGAAAATTAAGAGTGTTGAAGTGCTGGCACGCATAGTGTCAAAAAGTGCGACCAAAGTCATATTACCGGATCACTTCATCGGGGTAGCAGAAGACACTGACTTAATTAATATCATCACCTTTCAATTATTTGAAAAAGCAACCAATGAGTTTAAAGCCATCAAGTCAGAGCTAAATTACCCAATTAAACTGGCATTCAATTTATCACCAGTTCAGCTCAATGATCTAAGCTGCCCAGATAAACTTGCATTAATATTGGAAATCAACCGCTTAAAACCGAGTGATATTATTTTAGAAATCACCGAAAACCAGCCAATGAATCAGTCAATTCAATTGGAAACAATGAATCGATTACGGATCCGTGGTTTTGACATTTCATTGGACGATTTTGGTACGGGCTTTACCAATATCCAGCAGTTAAAGTCTTTACCCTTTACTGAGATAAAAATCGATCGCTCTTTGATCACCCATGTCGAGTCAGATAGATTTTCGCAAGTTCTCATCGACAGCCTTATAGACATAGCGCAGAATCAACAGCTTGATATAGTTGCCGAAGGTATTGAGCGCATTGAAGAGCTACAATACCTTGATCGTTATAAACATAGCCTGTTGATGCAAGGCTTTTTAATCAGCAAGCCAAAACCATTAGATGAACTCATAAGCTGGATTCATTCTTGGCAGCGTATGATTAATTCGAACCCTTAACCTCAGGCTGTTCGGGCTGCTCTGCGACTTTTTCCGCTTCCAGATGCTCAAGCGCTTCAGTCTCATCAATATCCTCAATCAGGTTATCATGATTGTCTACACGCTCTCGCCACTTTTGTTTTGCAGCCGCCTGCATATTGGTCGTTTGTTCCCTTTCATCGACAATGTCCATCCCCATTAGGGATTCGAGTAAGTCCTCTAGGGTGACAATACCTTGTACATCTCCGTATTCATCAACCACTAATGCAATATGTAAGCGCTTCGAGAGCAGCGCCTTAAATAACTCAGGAGCTGCTAGAGTTTCAGGTACAGTGTATAGCGGACGAGAAAGCTTACCAATTTTATATTCTTCCCCTAAACGGTGATAGGCAAGCATGATGTCATTCTTATGAACAAAACCGATAATATCATCGGTGTTTTTATCAAATACCAAGACTCGAGAAAATGCAACCGAACCATGCTCTGATAAGTATCCATGCACCGTCATATCTTTGTGGACTTTGAACAACACTGTTCTTGGGGTCATAATACTTTCAAGTCGTGCATGGCGAAAACGTAGCAGGCTTCGGATAGTCTCGGTCTCATCTTGGTGTAAAGCACCTGCTTCAGAACCAATTTCAGCCATCGCTTCTATTTCTTGACGAATATAATGCGCTTCATCTTCTTTTCGGCCTATTACTTTGGTTAACTGATCAGACATCCATACAAACGGTTTAAGCACCCGCACTAACCATACCAGCATACTGGACACTACAGGCGTTAAAGCACGCCAATAAGTCGCCCCTAAAGTTTTTGGAATAATTTCGGATAGTACTAAGACGAGCAATGTCATGATTGCAGATGCAATACCAACAGCTGCATCTGAAAATACCACAGCAGCTTGCGCCCCCACCCCAGCTGCACCAGCAGTATGGGCAACGGTATTAAGTGTTAGGATCGCAGAAAGTGGCTGATCTATATTATCTTTGAGCGTTTGTACACGATCGGCTAACCCACCATTGTCTTGTCTAAGTATCCCGATATGGCTTGGCGTAATACTTAGCAATACGGCTTCCATCACCGAGCAAATAAACGAAATAGCTATCGCCAAAAACATATAGGTTAAAAGTAGGGTCAAGTATGTACTCCTCTTAATTTAAAACATAAGTATGGGCGCGCGGTATGCTCGATCAAACAATTAAATGAGAGCTCGCCAGCTTTATTGACGCCAAATCTTAAATTTAGGACGTCTATCGCAGCAATACAACCGAGTTAAAATACTATGATATAGTTTTATCATCTAATTACCTACATTAGGCGCAAATAAATGAAATTACATACAGCCGTTACTCTACTATTTACGGCAGTTTCAACACAACTATCCGCAAGCCCATTAGATGAATCGAAAATACAATTTTTGGGGCCGATTGCAATCAACTCGACAATTAAGCCTGCTGACACCGCACACCGCGATGCGATTATCGACAATTTATTGCCTACTCTACAAAAAAATACAAACCAAATAATGCTCTTTAATCAGCAGAGCAAGTGGCAGCCATTAAATAAAATATCAAAGTTAACGATACCTGGTTTACAAGCACTAAAGTTTAACTTCACGACTGAGCGCTTTGTATCTGGCAAACTAAAGCTCGAGGGTATTGAGAAAGCCAAGGTCTTTTTAAATGGTGAAGCCGTGAGTGGCATTAGCGAAATCCAACTGGATGTTGCCAAAGGAGATCATCAAGTCCTTGTGGTTGCGGAGCAAGTGAACGATTGGAACAAGGTAGACATTAGTTTTGAAGGTAAAGCTGACCATGACTCCATTACTCTAACCGACAAGCAGACTAAAGCACTTTCAGCTAAGCAGCTTTTCGATGCACCTACTGTAAGCGCAATTTCATTATCTCCAAATGGAGAATATTACATCACAACGATGCGTCGTTATAACGATGAAAAAGGTAACTCTGCGATTACAGAAACCACTTTATATAATGAAGATGGTGAGGCATTATATCACTTTGATGGTATGAATGCCGCTAATTTTGCTTGGCGTGACGACAGTGAAAAGCTTACCTACTTATCTGATAATAAAGCGTATATCTTTGACTTAAAGACAACTAAAAGGACTCAGGTTGCCAGCCAACTAAATGGCGCAAATAGCATAACCTTCTTCGACGAAAATACACTCATTTTTGAATGGACCAACAGTGGCAAAGAAGAAGGCAAGTTGACCAAACACTATCAAGGTCTAGAAGACCGCTGGTCATATGCTCGCACTCAATCACAAATATTCTTACTAGATATTACTAGCGGTCTGCTTAACCCTGTTACTGTCGGCACACAAAGCCATCAGCTAGCTGACTTTGATGCTAAAGCGAACACAATTCTCGCAACTCGTCATCAGCAAGATTATGCTCAGCCACCACATATGCTGACTGAGCTGATAGAAATTGATTTATCAAACTATCAGCAAAAAGTGATTGGTCAATATCGAACGTTCAATAATGCACAATATACAAAAGAGGGGATCTATGTTACCGCAGGCCCCGATTTTGCAAACGGAGCGGGCCGAAACTTACCAGAAGGTATGCTAGCGAACAATTACGATGGTCAGCTCTATCTCATGGATCGAAGCGGGCAAAACGTTAAAGCATTGAGTAAAAACTTTGACCCTGCGATCAGTAACTTTACCGTACTGAATAATGGTGATGTTGTACTAAAAGCGACTGATGAAGACCGCCAGCAACTTTTCTTGTTTGACGAGAGCAAAAATAAATTCAAAAGAATAAACACAGGACTAGATGTCGTTGAAAAATATGCTGTATCAGATGAACGTCATGCTCAAGTATTATTTACTGGCACGACGGTCTCAACACCACAACAGCTGAAAACTATACACGTCTCAGATAACCGCTCAAAAACACTCTGGGACTCAAAAGGTATCGCTTATCAGGGTGCTGAAATAGCGAACCTAGAAGAGTTTAACTTCACAAACAAAGAAGGTGTGGAGATAAAAGGTCGTGTTTATTTGCCTCATGATTTAGATAAATCTAAAAAGTACCCTGCACTTGTATACTATTATGGTGGCACATCTCCTGTTACTAGAGGCTTCTCTGGACGCTACCCATTTAATTTATGGGCAGCCAAAGGCTATGTTGTCTACGTACTACAACCAACAGGTGCAACCGGGTTTGGGCAAAAATTCTCAGCCGAACACGTCAACGCATGGGGTGAACATACTGCAAATGACATCATCATGGGAACTAAAGAGTTCGTAAAAGCTTATCCTTTTGTTGATGATAAACGCTTGGGTAACCTCGGCGCATCTTATGGTGGCTTTATGACAATGCTACTAACCACCAAAACCAATTTATTCTCAGCCTCTATCTCACACGCTGGTATTTCAAATATTACCTCTTACTGGGGACAAGGCTGGTGGGGCTATTTATATTCAGGCGAAGCATCAAAGGGAAGCTTCCCTTGGAATAATCCAACACTTTATTCACAGCATAGCCCTGTTTTTAATGCAAATAAGGTAACAACACCGTTATTACTTATCCATGGTGATGCAGATACAAATGTGCCACCGGGTGAAAGTCATAATATGTATACTGCGCTTAAAATACTCGGCCAAGATGTTGAGTTAGTGGAATACAAAGGAGCAGATCACCAAATATTCGCTCGCGATAAACGCTTCCACTGGTGGGATACCATGCTGGCGTATTTTGACAAACACCTTAAAAATGAGCCGCAGTGGTGGCAACACCTGTACGGTAAATAAATTTGTTTTACGGCGGTGCCTTTGGCACCGCTTTTTGATTATGTAAGCGGCAAATAGCACCATCATTGTATATAATTTAATAATATAAGGGCTATCTCTCTTGATTGTTCAAGAAAGGCGGGGTAACGTGCCCAATATATAGAGTTGTAAGAATTCGTTTCGTCTACTTCCAAGCAGCGATTCCTCAGTGCTATATTAACGACAATTAAACAACAATTAACAGTGAAAACATGAGCATAAAGGTTTTATTAGTTGAAGATGATGAACTCTTAGCAAAGCGACTATGTAGCCACTTTGATGATACCGAATTTAGTATCACTGTAGATAATACTGGTGCAGCAGCGCTTGAGCTTATACAAAAACAGACACAAAACCCATTTGCTCTTGCTATTGTTGATGTCGTCTTGCCCGCAACGGACGGTCTTCAACTAGCAAAAGAAATTAATACACTGTCAGATCTAGGCGTTATTATGCTTTCTAGCCGCGATTCTCAAGCAGACAGAATAGCAGGCCTTGCTCAAGGAGCTGACGATTACGTTTGTAAGCCTGTGGATGCGTTAGAACTAGAGCTGCGTATGCGCGCACTTTATAAACGGCTTGTAGGTAGTAAAGATGACGAATCCGAAGAATTCATTGAATATGCAGACTTCAAGCTACACCCCGATAACCGCACTCTGATTAATCAACACGGTACTGAATCGCGCCTAACTGAAGCTGAGCATAAAGTGCTTATCTGCCTGATCTCTAATGCAGGAAGAGCCACGTCTCGGGAGCGTATATCTGAAGATATAGGGCAACCAGATTGGAGCCCTAGCGACAGAACTGTTGATGTTCTAGTAGGTCGGCTACGTAAAAAGCTCGGGGACGAAAAAGAACAAAAGCGTATCGTCACTGTGCGTGGCAAAGGTTATATGCTCTCAACCTAATATCTGGTCAGTTGACCCAATAACCGCTCTAAAGCGCGATAACTTAGCGCCTCCTTTAGATGTACCAAACCAATATCAGTGACGCAGCTCAAATCTGCAATAGTTCTAGCGACTTTGATTATTCGGTGATAGGAGCGAGGTGATAACTGTAGCTTTTCAGCGGCCTTAGCTAAAAAAGCACGCTCCGCTTCAGCAAGGTAGCAAACTTTGTTTAGCTCTTTTACTCCTAACTGATCATTACACTTTCCCTGTCTTTGTAATGCAAGTTGGTAAGCTTTCTCGACTCTCTGCCTTATTGACGAACTTGGCTCACTATCACATTGATTTTGTAATTCTTCAGTTTTTAGTCGAGGTAATTCTATCTGTAAATCAATCCTATCTAGAAAGGGACCTGAAATCTTAGACAGATATCGTAACACTTGATCAGGAGAGCTTCTTTTGTCTGTATAACAACCGGTAGGACTTGGGTTCAATGCTGCGATGAGTTGAAAGTTCGCGGGGTAATCAACTTGCCGAGCAGCACGCGAAATCGTGACTGTTCCAGTTTCCATCGGTTCTCTCAACGAGTCTAACACTTTACGGTCAAACTCTGGAAGCTCGTCCAAGAACAGTACTCCATTATTAGATAATGAGATCTCTCCCGGTTTAGGGTTTGATGAACCTCCGACTAATGCAACTGCAGAGCAGGTATGATGGGGAGCTCTAAATGGACGCATTTTCCAGTTAGATTGGTTGATTGGTTTTCCTAAAATAGAATAAATTGATGCCGTTTCTAGTGCTTGCTGATCCGTCATTTTTGGCATTATGGTCGGTAGTCGTTGTGCTAGCATCGACTTTCCTGTACCGGGAGGCCCTAAAAAAAGGACGTTGTGACCACCCGCTGCTGCAATTTCTAGTACTCTTTTTGCCCCTTCTTGACCTTTGACTTCTGCCATATCTATTGCAGAATCAATATCTTGAGGTAACTGTTGCACGATATGATATTTCTGGTTAATTTCCAATGGTGATTGGCCGCTTAAATGCGACCAAGCCATTTTTAAATTATCTAGCGGCACACGAATGGCAGCAGAAGCTAAGCTCGCAACAACATCGTTAGCAAGAGGTAAGTAGCACGCTCTGCTTTTTGTTGCTGCTGCCATTACTGAAGGCAGAATTGCCGTTATCTCTCTCAATTCACCATTCAATGCAAGTTCCCCGTAGAACTCTTTATCGATTACAGATTGACTATCTAGCTGACCTGAAGCGACTAAAATTCCCACAGCTATCGCTAAGTCAAATCGTCCACCCTCTTTAGGTAAGTCAGCTGGCGCTAGATTCACAGTGATTCTTTGCTCAGGAAACAAAAAACCAGTATTTGCCATTGCACTTCGGACTCGCTCTTTTGCTTCCTTAACCGATGCCTCTGGCAAGCCCACTATATTGAAAGCAGGTAAACCATTGCTTAAGTGAACTTCAACAATGACCTCTGGTGCTGTGATCCCAACTTGTGCGCGTGTGAACACTTTTGCTAAAGACATCCATGTCTCCTAATAATTAGTTTGGATATTTAAAAACGTGCAAAACCAAATTGTATCTCATTGCAGCAAGACGTAAGAATAGTGTCGACGCCATAGATAAAAGCATCACATACTCTGTTGCTAAACCCAGTTTAATAGTTTGAGTATAGACTATCCCTCCAAAAATACAGGTAATAGCGTATAACTCACCTTTTAATAACAGTGGAATTTCTCTGGCCAATACATCGCGGATCACTCCGCCAAAGCAGCCCGTTAATACCCCCATAATGATTGCTGTCATATCAGGCATACCTATACTTAGCGCTTTTTGAACCCCCATTACAGCAAAAAATGCAAGTCCTATTGCATCGGCAATTTGCAGTAAGGTGCGCGGAATATTTTCGTGTCGGTTAAGCCAAAAGATGCTGATAAGAACCGCGCACAATATGGCGTATATATAACTAGTATCATGTAGCCAAAAAACGGGTTGGTCTAAAATTAAATCCCTGATAGTGCCACCGCCAATACCTGTTGCAGCAGCAAGAACAATCACTCCAAAGCCATCCATATGCTTGCTATGCGCAATTAGCGTTCCTGATATGGCAAAGACCATTACCCCTAAAAGATCAAACCAATGGTAGAGTTCTGTCATTTTGTATTAAGTAATGAGGAAAAAGAGAAATCATAGCTAAGATCCAAAGCAAAGGGTAGTCGAACAAGCTGCTTTGCTACTAGAAAGCTTCATTTATGAGTCCAATGTCATACAAATGAGCGATAAAGCAAAAAACCCGCTGCATCCCTGCAATGGATTTGACGTACATGGATATACTAATGTCGATTAGAACCATGGATGGATGCTGTTAATCAACCTTTAATGATGCTCTTGCTTGCTACGAAGTAGGATGTTCTGCTTTCAGATACACGCAATGAGAGCGAGGCTACGCTTCGTAGCTCTTAGGGGTAAACGCATGTAGGCTTCTTTATTCTTTTTGTTTGGCAAGCACAACGGCTCGGCGGGTAAACCCCCTCCTACCACAGTGCAGTATTTTGTTGATGTCGTGGTGGGAGCGAGTTTAGCTCGCGATGTTACAGAGTAGACTGTTTTATTCTTTTTGTTTGATAGACCTAACAGCTCGGCGGGTAAACCGCCTCCTACCAGTGCAGTATTTTGTTGATGTAGTGGTGGGAGCGAGTTTAGCTCGAGATGTTACAGAGTAGACTGTTTTATTCTTTTTGTTTGAGAGACCCAACAGCTCGGCGGGTAAACCGCCTCCTACCAGTGCAGCACTTTGCTGGTGTTGTGGTGGGAGCGAGTTTAGCTCGAGATGTTACAGAGTAGACTGTTTTATTCTTTTTGTTTGAGAGACCCAACAGCTCGGCGGGTAAACCGCCTCCTACCAGTGCAGCACTTTGCTGGTGTTGTGGTGGGAGCGAGTTTATCTCGCGATGTTACAGAGTAGACTGTTTTATTCTTTTTGTTTGAGAGACCCAACAGCTCGGCGGGTAAACCGCCCCTTACCAGTGCTGCACTTTGTTGGTGTCGTGGTGGGAGCGAGTTTACCTCGCGATGTTACAGAGTAGACTGTTTTATTCTTTTTGTTTGAGAGACCCAACAGCTCGGCGGGTAAACCGCCTCCTACCAGTGCAGCACTTTGTTGGTGTCGTGGTGGGAGCGAGTTTACCTCGCGATGTGTTGATTGTTTTGTAATGTATTGATTGCTTTTCGAGGTGTTGATTATCTTGTGAGATTTTCTTTTCAAACCCCACATAGCAAAAAACCCGTCGCATTGCTGCAACGGGTTTCTCTAATAAGGCCCTGACGATGTTCTACTTTCACATGGGAAGCCCACACTATCATCGACGCTGTTTTGTTTCACTTCTGAGTTCGGCATGGGGTCAGGTGGTTCCAAAACGCTATGGTCATCAGGAAATTCTGTTCATTAATGAAGTATCCTTCATTAATATAAATCTGGAAAAAGCTTATTAAATTCTTTGTCTACTTCAGTCTATTAACTTCTGTCGCTAAACCACTTTGGCGTTGTATGGTTAAGCCTCACGGGTAATTAGTACGAGTTAGCTTAATGCCTCACAGCACTTCCACATCTCGCCTATCAACGTTGTAGTCTTCAACGGCCCTTCAGTTGACTCTAAGTCAAAGTGAGAACTCATCTCGAGGCTCGCTTCCCGCTTAGATGCTTTCAGCGGTTATCGATTCCGAACGTAGCTACCGGGCAATGCAATTGGCATCACAACCCGAACACCAGCGGTTCGTCCACTCCGGTCCTCTCGTACTAGGAGCAGCCCCTCTCAATTCTCAAACGCCCACGGCAGATAGGGACCGAACTGTCTCACGACGTTCTAAACCCAGCTCGCGTACCACTTTAAATGGCGAACAGCCATACCCTTGGGACCGACTTCAGCCCCAGGATGTGATGAGCCGACATCGAGGTGCCAAACACCGCCGTCGATATGAACTCTTGGGCGGTATCAGCCTGTTATCCCCGGAGTACCTTTTATCCGTTGAGCGATGGCCCTTCCATTCAGAACCACCGGATCACTATGACCTACTTTCGTACCTGCTCGACGTGTCTGTCTCGCAGTTAAGCTTGCTTCTACCATTACACTAACCGTACGATGTCCGACCGTACTTAGCAAACCTTCGTGCTCCTCCGTTACTCTTTGGGAGGAGACCGCCCCAGTCAAACTACCCACCAGGCACTGTCCTCAACCCCGATTCAGGGGCCTAAGTTAGAACATCAACACTACAAGGGTGGTATTTCAAGGTCGGCTCCACACAAACTAGCGTCTGCGCTTCAAAGCCTCCCACCTATCCTACACATGTAGGGTCAATGTTCAGTGCCAAGCTGTAGTAAAGGTTCACGGGGTCTTTCCGTCTAGCCGCGGGTACACAGCATCTTCACTGCGATTTCAATTTCACTGAGTCTCGGGTGGAGACAGCGTGGCCATGGTTACACCATTCGTGCAGGTCGGAACTTACCCGACAAGGAATTTCGCTACCTTAGGACCGTTATAGTTACGGCCGCCGTTTACCGGGGCTTCGATCAAGAGCTTCGCCTAAGCTAACCCCATCAATTAACCTTCCGGCACCGGGCAGGTGTCACACCGTATACGTCATCTTACGATTTTGCACAGTGCTGTGTTTTTAATAAACAGTCCCAGCCACCTGGTCACTGCGGCTCTCGCCTGCTTACGACGCGAAGTCTTCACAAGTAAGAGCGTACCTTCTCCCGAAGTTACGGTACAATTTTGCCTAGTTCCTTCACCCGAGTTCTCTCAAGCGCCTTAGTATTCTCTACCTGACCACCTGTGTCGGTTTAGGGTACGATTCAGTATGAACTGAAGCTTAGAGGCTTTTCCTGGAAGTAGGGCATCAACAACTTCACCACCGTGGTGGCTCGTCTCGACTCTCAGCCTTAGCAACCCGGATTTTCCTAAGTCGCCAGCCTACAGCCTTTCACATGGACAACCAACGCCATGCTTGCCTAGCCTGCTCCGTCCCCCCATCGCATTCATACCAAGTACGGGAATATTAACCCGTTTCCCATCGACTACGCTCTTCAGCCTCGCCTTAGGGGTCGACTCACCCTACCCTGATTAACATGGGATAGGAACCCTTGGTCTTCCGGCGTGCGGGTTTTTCACCCGCATTATCGTTACTCATGTCAGCATTCGCACTTCTGATATGTCCAGCATGCCTCCCGGCACACCTTCAGCCACTTACAGAACGCTCCCCTACCCCGCATACTTACGTACGCAGCCGTAGCTTCGGTGGTATGTTTAGCCCCGTTACATCTTCCGCGCAGGCCGACTCGACTAGTGAGCTATTACGCTTTCTTTAAAGGGTGGC
>NZ_CP072683.1:3592500-3932172 GCF_023716725.1 Pseudoalteromonas sp. SCSIO 43201
AAGATTTGGTGTTTTCAGAAGCTCAACTTCAGTACGCTGTACTAAGTCACCGATATATTGAATTTGCTCGGCTTTCAGACAGTTTGCAGAACGTACAGTTAGCTCTAAGTCATCAACAGGACGAAGTAGAATCGGATCAAACTCCGGCTTCTCTTCTTTTTCTTCTGGCTCAGAAACATCACGTAAATCTACGAATGCATCTAATTGCTCAGCAAGGATAGTTGACGCACGGCGGATCGCTTCTTCAGGATCTAAAGTGCCGTTCGTTTCCATATCGATGATTAGTTTATCTAAGTCTGTACGCTGCTCAACACGAGCTGACTCAACCGAGTACGCAATACGCTCAACCGGGCTGAATGATGCATCTAGCAACAAACGGCCGATTGGGCGCTCATCGTCATCAGAGGATAAACGACTAGACGCCGGTACATAACCGCGACCACGCTCAACACGGATGCGCATGCTGATTTCGCTATTGTCAGCAGTTAAGTGACAAATAACATGCTCAGGGTTGGCGATAGTCACATCTCCGTCGTGCTGGATATCAGCCGCAGTCACAGGGCCTACACCAGACTTAGTCAGGGTAAGGAAAACTTCATCTTTACCTTCTAGAGATACCGCTAGACCTTTAAGGTTTAACAGAATTTCAATGATGTCTTCTTGTACGCCTTCTTTCGCGCTGTACTCGTGCAATACGCCGTCAATTTCAACTTCTGTCACAGCACAACCAGGCATAGATGAAAGAAGTATACGACGTAGAGCGTTACCTAGTGTGTGGCCGAAACCACGCTCTAGAGGCTCTAAAACTACTTTAGAACGCGTTGAGCTTACAGCGTCGATATCGACTAATCTTGGTTTTAGGAATTCGGTTACAGAACCCTGCATTTTATCCTCTCTTAACTCTTAACTTTACTTCGAGTAAAGTTCGACGATTAGTTGTTCGTTAATGTCCGCAGACAGATCAGAACGCTCTGGTAGGCGCTTGAAAGTGCCTTCCATTTTCTTACCGTCAACTTCAATCCAAGTTGGCTTTTCACGTTGCTCAGCCAACTCTAGAGCAGCGATGATACGCGCTTGCTTTTTAGACTTCTCACGAATTACTACTACATCTTCAGGAGTAACTACGAAAGAAGGGATATTAACAACACGACCATTAACCATAATCGCTTTGTGGCTTACTAGCTGACGTGCTTCAGCACGTGTGCTTGCAAAACCCATGCGATATACAACATTGTCTAGACGTTGCTCTAGAAGCTGTAACAAGTTTTCACCTGTGTTACCTTTAAGGCGAGCAGCTTCTTTGTAGTAGTTACGGAATTGCTTTTCTAGTACACCGTAGATACGACGAACTTTTTGCTTTTCACGTAGCTGTAAACCGTAATCAGATAGACGACCTTTACGTGCGCCGTGCTGACCAGGTGCTGTTTCTAGTTTACACTTAGAGTCAATTGCTCTTACGCCGCTTTTAAGGAACAGGTCAGTACCTTCACGACGACTTAGCTTGAGCTTAGGGCCCAAATATCTTGCCATGTTCTTTCTCCTAACCTATTGTTATACGCGACGTTTCTTCGGTGGACGACAACCATTGTGTGGAATTGGCGTCACGTCAGTGATGTTAGTGATACGGAAACCAGCAGCATTCAATGCACGAACAGCAGACTCACGGCCTGGACCTGGACCTTTAATGAATACTTCTAGGTTCTTAAGACCGTACTCTTGTGCAGCAACACCTGCACGCTCCGCAGCAACCTGTGCAGCGAATGGAGTAGACTTACGAGAACCACGGAAACCTGAACCACCCGCAGTCGCCCAAGAAAGAGCATTACCTTGACGGTCAGTGATGGTCACAATAGTGTTGTTGAAAGACGCATGAACGTGAGCCATGCCGTCAACAACTTGCTTTTTGACCTTTTTACGACGAATTGGTGCTTTTGCCATAACTTACCCCACCTTATTTCTTGATAGGCTTGCGAGGACCCTTACGAGTACGCGCGTTAGTCTTAGTACGCTGACCACGTAGTGGTAGCGAACGACGGTGACGTAAGCCACGGAAACAACCAAGATCCATAAGACGCTTGATGTTTAGTGTAACTTCACGACGAAGATCACCTTCAACAGTGTACTTGCCAACTTCTTCACGAAGGATGTCAAGAGTTTCGTCATTTAACTCGCCGATTTTAGTAGTTTCAGCGATACCTGTCGCAGCTAAGATCGCCTTAGCGCGAGTTTTACCTACACCATAGATGCTTGTTAAACCGATAACAGCATGCTTATGATCAGGAACGTTAATGCCTGCGATACGGGCCACTAACATATCTCCTATAAATAAACTTGATTATCATCTTGCTGGAAAGCCCGTATAGGATACCCAACCGACATTCAAGTTTTACCAAAGAAACAGGCTAAGTAGAGCTACTCAGCCTGCACGACTTAATTTGCTTAGCCTTGCCTTTGCTTGTGCTTTGGCTCACTGCAGATCACACGTACAACACCTGCACGCTTGATTACTTTGCAGTTACGGCAAATTTTCTTAACGGAAGCACGTACTTTCATTACTCAACTCCGTAAACTGACCTTAACGGCCGTAGCCTTTAAGGTTCGCTTTTTTCAGCACAGAATCATATTGATGAGACATCATATGAGTCTGTACTTGTGCCATAAAGTCCATGATGACAACAACGATAATCAAAATTGATGTACCGCCGAAATAGAATGGCGTTTGCCATGCCATAGTCATAAACTCGGGCACCAGACAGATAAAGGTTATATACAAAGCACCTGCCAATGTCAGGCGTGTCATCACTTTATCAATGTATTTAGACGTCTGCTCACCTGGACGAATGCCTGGAATAAAAGCGCCAGATTTTTTCAGGTTATCTGCTGTCTCACGCGGGTTAAATACCAACGCAGTGTAGAAGAAGCAGAAGAAGATAATAGCCGCAGCTAATACCATCGCATACAGTGGTTGACCTGGAGTCAATACTGCTGAGATAGCTTGTAGCACATCAGCGACCGGACCTTCACCTTGGCCGAACCAGCTTGCTATTGTACCAGGGAACAAAATGATACTGCTAGCAAAGATTGGTGGAATAACACCCGCCATGTTAACTTTTAGTGGTAAATGCGTGCTTTGAGCAGCGAATACCTGACGACCTTGTTGGCGCTTCGCGTAGTTTACAACGATACGACGTTGTCCACGCTCAAAGAACACAACTAGGTAAGTTACAGCGAATACGATTACCGCAATCAATAACAATGCTAAAATATGCAGATCACCTTGGCGCGCCATTTCTGCTGTCGAACCAATTGCAGACGGCAGGTTAGCTACAATACCAACAAATATTAGAACAGAGATACCGTTACCGATACCACGTTCAGTGATTTGTTCGCCCAACCACATTAGGAACATTGTTCCTGTGACTAAGCTCACTACAGCTGTGAAGTAAAAGCCGAAGCCTGGATTCACAACTAAGCCTTCCATCATATTAGGTAGACCAGTAGCGATACCTATCGATTGGAATGTAGCAAGCACAAGCGTACCATAACGCGTATACTGGCTGATTTTCTTACGCCCTTGCTCACCTTCTTTCTTAAGCTCTATCATCGCAGGATGTATATGCGTTAATAGCTGCATAATAATCGAAGCCGAGATGTACGGCATAATACCTAGCGCCAATACCGATGCACGCTCAAGCGCACCACCGCTGAACATGTTGAACATTTCAACAATGGTGCCCTTTTGTTGCTCGAAGAATTCGGCAAGTACAGCGGCGTCAATCCCAGGGATCGGCACAAAAGAGCCCAGACGGTAAATAATGATAGCACCTAAAACGAATAGTAATCGGCGCTTCAGTTCCGCAAGCCCACTTTGTGCACTTTGCATATCTTGACCTGGTTTAGCCATAGCGTACTTCCTTAGTCTTCTACCTTGCCTCCGGCAGCTTCGATAGCTTCGCGTGCACCTTTAGACACTTTAATGCCTTTAACGGTAACAGCGCGTGAAACTTCGCCAGATTTTACAACTTTTACGAACTGGATGTTCTTTTTAACGATACCAGCTGCCTGTAGCGCGTTTAGATCTACCACATCGCCTTCAACTTTAGCGATTTCGAATAGATTCACTTCTTTAGACACAAGAGACTTGCGTGAAGTGAAACCAAACTTTGGTAGACGACGTTGCATAGGCATTTGACCGCCTTCAAAACCAACGCGTACTTTACCGCCAGAGCGTGACTTTTGACCTTTGTGACCACGACCACCAGTCTTACCAAGACCAGAACCGATACCACGGCCGACACGCTTACCAGCAGTTTTTGAACCTGCAGCAGGTGAAAGTGTATTCAAGTTCATCGAATTACCCCTCAACCTTAACCATGTAAGAAACTTGGTTGATCATACCGCGAACTGCTGGCGTATCTTCTAGCTCAACAGTGTGGTTGATACGACGTAAACCAAGGCCACGTAATGTAGCTTTATGCTTCGGTAAACGACCGATTGAGCTACGTACTTGAGTTACTTTTACTGTGTTTGCCATGGTGTCTTACCCCAAGATTTCGTCAACGCTAAGACCACGCTTCGCAGCAATACCTTCTGGAGAATTCATATTCTCAAGAGCTGCAATAGTTGCGCGAACGATGTTGATCGGGTTAGTTGAACCGTATGCTTTAGATAGTACGTTCTGTACGCCAGTTACTTCTAGTACTGCACGCATCGCACCACCTGCGATAATACCTGTACCTTCAGATGCAGGCTGCATGTAAACTTTAGAACCCGCGTGGCGACCCTTGATTGGGTGCTGTAGCGTGTTACCGTTTAGTTCAACAGTGATCATGTTGCGACGTGCTTTTTCCATTGCTTTTTGAATAGCAGCAGGAACTTCACGTGCTTTACCATAACCAAAACCTACTTTACCAGCGCCATCACCAACAACAGTTAGTGCAGTGAAACTAAAGATACGACCACCTTTAACCACTTTAGACACACGGTTTACCGCGATTAGCTTTTCAGCCAACTCTGGCTGTGCTTGCTTTGCTTCTACGTTAGCCATTGTCTACTCCTAGAATTGCAGACCGGCTTCGCGCGCAGCATCAGCTAGCGCCTTCACACGGCCGTGATATTTAAAGCCACTGCGATCAAAAGCGATTTTTTCAACGCCTTTGTCAGCTACGCGCTCAGCGATTGCTTTACCAACTGCTTGAGCCGCTTCGATGTTGCCTGTGCCTTTAACTGTTTCAACAATTGCTTTTTCAACAGTAGAAGCAGCAGCCAGTACATTACCCTCAGCATTGATTACTTGAGCGTAAATGTGACGTGGCGTGCGGTGGATAACAAGACGTGTTGTGCCTTGTTCGATAATATTTCTACGAGTGCGCTTAGCACGACGTAGACGAGCTGTTTTCTTATCCATCGTCTTACCTTACTTCTTCTTAGCCTCTTTACGACGCACGTGCTCATCAGCATAACGTACACCTTTACCTTTATAAGGCTCTGGTTCACGGTATGAGCGGATGTTAGCAGCTGTTTGACCAACTAACTGCTTGTCTGCGCCTTTAACAACAATTTCAGTTTGGCTTGGAGCTTCGATAGTGATACCCGCTGGGATCTCGAAGTTCACTGGGTGAGAGAAGCCAAGAGTTAAGTCTAATACTTTACCCTTAACTGCCGCACGGTAACCAACACCTACTAGCTGTAGTTTCTTTTCATAACCATCGTTAACACCAACAATCATGTTGTTGATTAGCGCACGTGCAGTACCAGCTTGAGCCCAAGCATTAGCAACTTCACGTGGAGCTGTAGTGATAACGTTGTCGTTTAGTGAAACTTCAACCGCATCGTTGATTGTGCGAGTTAATTCACCGTTTTTGCCTTTAACTTTGATGTCCTGGCCGTTAACTGTAACTTCAACACCGGCAGGAACAGTAATAGGAGCCTTCGCTATACGAGACATAGTTCCCCTCCGATTAAGCTACAAAGCCAATGATTTCACCACCAACACCAGCGTTACGCGCAGCGCGGTCTGTCATCAGGCCTTTAGAAGTTGATACGATAGCGATACCTAGACCACCCATTACCTTTGGTAATTCGTCACGTTTCTTATAGATACGTAGACCAGGGCGGCTAACACGCTGGATGTTTTCGATTACAGCTTTGCCTTCGAAGTACTTAAGTTCGATAGTCAATTCTGCTTTTACGTCACCAGATACTGCGAAGTCAGTGATATAACCTTCGTCTTTAAGTACCTTAGCTACAGCTACTTTCAGCTTTGAAGTTGGCATTGAAACAGATACCTTCTTCGCAGACTGACCGTTACGGATACGTGTGAACAAATCCGCAATTGGATCTTGCAAGCTCATGTCTTACTCCCGTGATTCTATTACCAGCTAGCCTTTTTAAGGCCAGGAATTTCACCGCGCATCGCTGCTTCGCGAACTTTAATACGGCTTAAGCCGAACTTGCGAAGGTAACCATGAGGGCGGCCCGTGATGTTACAACGATTACGTTGACGTGAAGGGCTAGAATCGCGTGGTAAAGACTGTAGCTTTAACACTGCATCCCAACGCTCATCATCAGATGCGTTAACATCGCTGATGATAGCTTTTAACGCAGCACGCTTTTCAGCATACTGAGCAACTAATTTAGCACGTTTTACGTCACGCGCTTTCATTGAATTCTTTGCCATAACCCTACCCTTACTTTTTGAATGGGAAGTTGAACGCTTCTAACAACGCACGGCCTTCGTCATCTGTTTTCGCAGAAGTAGTGATTGTGATATCCATACCGCGTACACGGTCTACTTTATCATAATCAATTTCTGGGAAGATGATTTGTTCACGTACGCCCATAGAGTAGTTACCGCGACCGTCAAAAGACTTTGCGCTAACACCGCGGAAGTCACGAATACGTGGCATCGCGATAGAGACTAAACGCTCTAGGAAATCCCACATACGCTCGCCGCGTAGGGTTACTTTACAGCCAATTGGGTAACCTTCACGGATCTTAAAGCCAGCAACTGATTTGCGTGCTTTAGTCACTAGAGGCTTCTGACCAGAGATTGATTCTAGATCTGCTACTGCATTTTCTAGAATTTTCTTGTCAGCTAGGGCTTCGCCCACACCCATGTTTAGTGTGATCTTTTCGATCTGAGGGACTTGCATGACAGAGCTGTAACCGAACTTCTCTTGAAGCTCTTTTACCACTTTGTCTTTGTACACTTCATGCAGTTTCGCCATCGTCTACTCCAACTATTAAATAGTTTTACCGGTAGACTTGAAGAAACGGACTTTTTTACCGTCTTCAAATCTAAAACCTACACGATCCGCTTTGCCAGTTTCGGCATTGAAAATCGCTACGTTTGATACGTCGACTGACGCTTCTTTCTCAACAATACCGCCAGCTTGCTGTAGTTGTGGTACAGGCTTCTGGTGCTTCTTGATGATATTAACGCCTTCAACAAATACTCGGCCAGTTTCAGTAACAACTGAAAGCACTTTACCGCGCTTACCTTTGTCTTTACCGGCTAGTACGATTACTTCGTCATCACGACGGATTTTTGCTGCCATGATCGACTCCTTATAGTACTTCTGGTGCTAGTGAAACGATCTTCATGAACTTTTCAGTACGAAGTTCACGAGTCACAGGGCCGAAGATACGAGTACCAATAGGCTGTAAGTTATCATTTAAGATAACAGCCGCATTGCTATCGAAACGGATCAAAGAGCCGTCTGGACGACGTACGCCTTTTTTAGTACGCACAACTACTGCGTTTTTAACATCACCTTTCTTCACTTTGCCGCGAGGAATAGCTTCTTTAACAGAAACTTTAATGATGTCGCCAACCGCTGCGTAGCGACGGTGCGAACCACCAAGGACTTTTATACACTGCACTTTGCGAGCGCCGCTGTTATCAGCAACGTCCAGCTGAGTTTGCATTTGGATCATCTTAATGACCTCCGGTGTAGTTACAACTCGCCGAGATTTTGTTCAAAATCAAGGCATTTAGGTTAAATTCCGCTCAAAAAACTGTGATTATGTCTTTCAAGGGCGGGCAATTGTACCAGCAAAGTCCAATCAAAGATAGTTCAATTTTTAATTAATTTAATGCTTTAACGTGACGTACTGATTGCAATTTCAGTATGTGGTGACGAGTATTCGAGAATTCAACCACTTGCATAATTTTCAAACAAAACTCATACGTGGATTTTCGCCTGATCCACTCTTGCTGAGAATACCTCGCCGTAACTTGAACAGAAACACATAAGCTTTGAATAAGATAGTTCACTGGTTTTAAACAGAATGATTGCGAAGTAGAATGGAGTATGGGTAGCCATACTCTACTGCGCTCTTTTAGCTTTGATGTAGTCACCCACATTACTTACAGTGTCAAGCCAATAGCCGTTTTTCGGATCCTGTAGATAAGGGATGAGCGCTTCTAACATTTCTGAATCGACGGTATACATCCCCCCTTCTCCCACTTCATGCCCAGCTAAAATAATCCAACTATTGTTCGCTCTTAATTGCTCTAAATAGTTTTTAATAGTTGAAAAGCTAAGGCCGTCCATTCTAATCCCAGTCAATTGAGCAAAGTCTGTATAGGTAGGATGATTGGCGCTTTCATCAAGCCAGGTGCGACCACTATCGAAGTGCCTTGCTATTATTGGCACATAGCTTTTTACATTTTCACCACGCCCGACAAAGGTATTACCGCAAGGATAAGCAAAGCTTCGCGGGGTTACGCCTAAGTGCTTTTCTATGTATTCGGTTGTATAAGTAATATCGCGTTCAATATATGCCAGATCAACTTGCTCCAGTCCTTGATTCTTCTCTCTCAGCCACGCAAAGTTCCCAGTGCACAAGTGTTCGTTGGTATGATTACCTATTTCATGACCCTGCTTAACAGCCCCTTGCCACAACGACAGATTTTCCGCTATTTTTGATGGCATGACGTAAAATGTCCCTTTAACCTTATAGCGGTTTAGTAATGGTATCGCGACCGTGACTTGGCTCGTTCTTGCATCATCAAAGGTCAGACTAATGGCATTGCGAGCGCCCTTTGGGTACGTAAAAGTCACATCACTATCTGCAGCTTTACTCAGCGTACTATAAAGTAATGTACATATAGCCATCACCCCCCAACAACAGCGAGTGAGGGAAAGAGTGTATAGGTTTGCCATATCTTTATCCTTAAAAGCTTGGTGTTTTATTACTCTATAAAAGTTGCACTCCCTAGCAAAGTGTTAAATTCTCAACTTATTTATTTACTATTTAGGTCACCGCAAGTAGTACTAATTTGGCGATTTTAGCGATACACTACCTTTAATAACCAATAAGAAAGACTGTGCTGTGTTGAAGTTAGAAGAATACTATCAGGACGTGATTTTGCTCGCTGAAGGCGGTATGAGCAAAGTGTACCTTGCTACTGACAAAAAGCTCGGCCGCCGTGTAGCGGTCAAGGTATTGTCTCTCTCTCAGCATACACAAGCAGACGAGTTCAACGAGGCTCGCCTATTAGCGCGTTTTAACCACCCTAATATAGTACAAATATACGACGTTTTTGAGAGCAATGGCCACATGGCTTTAGAAATGGAGTATGTACAAGGCGCGACTTTACAGCATTATACAAAAACACATGTTTTAACTACCGAGCAAAAAGTCGAGCTGCTTAGCCATATTGCCGACGGTCTCGCGTCAGCACATAGCCAAAATATCCTTCATTTAGACTTAAAACTGGGTAATATTCTGGTCAATGATCAGGGTGTAGCCAAGATCGCCGACTTCGGTATTTCACAATTAGAAGATAGCCAAACTTCTCGCCCTCACACCAGCTACGGCAGCCTCACCGCAATGTCACCAGAGCAACTTCGTAATGAAATGCTAGACAGCCGTAGTGATCTATTCTCGCTCGGACTTATTGCGTATCAATTACTGGCTGGACACCACCCTTATTGTGAACAAGCTGACGATGGCAGTGATAAGTCTATTGCTGAACAGATTAAATTCCAACCTTTAAAAACTAGCGCTAAACGTATTTTAGATATTCCCCCTGCGCTGGCACAGCTGATTGACCGCTTACTGCAATATGAGAAAAGCGCTCGCCCGAGTAGTGCCAATGAAGTGAGCCAACAGCTCAAGCAAATTTTACACACCTTTAGCTACGACAACAGCGAGGCAACATTATCCCTTGAAGAAATAGCACTACGAGATAGAGCCAAAGAGAAAGCCAAAACACGTAAAAAGCGGCTAAGTGTTACAGCACTTTTCACCTTTTTAATGTGCTTAGTCGTTGGTGGATACTGGTATTGGCAAGAAACCAAACCCAAAGTTTATATTGCAGCGCTACCGGTAGAGTTTATTGGACAAAGTGATATACCAAATTCACACAAACAGATAGTAAAACAAACCGTTGAAGACGCCATCTATCAGTTTCTGATTACCAGTAAAAACTATGAGCCAGTTTCAAAGAAAGAAGTAAAACAAACGCTTGCATCTTTAGGTAGAACCGCGAAACCTTCTGATATCTCTCAGTCTTTACAAATAGACAAGTTATTCATTCCGACAGGCGAGTGTAATAATTATAGCTGTACTATCCAACTTGAGTTGCTAGGGAAGTCAGGAAAAGTCGTTGAGTTTTCAGAACGGATTACCGTCATCAACACGCAAATTTCTGCAACGTTTATTTCTGTCTCACAAACGTTATCTAAAGCGCTCAATATCACTGATACTTCAGAGCGATTGATAGACGACAATTTTAATAAGGCATACTCAGCCTTGATAGAGCAATTGCACCAAGAAAACACAGTCGACATCAAATTAATTAGTCAACTTAGGGTGTTTATTCGGACATACCCTAAACACTATTCTCTTTACACTACTTATACCAAAGGTAGCCTCCGATTATACAATCGAACTCTAGATATTAAGATTATCAATGAATTAAAAGAAGTCTTAGATTCAAGCCCTCACGAATATAAAGAAACTTTGGACTACCTAGCAAATAGAACCTCGCTACTTCTGTTACTAAATAAGAAGGATGATATTGAGACACTGTTGAGCAGCTACCAAGGAGACAATAGCAACTCATACGAGTTGCTAAATCTAAAAGGGAGTATTTATCAGAAATTAGGAAAATATGAGCAAGCGAAAGCTTCATTCATCAAAGCATATCAGCTCAAACCTACTTTGATTGTACTGAGAAACTTAGTGAAAATACATGCGATATCAGGAAGCTTTGCCGAAGCGCTTCATTTCGCAGATAAAGCATTATCAATCACTCAAAAAGATCATCAACTCATCAAGATCACAGCTGATATTTCATTAATTACGGGTAACCTGAGTAGAGCAATAGAGCTCTATCAGACACTTGTGAAATCTGATAGTAATAACGCAAACTATTTAACAAACTTGAGCACAGCCTTAAGTTTAATCAAAGAACAAGACTTATCCTTGGATTATGCAACTCAGGCATATAGGATAAATGAACAAAGAGCTGATATTGTCCTCAACTATGCTGATGCCTTAGCGCTGGCTAACAACGATGCAGATCGAGCCTACATGAAGGTAATAGCGCTTTTAGATACCCCGAGTAAACCAATTGATAAATTAATAAAAGCGCAAGCTCTTGCACATTTAGGGTATAGCATTGAAGCACTCAAATTACTCCAACTCGTAAAGTCAGAAGCACCCGAGTTATATGAACTACCTTTTGTAAGCGCCCTAATCATGACCTTAATTGGGGATGAAAGCTCGGCGATAATTCAAATAGAAGCAAGTTTGGATTCAGGCTGGGCAGTACAGTTTTTTAACTTGAAGTGGTTTGATCCACTGTGTGGTATTGATGAGTTTCATAAATTGCTAGAAAAACACAATTATTCAGAGCGCTGTAGCGCTCTGAATTAGAGTTTTAGTTTGGCTCTGTATCTTCGATAACAATCGTTGGATCTTGTGAGAAATAACGCACGACACCATTTCCAGAATCCTTTTGAGCAACAAGTCTGAACTCAATACGTGAATTGTTATTTTTTACTAGTGTGACAACCTTCGCATCAGGATTAGCTGATAGCGCTTTGACATCATCTTCACTTAGTGTATTCGCAACGTTCAATGCTTCAATTGTAACTTCAACCGTATGCTTACCCTTTAATTCGCTTGTAAGGTTATAATTGAAGTTGTCTTGCGCTTCGGTAAAGAAAGTACCGTTTTCAGCAAAGCTCCAGTCATCTTCATCAGTAACGAGCTTATACGTTAAAACAGCGCTTTCACCCTTAGCTAATTTAAGTTTAACCGGCTTATCATCATCTGAGAATATCCAGTTACCCTCAACTTTTGGGGTCACTACGAATTCATATTGGGGTGTACTCATTATTTTATCCTTCGTTTGTTTGCAGAGCTATTCTCACTTATCTAAGCACATGAATAACATTAATGCTATTACAACCGGTTACAGCAGACAGATTTCAGCGCATTTCGACGACAGTCATTAACCAAAGTTAAAACCATAATCAGCTGGCTCCATCTGATAAAATGTACTGTAAAAGTCTGGCTCCACCAAGTTATAGCCTGCGCTCTCCCTCTCTCCTTTTTGCAATTTAGCGAGTAACGCTAAGCGCTTATCAAGCCACTGTGTTGAATAATTACTGTTTTGCTGTAGGTGAGATATCGCTCTAAATTCAAAATACAGTGTTCTACGCATACTTTTAGCGTGCTGTATACCAGAACAATGCAAGGTATTGACATGATGAATCAAAATATCGCCTGCTTTAACTGGCACATCAACTGGTGTTAGCTGTTGCTTCTCAAGCTTTTCCTTCAGCTCAAGGACACTCTCTTTTGCAAGATGGGAGCCAGGTAATACCTGCAACGCCCCTTGCTGAGCCTGCGCATCATCCAAATAAATTCCCATGGTAATGATCCGCTCGTCAGCTCCCGCATTCATGTCTCTATGCCACCCTATCTGATAAGGATCCGCGGGGTCTTTAATTAGTAAAGACTCATAAACTGGTGCTACAGGTTCACCAATTATCTTTTCAGCCAGTCCTATCACACTCGGGTGTGCAAGCAGCTCAGCGTAAGCCGATTGAAATTTAAATAGGTCATTTATTCGTGAAACCACCAATCTCCCTTGATGGCGTGACGCTGAGATATGTTCTAGGCACTTGTCTTCTTTGGCAAAGTTCTGAGCATCTTGTAACAGGGATGTAGTGATGGCTTGTAATGACTTGAATAACTGTGCTTCAAATGCAGCCTCTACTTTTATAAATCCATACTTATCAAATGTGTGTTGTAGCTGAGTTTCCATTTTAACTTTTAGTTCTTCTTGTTATGGCTATGTCGAATATAACGCAAAGGCCGCCACTGACAACCTTTGCGAGCTGCTTCATTGACTTCACGCAACTTACTCATCTGGGATGTTATCAGTTAGCCGCCGAACAACCCTTTAAGCTTATCCTTTATCTTGTCCTTTACCTTGTCTTTGGCTTTATCTTTAGCCGCTTCTTTTAAATCTAGGCTAGTATCCACTTTGTGGAATGGGCCTTTGACCCGCACCGGAATTTTAAAACCGGTACTATCATCAGTACTCGCTTGCCCTTCAATGGTATCAACAATTCCAGTCACCACACGGTAATCGACCAAAGTTTGTGGTAAATCAACGGTACCCTTACCTGTCACTCGTAGTAAAGGACTTGCCAACGAGAAGTCATCATTTTGACCTACACCTTTGGTAAAGAAAAAGGTGCCAGTCATGGCTGAGAAGTCGGTTTTTTGATCTGGGTCGAAATTGGCATTGAGTCCTTGCGATACCGAAGAGAAATCGCCTTTGAGCATCTCTTTGCCCTTACGGATCATCTCAGCAAGGTTTGCACCTTTCACCCCACCATCTTTGAACTCAAAACCTAATTTACCATCAAGAGCATTCACAAATTGCTTTTGACTGACACCTTGCGTGCTTAACGCCCAATTAAGACTTCCTTTACCCAATATTTTGTCAAAGCCGATAGCATCGGTCAGTAGTGGCTCAGCGTTAATCGCTGTTAATGTAAAGTCAGTATTGATGACATAAGGTTTTGTTGCCGCGTTTACCTCAACCTTGCCTTTACCCTGACCTTCATAGGCTTGGAACTTATCTAAGCCGAGTGTCGCTTTACCTGAGTTAAGTGCTAAGCTGATTTGGTTTTCGCCAAGCTTAATTTCTCTCGCACGTAGCCCTGTTGAGGTGATCTTCACATTCGCATTAAGGCTATTAAGCGCTGATAAATCAATTACAGAGTCATCCCACACGATTGGCTGTGCTGGTGCCCCCTCAGGCTCAGGTTTCGTTTGTGGTTTTTCTACAGGCTCTGGCAAATAAGGGTTAAGATCTAACATGCCAAGGTCAACACTCGCGGTAATATCAGGCTTACCAGAGAGGGTGACTTTACTTTGACCTTTTATTACCAATTCGTCCACGGTCGCTTCTAAGGCGTTAAGAGTAAAAACTTGCCCTTGCATCCTCATTGTGGCGTTTAGGCCAAAGTTGTTAAACGCATTTTCTTTGGCTTTTAGGTCAACGCCCTGCCACTCAGCTAGCGCTTTTACCGAGTCGCCTGACAAGGCTAACTGACCGCGAATGGTTTTACCTTGCTCTGCAATTTCACCTTTATAGTCAAGGTTGAACAGCGCTGATTTTACTTGTTGTTCAACATTAAAGGTTGCACCTTCGATCGCCTTTGCTGGATTGTCGAGTGTAGTAACAAGGTTAAAAATTTGACCTTGAAAAGTCAGCTTACCGTCGACTTCTAGTGGTTGGTAAAGTGACGATAGCATCACGCCAATGTCTAAATCAGTTACTTGATATTTAGCGCCTGTCACACCATCAAGATAAGTCACCGAGCCACCATAAATCGCCACTTCGCCAAGGCTAACATCTAAGCCCTCCGGTAACTGCATATTACCTTTAGAGCTGGTTTGTGCCGTTGGCGTGTTTTCTGCACTGGCGGGTAGCAACCGCCAGTTCGCGTTACCTTGTTTGTCAGTTTCGAGAATAATATTTGGATTACTGATCACAAAGCGCTCAAGCTTAGCTTCACCAGACAACGCACTTAACCATGGAATATGCACGACAAGTTGCTCCATGGCGAACATATCTGGGCGACTGCCCGTTGCCATGTTGGCAAATCGCACTTGGTTTAGCTCGATATGTAGAGTCGGGAAAATACCAATGTCAGAGTCGCCATCAATCGACAGCTTTCTACCTGTCACTGACTCTATCTGTGATGTTATCTGGCTGATAACGGCTTGTTTGGGGATTAAAAACGGAGCTGCGATAACAAGAATAATAATAAGCGCTATTATGACACCTACGATTTTAGCTAGCCGATTCATTGCCTTTCCTTCATAAATCTTGATTATTTTTATGATAACCCTTGTTATCGAATATACCATGAATAAAGGCAAATAATTTGTACTGAGCGATTGCAACCTCATCACTAATCGGTATGATCCTCGCCCTTGCCAGTTTTTATCGTCATTCGCTATATTTTACTGGTTAGCTTATTAATCAAACTTGGAGTATCTAACCCACATGAAGAAACTGCTCATATCACCGTCAAACATGGCCTTGGGCGAACAGGAAAGTCAGATTTATCAAAATATCCTTAAACAGGCCACAGAGATCAGCCTCAATCTGATGGCGGTTAAAGTGGAAAATCACCCTGAAGATTTTCTTGGTTGGTGCTATGAACTACTTGATGTGGCAAAAAACCGTATCAACTTTGATCTCTTGGATGACCATCAACTTCCTATCGTTAAAAAGCTACAAGATTTACTTATCTCAGCAATTAGCTTTTTACAGCTAAAAACTTTACGCATAGCACCTTGGCCTATGGTGACTGCATTTATTGCTGACCATAAAGAGATAGTTGCACTAGATGAACAACTAAAATTAATCGAATACCTAAAACCAATGCGTAGCACACCACTGAAGGACATGATTAAAGAAGATCGCCTTGCCTTTAGTGGTAAACATGCTGCAAGTTTAGACACTAGCGTGTATCAATTTGACGTCGAGTGGTTTGCTTCCACCAAAAGTGCAAAAGGCTTTCACCAATTATTAGACGACCTTCCGGGTGCTTTTGATGACGCATTAGCTGCTATTCCTGCTGAAGGTGACGTAACGCTTGAGCACTATCAATCATTTATGGTGGGGTATTTAAGTGCCTTTTCTGGCAGCGAGGAAAAGCCAACGCTTGCACCAGCCACTCGCCTATTAGCAATGCGTCGCCCAGATGTGTTCACACCAATAACGCCCAGTAAACTTGACGCTTTGTGCCAAGCGCTTGGTATTGCGAAGCTAAACAATCGCGATTTTGAGCGTTATTGGACAGATATAGTCAGCACCATTAAAACGATGCCGTGGTACACCATGGCTGCACCAGCTGATGAATTTGAAACCCAATTAGCTGAGATTAAAGCCCTATTACCTTGTCTGTTTTATCACGCAGACAAAGACACAGCAACTAACTCCAACTACTTTAAGCTACTGCATAAGCCTAAACGCACCGGAAGCAGTGGTGGCAAAAAGACCGTACGCCGTGGTAAAGAGTCAGCAGAGGTACTGGTCGACCGCGCCCTTGCAGATGAGTCTATTCCAGAGCATATTCGCGCCAAACGTGACTCGATAGTCGCTGAAGTAGAAAAAGGTCGTAGTGTCGATGAAACCATCAGCCTTATGCGTACCATCTTTGGCTAACCTGCCAGCACTTCAATAACTCTCCCCTCAATACGCTGCTTGCATTATTAATGTGCAAGCAGCGACTTTTTGCACCAGCCCCGTGCAGTATTTATGCAGTCAATGCTTTTATGTTCAGAGAACATGAAATAAAATTCCAATATTTTTAATAATATAGAATTAAATCTCCGTTACTTTCAGATGTTGGCCTTCCCTTTGCAGTCACTCTTTACAAAAAGTGTAATGACAACAATTAAATAAAAACTCTGCGTTCAATGGGGAAAACAGAATGACAAACAAACCTTTACTTATGCTACTCGGCGGATTAACTGCGTGCTTTTGTGTTTCAGCTCAAGCGGAAGTAACAGCAAATATTGCGGCCAGCTCAAATTATTACTGGCGTGGGATCACTCAAAGCGATGATGGCGCAGCGGTGTCTGGCGGCTTAGATTATAGCAGTGAGTCTGGGTTTTATGCTGGTACTTGGATTTCTAACATCGACTTTGGCGACGCTGCCAGTTATGAGATGGATCTGTACGCCGGTTACGCTGGTGAAATCAAAGGCATGAGTTTTGATTTCGGTTATATTCACTACGCCTACCCCGATGCCAGTGGAGATATTGATTTTGGCGAGATTTACGCCGCACTTGGCTGGCAATACTTTACTTTTAAACTCAGCCACCTAGCCACAGCACAAAGCGATTCAACCACAGAAGAAGACATGCTGTATGCCGAAGTGTCGGCCAGCTTCCCCATTTTTAAAGACAGTGAATTAACTTTACATATTGGTCGCTCCAGCGGAGACACCGTGCTTGAGTGGACAGGTGAAGAAGACGCTTATATGGATTACGGCGTGAGTTTATCTACGCAAGGCTTTACCTTTGGATTAGTAAAAACCGACTTAGACAGTAGCGATGATATTAAAGCTTACGTAAGTTATGGATTAGATTTTAATCTGTGATGACCAAAGGTGGGCGGTCTTGTGACAGCCGCACCACCTTATTTTTTACTTGCTGCAACACGTAGGGCCGAAAGGCCCTTTTTTGTGGCTGAATTTACAAGGTTGTCGCGTAAATTAGCTCCAATCCAAACACATGCTGCTTTATGGTACGCTATGCCCAGTAGACGCCGTCCAAATGCGATACCACTGCTCGCGACTCATGCTAAGTGACTGTGAAGTAAACGCGCTGGCAACTCGGGTGATATTTCCTGTTCCAAGCACAGTGGCAGGTTTCGATGGGTGCATGGCTAGCCATGCGTATACCACTTGATCAATTTCAGCGCTACCGATCTCTTCACCCACTTGCTGTAACACCGCACGGAGTCGTTTGGCTTTTTCATCTTCATTGGAAAATATTCTGCCCCCAGCCAGTGGCGACCACAGCATAGGGTTCATGCCTAGTTGCTGGCACTGATCAAGGGTGCCATCGTCAAGCGCTTTCATCTCAAAAGGTGAAAACTCAATTTGGTTGGTCACTAAAGCGAAATCGAGCCTCGATTGCAATAAGGCAAGCTGGCTGGGTGTAAAGTTCGAGACCCCAAAATGAAGTACATCGCCGTTTTGTTTAAGGGTATTAAACGCATCGGCAACTTCATCGGCATCCATTAGATAATCAGGGCGATGGATCAACAGCACATCTAACCTATCCGTGCCAAAGTTTTTTAATGACTGCTGCGCTTGGGCAATGATATGCGCCTTGCTTGAATCATAATGGTTTGCCTTTCCCGCTAATCCCAAGCTCGGAAATGCGGGCTTAATGCCACATTTGGTGATGATCCGAATGTGCTCTCGAATGCTAGGCTCAAGCGCTAAGGCTTTACCAAACTCCGCCTCACACTGATACTCACCGTAAATATCAGCATGATCTGTATCACGTATTCCAAGCTCAATCGCTTGCTTTAAAAAGCGTAAATTTTCTTGCGGCGTAATTTGCCAGTCTAAAAGCCGCCAAAACCCCAATACTAATGGGTCAAGTACGCGGGTGATTGAGTTCATAACGTAATTCCTACTTTTGCAACTACTCGCATGGCTTTCTCGACAGCACTTTCAGCCGAGTCTGAGCGTGCTAACGCCACACCCATTCTGCGCTTGCCACTCACCTCTGGTTTACCAAACAAACGAATATCCGTTAGTGGCTCTGCAAGCGCTTGTGCAAGATTGTTGAACTGTAATTGTGTTGACTGACCTTCGACAAGGATCACGCTAGATGCCGATGGTCCATGGAAGTGAATGGTGGGGATAGGCAAGCCTAAAATCGCGCGAGCATGCAGTGCAAACTCACTTAAGTCTTGCGAGATAAGCGTAACCATGCCGGTATCATGTGGCCTTGGTGACACTTCGCTGAAGTACACTTCATCACCCTTAATAAAGAGTTCAACGCCAAACAGACCCCGACCACCAAGTGCTTCCGTGACTTTTTCAGCCATGGCTTTACTACGCTCTAGTGCCAACTCAGACATCTGCTGCGGCTGCCAACTTTGCTGGTAATCACCGTCTTGTTGCACATGCCCAATTGGTTCACAAAAGCTCGTGCCATCGATATGGCGTACGGTTAGCAGCGTAATTTCATAGTCAAAATCAATAAAACCTTCCACAATCACTCTGCCCTGACCTGCACGCCCACCCTCTTGTGCGTAGTGCCAAGCGGCTTCCACATCTTCAGCGTTTCTAATCACGCTTTGCCCTTTACCTGACGAGCTCATGATAGGCTTAACTACACATGGCATGCCAATGCGTGCGACAGCGGCATTAAAGTCTGCCAAGGTATCAACAAATTGATAGGGTGAAGTGGCAAGCCCAAGCGTTTCAGCAGCAAGACGGCGGATCCCTTCACGGTTCATGGTCAGCTGAGTCGCTTTGGCGGTTGGCACCACCGTGTAACCCTCAGCCTCTAATTCCACCAGCTTATCCGTCGCAATGGCTTCAATTTCTGGCACGATATAATCAGGTTGCTCTTGTTCAATAATCGCTTTGAGCTTTTCACCATCCAACATAGACAAGGTATAGCTGCGATCTGCTACTTGCATCGCAGGCGCATTGTCGTAGCGGTCTAATACAATCACTTCAGCACCTAAGCGCTTAAATTCGATGACGACTTCCTTCCCTAACTCGCCACCACCGCAGAGTAATACTTTGCAAGCTGTTGCGGAAAAGGGCGTGCCCAGAGGTTTGATTTTCATGATGATTCCTTGGTTGGTTTGATACCTCCATGGTAACGACTTTTTGTCATGCAAAAAAGCCAGGAGGTAGGCATGCAATTAAAACGCCCTCTACATACCTACTTTATCAACAACAAAGTGCTTGCTGTTACTTACTTTACGGTGACGTTACCATGCCAAGCCGGGTATTGTTCAAGTTGTAGTTTCAACTTATCACCTGATGCTAGACTACCCACACCTTTGGGGGTGCCAGTGAGCACAATATCTCCTGGTTGCAACGTAAAGTAACGCGTGATTTCATTCATCAACTCAATGATCGGAAAAATCATTAAGCTAGAGTCGCCATGCTGTTTTAGCTCATCATTCTGCCAAAAGCGATACTCTACGCCCTCAGCAAAGGTGCTTTCATCGCAAGGAATAAATGGCGTGATTGGACAGCTATTATCATAGGCTTTTGCTCGCTCCCAAGGGTGCCCTTGTGCTTTTAATTCACTTTGTAGGTCTCGCAAAGTTAAATCAAGCGCAAGTCCCACTCCAGCAATGTGCTTTAGTGGCTCTGCCGTATTTGCATCAATTTGCGTACCAATCAACAGTGCGAGCTCTGCTTCATAATGATGCTCACCAAGCGCAGCGTTTAAACATAAATCGCTATCAAATGTGACCAAGCTGGTAGCTGGTTTTATAAATAATAATGGGTTATCGGGGATTGGATTATCTAACTCTTTGGCATGTTCAACATAATTTCTGCCAATACAAACTATTTTACCCACAGGTAAATCCCATGGTACTAAATTATCGCGCTTATGCTGGTACATACTAACTCTCTCTGTGTGTTATACCAATTAGTCTTAATACTTGCTCAATTTGAAGGAGTAATTCACGGTACTGCTAGCCAATAAAAAGGCTTCCGAAGAAGCCTTTTCGACAGTATTAATAGCTACAGCGACTTGATATTATCAGCCGCTTTTTTATCAACCAGCTTTACAAACGGGTCAACCCCAGCAAACTTCGGTAAGTCCTTTACTGTTAGCTCAATTGTATTTGCACCGGATACAATCCTATGCTTTTGTAAATACAATAACGCATTACCTCTTTGAATTATATCTAGATCTGCGAAAAACAAAGCGATACCTATTTGTTGGTCAAACGGAATTTTTTCTTCATTAAACACCACATGCCATCGCTGTTTTATCTATGGCACCAAGGTTGCTGCCTAGTTATCTTAGTCGGCTCTTTAATATTCTCCCTGCGTCTTTTGACCAAAATAAATGATTAAGTGCTGACAAAATCACCATAAAATCAGCAGACACTGCTTCAAATCCTTTAGGGCTCATGGTGAGAATACGCAGGGCAGTATTTGTCCGGTAAATAGTGTGTCGCGATCACCTACCAGCGCTATTAGGGCAAAGTAAACCAAACATACCTTTTGGGATCGAGAGTTCTACACCTCGCAAGGCATGAACACCATTGTCATAGGTTTTAGAGAGTCCTGATATTTCAAGCATTTTTATTTCCTTTATGGATTTTTATTATTGCCCTTTTTATAACATTCACCTACGTTAGTAACAGTTAACACAAACATATCAATTGCAAATAAAAGTAAACACTGAAACACTAGGTAACACCCTTATTTTACAAATACCAAGGAAAACTAACATGCAAGATCATGCCAACCACCCACTGACGGATTTTATCGAATACCCTCATGATGAGATGCTAAGTCGTGCTGAGGCCTTCTTGGAACACAGTAAAAGACGTCATAGTATCCGCGCTTTTAGCGACCGCTCAGTACCTCAAGAAATTATTGAAACCTGTATAAGAGCAGCAGGTACGGCACCAAGCGGTGCAAACCACCAGCCATGGCACTTTGTAGCAATTGGCAGCAAAGAAAAAAAACAACAGATCCGAGCCGCTGCAGAAGAGTTAGAGCGCTCTTTTTATCAAGGCCGTGCTGGTGATGAATGGCTAGATGCGCTAAAGCCGCTAGGGACCGATGCACAAAAACCCTACCTTGAGCATGCACCTTGGTTAATTGCGATTTTTAGCCAGAAAAAAGGCGGGATCCACGCTGAAGATAAAAATACCAATTATTACGTGCACGAGTCAGTAGGTATTGCCACTGGGTTTCTGATCCAAGCGCTTCATAATGCAGGATTGGCAACACTGACACATACGCCAAAACCAATGAGCTTTTTAACAGAGTTATGTGGTAGGGACAAAGATAATGAGCGCCCCTACATGTTACTTATTGCAGGCTATCCAAGTGATGAAGCCACTGTCCCTGAACATGCTACAGTTAAAAAGTCACTTGAAGAAATAGCCACTTTCATCTAAACGATATCCAACTAGCTGTTAATATACGGCTAGTTGATCGCCCTCATTGAGCCCTGTGATCACAATCGTCTTGTTGCTGCGCTCTTCACCTAAACGTATATAACGTTTATATCGCTGGCCATTTTCAACCACCTCTACCATCGCCAACTGACCATGTTTACTGATCATCTTAGTGGGAATTTGAATAGCAGAGCGTTCACCAAGTACTAACTCCACTACGGCATACATACCCGGCACAACGCTACGCATCAGTGGCATATCAAGTTTAATGACAAAACTGCGCGCTTGACTGTCGGCAACTGGAACCATTTCCGACACCCTTGCCATTTGCGTCACCTCTAATGCAGGAATACGTACTTTAATTTCGCTGCCTAGCTGAATGTGTTTAACTTGCGCTTCTCGAATGGACGCTTCGATTTGCAATTGCAGTGGATTAAACAAAGAAACAATAGTACTGCCAGGGCTCACCGTACTACCTGGCTCCTGTAAACGCTCAACCACTTTACCGGAGATAGGTGCAATTATCTGTGTGTACCCTAGCGCGACTTGCGCACTGCGAAGGGCCTCTTGTAATGCTCGGCCCTGTGCTTGCAGCTCATCGACACTGGCTTGCCATTCATCGACTTGATTTATCGCAATCAACCCCTTTTCATTTAGAGATTTGCTTCGTGCTAATTGCTTTTTGGCTTGCACAAGCTTTGCCGAGTTAGCCGCTTGCTGCGCCTCTACACGCTGTAATTCCGCTTTAAGCTCCGCGTCATCTAATGTCGCAATTAACTGCCCCGCAACCACCTTATCACCAGCCCTAACACTGAGCGTTTTTAACTCGGCCAATAGGCGGCTCGATACTAGCGTATTTTCTTTTGCAACCACACTGGCTGGCACTTGCTCTATTATTGCAACCGAAGATGCTTGTACCGTATAGCGCTTACCTTGATACTGCGGTTGCTGCACTTTTTCCCCTGGGGCTAGCTTTTCCTGAAAACCACCAGCAAGCCACACCACCATAAGCAGCAAGGCAGCAATAGCAATGACAGGAACAATAATTTGATTACGAGACATGTGATGACTCCTGAGCTGATGCTGGTGCATCTTTGAATACCAAGTAATACACAATTGGCACAACCAACAGCGAAAATAATGTTGAAGCAATGATGCCGAAAATAATTGCAAGTGCTAGCCCACTGAATACGGGGTCTAAAATAATCACTAAGTTACCTAATAAGGTCGTTCCTGCGGTGAGTAATACAGGTCGCATCCTAACTGTACCAGCTGTAATTAAGGCATCAATGAGTGTTATACCTGCCGAACGAGATTGATTAATAAACTCCACTAAGATAAGAGAGTTTCGAACTACAATACCAGCCAAGGCAATCATGCCAATCATGGCGGTTGCAGTGAATAGCACAGGCTCTGGAGCATCAGCAATTACACGCTCTCCAAACTGATTGAGCAACCAAAAACCTGGCATGATCCCTATCATGGTAAGCGGAATGGCAGACATAATAATCAATGACAAGCGACTGGATACGGTTTGTATACGTAAAATCATAAATATTGCTGTGAGTGCAAATACAAACGCAATGCCCATATCCCTAAACACATCAATGGTAATCCGCCACTCCCCCTCTCCTTTAAAGGTATAACTAGTGCCTTCAGGCATCGACCAACTGATACCACCGCCACTTTGTAAAAAGTTACGTGATGACCATTGGCTTTGAGGCAGCTGCTGGTTTTCGTCCGCAACGACATCAGCAATAACTTCAGCAGGTGTGCGGCCGTTGAGCTCAGCAAACACATAAATTACTTCTCGAAGATCTTTACGCATTATTACAGGAGCAGTATCTACAGAGGTTAGCTCGCCTAGTTCCGCAATTGCAACCAGTGGCCGTGCAGCTTGCGCTAAGCCGTATTCTTGTGCGCTTTTTGCTAAGTCTTGGCGGCCACGAACCTGCATAGCCAACAAGTTTTGCCATTGATTACGTTGGCTGTAGTTAACCCCCAGCTCAATGGGCACCGTTGCGGCTTCATGTTCGGTATAGAGAAACCCTGCTTGTATTGTGCCGCTGGCTATGGCCAAAGATTGATTCACATCCGCTGTGGCAATGCCAGAGAGGGCTGCTTTTTGCTTATCTACAACAAAACGTTTAAATACGGTGGGTGTTGCCATAGATGTGTCCACCTCTACTACATGAGGCTCTTGTTTTAGTCTTTTAGCAACTTGTTGAGCAGCCGCCTCATGGGTGGCACGAGACACAAATGGCTGGGCATATACTTCGGCAACGAGCGTGCTCAAAACAGGTGGTCCAGGTGGCACCTCAACAACTTTCACTTGAGTTAACCCCTGATTAAACTGCTGTAGTTTATCCCGCAGCCGCATTACCACAGCATGAGATTGGTGCGCCCGCGCTTCTTTATCTACCAAAAGTACACGCAGTTCAGCAAGGTGGGTACCATATCTGCGATAGTAGCCGCGCACCATGCCATTAAAGTCCATGCTTGATGGTTTACCAACAAACGCGGCAATGTCCGTCACTTCCACTTCAGACCAGACAACTCCCTGAATTTTTTTAGCCATCAAAGCCGTTTGTTCAAGGCTGGTGCCTTCGGGCATATCAATTAACACTTGAATTTCACTTTTATTGTCAAATGGCAGCAGCTTGAGCGGCACAACTCGAAATATCGGTAAGCTGATACTCGCAATAAACAGCCCAAGTACAATCCAAAGTACCCATTTGGCTCTAGTGGGGTGCTTTAGCAATGGCAACATCACTTTGCCATATAAAGAGGCTTGCGGGGCAACCGTTTGTGGTATTGATTTGGCTTGTAGTAACTTCTTAGATAACCACGGGGTCACTAAAAAGGCCACCAAAGTTGACGCCATTACGCTTATCGGCACATTAAATGCCATCGGTGCCATATAAGGTCCCATCATGCCAGTAATAAATGCAAGTGGAATAAATGCCATAATAATGGTCAAAGTAGACATCACTAGTGGCGATTTGATTTCTACCATGGCAGCAACAATATGCTTATCTTTATCTTGTCCAGCCCCATGGTGAATAAACCGATTTATATTATCAATCCCAGTGATTGGGTCGTCGACTAACAAGCCCAAAGAAAGAATTAACGCAAATAACGTGACACGGTTAATGGTATAGCCAAACGCCCAGTCTAGCCCGAGAGTGATGCCATAGCAGATAGGCACCGCTAACCCCACAACAATCGCTGAACGCCAGCCAAGGAAGATGCCAACAAATACCACCACAGTAAACACTGAAAAGGCCAAGCTTGAAGTTAGGTTATTCACCTTATCATTGGCTGTTTTGCCATAATTACGCAGTACTCTGACGCTCACTTCAGCAGGTAACAGCTGCTTCTGTAACTGATTGATAAGTTCTAGACTTTGCTCAGCAACAGTCACAGCATTACTGCCTTTTTGTTTTGCAACACCAATAGTAACAAGTGGTGCATTCATACCGAGGGTACTGCTTGCAAGCCACTGATAGCTTTCAGGCTCATTTGGCCCGTCACGCACCGCTGCCACATCTTTTAAGACAATCCCACGGCCATTAATCACGTTAACGGTAAGGTTTTCAAGCGCAGATTTGCCGCGGATCACATCGCCAGATTCAAAGGTATAGGTATGCTTTCCTGCACTTACTTGCCCAATCCGCTCAACTTGGTTACTTGCCTGGATTGCTCTTAGTACATCCATTGGCGTAGTGTGATGTGCAGCCAATGCCGCCAAGTCTAACTCGACACGTAATGCCCTTGTGCGCCCAGTAATTACGGTGACTTCACTGGTATCAGCAATAGTCTGCAACTGGATGGATAGCTCTTGTGCAAAACGCGTCAGTTCATAGTCACCATACAGAGTAGGGTTAGTACTATACAAACCCAACATGAGAATTGGCACATCATCCACTTCAATCGGACGGATCTGCCACTGCTTAACAATGCCGGGCATGGTGTGCTGATTGGCATTCAATTTTGTGTAGGTATTTAAAATTGCCCGCTCTCTGTCCTCTCCAACATGAAACCTTAATGTGACAACCGCGACTCCGGTTTGCGTTGTGGAGTATACGTGTTCTACACCGGGAATTTGTAATAGTAGTTTTTCCAGCGGTGTCGTCACCAAACGTGCGACTTCCGGAGATGCAGTATTAGGGACTTCGACATGAATATCTAGCATTGGCACAACAATTTGTGGCTCTTCTTCTCTTGGTGTCATTTGCAATGCAAATAGGCCAAGGAAAATAGAACACAAAAAAATAAGTGTAGGCAGATATCCTTGTAGGCTTTGCTTAATCGCGCTATCTAGCTTTTGCATAACCCATGCTCCGAATCATCAGTTGGCACAAAAAAGCTGATACAGGCTTTCTAGCATTACCGCCACTTTAGGATCTGATACCTGATAATAGATGGTGGCACCGTCACGACGAGTTGATACAATTTCAGCTTTTCGCAGACTAGCTAAGTGCTGAGATAAAGCAGACTGCGTAAGCGGCACCATCTCATTAAGCTGACTGACACTTAACTCCTGTTTTTGCAGTGAACACAAAATCATCAAGCGGTTTTTATTTGCCATTACTTTTAGTAACGACTCCGCCTGCTCGGCATTTTGTGCCATTTGCTCAAGATCCATGCTGACTCCCTAATAATAAATTTGCACAAAGTATAGACACAAACATTAGCAATGTCTAATATTAGAACAACCTAATATACTGTAATTTCATTATGACCTTACATCCTCTACTTCGATTAGTTGCTGGGGTGGTATTTGCAATTTCCTGACTGCTTACACATTTTGTCAGTCTCGATTGAGTCTGGTTGAGTGCATTTATATGTGTCAATTTGGTGCAGTCTGCGTTTACAAACTGGTGTCCGATGATCACCATTTTGAAGAAACTTGGCATTCAGGACAGGTAAGCCATAATGAGACAAATAAACTTATAAGGAGTGACGTATGCTGATATCTGCCCAAGATGTCTTAAAAACGGTAAAACCAAATCAGCGCTGTATCGATGCAGCGCAAGCAAAATCAGAAATTACCCAAAACAATGGCTTGGTCATTGACGTTCGAGAGCCCGCTGAACATAGCCAAAAGTCGGCTAACGGGGCAATCAATATTCCTCGCGGTTTATTGGAGTTTAAACTTCCAGAACTGGAAAAAGACGCAGACCGACCAATTTATTTGCACTGTGCTGCCGGTGGCCGTGCTATTTTTGCCGCAGAGCAACTTACCCGTATCGGTTACACCAATGTCAGCGTAATTACCTGCAAAGCTGACGTAGTGTGTGACACGTTTTAATACCAATTTGCTTAATTAAGTGGTCTATTTTGAGGCGAGAAAATCTTGTCGATAACTCCGCTACCGCGTCCTGCTATCGCTAAGGTACCTACATCCATATAGGCAAGGCAAAAATTTTGCTATTTAGTTGTTCTAAATGAGAAATTTTTAACGCTGTTAGCGTCAGATTTACTCCTTCAAATTGAGCAAGTATTAAGTCAAATTGGTATAAGCTCGCTGGGCATACTTGTATATGCCCACAGCTTTCCTACGCGCGGTTTGGAATAATTTTGATTTCTACCCGGCGATTTTGTGCTTTTCCTTGTTCAGTTTGATTGCTTGCAACAGGTTGGGATTCTCCCATCCCTTCAGCATATAATCGCGCCGGTAACACGTGTTGAGATAACAGGTATTGCTTCACGCTATTAGCACGTTGCTCAGACAAAGTTTGGTTGAAACTCGCTGATCCCGTGGAATCTGTGTGACCAACAATCGTAAGGAATGTCTTGTCGTATTGTTGCATCACACGCGCAATGCCTTGCAATGTGTTATAGAAACTCGGGCTGATCGCGGACTTACCACTGGCAAACGTAATATTTGAAGGTAACACTAAACGCATTTGTTCACCTTCTCTAACAACTTCTACGCCAGTCCCTGCGAGCTCTTGGTTAAAAGCTGCTTCCTGCTTGTCCATATAATTACCAATAGCTGCACCGGCGATTGCACCAACCGCAGCCCCAATTGCTAAGCGCTTGTCTTTATGATTACCGGTTGCTTTTCCTAGCACAGCCCCAGTCGCCGCACCAATCGCTGCGCCTTTGCCGGTATTATTCATTTCACACCCTGACAGTGCAGCGACAACCACCACACCCACTAACACATTTCTTGCATTCATCTTAACACCTGAATTCATTTCGACCTGATTGTGCATATTGTTGCAATAAGTGATTAACGCTCGCTGAAGTGCGGTTTATTTTACTGTTACGGTGTTACTGTCGAGACATGCTGAGAAATTGGTGGCAATTTATATTTTGTCACAACCGGATCGAGTTTCTTTTCCACTGCTAAACGCTGCATAGCTTGACGAATTCGCTGTGCTAGCACTGTGCTATGAAACTGCGTACTCATTGCCATATGACCGTAAATAGCCTGACTATGGCGATAAGAGACCTTTTTTAACTTTTCAATGGGTTGCCCTAATACTTCCATCGCAACTTCAGCGGTATCTTCAACTGCAATCACCAAATCCACTCGGCCTTTTAACAGTAAATCAAATGCCACTCGCTCACTAAATACAGGGACTTTATTGAGCTGTCTATCCGCGTCAAAGCGAGGATAAAATACGCTACCGCGCATGACGGCGATACGATTGGTATAGAGATCCGAATATTGTTCAACTTCAATATTACTGTCTCTTCTGGCATAGAAGACAAAAGAGGAGGTCAGCGCCATATAAGCGGGATCGACAAAATCTATTACTTTGTCTCGCTGTGGTGTTTTGATAAGCCCCCCCATCACATCCACCTCTCCTTGTGCTAGCAAACGCATACATCGTGAAAATGGGCAAGGAACTGTGTTTATCTGATAATCAATATTGGACTGTGCGCGAATAATTTCTAGAATGTCTAAGATTAAACCGTGTACTTTGCCATTTTCCGCAATAATGCTGTATGGCGGGGCGTGATCAACAGCAACATTTATTTGCTGGCTATAAACAGAAAAACTTGCCAGTAAAGCAAACAAATACCGCAATAAACTCATTTGCATAATCATTGTCCAATTGTAGCTGTTACACCAGTTGGCTAGCTGGCACTAAACACACCAAAGTCATAAAATTGTCATATAAAACTGTAAGGATACAAGGTTAACAATATCACAAGGTATACTATGTTTTTGAAAATATTTTATCAGTTTTTTTTACTAGGCTGCACAAGTTTTGGAGGCCCTGCTGCCCATTTAGGATTTTTTAAAAAACACTTTGTCGATAACTTGAAATGGCTCAGTAGTGAACGCTATGCCAGCATGATCAGTCTATCTCAGGTTCTCCCAGGACCGGGCTCTAGCCAAGTGGGGTTTGCCATTGGCCTTGAACGAGCAGGGATAATAGGTGGAATAGCCGCTTTTTTAGGTTTTACGCTCCCCTCCTTCTTGCTAATGCTGCTACTGGCATTAACAGCTGGTCAGCTTTCAGGTTCTGCACTTGCGATTATTGACGGTCTTAAGCTGTTTGCAGTAGTGATTGTCGCCGATGCGGTACTCAGTATGGCTAAAAGCTTCTGTAAAACCATGGCACTTAAAATTGTCACGTTTATTGCAACATTGATATTACTATTTTTGCCAAGTTTAAACGCTCAAGTAGGGCTACTCGCAGTGCTCGCCGTTGTCGGTTATTTTTACGCTTTTAGTAATGTACCGAGTCAACAAAGTAGCCAACACACTTACCCTAACTGGCCCGTGCTTGCAGTATTCATCGGTTTATTCTTACTGACCTTTGCGGCACTACCAACTCAGATCTTCGCCGAGTTTTATCAGGCAGGTGCATTGGTATTTGGCGGTGGACATGTTGTTTTACCATTATTACAAAGCAGTGTTGAGAACATCCAGCAAGAAACCTTTTTAACCGCCTATGCAGCTGCACAAGCAATCCCAGGACCAATGTTTACCATAGCAAGCTTTCTTGGTGCAATTGCCGAGCAGACAAACCCAGTTTTGGGCGCAGCAATAGCGACACTGGCCATTTTCTTGCCAGGTCTGCTATTAATGTGGGCGTTTCATCAGCAGTGGCAGTCACTCATCGCACTACCCCGCTTTGCTAGTATTAGCGCGGCATTAAACGCAGGAGTTGTTGGTATTTTAGCGGCGGCATTATATCAACCAATTTGGCAGTCTGCGGTACATAGCGTGCTGGATTTAGTGGCTGTGGTGGCGGGTTTTATCGCCTTGAAGTGGTTAAAGCCGGCGATCTGGCAATTACTCATCGCCTTTATCGTATTTGGGCTGATCTCAGGCAGTTTGTAATACTAATTAATTCAGGACTCTCTATTTTGAGGAAAGTAAATCTTGTCGGTATGATTTACTTCCTCCCATTATGCAGACATTAACACAAGCTGGGGTCGCTTATGCCTTAATCGCTTCTCAGATTAACTACCTCTCACCAGCTCTCACCTTGACGCGATGCGAACCAAAATAGTCACTGACACTTTGATATGGGCGAAGACCGAACACAGGCATTACACTGAGCATATAGTCAAGAATATCCGCCTGTAAGTGCTCATAAACCACCCAGCGCTTATCACGGCTGAAGCAGTAAAACTCGAGAGGCAAGCCATGTTGAGTCGGCGCAAGCTCTCGTACCATACATAAACACTCTTGGTTTATCGCTTCATGTTGCTTTAAATAAGCTTCACTATAGCGCCTAAACAGCCCGAGGTTAGTAATATCACTGGGTATGTCTTCGAGTGATTCAATTAAAGGGTATTGTGTGGTTATCGCTGCTCGCTGCGCTTCGCTTAACAACTCGATACTAGTAAAGTCAATATGAATTGCGCGTTTAATACGACGTCCCGCAGACTCCTGCATTGCTCGCCAGTTTTTAAATGAATCAGAGATAAGCATATAGGTTGGTATTGTGGTCACGGTGTTATCCCAATTACGCACTCTGACTGTATTTAAACCGAGATCTATTACTTCTCCATCCGCGCCAAAGGCATCTACTTGGATCCAATCACCAGTAGTCACAAGCCGGTTAGCGGCGATTTGAATGCTGGCGACCAACCCTAAGATAGTATCTTTAAATACTAAAATAATTACAGCAGCGATCGCACCAAAACCTGACAGAATATAAGTCGGTGATTTATCGACAAGAATGCTCACCACTAAAATAGAGCAGACAATAAAAATCAGCAACTTAAGAACTTGTATAATGCCCTGAATTGGCACTTCCTTCGCAAATGGAAACAAGTTATAAACACCGTTGGCTAAGTTCACCAAACTGCTAAATAGAAAACCTGACGCGACAACCAACAGTACATAAACCAAGCTCTCCATAACCACAAACACCCAAGCTGGTGCAACAAACAAGCGCTCATGATAAGCAGAAAAAACCAAAAGGCATAAAACAAAGGCAAAACGCCCGCTAAACTTACTTAGTTGTGGTGCAAGGTGACCTATTTTTCGCGGTGAAATATGACGGGCAAGGTTCTCTACGTTAGGCAGTACAAGGCGCCTCACAACCCAATATAAAAATAGTAAGCCAACTACCGCGATACCATTTGTGAACAAGGCACTAATCACAGTGCCTTGTGGTAATGCTTCTAACCATGGCTGGACAACATCATGGAGGTGGTCAAACTTCATAGTTGCTTTATCTCCTCACTGAGTGTGTCTTCAGGTGCTGATCGGCGTAGCCAATGCGCTTCTAATTGGCTGTCTTTGCGCTGCCATACTGTATTCATAAAAGCTTGAAACTGTACTCGGTAGGCCTTATCACTTTGATAGTTACCAAGGGGAATATCCGCCATTGCAATATAATCTATTTTTATATCTATCGTATTAACACGTCCAAGCATAAATGATCGGCAAATATGTTCACCGTCTAATTCATAGACCAACGTCGCATTAAGCATCCCGTCAAGCTGATCAGAGAGCACCTCTAAAGCAAAAGCAACACCACCTGCTTTTGGCTTGAGCAAGTGCTTGAAAGGGCTTTGTTGCCGCTGATGTTTCGCTTTTGTGTGGCGAGTACCTTCAACAAAATTGATCACCGTTGTTGGATGGTCACGAAAGTTACGACAGCTCGATTTGGTGCGCTCTACGTCCATGCCTTTTAGTTTAGGGTTTTTAGCGATCTGCGCTTTACTTGCCCGCTTCATAAAAGGCATACCCATTGCCCACGCGCCAGTACCAATAAAAGGAACATATTTTAGCTCATCCTTTAAAAAGAACTTAGGTGCGGGCAATACTTCCATGGCACTAAGCACAACAATGTCCAACCAGCTGAGATGATTAGAAATTAACAAATACCAACCTTGCGCATGCAGCTCTTTTGGCAAACGTACATGGATTTTATCGCTAGCAATACGCAGCCCAATGTGATTCCCTTTACACCACATTCCGTAAAAAAAGTGCAGAGCTGTTGAAATAAACTTTAAGGGTATCAGTAGCTTTACGATACCGAGCAACAACACAAGTAAACCGCACACAAAGGTGTTAACCAACAGCCAAGCGCTGGCTGAAAGTCCAAGAAACCACTTAGGTAGTATTTGTTTTAACATCACAACTTCCTTCTACTACTATTTTTCAGCAAGCTCGACCAGTTGCGCATCTTTAGCTTGCCACAGCGCGTTTAATTCAGATTGAAATCGCACTCTAAATTCAGGGTCATTGATATAATCACCAATTAAGTTTGCGCTTACTGGCATTACTTCTACCTGAACGTTTACTGACTTCACTTTACCACCAATAAAATCAGCGAAGGTTGGCACCCCGTCAGGGTAGTGAATGGTAACATTCACTACTTTGCTGATCTGCTCTCCCATCGCTTGCATTACGAATGCAATGCCACCGGCTTTAGGTTTTAGCAAATAGGTAAATGGACTTTTTTGCTTAGAATGCTTTTGCTCAGTGTAACGCGTACCCTCAACAAAGTTTACAATACTCACTGGCATTGTTTTAAACTTTTCACATGCTTTTCGCGTTGTTTCTATATCTTTACCCCGCAGTTTAGGGTTTTTCTTCAATTGAGATTTACTCGTTCTCGTCATGAATGGAAAATCTAAAGCCCACCAAGCAAGTCCCAACACGGGAACATATAATAATTCCTTTTTCAAAAAGAAATTTAAAAACGGAATTTTGCCATGTAACACTCGCTGTAATACTAATATATCCACCCAGCTTTGGTGATTCGCAATGACCAAGTACCAATCGTTACGTTTCAACTCACTCAACCCGCTCACATTTAATGTATATGGCGCGATAAGATTTTGACTCATTGAGTTACAAGCAACCCAGTTGCTCGCACAAGCTTTGGCAATATAACTCATCACTTTTTGCAAAGGTGAAATCGGAATTAGTTTTAACAGCCCACAGATAAAGATGGGGATAAACCAAAATATGGTGTTTAACGCATACAGTAACAAACTGAGCAATTTTCGAATAAACGACATTCATTCCCTCATTGTGTTTTACAGCTTGTGCGTATCATACCTTGAAAATTACGCACAATTAAGCCGACCAGTGGGTCGGCTATTTTTTATTCTTTATTATAGTTTGAGCTATTAATCCTCAAAATATGTGTACCCTTCAAGACCTGCGTTTAATTCTTGCAGATACTGAGTTTTAACGGATTCAGGGAGGGGTAGCGCCGCAATCTGTTGTGCATAATTGTTTGATAGTGCGGTTTTGTCATAGTGTACAAAACGTAGTACATCTTCGACACTATCACCCTTAATCGCATTAGTTAGTGTGTAGCCATCTTCACTAAGCTCAACATGTACAGAGTCAGTATCACCGAACAAATTATGTAAATCACCCAAGATCTCTTGATAAGCACCGACTAAAAACATCGCCACATGGTATTGCTCGCCCGGAACATACTCAGGAATAGGTAAGCTTGACTCAATACCAGCCCCTTCAACATAGCTGTTTATCTGGCCATCAGAGTCGCAGGTAATATCCTGAATCACAGCCCTTTGTGTCAATGGCTGATTTAGCTTATCGATTGGCATGACTGGAAATAGTTGATCAATCCCCCACACATCAGGCAAAGACTGGAACAAAGAGAAATTCACAAATAGTTTATCTGCTAACTTTTCATTCAAGTCATCTAGCACTTCTCGGTGCGCACGCGCATTTTCACTTAAACACTCACGCACTTTATGCAGCGTGGTGAAGTATAATTGCTCAAGTTGCGCCCACTCTTGCATGCTGATCAACCCATGCACATATTGATCATGGGCGTCACTGAATAAGTGCATAGCATCATGATAGGTCTCTAGTGCCATCCTAGGAGTTAGTTGTGACAACGAGTGCCATAACTCTTGCAATACCAGAGGGCTTGTGTCTTTTGGCTCCACAGGCTCTATCTGGTTTGGCGCCTTCTCAACATCAATTACGTCGGTGATAAGTACAGCATGGTGCGCTGTTAATGCGCGACCAGATTCAGTGATAATATCAGGGTGTGGCAGGTTGTTAAGTTCAGCAATATCATGAAAAGCATGTACTACATTTTTTGCATATTCTGCCACGGTATAATTCATCGAACATGAGCTACGTGAGCCAGAACCTTCATAGTCAACGCCAAGACCACCACCGACATCAACAATACGCAATGGTACACCTAGCTGAACCAATTCTGCGTAATGGCGAGCACATTCTTTTAGTGCACGCTGAATATCGCGGATATTCGCTATCTGAGAGCCAATGTGAAAGTGTACTAGCTGCATCAAGTGCAGACGATTATGAGACTTTAATCGCTCTACCGCTTGTAGTACTTGACTTGCTGTTAGGCCAAACTTACCTTTTTCACCGCCTGTGTTTTGCCATTTTCCTTTGCCCACTGAGTTTAAACGGATCCGGATCCCAATGGCTGGCTCTACGCCTAAATCATCGATTTCTTGCAACAGCGTATCTAGCTCGGAGAGCTTCTCTACAACAATGTTAACTTGATGCCCCATAGCTTGGCCAATACAAGCTAAGCGCAAAAACTCACTGTCTTTATAGCCATTGCATACAATCGTAATTGGTTGCTGCGCGATACCTAAAATCGCCATTAATTCTGGCTTTGAGCCAGCTTCTAAGCCAACTAAACCACTTGGATGCGCCAGCAGCTTGCTCACAACTGAGCGCTGCTGATTCACTTTTATTGGGTAAACACAAGTATACTGGCCCTGATAGTCACGCTGCGCGCGAGCAGCAGTAAAGGCCTGCGTTAAGGTATCAACGCGGTGTTTTAGAATATCAGTAAAGCGCACTAGCACAGGTAAAGTAAGTCCTTGCGCCTTAAATTGTTCCGTTAATTCACACAGAAGAACAGGTGACTTAGTGCGGTCACCGTCAGGAAACGCCACTAGTTGACCCTGTTCATTAATATCAAAATAGCCGTCACTCCAGTGCGTGACGTTATAGATAGAACGTGCTGTTTGCAGACCCCAAGTCATTACTGCTCTCAATTAACTCTTCATAAAACTTCATTCTAATACGCAAGACTGGTCAATGCGACCTAAAGTTGTGTTTTCACTACCTTACAAATTTTAAAAATAACCACAGTGAGATCAACACCAATATGAGGCAAAGTACAAAATGTTGGCTAAAATTGATTGAGCAAAGGCGCAACCACTGGCAGAATTGCGCTAATTTTTATCAAGTGTGAACACAATCATGGCAAACTTAGAAGCAAACCGTTGGTTTACTGAAATTAGCGACCGCGATGGCAGCGCATTTTCACTTAGAGTCAACAAAAAATTAGACGAAATCCAGTCTCCTTTTCAAAAAGTAGAAATGTTTGAGACCACGGATTTTGGTAACCTGATGATCATTGACGGTTGCACTATGGTGAGCACGCGTGAAAACTTTTTCTATCACGAGATGATGAGTCACCCGGCATTATTTTCACACCCTGCACCAAAAAATGTGGTGATCATTGGCGGCGGCGACTGTGGCACATTGCGTGAAGTATTAAAGCACCCTGGCGTTGAAACCGTAACTCAAATTGATATTGACGAAGTTGTGACCCAAATGTCACTGAAATACTTCCCAGAGCTTTGCGAGTCTAACAATGACCCTCGCGCAACCGTGATGTTTGATGACGGCATCAAATACATGCGAGAAGCACCAGCTGAGTCCATTGACGTAATCATTGTTGATGGTACTGACCCTGTTGGTCCTGGTGAAGGCTTATTCAACCACGCATTCTACAAAAGCTGTTTAGCAGCGCTTCGCACAGGCGGTATTATGATCCAGCAAAGTGAATCACCGCTAATGCACATGCCACTGCTATTAGAAATGCGCGATGCAATGCTAGAGGTCGGCTTTGTTGATCTGCAAACTCTGCCTTTCCCACAGCCAATCTACCCAAGCGGCCTGTGGTCAGCAACGATGGCACGTAAAGATGAAAAGTTTGCCGGATTCCGCGAGCAAGATGTTGACAACGCAACATTTGATACTGAGTACTACAACACGGGTATTCACAAGGGCGCATTAGCAACACCTAACTTTATGAAGCGTGCATTCGAAAAGTAAGCCAACCTTGCTTACTACTATTAATATTTATAAGGGCATTAATTGCCCTTTATTTTTTCCAAAAACAGCTGCTTTTGTTCAGGTGTAGCTTGCTGCCACCAATAATCCAACATGCCAACTACATCTGGATGAGCTGATTTAGGTGCTGCTGGCGCGGCAGGCTGTGTGGGATTACTAGGTGTCGAGTAACGTGGCGCAGTCACTTCTGCTGATTGGCTTGCTATCGCACTCACTACTCTAGGCCTTTTTTGAGTAACCACCAAGGTTGTGGCTAACGATTCATTAGGCGCTTGCAACATAATCAATGGCTGGGCGGCAAACGCTTTTGCTGCGACCACATTGTCAGGACGATTAAATTTCACATCATATTGCCCATCTGTATCGATACTGATTGTTGCCCAAAATGGCTTAGATTCAACGGTTTCGTGGTCGTCATAGCCCACCTCATACAGGTCGGTATAACGCATTTTCACTGCATATTCACCACTTGCTAAATCTAGCTCTCTGACTTTCGAAAAAAAAGAGTGCTCGATGGTTTTATCATTCACCTGCAATGGAATAATTTCTTCGGGAAAGCTGAGTAATGCAGCGTGGGAGAATGATGATAAGAACAGTCCCGCTGTTACAAGTGTAGATTTTAAACGCATCTATTCACTCCTTCGTTTATGGGTTTAATACCAGTTATCTTAATTGAGGTTACTGCATAGTCAGATATATCTCCAGCCTTTTTCTATGTACTCAATATACTATTGAGTATCTACAATAGTTGGTTATGCTAGGCATATCATTCACTAATTAAGGAAGAACGATGAGTTCAGAAACCATTTTCACCAAAATTATTAACCGAGAAATACCTGCTGACATCGTATATGAAGATGAAAAGGCATTGGCATTTAGAGATATTAACCCGCAAGCCCCATTTCATGTTTTGGTTATCCCAAAAACAGCTATCGCAACCATTAACGATGTAACGGAAGAAAACTCACACCTCATCGGACACTTATACGTGGTAGCTGCAAAGCTAGCGCAAGAGCATGGCTTTGCCGAAGACGGTTATCGAGTCGTAATGAACTGTAATGAACATGGTGGACAAACGGTGTATCACCTTCATCTGCATGTTTTAGCAGGAAAAGAAATGGGTTGGCCTCCTTACCAAGATACGAAGAAAGGATTAGCCTAAATTATTCCATGTTAATTTATGTAAATAAGTAAGTTATTAATCAACATTATTAAAAACTTACTTATTTCAACAAATTACATTCTGATACATATTCTGCACATATTTTTGATCCATTATTTCACTTTCGTATATAGCGGATTTATCTATCTTGTACTAAAAATTCTAATACAAAAGGTCTGAATCCCATGTTAGCATTGATAAATTGGAAAAAATTAGAGTGTGTCCAAAATGAGCAGTACTGCTTTTTTGTTATTAGATAAAGAGCCTGTTAACACCATTGGTATCAATGTGTTACAGCCATTGTTAAAAACTCAGGGACTGGATGTAACAACAGGAACTGATATCTCAGAAGTGCCTGAAGGCACAAGATTACTTTTCATTGAAACCGCAGTGAATGATTCTTGGGGAAAACTAAAAGAACAACTTGTCAATCTCAAGGTAAAATGTGACATCGTGCTGTTTAACTTAGATGAAAACCCTGAATTAGCGAACCGCGCGCTACTCAGTGGTATTCGAGGTGTATTTTACACCACTGATAATGCCGATGTGCTAATGAAAGGGATCCGACTTTTACTCGAAGATCAACTTTGGTATCGCCGCGACGTAATGTGTAATGTTTTAAATCGCATGCTGCAATTTAATAAGGATGCTCTACATAAGCTTACAGAAGGCGATATAGAGCCAATCAAACTTACGAAGCGAGAGAAAGCGATTATTGCGTTAATGAGTAAAGGCGCGAAAAACAAAGAAATTGCTGAAGAGTTAAACATCAGTCCTCATACTGTAAAAACACACTTATATAGTGCATTTCGTAAAACTAAATGCCGTAACCGCATTGAGTTATTATCTTGGGCTCAGCAAAATATCCCGGACGAAATACGTTAACGATAGATTTCGTCAAATCCAGTACAATATATTTGATTAATTAACCTGAGGTTTGGATAAGGAATGTTCCAACTCATTGTTGCTAAAGCACAACTTAGTTTTTCCTTGTCTAGCCAGCAAGTTTTAGGGAAAACACCGCTCCCGCGTCCAGCTCTCGCTAAGGTACCTACATCCTGTAGGCAGGCGAATTTACGCAGTTAGCGCTAAAACGGGCTGCTAGAAAGACATTAATTATCCGCGGCTCAGGTTAAGTCAATGGCTATCGCGCAATAGCGTCCCCCTTGAGGCACTGCCTTTCTGATCTCAGTGCTTCATTACTTTACTGCCTCAATGAATACCTCTATGCTAAGTTTTTATCATTATCAAAAGCAATTTTAGGTACATGCTCGACCCAAAAACACTCTACCTCACAAGTATCGTGATGACGGCCATGATGGCGCTTCTCACTTTTTTGACATGGCGAGCAAATAAAAGCACACCAGGTACGCTACTATATATCTTCTACCCATTGGTATTACTTGCAGCAATTTCTTCTTTTGCATTACACGGATACTTTGAAAACTGGCAAACAATTCCGATTGCCAACACCCTCCTTTTCGCAGCATCCATTATCCACTGTATGGCTATCAAGCAGTTTTTGGAAGTACAAGGTCATGCGTTCAAAGTGTTTCTGGGGTTTACCGCAGTGCTCTTTCTTTTATTGCTTTATAACAGCCTTATCGACCCAAACTTGCGAAATCGGATCCTGATATCCGATTTACAACATCTAGTAGAAGCAGTCTTACTGCTCTATTTTTTTACTCGCTTTGCGCGCACAAAATATCCGAATGGGAGCATAGTCTATATCACTATATTGATTATCATCTTGTTCATCTTTACTGGTAGATCGCTGCTGATGGGAGAGGTGACTCACTTTTCTTTGTTTAAAGAAAACTGGTTCAGTATTACCATTTTCTTCAACGGGGTACTTGCTCCCATTTTTTATGCCACGGGAATGGCATTGCTGTGTAATGAGCAAAGAGAGAAAAACCTCAATAAGTTGGCACTCAAAGCGCAGCAAGATCTTGAACTTAGAGGCATGTTCTTATCAACTATTAGTCATGAAATTAGAACGCCGCTCAATGGTATATTGGGCAGCGCACAACTCGTGCTTGGCAGAACAAAAGACAATCGCAATAAAGCCTATTGCGAAGCCATCGTAAATTCAGCGGAATCTTTAAACCTACTTATTGATAAGGTGCTGGACTATGCCAGCTTAGAGCAAAGCGATGAAGCACTCTACGAGGAGGATGTGGAACTTAGAAGCTGGTTACAAAACCTTTGCTTGTTACTCAGCCCTTTAGCAGAGCAAAAAAAGCTGCATTTTGAATTAGTATATGAGCTACCTGATCAAGTTTGTTATTACTTCGATCAGCAAAAATTACGGCAAATCCTCATCAACCTTGTTGGTAACGCCATCAAATTTACCGACAAAGGAGAAGTGAAACTCAAAGTTGAGATCCTAAAAGACCAACAGATTGAACACAAGGTTCGCTTTAGTATCATAGATTCAGGGCCTGGTATTGAAAAGGAAGACATTAGTAAACTCACCGAGCCTTATGTCCAAAGCAGTGCTGGTAAAATAAAAGGAGGCACCGGTCTTGGCCTTGCCATTACAAGCCGGTTACTAAACCGCCTTGGCTCACAATTGAGTATTCAAAGTGAACTCAACAAGGGCAGTCAATTTAGTTTCGATTTACTTCTAAATATTGGGGAGCTTAGTTTGGTTGAGCAACGTCCTCAGCACGAAAACTGCATTACCGGTCTAACTATTTTATTGGTCGAAGATTTAGAACTTAATCAAAAAATTGCAATCGAGTTTATGGCTGAGGATGAACACAAAGTGAAGCTTGCCACTGATGGCCGCAGCGCTATTGATATGCTAGTGCAGTACCATTTTGATGTCGTGTTACTGGATATGAATTTACCTGATCTCTCAGGTCAAGATGTCTTAAAACAACTCAAAAGCTGTGAGCACAAAAATAAACGTACTCCATTTTTAGCGTTTACAGCCAGTTTAAGTCCGGATGAGGTCAAAGAGTATCTCGCACTTGGGATCCGAGACATTGTGGGTAAGCCAATTAAACAAGAAAAACTTCGTCAGGCTATCAGTGAATCTCAATCCCCCAAAAAAGCAGCAATCAGTGTTGAACTCCCAGACGTACTGTACGATGAAACTGCCGTGAATGCGTTACAGTCAGGCTTTAGTGAAGATGAAGTATCCTCTATTTATAATGAGTTTGTCCTCTCTGCTCGCAATAAGCTTATTCATATTCAACAATTGTTAGAACATGATGAAGAACAGTGCATCAGACTACTTCATCGTCAAGCAAGTACCGCTTTGCAACTAGGCTTTAATCGCTATGGCGCGAACTTAAAAAAAGCTGAGCGCCGACTACTAGACGGTAAGTCTTGCCATGACGAACTCACCGACGCTATGACGCTATGGCAAGAAAGTCTGGCCGCATATCTGCATTTTGTGCGTAAAGAAACGATGGGATGACACCATTAACCGCATGTTATTCGACATCCCCCATAAACTTGTTCATGCTAAATGCCAATCGATATAAACCACTATGTACTAAGACAAGTCAGTGGCTGACTTGTCTTAAACAAAAACGATAAAATAAAGGGAACATCTATGTCTTTTTTTAAGTCGCCAATAGCCGCAGCGATTAGTGCTGCTGTTATCGGGTTTAGCCAGCCAACTATCGCTGATGATAAAGCTGCCGCGACACCTACCGAAGAAAAATCAACAAAAGGCTGGGACGTACTTAACCCTCCTGGTGATAAACAAACGATTACCATTGATACCAATGAAACAACATGGAGTAATCTGGATGTGAGTCCAGATGGTAAACATATTGTTTTTGATATGCTTGGCGATCTGTATATCATGCCCATAAGCGGTGGAAAGGCCACTGCGCTCACCGCAGATATTGGCTGGAACATCCAACCAAAATTCTCACCTGATGGCAAAAAGATAGCGTTTATCTCCGACCGTGCCGGTGGCGACAATTTATGGGTAATGGATGTTGATGGTCAAAATCTACGTCAAGTATCTACAGAAGTGAACAATATTGTTCACAACCCAGCATGGTCGCCAGATGGCCAGTACATTGCGGTAAAACAAGGTCAAGTAACGGGCCGAACTATCCCCGGTGGTTCAATCCGCATGTATCATATTAGCGGTGGTAAAGGCGTGTTAGTACGCGAGCGCTTGCATGGCGCTAAATCACAGAAGAACGTTGCTGAGCCAACCTTTTCTAACGATGGTAAAAAAATCTATTACTCGGTAGATGCAACATCGGGAGTGCGTTGGGAATACAATAAAAATGCACTTAAACCTGTTTTTGAGATCCGCAGCTGGGACTTAGCGACAGGTGAAGAAGAAACCGTGATTAGCGGTGCCGGTGGTGCGATTCGCCCAACCGTCAGCCCTGATGGTAATTCAATCGCTTTTGTAAAACGAGAAGACAATGGCGATGAAATGGTCAGCGCACTTTATACAAAGAATTTGCATTCAGGTATTGAAACGCGTATTTACTCAGGGCTCGATCGTGACTTGCAAGAAGCCAATGGCGCACACGGTAATACCCCTTCATTTGCCTACACACCTGATGGCAAGTCTCTGGTATTTTGGGCTAAAGGTGTATTCCACCGTGTAGATATTGACTCAAAAGAAGCACAAGTGATCCCAACCAGAGTCATTGCTGAAAAACAAATGACTCCAGCACTTCGCTTTGCTGTCGATGTTGCACCAGATACTTTCAAAGTTAAGCTTGCTCGCTGGTCACAACTCTCTCCAGATGGTGAGACCGTCCTTTTTCAAGCGCTTGGTTATCTTTATCTGAAAGATATTGAGTCAGGTGAGATTAAGCGTCTAACCAAACAAACCGATCACTTTGAGTTCTACCCAAGTTATTCACGCGATGGTAAATCAATCGTATACACAACTTGGAATGATAAAGCGCTTGGTGACGTAAGAGTCGTTTCTGCAACCGGTGGTAAAGGTAAAGTGATCACTCAAGAGCCAGGACACTATATCTCAGCAAGCTTCTCTGCGAATGGCAAACAAGTACTATTTAAAAAAGTCACTGGGGGCTACTTACTCAATGGTGATTGGTCAATGCACCCAGGGATCTACCTAGTTGACACATCTGGCGGTGAAGCTAAGCTCGTTACCAAGCATGGTGACAACCCTCACTTTGGTGCTGATCCTGAGCGTATTTATTTTTCGATGATGAGTGATGAAACTCATAGAGAATTAAAAAGTGTTAATTTAAATGGCCAAGAAATGCGCAGCCACTTTAAAGGAGATTATGTCTTTGACTTTAAAGTGTCACCCGACGGTAACTACGTTGCATTTATCGAGCACTTCAATACATTCGTTGCGCCATTCACTAGTACAGGTAAAACCTTATCAATTAATAAAGGTGAAAAGGCTTTCCCGGTAAAGCAAGTATCAAAGTATTCCGGCGATTTCTTAAACTGGAAAGCTGATAGCAGCGCACTAACTTGGGCATTCGGCCCGACACTTTACCATCGTAAGCTTACTGACACATTTGCATTTATTGATGGTGCTTCAAATCAGCTAGATGAGCTCACCGCAGAGGGGATTGATTTAAGTTTTACGCATCCAGCAGATAAGCCTGAGGGTATACTTGCGCTAGTAGGTGGTAAAGTAGTTACCATGCGTAATGCCGAAAAAGAGCAAGAGGTCATCGAAGATGGGGTGGTTTTAATCAAAGAAAACCGCATTGTGGCCGTTGGTAAACGCAGCGAGGTAGAGCTCCCTAGCACAGCAAAGGTTATGGATATCAGTGGTAAAACGGTTATCCCTGGCTTAATTGATGCGCACGCACATGGCAGTTATGGAAGTCGTAATTTACAGCCTCAACAGAACTGGAACCAATACTCCAACTTAAGTTTTGGCGTAACAACTATCCATGACCCCTCAAATGACTCGTCAGAAGTATTCTCTATGGCAGAGTTGCAACGAGCTGGTTTAACCGTGGCACCTCGAACCTATTCCGTTGGTCGTATTTTGTATGCTGGACATGCACCAGGCTACAAAACACCAATTAGCAATTTAGAAGATGCACAGTTTCATGTTAAACGCTTAAAAGATGCCGGTGCTATCTCTGTTAAAAGCTATAACCACCCTCGCCGCGAAACTCGCCAACAAGTGTTAGAAGCTGCAAAAAACATGGAAATCATGGTAGTACCTGAGGGCGGCTCCAAGTTCCAGCACAATATGAACATGATTGTGGATGGTCATACTGGTGTCGAGCACGCGTTACCGGTTCCTAATATTTACTCTGATATTGAACAAATGTGGGGGCAAACAAACGTTGGCTTTACACCAACATTTGTTGTTGCCTATGGCGGTATCTCAGGTGAGGAATATTGGTATGAGCATACCAATGTTTGGGAAAACGAACGCCTAATGAGTTTTGTGCCTGAATATATTGTCAAACCAAGAGCTATCCGTTCAGGAAAGGCACCGGAGCGCCATTATAATCATATCAATGTTGCCAAAACAGCCAAGCAACTCCGCGACAAAGGGGTGACTGTACACATAGGTGCTCACGGTCAAAGAGAGGGCTTAGCTGCACACTGGGAACTATGGTCTATGGCACAAGGGGGCTTCACACCGTGGCAGGCACTGAGAAGTGGTACCATTGACGGCGCAAGATACCTTGGTATGGATCATGACCTTGGCACCATTGAGCAAGGTAAATTGGCAGACTTAGCGATTATTGATGGTGACGTACTGTCAAACATTCGTGACTCAGAAAAAGTCGCCTATACCGTAATCAATGGCCGTATCTATGATGCTGCTACCATGAACGAAGTCGGTAACTATGACAAGCAGCGCCAACCTTTCTTCTTTGAAAGTGGCTCACAAACACAGATGCATCCTGCCACTGCCGAGTATATGGAAGAAAAAGCGCATACTTATCACTGGAAACACTAACGCCCTATTTGGTTAGCGGTTTGAATAAAAAATGAGCCTACTTATTGTTTAGCGCTCTGGTTATTTGATACCTAGAATAGCCCGGTGATTTACTCACTGGGCTTTTTTATATTTTGCCTAGATCTTAACCAATACTGTTCTATGCTGTTATAGATACCTCTATCACAACAGGGAATTAGGTTATGTCTGGATTTTCACAATTCTTTCGCTCGCTTAATCTAACCAAGAAACTCATCTTTGCTTTCTTAGTTGTTGCGCTGGTGCCACTAATCGTGATTATTTCTATTGCCCTGAACTCGGCATCGAATGCGATGACAGCACAGATATACTCGCAACTTGGTGCAGTTAGTGAAATAAAGAAAAGCGCAGTCTTACGCTACTTTGATACTGTTGAGAATAAACTCGATGCGTTTACTGCAAATCCTTTGATCCCCATTATGGCGCAGGAATTTGTAACCAGCTTTACAGCTCAGGAGAGTGGTCAAAATAGCACGAAATTGAGCCGTTTCTATGACGACGTATTTGTTCCTAAATTTAACCAAAGCAACTCCTCTGGTATTGCTACCACAAACTTGATAGACAACCTCTCAGGCACCGGGCTCGCATTGCAAACTAGATATTTAGCAGATAACCCCTACCCGATTGGTGAAAAGCATAAATTTATCGAAACGGGCCACTTGGACGACTATGACCTAGCCCACCGTAGCTATCACCCCTACTTACTGAACGTTGCTGAGATCAATGAATTTTATGACATTTTCATTATTGACCCTAATAGTGGCAACATTGTTTATTCTGTATTTAAGGAAGTGGACTTTGCGACCTCTCTTGAAACTGGGCCTTACTCAAACAGCAACTTAGCTACTCTATACCAAGAGTTGAAACAAGTAACAGACCCGAGCGTCAGCGCTTTTGCTGATTACAGCCAGTATTTACCTTCCTATAACGCCCCAGCTAGCTTTATCGGTAAACCTATAGTAATGGATGGTCAAATCGTTGCGATTATAGCGATTCAACTATCCATTGATGCAATTAACGCCATCATGACTGAGCGTGAAGGTCTAGGTGACAGTGGCGAAACTTACTTAGTAGGCCCAGAAGGGCTGATGCGCTCCGACTCTTTTTTAGATCCAGAGCATCATTCAGTGGTCAATTCTTTTCGCTATCCAGAGCGAGGAAAAGTCGACACTGTTGCCGTTTCACAAGCATTGAAAAATCAGTCTGGACAGCAAATCATTGAAGACTACAATGGCGAAAAGGTACTCTCTGCCTTCACGCCCGTTGATATATTTAATACACGCTGGGCATTACTTGCCGAAATCGATGAAACAGAAGCCTTTTCTTCAATCACTTCGCTGTCTCAATATCTTACACTCATACTCGCCATCACGATAATTCTGGTGCTGTTTGTCGCATACTGGTTTTCCAAAACACTTACCAAACCTGTTCGTGAGCTGGTTGATACGATGAAATCTGTCGAGCAAGAAGGTAACTTTTCTCTTCGAGCCCCAGTTCATAGTGTTGATGAAATAGGGTTAAGTGCACAGGCATTTAATTCTTTGCTAGATGCGTTACAACTCTCCATTACAGAGGCTAATCGTGTGATGAACCAAATGGCTTCTGGTAAATTTGACGACCGAATTAAAGTGCCATGCCGAGGCGAATTAGAAACACTCAAAGAAGCAACGAATCACTGCGCTAATACATTAAACCGCGCAATCTCAGAACTCAATGACATTTCTATTGATATGGCGCAGGGTCGCTTCGATACCAAGCTAAGCGTCCCCATGTCTGGTGATTTGGAAAAGCTCAAACATAATATCAACGACTCCCTCTCATCCATTAACTCAACCATGAGCGGAATTGTCCATGTAATGACAAATATTGAACAAGGTAACTTTAAAGAAAAAGTGACAGTTCCGGCAAAAGGAAAATTAGCGCAGCTTAAGGATGCAGTGAACAACTCGGTACAGAGTTTAAGCAGCGCAATTGACGGGATAAGTAATATCATGTCAGCAATGAAACAAGGCGACTTTTCAGTTCAGCTAGATGCACCTTTAGCAGGGCAACTCGATACGCTCAAACAAGATATCAACTCCAGCATGGCAAACCTAGACAAGGTGATGAAAGAGATAGGTACCGTGATGGCAGGGGTCAGTAATGGTGACTTTAAGCGACAAGTGGATGTGGCAGCGACAGGACAGCTTGCGCAGCTCAAAGATGACATTAACGCCTCAATTACCTCTGTCGATGTCGCTATATCTGAAATATCGACCGTAATGATGGCCATCAGTCATGGCCGCTTCGACAGAACGATTCAGTCTGGAATGTCTGGTCAACTAGACAACCTGAAAACCGACATAAACCGCTCTGTAAATAACCTCAATCAAGTAGTCGAAGAGTTGGGTAGCGTGATGGGAGCGATGTCTGAAGGTGACTTTAGCCAAAAAATAGCGCTACCGCTACAAGGGCAATTGCAGCAGCTTAAGGACGACGTAAATGACTCAACACAACAAATCTCTGATGCAATTACCGAGGTGAGCAGCGTGTTGGCCAATATTGCTAAGGGAGACTTAAGCAATAAAGTCGAGGGAGATTATCTTGGTGTGTTTGCCGCATTGCAACACGATACGAATACCACTATACAGAAGCTGACGAGCGTAATTGAAGGGATCCAAACCGCAGCCAATTATGTTGCCCAAAGTGCAGGTGAGATAGCGGCAAGCAATACAGAGATTAGTCAACGTACCGAAGAGCAAGCCGCAAACTTAGAGGAGGCGAGCGCCAGTACGGGCAATATGTTAGACGAACTGACAAAAGTTTCGAATCAATCTGGAGATGCCGTAACCCTTGCAAGAAATGCAGAAAATATTGCAAAAGAAGGTGGTAGCCTGTCGTCTCAAACCGTCGCAGCAATCAACGAAGTAAATAAAGCCAGTAAAGACATCAATGAAATTGTTTCCGTTATTGATGGCTTAGCATTTCAAACCAACTTACTTGCATTAAATGCTGCGGTAGAAGCGGCTCGTGCAGGTGAAAATGGCAGAGGGTTTGCTGTTGTCGCAAATGAAGTGAGAGAACTGGCTGGTAGAAGTGCAGCATCGGCAAAACAGATAAAAGAAATCATTGCCAACAGCAACCAAAAAGTAGAGCAAGGCACAGAGCTTGCCAACGATTCAGGAGAAAAACTGGAGCAAATAGTAGGCGCAGTGAGTGATGTTAATCATAATATCATTAAGATTAATGAGTCGACTTCGATGCAGCAGCAGGCCATAAAAGAGGTTGATTTAGTGGTTCAGCGATTAACTGACCTTATTCAAGAAAATTCAGCGATAACGGAAGAAACCATGGCTGCGGCTCGTCAAATGGCTGAACAAGCCCATGAAATGCGTACACAATTGAGCTACTTCCACCTATCAAAAGATGAATACCGTGCAGAGCGTGAGGATGGAGAGCTATTGGTGCACCAATACAATGCCTCATAGTAGCAGTTTGTGACGAATTCACCCAGCATGGCTGGGTGAAGCGTCTGATCTTCGCTTTGCTTTAAACCAGTGGCAGCATTACGTCAAAGCAAATGCGTCGGCATCCAGGTACGCTGGAAAGCGGCTTTTGTATTCGGCTAGTTTATTTGTATCGATCAGAACAGTAATAATCCCAGACCTTTCATCAGCAACAGAGTCAAGGGTATTACCATTAAAATCGATAACCTTGGTACCGCCATCATGCTCGGTCCCATAACCGTCCTGACCGACTCGATTTACTGCCAGAACAAAGCATTGATTTTCAATAGCTCTAGCTGCGAGCAAAGTATCCCAGTGCGAGCGCCGTGCTGCGGGCCAATTCGCGATATTAATCATCACGTCATAATCATTGTGGTTGCGTTGAAAAACGGGAAAACGCAAGTCATAGCAGATCTGCGGTAAAAATTTAACTCCGTTTAATTCGAACACTTCACGGCACTTCCCAGCCACCACAAAATCCCCCTCATTGCCTAAACAGAATAAGTGCCTTTTGTCATAGTGGCATATCTCCCCATCTGGCTGACACCACACCATACGATTGGCTTTTTTCTCTTCATGTGGAATCAATATACTAGCAGCCACCACAGCCTGAAAACGCTGAGCACATTGCTGTAAAAATGCGATGGCTGCCTCAGCATGATGCTCAACACCCTGCTCTTTTACCGCAAACCCAGTAGCAAACGTTTCTGGTAGCAAGATTAAATCACTGTCCTCTAGACCTTCGAGTAACTGCTCTATCTGGGCAAAGTTAGCTTCTGGCGACAGCCATTGGATATCTGTTTGAACAAGAGAAACGGTTAAAGTTGACATAAACGTTTTGCAGCCTCTTCTAATGTTTGGTTTTCCTTAGCAAAGCATAATCTAATCACTTTGTCTTTAGGCGCTTGCTGATAGAACACACTAAGAGGTACAGCGGCAACCCCCACCTCGGTCACCAAATAGCGACAAAATGCAACATCATCAAGTTCAGAAATGGCACTGTAGTCCAACAATAAGAAATAAGTACCTTCACTTGGTAACAACTCAAATCGACTCGATGCCAATGCGTTAACGAGCACGTCTCGCTTGTGTTGGTAAAATGCACTTAATTCATCAACATGTTCAGGCTGCTCAGCTAACATGTCTGCTAGCGCAAGCTGTGCTGGAGTAAAGCTCGAAAACGTTACATACTGGTGGATCTTTCTAAACTCCATAGCCATCTGTTTTGGCGCCACACAGTAGCCCATTTTCCAGCCTGTGCTGTGGAACGTTTTACCAAAGCTGGAAACCACAAAGGCACGTGCAAATAGCTCAGGATCCGACAGCACACTTCGGTGAGCAAAGCCATCAAACGTGATGTGCTCATATACCTCATCACTAATAAGTAGGAGGTCATGCTGCTCTAGTAATTGCTTCAACTGTGCTAAATCGTCGCTTTTTAGGGTTTTTGCGGAAGGGTTATGAGGAGTGTTAATAATAATAGCGCGAGTCTTGGCAGTGATACTTGCGGCGACTTGCTGCCAATCAATTTGGTAATTCGGCGCAGTTAACGCAATGTGTACTGCTTTACCTCCAGCAAGCTCTATCGCAGGCTCATAAGAGTCATAAGCTGGGTCAAATACGATGACTTCATCTCCTTTTGATACAATAGCCTGAATAGCCACAAACAATGCCTCAGTCGCCCCTGACGTCACAGTTACTTGCTCTTGCCCTGACACATTCACCTGATAACGACGTGCAATTAATGCTGCGACTTGCGCTTGCAGGTTTGGTATTCCAGCCGAAGGCGCATATTGGTTCTGACCTGCATGAACATAATGATTCAGCTGCGACTTCAGATAATCAGGTGCATCAAACTCAGGAAAGCCCTGAGATAAGTTAATTGCACCATGCTCATTAGCTAATGCCGTCATTTGGCTAAATATACTGATCCCGACTTCAGGTAACTTACTTTTCACTGGCGACACTCTCTTTCTTATGGTGCTAATCATGAGTGGATGCTATCATTGCTCAAAATAGATGTATAGCCGTCCAAACGCATTTAATTTATAGGTGTAAGATATGCACACACAAGCCGCAAAACTCGCGCTTATCGAAGCAGGAGCTTGGGTTGCTCAGCAAGGCTGGGTTCCCGCGACTGGTGGTAATTTTTCTATCAAAACAGACTCTGGCTTTGTTGTCACGGCCAGCGGCTTTGATAAAGGCAAATTAACCCCTGAACAATTTTTAGAATTAAACTCCGAGGGTGCCATAGTTGCGGGCAGTGGTAAACCTTCCGCCGAGACGGCTTTGCACCTTAAGTTATATGCACTATGCGACCACGCACAGTGTATTCTGCATACTCACTCAGTCGCTGCGACAGTATTATCACGCTACATAAAAGGCGAGCAACTACAGATCTGCGGTTATGAAATGCAAAAGTCACTGTCCGGTATTCAATCGCATGAAGAAACCTTATCTATTGCTATTTTTGACAACGACCAGGACATCGAGCGACTGGCACAACACGTGGCTCAACGTCATCAGACTACACCGATAAGACATGGTGTATTAATACGAGGGCATGGATTGTATGCAGTTGGACAATCAGTACAAGAAACCCGTCGCCATATTGAAGGCCTAGAATTTTTGTTTGCCTGCGAACTAGAACGCATAAAATTGGAGGGGCGCCAATGATCAAAGCAATACTAACGGATATCGAAGGAACCATTACCCGCATCTCTTTTGTCAAAGAGATACTATTCCCGTATGCCACGGCGCATTTACCACAATTTATTCGCGACCATCAACACGACGCCGACGTTGCCGAGCAAATTAGTGCTGTAAGAGCGGAGTTGGATAATGCTAACGCCGATATTGATACCGTGATCACAGCACTACTTGAATGGATTGCTGCTGATAAGAAAATCACGCCATTAAAACAACTACAAGGTCTTGTTTGGCAGTGTGGTTATAAAAATGGTGACTTTACCGGACACCTGTATGAAGACGCCTACCAGTTTTTGACCCAACAAAAAGCTAATGGCCGAAGCTTATATGTATACTCCTCAGGCTCAGTAAAAGCCCAACAGCTCCTTTTTGCACACTCTGACTACGGTGACATCCGTGCACTTTTCAGCGATTATTTTGATACTAAAGTGGGCGCTAAGCAGGAAATTTCAGCATATCTGAACATTATTGCCACCTTGCCGTACGAGGCAGAGCATATTCTCTTTTTAAGCGATATTGTCGCAGAACTGGATGCTGCAAAGGCAGCAGGTATGAAGACGTTGCAGCTATTTAGAGATGCTCAATCAACATCAGCAGAGCATCCAGTCATATCAAATTTTGATCATTTTGATGAAGGGGCATTTTCATGAGTCAACTCACCATTTTCTCCGCAAACAACCCAAATCAAGCGCTACAGCAAGTGCAGGATGCAAACACAATCGCATCTTTACTTGCAGAGCAAGGCGTTCGCTTTGAACAGTGGCAGGCCACAAAAGACATCCACTCGGACATGTCGCAAACCGAGATTATTGATGCCTATCAACACGATGTTGAAAGGCTAAAGTCGCAGGGTGGCTATCAAACTGTTGACGTCATTTCACTTGCAAAGGGCAACCCAAGCGCCCCAGAGTTACGACAAAAGTTTCTTTTTGAGCATACTCATAGTGAAGACGAAGTGCGCTTTTTTGTTAAAGGACAAGGGTTATTTTGCCTGCACTTAAACAACAAGGTATACCAAGTACTGTGCCAGCAGGGCGACCTTATCTCAGTGCCAGAAAACACACCACACTGGTTCGATATGGGCAGTGATCCAGAGTTTACGGCAATTCGCCTTTTTAATAATCAAGAGGGATGGGTAGCAAGCAGTACCGGCTCTGAGATTGCAAAGCAATTTCCACTACTTGATTGATCCCAAACTGAAAACTCGGAGCAAGGAAGCAACTGCTTAGTCTAGGTTGCTTCCTTACATTAAACCCCAACCACTAAAGTACTTACCTCAACAATATCACTGCTTTTTTAACCGTAACCAACTCTTGCAGTGGTTAATTCCCAAAGATATAAGTAATAACTGCTGAATATTATTTTAAAATCTTTGATAATATCGGCATTAGGATCTGTGTACCTTTCAAGTTTGTTGTTGCAATAGTTTGAGTGGTATTTATACAAGGCAGTGCCTACGTAGCATAGTGTGTCTATGTAAATCAGGCGATAAAGACTATGTGCTACTACAAAGTCACCTTACCCTACTCCTATGTTGAGCAACGCAGCAGAAGTGCTAATAGAGCTCAGCGTTTTGGATTTACCTGAGTGCGCGTTGTTCATTGTTGCCCAACTTTTACTTAGATTACTTGGCGGCAAGTCGAGCGCAGTGAACAAGACACACTCAGAGGAACAAAAATCAAACAGCAAAGGTCAACAGACCCCAAACAAATTGATATTACTGGTCACTAATTTGGTATTTTCATGGATCTCGAAACAACACACCCGAACTATATTGATATTGGATGCTGGCAACTGAATACAGCCACGCAAACCATCAGTAATGCCCAAGAAAGTAAAGAGCTAGAACCATTACTTTTCAAAGCACTGATGTATTTTATTCAAAATCAAAACCGGATCATTACTCGCCAAGAGCTTGCGCAAAACGTATGGCATCTTAGCTTTGTTGATGATAATACAATTAACCGTGTCATATTCGAGCTAAGAAAGCAGCTGGCTTCTGATCTGCAACCAAAACCAGTGATTAAAACGCACTACCGAAAAGGCTATAGCTTTACTGTACCGCTAGCAGATGCAGCGGAGTTGCCCCCTGAAGCAGAGACCGCTGTTTGCAAAAAAAGCAAAGCATCAAAGCCTTATAAATATTATCTTATTGCATTTACCTGCTTTGTCTTGGCAGCTATTGCCATCACCCTGTATGTAGAAATGCCCCGTCAAACCACTGAGCGTAACCATCAGCCACCGCTAGCTGCAACATTTAACAATCAAATACTCTCGTGGTATCGAGGCCATCATGGCAAATTATACAACTCTCCAGATCAGCGCTACCTCGCTTATAGCTTTAAATCCGCGACCAATGAAGCGAATACACTAGGAGAGATAAGACTGATGGATCTCACCACCCAACATGAGAAGGCGCTAAGCATACCGACAAACAGTTCCATTTTAGGGTGGTCCGCTGACAGTAATTGGATTTATTATCTACACCAAGCCGAGCGCGACTCAGAGCAACCGGTATGCGAATATCGCAAACATCGCCTATCTCCAAACACCGTTAACCGCGATCAAGCTTTATTCCCATGCTCTGGCGGCGCTATCAACGCAATATTTGATTTCGGCCAAGCACAAATAGTGTATAGCCGACGGGGTTATTTAGGGATACCTAGCCTCGGAGCCATTTATCGTTATGACCTTAATACACAACAAGAAACTCGGATCACAACACCCAGCAATCATGGTTTTGGTGATCGCCTGCTTGCAATCATCCCCGACACACAACAGTTGATTTTTACACGTAACATTGGTGATAAGGTTGAGCTATTAGTCACCACACTCAATGGCCATAAAACCTTGAAATTAGCTGAATATCCACATTTGTTATGGGCTGCAAATTGGGATCCTAAGCAAAAAACAGTGTTGTGGTTTGACCATAACAGCAGCGAAATTAAGCGTTATTCAATGCAAACTTTAACTGAGCTACCACCTGTTAGGGTAGCAGTAGAACCAACATCTTACGTTTTGCCTATGTCAAAGAGCCAACTACTCATGACCACTTATGGCTATGATCATGACAGTTATGTCATTGATTTAAAAACGGGCGAGTCAACAACTTTTGCTAAACCCAAGATCTACGAAGTGATTATGGCCTACCTTGGAGAAGGAGAGTTTGCCTACACAGATTCGGTCTTTAAGGACACCGAGTCATATACTGTAATTCGAATCGACCAACATCATAGATATAGCCCTATCACACAGCTGAGTGCTGGATATTCAATCATTGACTCCGATCCTGCCGAGCAGCAAATATTGGTTAAGCAGACAGTGAATAATGTCGCCCAAGTAAGAGCTTTAGGCTCGCTCGATATACTATATACGATGCCAGATAACGAAAAAAATGGCGACACCCGCTTACACAATAATCGAGTGGCTCAGCTGCGCGCCCATGAAATAACGGATGATAAGATAATTGAAGTGATCTCTATCAGAGATCAAAAGAGCACAACTTTTCCTGCTCGCAATATTGTCGGCATTGACTGGTATGACGATACCCAGCTTGTCACGCTATCGAGCAATCGAGACATTGCACTATTGAACGTTGTAACCACCGAAGTCACCCCGTTAATATCGGGTGAAGCCCTGCACCATAACTTGAAAGGTGAAAAGGTCAGACCCATGATAACGGCAGCTAACGGTGATATATACCTTTATAATCGACAGTCTGTATTTAAGCTTAATGACGATAACACCCTTGAAACCGTTCTGGATATAAAGTCCGTAGTCAATGCCGACTCTAGCATCTACTATTTAGATGCACATGGTAACAAACTGCTGATTTCTTACATCTCTCGATACCATAATGAAATTAAGTTATATCAACGCTAGGGCATGCCAGCACAAATAATAGATGGCATCGTATTGGTACTCAGTTACCACGTGTTTGCCATCCTCCTAGTAACTAGCGAAAATACAACTTGGATATGCGCTTATTTGTCAAAAGTCGAGTTAAAAAAATGGCGAGCACAGAGTGCCCGCCACGGTTGGGATCAATTTGGTTAACTTATTGAACGGTTAATGTTTTAACTTTAAAGCCCTTAGCCTCTAGTTGCGTTGTCAATGAAGGCGCGTCACCCACTACAATGTAAGTCATATTTGTTGGTGCAAGGTGCTTAGCAGCTAATTGGTTTAGTTCTTTTTTAGTCACCTTTTCGATAATGTTAGCCTGTGTTTCTACAATACTTGAATCAACATTATGTGCGTGCATCATCGCAAAGAAACTTAATTTCGCAGCTGGTGTTTCATATTTCAGTGCATCTCGCTGGGCAATGGCATTTTTTGTAAACTCCACTTCTTTGTCTGTCAGTCCCGATGTACTAACCAATTTTAATTCATGTTGAATTTCGTTTAGTGCATCTGCCACATTTTCAGCATTAATTCCTGAAGAAATCACATAATGTCCTGTGTCTCGATTTCCTGAGAAGGTGCCACGGATACCATAGGTGAAGCCTTTATCTTCTCGCAAGTTTTGCGTAATACGGCTGTTAAAACTATTTGAGAATGCAAAGTTCATAATTTGACTTTTAAAATGCTCACCTGATAAGTCTGCAGCCACAGTATGCGTTGCCACCCTGATCTGCGCCTGAGGTGCATTTTCTTTGTGTACAAGGTAAATCGTATTGCTGTCTAACTGCGCAGGTGTTGCCTCAACCATAGTAAGCTCACCTTTACCCTGCCACTTAGATAGTGCACCTTCCAATGCCGCAATGAGTTTAGGCTGCGCCATATCAGATACTACCGACAATTTACTACCTTGCGGGCGAACTTGCTTGGCGTAATAGGATTTAATATCGGTAAGCTCTAGCTTTGCAAGCTCGTCAACAGTAGGTAACCAAGGTTTACTGTAGTTTCCTTTTGCATACATCACTTCATTTAATGCACTATCCGCTAAAAAGTCAGCACTATCTCGCTCTGTTTTACTGTACTCCATGACAAGGCCTTTCACTCGATCAAAATCTGATTCAGCAAATTTAGGCTGCAATAACTTCTCAGCCAACACCGCTAATGTTTGCGTTAGATTCTTCGTTAAAGTCGACACCTCAATTTCAATATGCTCAGGCTTAGCATCAAGTGATATTTCCGCACCGAGTTTAGCTAACTGCTGAGCGAGTTCTGATTTTGTATGTTGAGTTGTGGCTTCTGTTAGCATTTCCACCGTTAATAATGCAACACCTGGCAATTGCTCTGGGTCATATAAGCGACCTGCTGGAATTTGCAATAGTAAGGTTGTAGTAGGCGTTTCAGCATCTTCTGCACCTAACACTTCAATACCATTCATCGTTTTTGTTTTCCAAAGCTTGGGTAACGTAATCGTTTTTGCAGCACCAGAGGTAGGCTTTATACTGCGGTCAAAAGTATCTACGATAATAGGTAACTCTACCTCAGCTTTTGCCGTTTCAGTGCCTGCTGGTTCGAAAAATGTTGGTGTATAGTTGTCCGGTTGCGCCACTGTCTCCGGCTTACCTTTAGGTACAATGCTGAGCACAGTATGCGGTTTGTTAGCAACATATTGAGCATATACTCGCTTAATATCATCTACTTTCAGCGCTCTGATACTCGCTAGCTGCTGACGCAAGTAGTCAGGACTGCTATGGAAAGTCTCAAATTCGGCAAGCATTGACACTTTACCTTGCACACTTTGCAGTGCTCTAACAATTTCTGCTTCTCGTTTGGTAATAAATAGCTCAATGTCATTTTGAGTCAGGTCATTTTCAATGTAGTCACTCACTAAGGTTTCAATATCTTGGTTTAGCGCCGTCAACGTTTTACCACTTACAGGGTGTGGCAGTGCGATAATAATCATCTGACAAGATAATTCAAAACACTTATGCGTAGAGCTTGCATGGACAGCTTGCTGAGTATCAACTAATTTCTGACGCAGCATTGAACTTTCACCTTGGCCAATAAAATAACCTAGCGCATCTAATGCGGCTTCATCTTGGTGCCCCATATAGGCCGTCGGATAGGTTTTTCTGATCATTGGCAGTGACACATTATCTTCGTACGACACAAAACGAGTTTCACTCAATGTACCTGGCTGTTTTGCAGCGCTGGTCACGGCCTCGCCTCGTGGTATTGAACCAAAGTATTTTTGTACCAATGGCAACACGTCATCGCGACTAATTGCTCCACCAATCGTTAGTGTCGCGTTATTTGGGCCATACCAACGTTTAAAGAAGGCTTTTAAATCGTTGGCATCAGCTCTATTTAGATCCGACATATATCCAATTGGCATCCAAGAATAAGGATGCCCATAGCCATACAGGGCTTGATGCGACTTTTCGGTACCCTGCCCATAAGGCACATTGTCATAACGCATCATGCGTTCATTTTTTACCGCAGCACGCTGAACTTCAAACTTTTCTTGAGTAATACCTTGAGCAAAAAACCCCATACGGTCTGACTCTAACCACAGCATCTTCTCCAACTGATTTACAGGGACGGTTTGGAAGTAGTTAGTTCTATCTAAATTCGTTGTGGCATTTAGCTTTCCACCCGCTTCAGTCACCATTTTAATATGTTCTTCATCTGCCACATGTTTTGAGCCTTGAAACATCATGTGTTCAAATAAATGAGCAAACCCTGACTTACCCAGCTCTTCTCGTGCAGAGCCAACATGATAAGTCACATCTACATGCACTAATGGATCAGAGTGGTCTTCATGTAGAATAACGGTTAGGCCATTTTCTAATTCAAACTTTTCATATGCGATACCAATATCACCGCGTTCAATATGCTTTTGCTCAACAAATTCTGCACCTGCATATTTTTCGCTTTCAGACGATTGAAACTGACTACAGCCATTTAATGTTGCAGCCATAATTACTGCCATTGCTACTTTGTTTAAAAGCATAAGAAAATCCTTACATCAACTTTATTATTTTATCTGTTTAGAGGAGCTCGCAGGCTGTCCCCTGCTGTTGACGACAAGATTAACTATCTCTGCTCGGTGAGTCGCTTATGAAGTTATCATGAATTCATTTTTATTTTATTAGCAATATAATCAATAGTTTAAAATTATTATAGAAATATTCCACACGGGCTTTCGTTATTTCGAGGCTTTTTACAAGCAGTATCTGGGTGTAATGTTAGCGCAAGTGGCTAAGTAGTCTTTAGCAATCAGTGTCGATTAGTAATGCGTGAAGTGTGGGCAGTTACGATAGCTTACTTATACCAATTATCTTTATTAAGTGGTCTATGTTGAAGCGAGCAAATTTTGTCAATAACACCGCTTCGCGTCCCGCTCACACCGAGGTATCTACCTTCAGTAGGCAAGACAAAAATTTGTTTTGTCTAATCGAACAAGCATTAAGGCAAATTGGCATAAACCTGAGCCGAATATATATAAGGCCATAAAAAAGCCTGACTTCAATACAGTATCAAAGTCAGGCTTTTATTAGATTCTTTGTTGTCTACAGCTTCAGCGGTTGCTCCAAAAATGCCAGCACTTTTTGGTAGTACTTCAAGCGATGTTCTGGTTTGTAAAACCCATGACCCTCATCTTCCAGCAAGTAATATTGATGCGGTACTTTCGCTTCTTTTAAAGCATCAATGATAGACTCAGCCTGCTCGATAGGTGCCCGTTGGTCTTCACCACCATGAACAATAAGCACGGGAACTTTTAGCTTATCTGCGTTGTAACTTGGCGAAAACGCCTTTAGCTGTTTTTCATCAGTCCCGAGTACACGCTCTAAATATGCGACCCCTGAGCTGCGCTGAGCTACGTCACCTTCTTCAAACATCAGTGGTAAATCGTATACACCAACAACACCGACTGCGCATTGGAATAAGCCAGGTTCTAATATTGCGCTTTGCAATGCAGAATAACCGCCAAAACTTGCCCCCATAATACAGATCCGTTTGTCGTCTACGATGCCCTTTGCGATTAGATCTTTGGTTCCATCAATGATGTCGTATTGAATTTCTTTACCCCACTTCTGATAACCTAGTCTCTCAAATGCTTCGCCATAACCACCCGAGCCTCTAAAATTCACCTGCAACACTGCGATACCGCGACTTGCCAACATTTGCACTTCAGGATCAAATTGCCAGAAGTCCCTTGGGCCATGAGGGCCACCATGCGGCATAACTATCAGAGGCAAGTTCTTTTTCTCTTTTCCAAGTGGTGTAGTCAGATAACCATTAATGGTCAGTCCGTCACGGCTGGTAAATGCGATGGCTTCCATGTTGGACATTTTTGCAGGTGCTATCCATTGCCTAGCAGATGCCAGATAACGCATCTTATTCTCTTTGCTATTATATAAATAATAATCTCCAGGATTGGTATCGCTACTTGCAAATACCACGACTTGCTCGCCATCTCTGGTACTACTAACAATACGAATTTGATTACCTGGGATCGATGCCACCAATGATTTCAAACGCTGACTCCAGTTAGCATTATCATCAATAAATGCGTACGTCGGATAGCCTGGATCTAGTTCTATCGCAAAAGGAGATTTATCAAGCGGGTCAACCCACACCTTAGTTGGGTCAACTTCTTTATCTTGGAAAATATGTGTTAGCGCTTTACTTTCTAAGTTTAACTGATAAAACGCTTTCGGCTCACCATTTTTAGATGCTGATAGATAAACAGATTTACCCGTTTTATCAAACCCATGCATCCAAAAATCGTCTAACTCATCAGCAAGTTTTAGCTCAACCCAATCTGACTGTTTTGCTGTGCGAGTGTACACTGATGAGTACCCATCATCATCTTGTGTCACGACAGCACGAACTTCGCCATGATGATCTGTTAAGAAACTCCCCATTTTTCTTGGTGAGGCCGTAACTTTGCGTCTAACACCGGTATGAACATTCACTTCATACACTCGTGTTACCGGCTCTTTGGAACCACTCCAGGGGTAAGTCACAATCAACATCTTATCTTCGTCATTAACCAATGGGTCAAGAATATAAGATGTCCCGTAAAGGGGGGTTGCTTTACGCAGTCGCGACCCTGTTTGGCCTTCTCCTTGATACCCAACCAAGTATTTACCACGGCTGCCGTCTGCATTCACGCCAAATAATTCACCATGATATTCTGGGTGATCTTTCCAGCCACGGATGTACTGTTTTTCAAGCACCACTCTATTGTCATTAACCCACTCATATCGACCTATTTGCGCGTTGTCGTCAAACCGAACAGCATGGAGCAGCTTAAATTTATCTAGCTGCAAAAAGCCAAGTGTGTTTTTCCCCTCCCGCTTTGTAATGAAGCTCAGATATTCGCCATTGGGCGATATTTGTACATCAGAAAATTCACTGCCTTTACTAAAGTGTTCAAGTGGGACTACTGATTTTGCGAGCGCCTGTGTCGCGAGTAAACCAACAGCCAGTATCAGAAACTTTTTCATCCTAATTCACTACCTCCATTCAAAATTAAACGGGTACAGTGTAGCAATAGAGTGACCTGAGTAACAAACACTTACAAGCGTTAACCTAGTGAAAAGACCCCACTTTCAACATCACTAGCAGAATACAGCCCGGTATCTAACACCCAACCGGTAATTAAGCTTGCCGGAGTAACATCAAATGCCGGGTTGTATACCTCAGCATTATCCGGCGCCCATTGGCAGTGACCAAAACTGCCACTTACTCCCGTCACCTCTGCTCTTTCTCGTTGTTCAATTGGGATCTGTCCGCCACTTAAGCATCGGCTGTCTACCGTGGTAACTGGTGCCACAACATAAAAAGGGATCTGATGAAAATGTGCTAATACCGCGAGGTTATATGTACCTACTTTATTAGCAACATCACCATTAGCTGCGATGCGATCCGCACCAACGAAAATCTTATCTACTTTACCCGCAGCCATTAAACTCGCCGCCATATTGTCACAAATGAGTGTATATGGAATTTGCCATGCTTGTAACTCAAATGCCGTTAGCCTACCGCCTTGGAGTAAAGGTCTTGTTTCATCAACCCAGACGTGAATATTGCGATGTTGTTTTGCCGCATGGTGTATCACACCCAGCGCTGTTCCAACACCTGCGGTAGCCAATGCCCCAGTATTGCAATGCGTTAAAATATTATCACCAGCATTCACCAAAGTAGCGCCTATCGTTGCCATCCGATCGCACAGTGCTGCATCCTCTTCAAACAGCTGCTCTGCTGTTGTCACCAATTGTGTTTGCCAGTCAGGTTTATCCAGTACGCTACGTAATTTAGCCATTGCGTGCATTAAATTTACTGCTGTTGGGCGCGTTGCCTCTAGTGTATTAATGGCATGGGCGATCGTAACTTTATCTTCACCTTGCTCACTAAGATATGCAACTAATAGACTTGCCGCTAAGCCTATGAGCGGCGCACCACGAACCTTGAGTGTCAGGATCAAATCGCTCATGGTCGCGACATCTCGACACTCATGCCATACCTGCTGGTGTGGCAGTAAATATTGATCTAGTACTTTTACAACCCCGGCTTCAAATTTAAGGCTGCGTGCAATTAAAGTTTTCATAACATTGCGCTCTGTTAACACTACCCGAACATTTTACATCAAGATCTAAAGAAGTATAGACATCTAAACATTTAAAAATATAGAATGCTATAAACAAATATTATCAAGGTTCAAAAACATGTCAGGTTATGTTGCGTTTGATGCTGAAAAAGTGATTGATTATGTCACTCACTTGGGACACTTTTTTGCAGAAGGTGAAACCTTATCTTGCTATGAATTTGGTGATGGTAATTTAAATTTGGTATTTCGCGTCCAAGACACTCAGCGCAATAGCATCATTGTTAAACAAGCCTTACCATATGCTCGCTGTGTAGGAGAAAGCTGGCCATTAACATTGGACAGAGCAAGGATAGAAGCTAGCGTGCTACGACGCCACGGTGAGATTTGCCCAACTACCACTGCCAAAGTCTTACACCACAATTCAGAGTTGGCCGTAACCATATTAGAAGACTTGGGTCAGTTACACATTTTACGTGGTGAGCTAAATCAAGCGCATACTTTCCCACAGCTTAGCCAAGACATCGCAACATACTTGGCGAAAACCAGCTTCTACTTTTCTAGTTTTTACCTTGAACCTAGCGAGAAAAAAGCCTTAGTCACTGAGTTTACCAACCCAGAGTTATGTGCCATTACTGAAGATTTATTTTTTGATGACCCATACCGTGATACCGAGCGGAACCATTTTCCCAGCGCTTTACAAGCCTCAGTCAACACGCTGCGTCATAACAAAGCACTACTTATAGAAATTGCCAAACTCAAAGCACAATTCTTAAACGCCCCAGAAACCTTGCTTCATGGAGATGTTCATACCGGAAGTATCTTTGTAAGTGCTGAGCAAACTAAGCTTATCGATCCAGAATTTGGCTTTTTCGGCCCAATCGGATTTGATTTAGGCTCATTTATTGGCAACCTATTACTGAATTATTGCGCTCAACATGCACGGATTGAAGCACTGCCAAAGCGTCGCAATATGCAGGTATACTTACTGGATTGTATTGCCAGTACCTTGTCTGGCTTTTATGCAACTTGGCTAAAGCTGGCAAAAACGCAAACTCGTGATTTATCATTGCAAGCTGAAGGATATGCTGAGTATTTTCTAACAAAAGTTCTGCAAGATGCGGTTGGGTATTGTGGCTGTGAGTTGATCCGCCGCACTATCGGCCTTGCTCATGTCACAGATATAGATGACATTGAAGACGATACTGCGCGCCTTGAAGTACAAAAGCGAGCGCTACAGCTAGGCGAACAACTGATATTAAACGCCAATAAGTGTCACACCACTGAAGATGTTTATCAATTAATCATTAGCTTTGTGAATTAATCAAAAATCAGGCAGGGTCTAGCGCAAATGGCAGCCCAAAGCGTCTACTTTGGGCTGCTAAACATTTACTGCGCTTGACCCATAGTCGTTTCAATATATTTACCTATTTGCTCTTCTAAAACAAATAACGGAACGGATCCATGACGTAAGATTTGATGGTGAAATTCTCGAATATCGAATTGATCACCCAGTGCTTTTTCCGCCTTTCGGCGTAAACGTTTAATGGTTAGCTCACCTATTTTGTATGACAATGCCTGCCCTGGCCAAGAGATATAACGGTCTGTCTCTGTTTTAACATTATGTAATGATAGTGCCGTGTTGTCTTTCATAAAGTTTATCGCTTTTTCACGACTCCAGCCAAACATGTGCATACCAGTATCAACTACCAAGCGTGCGGCGCGCCACATTTCGTAAGTTAAACGGCCAAAGTCACTGTATGGGTCTTGATAAAAACCGGCTTCAATTCCCAAAAATTCAGCATATAGTCCCCACCCTTCACCAAATGCAGAAATATATTCGTTGCGGCGATATTCAGGAAGATAGTCTAATTCTGCATTTAATGCGATCTGAAGGTGATGCCCCGGCACAGCTTCATGCAGTGTCAGTGCCTCTAGCACATACAAAGGACGCTTATCCAAAGCATAGGTATTTACCCAGTAATAACCCGCATCAGTATCGCTGCGCGCACCTGAGTAACGCCCTGTTGTGTATTTTGGCGCAATACTCGCAGGAACTGGCGCTACGCCATATGGCTTACGCGGCAATGTATGAAAGAGCTTAGGTAACTGAGCATCCATCTTTTTTGCAATATACGCCGCTTCTTTTAATAACGCTTCTGGCGTTTTTGCATAAAATTGCGGATCTGTTCTTAAAAATTGAACAAAATCAGCAAAGCTACCTTTAAAGTCAACCCTGTTGATGATTTTTTCCATTTCAGCACGGATCCGGGCAACTTCTTTTAACCCCAACTCATGTATTTGCTGCGGTGACATATCTGTGGTTGTGTAGTATTTGGCTCGATTGGCATACAAGGCTTCACCATTTGGAGTGGCTGAAATACCTATTGTTGTTCTAGCAGCAGGCCGATATTCTCTAACAAAAAAGTCAAGGTAGTCTTGATAAGCACTTATCACATCTGCTTTGATGATATGCTTTGCGCGTTGCTGTAACGCACTAAATTCAGAGTCAGACAACCCTGCTTGATTGTGTTTAAAAGGCGCATAGAATTCAGATTTAGTCACTTCATCTACGATATATGCTTCAATAGAGCTTTCATAGCCTTCTAGCACCGCCTTTGGTTGTGTCAGACCAATTGCCATGCCCTGTTTCATCCAATGGATATTTTGCTGAAAATAGCGAGGAACTTGCTGCAAACGAGCAAGATATAGCTCATAACCGGAACGTTTTTTAACATTATGATTTGAAATCATAAAAGACAGCCCAGAATGGAAACCATATTCAGAAGTTAGTGGCATATAGTGACTGTTAAAATGATATTCATCGACACTATTTTGTATTTGATTACGCAATATGGTGATGTTTATCTGGTTTTCTTCACTGAGTTGCGTTTTATCAATATCATCTAATTGAGCGAGAAAATCGAGTCGTTGTTGATACTGTGTACTAAGCTGTTGCGCGCTTAAGTTTGGCAGCAAAAACTCAGCGTTGACGTCACCACGTCCATAGGCGTTGTTATCACTTCTAAACTTCATCACATCGCCTGCTAACTGAGTAAAATCAGCATTCTTATCAATACCTGTAATGGCACAACCAGACAAAGTAACAGACAGACATATGGCAATGCTTGAACGCTTAGCCCACAGTTTTATTTTTGGTGATAACACGCTAACTTCCTCGATACTTGTTATGTCTCAATACTTGCACTTTCGCTGCTAAAAAACTGCTGTTTTGAGTATTTGTTATGGTAGAACGAACTTATGAGCGTTCAAATTAGGAGAGTCAGGCCACAGATGCAACTTAATTCGACAAAACCACGAAGAACTAAGATCGGATACAAATCACTCAACCTAATAAAAATTGCTGATAAAATCAGCAAATCAACAAAAAAATGTAAATTTTCTATTTCGTAGACAAACTTTTTGCTTTTCAATTCGAACGATACAGATTAATGTAGCTCTAGTGCAATTAGGACAAGAGTGATACCGATGGAGTTGGTGGTTGTTCATTAACGTTTGATAATAAATTGTTGTGGTAAATGAAATGATGTTCCATGATCCCATGGCTGTTGCCCAAGAAAAAATGACACAGGTGTGCCTATTTTTAGAGCAGCATCATTTGCCGCCTACTCCTCTGAATTATCAGGTTGCATATACTTATATCAGTGCTACCAATAAGCCTCTTAATGAAACCCTAGCTAAAACCATCAAAAGCAATACTAAGATTGACTGTGTACTAATCGAGCAACTTTACTATCAATTTTTAGACCCTGGCCAAAAAGTGCAGTCTGAATTACTTGAAGGCGTAGATTCATTAGTTACTGAGCTCCATGAAAATACCGAGAGCTCACAGAAGCATATTATTCGCTTTGCACAGCAGGTGAGCCAATGTATTCATAATTTAGATGAACACAACATTCAAAAAAGTAAGCGTGCACTTTCTACACTTACTAAGCAAACCGAGCTATTGCTAAAACAACACAAGCTCTTTAAACAAGCGTTAATAAAAGCGCGCCAAGATTACGAACGAAACCAACAATTACTTTTAGACTTGCGCAAACACCACCTATTAGACCCACAAACAGGGCTATATAAACGCCATTATCTTCATCAAAAAGTGGCGCTGTGGCAATCACAGCAAAAGTCTGTGTGCGCGTTATCAATACAAGTTGATAATCTTGATGCGTTTTCTACTCGTTTTGGCGATGTAGTCAGCGAAGTTGTGCTTAATCGGGTTGCGAATAATATTAAGCGTTATGTGGTAGAAAGCGGCCTACCGGGGCGCACTGGAAAAAAAGAATTTACTATCATTCTCGCTGATGTTGACTTAGACACAGCCAGTGTAATCGCGGAAAAAGTACGCAAAGGCGTGGAGCGCCTAAAGTTTGTCAGCACCAAAGGCAAAATGCCACTGCCTAACCTCTCTTTGGCACTGGGAATTGCACAACTTGCACCTGAACATGACTTCAATATCTTGGCTAAACGTGCCAGTTTTGCCGCGCAAAAAGCTCAATCTCTAGGTCAGCACTGTTATATAAGCCACTAATACGACGCAAAGCGTGGATAGCAATGCCAAACTCTCGGTTTTTCCGTGATTTTAAAATACTTCCGTATTGAAGCTACAAACCTAGCAAACTCAACACAGGGAGCGCTAATCCTAGTTGCTAGCAAAACATTAATTATCCAAAGCCCAGGTCAAAGTACACTTATCTTTGTTTTTGTGAACATTATCAGCCTGACAAGGTAGATAAGAAATTGCACCTACAGCTACCTATCAAGTACACTAATGACACAGTTACCGTGTATTGATGGAATCCGCATGAAAGAATCACAAGACAACACCACCCACTTTGGATATAAAACAGTAGAAGCAGACAAAAAAGCTTCTATGGTTGCAGACGTGTTTCATTCTGTCGCAGCAAAATATGACATCATGAACGACCTGATGTCTTTTGGTATTCATCGCTTGTGGAAACGTCAAACCATCGCTTGTTCAGGTGTTCGGGCTGGCCACAAAGTCCTAGACTTAGCTGGCGGAACAGGCGACTTAACTGCCAAGTTTAGTGAGTTAGTTGGTGACAAGGGGCAAGTCATCTTAGGTGACATCAATGACTCGATGCTGAAAGTTGGCCGTGAAAAGCTGCGCGATCTCGGGTTGGTCAGTAACATAGAATACGTGCAAATGAATGCCGAAATGCTTCCTTTTGACGACAACACCTTTGATGTCATCACCATCGCATTTGGCTTACGTAATGTCACTGATAAAGATAAAGCGCTACGCTCTATGTATCGCATACTCAAACCAGGTGGCCGCTTACTGGTATTAGAGTTTTCCAAAACCGATAACGAAGCGCTGGCAAAACTCTATGATATGTACTCATTCACTCTACTGCCTGCGATGGGTAAGTTAGTAGCAAATGACAGCGAATCATATCGCTACCTTGCAGAGTCTATCCGTATGCACCCAGATCAAGACACGTTAAAGGCTATGATGGATGACGCTGGGTTTGAACAAACTGATTATCAAAACATGACCGGCGGTATTGTCGCACTTCATCGTGGTTTTAAATTTTAGGAGTCTCCGTGCTTGCATCGCTACTTGGCGCCGTAATTGAAGCGGCGCTAAATAAAGCCCTAACACTCTCATCTGAGTTGCAAGGTGCATTAAGTAAAGGACGTCACAAAATACTGAGTGTTGAGGTTCGCGATTTGCATCTGCATTTAGCTATCACCAATACCGGTGAGCACATTCATGTATTATGCCCTTTTGATGGCAACGCTGATTGCACCATTAGCGCAGACTGCGCTACGCTGCTTGAACTCACAGATCCAAGTAAGCTAACCGCACTAATACGTCAAGATAAACTCGATCTAGATGGCGATCTCGCTTTAGCACAATTGTATAGTAACGCTCTTGCGGCTCTGGATATTGATTGGGCGGAGCACCTTGCTCAGTATCTTGGTGATGCCCCCGCACAAATCATTGTGGATAGTATAAACACTATCCGCAAGCGAGCTCAGCAAGATGCACAAGTTGCTAAAGTGACGCTCAGTGAGCTGCTTCAGGATGAGCTCAAGGTATCTCCTCATCCACTCGAATTTGAACAGTTTAAGCAGCAAGTGCGTTCCGTGAATAGCCAGTTAGAGAGCGTCGCACAACGTATCAATACTTTACTTCAAAACTCCAAAGGAAATTAGCTTGTCTCTCCTTCGCTTGCATCAGATCACAAAAACGTTTTTAGATTATGGCCTAGACGAATTAATTCCTGCACACAAACAGCCTTGGTACGGCAAAGCTGCGCGAGCTAGCTTATTCTGGATGCGTAACAAGCACAAAGACAAACCTATTGGGACACGCCTTCGCCTTGCCTTACAGACACTTGGGCCGGTGTGGATCAAGTTTGGTCAAATGCTGTCAACTCGCCGCGACTTATTGCCGCCTGAAATAGCCCAAGAGCTGGCATTCCTTCAAGACCAAGTACAGCCTTTTGATCCGAAGCTTGCACAACAGCTAATTGAAGACGCTTTGGAGATCAGCGATATACACGAGCACTTTGTAGAGTTCGAAGCACAACCTCTCGCTTCTGCATCAATTGCACAAGTGCATGCAGCCAAGCTACATCACCAAGATGACGTCAAAGATGTCGTGATTAAGGTTATTCGTCCCGACATTGAGAAACAGATTCACGCTGATTTATCCCTGATGGAGCGCTTTGCCAAAGTGGTCGTCAATTTACTTAGTGAAGGAAAGCGACTTCGCCCAGTAGAGGTGGTACGAGAATATAAAAAAACCTTATTGGACGAGTTAGACTTAATGCGTGAGGGCGCCAACGCCATTCAGCTTAGACGTAACTTCGAAGATTCTGATTCTTTATACATTCCAGAAGTTTACAGCGATTACTCAAGACAAAATATCCTCGTAATGGAACGTATCTATGGCATTGCGGTTTCAGATACCGAAGCGCTTCTTGCCCAAGGTACAAACATGAAGCTGCTCGCAGAGCGTGGTGTCGAGGTCTTTTTCACTCAAGTATTCCGAGACAGTTTTTTTCACGCAGACATGCACCCTGGGAACATATTTGTCTCTCGCGAAAACCCACACAATCCAAAATATATTGGCATTGATTGCGGGATTGTTGGTACGTTAAATCGTGAAGATAAGCGTTATTTAGCCGAAAACTTTATCGCTTTTTTTAACCGTGATTACCGCCAAGTTGCACAGCTCCATGTAGATTCAGGCTGGGTACCCGCAGACACCTGTGTGGAAGAGTTTGAATTTGCCATTCGCACTGTTTGCGAGCCTATCTTTAATAAGCCACTTGCGGAGATCTCCTTTGGTCATGTACTGGTGAACTTATTTAATACTGCTAGACGCTTTAATATGGAAGTACAACCACAGCTAGTATTACTACAAAAAACGTTGCTTTACGTCGAAGGCCTTGGACGTCAACTTTACCCCCAGCTTGACTTATGGAAGACTGCTAAACCCTTCTTAGAAAACTGGGTTCAGGAACAGGTTGGTCCATTAGCAGTAGCGAAGAAACTCTACGCCAATCTGCCGTTTTGGGCAGAAAAAATGCCAGAACTACCTGATTTAATTTATCAAAGTCTCAAGCGCAGGCCACCTCAAGTTGTCACAAAAACAGCTGATACTGCAACTAAACCGCTATTATTAGGTTTAGTGGCAAGTAGCCTAACAGTGGTATCAGGACTGAGTTATATATCCGATAAGTATTTAGCAAGTGCTATTGTGGCAATAATCGCCTTGTTAGTATTTGTTACCGCTTGGCGTAAAACAGGGTGATTTTTTGCTCGCTAGGCGTATAATCATTATTCTTAAGCTGTAAGTATCAATGGAGTTAGTATGGGATTCGGTGGGATTAGTATTTGGCAATTACTTATTATTTTAGCCATCATTGTTTTGTTATTTGGAACTAAAAAGCTGCGTGGTATCGGCAGTGATTTAGGCGGCGCAATAAAGGGGTTTAAAAAGGCCGTCTCTGATGAAGATTCAGCGACAGAGTCTAAGCCAGAGGCTGAACCCGAAAAACTAAATAACACAACAACTCAACAAGCACAGCCTGCCTCAGAGAAAGAAAAGAATAAGGTGTAATTGAAATGGGTATGTGGGAGTTAGTGGTTGTACTTATCGTTGGTCTGATAGTACTTGGCCCTGAACGTCTTCCTGTCGCAATCCGCACTGTAGCTAGGTGGATCAAAACTGTGAAATCTTTCACCAACTCAGTAAAAGCTGAGGTGAGCGAAGAGCTTAGAGTGCACGAGCTACATAATAATTTAAAAAAAGCGGAACAAATGGGAATGCAAGACTTAGCCCCCGAGCTCAAACAGTCCGTTCAAGAGTTACGAGATGCTGCTGAATCAGTTAAGCACTCTTTTAAGCCAACTGACAACAACAATAAAAACTAATTCAATCTTACTATTGAGTAGTTGAGTCATTGCAAAGCTTGGGCTACCGCGGCCCAAGTTTCGTCCATCAGCTAGTCTAATTTGCATTTTACTTCTTACGAGTCAAGCTACATGACAGAATCAGCCCAAAGTGGATTTATCGCCCATTTAGTTGAGCTACGAAACCGCTTAATGAAAGCGCTAATGAGCGTTTTTATTATTTTTGTCGCATTGGTGTACTTTGCCAATGACATTTATGCCTTTGTTGCAGCTCCACTGGTGGAGAGTTTACCAAGCAACACCACCATGATTGCCACCGATGTAACTGCACCTTTCTTTGCGCCATTCAAGCTAACATTATTTGTTTCTTTATTTGCTGCAGTGCCATTTATTTTGCACCAAATATGGGGGTTTATTGCACCGGGCTTGTACCAGCACGAAAAGCGTATGCTGATCCCTATTTTGCTATCTAGCGTGCTACTTTTTTATGGTGGTATCGCATTTTGCTACTTCGTCGTTATGCCTATCATTCTAGGCTTTTTTACTAGCGTAGGCCCTGAAATGATGACGCTATCACCGGATATTAGCAGCTATTTGGGGTTTATTCTTAAGCTATTTTTTGCTTTTGGGATCGCCTTTGAAATTCCAGTAGCCATAATGCTTATTTGCTGGAGTGGTATGACAACAACCACGAGCCTAAAAGCAAAGCGACCCTATGTGGTCGTGGGCGCCTTCGTTATCGCCATGTTTTTAACCCCCCCAGATGTTCTATCTCAAACTTTGTTAGCATTACCCATGTTACTATTGTTTGAGGTCGGATTGATTTTAGCTAGATTTTACAGCACCAAACCACAACAACAGGAGTCAGAAGAATGAAAAAAACCATGATGCTGTTTGCAATGGGATTTTCTTCATTGTGTGCCGCTGAAACAATAAATACTCAAGCACTAAAAGCGTGTACCTTAATTGAAAATGATTTCAACCGCCTGATGTGTTACGACAACGTGATCGCGAATAAGCCCATTAGCAAGCCACAAGTTGCTAAAACATCGGCGCAGCCTACTGTGCAAGAGCAAGTTGAGTCTCTGGCTAATACAGCACCTACACCACAATCAGTAGAGGAAGGTTTTGGCTTAGAGCGCCGCGTCAAAGCCGCCAGCGAGGACATTGAAGAGATCACAGCCAAAGTCACTGAAATTACCGAAAAAGCGAGAAATAGAATGGTATTCACATTAGACAATGGCCAAGTGTGGAAACAAGTAAAATCAGAAACTTTCTTTGTCGATGCTGGTGACACAGTAATCATTGAGCGCGCATCTTTTGGTTCTTTCTTAATGAAAAAAGCGGGGCTTAATCGCACTACGCGCGTCAAACGAGTTAATTAATGAGCACCATGATTGATGCTGGAGTTAATTTAACCAGCTCACAATTTTCGGCCGATCTACCGTCCGTGATCGCCAGAGCTAAAAGTGCTGGGGTAAGTTCTATGCTGGCTATTGGTTGCGACCTGCAAAGTAGTAAAGAAAGTATAGAACTTGCCGAAAAACACCAATTGTTTTGTTCGGTGGGCGTACACCCTCATGATGCCAAAAATGCACCAGATAGCCTCTACGATGATCTGAGTGCGTTATTGACCAGTAGTAATCATGTTGTGGCCGTTGGTGAGTGTGGTCTTGATTTTAATCGCGACTTTTCACCCAGACCAATCCAGCAGTCAGTATGCTTAACACAACTGCACCTTGCACAGGCGGCCAACTTTCCCGTTTATCTGCATGAAAGAGAGGCCCACTCAGCGTTGATGCCATTGCTCAACGAAGTTAAGGTTGAAGGTGTACTACACTGTTTTACCGGTGATAAAACCGCGCTGAAAAACTATCTAGATTATGGACTAATGATTGGTATTACAGGCTGGATCTGTGATGAAAGAAGAGGCCAAGACCTGCAACAGTTACTACAATATATTCCTCTAGATCGGCTATTGATAGAAACGGATGCTCCCTATTTACTTCCGAGAACCATTACACCAAAGCCCAAGTCGCGGCGTAATGAGCCGATGTTTCTATCCTATGTGGCTGACCAAATCGCACATCTTAAACAGTGTTCAGCGCAAACCATCATGCAGGCCACGACTCAAAACTTTAAACAACTGTTTGTGAGGTAAAACCATTGCTACGCCTGATGCTGTCTTTACTCTTATTGTTATCAAGTTTTATTGCGTGCTCTGCGGTGACGATATCTGAATCGTTTGATGCCGCACATCGAGTCAAACTAGATTATACGCTGAGTAAATACGCATCATTAAATGAGCTGCTCTCAGAGCCAGTAGAGTGGCACCGAAGCGCCCGCCTGCCAACAGGACTTAGACCTAATAAAAAGTACCTTTGGCTTAAGATAGAGCTGCATAATGCAAGCAGCGCTGTGAAGCCAATACTGGTGAGCATTAACAATAATCTATTAGATGCTGTAACCGCTTATCACGTCAGGCCAAACCACCCTATTTTAACTGTAGACAGTGGCGATGCGCTGCCCTTAATAAAGCGCCCCTTAAAATACGAGGCATTGATTGTACCACTAGAATTACAGCCGCAAACACAGAGTCAATTATATCTACAGCTCAGTGATGAAGGGGTGATAAATGCGCCAATCACAATTTGGGAGCCCAACGCGTATCTCAAACACAAAAGTAAATTTAATTTAATTTTTGGTATTCTAGCAGGGTTCATCCTAGCACTAGCATTAACCAATGTTACTTTGTATAACGTGACCAGAAAGCGTTACTTCTTATACGCCACTGTATTTACTTCGCTGGTATGGCTGCTTAATGCCCACCTTTATGGGTTTGGATATCGATATTTTTATTCTTCTTGGCAATGGTTCCAACAATACGGTCAAGGCATAATGACTCTGTCACTAAGCCTATTACTATTACCTCAACTGCATTTCTGTTCGGGAAAACAGCTGCTATCTCATCCAACGCTTTCAGATAGCTGGGTGAAGCTTGTGGTTGTATTGTTGTTTATCGGCATAATTACGCTACCTGTTTCATTTTCAATTCTGCTGGCGTTGAGTGTCAGCTTAATAATCACAATCCTACTTACTTATAGTGTTGCGCGCCTTACTCATCCACGCAGAAATGCGCTACTTGCAGTGCTCTTGTGCCACTTTATTTTGGTTAGCTACCCACTCACGGTGGAAGTTGGCATTCAGTCAGGCAGTTTCTTACATCATGTTGGCTATTTCGGTATTTTTACCCTTGAAACAACACTACTTTGCTACCTTGTGGTTCATCTATACATTCATCAAAGAGATGAAAAACTCGCCAGCCAGCAGCGCCGCCTCGCACACACGCAAGCTGAAGATGCACTACTAAAAGAAAAACTAAAACTACAAGAGCAAGCACAATATGATTTGGAGTCCAGTATTGAATCACGCACTTTTGAGCTTCAGGTCACGTTACGCGAACTCGAAGATAAAAATCGCGAACTTGAGCGTATGAACATGGAAGATCCCTTAACTAAAGTAAAAAATCGCGGCTATTTTGATAAGCGCCTTCAAATGGAAGCGCGCCGTTCTAGACGAGAACAAACAGTACTGAGTCTGATCATTTTTGATATAGACCACTTTAAAAAAATTAACGACCAATATGGTCATTTAGCAGGTGATCAAGCCATTTGCGAATTCGCTAACTTGATTAAATCACATTTACGCCGACCACATGATGAAGTATTCCGTTATGGTGGAGAAGAGTTTATTTTGCTCCTACCCAACACATCAGAAGCGGGTGCCTGCGAAGTTGCAGAACGTGTAAGAATGGCAACCGCTGAGCTTGTTATTGAAATTGGTGAGCATCAGCTAACAATGACAACAAGTGCTGGTGTTTATAGTGCTATTGTTTCAGATCCACATAACCCACAACTTTATACTGATAATGCGGACAAAGCCTTATATCAAGCTAAACAGCAAGGCCGAAATCGTGTTATTACTTTTCAAACCAATCAGGAGAATTAACGTGGCTCAATCAGGACTTGATCTTTTCCCCCTTACTCGCATGCGCAGAATGCGTCGCGATGACTTTTCAAGACGTCTAATGAGCGAAAACACGCTGACAGTCAATGACTTGATTTATCCAGTTTTCGTATTGGATGGAGAATCAAAGCGCGAAGCTATTCCCTCTATGCCAGGTATCGAACGTTTATCAATTGACTTACTTGTTGAAGAAGCTAAACAACTCGTGGCGCTTGGTGTACCTGCCATTGCACTATTTCCTGTGACGCCAGCTGAACATAAATCTCTGCTTGCAGAGGAAGCTTATAACCCTGAAGGGATAGCGCAACGGGCAGTAAGAGCTATAAAGGCTGAATGTCCAGAGCTTGGTGTGATTACCGATGTTGCACTAGATCCGTTCACCGTCCACGGTCAAGATGGCATTTTAGATGACGATGGCTATGTAATGAACGAGGAGACCATTGAAGTACTGGTCAAACAGGCCTTATCCCATGCTGAAGCCGGCGCAGATGTGGTTGCCCCCTCCGATATGATGGATGGCCGAATTGGTGCTGTAAGAGAGGCGCTTGAGGAATGTGGTTTTATCCATACGCGTATTATGGCTTATTCAGCTAAATATGCTTCAAGTTATTACGGCCCCTTCCGCGATGCGATTGGATCAGCTGGTAATCTTAAAGGTGCCGACAAGAAAACCTATCAAATGGATCCTGCAAATTCAGACGAAGCACTCAGGGAGGTTGCCCTTGACCTACAAGAAGGTGCGGACATGGTTATGGTCAAACCAGGCATGCCATATCTTGATGTTGTTAGACGCGTAAAAGATGAGTTTGGAGTACCTACATTTGCTTACCAAGTCAGTGGCGAATATGCAATGCACAAAGCTGCAATTGATAACGGCTGGCTGGCAGAAAAACCAGTGGTGCTTGAGTCCCTTTTAGCATTTAAACGTGCAGGCGCAGATGGCATTTTAACTTACTTCGCAAAGCAAGCAGCTATTTGGTTAAACGAAAAATAATCTGCAATAAATAGGTGAGCACGTATCCCAACTAGCTTGGATAAGTGCTCATTTTGAACTTTGGAGTTTTATCAAGCATATCGCTGCCGCCAAAGTACCTATGTCCATATAGATAAGGCAAAGATTTGGTTACTTAGCTAACCTGAACTTCGGATAATGAATGCCGTTCTGAGTAGCCAATTGTAGCACCTGATTTACTCTCTAGATGAGCAAGAATTACGCTGAAGTGGTGTTACCTAGCGTAATTTTATATGTTGAGAATAGCAACACTCTTTGTAGATTATCAGTGTAATATTGTATCTGCTTTATTCAGCTCTTCGCGGGTCATCTTCCAGCTTAAAAAGCGTTTAACAGTACCGTTATCTAGGTAAACTTCAGGGATGCTCAACACTCCAAAAGAGCGTAATTTAATAGACTTGATATGCTCAGCATGGATATAGTGTGTTTTACCAAAGCAGCTATAACTAACACCTACTTTGTCAATATGTAAAAAGCGCTTTCCCGTTAGTGAGAAGGCAAGTGTTGTTAGCACAGACAGTAATAGTAACATGGTAACAATTTGAAGCATTGATGCAGGAATGCTAAATGTTGAAAAGACTACGTGACCTAGCCATATCAGTGATAATGAAATTACGTAAAAAAGCCAGTTAATTTCCAAATCTATGGTTCTCATTGAGTATCTCCTTTATTTACCCAACCAAACATTCCCACAGACAATGTCAATGCCATTATGGGGCTATGTTTATTCGACAAACCGTAATGATAAAGTGGCAATGTTCCTAAAGCAAGAACTTTAGAATTAATAAAATATGAATTAAAAGTGACGAGTTGTAGAGGGAATATTCCTAGTTTAACCTATTGAATTTAATAAATAAAAAAGGCCGCAGAAGGCGGCCTTTTCTGACAGAATAAGTAATTTATTACTTAGCTGCTTTTTTCTCTTTCTCAGCTGCGATTACCGCTTCAGCAACATTTGCTGGACACGGAGCGTAGTGTGAGAATTCCATAGAGAACTGACCACGACCAGACGTGATAGTACGTAGGTGACCGATATATCCGAACATTTCAGATAGTGGTACTTCACCCTTGATACGAACGCCCATTGCGCCAGCTTCTTGGTCTTTGATCATACCGCGACGACGGTTAAGGTCACCAATTACGTCACCTACGTTGTCTTCTGGCGTGAATACATCAACTTTCATGATTGGCTCAAGAAGTTGTGCACCCGCTTTAGGGATAGACTGACGGAATGCGCCTTTAGCAGCGATTTCGAATGCGATAGCTGATGAGTCAACTGCGTGGAAACCACCGTCGAATAGCTCGACTTCAACGTCTAGTACTGGGAAGCCAGCTAGAACACCTTCTTCCATCATTGACTTGAAGCCTTTTTCAACTGCTGGCCAGAATTCCTTAGGAACGTTACCACCAACAACTGAAGAAGAGAACGTGAAGCCTGAACCAACTTCACCTGGCTTGATACGGTAGTCGATTTTACCAAACTGACCAGAACCACCTGACTGCTTCTTGTGCGTGTAGCTATCTTCAACTTCTTGTGTGATAGTTTCACGGTAAGCAACCTGAGGCTGACCAACAATTAGCTCAACGCCGTAAGTACGCTTAAGGATGTCTACCTTGATGTCTAGGTGAAGCTCACCCATGCCTTTAAGGATAGTTTCACCTGAATCTTCGTCAGTCTCAACTTGGAATGACGGATCTTCTGCAACCATCTTACCGATAGCGATACCCATCTTCTCGTTACCACCTTTATCTTTAGGTGCAACAGCGATAGAGATTACTGGATCAGGGAAGATCATCGCTTCTAGAGTACATTCGTGCTTAGGATCACATAGCGTGTGACCAGTTTGAACGTTCTTCATACCTACAACAGCGATGATGTCACCCGCTTGTGCTTCAGTAAGTTCGTTACGCTCGTCTGCTTGCATCTCAACCATACGGCCGATACGCTCTGTTTTACCAGTTGCAGAGTTAAGGATCGTGTCACCTTTCTTCATGCGACCAGCGTAGATACGGATGAACGTAAGTGCACCGAAACGGTCGTCCATGATTTTGAACGCAAGCGCTTTAAGTGGCTCTTCTGCGTCAACTGTCGCAACGTCACCAGTAGGCTCACCTGTTTCAGGATCAGTTAGAGGCTGTGGATCAACTTCAGTTGGAGAAGGTAGGTAATCAACAACTGCGTCTAGTACTAGCTGCATACCTTTGTTCTTAAACGCAGAACCACAGTATGTAGGGAAGAATGCAAGATCGCGAGTACCTTTACGGATACATGCTTTGATTTGCTCAAGAGAAGGCATTTCACCTTCCATGTACGCTTCCATTAGGTCGTCATCTTGCTCAACAGCAGACTCAACTAGCATCTCATGGTACTCTTCAACTTTGTCTACCATGTCTGCTGGAACGTCTTGTACTTCGTAGTTCTCAGGAAGACCAGTTTCATCCCAAACGTATGCTTTCTTCTCAAGTACATCAACAACACCAGTAAATTGGTCTTCAATACCAATTGGTAGCGTCATTACTAGAGGGTTAGCGCCAAGTACTTTTTCAACCTGACCAACTACACGGTAAAAGTCTGCACCCATACGGTCTAGTTTGTTTACGAAGATTACACGTGCAACTTCTGATTCGTTCGCATAACGCCAGTTAGTTTCTGATTGCGGCTCAACACCACCAGAACCACAGAATACACCGATACCACCGTCAAGTACTTTAAGTGAACGGTATACTTCTACTGTGAAGTCAACGTGTCCAGGAGTATCGATAACGTTTAAACGGTGGCCTTTCCACTCACATGTTACCGCTGCTGATTGGATAGTAATACCACGCTCAGCTTCCTGCTCCATGAAGTCGGTAGTAGACTCACCGTCGTGTACTTCACCAGTTTTGTGGATTTTACCAGTAAGCTTTAGAATACGCTCAGTGGTGGTAGTTTTACCCGCATCAACGTGCGCGAAAATACCAATGTTTCTGTATTTCGATAAATCTGCCATTGTTTTACTCTATTTAAAGTAGAAAAATTATTCGGCGGGAGTATATCACCTCTTGTAGCGAACATCATCCTTGAAGTCGTTTAAAATGCAATCAATTCGCGAAAAAGTTTCTAATGCGAAATTTTCGAGGATGATTTACCTGTACTCACTTCTTAGAGCAGCATTTTTGGCGATGACATGACATATTGACACCTATGTTTTACATCGCTTAGCTTGAGGATCAGAGAAAGAATAAGCTAGTTTATACCAATTAGGCTTAATCCTTGCTCAATGTGAAGGCGTAAATCTGACGCTAACTGCGTTGATTTAGAACAGCTAAATAGCAAAATTTTTGCCTTGCCTAAATGGATGTAGGTACCTTAGCGGTAGCGGAGTTATCGACAAGATTTTCTTGCCTCAAAATAAACCACTTAATTAAGAAAATTGGTATTATCGTTTTATCAATTATTGCCTTATTAAACCAGAATGCTTTGAAAGTAGCTCAACTCTCATATCCGGCTAATTTGTATCCGATAGGTTACGTGAATTTACACATAAACTTATTGGCTGTTGGAAGTGATTCCGACGCTGTTAGCACGAAACACTAAAAAGACATTGGTTATTCAAAGCCTAAGTTAACTTGCCAGTCTGAAAATATAACCACTCTCCACTTTATATCCGCACGCTAATGACAACTAATAATAGCCATAAAAGAATGCAGGAGTTGAACAGAAATACAACGATATCTAGCAGCATGTGGTTTGTTTTTGAGTCTCGTATAGGAGAGCAAAAGTAAACATCAGGAAAAAAGAACAACCAAATCGGCACAATAAAAAAACATACACCTCTAAAAGTTTATATTTGATTGATTTACATACACTTAGATCTAAATAAGAATTATTTTCAAAAAGAGTGTTGACAGCAACCTAGATCTAATTGATAATCAATATCAACAAGAAGGGAGTGACGGCTCAACTTGTTAATACACTAGTTTCTTGACCCGAAACATGGCTGGTAACCATAACTACCTAGGATGTTAGCAGGCACTTGCATTGCTCCTCGTATTTAGACGCTAACTCCACTTTTTACTTGCTACATTGCTCATATCGGTGACGGTAGATATGAAATCAAAAAGCCCTTTTCAGGGCTTTTTTTATTTTAAGGCTATTTAAATGTAAGCTAATACTAATTATCTTTATTAAGTAGCCTATGTTGAGGCGAGAAAATCTTGTCGATAACCCGCTGCCGCCTCCAATTCTCGCCAAGGTACCTCCCCGCCATGTAGGCAAGGCAAAAATTTTGCTATTTAGCTGTTCTAAATCGAAATTCTTAACGCGGTTAGCGTCAGATTTACGCCTTCAAATTGAGCAAGGATTAAGTCTAATTGGTATAACAACCTGTCATGACATAAAAGACCGCCTAAAACAGCGACGACATCTGTAGTAGACCCCCAACAGTATTAAATGCACACTCTACACATCACAAAGATATTAATGAGAATTATTTTCAAAAAACTATTGACTCACCACCAAATCTAACTGATAATCAATATCAACAAGACGGAAGCGTGTTGTTTAGCCAACTTAGTTAGATGTGTTGATGGTATCAATTAACCATCCACCCGATGTACTCCTAATTTGGCAATAGTACTCTAGTTTGTTTCTCGACCCTGAAACACGGATTGCCAACGTTAATGGCTTGAATGAACTTAACTCGGTCGCCCCTAAAGCTGACTAAGTCCATTCTCACAATTTACTTGCTACATTGCTCATATCGGTGACGGTAGATATGAACTTAAAAAGCCCTGCTCAGGGCTTTTTTTATGCCCTAAATCCAAGATATTATAACCCTTCACTCTAGCTAACCTAATCCGCAGATAATTAATACCTGTATAGCAGCGCTAGCTGGGTTAAGTTCACTTTTAAGCAAGGCAAAAATTTTGCTATTTAGTTGTCATAAATAAAAAACTTTTAGCACAGTTAGCGTCAGATTTACGTCTTCAAAATGAGCAAATATCAAGACTGATTAATATAAGAGGATGCCTTATCCGAACCTCAGGTTTGTCACTCACTCCCCCAAAAAATCGATAATGAGAATTATTTGCAAAAAGATATTGACGTTTGAGTAAATCTAATTGATAATCAATCTCAAAAAGAGCTCATACTCTTGCTGATTCGACCCTGAATCGTGTTGTCGGTGATGCGCTACAACGCCCCTTGATGTGTGTCACTGGCAACCATTACTCGCTACATTGCTCATATCGGTGACGGTAGATATGAACTTAAAAAGCCCTGCTCAGGGCTTTTTTATTTCTCACTCACGCTTAATCCCTCGACTTCAAATTAAGCTGTAATAGCGTGTAATCGCTTTCTGTTAGCCAAACTCGTATCATGCTACTTTTCCAAAAATAACAATAATATGAACGCGAGACGCTATCGTTACAATATGTTGTTAAGTTTGCTACTGTTGGTAGGCTTCATCTTTACAAGCTGGATCAGTATTGAGCATGCAAAACAGTCTCTTTATCACGGGATTAGCGATGACGCTCTACCACTTACCAGTCACCTCGTCGATTTAGATTTACAAAAACGTTTGCAAGCACCAATCATTGTATCTCAGCAAATGGCGAACAATGTATTTATTAGACAGTGGCTGCAATCTGAGCGACGTAACTCAGATCTCATCTTCACTTACCTTGCTGACACCCGCGCACTGCACCAAGCCAGAACCAGTTTTTTAGTCGATGATAAACGCCTTACTTACTATCATGCGAATGGCTCAACAGAGCAATTAGATATTCGTGAAAAACAAAATGACTGGTACCGCGAGAGTCTTCACAGTGACTCCCCCTATTCTCTCAATGTAGACATTGACCCAAGGGATAATAGTGAAGCTATCGTCTACGTTAATCACAAAATAGAACTTGACGATGAGGTGCTAGGTATTGTCGGAGTGGGTGTGTTGTTGGCTGATTTACATCACTTAATCACGCAGTATGAAAATACTTATGAGCGTAAGTTCAACTTTATCGATCATAAAGGTAGAGTACTATTTTTTAATGATACTGTGTTGTCTGGCACCACCATTCATGACCATTTCCCATCACAAGCAACAACATTACTTAAACAATCTGAATATCAATTTATCATTGAGTCGCAAAGCCATACAAAATTTGTCCATTCGCGTTACTTGGATTCTATTGGATGGCATTTAATTGTTGAGCAGAAAGTTGATAAGTCCAACGGTATAGATGACATTCTTACTACGAATTTATGGGTCGGTAGTTTTGTTACGATATTTATACTGGTCGTTGCACACTTAACATTTAACCATTACCAAAAGCGCTTAGAGAAAATGGCTAAATACGACAAACTCACAGACACCTTTAATCGCCAAGCTTTCGAGCCACAGCTACAGCATCACCTTGCGAAATCCAGAAACCAATCAACCCCCGTTGTTATGCTGATGATGGATATTGACCATTTTAAGCAAGTTAACGACCAGCATGGTCATGTTGTCGGTGATAGAGTACTGCAATGTTTCGCAACAGCGTGTAAACGCCAAATAGAAAACAACGGCTTATTGTGTCGCTGGGGTGGTGAAGAGTTTATGGTTTTGCTGCCAAAAACGACGTTAGATGAAGGAATTGCGGTAGCTGAGAAAATTCATATCGCTCTGGAGAGAGCTGAGTGTGAGGTAAAAGTCACTGTCAGTATTGGCGTTGCACAATATCACATTGATGAATCGGAAGATGGTTTTATAAAGCGCGCTGATGCCGCGCTTTATCAAGCTAAACAAGGTCGAAATCAAACCAAATTCGCCGCTTAGCGGCGATTTTTTCGAGCCCTCGCGCGGCGCTGACGCTTCTCTTCTTCGCGAGCAGCCTTTTTGGCCTCTGCTTGAGCTCTCAATTCAGCGACCATTTGTTCTTCTGACTCACGCATTTCTGGTGTTTCCATGGTGATCCTGCCGATAACGGCATCGCGCAACTCATTAATGAGGATCTCTGACATTTTGTGAGTATCTACCTGATTTCCGCCCTTAACACAGCCTCGCTTACGACCCGCCATCTCGATAAATGTCCAATCACAATCAGGCAATTCATCTAGTTTGTAGCGCAGCTTCAATAGCTCAGGGTATGCAGTTAATAAGTACTCAGCAGTGTAACTTGCCACCTCTTCATAATTAATCGCGGTATCACGAATAGCGCCTGTCGCTGCCAGACGATAGCCTGAATTTTCATTTTCCACTTTTGGCCATAGCATCCCAGGCGTATCGTACAGCATAATACCGTCTTCAAGTTTAATTCGCTGTTGCGCTTTGGTTACTGCAGGTTCATTACCCGTTTTTGCAACAATTCGACCGGCAAGGGTATTGATAAGCGTTGACTTACCCACATTTGGAATACCCATTATCATCGCTTTTAGCTGCTTGTCTTGACCGACTTTATGGGGCGCAAGCTTTTTGCAAAGCGCATTAATGCGCTGCACTTCATTCGCCTTGTCATGACCAAACGCCAGCGCTTTTACGCCACTCTCACGCTCAAAGTACTCCATCCACTGCTTGGTTAATTCAGGGTCGGCCAGATCTGCTTTATTCATGATTTTGATAACAGGCTTATCACCACGTAACTGGCTCACCATCGGGTTTTCACTGCTATATGGAATACGGGCATCCAGCACTTCAATAATGACGTCCATCTGCGGCATGATTTCTTTGATCTCATTGCGCGCTTTATTCATATGTCCTGGGAACCACTGTATTGCCATTTTAACCACCTGTATTAATTAACTTTAAAAGCTCATATATTGAATACGTTGCGCTCAACTCACCGCCTTGATGTGCTATTTGCATCTGACAGCCGCAGCACTTCGGATCAACATAGGGTACTAAACGCTTTTAATACAGCAGCAGTACCTCATCACTAAAGCTCCTATTCTACTATAAAGTAGAAGAATTGGGGTAATGACGAGTTAATTCTGTATAACTCGTGATGTATACCAAAAGTGTTTATCAAAAAATGGTAATTACGAAGACGCGAGTGCAACTAAACTAAAGTAAAGCTCACTAGCTTTGATGGATTATTTCACTGGGTGTAATTATATACATTCATTATATGCTCCCTAGCACTAATTGAACATATATCGCGCTATAGTGCAGGTTTTAAGCATGTTAGTTTTATATACGATAATTATGAAGCGCTTATTTATCTACCTTGGGCGGTTGTCTGGAGATTAATACTCACGATGATTATTTGCTCTTCGAACACGACTCCCATGCAAGAAACCAAAGCCTCCTACCAGCTAGACACATTGCGTTCGAGTCGGCGACCTTTTTTACCGATTGACCAAGTAAGAAAAACTCAAGCATCGTAGGGATGATCGACTTACAAACGCTTTACGCTATGTTGTAATGATAAAATCACAACGTGAACTTCGACAGTAACGTTTCTTGCTCATGGGCATTTTTAGCAAGCTCTTCGCTGGCGCTGTACTGCTTGTCTGCAAAGCTACCAACTTCAACACTAATATCGTTGATATGTATTGTGTTTTTATTTATTTCTTCTATCACTACGCTTTGCTCTTCAATGGCGGTGGCGATTTGAATATTACGATCCATCAATTCTTTCACGGCTTCTGAGATTTCTTCCAGCATGTGCGTGGCTTGCTCTGTTTGCGACACACATTGCTGAGTTTTATCACGACTACTACCCATTGACTGCTGCACTTGTGTTGATGACACTTGGATTTGATCTATCATCGACTTAATTTCAGTCGTTGATTCCTGAGTCTTTGATGCTAAAGAGCGTACCTCATCTGCGACTACCGCAAACCCTCGCCCTTGCTCACCTGCCCGTGCAGCCTCAATTGCAGCATTTAATGCCAGCAAATTAGTCTGCTCTGCGATCCCGTTGATAACTGACAAAATATTTTCAATACTCTGGCTATACTCAGCAAGTTGAGTACTGAGCTCATAAGATGCAGTGATATCATCTGCTAGCGTATTAATTTGACCGCGAGCTTGGAAGAAAATCTCCCGACCCTCAGAAGTCTTTTCATTAACCGAAGTAATAGAACTTGCTGCCTGTTGTGCATTACCTGCTATCTCCGTTGAAGTAGTGCTCATTTCGTTCATTGCTGTTGCTAGATTTTCAATTAGGCTCACTTGTTTATCCAGCCGACTCGATGAATGTGTCGCCAGCTCTTTTGCTGCATCGCTACTTAGTACAACATCATCAGCACGTTCTTTGACCCGGCCCACTAACCCATGTAAAAAACCTAAAAACACATTAAACTGCTGTGCTACCACACCACATTCGTCTTCATTAACTATTCTCAAGCGCTGGGTTAAATCGCCTCCCCCACTTGCCATACCAGTGATTGCGGTTTCTAAATCATGAAGTGGCTTCAGTAGATGTATTGCCAGTGTTCTAACGCATACCACACCAATAAATACTGCCAAAACAGCAATAATCAATGAGTTCAGAGTAATTTCCGTTAATGTTTTATATGCTTTTGCTTTGTCGATAAGTACCGCAAGATACCAATCTGTTCCGTAGGTATTATCTAATGGATGTAAATAAAAAAGCCGGCTACCATCTTTTGTATCCACTTCTTGCAACTCACCGACGCCGGATAGACGCAAGTTTGAATACACCTGCTCCATCTTTTTCCCATTAAAATCAACATCATGATGTGAAATTACTCGACCTGCACGATCAACCAAAAAGGCATACCCAGTGTCGTCAAAGTTCACCAGATTGACACTACTTGCAATCGTTTTAAGACTTAGATCTCCACCTATCACTCCTTTGAAGCGGCCGGCAGCCATGATGGGCGATACCACAGACAGCAACAGCTCTCCCGTTGCCGCGTCAGTGTAAGGGCTGGTGTAGACTGTTTTATTTTGGTTTTTACCCAGCTGATACCAAGCGCGTTCTCTGAAGTCAACGCCTGGAGGGTTTTTGCGCGCAGGATTGTTAGACCTTAATCCCTCTTCGGTTGCTAACGTCCCAAAAGCAAGTAAAAATTCGCTTTTGAATACGGGGGTGTTCAAGGCTTGCTGGAAGTGCTCTTCACTAAAATTTTGTTCTATTTGGCTCTTTACCACATTAATCTGGTTAGCTTTGCCCGCGAGCCAGTTTTCAATACTAATTGCCAACAGTTTCGTACTGTCAGTTACGTAAGCATGCGTTTTAGCTTTTACTGATTCACTGACAAACCAATAAGTAGAGAGGGTCGTTACAGATATTATTAACAAGATCACAACGGCGGAAGCCACAGAAAACTTAGTCCGGATCTTCATATTTCAACAACCTGAATAAAAAGTACTCGAATATCGAAAGTGTTGTCTATAATTCGGTTATTAGCAACTGAGAGATGTAAAAACGATGAATTTTACTTTAGCAACCTCAACCGCACTAATAAGTATTGCTTGTTTGTTGACTCCGACAAAATTACAGGCTTCTGAGCAACCCGTCACTATGGCCGATATTCAAAACTTAGAGCGCCAGCTTGCTGATTTGAAAGCACGGTTTATGATACAAAAAAAAGTTACTCCGCCCGAACCTGCAGTAAAGCCACCTCCGGCACAACAGTCTTCCCAAGCGACTACGACTTTGCCAAAAACCACACTCCGTACCTACGCCACAATAAGACCAACATTTGGGTTGCTTAATGAAAATGACGAGAGCAATTGGGATGTTCGCGACGCACTGTCTCACGCAGGGGTTAAGGTCACCCATGAATTTATGCCTGGCTGGCAAGCTGAGCTTCATGGAGAATGGGGAATAGATCTGGCAAATGAAGGAAACTTCGGTAAATCTAGACGTGCCTATACCGCATTGGGTACGCCATTTGGACGCTTTGGAATTGGTAAACAACGACCTGCGCAGTATTTATTTATCGCTGAGTATGTTGATATTTTTAATCACGCAAGCAGTCCCTTTGCCTACGACCCTGAGAGTATTTTTTTCGTCGACAACCTTGTAACCTATCGCTATCACTTTGGCCCAGTGACGTTCATTGCGGCAGGGCAATTTAACGGCGACAAGGGCGACAACCAAAGCGACTTATTTAATACCGGATTAAGTTACGACCAAGCAGGGCTACATGCTGCTATTACCTATCAGCATAATGATGTATATGACAACGAACTGCATATCGGTGAAAACCGGTTGTGGTCTGGTGCACTTGCTTATCAATTCACGCCTGATTTATACGCTGCAGTGGCTTATCAAGATAAAGAGTATGAGCGCAATAGTTCTCTTGCTTCAAGGCAAGGGCATACCTTTGATGTTTCCTTAGCGTATCAACTATCAAAGCATTACAAGCTAAAAACTGGTTACTTTAATTTTGATGATGGTTACTACCAATTCGATCCGCTCAATCAAAGTTTTGACGGTTACAACATCACATTGGAGTGGCTTCCCACAGCACCACTGAGAGTTCACCTTGAATATTTGAATAAGTCTTATGATAATCAAGAAGATATGGATTCAATCTCTATTGGCTTTCGGTATGATTACAAACAAGAGTGGCAATTTGAATAACCAAGTCATCAAGTATTCAAGTGAGAGTGATACACTTAAGCCAAACCTCGGGGTATTCACGTTCTCAGGAGCAACATGCGTCACTCTCCCATTCCTTTAGAAAACGTCGTAACACAACAAATACAATGTGTTGTTGTGTTACACGGATTGTATATGTCAGGCTTTGTAATGAAGCCCCTTAGCGCACGTTTGGAAAGATCTGGCTATCGTATCTTAAACTTGAGTTACAACACCTTAACCCCCAATCTCGACAAGATTTGCAAGGCGATAGACGACTTTATTGGTAACCACCCAGCAGCGTTAGTTTGTCACTCGATGGGAGGCTTGGTCGCGCGTGCTTATTTAGAGCGCAATTCAGTGGCAAGTACACAGGTAAAAAAAGTGGTGACGTTGGGGACACCACACAAGGGTAGTGCCATTGCCAAACATATGCACGACAAAGGCCTAGAGTTACTGTTAAAAAACAGTGTGGAGTTTTTGTTGTCTCGTAACCAAGATTGGCCATTTAACGCCAAGCTTTACAGTATTGCCGGAGACTTGCCCATCGGGCTAATGCCATTGCTACAAAAAGGCAGTCAATCAGACGGCACTGTGCTGCTAGAAGAAACTAAACTCAATGGTATGGCTGAACATAAAGTATTTCACCTCAGCCACACCAGCCTAATTTATTCTCGCGCAGTCATGGATTATATATGCGATTTATTGAAAACCCCCTAGTGCTCTGCGCTTGCTGCCACTTTATATGCAATAAATGCAATCAACCCAACGACTAATGGAACCGGCGCAGCGATGTAACCAAAGGTATCAGAATTCGCAATACTTGCACCTGCCAAGTGACCAACCAGACCAACTACAAAAGCCACTAAAGCGATAACGACGACGACGATTTCCATTTTGTGTTCGGATGTTGTTTTGCCTTTCATACTCATTTCCTCAAGTAGTTAGACACGCTACTTTGTGTGCCTTGATGACCTGATTATGCGCTTCTACTTCGTTGATATTTTGACCTAAATCAATTTTAAAACCGCCAAAAGACCTAGCGGCTTTACGTTTTGTTTTGGATCAAATTTTATTCAACCTTGTCGATTTCAGGAAAAAGTTGGCAAACTTTATTCCCCAACGGTGGCGTCACTTTTTCGCTATTTGCTAACGATCTGATACAGGTCATCTTGTATTAATATTTGATGTGTTTTCATGATAACGATTGATTTTTTAGATTAAATGGTTTGATTTTAATCATTGGGCAATTCATCACGGTTGCGCCATACTGACTGTAAATCAACAAGGAGCATCGCATGACAAACATTAATTCTATCGGTTTAGACAAAGACAAAAGCCAAGCTTTAGTTACTGCTTTGAATACACTACTGAGTAGCTATCAAATTCAATACATGAATGCGCGAGGCTTTCATTGGAACATCAAAGGTCGTGAGTTCTTTGAACTACACCTAAAATTCGAAGAAATCTATACATTACTTCTGGAAAAAGTAGATGAAATTGCTGAACGTATTTTAACGATTGAAGGAAATCCACTACATGCGTTCTCAGATTACTTAGAAACCAGCAAAATTAGCGAAGCTAAAGGGATCAGCGACGGTACACAAGCGCTTGAGACTCTACTTAAAGGTTACACAACACTCATCGCCATGCAGCGTGAGATCTTAGCCCAAGCAGGTGATGCTGAAGACGAAGGAACCGCAGCACTCATGAGCGACTATATCAAAGAGCAAGAAAAGTTGGTTTGGATGCTAAAAGCGTATTTAAACTAGCCCATTTGCTTGAAAGAGCATTCATTCTTTAAATACGCCATTACCTAGCGGTATAACTGACTGCGACCAAACTCGCTTAGCCTTTGGGTAAAAGCGAGTTTGGCCGTGATACTATATGAGCAATTAAGCTTGGCTATGTGTGTCCAGCAAACTTATAAAAAATGCCATTTCTAAAGCACGTTCATGCAAGCTTTTAAATCGCCCAGAAGCTCCGCCATGCCCTGCTTCCATATCCGTTTTAAACAATAGCAAGTTACCGTCCGTTTTATATTCCCTAAGCTTGGCTACCCACTTCATCGGCTCCCAATACTGTACTTGTGAATCATGAAGGCCTGTAGTAACCAGAATATGAGGATAAGCTTTTGCCTCGATGTTGTCATAGGGTGAGTAAGCCAATATCGTCTGATAATCCGCTTGGAAGTTCGGGTTACCCCATTCGTCATATTCATTCGTGGTCAGGGGAATAGATTCATCCAACATGGTAGTTAACACATCTAAAAACGGCACATGACAGCCTAAGCCGAGATAGAGTTCTGGCGCTTGATTTGCAATTGCCCCCATCAATAAACCACCAGCGCTACCACCCGATGCAAATACCTTGTCTTTATCACCATAACCTTGCTCAACCAATGCCTTAGTTACGTCAATAAAGTCGTTGAAGGTATTTTGTTTATGCGCTTTTTTGCCTTGCTCATACCACTGGCGACCTAGCATTTCAGAGCCACGTATATGTGCAATCGCATAAACAAAACCTCTGTCTAACAAACTTAAAATCTGACTTGAAAAGTTCGGGTCTATCGTGATCCCATAAGAACCGTAGCCATATTGCAGCAAAGGGTTACTGCCATCTTGTTGAAACTTATCTTTACGATAAACCAAGGATACCGGGACTTTTACACCATCTCTAGCAGTAATATGTAGGCGCTCAGAGTGATAATACTCTGGTTTAAAATCACCTAGCACCTGTTGTTGTTTTTTTAATGTTTTTTTACCGCTTGTTAGGTTGCAATCATACACAGAGCTAGGCGTTGTCATGCTTGAGTAATGGATACGAACGCTGGTTGCACTGGGTTCAGGGTTACTTCCAATCGTTGCGTAATAACAAGCATCATCAAAGCTAAGATGATAACTCTGCCCCTGATAGTCATGTACAACAAAGCGAATTTGCCCTTGCTCGCGCTCGGTCAGAACAAAGTGGCTATTAAATAACTCCAGTCCCTCTAATAAGACATGCTCTCGATGTGCTACCACCTCTTCCCACTGCTCAATATCAACGATAGTTTGCTCGGTGGCACGCATTAAGCGAAAGTTTTTAGCCGCTTTATTTGTCAGGATATAATAAAACTCTCCCATCTTTTCAAGGCCATACTCATGACCCTCCACTCTTGGGAGTAGCGTTTTAAACTCTCCCATTGGGTCATTCGCGTCTAATATAAGCTGATCGCTGGTTTCTGTAGCAGCAAGATAAATGAAGATCGCACTGTCATCTCGGCTTTTACCTAGCCCCATATAAAATTGGCGGTCTTGCTCTTCAAATACTAAAATATCATCGCTTTGCGGTGTGCCCAGTACGTGACGATATACTTGGAATCCCAGTAATGTTTGCTCATCTTTTCTAACGTAAAACAGTGTCTTATTATCGTTAGCCCATACTACCTGACCTTCTGTGTTATGCAGTACATCAGGAAGTAGTGTATTGGTAGTAAGATCCAAAAACTTAATTGTATAGATGCGGCGACCATCAGTGTCTTCACTATAGGCTAGCAGCTGTTCATGTGGGCTTACGGTAATATCTCCGACATCATAAAACTCGTTGCCTTGCGCTAGTTGGTTGACATCAAGCAATAAGGTTTTGTCTGACAGATCTTCTTGCGACGCGCGATAGTGCTTGGCATATTCCTCATCACCATTCACTTCACTGACATACCAGTAACTGCCATCTTTTGAGGGCACTGAGCTATCATCTTTTACTATACGTCCTTTCATTTCTTCAAATAGCTGTGACTGTAATGTTTGGTGCGGTGCCATTAGTGCATCACAGTGGGCATTTTCCGCATTTAAATGCGCCAACACTTCGTCATTTTTACGCTCATCATCCCGCATCCAATAGTAGTTATCGATACGTTCATGATCATGATGTAGCAAAGATTTTGGTAACTTTTTGGCTAGAGGTTGTGTTTTATCCATCACCTAGTGTTCATCCTAAATTTCTATCATTTTTTGCCAGTGTAATATCAATCAGCTTAATTCTCCAAGCAATTCCAAGGCAGACATAAGGCGTAAACAAAAAGGCCGAGCTATATGGCTCGGCCTGTTGAATGACTAATAATGATACTAAATTACTGGATCTCAGCTTCGTCTAGTGGTTCATCATCTGTCAGTGGCTTACGTCTGATTTTTCCTTTTAGACGAGCACCCGCAGCTTGTACATCGGCCAAGATAAGATATAAAGCAGGTACTAACACCAGTGTTATCAGCGTTGCAAATAACACCGCGAACCCTAGTGAAACAGCCATTGGGATCACAAAACGCGCCTGCAAGCTTGTTTCAAAGATGATGGGCATCACACCAGCAAAGGTCGTGATGGATGTTAGGGTGATAGCCCTAAAGCGAGCACAGCCGGCCTCAACTACCGCCTCTTTGATCCGCACGCCTTCTGCACGAGCTTGGTTAATATAATCTGTCATTACCAAGGAGTCGTTAATAACAACCCCTGCGGCTGCAACCAAGCCAAACATCGACATGGTACTCATATCTAAGCCAAAGATTAAATGCCCCCACAGCGCACCGACTAAACTAAATGGGATAACCGACATTACGATCAGTGGCTGTGCGTAACTTTTCAGCGGCACAGCTAAGAGGATATATACCATCAGCATACCCGCGGCGAAGAAGAGGATTTGCTCACTGGTTTGCGCTTGGCGCTCTTCAACAGAGCCACCCAATTTGGTTTTCACACCAGGGAACTGTTTGAGCAGATCAGGTAAAATGTTGTCTTCAATATTCTTCACCACAGCATCAGGTTCGATCAGCTCTTCATCAATACTGCCGTAAACATAAACGGTTCTAAACCCATCTTCACGACGAATATAGTTGATCCCTGGCTTTTCAATAAATTCGACTACGTCACCAAGCATGACTTCTTTACCTTGTGCGGTGGTAATGATAGTGCGCTTAAGTGAAGCAAGTGCCCTACGGTCAAGCTCTGGGTAACGTACCATCACTTTAATTTCTTCACCGTCACGGATCACGCGCTGCGCCTCACCACCATAGAAGCTATTGCCTACTTGAATGGCAACATCTGAAAGTTGTAAGCCTAATTCATAGGCAACTGGCTTCAATGCTATTTGCACTTCCTTGCTTGCAGGGTCAATACTTGAGCTAATATCAAATAGCCCAGGCTGTTGTTGCAGCATGGCTATAAGCTGTCTGCCAGCCGCATTAAGCGTGTCTATATCAGAGCCGAGTAGGCGATAACCAAATTCGCCTTCGCCACCGCTTTGCTCACCAACACTATCGTATACAATGATTGATTTTACTGCGGTAATTTCTGGCATCGCCTCACGCCAACGACGTGCCAACTCAAAGGCTGTAAATGGTCTAAGATCCTCTTCAACTAATGTCGCAAGTACCGAGCCCTTAGTTCGACTTTGGTTCCAAGCGTATACGTCTTTGATAATGCCTTGGCCAAACTCTTGAACAATCTCTTTATCCACGTTACGTACCATCAACTCAATTGCCTGCATTGCTGCAATCGTTTGTTCATCCGATACATTATCGTTCATGGTGATTTCTATTTTCGGATAGTCTTCAGGCACTTTCGGGAACGGAATAAAGCGCACAAGGTTTGAAGTCACCAAACTTAAGCTGAACACCAACATCGCAACAAAGCTCAGCAGTACAGTCCAGCGCCACTCAACACAACGCTCAATAAAACGTTTATAAGGCCCATTTACAAAGGCAAAAAACTTTTTGTTAAACGCAGCGCGGCGGCTGTTGGCACGCATTGGCTTAATCTTAGTGTGGGCGATATGCGCAGGTAAGATCCACTTAGATTCTATTAAACTGAATATCAAACATAATATAATCACCCCTGAAATTGATTTAAAAAATGCGCTTTCAGGGCCTGAAGAAAACAGCATAGGCGCAAACACCGCAATCGTCGTCAATACGCCGAACGTTGCTGGAGTCGCTACGCGCTTAGCACCAATCACCACATTCTTTACACTGTGACCTTTGCGCTCGATCTCTGAATAGGCGGATTCTCCTATGACAATAGCATCGTCCACCACAATACCCAGTACCATAATAAAGGCAAACAAAGAGATAATATTGATACTGATCCCAAGGGCTGGCATAAACAAAAACGCCCCTAAGAAACACACAGGTAAACCAATCATCACCCAAAGGGCCAACTTGAAGCGCAAGAAAAGTGTCAACATGATGGCAACCAGCAGGGCACCTTGCAGCATATTGCTCTTCATCATTTCTAATCGTGCGTTAAGGTAGTACGTCATATCCACAATAGGTTCAAGACGTAGACCTGAAGGTAAGGTTTGGTTTTTTTCTTCTATGTATTTATGTACCGCTTGCGCGATTGGGATCATATTTTGGTCTTTAGTCGCTTTTACCGACAAGAACACGGCATTCTCACCATTTAATCGAAAGTAGTACTCGCCTTCGGTAAGACCATCTTTGATTTCTGCAATGTCTTGCAGGTAAATCTTCGCGCCATTATCGCCAACTTTAACGGGGATATTTCTAAATTCATTACCACGGTACATTTGGTTTTCCACACGCACCGCAATAATGCCGGAGTCTGTTCTAATTTGCCCAGCCGAAATGTTAGTTGAGTAACGACGTATAGCATTGCTCACATCACTGATAGTTAAGTTATAACGACGCAGCGCATCAGGATCCACTTCAATGCCAATCTCGTAGTTAGGTGTTGAGCGGTCAACTAGGGAAATAGTTGGGATCTCTAATAGCTCGTCCTCAATCTCTTTCGCTATTGGCTTAAGCGCATTTAATGGCAAATTACCAGCAAGGGCAACATTCACAACATCTTGACGAAACTCCACCAACTGTACTTGAGCGGGCTCCATAGATGCAGGGAACGTCGCAATACTGTTGACTCTAGAGCGAATTTTATCTTCAACCTCGGTGAGGTCTTCATCTTTGTAGATCTCTAGCTGCGCACTACCACTACCACGAGCAGCACGGTACACCCCTTTTTTAATTTCGGTAACGTCTTTTAATGCTTCCTCAATCTTAACTAGGATACCTTCCTCAATTTCTTGAGGAGAAGCGCCTGGATAAACCGCTGACACTGTCACATAGTTAATTTCGAAGTTGGGAAACATTTGCCTTTGAATAGTCATGTAACTGATAAAGCCCATTATCAGTATAAAAACCATCAACAAATTCGCTGCTACAGGGTTATTCGCAAAGTAAGCAATAATCCCGCGCTGCGGTGCTTTTTCTATATCACTCATGGTCGCTCCTTGCTGTTACAGCTTTTCCGGCTGACTACTACTTGGCTTTGCTGACTGATCCGTGCCTGCTACTTTTACTTCCATGCCCTTTTGCGGGTACTCTGGTGGTGTCATAACTACTTTGTCGTGACTCGTAATGCCATCACCAATCAAGAAAAACTTACCCTCTTCGCGGATCACCTGCACCTTTCGAGGCTCAAGTTGGTTGTCTTGATTAAGCAACCAAACGGATTGATTATTCACGATTTCTTGAGGTAGACGGTAGATTTGCTTTAATGTTTTACCTGCAAAGCTAACCTGTACATAAGTGCCGTACTTCACTGCTGGCTGACCAGTTGTTAGCCCATAAGGGTCTTCAATACGCACCACTAAGTTATTCATCCGTGTCTGCTGATCAACCGTGCCCAAGTCTCTGTCTATAACAGCTTCACGGCTAAAAGCATTAGCACCTCGCTGATAAACTGTTGCTGCCAGTCCAGATACACGCTCAGGTAAAAATACGGAATCAAACCCCGCGATCGGAATAATAACTTCCGCTGTTTCAATATTATTTAAAATGCCAACCGAGCTGCCCATAGAAACAAACTGGCCAAGGCCCACCTGCTTATTCACCACCAACGCATTATAAGGGGCAATAACTTCGCAATTTTCAAGATCTCTTCTAGCGCGTTGTAGTGCTGCTTTGGCTGATTTAACTGACGCCTTTGCACTCATCACTTGGGGCTTGCGTAAAAATAGGTCGGTATGTTTTTTGGTTGGAAATCGTCTCGCTTCATCTGCGGCAACATCCGCTTGCGCTTGCTCTTCTATTAACTGCGCTTCTGCTCGTGCCAATTCAGCTTCCGCTTGGAGTACCGCAGCCTCATAATTATCTTGCTCAATTCGCAATAGCACTTCGCCCTTTTGCACTATACCACCCTCGACAAAGCTCGGATGCCAGTATTCTACTTCTCCCGATACTTGGATAGACAGTTGAGTGCTTTCAAGCGGTTTGACTTCCCCATAGCTTTGTATCACCACTTGATGATCTTGCGCGGCTAAGGTTTCCACTTCAACAACAGGACGAGAATCAACTTCTTGTTTCTCAGGCTCACTTTTAGCAACCGCATTGACGACATTAAAGCCGACAACACCGGCTATAAGCACGGTAAAGGGTAGAATCCATTTTAGAGTTTTAGCTTGCATGACAGTACCTATTGATAATTTCCTGACCGTATAGTAACAAGTTTAGCGCGTTCTCGGATGTGACATTTGTAAGAATCTGTTACACCTTCCCCACTCGTCCTATCAATGCGCCTGAAACCTGGAGTATTGTTTATTTATTTCAAACAATTAGCATCAAGTTCCAAGTTACCTACAGCGCCAATATTTCGCATCACTATTGCAGATTTCATAACAAAAAGTTTCTGTTCTAGTTACAAACTACTGGGGTTCTTTGGGGTTTGCTTGTTGAGAAACATGATAAAGTTCAAGTATAAAAATAATACAACTGGTAAATACGCACGCAACTATCATATAGATCCATAGCTGCGCAGTTAAAATACCAAACGCGCGACCTATAGCTAAAGACAGTATGTATGCGCAGATCATCACTGGTATTATCAAATATGCACGCACTTTACATTGCTCAACTAAAATATCCCTGACTTTGGCTCCGACTAAACATTTAATCGAAAAAACAGGCGCACTAAGAATAGCTAAATACCCAATTAAGCCATACATACCCGCAACGACTTGAAACAGCATTACCACAGCTATCGCTAACCCTGCCCAAAAACTCAACATAGCGGATTTGTTCAGTTGCTGCATGCGCGCCTTTATGTCTACGAGTCTCAAGATAGACTGGCTTGGGTTATGTGCCTTATAAAGCTCAGTTATCGTGTTTAATTCCAGCGAAGCATTCGCTTTTGCGCGCACGATAATATTGCCGTTGATAAAGTTAAATGGCAGGTAGGCAAGTGGTTGCACTTGTAAACTATGACTGAAGGTATTCTCAACGATGCCGACTAGTTTTATCGGACGCTGATGCCTGTCGTATAGCGTCGTGCCAACATCATTGCTATTGAGCTCCAACATCTGTGCTAGCTTTTGGTTGATGATCACCTTTTGTCCAGTATCTGTTGTACTCAAGTCATCTTGATTAAACCCACCACCGGCAATAAAACGTTGACCCGTAGTGACAAAATAGTTTTCACCAATAAGCTGTAAATAAGCCGTTATCATATTAGTACCATCGTCACCGCGACTTAATGGCTCTAAAAATACAAATTCATGAGGAATGACCGCTGCTAGCGCTGCACTGTCTATATCTGGGTGATTATTTAACCCTGCTAAATTGATCTTTGCTTGGTTATATCTCGCTTGTATAGCGTCATCGCTCCGAGCATAGTCACTTTGCTGTAGCTCAACAAAATAAAGTGATTCAGCGTTAAAACCACTATGGGTAAGTAATTGACCACCAAAATAACTCAGCAGCCAAAATGCTAGCCCCATCGTAATGGCGCCAATGCCCATTTGTGTACCAAGTAAACTCTGGCCAACCCAGTTTGGTAATTGTTTGGTTTGTCCTTTGCCCGAGCCACTGAGTTGACTACGAATATCTCGAAATGAAACTTGCGATAATGCTAATGACACAAATACCCATGCACATAGCTGACTAAAAGCGATAACACTCAGAATGCTCCACCATGGTACAGATAACCATGTAACATGAGCCAAGCTCGCTTGTGTCCAAACGCGAAATAGTCCAAGTCCCCCTTGCGCTATCACCGCTGCAATCGCTGATGACAGTAAAAATATGAACGCGATATAACACCATTGTGCTCGCTTTAAGTCAGCGCGCTTGGCACCCATTGTGATCGCTAGCGCCAGTTGTGTTTGCTTTGATTTAAAATCCAAAAGGTATAGCGAAAAAGTATTCACTAAAGTAATCAACAATAACGCGACACTAGCAAACGTCAGCCAGTGCATTGTCGTTTTTAACTGGCCTTTGAGTTTATTCACCAATGGCTGTAAGGCAAATACAAGCTCAACCCGTCCTGGTAATCCTTGCTGAATTTGCGCCTGCTTAAATGCGCTTTGTAGGTTTGCCTGTTGCACAGCAAGGTGTAGCTCAACGTCCTTACTCTTTGGTACTCGACCAACAAGAAACACATCACTTCTTACTGCTAAATGATCCAGATCAGAGATACCTTCCCCTATGGCCAAAGCAAAAGGCAGAAAAACATCACTACCTTGATTAGACTGAAATAACTGAGGCTCTTGGTCATCACACGCGGCAACGCCTACAATAGTGAAATATCGCTCATCTAGTTGTAGTGTTTGACCAATCAGCGCATCACCGGATAAATGCTGCTGGGCAAAGCATTCGCTCACCACAGCTTCATTCAACGTTTCGCCTAATGTATCTGATTGAGAAAACCACCGCCCTCGTTTAAGTGACATATCAAATAAGGAGAAAAACTCTTGATGCACATAAGTGGTCGATACCTTGGGCTCAACGAGCGCTCCTCGAAGTAGCCCTTGGCTGTAAAATACCGCAGAGGCCTGTTCAAAAACCTGTTTATCCTGTGCCAATTGCCATGCGACGGGCGTAGACATCGCTTGCGCCATGACCACTTTTTGTTCGTCATCTACCATGTCTGAACGCAGCCACATCAGCTTGTCACTTTGCGGGTAGGGCAAAGGCTGATATGCGTGCCACGATAGCGCAACGCTCATCATTAACGCAGCAAAAGATAAGCTCAATAAGATGACCAAAACCACGTTAAGTTTGGCTCGACTGAGTTGTGCATGCCAATATTTCATTACACCTCCTTGGTCGCGGTAGACTGATCTATGAGCACACTTAAAGGCATGCGCAGCAAACGTTGCAACGAGGTAAGTAAGCACACACTAGATGTAATAACGATGCCAATCGAAGCGAGTATGAAGTCGACAACAGAAAAGGGCTGTTGAAAATACCAAGACAACAAAAAAACCCCAGCTAACGCGACACAAAGTGCAACACCGAGATGTTGTACATGGGTATACAGCACTTCTATTCGTAAGTCTTGAAATTTAGCCCCTACTACCATCTTTGTAGCGTAATAAGTAGACCTGAGCGACTGCCCATAGCGATAGACACCAGCTAAACCGACCACAACCAAAAGCAATACCAACGAAAATAGAAACAGTGCACCATAGGTTACTAATGTGTCAGTTAATAAATATTGCTCTCGCTGCTTAGCCAAAGACTTAAAGCTAAATATTTTTAAAGCTGGGTGTACTTGCGCTAGCAATGCTGAAAAGTGTGCTTTGTTCACCGGGATAGTAGTCTGTAATAGTATATTATTTTGGCCAAGTACCGCGTTGTAGACATGTGGTTGCAGTGGCTTTCCGGGTTCGACTAAATCGGCGACGATGCCAATAATTTCAAAAGCGGCGCTGTCATCTGTAATATTGAAACTGAGAAACTTTCCAAGTGCCTGCTCTTGTCCACCAAGTTGCTCTGCAAAGGTTTTATTAATGATGAGTTGTTGCTCACCGCTGCGCACCTCTTCACTATCAAAAAACCGCCCTTCTAATAATTCTAACGAGAAAAATTCGAAGTATTGGCTATCAATAACTCGCCCAACAGGGTGCACGCGTTCAAGCGTAGTCACCTCTTGGAGTGACCAAGTTCCTGAACCTAACTCTATAGGTGAGCGACTACGACTGACAGCTGTAACTTCAGGTAAATTGACTAATACCTCACTGGCTTGGTGCATTACCTGTTGGTATTCAGATGCGGACATACTGTCTGGCGCATACAATACCATTTCATACTTATTTTCTAAGTCCACCGCGTAGGACTGCTGTAAGTGACTCAATGCGGACAGCCCCACTTGCAAACAAAAGAAAATCAACATGACAGAAAGACTGAGCTGGCTGATGGCCATTAATGTTTGTACGCGCTTGCTGACTACCACAGCGCTTCCTTTACCACTTTGCTTTAGTACTTTCGCCAACCGCTGATAACGTATCGCAGACATACCACCACCTAGCAGCAAACCACTTGTTAGTAACGCAACCATGCACAGCGCCGCAACGCTTTGCCATGTTAGTGTTATCAGTTGTGCTTGTGGTAACAGACCAAGTAATTGTTGCTGTAGCAACTCACACAGAAAATAGCCCACAATTATGGCTATCACCACAGAGCCAAAACACAGCTTTAATAATGGCAGCCATTGTGACCATGCAATGTCTTTTACCTTGGCGCCAACAACAGCTTGAATAGCTAATTTTCGCTGGATCTGGCTGAGTCTAGCCAAATACAAATTACAAATATTCAGCAGTGCAATGGCGAGTAGACCGAGCGATGCGGCAAATATACCAACCAACAAAATAGGAGATTTACCAAGCATTATGGTTTTCAATGGTACCGCCCTGACTCCGATACTCCACCCCGCAAAGTATTCACTTTCACTCACCTTGCTTTGCCATAACGTATTCATTTCATTAGAAAGAGAAAGTGAAACCTCTTGGTGTGTTGTCGTGGGTGCCAACTTTCCCACCATTAAATTTAATGGGTAACGATTCCACCAATAAGGCTTAGCCTCTTCTGAGGTTAAATTGTATTGCCAAGGTAACCATACAGCTGTTCGGTGGGACAACATTTTTAAGTTAGGTTCTGTAAAATCCTGTGCCACCACACCTACAATGGTAAATTGTTGTTCATCAAGCTTGACGGTTGTATTGAGAATATTAGGGTCGCCGTTAAAGTGTGCCTGCCACGCTTCAAAACTCAACACCGCAACTGGATTGCTTTGGGTTGCAGGCTCCGTTATCGCGCGTCCTAATGCCAATGGCATATCAAAAATGTTAAACCACTCTGGTGATACATAAGCAGTTTCTACACGTGGCATGTGTGCATGCGAAGTTAATAACTGCTCACCGTAGTGTACCAATGCAAGTTGCTCAATTGACTCTGGTTTATGCTCGTATAAGTGCATCAAAGAGGGGTAGTTAAAAGCTTCGCTGCTTTCATCACCTTTTTCATCAAACATCGGATATTCCAGCTTAACGATGCGTTCAGAGTCTGGGTATGGCAACGGAGAAAAGTACAAACTATGTAACATAGCCATTGCCACTAACATAACCATAAACACACAGCTCAACGTGGTTATCACCCCAACATGATATATCCCTAACTGAGATAAATTTTTTAGTTTCATATCACCCTCGCTAGGCACTCTGATCTAAGGGCTGTGTTGATGCGACGGTACCTAACAGTTCACCGTCAAACAACTTCACCTGCTTAGGGGCCATATCGGCATAACGGGGATCGTGAGTCACCATACATATTGTGGTGCCCTGCTGGTGTAACTCAGCAATTAACTGCATCACTTGGTCGCCACTTTTTGAGTCCAAGTTACCTGTGGGTTCATCGACAAGTAAAATCGTTGGCTCAGTTACCAGCGCACGCGCTATCGCTACACGTTGTTGCTGGCCACCTGAAAGCTGATTTGGGGTATGCTGCGCTCGGTGTGACAAGCCAACTTTTTGCAAACAAGACTCAACGCTTTGTTTTATTTCTGACTTAGTGAGTTTCTTGCTCCGATACTTTAGTGGCAATGCCACATTGTCGAACACCGATATTTCATCAATGAGATTAAAAGACTGAAATACAAAGCCAATATGCTCATTACGTAGTTCAGCAGCCTGATCGAGTGTTAATGACGTCACATCGTGACCGCCGATGGAATATACTCCGCTGGTTGCGCGCTCAATTAACCCCATAATTGAAAGTAGCGTCGATTTGCCACATCCAGAAGGGCCAGAAATCGAAATAAAATCACCTTGGTCAACGACCAGTGAGATGTTTCTCAGTGCATGTGTTTGAAGTTCTTCAGTTTCGAATACTTTATTTATATTTTTTAGCACTATCATCATGATATTCCTAATTTAATGAGATCGTTTCACCTAAGCTAGCAAGGTGTGCTAGGTCAGAAATGATAAGTTCGCTTCCAGCTGAGACGCCAGAATCTATAACAATATATTTTCCTGTTGAAGTACCAAATTGGACTGGCACTGGGTGAGCGGTGTGTTTACCGTTTAGCTTGAACAGCGTGTGAGTTTGATTGTCTTTGGCATTAGCTGGTCGCTGCACATAAATTGCGTCTTTGATGTGCTTAATGGCAATGCTCGCTGAAATACTCAGCTGCGCACGCGCTTGTTTTGGCAAATTATTGGGCAAACTTACTTCGACTTCCACTGTGTTATCTGTCACCACAGGGTCAATGCGAATAACATTGCCCTTTACCCTATCGTTTTGCATTTTTACCGTGACGACTTGACCTGTTTCAATCCAGCGTACTTGCGATTGCGGGACAGATAACACAGCGACAAGCGATTGATTTGACCCGATAAGCGCCACCATATCACCAACATTGACTCGCTGCCCTAGCGCCAAAGGCATCCGCTCTATCATGCCAGAAGTACTTGCTCGAATAACAAGCTGCTTCTGTTTGTCCAATAGGTTTTGTAATTCCTGCTCACGAATGGCAATTTCTTCATTCGCTAACGCAAGCGCTGAAGTATGTAGCGCTTCCAGTTGCTGTGAACGCTTTTCTAGCATGGTGATCTCATGCTCTAAGGTGCTCAAGCTGGTTTGTGTTTGGGCAAACGTCAGTGCCGAAATAATCCCCTGCTGGGCCAAGTCTCGCTCCGCTCGGTGACGTAGTATCAAAGTTTTTAACGCTCCTTGTTTTTGCGTCAACAGAGTTTGTTCATTGAGCAATTCTCTTTGTTGTGAGAGCGCTAGCTGCTCATACCCTGTCTTTGATTGACGCAATGCTTGCATCGCTTGCTGTACTTGCAAATCAAGATCTGGACTAGTTAATTCAACAATGGCTTCGCCCGCCTCCACAACCGCACCAGCTTTATGGTAGAGCGCTTTTACAATGGCGGCAGTTTGTGCATTTAGTAAGTGCTGCTGCGCACTACGTAACTTCCCAAAGCTATCCACCGATAAATTCAGTGGCCCTTGTTGCACCTGTGCAATAAGCACCTCACTGCGCGCTATGCGATGTTTAGAGTCAAGCAACAGCCACACAACAAGACACATGATGATGCTCACCACAACGCTCGCGATGACATAAAATTTGGTTTTCTTAGGCTTTGCTGGTTTAACTAAATCCATTTTCCCTCCTTACAGACCATCTGTTAGGAGCGAAAACTGTGCCAAAAAATAATACCCATACATATCAAAAGCTTAAACCAAAACTATAACTCAAGGTTTAGTGTAATCTCCGATATCGTATCACCTATTTCGGAATCGGAGCGGATTTGTTGTGTTGATTACAGGGTGATTTATCTTTTGTTACATTCATTTGGACTGGAGTTTCTGACATCACAAAATGTTTTAGGTACACTCAAATTTTTATAATTTTTGGTCTAACAACATGAGAAAAACAGCATTGAGTATTGCGCTCGCTCTGACATTTGCCAGCGCGCCTAGCTTCGCTAAAAAAGACAAAAAAGAAGAAGAGAAAACCATCGCCTCGCTGATTGAAAACAAAACCAGTATCGATGCGTTATTTCCACTTTATCAAGACAACAAAACAGGTGAATACCTGATGCAGCTGAATGCGTCTCAGCTCAATACCCCATTTCTATATTTTGCACATACCGTTGATGGCGTCACAGATGCCGGTCACTACCGTGGTGGTTACCGCGAAACTAAGCTGATTGAGTTTAGAAGACATTTTGATCGCATTGATATCATCAGTAAAACTCCTCGTTTTGTCTTTGATCATAACTCAGCCATTGCTAATGCTAGTGATGCGAATATCAGTGAAGCAGTATTGGCGAGCATTAAGATTGAAAAAGCAGAAGACGATAAAATTTTATTTAAAGCTGACAAGCTATTTTTAAGCGAGTCTCTTCATAAAGTTTCTCCGTGGAAACGTGCTAACGATAAAAATGCCAGTAAACGGTTCGCACTAGGAAAGCTAGATGCGAAGAAATCACGGATCGTAAAACACCGTCCTTACAGTAATAATCTAGATATCGTCGTCGACTATGTATTTAGCAACCCAGAGCCTAAAGTCAGAGGCTCAAATGCCATTACTGACCCTCGTTTTGTGACATTAAAAGTTCAGCACAGTTTTGTTGCATTGCCAGAGAATGACTATCAACCGCGTTACGATGATGCCCGAATCGGATATTTCACCAATCAATTTGATGTGCAAACATCTCCAGATTGGACGCCTTACAAAGATGTGATCAAACGTTGGGATCTCGTGAAAAAAGACCCAAATGCAGCGCTTTCAGAACCAGTAGAGCCGATTGTATGGTGGATAGAAAATACCACACCACTTGAGTGGCGAGATACTGTTCGAGAAGGGGTATTGGCTTGGAATAGTGCGTTTGAAAAAGTTGGTTTTAAAAATGCTATTGTCGTAAAAGTACAACCTGATGACGCTGACTGGGATGCAGGAGACATCAATTATAATGTGTTGCGCTGGACTTCCTCTCCTCGCCCACCATTTGGCGGTTATGGACCTGCTACTGCACACCCACTAACAGGTCAAATTCTTGGTTCAGACATCATGTTAGAGTATGTATTCATGCGTAACCGCTGGATCTACGATTCTCTGTACTCACAGGGGCAAGCAAGCCAAAGCGCAGATCCCGAGCATCATGCCCTGCACTGCTCTTTGGGACATGAGATGCAAGGCCAATTAATGACAGCCAGCCTAGCAACAGGCGCAGACATTGAGCGTAAAGAAATGTTACGTCAAGGTCTAGTGCAACTGATCCTACATGAAGTTGGCCACACCTTAGGACTCAATCACAATATGAAGTCTTCGATTTTGTGGGGACCAAAAGAGATCCATGACGCATCAAAAACACAAGGGGTGTTAACGGGCTCGGTGATGGACTATGCACCAGCAAACATCGCGCCTGTGGGAATGAAACAAGGTGATATTTTCCAAACGAAACCAGGTCCATATGATAATTGGGCGATAGAGTTTGGTTATAGCCCTGCACTACAAGATGAAGCGCAAGAACAACTACGACTTGAAAAGATTCTATCTCGCTCTGGTGAACATGCCCTCGCTTTTGGTAATGATGCTGACGATATGCGTGCACCTGGACGTCATATAGACCCTCGAGTCATGATTGGGGATCTATCATCAGACCCAGTGACGTATGGTGTAGATCGTATGACACTGATCAACCAACTATTCACTGAGCTAAAAGATAAAGCGAGAGTCTCAGGCCAGTCACATCAGCAACTATTAACCTCAGCTAACATCTTGTTTAGCCAGTACAGCGGCCAAGCTCGAGTTATCTCTCGTCAAATTGGTGGGGTATATGTTGAACGTCAAGTAGTTGGTACTGAGAATGACACTAAGCCATTCATGCCAGTGCCACAAGCGCGTCAAAAAGCAGCAATGGCGGCGTTAAAAGACATGGTGTTTGCACCTAACGTGCTAAAAAACATGCAGCCATTATACAACTATATGCAGGCTCAGCGTCGCGGTTTTAATCACTACGGTAAGAACGAAGATCCAAAAGTGCATAAAATGGTACTAGGTATGCAAAAGTCAGTGCTTGATCAAGTGCTCCACGCAAACGTGTTACAGCGTATCAGTGACTCTGCCTACTACGGTAACCAGTATAGCCTTAACGAGTTTTTAAATGATCTTAGTGCTGCTATTTTTGTTGATGACAAGCATGCAACAACACTAAGCCGCAACCTACAAATTGAGTATGTAAATCGACTTATTAAAGTTGCAGGTCTCACGAAAGCGAGTAAGTACGACAATTTGGCAAAATCAGCTGCGCTGTATCAGTTGCAACTTATTTTGGACAAGGACACCTCATGGGGCGCTGATCAAGCGACGAAAGCACACAAAGCGTATCTTGATCGCTTAATCACTAAAGCGTTAGAAGTGTAATAGCGATTTAGAACGAAATGAGCGTGGCGATTGCTACGCTCTTATTTTGCTATTTAGTTGCTCTAAATAACCTGAGCTTCGGATAATTAATGCCTTTCTAGCAGCCAATTTTAACGCTAACTGGTATTACATCGCTCAAGCCAATGCTGGGCGAGAGCGATAATATTGGATGCAGCCAAGCTGAGCCGCATTAGTAAGTAAGATCATCACAAACATCATCACATGTGCCACGCTGACATGAGCAAGGCTCAACTCCGCCGCTAGTCCTATTCCACCAGCCAAGAATTGCAGAGAAAAATACCTTGCACTTAAATTAGAAACATCACCACTTTTTAGCGTTTTATATGTTTGTGGCATCACACGAATAGAGCTCATAACCAGGCCAAGATAAGTGAGCGCTTCAAATACCACCGATGCGGCCAAATTGGTAATCATTAATAATGTAAATGGCAACGCCGATGCACCCAGTAACAATGCAAGTTGATTACGCTGTTTGGTGCTTGCATTATAGCGAATAAAATAATATAAAATTAAAGCACTTAGTAATCCAGTGACCACAAAAGGCAGCACCATAAAGAAACGTTCAAAAAAGACGTTGTAAGCAATAAAGTAAGTGCTTTGCGCAACACCAAAGCTCATCATCAACAGCGATACACCTGACGCACTGCGATTTTTACGGATTTTCCCAATCAAAGGAATAAAGCTTAAAACCAAAACGAAAGAGGAAACGATCGGTAAATACTCGCTCAATGCAAACTCCAAATGTATAAAATGTTGCTAAGTTAAAGTGCTGTAAAACCTTTACTAAAAAACAGTAAAATAATGATTTTTAAGGTTTTATTTTTTGAAGGCGCGCATTTTAAGAGCTAACTTTTAAAATACAAGAATGATGGCGAGATCAGTATTGAGTGTGTTGGCAAGGTTAAAATACAGGCGTATAAAAATAAATACAGGGAACTCACAATGAAATGGCTATTTGTAGTACTTACCGCGATTGGACTGCTCGGGTGTAGCTCAACACCGACTTCTTCTACAGCTGATAAACCAAGTATGACGGTTGCCTCATTATTTAATCACACATTATTCACTCCTCAACCTGTAGTATCAGAGCAAGCTATCTTTTCACTGCCGCAGAGTGAAGTGCAAGCACTGTGGCAATATGTAGAAAAACACAAAAATAGTGACATCACCATAGATGAGTTACTCGGTAACTTTTTACAAAATAAGATTGGTGACTTTAGCTATGATGGCGCAACATTTATCGCCAAAGATGCCCTCTCACAACGCTCAGGAAACTGTATTTCGTTAGCAATTGTATCTCAAGCTTATGCCAATGTTTTAGGGATAAAAACCAGTTATGCTAAAGTTGATAGCTACCCTGTTTACCAAAAAAATAAAAGCTTTGTCCTGACCTCCAGCCATTTTAAAACCAAATTGATCACCCCAAGAGAGCAAGAAAACGATAGTATGATATTTTTTTCTTCGGGTACCATTATTGACTATTTTCCCAATCAAGACAGTGTGTTTTCTGGCAATGCAAACTATGCAGATCTGGTTGCGAAGTTTTATACCAACTTGGCTGTTTCAGCTTTATTAGCAGCAGACTATGACAAAGCTTACTCGCTACTGATGGCAGCACTTGAGTATGCACCCAATGATCCAGAAACAATTAACATTTCCGCGCTGTTACACAAACACGTAGGCGATAGAGTACGTGCAAAACAAATTTACGCCTACGCAGCACAGCAGCAACTTACTAGCACTAACCTACTTCTTAATTATTTAAACTATATACCTGCGGATCAAACCGCCTTGAGAGAATCTATTTTGGCACAACTCGAGCGCAGTCCTGCCTCTCCTTTTGACACACTAACTCTGGCTTCGAGTTATATTGATAAGCAAAACTATAGCAAGGCTAAAAAGCTCATTGAGCCACTGCTATTAAACTACCACTACCTGCCTGAGATCCATGCTGAGCTGGGTAAAATCGCTTATTTAGAAGGTAACCTTCAAGCGGCATTAGTATATTTTGATCAGGCAATTAATAAGTCCAGAGAAACATACAAAAAAACACTTTATAGCGCGAAACAAAACATGCTAACGCAACTGATGATGCAATAAAGCAATATTATCAATGCACAAGGTAAATTATTTGTATATTTTGTAAATAAAAACTTTACAATCCACACAGTCGTTTCTACTTTGGTGTATGGGTGTTTAAAAAACGCGCTAAATTTGTGCGCTATAGTGCACGTAGGTTATACCAGTTACCGTAATTACGTAGTCTATTTTGAGGCGAGAAACTCTTGTCGATAACACCGCTACCGCGTCCTGCTATCGGCAAGATAAAAATTTCGCTACTTAGTTGCTCTAAGTTAGAAATTTTTACGCAGTTAACTCCTTCAAACAGAGCAAGTATTAAGGCTAATTGGTATAAGACCAAATGGCTCGCAATGACCAATCACCCACTAAGCAATCTACGCTAATCACACTCAAAAGGAATAACAATGCAACGACAAATGATTACTGCCGTATTGGGTTTGGCCTCTGGTCTGGCAATGGCGCAGGCAATGGCGCAGGCACCATTAACAGAAAACCAAATGATGGAATACACCAGTAAGGTGAGTAAAGCAACTATTGGTAAGAAGTATGATCTACATTTACCACTCGTATCGCAGCAAAGTCCCAGCATAGCTAACGCTTCAGCTGCAATTGTCCAGACAGTCTCCCACCCTGGCGCCAGTTATATCAAGCTACACTTTAAAAACCTGAACCTTGAACAAGGTGGCAAACTCATTGTGCGTTCAGAAAACAATGCCGAATACTACGCTTACAGCCAAGACAATCTTCGTGCTGCCACCATCGACCCTACGATATCTGATGATGGCATAACACAATTTTCAGCGATGTCGGTGTCTGCTGATAAGGTCATCGTTGAGTATATCCCAGGTGCAGGTAAAACCGATAAAATCCCTGAGATCGATTTTTACTATCATGGTGTTGAAGGTCAAAACTATCTTGAGAGTGCAACCGATGTCACTACTCTATCTACCTGTGGTGCCATGGAGCGTAAAGATGTACAGTGCTGGGCGCAGTCACACCCAGTGGAGTTTGAGCGCTCACGTCCTGTGGCTAGGCTATTAATGAATGGTAGTGGCTTATGTACGGGTTGGCGTGTCGGGGCTGATAACCGCATGTTTACCAATAATCACTGTGTTGGCTCTGCATCAGAGCTGGCAAATACTGAGGTCTGGTTTAACTATCAAAACACAAGCTGTAATGGAAGCCAACGTGAAACGGTCGTTAAAGTGACGGGTAAAGACTTCCTAAAAACAGATTACACCCTAGACTATACGCTTTTCACCATTAATGATTTCGCCAAAGCACAGCCGTTTGGCTACTTTGGGCTTGATGTGCGCAACCCATCTCAAGGCGAACGTATTTATATCCCACAACACGGTTCTGGCAATCCAAAAGAGTTGTCAATTGAGTCAGACCAAGACAATAGCGGCCTTTGCTCTGTGAACCAAGCAAATGCCAATGGTAGGGGAGCGGGCACAGATATCGGCTATTATTGTGACACTATTGGTGGCTCTTCAGGCTCTCCAGTACTGGCAGCTGCAACTAACAATGTTGTCGCACTGCACCATTTAGGTGGCTGTACTAACAAAGGTGCCAAAATTAGCCTGATCTGGCCGCAAGTTTCTAGCCACTTCGGTGGTCAGATCCCGGTTGGGGATAATGGCACAACCGATCCCACACCAATCGCCTTGTTTACCTATAACTGTACTGACCTTTCGTGTAGTTTCGATGGTTCAAGTTCCAGCTCACCCGATGGTGCCATCACACAATATAGTTGGCAGTTTAGTGACGGTGCAACTGCATTAGGTGCGCAAGCATCACACAGTTTTACAGGTTCGGGTAGCTACAATGTTGAGCTCACGATAACGGACAATACTGGTGCAACGGCATCAACTAGTCAGCAAGTAACTGTGAGCCTACCAGGTGAAGAGCAAAAGCTTTTCAAAGGTGTGGCAAAAAGCAACTTGTCGGGAAGCAGCGGTAGTGAGATGTTTTTCTACTATGATGCACCGGCGGGGGTAAATACAGTGACCTTCAATATTAGTGGCGGAACAGGTGATGCAGACCTGTATGTCCTCAAAGGTCAAGAGCCAACTACCAGCAATTGGACTTGTCGACCTTACCGCTACGGTAACAATGAGTCTTGCAATTTAAATGAAGGGGCTGGTCGTTATTGGGTGATGATCCGTGGTTACAACGCATACTCAGGATTACAAATTGTCGCAGACCATAACTAATACCGTTAGTTACAATTGTAAACTGGTATAAATTGCAGTGTAAATCACATAGAGCGGGGTTTGCCCCCGCTTTTTTGACTACAACTCGTACCAAACTCCGAGCCAAACTCGGTTTTCATTTGCCATGTTATGCCCTTCTACGCGACCAATACCAGCACTAAAATACAGATCGGTTAAACCCGCAGGGGCAAAATTTGCGGCTCTGCCTAACACGGTTTTTGATAATGATGATTGCATTTTTATCCCGTAGCTTTGCCCAATAACGCTACTATCAACTTGATGCTGCTTATAGAATAATTTAGGTCTACCTTGCTGCCATGAGGTCGCAAATTCGTAACCCAAATAGCGACTACCTGTGGCAAACAAATAAGGTAACATTGGCTCACTTATGGCGTTCAAACCGTGACTAACTGAGGTACTTGTCAACTGACCACCGCCAAGTGAAATAGGGAGACTATTACTATAACGACTATCAACCGAAGCATAGAAAGGAATATGCCACGCTTTTGCGAATAAGTTTACTTGGTAATCAAAGCCATTTAGCTCTCCCAACCATTGACTAGCAGATACATGCAGCGCAGTACCATGTTGCTGTGCATCCCAAACCAAATTGCCGTTTGCCCCATAGCGGCTGCCGTTCCAAACAGTGTCACCCTGTTGTATCCGAATTACACCAAATTCAGGCGTTACATTATTGAGTATGTCACCAAAACGATAGCTAGATGTGAGCGCAAATTGCTTAAAGCGAGCTTCATTCCCCTTTCCTAATATTGCATTGGATTGCTTATCCGGTGCGAGATCTTGATACCCCGCATCTAGCGTTGTTTTCCAATTATGTTGATGGTATTCAAGCTGAGCAAACCCTCCCAATAACGCTCCATTATTAATGCTTTTCTCAATCCCCAACTGCCATGAAAGCTGCCTCAACACATCTTGTCCTTTTAATGCCACGCCAACACTGTCAAAGGCAGCGCTGTGTAGTGCACCGGATAAAGCAATGGAGTAAGACTGTTCAGATGCCGAATACGCCACGGCCTCGTGTGCTGTTTGATCTATTTTCGCAGGTGGTAGTTGATGTTTATGCTGCGCTTTTCGCTCAGCATTATCGACGGGCTCCGATACCCGAACGACTTGCCAACGCGGTGAAACAATTTGCGCCAATTTGACGCCATCAGGAGCCGCATAACTAACAAATACCTTTTGAGAGTGTACCAATACTTGCTTGAGTGGCTTTGCGTTTTTCGGTAAGGTTTCAAGTTTGCGGCTCGACAAATCATAACGCATCACTTTCATATGACCTTCAAGCCCTGAGATGAAATAGAGTTTATGTTCATCGCCTGACCAATGTAATGCCGTTAGATATTGGTGCTGCTTTGGTAGATAGACAATATCAATTAAATTGCCTGTAAGATCTTCAACTACCAGCTGCCAACGTTTATTTGGAGACACGCGCAAATAGGCTAATGTCGAGTTACTTTCAACTAATACAGGGAAATCATAGACATCACCAAGTTTTGCTGTAGTGATCGGAGTCAGCTCGCCAGAATCCAGCGCTATTTTCATTAATTGAGAATAGCCCTGACGCGATACCTCAGCGATGATAGTATTCGCATCAATAATACTAAAACGGCGAATACCAGTACCACGGGTTAGCTGCTTTAATACACCTGTATCACTTTGCCACAAGAACAAATCATTGACGAAGGTATGCTCTGAAGTTGGTGTTTTTGCGACAAAATAAATGTGCTTGTCATTGAGCCATTGTGGGTGATAGATCCCACCAAAGTTATGAGAATTAAATTGTGCAAGACGCTTTTTTGGAAAGACTTCCGGTTTAATATCCGGTACGTCTTCTGGATCAGCAGCCAAGATGGCTTGATTGCGCATGTTGAATTGCTCAGCAGCTTCGTCATTGTCTTTAGCTTCATAAATCCCTAGTGTCACTCGACGGTTATGGTCTTGCTCTACCACTAAGAACCGGCTTCGATCCGGCGAAAACACAATATCTCTGGCATCAAATGAAAACGTCTGCCACAACTGGCTTGCTGTTGGTGGCAGTGCCAATTCTTGCTGCATAGCTTGATAACTGTACTCAACAACAAAGCGTCGATATAACTGATTGGCAGATTTTCCAAACGCGCCTCGAAAAGCAGTTTCAAAATTACGAGACTCAAGCGCTTGCACTCTTGTCCATACCGCATCGAGAGTCTGCGCACCATAATTATCTTCCAACCATGCTAAAAAACGTACACCCACTAAATACGCCATAGAATTAGAAAGATAAGATTTATCACCATTGTTTAACGCACCATAAGTCGGCAATGCCCCCTGCTGCGCATAGTAGCGCACAACGCTCTCACTGTAGTTGTCGTACAGCCGTCCACGACCCGTTAGTCTTGACTCCAACAAAGTGGCATACCCTTCACTCACCCAGCGTGGTAGTACTGCATCCAGCAAGTCAGTAATATCGTGCCAATCACGCAGATGCTGACGCCACAGGTTGCGGCTCGGCTGAGAAAGGTGTACCAAATGGATATATTCATGCAAAATCAAAAGCTGTTGCCAGCTCGTGTTGTTTGCGATAAAGGAATCGGATTGGGGAGGCGTTGCCAGCAGTGCCATCATTGGTTTATCTGTGCTAGGTAACGCAAAGCCATTTGCCGCATTATCAGGGTCATAGATCACCACATCAGCGCGCTCATCCAATGCCCTCCCTTGCTGGGCTAGCACTTTCTCTCTTACAATTTCTAGTTCATTTGCCGCTGAATAGGCCCAGTGTTGCAATGAGCGGGGATAGTGGACATTAAAATTATCAGTTTTAATGGTTAGCCATTGAGCCTGTGCACCAAAATTTGCCACAGCGACTAATACGACGAGTAGAGCACGCATAACCTGTCCTAAAACGCTTAGATTATGACTAGCTTATCAAGATATTGAGAGAAAAAGTGTGATTTTTATACTTGTTAGTCGTTAAGTTTCGTTATTGTTGCTGTGGCTGTGCCAGCGTTATAAACAGGCTGAGTACACCCAGAGAAACAGCAAATACAAAAAATATCACTGTCGTACTTAGCCCAGCTTGCCACTTTGCAGCCGCAATCAAAGTTGCGCTTAACAGCACCGCACATTTCGCTTTGGTTTGCCCTTGAGGTTGACAAGACTTGGAGTAACTATTCGCGACAAACATAAATGCACAAGCCAATAGGTAGGTGAATAGCATATAAAAGCTCCTTGCTGAGATTTCGAAGACAACATTTATTATATGCTAATGATAATTATTATCAAATAGAAAAGATCATTTTTACTTGTCCACCTGTCTCTGTATTTTCACACACCAGTTGTCCATCATGTAGCTCCACTATATTACGGCTAAAAGTCAATCCAATGCCTTGGCCAGCAGCTTTGGTCGAATAAAATGGTGTAAGAATATTATCCAAATTAGCAAAACCAGGACCATTATCAAGCACTTCAATAACAGCCTGTTGCTGCTGGTAATACGCTTTTAACGTTAATTGTGCCTCTGTTGTGCATGCCTCAATGGCATTTTTGACTAGGTTAATCAATACTTGCTCAATCAGCGCTTTATCTAGTTGTAAGCTACTCACAGTACAATTTACTTCGATGTCAGTTGACTCAAACAAGGCTGCCACCGACGATAGCAACATCTTCACAGAGATCGGCTCTCGGGTTAACTCTGGCGTTTGTGTGACTTTTGCATATTGGCCAACGAATTGCCGTAGATGCTGGCAACGCTGACCGATCACACTCAGCGCCTGTTTATCTCTATCATTCTGTGCTTTAGCCAGTAACGTTTGCGCTAAAGAGCTCACCGGTGTCAAACTATTATGGATTTCATGGCTGATAACTCGGATCAGGTGCTGCCATGCGGCCAGCTCTTGCTGACGCAGAGCTTTGGTAATATCTAACGCCACCAATAAAGAAAACTGCTTACCCTCTTGAAAAAATTCACTGCTGTGTAGCTGCCATCGCGACTGTTTTGTGGGATCTCGAAACTGCCAATGCCCATCCTGCTGCATTAGTCCAAATTGAGTGACATTTACGCCTTTACATTCTTGCCATGGACGATGATAAAGTGACGAAAAAGCGCCATTGGCATACGCCAATTTCAAGTTATCATCAAACATTAAAATGGGCGTATTTAAGCTGTCAATTAGCTGATAAATAATAAATTGTTGGCTATGATAACGACGCTTTTGAGTATGAAGCTGAGTACTTAGTGCCAACAGCCGTTGCTCAAACTCAGCAACCACACCTGTTTTATAGTGGGGCTTCATTGTTTGAGTAAAGTCGCTCTGTGCTATGGCTTCTAGCTGCCAATTGGCACGTGTGATAATACGCCGACAATGGGATAACACCCGCAGTTGTAAAGCGCTTAACAAGATAAAGACACTCGATACTATCACCCCGACCCATACGATATGTAATGGAGACTGAATAAGTAATAGCAGCACAAGTATCGAGCAACTTAGGGTTAATACGGTGCAATACCAGTTGAGCCGCTGTTCGGCACTAGTTAGCAGTTTTAAGGCCATACTTTTCTAACCGCCTATAAAGCGAAGAAGCAGTTAACCCTAAGGCTTTAGCCGCAACGGCGACGTTTCCTTGAGCGCGCTGCATCGCTTGCTCTATCATATCGCGCTCGACTTGTTGTAAAGTCTGTCCAGAACCACTCGGCACGATTGAAGGCGCATGTTTAAACCGTAATTGGCAATCGCTTAGCGCAATATAACCACCTTCAGCCATCAACACTGCCCGCTCTATCACGTGACTCAATTCTCGAATATTACCCGGCCAAGTATGTTCTACCAATGCCGCCTTAGCTTCATCGCTTAATTGCCTTACAGGTTCACCATATTGCTGGCTGTACTTGGCAATAAAAAATTCAGCCAACGGTACGATATCCCCATGTCGTTCAGCCAGTGGTGGCACCTCAATCACTATGGTATTAATACGGTAAAATAAGTCTTCTCTAAACTCACCGGCGCTAACCATCTGCTCAAGATTGGCATTAGTTGCGCAAATGAGCCTGCAATCCGCTTGTTGAGTTTGACTACTTCCAACGACTTCAAAACTGCCATTTTCTAAAACGCGTAACAATTTGGCTTGCAACGGTAGTGGGATCGTCACTATTTCATCAAGAAATAATGTTCCACCTTGTGCCATCGTAAAGCGCCCTACCCGATGCTGTTTTGCATCAGTAAAGGCACCTTTACTGTGACCAAACATTTCACTCTCAAACAAAGATGCAGGTACAGCGCCCATGTTAACCTCCACCCAAGGTTTTTGAGCTCGCTCAGAGTGTTGATGTAACCAGTGAGCTAAATGGCTTTTTCCAGTTCCGCTAGGTCCTGTCAATAATACTCGTGCCTGTGTTTTCGCAACTTTTTCAAGCTGCTTATACAGCGAGCGCATCACGCTAGATTGCCACTGGAACTCTGAGGTAGTAGGCACCTGTGACATGATATTCGTTTGCTTTGCCGTGATGGTGAGTTGTTGTTGTATTGCTTGTAGTAATTGCTGGTTATCCCATGGTTTTTCGATGAAGTCACACGCACCAAGCTGCATTGCAGATACAGCCAAGGTCACATTCCCCCAACCGGTAATGCAGATCACCGGCAGCGTAATGTGCTGTGACTGTAACCACTGTAAAAAAGCAATACCTTCATTTCCCGAGGTGGTATCGCGAGCAAAATTCATATCTAACAGCGCAAGGGCAATCTTGTGTTTAGTAATGAGTGTTTTAGCAAGCTCAGGTGTGTCGGCTTCAATTACATTAAAACCCTGATCTTCCAAAAAAAATGCAGCACTTAGACGAACTTCAGCGTTGTCGTCAATAACCAAGATGGTCGGATTTTCCATAGCAGAGTTTTTATTCTTTTATTGCTTTTGCGGAGCGAAGTTACTCCGCAAAGATTTCATTTATGCCAATTTACTGAACCTGAGCTCAAAAGATGTAATATCACGCTAGCTCGCAGTTCTTTCTTGATACAAAGCAAATTTGTGCGTCAATAGCTAAACAAATTTAACGCTGTAGTAAGAGGTAACAGCTGCTAGAGTTCAAGTTATTATCCCGAATTCAGGTTGCTCAGTTATTTGCTTAGTTAAGTGAGCTACTTTTCACCGAGGAAACCTAGTCGGCATCACCACTATCACTACGACCTATACATCCTTATGCTATTTAGTTTGTACTAAATAACAACATTTAATGTCGTTAGTGTTTGATTTAGAAGCAAAGCACACACAAACACGCGTTATAACCAGCGCAGCACCGTGCCTAGTGTATGACTTTCTCCAGGTGCCAACTGTACAGCATCGTCCATAACATTCGCAGCTTCCAAGCACAGCATGTTGTGGTACTCCTCGTCATTAAAATTACTTAGGCGTTGTGACTTCTCAATCCAGGGGTTCCACAATACACAAGAGCTAGATTGCTCACGTTTTACTTCAATAATTCCAGCTGGGGTATTAATCGTTTGTACTGCGCCCGCTTGGGTATAAACCATGTCTGTTTCGCGCGCAAAACTCACTATCTCATTTTGCTCATATGGGCCTTCACCAAATTCAATATACTTAGCACCTTGTAACCCATCCACCGTGGTGCTGCCAATCTCTGGTGTCGGAAAATAGGTGTGTAAAGCTTGTGTCAGAGTGAAAGGCACATCACCTGTATTCGTATTGGTCAGTCGCACAGCCAGTTTATCTGAAAGCACAAATTCAACTGCTAATGTTGATTGATGGGGCCAATATTGCGCTTCGACCAAGGTCATTGGCAAAGTGAGTTTTACGATAATTTCGTTGTCGTTTTCTATCACACTATCAGCACGCCAGACCAATTTACGCGCGACGCCATGGATAGGCCACTCAGCCTGACTATGCACGCCAAACCAAGGCCAACAAATAGGAATACCACCACGAATTGGTTTTCCTTCGAGATAATCTTCAGCCTCAGAAACCCAGATTAAGTTGCCTTTTCCAGCTGGTGTAAACTCCGTCAGCTGTGCGCCTTGTAAAAAAATCTTTGCCTGACACAGTGCACTGTCAACCCAGATATATTCCAGACCTGACTCTGTGCGCTCAATCGAAACAGAAGGTGATAGTTCCATGGTAATTCCTACGTCAACTCGATGATATGCTTACCTTACCACTTAAATACTGCGAGTAAACTGTTATCAATCATTTTGAAACTTATTCAATTACTTGATAATTAAATATTGCGTTATCAGGTACTTTTTGAGCGCAGGGAAAAGCCTTAAAATATAGTAAAAGCGGGTTACTATGGGCGATTAGAACCATTCAGCTCACCCATCCCCACTTTCAGCGATACACATTAAGGTTTGGATAAGAGTGAGCATACTCATGCTGTTTCAATCTATGGCGAATCACACCTTAAATTTGCCAACTAAATCGGTCAATGCGCTAGATAAAGAATGCAGCCTCACTCCGTTTTCATTTGTGTTCACCGCTATATCACTCACACTATCTGCGGCATTTTTAATCTCTACCACGTTGCGATTAATATCTTCTGCAACATGCTGTTGCTCTTCGGCTGCGGTAGCAATTTGCGTATTTAAATCACTGATATTCACAATTGCTTGAGTGATCTCGGAAAACTGTTGCTGTGCAGAGTTAGTCAGCTCCACTGTTTTTTCTGTGCGTGTGAGGCTGCGCTTCATTTCCCCAGATACCAACTCAGTCATTTTTCGCAGCTTATCAAGCTGTGATGCAATTTCTTCTGTTGACTCTGAAGTACGTTGCGACAAGGCTCTTACTTCATCTGCAACCACAGCAAATCCCCTACCGTGCTCACCTGCGCGCGCTGCTTCTATTGCAGCATTCAACGCCAATAGGTTAGTTTGCTCAGCAATGCCTCGTATCACGCTTAAAATAGACATAATATTTTCGCTTTCAGTATCCAGCTGCATAATATCTGAGGTCGCCTTGTTAATAACCTCAGATAGAGTGGCTACACTCTCTACCGATTCTGTAATCACACTTTGCCCAAGCTCAGAGGCTTGTTGCGTTTGACCAGCCAGCTCTGCGGCATTTGCACAACTGGCCGCCACTTCATTGGCCGTAGCCGCCATTTGGTTGATGGCTGTGGCAGCCATTTCCAGCGCTTGTTGCTGTTGACTCGTCGCCCCAGTGAGCTGATCAGACTGTGACGCGGTTTGTTTTGATGTTTCATTTACTTGCTGCGCACATTCATTTATTTGTGCCACTAATTCAGCGATTAAATTTAGGAATTGATTAAAACTAGTTGCGAGTTTACCTGTTTCGTCTTTGGTTTTTATATCTAGACGTTGGGTTAAATCACCTCCCCCTTGCGATATTTCAGTCAGTCCATCACTCACCTCTACAATAGGCGCTGAAATCAACTTGGAAATGTAATTGGCCAGCACCACAAAAATGGCAATCAGCACGGCGCTCAAGATTAGAATGGTCAGCGTCATTGCATTTGATGCTGCCATTACTTCACTTTTTTCAACTAACCCAATAAATTTCCAGCCAAGCTTAGGCGACGTATAAATGTTAGCAAAATAGTCTTTTTCGTCTATTTCCAACTCAAATAGACCGTCATTATTTTGCGCCAATTCGCGATAACGGCCATTTGCGATGTCATTTAATTTCTTAAACCGGTGTTCCGAAAACTTCGCATCAACTAGGACATTACCGGTATCCTCCACCAGCATTAAGTATCCCGTTTCTCCGAGCTTAATATTACGAATAATCTTGGTTAATCCCTGCAAAGATACATCCATGCCTTGCACTGCAACATTTTGGCCGTTAGCTTTCACGGCCTTCACCGTCGACACTATCACCATATCATCTGGCGCCCAATAGTACGCACTTGTGCGGATAGTATCGCCATTACCGCCCTGTCCTGTTTTAAACCATGGGCGCTGACGTGGATCGTAATTGGCATTTACTTGTCCCAACGGCCATTGAATATACCCGCCTTGCTGATTACCCATATAGATATAGGCAATGCCAGGGTGGGTTTTGCCAAAGTGCTCAAACAGGGTATATGCTGCGCGTTCACTCTCACTACCAGCCATTGAGTTGAGACGGCTTGCACTGGTTTCGTCCATATACGTTTGTACGCCTTGACGGGCACTTAACACATCAGGGTGGGAAGCTAGATAATCAACATTTTTTGCAATTTCATCAAAAAACATCTGAATGCCATTATCGACTTGGATCGCTTCTCTATCGCTTAGCTCTGAAAAAGTCTCAATACCCTGCTGCCTTGTTTGACTAATAATGAGCCCCGCGATAATCAGTAACGGCAGGGCGATTGCCACTGCAAACGATAGTCTTAACTTTTGCGATATATTCATGAATCAACACCATTTCATCGATTATAAAAATATAGTGATAGATACCTTATTGAGCAAGAATGACACAAAAATATGACTACTTGAGCAGCGATTATTGTTCGTTATGACCGCTTATCTCGGTGACTTTGGGGTAAAGCCTTCGGCATGTTATTGTAACAACTTGATAAAATGTCTGGGTCAGGTGTGATAACGCACTTTTCAACTCAGCTTTTTAATTACTAGACCATATATGCCATCTTCTGCAAAATTGGTTTTTATAGTCTATTATCCGTAAGAAGTTTTTGCGCTCAACCACTTAACAACGGGACAACTATGTTAAAACTTTCAACCATCTCACTGGGATTAGGTCTAGCACTAAGCACTAATCCAGTGCTTGCCAATAATTCAGAAATTGACCTATTAAAACGCCAATTGGCTGAACTTCAAAAGAAACTCACGCAATTAGAGGAGAAGGAACAAGCTCGAGCTAAGCAGGAAGAACTTGCAAAAGCTGAAAAAGCTGAAGCGCAAGATAACACCACAACCACCGTTGCCGCAGCAGAGCCAAAGCCAAGTATCAAAGTTGGCGGCGCCGTACGAACTAATTTCAGTCATACCTCATACGATGATGACAATAAAAATCGCGGCGGTGATTTTGATTTCGATATTTTCAGGCTTAACTTTTCAGGTAACGTAGGTGGGTTTGGCTTAAATGCAGAAATCCGCTTTTTTGACTACATGACTGCTGTAAAGTATGCCTATTTAGACTACGATTTCGCCGAGAATTGGCAAGCACAGGTTGGTATGACCAAAGTGCCTTTTGGCAATTCACCTTACAACTCTCATAACTGGTTTTTTAACACCACCTATTATATTGGCCTCGAAGATGATCATGATATGGGGGTGGTCTTTAAACGAAAAGTTGCAGATAACTGGCAGCTCGACCTCGGCTTTTTTAAAAATGACGAGTTAGGTGGCGTAGATGGTTACGTTGATGACCGCAGTGACCGCTATTCTTATGACGTCGTCGGTTTTCGTAAGGCGGGAGATGGTGTCTATGATGATCCCACTCAACCAATCGGTGAATACAATACGTTTGTTGGCCGCTACGCCTACCACCTTGAGCACAGCGGTGGTGTCACAGAAATTGGCCTCTCAGGATTAGCCGGTGGTTTACACGACGGTAATGACCGTGCCGGCGATTACCACGCATGGGCGCTGCACCTAAATAGCAATATAGGCCCTTGGAACTTGCAGTTACAGCATGGCGAGTACAACTACGATATTGATGACGTGAATCGCATGGCTGTGGGCGCTTATGCTTTCTATGACTCAATTGCAGCAGAAGCAACCATGTCAAATGTTAACTTAGCTTACAGTATGCCAGTTGAGTTTGGTCCTATTACCGATCTGCAATTTTATAATGACTTCGGTATTATTTATGATAAATCCGATAACACTGAAGATACATGGATGAATGTAACGGGCGTATCACTTGCCGCTGGTGCATTTTTTACCTATGTTGACTTAGTTCACGCAAAAAACCAGCCGTTTATTGGTGGCTCAATTGCTGGCGATAGCGATGAAACCGAGCGTCGCTTCAATATTAACTTTGGCTACTATTTTTAGCCGTTCATGGGACGCCAATAAAATTCACGCATAAACCTGCAAAAAGCGTGGTATTCAGGGCGATGTAGCTATTAGCGCATCGCCCTTTGGTGCACGCAATGGAGCAGCAAATTACTACCCGCTTCAACATCATGCCAGTGACTCCATTCGTCTTGTGAATGGCTAACACCGTTAAGAGACGGAATAAAAATAAGCCCCGTTGGACATATATCACAAAAAACCTGACAATCATGTCCAGCGCCACTTGGCATGATTTGATAATTAAGTGACAAAGCGTCTGCCTGTAGGCGGATAAACTGGATCATATCAGGTGAACATTTTACTGGTGGTACCCAACTCATCCGCTCATGCTCAAACACCAATTGATGCTTACGAGCAATCGCGCTTAATACCTTATGACAGGCCAACTCCAAGGCTTCCATTATCGTTTCATCCATATCGCGCGCCACAATAGTAAAATTAACCTCGCCCGCAACAGTATGCGCAAAGCCAGGCTTGATTTCCGCTTTGCCAACCGTGATCCTTGTAGTATCAGTACCATCTTCGGCAATAATTCTATCAAGCTGATAAGCAAAGTCTGCCAGCCCCATAAAGGCATCACTGCGCATTTCCATTGGCACAGTACCAGCGTGGCTCGCTTTACCTATTAACTTAACCATCCATTTAAATACGCCAGCAATTCCCTCTACCACGCCGATTTGTATTCCGCTTTGGTCAAGTACAGGACCTTGTTCTATATGAAGTTCTAAAAAGCAGTCAATTTGCTCTGGCGGTAATTTTGCACCCAGCGCCGCCATCGGTTCTAACCCTTGAGCACGCATAGCGTCACTGAGCATATATCCATCGGCATCATGGCTACTGAGTAATTGCTGTGTGGTTAACTTTCCAGTTAACGCCTGTGCGCCAATCATGCCACTAAAACGTCCCTCTTCCTCACTAGTACCTATTACCCATACTGGATGAGTCAATGCTACCTCTTGCTCTTTAAGCACTCGCAGGCATTCAAAGCCTGCAACAACACCCAGCGTGCCGTCAAACATACCACCAGCTGGCACACTATCTAAGTGCGAACCTATGATCACTGCGGGTTTTGTTGCTATTTCAGGAGAAGTCATTTCAATGATCACGTTGCCTGCACCATCCATTCGGCTTATAAATCCCTCTTGTTGTGCACAGGACATCAGCCATTTTCTAGCTGCAAAATCTTCGTCACTAAACCCTTGTCGATAGATCCCCTTGTCTTCATGGTTGTAGCCAAACTCTGCGAGCGCGAATAGCATTGACTTGAGACGTTCCAAATTCACTTTCATAACTCATTCCTCATTTTCGATGACACCTTCCGTGTGCTGTTATTTACTTCGTAACTATAACCCTTAGCCGACAATGTGTGCCTGCTACGCTCACAAGTTACTACCTATACCAACTAGGTGCTCACATTGATTCAGGCTTGGGCTCTGCCTTAAGCTTAGCTTTAGCTTAGTTGAAAATTCGCGAATTTCCGGCTCTGTGGTATGCTTTTAAGTGTGTGAAGTGACTGTCTCTGTCGCTTGAAAAGTGAGAATTTCAATGCCAAAACATAACACCTCCCTATTCAACCGCTGTTTCTGGTTTCACGCAGCAGGGATCCTGTTTGTTGGCCTTGGCTTTATTGGTATGGCGTTACCTGTGATGCCTACGACTATTTTTTTCATTCTCGCGCTGGGCTGCTTTACGCGCTCCTCTCCAAAATTAGCGCATTGGCTACTGACTCACCCAAAATTTGGCCCCAGCCTAGTGGCATGGCAACAATATCAAGTTATTCCACCCAAAGGTAAAATTGGTGCAACAGTAGGAATGGCGATTGGCCTTGTCATACTAAGTCTAAGCGCTGCACCTATGTGGGTGATCTGGGTTGTCGCAAGCATCGAGGCCACAGTGCTTTGTTATATATTTTCACGCCCAAGCACAACACCCGTTAACATTAGAGATTAAAAACACATAAATAAAACAAAGTAAACCCAAAGTTTACATTACTACCCATTTAAGGTATATCTCTTGTTCTTGTAAAAGAAACAACAACAAGTTGAGATACTATGAAAATAAAAATAACCTATCTAGCAACAGTGTTAGGCATAATGGCAAGCTCTGCCAGCGCCCAACAGGAATACCCTTTATTTCCCGGTGATCCTCTCGTACACCAGCAATGGCATCTAAAAAACACCGGACAAAATGCTTTTTCTGAACGAGGTGGCGTGGCAGGAGAAGACCTGAACTTAAGTTTAACTCATGCGCTTGGCATTATGGGAAGCGGCGTCACCACCGCTGTAATTGACGGTGGTGTTGAGCTCACACACCCCGATTTAATTAATAATGTAAAACCAGGATCGTGGGACTTTCTAACCAACTCACCAGACTTAAAACCAGCCAACAGCAGTGACAGTCACGGCACCGGTGTTGCAGGGATTATTGCAGCAACTGCATTTAATGGTATTGGTGGTCGTGGGGTTGCTCCAAGAGCTGGACTTGTTGGTTTTAACTACCTAAAAAATGGCAATATGGAGAACTGGCTACAGTCTCACGGCATGTATTCTGATGGTTTTAACAAGGCTTCATTTGATTTTCCTCGCGTGTTTAACCAAAGCTATGGTCGCACCTTATCTGCACCGCAGCGCTTTAATTATGACTCAACACCATGGCTACAAACCTATGAACAGGCACAAGAAGAGATCACCACCACCAGTCACAGCGGACGCGGTGCTATTTTCGTGAAGTCAGCGGGCAATGGGTATCGGGTACAAAGCTTTAACGCCCGTGGTCTTGGCTCAGGTTACTTATGGTTTGCAAATCGTAACCACGGCTTACCCATGCAAAATGTAAACCTTGAGCGAATTGATACCAGTTACTGGAACTTAGTGGTCTCAGCATATAACGCAGATGGCAAACTTTCTTCATACTCTACGGTCGGTTCAAGTGTATTTGTGAGCGCGCCGGGTGGTGAGTATGGCTCCACAACACCAGCGATCATCTCAACCGATATCAGCGGTTGCGATTGGGGTAAAAACCCAGCCAATTTACGTAACAGCTTGCATGGTGGGCACCCACTCGACCCACACTGTGACTATAATGCCACAATGAATGGAACGTCTTCAGCAGCACCAAATACAACAGGTGCAATCGCATTAATTATGTCAGCAAACCCCGCTTTGACTTGGCGCGATGTCAGGCACATATTAGCTTCTACCGCACGCAAAATTGATGCCGAGCACCCAGGTGTCACCCTGACTTTTAACAATGCACAGGGCGAAGCACAACAGTACGACGCTATCCCTACATGGCAAACTAACGCGGCAGGTTATGACTTCCATACCTTTTATGGTTTCGGTGCCGTAGATGTTGACGCGGCAGTTCACATGGCAAGATTCTATAATGCAGATCGCGGCAATTTTACTATCACACCGTGGCAGCAAGTTGATGCCAACGTAACCATACCTGATGGTTCAGTTGCAGGTGGTGAAAGCTCGGTACAAATTGACAACGATGTCACCGTTGAAGCTGTCCAGATCCGAGTAACAGGAGAGCATACCAGCACACGAGACGTGGCAATTGAACTTATTTCTCCAGCAGGCACTCGCAGTATATTGATGACCCCAAGAACTGGAACGATCACAGGTCGTAATGGTTTTGCTGACATGCAGATGTTGTCACATCACTTCTATGGCGAAGCTGCTCAAGGCCAATGGACAATCCGACTCATTGATACACAAGGTGAAGATGAGGCGTTCGTATTTGACCCTCGTAATGGCGCACAAGATATTCGAGCAGTTCACAGAAATAATGCACAAGATGGTGTACTCACCTCATGGCAAATTCGTTTTATTGGTCATAACTAAGGAGAACCTTCATGAAAGCAATCGTTTTAACTGCCTTATTACTGAGTGGCCACGCTTTTGCAAACAACGACGCATTGGTTGAGCTGGTAGAAGCCTCTCAAGGCGCTGCTGTTACTATTAATAATCAAGAGTTTATTGCTGTAGAAGCGAATAGTGTTACCTTAACAAAAGGCTTGCAGCTACAGTCGCCGTCAACCGGCGAATTGTACACGGTCACGGGGGAAGTTATCGTGGAGCACCTTTCAGTGATCGATGCCACAACTTTTGCGCGAGATAATACACTGGTTTTAAGTTATGTCAGGGGCAATCGCGCTATTTATAGGCATGCTGACTCACAGATAGATCTTCAAGTATTAAACGCTCAATTACGCGCTCAGCCAGGAGTATTGAGCACACAAATTGGTCTACAACTCGAAGGATTAGAAAGCGAGTAAAGGGTTATGAAGTGGAGGCGCTACGCCTCCTCTGCACACTATGCAAACGCCTTAAAAGCGTCATCTAGTGGCGTGTGTGCAATATGATTCACATAGTTACTCATCACTTTTTGACTTAGCGCTAAAATGATTTCCAACAGGTTTTGCTTGGTGTAACCCACGGCAAAAAACGCTTTAGTTTGTGCATCACTTAACTTACCGCGCTCACGCAGCATTTCGAGTGTTGTGGCACGCAATACTTCTAATTTTTCATCGCCCAATGGTGCTTGCTCACGCAATGCTTTGACCAACTCATCACTCACTTTCATTGATTTTGCGATAGCGGAGTGAGCAGGCACACAATAATGACATTCATGCTCTACGTTAATCGCTTGCCATACCACGGTTTTTTCATCGTTATTGAACGAGCTGTTTAAAAACGCTTCGTGTAACACTTGATAACCATGTAGATGCTCAGGCGACTCAGCCATCACGCCATGAAGGTTTGGAATACGGCCAAACGCTTGCTGGGACTTCTCGAGTAATGGTTTACCTTTTTGCGGTGCAGAGTCCACAGTATGGATTGTAAAGTCAGTCATAACTAGCTCCTTTTGGTGCATTTTGTATTGGTATAACCCGAGATCTAACTAACCTCAGGTTAACTAACCTGAGCTGCGGATAATTAATGCCTTTCTAGCAGCCAGTTTTAGTGCTAACTGCGTTGAATTCACTTCCAATAGCCAGCTATTGGTACGTAAATTCGCCTTGTTTTCCCTAAAACTCTCTGGCTAGACAAGGAAAAAATTAGTTGCGCTTTAGCAATAATGAGTTGGAACATTCCTTATCCAAACCTCAGGTTAACTACTCATTGAGTACTAGACTAACCTTACTTGAATGATCGTTCAAATAACTATTCGCTATAGTAGACACAATAACTTTCTAAATTAGTATGAAATATAATTCGCTACTGGCTGGTCGGGTCAAGCCAGCAGCATTGGGATCAAAAATAAATTTTGTTCTCAGCATAGTCGATAACTAGCTTGTCATCCTTAAAGTTACTTAAGCCAAGTAGGATAAATGGCTCATCTTTATATCCAAGCACCTCAAATACCGGCATATCTGACAAGTGACTTTCAGTATTGATGATTTCCTTGCCACCTACGCTAAAGCGCAGTGACTCTATGGCGACCTTTTTGTTTTCTATATTATTTAGACCTCGGCCGATATCTTCTTTACCAAGCGTCAAAGATAGCTTATTTGCCAAGTGTGAGTTGATGTAATTAGTTGGCGCGCCGGTATCTAGTAACGCATCCACCCGTTCACCATTAAAACTTGCTGTGAGTTTGATAAAGTCGTCGTCTATTGTAAAGCGTGCACTTTCTAGACCTTGTGTCACACTACTTGGACAAGCCTTTTGATACAAGCTAAACGCATTATTTTTAAAATCAAACACATTACAATATTGCGACATATATCCATGCCCCAAAATGCCAGGTAAGACGCCTTCGACCTCTAAGCGGTTCATATCTTGAAATACATATGGTAGCGATTCAATCGCAAAGTGCCCGACACTCGTGTGCTTTATCTTTGTCAATTCCAGCTCTGAATTACCATTGGCTCCTTGCACATTCATTGTGCTTATTTTGTCTTCTGGCAAGGCTAATTTTACTTTCATGTCTACAGGCAAAATACCAACGTTCGCAGCAGTGTCTAAAATCATGGGATGCGTGACCTGATGATTAAGCGCTGTCATTACATAGGCATGACCTTTCTCGGTATACTTCATCGGTAAGGTTAGTGACTCAGGTTTCGTAGGCGCGCTGATGCCACAGCCAACGGTAGTACATGCTAATACTGATAAAATAATTGCTCTCATAATCTTGCTCTCACACTGTTGATGTTTTTGTTGAGCTAACTATGCCGAGCAATTGTCAAGCAATTATCAAGTTAGTCGAGAAAACCTCAGCGTAAAGCTCGCTCCTTGATTTTCAGTGCTATTGGCAGTCAGGGTCGCTCCCATCAACTCAGCAAGTTGACGACAAATTGGTAAGCCGAGCCCTAAACTAGATGTGTCATGGCGTGACGCCTGAACTCGGTAAAAGCGTTCAAATATTTGTGTTAATTGAGTAGGAGACATACCCTGACCGCGATCAGTTACCGTGATAACCAGTTCATTGTCTTGATAATGTAGGTGTAGCATTACAATGCCGCCATCAGCGCCGTATTTAAAAGCATTATCGAGTAGATTCACCACTATCTGCCTAACTCTTCCTGCATCGAGCGTAGCGGTTACGCCCGCTTGAATATCCGCTGTCAACGCCACACCTTGCTCCTGTGCCTGCGCTTGATAACGCACCAAAAGCGCACTTAGCAACTCAGAAACATTCACCTGTGTAGGTGACAACGTCAGTTGTTTTGATTCGGTTAACGATAATAAGCACAAGTCGTCGATGATACGATTGACGTTGTGAAGGTCTTGGGCGATCACTGCCAGCTGAGCTTTATCCATCGGCAAGATGCCGTCTTCCATTGCCTCCAAGCGTGAGCGAATGCCGTTAAGTGGGGTTCTGAGCTCATGAGATAAGTCTGAATTCATTTGTTTATATTGCTGATGTAACCCCTGTAACCACGCAGCAAGATTATTGAAGCTGCTAATGATTTCACCCACTTCATCATGGCGCTTAAGCGCCAAGCGGGTATCTAACTCGCCCGACTCTATCGCCTTAAAGCTACGTTTAAGCTGTTTAAGCGGCGACAAGAAGTACCACGACCCCAGCCACGCAAGTAATGCAGCAATAATCGATAAGATGACCAAAGTAAGCATAAAATCGTCCAGCATCGCTTGCTGTAGCGCTTCCTTTTCAAACGACCTGTCTAGCAGTACCTTGGGAAGCCAAAATAATTCTTCATTTTGCGCCAGTTCATGTTGTACTTCATTAAATTGCACCACAAAGGCTGCAACACCGGGATGATGAATTGAAAATTGATGACCGGATTTGACCTGCTCATACTCAATTGAGAGCGTTGGGTCAAGGGTTTTTGCACTCGTGGTTAACTTGGTGTCTCGCCAAATAAACAGTTGCTCGGGAAAAGTCGCTGATAAAAACGTCAGCGTCGCTTCTGGGTTTACAAAAGCTTTGTCAGCCAATGCGGCTTCCACTAAGTCATCATCAAGCAATGTATGCCCAAATGTCACCGCACTTTGCTTATTGAACGCTAAAAAGGTGCGCTCCGCCGAGTGTTTAGATAACTGATAAAAGCTCCCAAGCAATGCAAAGGTACATAGTGCCACAAGTAAGGTAAATTTAGTTTTTAATTTCATGGCAATACCTTATTCGCGATAAATTGATAACCCTGACCATAACGCGTAGCAATAAACTTAGGCTCAGCTTTGCTATCGCCCAGTTTCTTACGAAGGTTTGCTAAATGCGTGTCAACGGCACGGTCTGTGATCGGTGCATCGCTCCCCCACACTTGCTCTATTAATTGTGCACGGCTAAATACTTGGTGAGGTTGTTTGGCCATGGTGAGTAGTAACTCAAACTCTACCGCCGTCAACGCAGGAGTCTGCTTTGCCACAGTGACGGATTTGCTCTCTAAGTTAATGCTTAAGCCATCAAACAGCAAAGCGGCACTTTGCTGTCCACGATAGCTGCGCTTACATAGCGCTTTTGCTCGGGAGATAACTTCACGCGGACTGTAAGGCTTACACACATAATCATCCGCGCCAAGTTCAAACCCCTCAAGGCGGTCGGTTTCAGACACTTTTGCGGTCACCATAATGGTAGGAATGTTGCGCATAACGGACTCTTTAAGTAGCTCACGGCCATCACCTCCTGGGAGCATAACATCCAAAATCGCAAGCTCAAATGTGAGGTTTTGTAAGGCTCGATGGGCATCTGGGGCGTTATCGAAATGGACAACCTGCATATCCGCTTGTGCCAGATATAAACTTAAAATCTCGGCACTGCTTGGGTCATCCTCGACATATAAAACAGTATATTGGTTAGGCATTGTTGAAATTAACTTAACGAGTCGTGCTGAAGTATTCGAAGCCTTTTGATAGCCGCAATACCTTTCATCATTATTGTGATGAGAGTCAATCGCGCCCACGCAAGTAAGCGATCCGTCAGCTGATAATGTCAATAGCTGCACTATGCCACAACCGCACAGCTTATTAAACGTAGTGACCATAGCAAATTATACCAAGCTGCAAACACCGCATAACAAAAAACAATCAACCATTCACCCTCTTGATTGATGGTAACTATCTATAATAAAAGGACTTTTACATTACTTATCAATGCAAAACTGCAACCTTTGCAACTTGTAGTTAATAGTGTCACTAAGACACAAATATACAACAATACAAATTTTGATCGATTTAAATATTAGTGTCACACAGACAAAAACTTATATTTATTAACATAAAAAACCCTTATTTTTGCTTTAATCTGGACAATCGTTTATTGTGTCCAAAAGACAGTATCTAGATAACCGATGACTTCTGAACACGATTTAACCGAGTTTCACACCCCACTTTTTTCAGTAAACAACGTGCTATTTACAATGTTGCAGGACAGCCTAAAAGTACTGTTGGTAAAACGTACTAGCGCCCCATTTAAAGGTCGCTGGGAGTTACCTGGCGAGTGTGTTGATATTGAACTGGATGACAACACGGATATGAGTGCGCTGCGCAACATCAAAGCGCTCACCGCTGCCACTCCGCAATTTTTTGAGCAGCTACAAGCCTTCTCTGGGATCAACCGTGATCCACGAGGCTTTAGCGTATCGCTGGTTTATTACGCTTTGATTTCACCGCAATGTATCGCCGTAAAACCAAGTGCAGTAGAGGAAGTAAAATGGATGGATCTGAGTGCGATCCAAGATCTCGCAATAGCTTTTGATCATAAGCAGATCATCGCAACGGCAAGATCTCAGCTACAACAAAAAGCATTATATTCAATGATCCCCGTTTATTGCTTAGCGGATCAATTTACCATCGGACAACTTAAAGCTGCCATTGAGGCCATCATCGCCAAGCCTATTCAACGTAAAAGCTTAATAAGGCGTGTTGAAGCTTCCGGCATGCTTGAAGCACTCGATGAAAAAGTGAAGTCTGGTGGGCGACTGGCACAGTTATACCGGCTAAAGTCAGACACAGAAACTGTGTATTTTGAACGGAGTTTGAGCTTTGGATAAAGCACAGATCGTGGTAGTTTTTACGACAACGACAATACTGCTCCTTGCAAATAATCTAGTGCCTGACATTGTGCTTGCAACTGTTCGATAAAATCCTTGGTGTGAGCCGGTGGGATCCGCTGGTTTGGCCAAAGCGCATAAATGTTACGAGTAAATTGACAGTCACCGATATATTTAAATGCTGTTTTAGAGTGCGCGCGCAGCGCGGCTATTTCCGTCATTGGCAATACACCCGCACCGTTCTCTGAACCAACCAATTTTCTCACCAGAGTGATATCACCCACATAAGATACGTGATTGAACTGTGCAAGTAGTGTGAGCCATTCATCGGTTGCTGGAATTTGTGAAGCTTTAAACGGTAAGAACAAAGTTTGCGTAGTCGCAATCTCTTTAGCGACCACTACCCGCACGGTAATTTGCCCCAAGCGCTTTTGATAGACGCTAGAATCCTCCAGCTCGCCAACACGGATCGCTAAATCAAAGCGCTTTTGGCTTAACAAGGCCACACTGTTGGCAGGTTCAACATGTAATTGAATATCAGGATGTTGCGACTGAAACGATTGCAGTGCATCGTATAATGGATCAATTATTAGGTTTTGCGGGCATAGCAGGTGGAACGTCTTAGCTTCTAGTGTCGAAAGCGTTTCACTTTTTGCATGCAGCGCAAGCAGCGGATCAGCCATCTCATCGACTACAGCTTGACCGTGATTTGTTAGTCTAAGCCCTCTGGCACTGCGCAGTAATAACGGATAACCAAGCTTGTCTTCTAGCGCTAACATCCGTTTAGACAGCGTCGGGGCGCCAATCCCAAGCTCTTCTGCCGCCTTGGCAAAACTTCCCCAGCGGCTTATCTCAATAAACAGTCGTAAGTCATCTAGCATAATTACCCTTGCAATCTTAGCTTTCCACTTCTGCCATTCTGATCGACTGGCTATTCCCTACAATCATACCAACAGCCAAAGGAGAAAACATGCAAAAACTCGTTTTTACATTGCTACTGTCACTATGCCTGTCACTTATGGTGTCTGGGTGGGTTACGTACATCAACTTAGGATTAGTGGCAGACTTTACCATGCGATGGGCACATGCTTTTGCCAACGCTTGGCCAGCCTCGTTTGTCGCAGCTTATTTATTATCAGCCCCCGTTACCGCCGTTACTAAACGCATTATGGAGAAATACCATGACCATCAGCCACAATAACGTTAACTTTATCGCCCATATCACACCTAAGCCCGAGCACTATCAAGATTGTATTAACGCAATCCAAGAGATCTTGCCTGCCACTCATGCAGAAGCAGGTTGTTTACGCTTTGAACTTTATGAAAATGAAAACCGCACCCAGCTTACCTTAGTTGAGCGCTTCATTGATCAAGCCGCGTTTGATTTTCATCACCAGCAAGCTTACACCAAACAGGTATTTACACTGTATCAAGGATGGTTGGCAAAAGCGGTGGATATAATCGCCATCAAACCGCTGTAACCAACACTTTAGCTCGATATAGCACAATGCCATTTTACTAGGTGTTGTGCGATTGGTTTAGTGACTTGTTAAACCTTGGGTATTTTTACAAAGACGATATACTAAGGTGAAGTACAACAATAAAAGGAAAATGCCATGCCAGGATTACCAGCTGCACGGATTTCAGATATGCACGTCTGCTCTTTGGTGACTGGCACCGTGCCACATGTAGGCGGGCCAATATCAGGCCCTTCGGTGCCAAACGTGTTAATTGGGGGAATGCCTGCTTCTGTTGTTGGTGATATCGCTGTTTGTGTTGGTCCACCAGATACCATCGTAAAAGGCAGTACCAGTGTGCTTATCAGTGGCAGACCAGCAGCAAGAATGGGGGACACCACCAGCCATGGCGGTAACATCGTCCTTGGCATGCCAACGGTGTTAATAGGCTAAACACAATTAGCGGTGAGCTTGAAGCCCAGATCTACGCTCACTCGCTGTCCAAGCACCACGTTAATCAGACAGTAAGGCATATCGCCTATGCAGCTTTTCCAAAGACATAGCCAAAGCCTGTAGTGCGTTACGCTCCGATTGACAAGCCGCATTAAGCCTTGTCATCGCAGGACGACGAGGACTGGTTCGATGTGTCGAGTCCAGCTGAGATAACCACTTTTGTGCAGGGTACAATACATCACGCTGCAAGATCTCGATACGGTGAGCAATGATGGCTAAGCAAGCGGGGATCTGCTTACAGTTACGTGGCTTAATTAATGCCTGTTTGCGCTGGCGGAAAAACTGGTAGTACTTACCAATACCATTGTCGATAGCTTTAGTAATTTCGTGACGGCGACCAAATTTCACCCATGTTAGCTTTTTCCACTGCGCGACATTAACTGGCGTCTGCTCCAGTGTATTCAAATCATGCGACAGCGACGATTTACCTAATAACGTTTGCCCAAGCAGCTTATAGTCTAAGGCCTGCAACTCCATTTCTAATCGTTTTAGTTGCGATAGCTGGTCAAACTGATTGGTGCTTTGTTGTTTCAGTACTTTTTTATTAAAAAGCTCAACTTGATCCAATACACTCACACCCTGTTTTACCGTCGTATTCGCTTTACTCAATGACTTTTTGTTGAATAATTCCAGCTGGTCGAGCACACCAACCCCGCGCTTTACTTGGGTATCACTTGGCATTAATTGTGAGGGGTTAAATCGGGTCACCTCATCTAGTAGTCCCAAACCGCGCTTTTCTATTGTTTTCACCGAGTTTAAGTTGCTCTGATTAAACAGCTCAATATCATCCAACAACCCATGACCGTGCTTTTCCTGCGTTGACGTTGATTTTAAAGTAGATTTATCAAAGCTTCTGATATCATCAAGTAAAGAGCTAGGCTTAGATAACTCCACTTTACTCAGTAAGGATTTATCAAAATTTTGTACTTGTTGCAGAAAAGGCGCAGGACCCACTTCATCGCTCTTGGTTTTCAGATCCTTCAACCGAATTTTACGAGACTCGATATATTCTTGCGCTCGCTCCTTTAGCGACTCAAATTCAGATAAATGCTCATTGCAGTAGTCAAGCCACACTGCCATATCCGTATTGTCTCGCACTGTTGCAAATAAAGTGGAGTCGGTTGCATTGACAATAAGGTAAGCAGCAATGAGCGGATCTTTTAGCAAATTGTCATCAAGATACGGATGATGTTTATTGATTTGCAGTAAATGTCGGTTAATCTTTCGAGTGTAGTAGTACTCTTTCGCTAATACTGCGATCTTTTGTACATAAAAAGCGGTCAGAGTCAGTATTTTCGTGACATTACCAGGGAGTGTGATCCCAGAAATGACCGAAAAGCTGTTATCAATTGCCTTCACCAACTGTTTACCTGCCTCAGCCATCGCCAGCAAGAATTGGTTATTCGCAAATGTCGTCAAGGCTGTTCTCAGCTGATAGGTTTTATTGGCCAGCATCATCGTTTTGCTATCTTTAAAACGCTGAGAGCAAGCTTTAGCTGCCATTTTCACCGCATCTGTGTACTCTTTTACAGATTTGGCGGCAGAAACGATAGCGTTGATACCAGGCACTAAAGCAATACAAATTTCAGCAACCAAGCTTATCAACAGTTCGCGGATACTCACCCAGCATTCTTTGACAAAGAACATAAAGTCTTGCGCTATGCCTTTCAAAAAATCGATAACGGTTTGCGCGATTTCTTTTACCCAGTGGTAGCCCTGTTTAACGGCGGTAGCCATGACATTGCCACTTTTGATTTGACTCACAATCGCATTGGCAATTTTATGAATTTCTGATGATTCACGCCGCTGCTCTTCATTGTAATTTGACTGTACTTGGCGATCTTTCTCTTGTTTTTCACGCTTTGACTGTGTGATGTCTTTCTTGGCCTGCTTCACCATGTCTTTCAAGTCATCTTTATACAGAAACTTTGCACGGCTGCCGTATAAAATCCTCACACAATCTCGCTTGGCCTCTTTGGCCAGCAACAAAGAGAAGTCATCAATCTCTTGATCTTGTTTTTCTGGAAATAGAAAGTGATGCAAGCGCTCAACAGGAAAGTTATTATCAGCCGAGTTTCGCTGGCTTGAACGCCAACCGTCTTGCTTCAAATATTTTTCTTCTTTGCTTACCTGCCATAAGAAATAGGCACTTTTTAGTTCTCTAAAGTTGGCAGCAGTTGCAGACGCTCGATACGCTGCAACTTTGCTATCCACTTTTCGTAATAATTTGCCTCTAGGTGTCAGTCTAATACTGGTGTCATTGCGCCATGTATTCAAAATATGAGTCGTGGCAAACGGCATGAAAGCTCCAAGGGATTATTGATCTATCATAGATAATAATATTGCAGCATTGATAGCATGGCCAACCATATTTTCAGGTGGTAGTACCACAGGTAACTCAGGTGCAACGATTGACCCGGTTCCTGACCAAAAGACTGAGTAAGCTAGCCAACCAAATGCGTTGTCTAGCCCTACCCGTTCAGCGAGTTGTTGTGCACGGATACGTAAGGTTTCGCTCGGGGACTGCAACCAGCTCTCTACACAGCTTAATACCTTATGCTCATCATCTGTGTTTGCGCCATAGGATTTCACTATTTCAAGCCCCCAGCGGATAGCATTCATCACCGCTAGACCATGTGCAATAAGTTGAATCGCATCCCGCTCTAGATCAGCTTTTAGCAGTACAGCGACCCCCTGCTGTGGCGTCAATGTTGGCTGTAATAAGTGGCTGGCTTCTTCAGAAGCCTTATAGCGCCCGATAATCGTCGCGATAGACGCTTGCTTGAGTTGCCCAAGCACTTGCTCATTAATTCTCGTCATTAATCTACTCAGTTTATTTTTACCAGAGCACCACTGATCTCAGCCATTGCGGTACCACTGAGCTTTGCCATTGCCGTTGAAGTGACTTGTGCACCGGCCGTCCCTTCTAGCTTTGCAATGGCTGTAGACTTAACATTGACCCCAGCTGTCCCCTCTAGATTAGCTTGAGCCGTGGCTTTTAAGTCCAAATTGGCGGTAGCACTAATTTTGGTTGAAGCTTTGCTAGCACTCGTAAAATTCATCGCCGAGATCGACGTATCTTGAGACGATTTCAGGTCAATAGCCGCGCCTTCTATTTTAATTCCAGAGCTAGATATTGTAATTTGATTGCTCCCCACTTTTAGCGCAATCTCACTGTCTCCTTCCAGTGTAATTTTATCCGCTTTCAAGCAATAATTTTTCGTCACAGAAACCGTTTGTGACTCTTCCACTGAAGTCGTCTGATTTTTCTTAACCGTTAGGCTATCATCGGCATTGACTAAATGTGTGGCATTGTTTGCCACCGTGACGGTAAAGTCTTTACCTGACGTAATCGACAGTAACTCCTCACCTTTTTTGTCATCAAAGCAAATTTCATGGGCGGTATCGTCGGCTAAACCCGTTTTAATGCTCGACTGTGTCGCATCTTTTTGTGGGTAAAGTGGTTTAGTATTGCTATTAAAAACACTGCCAATCACTATCGGCTTATCAATATCGCCATTGATAAAGTCAACGATAACCTCATCCCCTATCCGCGGGATAAACTGCATTGCGGCCTTACTACCAGCAGTTTGCTGCATTACACGCAAATAGCAACTGGTGGACTTATCATCTGCCGTATCCCAATAAAAATGTACTTTGATACGCCCATCAGTATCTTGGCTGATTTCACCTTTACTATCTGCAGCGCCACTTTCCGTGACTACCACCGCAGAGGTGATCCCACGTGCCAATGGCTTAGCTGGATGTCGGGGGGTCAATGGTTGCGCTTCATCACGACAGCGCACCACACAGCGATAACTAGTCGCTTGATTTGACTGACGCACATCAATATGGTGATTGACTGCTAAAACGTTATAATCGCCTTCTAATTGACTTTGAAGGTGCGTCACCACTGATAGCTTGTTCCCTACTACGACCACATTCGCATCTGTCTCCATTTCGATATCGCCACCTTGTGCTTGTTCAGCCTGGTTTAGCTGCGTCGCGAGTGTACTGACATCGCTAAAGTCATTGCTATCGCTTTGTAACCCAACATATTCAAAGCCGTTGCTCGTAGCGGTAGTCACACTGGAGCTTGAAACTTGACTTTTGGCCGACTCGACTTTTGTTTTTGTATAGTTATAGCCAGAAAGGGACAGTGACTTTTTAACCAGCTTTTGCATCGGTTCAAAGCGTTGTAGCAAGAGGTTTTTCGCGGTTTTAACTTGAGCATGGTCAAACTTAGCTTGACTGTTTGTGTCTAGTGGTGAACTCGCACTTTGTACCTGCAAAGTGTGTTTACCACTTGATTGCGCAAAATAGAAAATAACACCTGACTGTGCCATCAATCGAGTAACAAACGCTAAATCGGTTTCATCATACTGGGTACAGTATTCCAATTTGGCGCTAGGCATAGTGCCAAACTTGTACATCCCCTTAAAACCCGCATTATCAAAAATATCCGACAGAATATCTTTTACAGATTGCCCTTGATAAATTCGATATGTGCGATTAAAACGCAGTAACCAGAGCCAAGATTTGAGCACCAGTTGAAACCGTCGCACACTATCAGCTCCGCTTTCAAGTTCAGTTATTTCCGCCACATACGCCTGATACTCTAATAAATTATTAGGTCGACCCGCGACGTCCTGATACCAGTTTACTGTTAAAGTTTCTCCTAGCAAACTGGTACCATCATCACCATCAGTAACAAGTTCCACTTCAGCAGATACGCCCTTATCTACCTCATCACTGATGTTGCAGTAGTTCAGGCGATACGTTTTGCCGCTGGCTGCTTTTGCAACCAAATAGCTCACCTCACCTGCAATATAAGTTTCCATATTGATACCTTATTGAAGTAGATTAATCACTGTAAAACGGTACTTGGCACTGACAGCCGAGCAAAAAATTCAGGACTCAGTAAGCTGCTGTTATCACCAGCGCCTTTGATATTAAACACCACAGATGCGCCTTGTTGCGTACTTATCTCAATCGCATCTTGTCCTGTGTGTTGCTGAAAGCGCTCTATTAATCGCATAGGCGACCACACCCCTTCAAAGGTTTGTGTCAATTTTTGGTTGTTAAGATCGGTTAATATCAGCTGTAAAGACTGCTCTGAGAAATTTTCTGGCCACACAAACTGAGTCTCCACTAAAGGCCCATGCGTGTAGCTCAATTTACGCTCTCCCACCCGGAGCAAAAACTCACTTAAGGCAGCAGACATAGCTTTTGGCGCTACGGTAATAGTAAACTTCAAATTTCCATCTTGACCATAAAGTGTTTGTTGTAGTTGACGATACGTTGACAAGAACTGGGTGACATCCGGTGCGATGGTTAGGCTTGCCTGTCGTCCAAATACAGGTAATTCAAGCACGTCACCAACCGTTACAAATTGTGCCAGTATTTGTTTATCAAAATCACTAATAGCACTATTTGGTGCAAAGAATGCAGCCAGTGCACTCAGTTTCAAATCTTCACCAGACTTATTAAATGGGTAATAAGCAGCAACATTATTGCGGTACGGGGTTACCACATCTTGCTGCCATTGTTGTTGTAAGTATTCAGAGACCTTACGCTTAACATGGGTAGTGGTCTCACGCAGCACCTGTTCAACAAGTTCAGCCATCAAAGGCTCATCATAACGACTTAACCAAAGTCCAGAAAAGTCTTTAAAGTTAGTGGGGTCGTTAAGCTGCTCAAAATATGTTTGACCAGGAAACACCGTACTATCAGCTTGAGCTTTCCAATCTTTTAATGCTTTTAATTCAGCAACAAAGACTTGATACTCTGCTGCTAATACATCTGCACTTTGTACGAGAATTGGACTACTAGAAAATGCTTGGCGGATCTTTCCTGCAATCTCGTTAAACTCCTTGGCCTGTTCTATCTCCAGCAACAACGCTTTATTTAACGTTGCATTGGCTTTGTCAGCCAACTGCTGCGCTTTTTGTACTTTAGCCGCCAGTTTTTTTGGTGCATTCGCAGCCGATACTTGCGATTGTTCTGTACTAGGCACATCAATGGACTGGACGTATACGTACGCTCGCAATGTCGTGTAAAGTTGTAATAACGGAGACTGTTCACTTTCTGTAAGTTCAGACAGCAACACCTCTAACGACAGCTCAGGTACAAGATGGATCCCTGAATAATACTGCCGCCAAAAACTGATATAGTCATTGATATAACTAAATTTAATATAATTACCAATGCGGGCAAGTTCACGCTTAGAAGGTGTTTGTTGAAACAGACCATGATTGTCTTGCACTAGTTTCTGCATAAATGCAGACTCTGGTAAAAACGACAGCTGCTGTAATGCCTTGGGAGTAAATAGTTCAGGTACGAGAAATTGGGTATTTTCGCGCGAGACTCCAAACAAGCTCACATGGTTGTTATGCTTTGCTAAAAGCGTCGGCCTAATGTCAATTAACTTAGCAAATTTAGGTAACTGCTTAACATATTCATACATAAGCTGATTGGTGTCTTGCAGTGCAAGCTGTGAATCAATCAGTGCCAGTAATTCTTCGTTGGTATCTATCTTGTTGTAACCAAGTAGGTATAGGTCATCAATTAGGCTCATCACGGTCTGAATTTGTGTATCGTCTAGCATACCACTTTGCGCTAACGACTTTGCGAGGTGCTTTTCTACTTGTGCTTTATTTTCTGCTTGCGCAAATGATAGATAGATATCCTTCACATTGATCACATTAAGGTAATCTTCTAATTCTAAGTAGACAAAGAGTTCTTGTTCCAAGTATTTACTCAATGTTGGCTCTAGTGTGGTGGCTAATTGCTGTTGGTATAAATCTCGATAATGCTCTTCTCGATCAATAGAAGCCAAAAAAGGAAATACATACCAAGGTTTGTGCGCTTTACTTTGAGAAAACGCTCTATAGCCAGATTGTAGCAAGGTGAGCGGCTCAATCAGTGAATCCAGCTCATCAAAGCTGATCGCTTCTTTGTTTAAAATATACTTATAGTCTTGATGTAACTGACTAAACTCTTGATGCAACGATTGGTTATAATCATAGGCTTGCCACCCGATCCACGCAGAGCCTGCCAATACCGCCCCTGCAGTACCAAGCATCACAAGCTGACGAAAACTATGACGCCAGATCTTCCATTTATTTACTGGTGCTAAATGCGCTAATGGCAGTACTTGGTTGGTAAACGTTTTTGTGATTTCTGCTTTGGGTTTTAAGGTGGTTTCAGCTACGACCGGCAGTAAAGACTGGTTGACCTCAATTAATGTATGAGCCGTTGCAAGATTGACACGTTGCTGCCCGCCTTCCGACTCAACAAGATGAAAACTTTCAATTTTGTACGGTAATACCTGACCATTAAAATCAGCCAGCTCATCAATAAAGTGTGACACCGCAAGCTTTAAATACTGCAGTTGCATCGGCCCTAGCAGCTGCTTACGTTTAAATTCATCATCTAACTGCAACGATACTTGTTGCAGGTTGTTGGCAAATAACTTTTTAAATAACAAGTCATAAGCTTCACTGAGCGCCTGAGATGACTGTAACCCTTGCTCAGAAAAGTAAATAGAGAGATCAGCAAGCTCAACGCGCTCATTGAGGCTTTCAGCAATACCATCAAGTTTGTTAATACCACATAAGAACAAATGCGCCGGAACAGGATAACCACTTCGTAAGTAGATAGATTCAAGGCGAGCTTTAAAGTCTGCAATAAACTCTTGTTTTGCTTTTTGCGAGCGCTGGATCACACTAAACGCATCACTCAGTAGCAATACACCATTTAGCGGTTGTTTGGCGCGAATAAAGCTTAACCACGCCAAAAAGTGCTGCTGTTCCTCAACTTTAGCTTGAACATGCCAAATCAGTGCTCCTTGAACATGGTAGACAGTAATGTTGGCCGGCATTCCATTGAGTTTAACGCGGTTAAATTGAGCAAATGAGTCGCTGGTATTACCTTCTGAAATAACCAGATACCAAGCCGTTTTATAAATATTTCCACTTAGCTTCAGCTTTTTCGCAATCCGCTGATAAAGGGTGGAATATTGCTTAAAAAAGTTTCTTCTTTGGTATCTTCCCACCACAAAGCGGTTAATACTCGGCACATAAATCACCAGTAAACTCACCAGCGCAAGCAGTGCTCCAAGCCAATACCATTGGGTCGCCAACGTTAATAAAAAAGTCATTATTACGAGCAGCATAGCCAATAACATGATGGATGCACCGATCCATAAACGAGCTAATGGGGTCTTCACTGATACTCCTTGATGTAGGGTGAAATATTACAACTTTCAGCAAAGAACTGACTCACCTCTTTCGCTTGGGTAAAACCATTGGCAATAAAGCCAACAAATTGGCTTTGTCCGACTTCTTCGATAACTAAGGGGTAGCGTGCATTGTCACATTGCTGCTTCAACTTCTGCGCCCGAGCCATATTTTTAAACGCGCCAATTTGCACTAAGTAACGAGTCGCCGCCTCTGATGTCATCATCAAATCTGACTGACTATGCTCTAGCGCAACTTGTGGTTGTGACTGCTGTAATGACGGATCACTAGGCGCTGTAGTGTCAAGTTGCTGTATTTGTCGGCCATCATAAAACCTCGCGTTTTCGATGAACATTTTTTTCGGCTGCAACTGCTGGATATGCAAAAAAGTATCTCCCGCCATTTCTTGGTATTCTTGGTTCTGCTGCGCATAGATTTCACCAAAATACTGGTTATAAATAAGCAAACCCGTGATCATCAGCGCCATGAAAGTGAACCAAAAGCTCAGTGGTGAGATCCCGGTAAACAGCCCTATGTTTCGGCCTAATTTTTGAGCTGGAGGAGCAGGTGCTTCCAGTGACAGTTTGAATGCACCAAGCTCAGTTAGTGCAAAGCTTACCTCTGCGGTGAGTTTTTTAAGTTCAGTTACCTGACCGTTGTGATACTTTCCTTTAAAGCCCAACTGCAAAATGAGATAGCAGATTTTAAGCAGTGCCAGATGTTTTTTGGGAAACTCCATCAGCTGAAACACTAGGTTAAAGAAGGTATCACCACTGTTACGGATCCCAAATAATTGGCTCACTAGGGTCTTGTTTTGCCACTGAGTAGTATCCAAATGACAACCGTAACTGACTCGCTCATCAAAAAAAGCAGCCCAAACAAAACAGAGTTTATCGAGCAATGCTGGCGATACCGTTCGCTCTCTTCCTCTTTGTTTAATACTTTTCAGCTCAGTAATAACATTGGCTCTAAAGTTTTCTAGTGCCGCAGCATCCTCTAACGACGATACCGACTCAACCATCGCAAGCAATGGTAAGCTAAGTTGTAACAGTGCCTCTTCCTGCCAACTAAACTCTGTTAGCAAGTCTTTTAACGCGGCATTTTTCTCATCTACAAGTGAAAACTGGTTCACCGTATAACTGGCGGTATTCATCATTAACTAATCAAAAATAATTTAACGTCATCGACATGAATACGGGCATCAATATGTAGTGCCAGCATCTCCTTGTTGTCTACTATTTTTACCCACAGCGGATCGTCCAAATCAATCTGAAAGTACTCGGTTGAACCTTGCTCTTTTAGCTCTGGTGGCGCATAAGGCAACGCACTGACTCGCACGCCTGGCGTCGCATTTTTTATACAGTTAATGATGCTTTTATTGCCCGCCAGCTTAAACCCTGTAGTAAATAACTCTTTAGCTAGGCTTTGCGGACTAGTTACAGCAATTACCATGCGTTTAGTCTGACTAATATCGTGTTGCTTCACCTTAACCAGCAACATTCTGCGACTATCAAACAGGGATTTATCCCAGATATACTCAATGACATTTTGCTGCTGCGTAATCGACAATTTATCTTTGATTTTTGCCAGTACGGTATGGAATTTCTCATACAAGCTATCGAATGTCAGCGGTGTCCAAGGGGTACGCATTTCAAAATCGATACTCAGTAGTGCCGCTTCAAACTGCTTAAGTTCAAAGTAAAAACGACCTAACTTATAGTGCTGTGTTCGCTGTGTAGCCTCCAGCCAAGGCAGCCAGTGGTAAATCACCGTCAATAGCTGCTGCTCTTTATACCACGCGCTGTTACTTTGCGTATCCACCACAGACTGTAAGCGTGTCAGGAGCTGATTGACCTTAGCATTAGCCAGTGTTTCTAGCTCCTTTACTCGCTCCAGAAGAATATCGGCCGCCCCGATACTCAAGCAATCAGGAATAAAGGCGCGATCTATCACCACTTCACCGTCGCTGCCCACTTCTAATACTTTCCCGACCGCCAGTTTCACAAAACCATCAAGATTTTCTTGCTCTAGCTTCAACGCCACATTTAAGCGTGCAGTTTCAATTTCAAGCTCAGCAGCTTGATTGTTGGTAAAATCAAACACACGCGCAAATTCTGTGGTATACCTTGAGTTAGACACACCATTGTCAAAGCTATTATTGCCAGCAAGATAAGCAGGTACAACAAGATAAACCATTTGGTCTATCGTCCCTGCGGGGATCTGAAATGCTATTTCATGACTGAGTTTAAAATACTGGCCGTCTGGTAATATCCCTTCACATGACATCACCGAAAATTGACCAAGCTTCAGTAACCCCTCATTGATCTTTAACTGTGCCAAACCGCAATGGGGAGCAAATTCACTAGTTGTCAACGCACTATATTGTTGCGTAACATTTTCAAGGTGTGCTTCCATTTGCTGAAAGTGCTGAGGATATAAAAACGTGCCCTCACGCCAAACAATTTTATTACTCAAAGTTATGCTCCCCAACTAAACAAACTATCCATCCAGCTTTGTTGTGGGATGACAGAGAACTTTATTGAAGTCCCTTGGAGCCCCAGCCAAATCACTGTATTTTCAGATACGTCTTCTGGCACTTCAATCACCGCTTTGGTTGTGCCTTGTTGATAATCACTAAATTCTACTAATACCGCCAAATACCTCACCCCAGGTAACAGCTTAAGGGTTTTTTGTTGTTTGGTATTGGGCATCACCGGATACAAGCGCTGCTTTTCAATTAATTGTTCCGCTAAGATCTGAGTATCAGATTGAAACAAAGAGATAAACTCGCTCTGCATAAACCTATCCGACTTAGTCAGCTGGTAGACACGCACAGCAACTGGGTTGGCGACTTCGTTTGCCCAGTTCAGCTTTTCATTGGCCTCTAACTGTAGTTGGATCGGTAACGAAAAGCGCTGTAGCGGATCAGCACTTGAGCAACCCACCATAAAAAAAACCAACAGTGAAACTAAAATTACTTTTGCATACATTCGATTAATAACGCTTTAAACTGACGCTTAAAGTGTCCTTCGTTCATTTTTCTTGTGTAATAGTGCTTATATGCAGTCCAGTGCTTGCCACTCCATCGTGAAGGTGGCCCCACCATTTCCTCTATCAACTGTGGGTCAAACTCTTTGAGAAACTCATCCATCACTTGGTCGAGCATCAACAACATTTGTTTTTGTTGCTGCCACGGGCTGCGAGAGGCCTCAAGTAGCTTATCTAGCTTTTGCTCAATAGCTGCATTATTGACGCTACTCTCTGACTCTACCGCATTGCCATGCTCTCGTTGGTACTCTATAAAAGGTGCTTGCTCCGCTTGTTCTGTTTGCGTATTTATCTGTTCCAGTTCAGTCTCTAGATCAGCAAAAATATTGCTAGCATCAAACTCAACCTCATCAATAACATCAAAAAAAGCTTCTTCTTTTGGTTCGGTGGTAAGTGGCGCAGCTGACAATTCAGGCTGCATTGAGAGTAATAAGGTGTAACCGAATACGACGATAATATCGCCATCAGAGAGCAACGATGAAGAGTGTGTGATCTGCGGACGGCCATTTAAGCGCACCCCTTCGACTTCAGTGTAAAGGCGCAGCTGCCCACTGTCGGCTTCTTGTTCGATGCGCGCGTAGATGTCATGCTGCTGCGTCTCTTGTTCTGCGTGAGGTAAGATTAAGTCACACTCGATTGAAGCGCCTAACACCACCCCTGACTTGGAAACCGTCGCCATTCTCGAGAGTAGCCGAACATCATCAGGACACTCTGTGACTTGTAACATTGCAGCATTCATTTATTACTTCCTATTATCGGCAACAAGACAATTTGAGGCGGCACTATTAAAAGCCTCAAGAAAAGTGGGGCGCGCTTTTAAAAAGGCGTTTGAGAACAAAACACCCAGTTCTATGGTGCCATACTCGCGCCGAGAAAAGTTGGTATTATGTAGCTTAAACTTGGCCAGCTCATACTCAAATTCATGCTCATCGATTAAAATCGCATCGACTTCATGACCTAATAACAACTTTAACAGCGCATGTCCGTTGCGTGGTTTCATTTGTACGTTGTAGCCTTTACGTTTGATGTCAAACCATTCATCTGAACCAAACTCAGCTGCCACTTTATATTTTTTATACAAGGGGTTGCTGTCACTGATATCCATTTCAGCACCAGAGAAATACCAGTACAAGTGTTTTTTCGCGATGGCAGTAGATAAACTCCCATAGCGCGATCTTGCTTCACTCCCCGCGACAGCAAAAATGGCGTCCAGCTTACCTGTACGCAACTTAAGCTCGGCTTCTACCCAAGTATCAAATTCTGCACGATACGGAGTTTCCATGCGGCTAAATGCGCACTGAACTTGACGGATCACCTTTCCTTTAACCAGCTCGTTTTCAACGTAGTGGTACGGATAGGCGTCATGCGTTGCCAGTTGCACCACCTCTTTGGCCACCGAGTGTGTTGTCGTTAAGGCAAGACCCAATATAAGGGTCTGTATAAGGTTGATTGTTCGCATCATTTCGTTAATTTATCGTCAGTTCAAAACCTGAGCTATCAGCCGTTCCCGAGATCACCACCGCTGTGATGGCCTCACCTTGACTAATACGTTCAATACAGCGCTCAGCTAGTTGCGGCATCAAATTGCGATTGATGATCTGCTCGATAGCACGGCCACCAATCGTTGGCTCATTGCCTTTTGCTACCACATATTCCACAAACGCCTGATCATAACTAAGCGTCGCACCATATGTTTCCGATAGCTTTTGTGCCACACGTTTTAATGAAATTTCAGTAATTTCAGCCAGCTCATCGGTATTTAACGGATAATAGGGAATAATATTACAACGACCTAAAAAGGCCGGTTTAAAGAAGCTTTGTAACGCAGGTCGCACATTCTCAACAAGCTCCACTAAATCTGGACGTGAATCACTGACATTACAAAAGTCGACAATAGCGCTATCTGCGGCATTGGAAGTCATGATGATCAAGGTGTTTTTAAAATCTATATTGCGACCTTCACTGTCTTGAATGCAGCCTTTATCAAATATTTGATAAAAAATATCATGGACACTCGGGTGGGCTTTTTCCATTTCATCAAGCAGTAGCACACAATAAGGGTTGCGGCGAATAGCTTCCGTTAATACACCACCTTTACCATAACCAACATAACCCGCTGGAGAGCCAAGCAACATAGACACTTTATGTGCCTCTTTAAACTCGGTCATATTGATGACCGTCATATCCTGCTCACCGCCAAAAAGTTGATCTGCCAACGCCAATGCGGTTTCTGATTTACCGACCCCACTTGGGCCACACATTAAAAACACCCCAACTGGTTTACGCTTATCCGTCAGTCCCGCACGCGATACCCGAATGCTCTTAGACAGCTCATGCAGTGCATGTTTTTGACCAATAATTCGCTGATGTAATGCCGTTTCTAATGTCAGCAACTTAGCCACTTCGTCTTTAACCAAATTACCAATTGGGATCCCCGTCCACGCGCCAATGACTTGTGCAATGATGTGCTCATCAACAATTGCATGTACCATTGGCTGCTCACCTTGTAACGCTTTTAATGCTGCCAATTGCGCCGTAAAGTCGCCTTGCTCTTCACCAGCTTGGATCTTTGCCAATGTTGAAACTAATTCTTTTTCCTTCTCCCATTGCGCCTTCAATGACACTAATTGGGTTTCAAGTTGCGATTTTTGTTCTTCTTTTTCAGCTATTGCTGTTGCCTGATTAGCCAGCATCTCATGTTCTTTAGCCAAAGATACTAGTGCTTTTTCTAAATAGCGGATCCCTTGCTCTGCAGCTTCGATACTGGCAGGTTTAGCGCTTTGTGTTAATGCAATCCGTGCACATGAAGTATCTAGCACACTAATAGCTTTATCTGGCAACTTACGACTTGGTAAGTATCGGATAGATAAGCCCACTGCCGCTTGCAGCGCCGCTTCCGTGATGAATACTTGATGATGGCTTTTTAACGATTCAGCTACGCCACGGAGCATCTGAAGCGCATCCTCAGCATTGGGCTCTTCAACCTTGACTACCTGAAAGCGACGAGTCAACGCAGGGTCTTTTTCAAAATACTTTTTATACTCTTCCCAGGTCGTCGCGGCGATAGTGCGAAATTCACCACGTGCTAATGCCGGTTTTAGTAAATTAGCAGCATCATTTTGCCCTTCGGCACCGCCTGCGCCAATTAAGGTATGTGCTTCATCAATAAAAACAATGATGGGAACTTCAGAGTTTTTCACTTCATTGATCACATCTTTTAAGCGATTTTCAAATTCACCTTTTACACTCGCACCGGCTTGCAATAAGCCAAGGTCTAGTGAATGAATTTGCACACCAGACAATACTGGAGGTACTTCATTGGCCGCTATTTTTTGCGCAAGTCCCTCGACCACCGCTGTTTTCCCAACCCCAGGTTCACCAACAAAAATAGGGTTGTTTTGACGCTTTCGGCACAAAATATCTATCGCTTGCCTGACTTCATCCGCGCGACCAGATACCACATCAAGTTCATTATCTGCGGCTGCTTGGGTAAGGTTTACGGTATATTTATCTAATGCACCAGTAACGACATTATGTGCTGCGGTATTTGCAGCGCCCTTCGCCGATGTTTTCGGTGCAACAGACAAAGATTGAATATGTGCTTTTAAACTCTCCACCGAGACATTTTTGAGTGCTGCATATTCTTTTTGTTTAAATGACAATGGATCTGGCTGCAATATCTCCAATAATAAATGGAGTCCAGCAACAGCACTGTGGGAAAACTCGACAGAGGCAAGTAACCAAGCTGATTTAACTAACTCAATTAGCTCAGGACTAATGGTTGGCTGTCCAGAGTGGCTTGGCGACAGTTGGCTTAATTTGGCTTCGAGTTCTTGTACGAACTGCGCAATATTAACCTGTTGTGACTCAAGAAACTGTTGTAGTTTAGGGTCTCTGCCCTTCAATAATGAAAGTAACCAATGCTCGACCTCAATAGCACCAGCTTGACTATTCATCGCATCTGCTGCTGCATATTCCAACGCATTTTTTAAGTTACTATCTAAATAAGAAATTAGTTTTGAAATAGATACTTGAGACATGATTTATCCCTAACTCTACAGAGCCCTTACTGTTCGTTTCTGGTTGCCATTGCGTCGTGTTACATTCGCGTTCACACCTAACACAATGCCCTTTTGATGATGAGTGAGTACCAAATCAGATGGCACGGTTCCAATATATTGTGCTTCCACTTCAACCACGACTTCGTGGCTCACATAGTGGCTGCATAACGACTTGATCGCGCTTAATAGCTCAACTTGCTGCGCTTCTTGCTGCTCTAATTTCGAAAAAATAGCAGCATCTTCGTACATAACAGTGACCGTTAATGTTCTGCCAAGCTGAGCAAACTGTGCACCGAGTACCGCGCCTCGACCAAGCTGACAGGAGCCTAATTGGCTTCTTGCATGTGAAGGTATACTTTTGACCTCAATGTCACTCATCGTTAAGTGAATTGCATGAGGAAAATAATGCCTTAGCAAGCGCTGTAAGTTACTCAAAGAATAATGCTCTGCCCGAGTGATAAGTGTTGCAGGAAGCATGGATAACTCGCCGTAGTGCTCTGTAAGCGAGCTAAAATAGCTTTGCAAGAGCTGGCGCTGTTGTTGTGCTGTGGTTGTTGTTTCTGTACGAAAAATCAAAGAAGAAAATGATTTTATCTGTAAAGATTGATGCACCAAGGTATTATCAAAAATAGCAAGAAATCGTAGATAAGCTCGGTTATTTCGCAGATACGCTTCTTTGAGCCAATCTAAAATAAAATGTGCCAACCCGCCACGCTCACCAAATAAAGTGGCTTCGTTACTGTCTACCACAAAGTGCTTATCAGCCAGCTCTTGATAGTCTATTTTTCTTTTGCCATAGGTGTCTGAAAACAAGTGCTGCTTGAAGCTGATTTTTTTCGCCCCAGCCACCCGCAATAATCGAGTAAAGTGAAGTACCGAAGAAACTTTAGCAAATAGGCGTCGCGTCAACTGCATACTCGCGCTCCTAGTTGCGCATCAAAGCGCTTTGCAGGCCAGTTGTAACTGGTATATTTCACGGTTAATTGACTACAGCGATCAAATGGAGTTTGTGCTGCTAAAAAGTCATTAATAAGCTCAGCGAAAAGTGAAAAGTCAGCATTGAGCTCTGAGTTATCTAACGTCAGTGTAAGCGCCATGCCAGGTACAAATATCATTCTTCCTTCAACAAGAAATGGTGCATTGATCTTTTCAGCACACACGTCATAAATTGAATTTAGTTCCTGATGAGTGGCATTAGCATTGACAAACAATTTTAAAAAGCCAATTAATGACGTTTTGGCGTCTTCTACTTGTAATAGCTGAGAGAGATTAAAAGACATGAGCTTGAGCAAGCGCCAGTAATTTTTTTCATCTGTTGCGACATTACTCGGCTGGATAGTGACACCGCCAACGTTAAACTCTCCTGCCAACGCTTCTTCAGTATTCACCACGATTTGGTTACCTACATGGACTTTGTTGGCAAGCTGCGCATCATAACAGGTGATCTGTGCAAATGCGGTAAACCCATTAGGGTAAGTCGCTGTCGCCTTGTTTATAGGTAAAACAAGGTGCTTAACCTCATCCAAAGAAGCTGTTTTATTAGCCTCGTCAATATGCCCTAGTTTCACACTCTGAGACCAATATAACTGCGACTCAAAATCGACGGTCTGCGTACCTACCACAGGCGGGATCTCTTGCTGCCCCTGGGAGGTCACAACATACACTTTATCGATGGAATAAATTTGCACATGATGCTGACTGGCATCTGCTATCACGGGATATGACAGCTCTTGATAGTTCACTCTTACCGGCTCAGATGATTGATGAAATAAATTACTAAATAGTGTTTTGTTTATCTTCACTGAGAGATTTCTTTCTTCCAGCAACACAGCTCCTAGCTCATTTAGGTAAAAGTCGATAAACACACTTTTACCATGACCGACATTAAGCTTATGCGGGTTTTTCAAAATAAAGAACTGGCGCTTTGCAGGGACAGAAAAGTACTCTTTAAGCTTAAAATAGGCGGGAATTTCGTTACTATCAATCGGTGAGATAAGGAAATCGTCGTCAGCCAGTAATGGATGAAAATTACCTTTACCCACATCATATGCAAAGTCGTCATCGGCCACACAAATGGCCACATTGGTGACGGCTTGGTTAATAATATCGGCAACATTACGGCCAATAGACTCGTTACTAAAGTGCAACTGGATTGGTTGTGCCAGTGCCTGCTGCATATCCACATCACTGCTCAATGGCGATAATTCGACACGCAAGCAATATGGTGAAAGTTTACTATCGAGGTTGGCAGGCACAGCGTGTTGAAATGGGGTTTGCTCTAACTTAAAGCGCGATACCGACATAGGTGAGAAAGTCACAGGCAAGGAGTTACACAACTTAACCGTGGTGTTATCGTCACCTTTATTAATGACATCCAACTCAACTTCTACTTGTTTATCTAAAAACACCGGTTTGTTAAAGTCGTCGGCATTAGGCTGAAAATGCGCTTGCACCACCATAGGTAACGTTTTAAACAAATTAGGCGAGACAATATCCGCAAACTCTTCTACATGACGTGTTCGTAGGGCATCAATCTCCATCGCATTTTTTGCCGCAACCCATGCAAAACTGTCAATTAACCGTGTGACATTAGGATCTTCTTGGCCTTTGTCATTGAGGTTAATATGCTCAGCTTCTCTTCGAAAATGTTTTCGAAAGCCTTCTAAGCCATAGCGAATGCTCGCTAACTCATCTTCGAAGTGCTTTAACATACGACTAATCATATTGACTCTCGTTTTCAATCAATACAGTAAGACGCGTCAAATCAATATCAGTGTCAAACTGCAATAATTCTTCTTTGCCTTTAATCGAAAGTACCGCTGAGATCTCAAAACGCATCGTATTAGCAATATGTTTTTCTTCGTCTTGCGCAAGATACATAACTTCTATGCTGTGAAGTCTGGGCTCAAATTGACTTATTTTGTTTTTTATCCGCATGGCGATTTGCTCACCACTATTGAGTCGGCTAAATAGCGCAATGTCTTCAAGACCAAAGCAAATACTCGATTGATTGACCAGTTCTCGGTCACGTTCCTGTAAAAATGCGGCCTCTGTTTTTAAGATCAGACCGATATTATGATGGATCGACTGCACCACCTCGGTAGCATGATCCGCAGAAACATCTTCTCTATCCATATAAAATGCACTGAAAAAGCTCATCGCTCTACCGCCGTGGATAAACTTACCGTACTGGCGACCCGGTCAAATTGATACTGTGGCACTAAATCAACATGACAACTGTAACGCTTAAATTCACCGGACTCTTCCACGACACTGACTTTAGCCGACTTTAGAGGCATCTTCGCGAGTGTCATTTCATCCGACACAATTGAATTTGAGCAGTACTGCTCTAACCAATGTGTCAGGTTGTTTTCACAATCATGTGCTTCCATTGAAGAGCCAACCATTTCCCTAAGTTGCACCTTAAGATAATGGGCAATGCGACTGATCATCAGTGTAGTTTGTAGCAAATAGCGATTTTCTGTCTCACTTTCTGTTTTGATAGAGCAATTGGACTGAAAAAAGTATCTTTCATTTAATGGGTTATGGAATATGGGGATCAAACCAAGCTGAGAAATAAACGCCGCATTACTGGCTGAAAGCCGCGTTTTAAATACCACGGGCAGCTCCTCCTTTTTGGCGCCATAATAATGAATGGCGCTGCCCCCTGAGCCATCTAATTTGCGTGATTTTAAGAATCCAAACCACCTAACCCGATTAAACTCAATAATGACATTCTTTAAAAATGTCGTCGCTGTATTTCCCCAACGAAAATTGTCTTGGGCATCTTCATTAAACACAAAACCCGCGGGGTGATAACGGTAAATGCGTCGATAACCGACCTTGTTAAATACCAAGCCAATAAAATGGCTGTTGTCTTTAGCTCTTAGACGATGCCAACTCTCAAATTCATGGGCGGCCAGCACCCGCTTTACCTTCGCGGTATCGCATAAAAAAGACTCTCCTGTCGCCCCGAGGAACGCTTCATCAGCATCCAAGACGATAGGACAGAGGCTTTTCTCGCCAAGTTCTGCAAGTAGCTCAAGGGTATAAATATCATCAAACTCATTAGCATAATCGATATCTAAGCTAATATTATGGTCAATAACGATAAGACCATAAGGCTCTCCACCAAGTGTATTAAACTCACGGTTGGCTATTAGGTTATATAGCTTTGCCTGTTTTACCGACGGCGAAATATTGAGATCTTGAGATATTTCAGCCCAAGAGATATTCAACAGCTTTACTCTTACCGTCTTGTAATTAACTGGTAGGTTAACTAGCTCATGCAGTGATCGCCAACGCGCCTCTAATGCCACAAACTGGTGATGAGACATAACCAGTGACAGCTGTTCACTGATCAAATTGTCTATCTCAGCAATTAATAGCTTTACTTGTGCAATCTGGTTTGAGTGATGTACTGTCGTAGACATGGGGAATCGCGTTCCAGCGCTCAATTAGTTAATACAAAGAAGTGGAGTGAGCATACCCACAGGTATTATCTCACTGCCACTTAATGCTTTTAACGCTCAGGTGAGGCGATAAAAACGTTTTTATCATTAGCCAGGTAGGCTTGCTACCATACGCACAGAGGTCGTTAGCTCTTCCATTTGTAACCAAGGACGCAAATGCGCAACGGCTGAATACGCCCCAGGGCGACCTGGTTGTTCGATCACTGAGATTTGTGCTTCAGCAAGTGGGGTTTTAGCGCGCTCTTCATTACCCATAGCACCTGAGTTTGTGTACATCGCAATCCACTCACTCATTTGCTTTTGAATATCTGCCGCTTCCATATTCGAACCAATATTGTCACGCCCCATTACCTTGAGGTAATGAGCGATCCGGCTACTCGCCATGATATATGGCAAACGTGCAGAAATAGCTGCATTAGCGGTCGCATCAGGATCCGTATACTCTTTTGGTTTTTGCGTAGTCTGCCCACCTAAGAACACGGCATAATCTGTATTCTTATAATGTACTAGCGGCAAAAAGCCCAAGTCGCTCAGCTCTTTCTCACGCTCATCGGTTAAGTTCACTTCAGTTGGACATTGCTGTGTAATATCACCAGAATCCGTGAGGTACGTAAGATTTGGTAAAGCCTCTACTTTACCGCCGTTTTCCATACCACGAATTGCAGTACACCAACCATAAGCTTCAAATGCTTGGTTCATTTTAAGCGCCATTTCGTAGGCCGCATTTGACCAAACAACTTCATCATTACTTGTCGGCTTTGGATTGCCAGCGTTGTCAGTTGCAAGCTCTTCAAACTCAAACGATTTGATTTTTTTACCTTTACCACCGTACGGTAAACGCGCCATGGTGCGAGGCATAGTCAGCGCTACATAACGGGCATCATCGCTTTCTCTGAATGAGTTCCACGAAGCATAACTAGGCGAATCAAAAGCAGGTGCTATTGGTTTACCTTCACTGAAGGTAGAAAAGCCACTTAGTTCGAACATTTCTGGCGCCGCCGCTGCGATAAATGGCGCATGGCTTGCCGCTGCCACTTCTCCCATATAACGCAATAGCGCAACATCTTCATCATTTTGTGAAAACGCGTAGTCACCCAGGATCAGGCCGTACGGCTCCCCTCCAGCTGTGCCATACTCATGTTGATATAGCGTATTGAACAACGGGCTGCGGTCTACTGCTGGCGCATCTTCAAATTGCTCAAGCAGCTCATCTTTTGTGATGTTGAGTAATTTCACTTTTTGAGATGTACCCAGTGCACTGTTGCGGATCAGTTTTTGTAAACCTAACCACGAACCTTCAAGCTCTTGAAAACTGTCTTGCTGCATAATCGCAGAAAGCTGCTGAGACATTTTTTTATCAATCTCAGCCACCGCATTTGCAATAGTGTCAGTGAGGTTTTTATCCCATGTTACCGTGCCAGACATTGCTTCTTTGGTTAAAGAAGTCAGTAGCTCTTTGGTTCTATCAGGTGCCGTTTGACTCGTCGCACTGATAGCACGGTCTAAAAACGAACCGCTATCGCCTGCTGCTGCGCCGCCATCTTGCTGTAATTCTTCAGACATTACTCTTCTCCTTTCACGCCAAGCTCGCTAGACAGCGCGCTCAATGAGTCCGCGCTTTGTAAAATGTCTTTAAGGAGCTTTTCAAAATCGCGAGAGCGATCCGCTTTACTTAGCAGCTCATTCAGCTGATTACGGGTTTCCAGTAGCTTTTTCAGTGGTTCGATACGTTGAACCAAAGCGTCAGGCTCAAAGTCTTTCATAGATTCAAAATCTAGATTAACTTCAAACTGGCTGTCATCAGCTTCGATGACATTATCTACTTTCAATGAAAGTGAAGGTTGAATACGGCCCAGTACATCATCAAAGTTATCTTGATCGACTTGAATAAACTCGCGATCTTCAACTTCTTTTGGGTCCTCTCTGTCACCAGAAAAATTACCGAGTACCGCTGATACAAACGGCAGCTCTTTTTTCTCAGTAGCGCCGTTAGTTTCAACATCATACGTAATACTTACGCGGTTTTTACTAACACGCTTATGTTGCGAATTAAGTGCCATAATGATTTACCTTACTTAAGATCAGCCGCAGAAGTAAGCTGGTTAGTGGTTGCATCGTATTTAACAGATGCAGCTTTCTCAAGCTTACCGCCTTCGTCTTCAACGAAGAAGATTTGCTCAATTTTGGTGTAAGTAAGCGAGAATGACTCAGACGGTTGACCGCCATCGCTACCTGAAATACTAAAGTTTGCCATACGTGCTTCTTCAAGAGAGATAACATAGTAAGGCACAATCCCTTTACCATCACGAGACGGCTTAGTCATCACTAGCTCAACGGTTTTACCGTCTGCACCTGGCTGGAATAAGTAAGTTAGTAGGTACGGTGTTGCACCATCATACGTTTTAGAAATGCTGATTTCACCCAGCGCCACCATACCGTTATCTTGGTTGTTTGCATTGCCAATATCTACAGAAACGCCACGCATAGCGCCCCAAGATAGGCTATCTACTGCGAACCAACCTTTTTTGCTGTTTAAATCGGCAACTGTAGCAGCCCCTTTGATGCTGTCATTGCCGTCGATTCTCATGAAAATTGACGCCATTTGTATTCTCCATAGCTATGTTATTTTTCCCTACTTAGTGTAGGCACAAATTTAAATCTTTCATTTCCCTGAACCATAAGTTCAGGGCTCTTCGTTACCAAAGCGGCCCTGATGTCGCGCTGCTATCTGTTGCAGGCTTTACTTCAGGCTCTGGTTCAACGTTTGCTTGCACGGGTTGCACCGGTTCTGGCACAACGGGTTCAACAACCGCAGGAGTCGGATTAGATACTGCTACACTCTCTTCCGACAATAATTCACCTAAGTCATTGTCTACGCCCGTCAGCTTGCTGATTTCTGCAAGTGCTGGTGAGTCTTTGGCAATTAACTCTCCCATTAAGTCGGAGAACGACATATTTCCCCACCGAATTGCTCTTGCAAGCAAGTAAGGAATAGGACTGTGTGGCTCGGTCTTTTTGAAAAAAACCGCAATTCTATTTAATTCTTCCAGCGCATGTTCACGTGTATACACAGCTTTTGCGACAACTGGCTGCGTGGCAACTACAGCGGCTTGCGGTGCTTGATAGGTGGCCTGTGGCGCGCTCTTGGCGGTTTCATTTGGCGTAGCGACAACAGGCTCTGCTGACTGTACTTCCTCAGTGATTGCTGACTCTTGCTGCTCAACATCAGGAAAAAAGTACTGATACATCAACTTTATTTGCTTGATCGTATCGCGTATAAAGCGAAAGCCAAGCAACGCCAAGCCATGTTTGTTACGATAACCATTGATGAATAAATCAACGTCTTTAAGCTTGCTTTCAATCTCGCTCAACAGGTTAAAGCGCTCACTCAACTCGCCTTTTCGCGACTGCAGCGTGGCTGCAAATTCCGCTTTTTTCGCCTCAAGACTGCCATCTTTTTGCGCCAGCAAGTAGTCACCAAAGGTGTATTCATCTAACAACGGATAGTGCATCAATGGTACGTTCAACAAGCCAGAATTTGGACTGTCGCCAGTTAACTGCTCAAGTGGTTTGGTTTGGTTATCACAATGCTTTTGTGCAGCCTCTGTGGCATCTAGCTTGGCGACTTTCTTTTCAGGAAGCCTCGGATGAATAGATTCTCCAAGTTGCTTAAGTGCAAACAAAAAATCGCCTAACCCTTTATTAAATAAAGATAAGTCATCTTTTTTGTACGCCAATGAAGCAAGCCACCATACAAACACTTCGATGTCACGAGAATCATTTTTAAGCGTTTCACCTGCACTTTGCTGCAACTGATACCAATCATCAGCGTTTTGGCGCTGAAGCACTTGATCTTGAGCCGAGGCAGGCGTTTCTAACAACTTACGCAGGCTGGACTGTGCGACGTTGAGTAAATTACGTAGTTCCCGAAACTTAGTCCGCTCTTCTTTAAGAAATACACCGGCATCAAGCTCAGTACTCGGAGAAAAAAGTAACATAGGCGGCTAATTTCAACCCTATACGCGTTATTATTTATTCTTCATTCCATTGTGGAGCAGAATGATCCAAAGTCAAGATATTAATACCTTGTTAAATTATAGAGTTAGATCACAAAACCGTTAATACATAGAGAAAAAACCATTGTTTTTCGCTATAAATACAAGCATGAACCGCCCTAAATGACGAGAAAATATCAAGCAACTATGGACAAAAAATGAATTTATTCAGACTTTTTGCTGTTTTTCAAAAAAACCTAAAAAACACTTTAATTATAGTTTTTTAACTTTGATTCAACTTTTACATTCCACTATAGTTGCGCCAATTGGCGTCATACAAAGAGGTTTAAATGAAAGACAATTTCATCAGGGATGGCATTAGAGGCAACTTAGTTGTTAAAGACTTTGTGCCTGCCACAAAAATCGGTAAGTTTGATCTCAAAGTGGAACCACACAAAAAGAAAATCACCGTGATTGTCAAAATCTTTTATCGATTTATCGACAACACCGAAGATCAACTCTCTTGGTCCATGAATGAAAAGAATGAATTTAAACGCAATGCCCGGCGCGTCATTTTAGAGAAATGGGCAAACAATTATAAGATCCGCTGCACTAAACAAAACTGGGAAGAGTTTGTGATGGACATTAACTTTGTCATTGCAGAAGTGAACAACCCAGCGTACTGCCGGTATATTGTCGAGGTGAAAAAGCTTGCACGGTATAAATCTAGTGGTGGTATTAATCATGGTATGGTTCCGCATGTTTGCGGCGTAAACAATTTCGCCAATGAAATTGACACCACCAAAAACCAAGAGCGGATTTTCAACTACAAAGAGGGGTTACTGCGCTCAGGATTGAGAAGCTTGCTGCCTGCCGGTGATGGTGACTATATTACTTTTTCATCGGATCAACACATTCTAACCAGTGGTATGAAAAGCTATTTAGACCGTTTTTTAACGGTTGTAAGAGCACGTAGAACCCCAGATGTACTTGGTATTAAAGCGTACATTATTGGCCTGAAAGGCAAAAATGACAGCACCTTTACATACAATTTAGAATCACGCCGAGCAAATTCAGTTGCCAACTATATTAACCAGCGCATTGTCGGCGACAACTTCGCTATTGTGGCCAACACGTCTCAGCAGTGGGCAAAAGACGCAGTGACCTTTTTAAAAACTCGCGATCGTAACCACACGGTGCCTGGTCAAGATGGTGGCGTACTTATTGTTATTCGCACTCCGCATAACGTCGATCGCACCGTACCACATAAATACATTGTGATGACGCATGAATTTGGGCATATGCTTGGGCTGCCTGACGAGTATTTTGGTGTGCATAGCAACTCCACAATGGCGAAGTTAAGGCTAGATAATGTTTGGCCAAGCACCATACGCTCACAAAGGGTATCGACAGGGAACAAACGCCTTAGAGAGATGCAAGACGGCTTTACGCAAATGGCCACGCAGGCCAATGTGTCTTTGCCTAACCTGATTTCTAAAACCACCATAGTCAAACGGCCAGAGGCTGAACAAACTTATCAAGAAATACAAGATAAAAATGACCAAATCACTCGACGCAAGCAACAGTTAAAAGATACCTTTGGTCAAAATAGTTGGGCCTACAAAAAGTATAAAGACTCGCATCCTAGACTTTATGCGCCCCCGAGCACAGAAGCAATTTCCAACAGCATCATGCACAGTGGCAGCGATATTCAAAAGGTGCATTTTGTGACAATTTGGTCGGCGTTGTGCAAAGCAACTGAAACACATCTAGATGTCACTGAATGGGAGATTGTCCCCGCTGAATAAAGACTATCACTCCTGACGTGTGAGTAAGAAAGGGGTAAGCAACGACAACAGTCTTTAGTGAACAATAATAACCATGTAGCACAAACTAAGGGGGAAGCATTGTCTGGTTTTCCCCATTTGATCTTTGTTAGGTATTTTTATAACGAAGTTGTGTTTAAACGATATTCCACATTGTTAATTTTGATAGCGTCTGGAATTTGAGCAGTAGTGAAGCAACCAAATGAAATAACGCTAAATAGTACACCTATGATGCGAAATTTCACGCTACCGTCTTGGTAAGCCTAACGCTTGCCTAACTGGCGCGAAATAGCAGGCAAAAGTCAACGACAAAGGAACGCAAGCCTGCTGTTTTGCTGCCGTGGTTTAGGCACTTGTTAAGCCTCATTTACTTACGAGTTCCTTAATGCTTTTTACGACCAAGTCACTGTCATGAATATGCAAGAAATGTTTTTCTGATTCCGAATATACAATTTTGCTATTTTTTGACAAGCTCTTGAAGTAACCATCTGCGTTACTATCAAGATCATCCATTTTTTGGGCAATCTCGTCTGGAACAAATGGCGGGTCATAACGTTTGTCCGTATTTTTTGCACGTACTGTAATTAAAGGTTTTGATCCAAAAGTTGAAGCATTCTTTAATTCTTTATAGCTTTTCATGTGATCGACTTTTTCTGGTACCTTTTCAAATAACGGATCAAGTACTGTTAGCTCAAAGTTCATCTGACGCAGTAGTTGCTTATTATCTGTTTTAAGTTCTTTTGGCCAACGTGTACCCATAGTATAAAAGTAGCCGAAAGTTGGTGGGTCAATTAACACCGCTCCAAGAACCTCTTTTGGAAACAAGTTATTATATGAGTTTATGATATATGAACCATACGAATGGCCTGCAAAATAATAAGGGGATTTAACATTTGCAGCTTGTAATAAGTTGCGTAGCCTTCTGGACATGTCATTTACTGTAAATGGAACAGGGCCTTTTTCACTCTTTCCAAGGCCAGCACGATCGTATAAACACACACTAAAATCGTTTTTTAAGCGTTTTATGTTTTTTAGCCAAACCCCATCAGAACCAGAAAGACCAAAGCCTTGCTCAAGTATTAATTGAGGCTTGTCATTTTCGTAGCATTCAAGATACAACTTAAACCCACCCACATCATATAGCCCTGACTTTGTTGGTTGTAACTCTTGCTCTGTACCTAGGGCACCAAAGCTAATAAAAATTGAGAATAACCATACAATTGATTTCATTTAGACTCCACTCCCTCAATGAGGCTTAACATTTTAGTATTTATGCGACACGCAGTTTGTGTTGCATAATCGCTTGTTGGACTGAGCCGCTACCTGCTCGGTGTGACAGAGTTGGTGTTGTCTATGCTATAGCTTAATTGGAAAAATAGGCTTTTTGGAGGCTCTCACTTTCCTAGCTAGTGTAATCAGTTTAGCTACTGTTATGTAAGCTTTCCCTGCATTGCTCAGCGCTTATTATGTATTCATTACACCTAAATTTGCCTTAATAAGCAATTATATTTTTACGCGTAAAGAAGCCACTAGCCTGAGCAGTTAATCAGGTTAACCAGTTGATTTTAAACAGCTATCTAGCTACCAACTCGTTCGATCTACTTTGGCCGTTGTTGCATCTAACTTGAATACGCCAATTAGCCGCAAGATACCTGTTGTTGTGGTTCAATAAATCCGGACACTATTTTAGGTGGTATCATTACCATTCAACTAGTGAGCAAATTCGCTGACACCCACCACTAATTTGCACCTTCATGAGATGCCGCCTATGAGAAATTCGCTGACACCCACTGAGAAATTCGCTGACACCCACCACTAATTTGCACCTTCATGAGATGCCGCCTAAGCTTTAGCTCTACACTCAATGGATTGAGGAAACCAAGCGATGGCGACTGCCCGTAAAAGACAAATTAGTTTAACCGACACCAAATATTATCACTGTATCTCCCGTTGCGTCAGGCGCGCATTTCTCTGTGGCGAAGATAAATTTACTGGTAAATCATACGAACACCGCAGGGATTGGGTTGAAGAAAAGCTATTGATGTTGGCTTCCGTATTTTGTATTGATGTCTGTGCTTATGCCGTGATGAGTAATCATACTCACATTGTTTTATATGTTGATGATAAAAAGGCGAAACGTCTGTCCGATGAAGCGATAGTGATACGATGGCACAAGTTGTTTAAAGGTAATTGGATAAGCCAAAAATTTACTGAAGGTGAGCCACTCAATGAGTCGGAGCAGTTGATATTCGACGAGCTGGTTGATAAGTACAGGCAAAGGCTGGCCGATATTAGCTGGTTTATGCGAGTACTTAACGAAGACATCGCCCGCCGAGCAAATAGAGAAGATAATTGCACAGGTCGGTTTTGGGAAGGACGGTTTAAATCCCAAGCATTACTGGATGAAGCAGCGCTGGCTGCTTGTCTCGCATACGTAGACTTAAACCCCATTAGAGCCAACATCGCCGCAACGCCTGAAACCTCAGACTACACCAGCATCAAAAAACGCATCGACCACGCTAAACTGGGAAAGCAACCAAAAAACCTACTACGCTTTGTGGGCAGCCCACGAAAACATATTCCAAAAGGCCTGCCTTTTGAACTCAAATCCTATATTGAATTGGTTGAACTCACAGGCCGTTGTATTCGAGACGACAAGCGAGGCTATATCTTTGAATCTCAGCCCATACTCACTCGACTCAATATAGAACCGGAGAACTGGATAAAACTCACAACACAGTTTTCACGTGTATTCCACGGTGCAGTGGGCCGAGAGCGAACAATAACCACTTACTGTGAAACACTGCAAAAACGACGACGAACAAACCTAACAAACTGCGAGCGCTTGTTGGCTTAGCAAGGAGAACCTATCAACTCGAAAATCTATAACTGTTGTATTTACAACTCTTTGTTGTGCGCGATAACCCTGCTTTAGTGTAGGGATATGCTTGGGCGCTAAAAATTGGCCTACCGAAAAACGTTTTTGTACCCAGTGATTGAGGTGTTTATATACTTTCTTTACTTCACTACCTCAGTTTGGATGCTAATTGTGATGGGTGTCACTTATTTTTCTGCTAATTGTGATGGGTGTCACTTATTTTTCTCTTTTGATAAGGACTACCAGGTTTTATAAACTCAAGCTTAATACTGTTTTCCACCGCCCACGCTTCCAACATAGTTGAAGTAAACTCTGGGCCATTATCTACTCTAATTTGCTTTGGTTTTCCGCGCCAAGCAATGATCTGTTTTAGTGTCCTAATCACTCTTTCAGCGGTTAAACTGGTATCCACTTCAATCGCTAATGCTTGTCGATTGAAGTCATCGAGTATATTCAATGTCCTAAAACGATGTCCGTAGCTTAGAACACAAATCGCTGACACCCATCGCTAATAACAATGGGTGTAAGCGCTGTTTGATTTCTTCTTACTTTTTTCACTTCACTACCTCAGTTTGGATGCTAATTGTGATGGGTGCCCTTGTTTTTCCTTTCTTGAATGCTCTGATAAATTCAATTGATAGCGATTATGCAAGAGAGGCCTTGCCGATGCTCATGAAATTTGAGCTTCAGGGGTTTACTACGCACAGAACTTTCTTTCTTGAACAAACCTTGAAGACGAATACCGTAAAGCTCAACGACCATACCTATAGTTGTCCCATTCTGCTCTAAAGACGCAATAGTGACGGCTTGCTTAATATCAAAATCTTCATTTGCTTTCATTTCAATACCTAGCTGAATCGAACTAGCCGCTTTTTCATTTTTTGAATACACTAAACGCGCTAGTTCAGACTGGTCTGAAGCAGAAGGATATTTAAAGAACTCATGTAGACCTAAAAACGTCTTAATAAACCAACGGGTAAGCTTTTCTCGATCGATATGTTTTTTATGGACACTAAATTTCTTTTGTTTAGAGCTCCTTCTTTCTAATGACAGATTCAGTGCATACTCAAGAGCTTTCCCAAATCGAATAGCTTCATCATCATAACTAGATAAAAGTTCATTGTGTTTTTTACATAAACACTTTCTGGTTAAAGATGCTTTTGATAGCACTTTCGTACCGTCACCAAGAAACGGAGCGTTAACTACCTTAACTGTTTTGTCAGAGAACAGCCCCTTGGTTATATAATGCTCACGAGATTGGGTAGAACAACATTCAGAAACAGAGCTAGCCCAACACTTCATGCTTACCTCTCTTTTGAATTTAACGCCCGCATAATGGGCGGATTAAGCTTGGCTAAAATTAGCGAGGAATGAGCGCAGTCAAGCTTAATCCGTCCATTCATTAATGCACTTGTTATATGGTTATTTGCTGTCTAGCCAACATTTAGAAAATACTATGTCATTAGAGTTGAAAACAATAAGCTTGTGCACATAATCCAAACCATGAAGAGGAGCTGGATCTCTACCAATCATATACGCAGTATTAGATGAGGCAATTAGTTTTTCATTAATGCTTACTGATGCTTCATTGTTTAACAATAAGCCTTCGAATAACCCTTGATAACCCGCCATCACATGAATTGCTTTATTTAACTCTTGCCCTTTCAATCCTTCTGTCATGATCAAAAGGTTTGAATGATCCACAAGTTTGTTTTTCGGTAAGTCAGCCAAGCTATTAATTATGTATTCTTTGGCGCTTTTCAAATAAGGTTTATTAGTTGCCATATTACCTTCAACAAAATTTATCGCCTTTGAAACAGAGACAATAACTTTTGAGTTGTTAGTTTTATAGAAAATTGCAGGTAGCTCATAAGATACGGGATGGCTTAAATCAGACTTCCATTTAACAGGGTACTGATTTGACTCGCAAGGGTCAGAGTCGGCACAAGCCAAGCTAGAAGCTAAAAATACCATCAAAATTAAAAATTTACACATACTTTCCTTAGTCATATAACAATTTAATATCGACCAATAATAGGTCGCTTTCCTGAATAGGGGAAGTGTATTGCACAACAACAGCCTGTCTGAACTCGAAAGTACACTTCCTGCCACTTTTTTACGGGTTCATCGCTCGTACATAGTGAATACTCAGTTCATAACACCCTTATCCAGAAGCGCGTCAGGAACCGGCATTTTACATTTATCGACAGGTGACGAAGTCCCAGTTAGTCGCAGGGTCATGCCCAAAGTCCGCGACGCATTAGATTAGACGGCTATCCAAATTAGACTCTATCTATTAGGTCAGCAAAAGAGGCTGTGAGCAAATTGTATAGAATGAGCTAATCTTTCCTATAATAAATATGCGGAAAGGAATTCATCAATGAAAACACTCGTCTTAATACTCACCACAATAGTTAGCTTATCAGCTTGCTCTTTATTTACGCAAAAGTCAGTACCTTATCCTACTTATTTTCAGTCTTTAGATGAAACAGCTGTGAAATATATTCGCAACGCCCCCCAAGTTGACCTATCTATGTTAGTTGACCAATCTTTGAGGAAGAACCAAGCGTTACCAGAAAAAGATGTTTTAGTTTCGGTTTCTGGAGGCGGAGCCCGAGCAGCAGCATTCACGCTCGGAGTGCTAGCTGAGTTAGAACACTTAGGTCACTGGGCAGGTAGCAATGAAAAACTAAACGCTTTAAAAGAAGTAGATTACTTTTCTACGGTATCAGGTGGTGGCTGGGGTGTTTCAGCTTATATAGCAGATAAAGTTACCTTAGATACAAACGAGTACAACCTAAATAATCGCTTACCTTCTTTAAAGCGGAGATTTCTATCATTTAGTGATGGTAATATAAACTGCCTACCGTCTCGATTAGACGAATTGGTAACTAAAGGTATTACTATAGGAGACTTATTAAATCAGTCAAAAACTGAGTTAAAACACCCTTACATGTTTGTAAATGGGACCATTTATTCAAATCAAAGTCCTTTTGTATTCACATCTGATTTTAGTACTTACTATCGAGTTGAGAGTTTTGGAGCTTGTGATGATATTAAATATCCGGCGGGTGATGAGTTTAAAAATTTACCTTTATCTTATGCTGTCGCAACAAGCGGAAGCGTGCCTGGTTTTTACCATAATTACGCTACGACAAATATATGCGCTCCTGACAAAGATAATGAGCTTTATGAAAGTTATTTTTGTGCCAGTGGAAAGTCTCACATTGACAAATTGATTCTGGTCGATGGTGGTATATATGATAATTACGGTTACCAAACGGCTCTCGAAGTAATGTCTCAAACGAACGGAAAACGTGTAATCATTATTATTGATACGAATGCAGATACAGAAGTGCCATTTGAACGGAGCTCAGACCTTTCTACAACGGATGTTGGGCTTGGCACACTGCTAAAGGCAGGATTTCCTGCAAAAACTGTTGCGTATAACCGCATGTTCAAAATGGCAGCTACAGCTTTGGATGCCGAGACAATTACATTTGATTTTTTCTCAGTGGCTGATTTCGTTAACAAAGCTAGTAAAGCAGAAAGAGCAGACTTGCTATCGGAATTAGATACTTTGAACAAATTCGCAAATAGTGTCGTCTATTGCTTTGATGACAATGGAACTTATTTAAATAGTGAAGAGAAGTTGAAAAAGTATGGTCAAGCGAAAGATTGTGCTGCAAATAATTACTTTCGCTCAGGGTTAAGAGGTAAAACCACCTACAAATTCGATCCTATTATGTTCGATATATTAACTGAGTTAGGGCGTCTAGCAGTGAGACTAAATGCGAGTGAAATTAGAGAAAAGCTATATCATTGAGCAAACGTAAGTTTAAGCAAAAATTTATCAATCAAAATTGGAAAAAAATCAGAAGTTAACTTTTTAGTTTGCTTGATTGAGGTGTTTATATACTTTCTTTACTTCACTACCTCAGTTTGGATGCTAATTGTGATGGGTGTCACTTGTTTTCTCTTATATGAATAGGTTTAAAAGGCTTAGGTTGTATTGTCGACACAGCAAATACTCGCCAACTTTTAGCATGATTGCTGAATCAATGTACCTGCCCATCAAATAACGCTTAAAACGAGGATCATCAATTGAATATAGACGACCAGCGTCGGTAGATAACTTAACTTTAATAGATAACCCGAGGATATTAGCAATCATGTTCAACGGTTTGCCACTACTATGTGGAAAAATGTTTGCTTCTGGGTTTATTGATATTTCAATTTTATCAGATGTTTGTAGCATTACAGGTTGAAAGTCCACATTATCGAGCGCCCAACTAAAACCGTCATCATAAGCCCACTCAACTGTTTCAACTCTAACATTCCTTTCATCACGGTTTGATACAACCATTGCGCAAGTGGGCGTATATGATGAATCTTGGTATGGGAATTGAGCTACAAGATCAACATATAGATGAGGGTGTAAATAACGAAATTTATCTTCCCGATCAATCCGTTTTAAAGCTAGATCTTGTTTCTTTAACTCATTGCCTTGGATACGTGTTTTTATACCATTCCATAAGGTAAAGACAGCAAGTCCGACAGTTATTAGTGGGAGGTAGGGATTTAAAGGTTCGAAAATTTCAAACATCAATTAACTCTCGAATGTAGCTATTACACTGTACTGAATAATTCATATAGACATAATGACTCCCACACGGTGCTAGCCTCCGCATTTTCGTGGGTTAGCTTAAAGCCAGAGCCATAATTAGTTTGTCAAATAACTAAATAGCAGAGGCTAGCATGACTAAACATAACATACTTTTCATTGGCTTAGATACTGAACAAATCGCTGACACCCATCGCTAATAACAATGGGTGTCAGCGCTGTTTCTTCCTTATCAGCGCTGTTTCTTCCTTAAAAGACCATCATGCGAGTCATTGGTTTAGTTACGACAATTTCGAAGAACACCATGAAATGATAGTACGCTGAAGAGCTGGAGGGGTGATAACCGATAGTGATATTATCGAAGCACTAGAAGAAAACGGCTACCACCGATATGTGGCTGAGCTAAATGCTCATGAAAATAATCAATAGGAGAGAGCTCACCAGCCTAAGTTTCGTTTAATCGAAGCGAATAAAAACAGTAGGCGTACAACTTCGAAAAAACTAAAAAAAATCATCGACATTAGCAAATAGCTCAACTAACTTATTCATGTCTGTTCCTTTATAAGCTACTCTTTTTTGGTCGAAATATCTGACCTTGGAACAGTGTTATAGCTCCTAGTTTTTAAGTTTTTATCCCGCTCTGGGGTTTAAGAGCTAATGAGTTGCTTAGAAAGATCTCGTCGTACCACAAACCTTTTAAGGAAAAATAATGAAAAGTGCACTTATCGCATTACTCTTACTGTCTTCATTTTACGCTAACGCAGGTAGCGCCCTTATCCCTGAATGGAGACAGCATAATTATGTACATACTTGTATTAACATCAGTAATATATCATCTAGCGATGTCGGTGTAACGGTGAAGCTATATAAGCAAGATGGTAGTTTGTATACAGGTAGCATTACTGGTGAGGGAGCTGTAAATACAGAGTTTACTTTATCGGCTCAAAATACTATCCAAATGTGTGTTCCAGCTTCAGCTTCTAACTTTATGGGCTTTGGCTCCATTACGGGAAGAGCTATAGATTCTTCAGTAACCGATGGTTTTCTTGTTGCTAGAGCGGTGATTTCTGATGTAGTTTCAAAAAATAAATGGCAATCAGTAACCATAAATGGTGGTAAAGCATTTTAGTCTAGACCTTACAAAGCGACTCAGAGTCGAGCAAAAACTTGCTAGTTTGATCGAGACTCTGAATGCACTGAACTGGTCAGTCACTGGTCATTTTGACAATATGTAGACCTTTAATACTTAGGGATAAAAATGTAGCTCCATATTTTATTCCTAAGTCACAAAGGTGTCGCCCAGCAATATGGGCGAAGCCAAACAGAAACTTTATTTTAGAAGCTCTTTTGATACAAATAATGAGCAAATTTGTACAATTCTAAGTCGAAACTACCATAACCGTGGTGAACAGATGTCAGGGTTGTTTGTTCTCTCACAAGAGAAGCACTCCAAAAAGCTGTAGCACCTCATAATATAACCGCAATCAACGCGGCTAAAACAAGAGCTGAGAACGTAGACAATACTGTATCAAATGTACGCCGATTTACGATAGCCACTCAGTACATCTCCCCCTGAGTAACGAGTTTGCTGAGTATAGCGTGCAGTTGCGAAAGCAGAGGCATGACTTGCTCTGATAGCCTCAGTTCAGTCACTTACTTGTTAGGATTTTCACGGTGTGTCAACAAACTCTAATTTAGTACTGTAACTGTAATGGGCATTTCTAACAGACGCATCTATCAAATCTAACTCTCGTTTTATTTTGGGATCTGATTCTTGTCCTTTAACAATCGTGTGGGTAAATATGACGACCCTAAATAGATTTTCTGGTAATGCCAATGCTACCAACCATCTGTATAACGAAAGCTTTTCACCCTCTTCTTCACCTAGTAATGTTGCCTTCTTTAGATATACACCCTTTGCTAGTGTTTCAACAGTGCCGGGAAGTAGAGTATCTTTTATTTTTGTATTTCTTTCGTCCTCAGAATTGCTGGCAAATTCAAATACGCTAATCCTCAAGGTTCCAGTATCAGGTAAGTCTTCATAAAATGTACCCTGGACGCCTAGTTCGTCCTCAACTTTCCAGTTCGCGGGGATTTGAAATGAAACGGCATCTCGATAGTTGACTGTTTTCATATCTTGCATTTTTAACCCGTTAGCTAATGAAATGAGAGGTACAAATAGAAGAGATAAAATACTCATACGTAGCGTTTTAATCATAAAGAAAATCCTAGCGCCTCACTGTTAGCCGCATAAATGCTTGACTAAAATTTGCGAGAAACGAGCACAGCCAAGCTTTTTGTGCCCGCCCTTTTTAATTTGATTTGTTATGTGTAAATTACTCGAACTCACCATATTCCCAATCTGCATTGGCGTGTATTTTTTGTGCGAATGAACCAGGCTTTAAGCAGGTTAGTTCGTTAATAGTTGGATCAGCTTTCGTCAAATGGCCAACACCGATAAGATGTGGCTCTGAGTTCTCAGGACAATCCTCATCATCACAGAAAAACTGCCAATCACCTTCGGGATCTCGAATACCTACTAATGCGGGTGACTCTTTATTAAAGACATGAGGGCAAACATATACCCCGTAATTATCATTAAACTCCATACTTCCCTTTACACATAACGCTTGCCGTAAACGGCACAAAATAGCAGGCTAAAATTGGCGACGAAGGAGCACAAGCCTGCTGTTTTTTGTCCTTGGTTTAACGGCCTTATTAGCAGTACATTAGTCACCAACAAAAATTATATTTTTACCATTACTTGCAGCAGCATCCAACACAGAAATAAACTCTGAGAACAGCTCAGCGCTTTTTCCGTACTGTGGAGCGACTGACTTAAGCACATCAATTAAGATTTGAAGACCTGATGAGAATTTGGTATCTGAATATTGATCTATTGTTAAGCCAGTTTTAGCTTTAAATACCTCAAATGCTTCTTTGAATAAAAGCCACTTCTCAGAATCTATAGAGTAAATCCATTCCTTTGGTTGGCCATTTTGCATTATGTGTATATCTAGCGCCATAATTTGCCTGTACTGCTAACAATTTAATATCGACCCAATGGGTCGTTTTCTTGACTATAGGAGAAGTACGGCGAAACTGTGCATAAATACAGTCAGCTTTTAGAGTTAACTCAATGAGAGCTCGTTCGCCATTTTTAAACCATATCGTTAAATTTATGCTGACTAAGCAATATTCGGTCAGAACCGATGATACCCCGTTGAGCAAAGTTTTCTAGCTTGTTTTCGGGTATTTTCGATTTAGGAATGGCAGCGTATCGACTATGATCGCTACCATTTTAGGATGATACTTTATTGCTCACCCACAAAAATGTCGCCCCGCAATATAGTTTCATACTGAGTGGGGCTGTAGGGCCTGTGTTTTGGTTTGGAAATTTGAGGTTGGGAAATAAAGTTTCATACTGGAATTGGTTAACCCTTCAAAGCAATCAAAAGACTAAATAATAAAGTTTCATCCTAGCACCACTTAATCCACTCACTAGTACTGCTGACTCCCCCTACTAGACCACCATATGTCAAAAAATAAAACACAAAGCATTGACCAAACCCAGCTTTATGGAGTTCCACAATAAATTGGGGTAATCTAACGTTAAGTTCATGTTAATGAAATTCAATTAAAAAGGAGTTGCTTGTGGAACAAGAAAGTTCAGGAAGCTTAATTAGCGTCATTATTACCCTTCTAATATTGGTTACCCCATTGTTCTTTGCTTGGCTATCAAAACGTAAAAGAATCAAAGTTGAAGCTGAACTCGAAGAAGCTCGACAAGCTCTAGCTGATAAAGCAGAGCTTGTTTCAAGTTTGCAAAGACAACATGCCTCTTTGCAAGAGAAGTATGCCCCCATTACTGATATGGAAGCACACGTACAGCACCTGCTCAGTGAATCAGAGAAAACTGCTGTCTCGCGAATATCAGAAGGCGAATCGGCTCTCGAAAAAGCCCAAAAGGAAGCTAATGAGCTAGCTAATTCAAGTCGCTTACAAGCTGACAGAGTGATAAACGAAGCGAGAATGCGCGTACAAGAAATCAACGCAGAATCAAATGAGCTAAACACCAAAGCAAACCAAAAATTGAAAGATGCCAAGGAGAAAGCTCATTCGCTAACAGAAGAAGCTCACGTAGAAGCAAATCGAATTATCGAATTAGCTCAAGCACAGGCTCAAGAAGTTGCGGGTGCTGCATATGATGCGAAGCAAAAAGCCGACTCTTATGCATCAACCATAAAAGCAATGAAAAATACAATTGAAGGCTACAAAGATGATTACATCATTCCAAATCATTCTGTCTTAGATGATTTAGCTGAAGAATTTAGCTTTAAACAAGCTGGAGAACAACTCAAGCAGGTAAGAAAGCGAATGCGAGAAATGGTTAAACACGGCCACGCTGGAGACTGTGACTATGTTGAGCCCCACAGAAGAACATACGCCATTCATTTTGCTGTTGATGCATTCAACGGAAAAGTCGACTCCGCTTTAGCAAAAGTTAAGCATGATAATTACGGGAAGATCAAACAAGAGATAATCGATGCCTTCGCTCTAGTTAACCATAATGGCGCACCATTCAAAAATGCTCGTATAAACCAATCATTCTTAGATACTCGTCAAGAGGAACTCAAATGGGCCGTATCTACTCATGAGCTCAGACAAATAGAACTCGCAGAGCAACGAGAAATCAAACAGCAAATTAGAGAAGAAGAAAAGGCTAGGAAAGAGATAGAAAAGGCGATTAAAGAAGCTGAAAAAGAAGAGCGTATACTTCAGAAAGCTCTCGAAAAGGCTAGAGCTGAGCTAGCCAGTGCAAACGAAGAACAACGAATGGAGTTTGAGGCTCAACTGGCAGATTTAGAAAGCAAGCTTGTTGAGGCTGAGGAAAGGGGTCAACGAGCACTATCAATGGCGCAACAAACTCGCCGTGGACACGTATATGTTATAAGTAACATCGGCAGTTTTGGCGACAATGTATTCAAAATAGGCATGACGCGACGCTTAGAACCTCTTGATAGAGTAAAAGAGCTCGGCGATGCCTCTGTTCCTTTTTCATTTGATATTCATGCCATGATCTACAGTGAGGATGCTCCCACACTAGAAAAAGAACTGCACAGAAGATTTGAGAGAGAATCAGTAAACAAGATAAACCCTAGAAAAGAGTTTTTCAAAACCTCGTTAGCAGAGATTAGGCAGGTAGTTGAGCAGCAGAATTTATCTGATGTTCATTGGACAATGAAAGCAGAAGCCGCTGAATATAGAGAGTCTTTAGCAATAGAAAAGGCTCAGCAAGAACATAATGTTGCCTAACAGTGCAGCCTCTCGTTATGAAGCACCAACCCAATATAGTCAAAAAAAGGAAATCTAATGCCTATCGAATTAAATGAAACCTTGGTAGTAGGTATTTCTGCTACTGCACTATTTGATTTATCAGAAGCTGACAGAGTATTTCAAGAAAAGTACGAGTCAGACCCAGATACAGCCATAGATGAGTACCGCTCATATATGCTTGAAAGAGAAGATGAAGCTCTTGAAGATGGAACAGGAATGCCACTTATTCGCTCATTACTCAACCTCAATTCACATCAAACAGATAAAGGAGCAGACCCAATTGTTGAAGTTGTCATAATATCCAGAAACAGCCCTGAGACAGGATTTCGAGTACTAAAAGAAATAAGAAGAAGAAAGCTGCCAATTACTCGCTCGGCTTTTACAGCAGGGGAAAGCAGCTCCAATTATCTCGACGCTTTCTATGTAGATCTCTTCCTTACTACAAATGAGAAAGATGCCCAAGAAGTAATAGACAGCAAAGTATGCGCCGCGGCATTAGTAAAGGAACCTCCCAAATCACGCCAAGAGCTTGATGAAAAGCAAGTCAGATTTGCATTTGATGCTGATGCAGTACTGTTTAGCGAAGAGAGTGAAATAGTAAACCAAAAAGAAGGGTTAGAACAATTTTGGAGTAGTGAAGACGCAGCTCAAGATATACCTCTTCAAGAAGGCCCTTATGCTAATTTGTTGAAAAAGTTATCAAAAGTACAAGAGCGTTTACCAGGTCGTATAGAATACTCACCTGTAAAGCTAGCCATAATGACGGCCCGTAATAGTCCAGCCGAAATGAGAGTTATAAAAACTCTGAGAGCTTGGGATGTATATATAGATCAAGCTTTTTTCCTTGGGGGGTTGCAAAAAAGCAGGTTTTTAAAAGCCTTCAAGCCACATATATTCTTTGATGACCAAGACTCTCATTTAGACCCCGCAGCTGGTGACGTCCCCAGCGCAAAAGTTCTATACCCCAGCAACTCTCCTCTAAGAGAGCTTACAGCTAAAAAGTGATGTAGAAACATCACTTTTTATCCCTTTTAAAACAATTATATTGAAAATCACTCCAGTGACTCCATCACGTCGATCATTTTAACGAGCGCATCAGCTTTTTCGCTCCCCCCTTGACAAAATCGACTCACAGCCTCGAGCACTTTATTCGGTATAGGGGGATAACTAGAAACTCGATAACTTTCGATAACAGCCATAACTTTTTTTGGGTTCTTACCAAACCTAGTTAACTTTCCTTTTGACCAATCAGAAATCTGGGATTGAGAAACGCCACTTTGCTGGGCAAGCACATTTTGGCTTACTCCTGAGTGTTCTAAAAAATCTCTAAGTGCATCGCAAAAAGAATTAACTTCCAATCCAAAACCTATCGAAAACCATCTGTTAAAATGCTATTATACAGATAATTTCAGATAACCAAAGTACCAAGTTTGTTCTATAATAAACTTGAACCATAGGAAACATGTTATGCAACAGACACAAACAGCATTCATAGCTGCTGGACGTAGTTTGTTCCAGGTTGAGCTACCACACGAAAATGATGAGGTCCTTCCAAATGTGAAGTGGGGCTGTGTTGCTGGCTTTCCGTCAGTTTCCTATTGGCTATACAGAGTATTTGAGCGTCGGCTTACAAATACTTCCTTGAATTACAAACTTGGTAAATCTCTGCTAGAGGAAGTAGGAGCTTGCTTACTTGGTGGGCATGGTATTCCGGCAGAAAAAGGGCTCGCTGCTTATGAGCATATGAAATCAAAAGGCGCATTTAATGGCAGCCCCTATACCACTGAACAGCTTCAAGATTGGCTTTCTGAACCTATAGAGTTTGAAGGGAAGATATTCCGATATAGATTTGCAAAACAAAAGGCCAAATACCTTAACTCTGCGATCAAAAAGATTATCGACGAAACACCACCCACAGAGTCAGGCAAAGAGTTAAGAAATTGGCTAACTAGAATAAATGGAATAGGTCTAAAGACCGCCTCGTGGATAGCGCGAAATTGGCTAGATGCTGATGATGTTGCAATTCTCGATATACATATCTATCGCGCAGGAATTCTAGGGGGTTTTTTTAAAGACAACCTCACTGTTGAGAAACATTACCTAGAACTAGAAGAACAATTTCTGGCCCTAGCTAATTCAATGGACGTAAGGGCATCAGAATTGGACGCGCTAATGTGGTTTGAAATGCAGGAATCTACTACTATTCTCAAGCAACTCGAATTCAGAAATGAAGCTTTAAAAGTAGAAACTCCTATTTCAGCTTCAAAATTTTCCACCAACAATCGCAGTACCAACACCCAGCAACTTGCTTTGCTCTGATAGACAGGTTACGTACTGAGAGCCATTAGCACCTAAAGTACAAAAAGACATGTTTAAATATTCAGACACTAACGATTGAATCGCAGAAAGCCCCCCTGATTCTCTAAAAGCAAGCGTTTCGGGGAATTCGTACTTACATGCCAATCTTTCAAAATCACATACATACCAAATCAGATATCCTGCTTTACCATTTCCTAAAATGTTAAAGCAGCTTTCTTTAAATTCCTGAAGTTCCTCACGATCGGCAACACTAATCTCATCAAGGGTATGCTGCCTTGAGTTATAGATGTACCAGTTACTTGAAAAGTTGTCAGATACAATAACATCTATCGAATGTAGGGCTCCCGCTGATGGGTAATTCCTTTTCTCATTAACTAAGCCTAATTCACCCCGTTCTGATGATCTAGTACGACAAGATAAATAAAGGAATCCTCCCAGATCACTTATTGACATTGGAGCAAACTCTCTCGTTGAATGTCGATTTTCGAGCACGTCTAAAAAGCTTATTTTTTGCTCGTTAGGATAGGCTAGCTCAATAGAGTTACGTACTTTGTATGCAACACGCTCTTTGATTGAAGTTATAAGCTTTATTTTAGGGTCTTTATAAATTGCCATATTTTCCCAGCTTTTCCATAACATAATAGTGCTTATTGCACCCTCTACATCCTAAGCAAGGTAAATCAGCTTTGTGGCAAGAGTGGCTCCACGCAAGCAAACTAAATGGTATACCCGATCTTTCGATAAGTTCTGCTGTACTCGTATTCATTGCTGGAGCAGTAACCGATAGACCACCTTCTTGCATTGATATCAGAGAATTGATTTTATCAATAAAGCTAGCGCTCCCATCCACATGATATGAATCAGAAGAAACGGTCCCAATTACTAATTCTGAGCACCCCAACGCAACAGCTTTCATGGCACACATTGTTATCAATAACTGATTTCTAAATGGCCACCAGTCGCTTTCAGGAGCCACTTCTAGCGCATGCGAACCAACGAGATCGCCACTGCCTATACTAGAACAATCGATATCAATTTTAATCAAATCGATATCGAGCTCTTCGCAAATTGCCTGAGCAGCGACTCTCTCAGCTCTGGCTGCTTTTTGACCATAGTCAATATTGAATGCGACTCGCGGCCTTAGCATGTAAGCAAGGGCAGTTGAATCTAAGCCTCCTGACAGCAACAAACCTTTCATGATGACAACCAGGACAGGCTATAAACTGAAGAAGCAAAATCTTGAAATATTTTACAGCTAGAGCCTTCGTACATCTTCAACTCCTCGTCTTTGGGGTTTTCAGCTAAGATCACAACTGGTTTATCAATACTGCGTGCATACCCAACTTCGAAAAGGGTTCCTGGATCTGTGCCATTAAAAATAGCGTAAATAGCATCACAGTCATGGATAGCATCAATGTCTTTTTGAACCACTTCTTCAGCCGTTCCAATTCCTATTTCGTGATAAGGAGAAAATACCTCCATCCCAAAAGCCTCTATATGAAACTTAGCTTCGTTCACCATCCAAAGTTCAGACAGAGTAAAAAATGGACCTGCTAAATAAACTCTCTGCCTTTTCACATCCAGTATGGGTTCCAGTGATTGTGCAAAAAACTCTAATCCCTCGGCAGAATTCATAGTTTTATGAGATACGTAGTACGCAGCTGCTACACTCGCCATTTTTGTAGCGTCAAATACATTTAAGCCTTGTACAAGCCAAAAGTATGAAAAAGCAGCTACAAAGGAATCTCCAGACCCGATTGGAAAAACAGATTGAGTTTTATATGGTGAAACCCACTTATCTTGCTCATTTGCTAAAATGTAAGCACCACGTTCACCACACTTAACAATGACTACCTCAGCCTGCTCCTTATCTTGAAGCCATTTAGCCATATCAGGTATTTGCTCATCTGTTTCATTTTCCGCTTTAAATAAGGTATGTAGTTCACTTCTATTGATGATGTAAACTAGCCTTTCAGCTGAGCTATTCGTTTCTGAAAATAAGATTGGACTATATGTGTTCTGAGGATCATAAATTACAACAGAAGCTGAAATAACAGGTATGTAATCTACCATTCCAAACAAAATGACTGCATCACCGTTGAGAGAGCCGACTTGAAAATCAGGTCTTTTAGCATCAATTTTATTTGGAGTGATTTTGGGTTCTGAAAGTGGGTGGAAATAATCAAACCGTGTGGTAAATCCACTTTCCCTAATTTTCAAATGGCAATTCCTGTTAAAAGCAAATACTTCTTGAACCTTAGTGTGGTCACCTAGCTCTAGTATGCTATGTAAGCCAACATTGATATCACAATCTAATTGACTTAAACATAGTGCAGCTCTGCCAGCTGATCCTAAAAGAGCTTCATGTTCTGGCCAAGAGCAAAACTCATGGTATACACCACCAACAACATCGATGTTCATACTACTTTCCTTGTGATTGGACAAATATTCTTACCGCTGCACCCTGAATATCTCTCACAGTAGCTGTATAAATATATCCTGCCTCTAAACACTCTCTGATTCTTGGCCCCTTTTCAACTAGCCCTCCTACGACTGTTCCATCCGATTTACGAATTTGGACAACTTGTATGCCATCCATTATTGCCAATACCACCTCTAAAATTTCGCCAACGGATATACTTCCAATATTTTGTGGTTGTGGACTATGTATATGCGTCTCAAAACTAAACGTTGCACAATCGAAACTACGCCCTCCAGCACCACTCGGCCCTAATCCCCTTCCTGAACCCATTCCTGACATATTAACTCCTTAATATTAGTTGTTTGATGTTGTAAATAATTTTAAAAAGCGCTCAGCCCACCTTTCAATATCTTCCTCACCCAACCGACCTTCGCTCTTAGACTTTTGATGCGACACACTTTTGTGATTGCCTTCTCCAACCAGTGCATCAAAGTATTTCTTTGGCCAGCTGAATTGGTTGCTAAGCAGCCCTTGCTCTATCTCCGATATAAAGTCTCGTAACTTGCCTTTTGGCGCTAATGCTTGAGCCGAAATGATTTTGGTGGCAATGGAAGCTTTGCCATCGGAGGTATCCACCTCTAATAAGAAATAACCTTCGTTTTGATGTTCAATCCTTACAATTGCCATACATCTAGGCGAACCATCTACCATAAGGTGACTCTCACTGCGGCCCACTTCTGGCAGCTTGCGAACGATGGGCTTACTTTGTTTAACACCGTGCTCTTTTTCTAATATCTCCAGCATTTTGAAGAAGCTATCGAATTTGTTGAGATATAAATCGGCGTTGTCGGTTAAGTCATCTAAACCATCTACGGCGGCTCTGGGTGTGTCGCCTCGCGAATTTGGATCGTCGGTGCTTACGGCAGGTGGTAAGTTGTTGGGTTTATCTTCGTTTTCTTTACCACCAGGGCTTTTTCTAGGCTGTGCACCGACTTTACGAGTACGTGGCACTCTGTTGTATATTCGCTGTGTTGCATCACAGAATATCAATGCAGACTCGTTATCTTCGCTGCCGTCACTGTTTTCGTCGATTTCTCTCTGTGTAGGCAACTGTGGGTAGGTACCTCCTTTTCCTTTACCCGAACCTGGTTTGTTTTCGGTGAAATCTGGATGTGAAAAGCCAATATCCGAAATATCAGGGAAGAACAAACCATCCAATAACTCTATTCGGTTGATAAACCAAGTGCTTTCATCAGATGATTTCCAGCCTCTCGCGGCCACTTTTACACCCTTGAGCTGAGGAGGATCGAATCGAAACGTCCAACGCTCAACGTTAGGTGACCTAACTCGCTCTTGCGAAAAATACTGATAAATACTGTTAAACGCGTTTTTAATGTCACTGTTTAATAATAACCAAGCGATTTGATGTCTAAACCCTTCATTATCAAACAGTACTTTTGGGCATAGTGTTGTTGGTAAGGCGTTAATCACGAGATCTAAAGGAAACTCTCTATCATCGTTGTTTGGGTGGTGGTCAACGTAAAACTCTAGGTCGAGCGCACTGTTAATGAGTGCGGCGTTTGCCAGATAGTTGTTTGTAAAAAATAAGGCTCTGGCCAGCTCCAACTGTGGTAAATAAATGGTTTTGCCTGCACTTTCAAACACAAAGCATTTTTGCGATTGCTCTTCGCTCAGCTTATACGTCACTAAACCGCTGTCGCCCACCGTGGCAGTTTGCCAAAATGCACGGTCGGGTAAAGTAAATTTAATCGGGAAGCCTGGAGGGGTGGCATCGACTGTTTGGTTTAGCACGACTTGTCGGCTTAAATAGGGTAGCTGGCTAAACTTAAGGGCTTTGCGCGTGGATTGCTTAAAACGAACACCAATATCCCAAGTTTTGCGGTTATTGTATTTAAACAGGTTGCCTATTGCCTGTATTCTGGCGTCGTCTGGTAGTGTTTTAAATCTATCAACTTGGTTCATACTTTACTGCAAATCCTAGCAATTGCGACGCGAGTGGTCGGGTCCTTTTCTCGTTAAGTCCAGCCATACGTTCAATTCGCCAAGTTCTGAGTATTTGATGTTTTGCAATACAACGAATACATGCCACAGCGATACGACGGCATTGGTATTCCTCTATAGTTTCACAATATTTATTAAAAAACAATTTACATAAAGGTAACTTTTCTAAGAATTTGATCTGAGACAAAGGGATATGTGCATGGGTAACGAGCCAAGTTACTGTATGACGGCTTGAATCAAGCTGAGTTTCTACTTTATTAATCAATGAAATAAGTTGTCTTACGTATCTTTTGTCTCGTTTTGACCAGTCAACTCTACCTGTTTTTGCAATGCTGGGTGTGGCTGAGCTTTGATTAAATTGCATCAACCATTGTTTATCATGCCGATATAACCATGTGTAAAGGTGAGCAAAACCGTTTTTCCTCGCGCCTTTAACGCCAAACTTGGCCACAGCACATTGCCACTTTGCGCGACGAGTTTGGTCAACAACCACAGGCTCAGTACTCGAAGGCACATCATCGTATGAGGTGTGCGGTAATGCCGATACAGTACTGAGTATGTTCGCTATATCCAACTGCTGTTCATAACACGCTTGCCATACCAATAGGTGCTGAAGGTAGCTAAATGATTTTCTGTGCTTTCTAAACAAACACTTCAGCCAATTTGTGTCTTCTGCCTTGTTTATATTGAGCCCGAAGCTTGTGAGGGCATGGCTACCCCAATACCCTAAAACCAATTGTGCGATCAGTTCATGCTCCACCTGCTTACCCCTAATAAACCCCAGCTGATAAGCCAAATGATGATAAAAATAACGCCATTGCAATGGGTGTATAAGGTGTTCTGATAAGTTCAGCAACTGCTGAGCATACGCCGCTAACAGCGTGGTTTTGTGGTCTGTAAGCCTTGGAGTTGAATGCAAAAGCACATAAGGGCTTAGTGCAGTAAATTGCTGCCTATGTGCTTCGCTTATCAACACAGGGCTGTTGATTAACTGCATGCCATGCTCCGCACATACCGATAAACCAGGTTGCTGCCAGCGCCGCGCCCAAAAAGGCTCTCCATATTGCTCTATTTGCGCTGTTACGCACAAAGGGCAGTAACGCAGGTAGTGTGGGCTTTTAACTTTTGATGCGGCTTTGCCTAGCTGTACTTCTGCCGAGTGCCTACAATCGGTCAGTAGCTCATGTTTAGCTTGAGCTGCAATGTTGGGGTGCACAAAAGGTGCGTACAACGGAAAAAGCGTATGCCCCTGTAACAGCTTGTGTGGTGTTAAATCAGTGTTACCTTGATAATGAGCTGAGATCTGCGATAAATGCCCTTGAAAGGCTACTGAGGCGATGATTTGGCGGTTTTGGAATACCTCATCAAGCAATTGCTTGGGTGAAGTGATACCTGCATGCACCCCGTACCTTGCAATGACGCTATACAGCAGCTCATCGGGGTAAGGTACGGGTAAACAGGCCATGCTACACGCTTTGTTTAAGCCAAGCGGTCATATCAAAAATCTTTCCTTGTTGTTTGTAGTATTGATAAAGCTCACCCGATTGCTTTTTGTGTTGAGAATAGCCAAAACGCAAATCGTCACTAGGCAATGTATGCCAATCCTTGAGCTTGATGATTGCGGGCTTTTCTTTTGGCTCCTCCACTTCATCAGGTGCTTGCTCATACCATTCAAGAACGAGTGGAATGAGCGCTCTTACCTGTAGGTTTGGGTGATCTTTAATGGCTTTTTGCACTAATGGTACCAATAACTCTGATTCACACCCCATGCCTAGCAAAAGGTTATAAAGCCTCATGGCCTCTGAGTCGCTCGCAAAAGGGAGAGTGTCTGCCTTAGCAGCGGCAACTTCAGAGATCTGCTGACTGAGTTCCAACAACCGCTTATCAATCTCTTTGTATTGTAAGTCTGAATACTTGGCAATGCTCTTTGCTTTACCAGACTTAAGCGCTTCAATCATGGGATGGATCGGCTGTAATTCAGACTCATATACCTTTCTAAATAGTTTTGAAGATAGCCGTTCAACGCCAGTAATAATGGCGCGTAGTTGTGCAAGCACGAATAACTTAACCACAATATCTAACACACCTTGTGACAGCTCAAACCAAGTATTGCGGATCTCTTCGGTGAGCGGTTCATCGCGGTGAATAAGCCACTGATACTGCCAAAGCTTGTCGGTCAGCAATCGCCACTCTGTGGGCTTTGGCTTACCCGTCGCTGTATCGATTCTATTTTTGTGCTGTGGCAGGGGTTCCCAAACCATAGAGCCAATGCCAGTACTGCGCCTTGCTGATTGCAATTCAAGCTCAAATATCGGCCTTGCTTTAGGAGTACCAACTAAAATCACCGGCACGCCAATAATATTCACCAAAGCCACAAAAAAACTCGAGCATGCGTTCTTGCCCTTCTTTTTGTTTGCGGCCTAAGCGCTGTATTTCGTCAATGACTAACACACCAATGGCATATTGATTGGCAACTTGCCCCATAAATGACAGTAACACCTCCGTACTATGACGTTTGTAGCCGTATCTCTCTGTGAGATCAGTATTAAGGTGTTTATCGACCTCTTTAAAGAAGTTTAAGCAGAGGCTTTTTAATGATCCATCCACGGGGCATTCGATACGCAAATAGGCGAGCTGGTACGTATTATATTTTTCGTGATAAATCGCTTGTGGGTAGGTGGCCAATATCCGCAACACGCTGGAACTTTTACCACACCCAGAGCAACCAATAAGTGACAAGCAACGTGCCGTAGAGGGCGCTTCGGCAAAACAAAAACTGCTAATGTCGCCCGTCATCAAGCGTTCGTAGCCATTTTGTAGATGCTGTTGAAGCTGGCCAGTCGCAATGTTTCTGGCAACATAGCCCCCACGGATCATCAGCGCTATTTTTTCCTCAAGCGCCACATGCACCGACAAAGGTTGAAAGAAGTCATCAAGCAAACCACATAACTCGTGAGCACGCTGCCTCGCGTCTAAATACCCCGCCGCAGGGTTGTATTTTACCTTACCCTCCAGCTTAGTTTTCAGCTCTTCTATTTTGCTTACTCTTGGCAGTGCTTCAATAAACGGGTTACCTTTGTAACGCTCAATCTCAGACTCCTGATACACCGCGCGGAAGATGTTAGAGGGTAAACTCATGCGTCGTCATCCTCCTTAAATAACTGATCAGAAAAGTCAGGAAAGTCCAAATCGTCATCGGGCTCAGAGAGGTAATGTACTTGCGCTGATTTACTGGTGTCGATGTCCACTGGTTTGTAGGCGCGCTCTTTACGCTCTTTGGCTTTTTCTTCTGTTCGGTTGCCACGAATATTGCGAATACGCTCCGCATCCGACAAACCAATGTGTTTTGGCGCGGCCTTTTCTGCCTGCTTTACCACCTCTATCACTTGTCGCTCCAAGGCACGCTTTTGCTCATCGGCTACTAGTTTTGCATCAGCATGCGTCTGTTTTAACTCATCATTTTGCTGCCACACATCCCAAAAACTCGCACCTGAAAACTGTCTTGAGCGGGTTGCTAACTGACACACAAAATAGTCATTGCTGTTAGGACCGAGATAAATGTAGATGTAGTCTGCCGTTGCTAAATCATAGGCAACTTCCACACTTTTAGGGCGTTTCACTTCCTTACCCCGATGCATCCAGCCCGACTTTAAAAGCTCAGCGCTGGTGTAATACACGCCAAATATACAGGCCCCCGCATCAGATATCGTTGCCCGAGTTCTTGGCATCAATGCCACACGAAGATGCTCAGTTGCTGGCTTTTTCAACCGACCAGTACGATGCTGCAAGCCCCAATTCCATATCGCCAGTGGGTTATTTGGTAAGTCCGTTGGCATATCAGCGGCTTTATCGTAGTCTTCAATCACGTGATATTGATTGTGATAAAGTACTGCGCCCAAAATGATTTTAGTAAACTCTTTAATAGTAAGCTTAGCATCCAAGCGGTAATCTCTATCGCCTTGCTTTTTAATTTTGGTACCAGTGACCACACCTGGTGCAAACGGTTTAAATGCTTGTTGAAAGGTGCGGAACGCTCGCTCGACAACCCCTTTTGCATCACTTCTAAATGGTGACGTATTTTCAATGCGCACACCAAAACCATTATCAAGGCATTCAATTTGATGACCCATTAACTCGCCTCTGTCAGCCAATAATGCTGAGGGCAAGCCTATACACGGCCACTGCTGTGGGGTTACGTCAAAACCAAACTGACGGCAGTAGTCTGATTTATCCGTCGTGGCCATATGTATTGCCTGAATGGCCGCAGCATATGAAGGGTTTTCAAAACCAATATAAAACCCAGCCACCGTGCGACTAAATACGTCAATCACCATGTAAATCACTGGGCGACCGGCGATATTGCTTCTTTGAGAGTCAGACACTAAATAGATGTCTGCTATTGTAGCGTCAATTTCATACCGCATACCTGGGCCCAAAACATCTGCGGCGGCAGTACCAGTTAGTGGTCGTATATCTTTTTTTCGTTTGATCTCACCCGCCTGCGCTTCAATTTTGTCTACTTGGCGATATTCACGTTTGTAGAAATGCTCCATTTGCCTGAGTGTTGGCAATTCTTCTTCGGGTAAATCAGGAAAGTAATGCTCATAAATATCTTTGAGCCTGTTGTGCGCATATCTAAATGATTTGCCTTTGTCAGTTAATATGTGTCGTTCAATCGCTATGCGGAAAAGCTTCTCTGCGAAATCATCAATTAAAGCGCCAGTGCCTGGCATGTATTTGCGCGGTCGCCCTAACTTTGTTGTAGCTCGACGCTTTTGGCCCTTGGCACCTGAGTTTTTATAATCGGGTAATAATGCGTTGGGGATCTGGCCACGTTGCCAGTATCTACGGGCAAAACGATAAATAGACTGTTTGGTTTTGCCTGTCTCAGTCATTATGTGATTAACCACTTTGCCACGCGCTTTCGGTTCGTAGCAGTTCTCAAGCTCTACCAATGGCTTGATTGCGGCATAGTTTTCATCACGTTTTAACTGAGCGGTAGAACCTGCTTCTGGTATTACGGTAGTAATGTCGCTATATGGATCGGCTGCTCGTTTGAGCACTTCATCTTGAAAACCCTGTTCTAACTCAGTTATTTCAACAAGTTCAGGAAAGGCTTTGTCATCGTGCACTTTTATCCAAAGCACGTAATAATCAAATACCATTAAAATGCGATACAAGGTTTGTTCGTATTGCAATACTTCATTGATTTGAAACACGAAACACCTCCTGAATTTGCTCAACGTTACCTAGTTTAAGATGACCAACTTGTAGCTTTTGCACTGACGTAAAAATATCAAAGGTAAAGTAACGGTCAGCCAGTAAAGCTCTTATCTCAAACAACGACTCTCCTAAGTCTAGCCCATAGGCGGTATCTATCTCTTTGCAGGCGTTTATGAGGGTTTTGGTTGGGTGCTTTACAAAGTAATCAGCATAGAATCTGGCTTGCTCAATGGCTGAGTCTGGTGCTTCTTCATGTTCACCTTGCAATGGGTAAATCCACTCAACATTCGCTTTAACAACTTTTGGGATCTCTTGCTCCGTGACTATTTGCCAAGGGATCTGCTTTTCGTTCCAAAAGCGTTTCTCCAGCTCAAGTATCTCTATTTTTCTCTGCTCTTCAAATGAGCTGACATATTTGGCTTGTAGCGCAAAATAGGGGAGATCTCGCGAGGTTGTTTCAACAAGAAAGTCACTTGATAAGTATTGGTCAACGCCCCGAACATTTGGATGTTTGATACCAGCAGATTCAGCTAGCTCTAATGTTATCTCGCGCTCTAGCGGAAACTGCTCTTTGACTTGCAGCACATCCTGCCGCCACTCGAGCAAATAGAACATGGCTAGTTCAAGATCGGATAATAAATGGTGGGTTCGCTTGGACCTATGACCAAAAACTCGATGTACACGGCCATCGGATGGCGCATCATAAACCGTTAACCAAGGCTTGTAATCCTGATACTCGCCAGTACCGCGCCCCTCTTTAATCCACTTAAGATATTGCGCCTCAGTATGGCCAATCTTCCTAGACATAATATACCGCTATAACTGATTGAAATTTCAGCATAGCGGTGTAGCTTCATAGATGCAAATGGATTGAAGCCAGTTACTCTGAGTGAGTCGCTAAGAAAGCAATACCAGCAACAAGACAAGCTAAAATTGCCGCATTTTTCACGGGGCTCGATTCACTTGGTGTAAGCATAGCACCTATAGCAGCAGCGCCTCCAGCAGCCTGAATCACTGTATTATCAGATTTTAACAATATGCCTGTCCCCAAAGCTGATATTAAGTACTTTTGAACTTGAGTACTCTCTTTAACTAAACCGCAGCACGTTCGAACAAAGTGCTCGCAATTTTCTGAAAAAAGACTATATGGTAACCCTAAATATTTCCGCGCCGTTTGAACTGCGATGGCTGTGTTATTTGCCTGAATACTGCTTACATTAACATTCTTACCATCGGCAAATTCACTCAATGACACTTCTAAAACAAATTTTGAGCTTTTTGAATTATGAATAACTTTGTTATCACCTACATAAAGCCCATAATGCTTAAAGCCCGTATATTGCACAGACAATACATCCCCAATTTTATACATTGATTAAACTTTCCTTTTCTACAAAAGAAGCCATATATGGTCGATTATTAATCTTTCAAGGGCGTTAGAAATTAAGTTGTTCTTAGAAATTTGTATTTGCGGCACTTTGAATTTTGGTTTATCTTGGTATCAGGTCATCTGATACCTGCTGTGTGCGAGCAAATATTGCTAAGGCGAATCAGATCTAATCAACAAACTTCGTTTTCCATCTATCATTTGGCTTGGGAGTAACGCACACAACTCATTCAATATAGCCAAGATGAGAAATGGAGTTATACCTATGTCTTTAGCACCTTTTTATGTGGCTTGTGAGAAGCTAGTTAGTGTACTAGCCGAAAAAGGCTTTCATGTTGACCCTCAGCTGTTAACCCCTCAACCCAACGTACAACACAACATTCTCAACGAATTTACTAGAACAAACTTTTACACAAAAGCTCTAGAGTACTACTTAGATAAAGGTGGGCTGTGGGCATACGATTTAAAAAATAGACCTTCACCAGCTAGCTGGCATATTGTAAATTTAGCGTGCAATAAAAAATCAGATTCATCAGTCAGAGATTATTTTTACTGTGCAACCTGCAAACAAGATGCCTTAGCCTTAGTAATATATGAGCTCGATACTCAGGGGCTTATCCCTTCACATGTCAAATGTGATCAAGATAACCTTGCCTTTTATAGCGATAAAGAGCTTCTTGCTGAAATTTATATACCTCACTTTGAGAGAGCAGAACACACATTAAATCATAGAGTAGAAACCGCACTTGAGAAAAGTTTCTGGAATGACGCCGAAGATGTTGTGGCAAAAAGACTTCAAAAAATCCCCAATCTTGGTCAAATAAAATCTAGCGAGTGCGCAACTTATCCAATGCTTGTTTCAACGAAGTCGCTTGCAAACCAAATGGAAAGGTTTCTCAGGGAGGTGCTTCACTATCGAGCGAAACGCTCCGAGCTATTAGAAATTACGGCTAAGTTCTATGACTATGAGAGTTGGAATCATTTTTATGGCGCTGAAAAGCAATATGCTGACCATTTAAAGCGGCCATTTATGATATACACAAAAACCGGACCAGAGGTTAACTCTTTGGACTTCACCCTTGGTGAAGTTGATGCCATTGCTATGCTTTCAAAGAAAGTAGACCGAAGAGTCGATAAGACGTTTAGTTTATATGAGTTTGATGGTATGAGCTTAAACGCACATCCTCCGTTACCCAATACAAAGGGGCTTTACATTAGACCAATTAGGCGTGTTTACCCCGAAGATCTCCCTACTGGTGGCATAGCTTTAAAGCTATTAAGCGAGGAAGATATTACCGAAGCTATATATGATCACCTTGGATCAAATTCCCCATCTTTCACGCAAAAGCTTCATAAGAGAGCGCAAAGACGAAGTATAGATAGCAGCTATCTTATGCTCTCCGATTGGCTGATATACATAAAGTCATCTAGTTCAGGTGATGTCTTGGTGCTGGAAAAGTTTGATCATCACAAAGAGCAGATGATCGATAAAATCATCGGTGATTTATATAAGTGCTGGTTTTTCTTCAATGAAGAAACTAATACGTACTGGCTTTCCATAGATAGACATGAAAAAGCGCAATTTGAGCTTTCAGATTTTAACGGGTCTGACATTCTCAAAATAGAGAAGCAATTCATAATAAAAGCAAATTGGTGTTTTAACGATTTAGAATTCCTTCTTAATTTCTAGTAAGTTAAAGATACATAACAGAAATGACGAAAAGCCGATCAAAGGTCGGCTTATCTCTTTGAATTAGCTTAGCTCCCAAGGTAAGTCTCTACGACCGTTCACAGGCTTTAATATTCCTGAATATCTTAGTCGCTGGGCGGCCCACCTTAAATCGTACTGCCACGTATAAAGCAAATCACCCGATAATCTGAGCTCTTTTTCGTAGGACTCCCATACATACCGTGCAACATCTTTTGGCCATCCTGAACCACCTCTTGACTGTAGGCATTCAATGATCCAACCTTTCATGTCCTCTCTAGTAACCATAACTTTCCTTTACGCTTAGATAAATCGATCACAACTCTAAAGTATAATTACAGAGTTATCTCCATTATCAAGCCCTCGGCCAAGCTATTTTAGTATGAAACTTTATTGTTTGGGATGATACTTTATTGTATGGGGTGAAACTTTATTGTTCACCCACAAAAAAGGCGCTTGCGCGCCTTTTCTTATTCTACCGTTACACTCTTGGCGAGATTTCTCGGTTGGTCAACATCGGTGCCTTTGATCACGGCTACATAGTACGAAAGTAGCTGTAATGGGATGGTGTAAACCACTGGAGCGATGATATTTTCTACGTGATTGACGTTCATTACTCGCATGGTGTCGTCCGAGGCAAAGTTTGAGTCTTTGTCTGCGAAGACGTAAATGATGCCGCCGCGTGCACGTACTTCTTCAACGTTTGATTTAAGCTTTTCAAGCAGCTCGTTGTTTGGTGCAACGACGATGATTGGCATATCTGCGTCGATAAGTGCGAGCGGCCCGTGTTTTAACTCACCTGCTGCATAGGCTTCTGCGTGGATGTAGGAGATCTCTTTAAGCTTAAGCGCACCTTCCATTGCGATTGGGTATTGTGAACCACGGCCAAGGAACAATGAGTGATGTTTGTCGGCAAATTCCTCTGCAAGAAGCTCAATACCATCGGCCATCGTTAGGGTTTCTTCAAGCTTGGTTGGCAGGGTTTTAATGGCGTTGACGATTGCACTTTGGTCACGGCCTTTTTCCTGCGCGATTGACGCAGTTAGCATCAATAAGCCAACTAGTTGAGTCGTAAATGCTTTAGTTGATGCCACCCCAATTTCAGCGCCTGCTTTGGTCATAAAGGCAAGATCTGACTCACGTACTAGCGATGAGCCTGGTACGTTACAGATGGTCATTGACGCCATATAGCCTTGCTCTTTGGCAAGACGCAGTGCCGCAAGCGTGTCTGCGGTTTCGCCCGATTGTGAAATGGTTACCAATAGGCTGTTTTCGTGAACGAATGAGTCGCGGTAGCGAAACTCTGAGGCGATTTCAACGTTACAGCTTACGCCTGCAAATTGCTCTAGCCAGTAGCGCGCCACCATGCCTGAGTGGTAAGACGTACCACATGCGATGATCTGTACGTGTTTTACATCTTTAAAGATTTCATTGGCTTTGTCGCCAAATGCGTCGATACTAACACGATCGTTATCTAAGCGGCCTTCAAGTGTATTACGTACGGCCATTGGCTGCTCGTAGATTTCTTTTAGCATGTAGTGGCGATATTCACCTTTGCCCGACGCATCTTGCGTGATGTTAGACTCAACCACTTCGCGCTCTACAGGGTTGCCGTTGATGTCGAAGATTTCTACCGTTTCGCGAGTAATGCGTGCTACATCGCCTTCTTCTAGGAAGATAAAGCTGCGGGTTACTGGTAATAGCGCGAGCTGATCAGAGGCGATAAAGTTTTCGCCAAGACCGAGGCCGATCACCAGTGGGCTGCCTGAGCGTGCCACGATGATTTCATCTTGATTGGCTTTATCAAATAATACCGTACCGTATGCACCTTCAAGCTGTTTTACCGCGGCTTGCACAGCAGCAAGTAATGTAGTGTGCTGTTGTCTAAGCTGATGGATGAGGTGCACCATTACTTCGGTGTCAGTGTCAGACAAAAACTCATAGCCATCTTCTTTGAGTGCACTACGTAAGCCTTCGTGGTTTTCAATAATACCATTGTGCACCAATGCGATTTCGCTGTTAGAGATATGCGGATGCGCGTTAGCCTCAGTTACGCCACCGTGAGTTGCCCAGCGCGTGTGCGCGATACCGGTAGTACCTTTTACTTCAGCGTTTTCAAGGGCTGACTCTAGGTTTACTACTTTACCTACCGCTTTTACACTATTTAGCGCGCCACCTTCGCAAAGTGCAACACCCGCAGAGTCATAACCGCGATACTCAAGGCGCTTTAGGCCTTCGATAAGAATTTTGTTTACTGGACGCTCAGCAACGGCGCCTACGATTCCACACATAATCTCTCCATTTTATTTGCACGTTGTGTGTAATTCAGCACAGATCAGCTGTATGCCACGTGCTTTGATCGCTTGGCGAAGGTCATCTGCCAAGTTGTTGTCGGTGATCAAAGTGGTGATCTGTGCCCAAGGTATTTCTAAATTCGGAATTTTACGGCCTATCTTGTCAGACTCGACCATCACAATGACTTCACGGGCAGATTTGGCCATTACTCGGCTAAGCCCGATTAACTCGTTAAAGGTCGTAGTGCCACGCTCTACATCAATGCCATCGGCACCAATAAAAAGCTGATCAAAGTCATAGGATTGTAGTACTTGTTCAGCAACTTGCCCCTGAAATGATTCAGAATGTGGATCCCACGTCCCGCCGGTCATCAATAAAGTTGGCTCATTTTCAAGTGATAACAAGCGGTTGGCAATGTTCATCGCATTCGTCATGACAACTAAGCCACGCTTTTGCGCAAGCTCTGGGATCAAGGTTTCAGTGGTTCTGCCACTATCAATAATAATGCGATTGTGATCTTTAATAAGCGCTGCGGCGGCTTTAGCGATGGCTGTTTTACGAGCTGAATCTTGCGCGTCTTTACCCGATGCCGTGATCTCTTTAGGGAGGGCAATAGCACCGCCGTAACGGCGCAATAATAAGCCACTTTTTTCTAGTGCCGTTAAATCCTTACGAATCGTAACTTCTGATGTTTCAAACTCAGCCGCGAGTGATTCTACGCTGACTTCACCATACTCATTTACCCATGCAAGGATGGTATGTCTGCGCTGTTGAGTGTTTCGTTTTGTCATCAATTAAGTTTCGTTTCGAAATTTATGCGGATTATAGTCGAAACTTTCTGGGGTAAACAAGTTAATTTTTGCACTGAACAAATTTTAACTAGATAAAACAAAAAAAACCGTGTATTTTTCTGCTCTTGGATTGTATAAAGGGACATTTAAATGAACAAACGATTAATATTATTAGCTTTATTCCTTGGCGCGACATTAACAGCATGTGGCGGTTCAGGGGGATCAAGCGCTACCGCTAACAACAATAACAGCAGTGATAGCAATAATAATACTGGTACGGATAACTCAACCGACAACAATAACTCCAACACAGATAACACCCAGCTTGAGGCAAAGATAAGCCCAATTCAGTCGGTTTATACTGGCTCTACGGTTAAGCTAATAGGAACCAGCAGCGTGGTTTCAGCTAACGCCACTGTGGCCTGGTCAATCACAGCAAAGCCGCAAAACAGTACGGCACAAATAGCTGACAAAAGCAGTCTATTGAACGAGTTTGTTGCCGATGTAGCAGGTAATTATGAAGTTCAACTGACCATAAAGTCTGACTCACAAGAGTCAACGGCTAAAGCGTCAGTCAAGGTGACCGATAAACCTGTTGAGCCCACTAATCGCGCCCCAACAGCGGTAATTACTCCTTTTAAAGAACGCGCGGTAAAAAGTGAACAAGTCACACTAAGCGCGAAAGACAGCTCAGATCCCGATGGCGACCGCCTTTCTTATAAATGGCAAGTGAGCAGCGCTAACAATGCGTTAGACTTTCACCTTATCAACCCAGAAGGGGAATATGCCGTTTTTGCAGGAAGAGACTATGGCGTATTCACGATTAGCTTAACAGTGCATGACGGCAAAACCTACTCAGAAACCGTCACCAAACAGATAGAAGTGTATGACGACAGGCCAGAGCTTAAAGCTGTTATTTCCGCCCCAACAGAGGTCATATTAGGGTCGGTAAACTTTGTTGAGCTTAAAAGCGAGGGTAGTCAGTATCCGCGCGCGGTAACACCGCTTTGGAGTTTTGACAGCAAACCAAGCGGTAGCCAAGCAAAAATGGCAACACCAAGTGGCTTTATTACCTCTGCTCAACTAGATAAACCGGGGCAATATCAGATCCGTTTTAGTCTTAAAGACGAGTATGGCCGTGTGAGCGAAGCTACCCACACAATAACAGCAAAATATGGCGAAGCACGCACACCGCTGGTATTCGTTGATGCGCCAGAGTCAACCAAAATCAACGAGGCTATTGAGCTCAGCGCAAAACGTAGCACAGACGCAAGTGGTAGACCGCTTACTTACGCTTGGACATTTGAACCAAGAGAGCCGGGGTTAACGTATTCTGTTAGCAATGAGAATACCGACACGGTAACCTTTACACCTCATGGAGAAGGTTATTACCGTTATTCTGTGAAGGTAAGTAACGGCGAGCTAAGTGACACCGCCACAGGTATGGTGAAAGCAACTCCGGAAAATAATGAACCCACGGTATCGATTAGCCCAAGAATTTCGGTCGCACTAGAAGGGCAAACGAAAGTATTTGAGATCTCAGCTGAAGATAAAGATGGTGATCCACTCACTTACCAATGGTCATTTTCAGCCAAGCCAGAAAGCAGCACTGCGGTAATTAACGGCAGTGACAATCGCGCGTCAATTACCTTTAATGAAGTGGGTAATTATGTACTGAACTGCACTGTTTCTGATGGAAAGGTCGATGTTGATATTTCTGCGTTTATCCAAGTTCGTGCAGTTCAAAATGGTGCACCAACCATTGCCGCACTGGACGCTCAAGGGATGCTGAGAGTAGGCACTGAGGTGCAGCTCACCTCAGCAGTCATTGACGCCGACAGTCACACACAACACTTGACTTATTTTTGGACGGTCACCGAGCCGTCAGGGAAAGTGATTGAAGGCGCTGCTGTAAACGATGCAACACTGCGTTTCACTCCAGCGGTATCTGGCGACCACCAAGTAAAACTCAGCGTTGTAGATGAAAAATCTGCCGCAGTTGCAACTAAAGTCGTCACGCTGTCGGTTGAGTAAAGCTGCCAAACGACCACATCATAGGCTTACGTGTTCAACCATGAGCACTTAAGCCTTTTCATTACCCTAAACGCTCAGGTAAACAGCAAGATAACTTGTGATATTTAAGCAAGGTCGATTACATCGGAGCCGCACTTGGTGTTAAGTGGCGCAGCTCCATATTGCTAATATGCGTTCCAGCAGAGTCTTCAGGGCCAATTTCATCATACGCTGATTCCACCCTAAGATATGCCTGTGTTGCACCTAACTCCGCCAGCTTTGTTTCTGCTTCTCGAAGCGAATTAAATGGCGTTAGTTTGCCCTCAGCGTACATTAAAATGTGCAAGTTACCATCGGCATCCTGACCACCAGCTAAGTAGTGATTTGAATCGGCATAGCTTAATACAATGGCATGTAATTCGTTGTTGGCAATTTTTTCTTTCAGTGTCGCAGCTAGCATAGTGCTCTCCTCGTTTAACTGGCTATTAATTAAACGGCTCACTGACAAATTTGGTTCACCTTTGGCGTTTTTCCTTCATGACATGGGATGGCGTAATAGGTTTGGAACAGCGTGAATTGGCGCTTTGATGCGCCAATCCATTTTTGCCTACTTGTTATTCATATCGTAGGATTGAGGCAGGTCGCGTCCTAGTCGTTTTTACGATAAGTATCGCAACCGTCAGCCAAGTCACCAAGGCCACCGAGATTGCAGCAACGCCGTATACCCACAGCGCTTGCTCAATCCGATCGTTAAAGTTTGCTAACCAGTCTCCCACCAGCCAGTATGCCAAGGGAAAAGCAATCAAGATGCCAATCACAACCAATAACAAAAACTCCTTCGCCAACAAGTTCGCAATACTAATTCGTGATGCGCCTAGCACTTTGCGTACTGCGACTTCTTTTTGTCGCTTTAGCATAGTAAATGAAGTTAGCCCAACAACACCGAGCATTGCCAACCCCAGAACCAATAAACTAAATGCCTGAATAATATGAATGAAACGGCTATCTTCATTAAAATTTGCACTAAAGTTAGCGCCAATATCTTCAATTTCAGGCTCATATATGCCCAGCCTTGATGCTAACAACTGTGTAAGTTGCTGAGTAACAAACTGTTGCTGTGACTTCTCTACTTCGACCACAATGGCAGCTGTGGGTACTAAACTGTAGCCAGGCAAAAACATAGCCATGGTTTTGTTTCGCTTTGCATTTCCTATTTGTAGCTCTTTCACCACCCCGACAACTGTCATGGTCATCGTGCCACGCTGCATAGACTGCCCAATCATCTGATCGGGCGTGTCAAACCCCGCTAGTTTTGTCACAGACTCGGTGACAATAACACTAACAGACGCCTCTCCGTCTTTGCGCACATACCAGTCTGAGGCAAATTGAGGGGTAAAATCTCTGCCTGCTACCAAGGTCAAACCCAGTTGCGATACTGCATTAAATCCTACTCCAATACCCGCGATTGACTCAGGAGATACTTCGCCGTTTGGTAGGGTGGGTTTAAAACTATATTGAATGTCATGGGTTAAGTCCGTATCTAGGGGGCCAACTTGTTTAACTCCTGCAATCTTTTCAATTGCATCTAGCAAAGGTGAATGAGGGCCTGACAACACTTCGTTTTTAGGTAGCGCCCTGATATATAGGCGGTTTTCAGCATCATATCCTGGTGACAAGGTCTGCAAAAAGCTTAATTGTTGTGGCAACGTGATGGCACCAACAATCAGGGCTGTTGCAATGACAAACTGTGACACCAGTAAAACCTTACGCAGCCACACAGCTCCTCCCGATGCAGACGTGTCACCTTGCAACATTACTTTAGGGCTCAAGCGAGAAAGATACAAAGCAGGATAAATCCCAGCCAATAAGCTCACGCTCAGAGAGAGCAGCATTAATAAACCACCTTGCCAGCTAAAAAAAGCAAATTGCAGCGTTCTATCCACAAGGTAGTTGAACCAAGGTAAGCTCAACTCAATAACCGCAGCACCTATAATACAAGTGACAATCGCAATTAGCAGATACTCACAAAGAAACTGCCAAAAGAGCTGGCCGCTAGAAGCGCCCAGAGACTTTCTGATCCCCACTTCTTTAATGCGGCTACCACTTTGCGCAATACTGAGATTGATAAAATTGATAGCTGCTACACATAAAAGCGCGATACTCAGTATGATACTGGCAATAATCGCTTGTGGATTGCCGCCGGATCGCATCTCCGATAGGGCATCATGATATAAATGTAGATCAGCAAGTGGGGCTAAATTAACAGAAAGTATGCCCCTTTCTCCCTCCATCACAAACAATTCAGTGATCTCGTCTGCAAGAGTGGCAATATCCACCATCGTATTAAGACGCAAGTACACATAGTGCATGTGCATATACAAGTTTTCACTCGTTTTTTTGGAGTGGATCAGGCTATCAAAAGCAAAATGGGTGTTTAGGGGAAGATCTTCAAAAACCGCTGCCACCGTATATACACCATATTGATAATGTAAGCGCTGCCCAACAACGTCAACACGGCCAAATAGGCGCATCGCTTCTGAGCGGCTCAGTACCAGCTGTTCTGGCGTACTCAAGGCAAGCTCGATATTACCATCAAGCACTTTGAGATCGATAAAATCTAAGATATTACTTGAAGCAACATAGAGATTATTAAGCTGAAACTGATTTTCGCCAGCGCTCACGTACCCCAATGCAGGATCATGATTTTTTGCTTTAAATAACGCAAATATATCTTCAACCTGTGTGAGATCTTTGGCTTCTAGCAAGCGCGGATAGTTAATTGTTGGCACAGTACCGAGCCCTAACGACGAAAAGTCGGCCTCGGCACGAACCACCCGCTCGGCATTAGGCTGAAATGTATCAAAAGAAAGCTCATGCAAAGTGTAAAGTAAAATGAGGAGTGCAGCAGACACCCCTATAGAAAACCCTAATACATTGAGTATAAAGTGTAACTTTTGCTTTTTTGCAACCCGCAACGCAGTGTGTAAATTGGCAATAATCATTTTTCTTCCTTAGCCCTTAAGCACCTTTTACTCATAACGTAAAATTAATGACGGACGCATACTTGCGGCTTTAAATGCAAGCGTCGCAACCGTTAGCCAGGTGATCCCCGCGACCGCGAATGCCGCAATGCCATACACCCAAAAGTCTTGAGTAATACGGTCATTAAAGTTTGCAAGCCAATCTCCTACTAACCAATATGTAACCGGATAGGCAATAGCGACACTCACCGCAACTAGCATTAAAAACTCTTTTGCTAGAATATTAACGATACTGACTCTTGATGCTCCCAGCACTTTACGAACCGCAACTTCTTTTTGTCGACGTACCGTTGCAAAAGAAGCCAAACCAAATGTGCCCAAACACGTTAAAAACACAGCCAAAGTGGTAAAAATCAGCACCACTTGTGAGACTCGTTCATCTGCTTTTAGTACTGCTTTGTAGTTATCTTCCAACAGATTGATTTTTGGTTCGTAAAGATCAGCAACGTCTGCTAACGCCGCCGTGACTTGGGTGGTAATTTCAGGCAAACGGTGCGGGTTTATCGTTAAAATCAGCTCTGAAACTGATGATAAATAGCTAAATCCACATAAAAACATGATATTACTGCTGGCATCTTTGGTATTACCAACTTTGACATCCTCAACCACACCAACAACCAACATATCCACACTGCGACCCGTATCTTTGATGGTTTTGCCTATGATATCGGCGACATTGTGATAGCCCGCCTGCTTGGCCACTTGTTCACTGATAATTGTGCTGACTTTCGTGACGCCATTTTCTCGATACGCCCAATCACTGCTATATTCAGGGCTAAAGTCGCGTCCTGCCAATAACGTTAACCCCAACCCTTTAACAATATTGAACCCTGAGCCAATCACAGGGGTTAAACTTTGGGACGCTTCTCCATTAGACCACGTTGGCTGTAGCGTGTTATTAATTGATACGGTCAGACGGGTATCCAGTATCGTTGCTAATTCGACCCCTTCGATGGCAGTAATGCGATTTACCAATGAGCTTGGTTGCTTGGTGAATACGTCCTCAACAGGCAGTTCCGAGATGACTAAACGCTGCTTTGTTTGATAGCCCAAAGGTAAGCTTTGTAAATGCGCAAGCTGTTGCAATAACGTTGCTGATGCAATGATCAAACCGATAGATAGAGAGGCTTGCAGAGTAAGTAAGCTCTTACGTACAAAAATAGCAGTATTACCACGCTGAAGATCGCCACTCAGTACTCGCTTGGCACTAAATGACGACATAAAAAATGCAGGGTATAGACCAGCTAAAATCCCAACACTCATCGCTACCACAAAAATCGCACCACCAAAAGGTGAAATATAATCAATAAACAAAGCACGGTCGACCAAGCCATTAAAACTCGGTAATAATAGCTCTACCAACACACAGGCCAGTATGGTTGAGAAGAGTGCAACAAGTACCGACTCAGATAAAAACTGGATCACTAACTGCGTTTTACTCGCACCCAGCGCCTTGCGTACCCCTACTTCTTTAGCTCGTTTTGCGGATTGGGCTACGGTCATATTGATAAAGTTAAAGCTTGCAATCAAAATCAACAGCACACTTAACCCCACACAAATCATGACCACCAGCTTCGCACCACCGGCTTTCATTTCAAACGGTGACTTAGCCGTTAAGTGCAGTGCAAGTAGCGGATGTAGTTTAATCGAGATTTTGCCCGCCATCTCTTCATAGTAGTAGCGCTCTGAGAGGGTCTTTTCCAATGCAGCAACATCGGTATTGGGTGCAAGACGCACATACACATAGCTACTATTCATGCCAAGCTTAGTGGGGTCATGCTTTACGTGAACAAGGTTTTTAAATGCAAAGTGGGTGTTATCAGGGAGATCTGCAAATACAGCTCGTACCGTGTATTGACCACTTTGATGTTGTAAGGTGTTACCAATGACACCAACACTGCCAAATATTCTTAGCGCTTCAGATTCGCTCAACGCAATGCTGTTAGGCGTACTCAAAGCATTTTTCATGTCTCCTGATAAGGTGTTTATATCAATAAAGCTTTCAATATTTGGCGTCGCACCGTAAAGCGCATTTAGCTTGTACCCCTGCTCTCCCACTCGAACATCCACCATCGCCTCACGGGTAAGCTCTACCATGGTCAAACCAAACACGTCTTCAACTTGGCTATACTCAAGCGCTAGTTTTGCATTGGAATAATTAAAAATAGGCACAACAGCCAACCCTAATTCAGAAAAATCTTGGCTGATCCGATAGACACGATCCGCATTTGGCTGCTGGCTATCATAAGAAAGCTCATTTTTTGCAAACAAAGCCACTAAAATAGCCGCTGCTAACCCTACGCTCAAACCTAAAACATTCAGCACAAAGTGCTGTTTTTGCTGCTTAAAAGCACGCAGCGCTGTAACAAGATAGTTCGCTATCATTATGCTACCTCACTTTTCGGGGGCTGCCCTTGTGCATTCGCTTTGTCTAGCATGACTTGGCCATCAAGTAAGCGCACAAGCCGGTCGGCATAACCGCCTTCTTTTTCAGAGTGTGTCACCATGATCACCGTGGTGCCTTCGCGATTTAACTCGCGCAACATCGCCATGACTTCTTCACCATTTTTTGAGTCTAAGTTACCTGTCGGTTCATCCGCTAAGATAAGCTTTGGATTGATCACCAGTGCTCTTGCAACGGCCACACGCTGCTGCTGACCACCAGACAGTTGCTGTGGTAAATGGTCGGCACGATGATCTATCGCAACGCGTTTCAAGATTTGTTCTACACGCTGCTTACGTTCCTTTTTCGAGATGTTTTGGTATTGCAGCGGCAGCTCTACATTTTCAAATACCGTCAGCTCATCAATTAAGTTAAAGCTTTGAAAAACAAACCCTATGGATGCTTTGCGCAGTTGTGAAAGCTGCTTTTCGCTATAACCGGCAATATCAGTACCAGCAAATTCAAACTGACCCGAAGTCGGAGAATCCAACATACCAAGGATAGACAGCAATGTTGATTTACCGCAGCCAGATGGGCCCATGATAGCGACAAACTCACCTTCATTAACCACTAAATTGATATTGTTCAGCGCAGTTGTTTCAATGTCTTGAGTACGAAATACACGGTTTAGATTAGTTAGTTTTATCATTGTTATATCCTTAGAAATGTAGTTGTTGCGCTTTGTCGAAGTTGCTATAGCTTGAGGTGATCACTTGCTCACCAGGTGTGAGGCCGTCTAACACTTCGTAATAATCTTGATTCTTTTTGCCTAGGCGAATATCACGACGCTGTGCAGTTTTGCCATCATGAGACAAGACATACACCCAATTACCGCCTGAGCTGGTAAAAAATGCACCGCGCTTCAGCAGTACCGCATTTTCTTTATTGCCGCCGAGCATAAGTTCAATGTCTATACTTTGCCCGCGTTTAATATCACTTTGGCCACTCGGTAAAGCGACCTCGATTTGAAACTGTGACTGCGACACTCGGCTATCAATTTTGCTGACCTTGGCGTGAACCGAGCCACTGTCTAACATCACATTGACTGCCATCTCAGGTTGTACTTGATTTAAGTAAAACTCATCGAGGCGGACAACCAGCTTGTATTCATTTGGAATATCAATTTGACCTAAACGCGCCCCTTTGCCTTTGGACTCACCAATTTCAACATCTAGCTCGCTCAGGTATCCAGAAACAGGGGCTTTAATCAGCAAATTCTCAAGATTCTTACGCGCAAACTGTAGGTTTTTTTGCAGCATGTCAGCACTGTCTTCTAATTGCTCCACTTGTACCTGACGAATTGAATTCTCTTGTGCTTGGCGTTCTAATGTTAACTCTTTGCGCGCTTTGTAGTAGGTGAGATCATCTTCAATTTCAGAGAGCCTATCGGTTGCCAACACGCCCTTTTCAACAAGCGGCTTTGACTGTTTATAACGACGTTCTAAATGGCTAATTTGTAAGTCAATTTCCAGCAAGTCACGGCGTAAATTAAGGCGACTGGTTTCCATCGTCATTTGGGTGTTTCTTAGGAAGTTAAGCTGTTCAGTTACCTGCGCTTCTCGGCTCATGACATCTAGCTGCAAGCTGGTATTGCTCAGTCTTACTAACGGCTGACCGGCTTCCACATATTCGCCCTGCTCGACTAAACGTTCTTCAACTTGACCACCTGCAATGGTATCAAGATAAATCGTTGTCTTTGGTACAACTTGACCACGCAAACTGAGGGCATCAATAAATGCACCTTTGCTGACGGTAGCGACCGTGACGCTACTGAGCGATAAGTTTTGACTACGACCGGAAGAAGCGGTGTTGGTAAAGGCAAATGCAGCCGCAGCAACGCCTAATAGCACGCCCCCTGCAATCACTTTTTTTAGATGTTTTTGTAATCCTGAACGTTCAATTTTCTTATCCATAATCACACCTCTTGTTCTATGTCGGTTAGCTTATTTCTTGTTATATCTGTAACTGTTATCAAGCTCTGTGCCAAAGTGATAATTAATTTAAATAACAATAACTTAATAGAGAAAAAAGAATATCCCCAGACCAAGAGTGTCCGAAAATAGAACACTTTAAATTGCTTAGCCTGTCCATAAATGAACACTTTTCGTGGACGCCACTTGAGCGAATGCGGTACGCTAAAAGAAAAACAAAGCACTCAGGATATGAAGCAGGAAGGCACCGTATTAATCGTTGATGACAACACCGATATTCTCATTGCAGCAAAACTGTTGCTGAAGAAGCACTATCAACAAGTCCTCACAACAGATAATCCGTTTGATATTGAAGCGCAAATCAACGCGCAACAAATAGACGTGATCTTACTGGATATGAACTTTAGTCAAGACGCAATCAGTGGCAAAGAAGGGTTTTACTGGTTACAGAAAATCGTCGCACAAGACCCAAGCATTGTAGTGTTGCTAATGACTGCCTACGGCGATATACAACTTGCCGTAGATGCTATTAAAGCCGGTGCTGCTGATTTTATCGCTAAACCATGGCAAAACGATCAACTTCTTGGTGCTGTTGCGGCTGCCTTCGCGCACGCCAAAGATAAACAACAAGTAGGTAAATTAACTCGCCAGACACAAGGGCTGAACCAAGCGCTCAATCAATCTGGAGGTCATCAATTTTCCTTTTTAGGTCAAAGTCCGGCGATGCAAACGGTGTTTCGCACTATTGAGCGCGCTGCGCAAACTGACGCTAATATTTTGATAACTGGTGAAAGTGGTACTGGTAAAGAGCTTGCCGCACATGCAATTCATCAGGCGAGTATGCGTCATCACAATGCCTTTATTAGTCTTGATATGGGCGCAGTCTCCGAGAGTTTGTTCGAAAGTGAGCTATTTGGGCATAAAAAAGGCGCATTTACCGATGCCAAAAGTGATAAGGTTGGTCGTTTCGAGTTGGCACATCAAGGCAGTTTATTTTTAGATGAGCTGGGTAATCTCCCCCTAGCCCAACAAGCGACATTGTTGGCAGCGTTACAAAATCGGCAAGTGACACCGGTGGGGGGAAGTAAACCCATTTCTGTAGATATACGGCTTATCTGTGCCACCAATGACAATCTTCAACAAGCCGTTGACGAAGGTCGATTTAGACAAGATTTATTATATCGGATCAACACCATAGAGATCCGCCTCCCACCCCTGCGTGAGCGCGCTGAAGATATTCCGCTGTTGGTGGATTATTACTTAGCCCACTTTTGCCAAAAATATAAAAGACAACTTGAGGTAAACCCGATGGATATGCAAAGCCTACAAGCATATCCATGGCCGGGTAACGTAAGAGAGTTGGCACATGCGATAGAGCGGGCGGTGATCTTAAGTGAAAGTGAATACTTGGATATCAGCACAGTTATCAATACCGCAGCGCGCCCGTCGCCCTCAACCGACTCCAAAGGGAGAGACGATACCCAGATAACTGACACCTTCAACCTAGAGGAAATCGAACAGCGCACGGTACGGGCAGCGTTAAAGCACTATCAAGGTAACGTATCAAGTGCAGCAAAAGCACTTGGGTTAACGCGCGGTGCCATGTATCGACGATTAGATAAGTATAACTTGTAGGTGTGCACGATATGGTTCGCTTAACCCAGCACCCAACTGTCATTTTCATGCTCACTATTTTTGCGCTATTACTGAGCAGCGGAGCTTCACTTTATTTGTATATACAAGTAGGATTCTCAGCAACATGGCTCCTCAGTACCCTAATTGCTGGTGCCTTTGTGCTGTCTTTGTATTATCAATTTAATAAGCAAAACAAGCACATGCGCTTTGTACTTAAGTCTCTTGCTAACGGTGATAGTTCCCTAGGTTTGAGTCAACATCATCCCATGCGAACACTCTTGGAAGAAATAAAAGATAGGATCCAAAGCGCGCACTTTATTGCCCAGCAGCAAGCACATTTCTTACAAACGCTATTAGTTCATATTGACTTAGCGGTGCTGGTTTTTGACAACAAAGGGAATGTCATTGAGTCCAACCCAGCAGTACCTCGCTTGCTCGGAAAAACCATTAATCATATTGAGGACTTAGCGCATATAGCACCACTGATCCATGAATGTGATAACCGCTTAAAAACAATCGCGAATTGGCAGTATGGTGAGCAACAAGACAACTTGTCTATACAAATAACATCAGCGCAGATCCAAGGCCAGATCCGTAAAATAGTAACGCTACAATCCATTAAAGACGCACTGCAAAATAAAGAGCAACAAGCATACAAGCGCCTGACTAAAGTGCTCACCCACGAAGTAGCCAATTCTATTACTCCATTAGCCTCCATTGCGCAAACCTGTGAAAGCTTATTGCCTGAATCCTTAAGTTTTGACGACAAAGAAGATAAACAGGATCTTGCGCTCGCGCTTCGTACTCTTGCAAAACGGACAGAGTACCTCGGTGAATTCATCGCCCGCTTTAGAAAAGTCAGCAGCCTACCAAGCCCCGAATTACAACCTTGCCAACTCGCAACTTTGGTGAAAGGGATTTATCAACTACATCAACCCAGCTGTGACGCCGCAAGCCTTAGCATAAAACTAGATGTTCACCATGATCAGTTAGTGATGCTGGACCCAGCACAAATAGAGCAAGTACTTATCAACTTACTTAAAAATGCGATGGAGGCATTGCATCATCAATCAGCCCAGTCACCTCAACAACCCCCATTTATTGTGCTAAAAACTGGCGTCAATGGCACAGGTCAGCATTACATTGAAATCAGCGACAACGGCCCAGGTATCGCAGAGCATGTCGTAGATATGATTTTCGTACCATTTTTTACCACTAAGCAGCAAGGGTCGGGGATCGGGTTAAGCTTATCGCGACAAATCATGCTCAACCATGGTGGCGAATTAGTATACATACAACGTAAGCAAGGAGCCTGTTTTCGCTGCGTGTTTGGTTAATACGCAGGACTCAGCTTCGCGCTTAAGCGTAATTTGAACAAGATTAAAGAAAGGAAAAGCATAGCAGGCAATACTCAGCCTACCGCGCTTTAAGAACCAGATGGCTAGGCAAGTACTCATAGCGCCTACCGACTGTCATTGATTTGCCAAAACCACGAGGCTAAATGACATTATCAAAGCTGCTACTTATTCAAACTTCAGATTAAATAATCCGTAAGATAAGTGGTAGCAATAACAAACAGCCCAGTCCCCAAATGAACTTATTGCTTGTTAGCGAATTAGCACGATACCCCATCACCACTGCAAAGGAACCCAACTTTGGTACCAGCCAAAACAACAACCCCGAAAATAACAGAGTTCCTATGATCACGACCAAGCTCTCTAACAAACCACCTAGCTGATACCGGCTAAGCCAAAGCGCTAAGACAATGATCACACTTTGATGCCAGAGATAAATAGGAAACACCGCTTTTTTGAGTCTCGTAAGCAGTGGATGAGAACGGGTAAGATAACGCGCTGCCAATGCTAATACCAACAAAACAGCACACACGCGCTGTAAAACCAAAATAATGCTACCACACCAAACAATGAAAGGAGTTAGCGAGTCTTGCAACCAGTAAAAGTGATATAAAAGCAGTATAATCATCGCATTAAGTGTAAAAATCCATATCAACATTTTACTGTGGCAAGTCAGCCAAGCCCAAAAATGTTGCCGTTTGGCAAGCAGGTAACCGGCAAGCAAAAACACAAACCCTTGAAATTCTCTTTGGCTATCTCCCGCCAGTGCTAACTGAGCCCAAAGTAAACTTGCACCGCCCAGTATGCTCAACGCGTAAGTTGACCAACGTAACGCTCTCAAATGCAGAAACATTACGTGAAGCTTTGAGGTCAAAACAATATGCAGCACAGCAAGAAGCACAGTAAAGCACCATAGCGCTCGCAAATACCAAAGATGGTTAACGTCTACATGAGGCCAAATACCGCGTTGATATTGACTAAACAAAGGGCTGTCTAGCTCAATAAAGTGTTTGTAGAAGTCGACATATCCAAATGTTAATCCAGCATTTTGCTGCATTTCAGCGAAAAGTTGCACAGGAACAACGACCCATATACCGAATAACAGTGGCAGTAATAACAAAGGCGTGCGAAAGAGTACCGTGTTACCAGCCCCTTGTTTATCAAAAATGTATCTAAGCGCAACACCAGAGATAAACCAGATCAGCAACATTCGCCATGGCGAGATCAGTAACATTAAATATTCTAGCCACACCGATGAATAAGCACTCTTGTAGTGAAAACCCCAATTAGGTATGTATAACATGGCGGTGTGATAAAAAATGAGTATCGTAAATGCAATAACACGTAGCCAGTCCAGCTCTACTCGCCTGTTTAAATGCTCCATCTTGCTTTCTTTTTAGAAGTAAATTTATCTCCAGGATGCGCCAAAACGGTATATAAAAAAGCAAACATTTGCTTATATAACAATAACTAGGGATAAGCCGTGGAATAGTGGGATAAAATAAGTGACCGCTTTGCGTCCAGTTGCTAGAGTAAAAGAAAAAATTAAACCATGATGTTTTCACGTACCTTTATTCAGCAATATCATCCGTTGATGGCTATCGTGCTTCTCGCCCTCTTTCTGGCGATTAATAACACCTTAAACGCCATTACTCAGATCATGGATGCCAAACGAGATGCAATGCTCGATTTTGCGCTGTGGGAACCATTTGTGTGGGAATATACCAGTGCAGCTGCCAGTCTAACCTTAATTCCTGCCATATCTTGGTATTTAAACGCGTTTCCTTGGCAGTGGCATAAACCTGTTAACGTCGCTTTTAGCTTTTTTATTGCCTCACTGTTATTTTGTTGTGGCCATGTTGGCATCATGGTGTTATTACGCGAAACGATTTATTTTAGCTTGCAACTAGATTACAACTTCCACCTTTCTTGGTTTGAACTTATCTATGAATATCAAAAAGATGCTTGGAGTTTTGTGTTCTTTATCGCACTCATAAAAGCTTATCAATTTAGTGTCTCTCATATGCTCGGCGAAGCATCACCGATAAAGCAGCAAAGTGATGACGATGAAGCACTCCAAAAACCAATTCATCATTTGTTGGTACGTAAACTTGGTAAAGAGTTTATCGTTAAAGTTGAAGAGGTTGAGTGGTTACAATCGTCTGGAAATTACGTCAATCTACACGTAAATGGTCGCATTTATCCGCTACGCTCAACGCTTTGTGCATTATGTCAGCGCTTAGACCCAGTAGGCTTTATTCGCATCCATCGCTCTTTTGCTATTAATGTCTCTCAAGTAGTGAGTATTACGCCACTCGCCAGCGGTGACAGCGAAATCACATTGCAAAGTGGGAAAGTCTTAACGCTTTCGCGAACCTATAAAGCCCAATTTAAGCAACAGCTACGTCTTGAATAAGTGAACAATACGCAATCATCACGCTACTAAAGTTGATTGCGTCAATATTATTGCTCAATGCTAAATACTGTAACGCTAAAGTTCATTTTGTATCCATTTCATCGCTCTACACTACACAGCCGCAGCAAGTAAGGTGTCTATTTTTGCATTTGCACCGAACTTATATACAATCTTATGTGGTTCAGGCTCTCTACATGGACTGCATAATAAAAGGATAATAAAAAGGCGCTATGAAAAACCTTATCACTCCACTACTCGTTGGGATTTTACTGCTAAATGGCTGTAGTCAAATACAACACCCTCAGCAGCATGAATCAAGGCCAGATAACGCTGCAAAAGCAAGCGTTGAAAAGCCAAAAAATGTTGTGAAAAAGGAAGTAAAGGCCACAGATAACACACCATATGATCCGCTCAAAACGGATGACTTATGGCTTCGAATTAAACACCAGCTCAGCTTTGCTGATTCCAACGACAAACGCGTAACGCAGCGAATTGACTGGTATCTCAAGCACCCAAACTATATGGATACCATCAGCGAACGTGCAGCGCCTTTATTGTATTATTTAGTTGAAGAAGTGGAAAAACGCGGTCTGCCCATAGAGCTTGCCTTGATGCCATTAATCGAGAGCGATTTTAACACCCAAGCCTACTCCCATAAACATGCCTCGGGGTTGTGGCAACTCACCCCCCTGATTGCCAAGCATTATGGTGCCAAGATCAATGCTTGGTATGATGGTCGCCAAGATATTGTCGATTCGACCCGGGTTGCATTGGACTTTTTGCAGTACCTACACAAGCGTTTTGATGGTGATTGGTATCATGCTATTGCCGCTTATAATACCGGTGAAGGCCGAGTGCTCGCAGCCATTGAACGTAATAAAAAAGCAGGTAAACCAACTGACTTTTTTCATTTGAAGCTCCCGCGCCAAACCAGACACTACGTACCCAAATTACTTGCAGCCTCACAGTTGCTAAAGCATGACTTGATGAAGTTTCCTAAGATCCCCAACCGTTCGTTAATCAGCGTTATCAAACTTGAGCAGCAGGCGGTTTTATCAGACCTCAAAGGCTGGAAAGAAGTAGAGATACTAAACCCAGGATATGCGCGTTTTCCTGCATTGCTTGCAGGCCCTGAGCATATAGTCATCCCAACAGCACGGGTGTCGGAGTGGCAAAACATGCTCGCCAGTTTACCAAAAGTGCCAGCTGATACTTGGCAGCAGTACACCATTCGTCGTGGTGACTCCCTCAGTAGCATCGCAAAACGCTACTCAGTCACGGTGGCTGAGTTAAAGGTTTTCAATCAATTAAAAAGCGACCGGATCCGTGCTGGCAAAACGCTGATTTTACCTATCTTAGCTGACAAACAGCTGGACTATCGTGTTAAACGCGGTGATAGTTTATGGCGCATTGCAAAACAATTTAATGTGAGCGTTGCCAAGCTCAAGCATTGGAACCAGCTGTCATCTGACACGCTGAATATTGGCGATACTTTACAAGTATTCCTATCACCATAATCCCAGATACGCATAGGATGAACATGTCAGAACATAATAATAATAATAATGTACCTTCTGAGCACAACAGCGACACGACCACGAGTGCGCTATTAACACCACAGCCTCACAAGAACAGGCAAACGCATGGGCGGTTCAAGCTATCTCGCTCAAAGATGAACACCATTTTAGCGCTTTGCGCGATGTTTATTTCTGCGGCCTCTTTTTATGCCACGTACTTGCAAGCCAAAGCGGCACAAGAGCAGGTTTCAGCTGCTGAAAAACAGCTAAAAACGGAAACTTGGCCTTGGTTGCAATTTAGCTACAGTAATTTTGATTTAGACTCGACACAAGCAACTATTCGAGTCGACATTCGTAACTCAGGCACCGGCCCTGCAGTGATCCATCACATCAAATACGAATTGGACGGTGAAACCTATTATGATGTCACCGAGTTAATGGATGCCTGTTGCAATCTACATGCTTATCAAGCGGCATTAAGTGATGCACAAGATGAAGAGTCTAACATCAACTATCTAAAAAAGTTTGGCTGGTATGTCTCTAGCGAGCCACAAAAAATTCTCCTTGCCGATGGTGATAGTTTTAATATCTTCACGATGCCAAAGAGTAATTTTAATCGTGGATTATGGGATAAAATTGATGATCATAAATCTGTTTTCAAAGCACAGGCCTGTTACTGCTCTATACTTAAAGAATGCTATATCACCAACGAGAAAGCGGTGATCACTGAGGTACCCAGTTGTTCGACCATACCGACAAGTTCTATCAACAAGTAATACGTCACCTACTGCAATTTGAAGGTGAAGTATTTCACCTTTATTTAGACGTAAATGGTAATCCAACCATAGGCGTTGGTTTTCATATGCAAACTATTGAGCAATTTTGTCAGCTGCCGATGCAGGACAGACGCGCTAAGCGTGCTGCAACCTTGCAACAAAAGCACGATGAGTACCGTCGGATTAAAAGCAAGCCCACAGGCTACAAGGCTTCTTGGTATGCACAATATACTGAACTGACACTACCTCCGAGCGCCTCAAAACAGCTACTGATCAAACACATTCAAGGTTTTGAGAGTGCACTGGCACACTTTCTCGAGCAACAAGCTGTTGGCTGTATTCCTTATCACAAGCTCCCAACACCCGCGAAGCATGCACTTCTTGATATGGCTTATAACCTAGGGACAAACAAACTGTTTTTGGCGTTTCCTAAGTTGATTAATGCCATCAGTACACAAGACTGGAAACAGGCAAGCCAAGAGTGTAGCCGCCTCCATATTAGCCCTGCTCGAAATGAAGCAACTAAACGCTTGTTCCTTAATTGTCGTAAATACAACCGCTATCAGCTGGGATGGTTTAGCACCTTGCTTGAAAAGTTTAAACGCTGGTTATTTTAACCTTTAGCTGAGAAAAAAGGACGCGATAGGGTCGTAAATCAAACCCTGCGTATTACGGTGAGAGTGGTAGAGGTGAAATTTTTTTACCGTCAGCGAAAAGGGCGCTATTGGCTTTGCCACAGTCGGCTCTGGCTTACAATTTCTAAATAGCGTGATATGGGGTGAGAACGGATGCGGGTTATGATATAGGTCGCACTTTTCTCCAAAAGCGCGTAGCGGGTTGGCTAAATCTAGCAATGCTTGTGGCTTTTGCTCCGGCTTTAAATAAAAAATACCATTGTGCTGCCAGTAACCATGTTCGCTAAATGACAGCATAAATTTAGGCACCGTTAGGGTGCTGGCAAAATCACACAGTTCGGCCACTTTTGACTCTTCCACCATAGCCAGAAATGCCAGTGTAAGATGCCAATTATTCGGTTGTGTATTGGCTTTGCTGGCACTCACGCTATCGACTAGCCACTGGCCGATATGTGCGCGAGCGTCGTCATCCATGCCAATACCAAAAAATAATCGCTTTTGCATCTCACACCTTTACCTTAAGGTTTAACTAACCGTTTCCCTACTAAAGTTAGCATAATCCCAGCAGAGAAACACAATAAGCCAATAAATTGCAGCCAGGCATTTTCTGCTCGCTCACTAAATGTAGGCCCTTGAAAACGATAATGCCTTCTACCATCGGTTACCGATTCGGTATAAGCACTTCCTCTGTAATCTGATAAAAATACTGTTTTTTTGTCTAAGCGCTTTGCCATGGCAAGCTGAACTTGCTCAAAGAACTCACGGTCACCATTCTTACTTTGAGGAACGAGATATGCGTGCCATTTGTTGTATAACTCAACGGGCTCGCCAGCTTGCAATACTCCCTGAGATTGATATTCAAACAGTTTTTCACTAAAAAAAGTCTGTTTGTAGCCACTCCAAAATAGCCCTACACCGAGAGACACTAACAACACTGCTAGCATTGCAAGTTGCTTATATTGCTTTTGTTTTGATTGTTGATGTTGCTTATACCAATACTCTATATCTGGTATTTGGCTTAGTTCTTCCCGCTTTCCTTGTGCTGATAAGGTTTGCATACATTCATCTAAAGATAAATTAAGCGCTGTCAGTAACTTTCTAAATACCTCATTAGAAGGTACAGACTTGTCGTTTTCTAGTTTCGATAAATAGCTTTGCTCAACGCACATTTGCTCTGCTAGCTGTGGTTGGCTCAAGCCTCTTTGTGTACGGATCTGTTTAATAAAGTGTCCTAGTGTCATCACGGTCATCCTCGTTTATTATTGTTGCGACCCAGCACATTCTTGGCAATTCCTTGATAAATACCAAGTTGAATATTCAGGAATAAGTATGAATATCATAACATTACGTAAATTTCACGATTGCTTGTGCGTTTATCTACAAGGTTGCGGTTAATATAATGCTTTTTGATGCAGCCGCGCGCGAAACTCGCTAGGTGTGCACGCCTTTAGTGCTTGAAAACGGCGATTAAAGTTAGAGATGTTATTAAAGCCACACTGATCCGAAATAACGCTGATGGGAGAAGCTGAACTAATCAAAAGCTTACATGCTTTGGCGATCCGAAGCTGATTAATAAATTCTGTGACAGTGCGCTCCGTACGCTTTTTAAAAAAACGATGGAAATGGTTGGTGCTCATGTGCACTTGCTGAGCAAGGTCATTCGCACTCAATTTGTCTGTATAATGCTCATAAATATAGGCAATTACTCTATCGAACTTATCCTTGGCAGGATCATGGCGAGGGTCAAAACGAAAACCACTACTAGCCAAATGTTGATAGTTTGATGTTGTCATCAAGGTGAGCATTTCAAGTAGTAATACGAAGCGCATTAGCGGCTCAGCATTTGCTATTTGCTCAAACCAGATTTTGGCTTGTTTTGCGACCTCCACAGGAAATTTAACGCCACGTCGTGCAGCATTTAATAACTCAGATAAGCCATGTAGTTCTGGATGCTGCGCCACTAGAGATTCTAACCAAGGCGCGGGAATTTGCGCGACGTGAACAACATGAGCGGAGTGATCAAGATTAGGTTTTGACTGCCACGTGTGCGGTAAATCAGGGCCTAAGATAACCAAATCTAAATCTTCGTAAGGCGCAATGTGATCGCCCACATGACATACACCGACACTGTTGAGCGTCAAACAGATCTCATATTCTGGATGATAGTGCCAATTAAAAGGAATTTCCGGCAATTGATACAGGCAATAACGCCATGAACACCCGGGAGATGGCAGCACTTTCTCGTACATCGCTCGCATAGCAACTTCCTTTTACTGTGGGCTAATAAAACTCAACACCTGCTAGCTTTAATAAACCTATTAAAAATCTGCATGTTATAAGTTTTTATAACCACCGTTCATTACACCTAGTTGCATATCATGCAAATTCAATCACTAAACAATATTAATCTATCGAAATATAGCGATAACCCAAAGTGCAGTGAAGTATTTTTGTCAAATACCCCCTATTTAAGCGTGAAAAGTATCATTAGTAGATAGAAAGATACCGCTCAAAAAACATCCAAGACGATACCCTAGTTTCTGCCAACAACAAATAGGAACAATGGGCAGAACAATGAAAACAACTAAGTTGAAGCAATTTAAATTGAACAAGCTTGCCACCATAGTGACAGCAAGTACCCTATCGCCTTTTTTACTCACTTTATCACCACTCACACTCGCTGCGGAAAAAAGCGCAACAGACAATGTTGAAGTGATTGAAGTTCGAGGTATACGCCGCTCACTTGAAGCTTCTATGAATACCAAACGCTTTGCCGATGGCATTGTCGATGCCATCACTTCGGAGGATATTGGTAAGTTCCCGGACAAAAACATTGGCGATGCACTTCAGCGTATTTCAGGGGTCACAGTTGAGCGTCAATATGGCGAAGTCAGTGGCGTTACTATCCGTGGTACTGCCCCCGAACAATCACGTATTTTATTAAATGGTCAGTCCGTTGCCAGTACCGATTGGTATGACTTGGGGCCATCTACCCGAACATTTAACATGGAACTGTTATCAGCAGAGCAAGTAGCCGCAGTGAATGTCTACAAAACACCGGAAGCAAACATTGAAGAAGGTGCTTTAGGCGGTACAGTAAACCTTGTCACGCGCAAACCGCTAGACTTAGCGGCCCACACCTATATGGTATCAGCCGAGGCTGGTCGCTCCACTTTGTATGATGAAAATGATTTAAGTGGCTCGTTTTTGGGTAGCTGGAAAAGCGACGATGAAAAATTTGGTGTCTTAGCCGCATACTCATTAGAGCGGTTAACCTCTGGCCGCCATGTCATAGAATCCATCGGCTCTTATGGCGAACAATTTAAAGCCAATCCAGATACCAATCAAGTATCACATATCTCGGCATGGGCAATTGGCTCCCAAGCATTTAGAGCCGAACGGGAGCGTACCAGCGCACAGCTCACCGCACAATTTGCACCAAGTGAAAACACCGAGTTCACAGTAGACTATTTTAACTTTGAATTCGACAACCCACATGTTAACCATAATTTCCTTACTGTTACCGGTCGTGGGGCAGGAACGACGGATGTCACTACCAATGATGCAGGCGGCGCTCAACGCGCAAGGGTATTACCTGCTTACGCATCAATCATCTATAACCCTACGATACGTAACGCCGTCAACATGGAAGTTGATGTCTTAAACTTCAGTGGTAAATATGTCGGTGATACCTTTGAGGTTAGTGGCGTGATTGGTCGCTCTACTTCGGATGGTGGAACGCAGTTTGGCTCCTCAAGTTGGTGGATCCCAGCAACCGATGAAGGAGACAAAATTGGCGATCCTGCTTTCCCTAATGGTCAAAATAGTACCGATGGTGGCTTTACTTATGATGCCACAGGCCCTTATCAAATTTGGTTTGATTCGCTAGATCCGACCGATGCCTCCCAACTCAAGTTTGCTCATGAATCAAATTTCCAAACGACGGTTCAAGAGCATGAAGTAAGTTATGCACAAGCAGATATTAAATGGATGCTAGAACATGATTATTTCAAGAACATCAAAGCGGGTGTGAAAGTAAACAAAAACGAATTTTCACGTATCGCGATGCAACGAAACCCTGCTGATGTTATCGGCTTTGTGCCTGATGGTCATAGTTTAGCCAATTGGAGTGATGGTGTTTTTACCGATCTGCACTCACAAACGGGTGGCCACATTCTGAACTCATACGCCAAGCTTGACGAAGACAAATGGTGGAATTTTATCACTGGCAAATATGAGGCGGGTGAACTGATCGAGCAGCAAGATCTTGGTAAGACTTACCATGTTGAAGAAGATGTGCTCGCCATCTATGTGCAAAGTGACTTCAGCGGTGAAAACTTCCGCGGTAATATCGGCTTACGCTATATAGACACCGAACAGCAGTCCACCGGTTATGTCGATAATACAACCTTTGATGAAACGGTAGACTATGATAACTGGCTACCCAGCATCAACTTCGCCTATGACTTCAGTGACGACATTATTATCCGTGCGGCGGCCTCTAGCGTGATGTCTCGAGTCAATTATAACGACTTAAAACCAGGTCTGGCGATTGATGCGAACTTTGGTTCAGCCAAAGGTGGTAACCCCAATCTTAAACCATACGAAGCCGATCAAGCGGATATTGGTGTTGAATATTACTTTACCTCAGCTTCGCTATTTTCAGCAGCCGTTTTTGTGAAAAAGATTGACAACGTTGTCTTTTCTACAGAAGCCATTGAATATGTAGACGGATGCGGAACCGACCCTTCTAAATATGATCAATGCCGAGTCACGCGCCCGCGTAGTAACGGAGACGGTGATGTAACTGGAATAGAACTGCAACTTCAACATAGCTTTGATAATGGCTTTGGCTTTATTACTAACTACACCTACGTGGATAGTGAAACCACTACACCAGATAATGCAAAAGAAATGGTGCCGGGTGTCTCTGAAAACTCATTCAATGGCTCACTCTTTTTCGAAAACGAGCAGTTTAGTGCACGTATCGCTTATAACTGGCGCAGTGAATGGATTGGTTTAGGTGCGGCGCAAGCTGTGCGCAACGACAGCTACCAGCAATGGGATGCGTCTTTGGTATGGCACGCACTGGATAACTTAGATGTGAGCTTGGAGGGGGTAAACCTGACCAATGAAGTTATCCAGTCTTACGATACTAAGTATAACTTAACCCAAAATACCATTGAATTTGGTACTCGTTATTATCTTGGCGTTAGCTATAAGTTCTAACCTTGGAGCCTCAGTCGTTGACGGCTGGGGTCATTTGTCTATGAAAACTCATTTGCCTACAAAAACAATACAGTCACTGACAATTCTTGGTGGCGGTACTGCGGGTTGGATGTGTGCAGCCTATCTTGCTAAGCATCAACCTATTTTATCGGTCACAGTGATTGAGTCGCCACACATTGCCAGCATCGGTGTAGGTGAAGGCTCAACGCCGCATTTACAGCATTTTATGCAGAGCCTTGGAGTAAAAGAATGCGATTGGATGCCTGCATGTCAGGCAAGCTATAAAACGGGGATCTACTTTGATAACTGGAATGGCGACAATAGCGGCTATTTCCATCCCTTTTTTTCAGAAATGGATGCAAAAACCGCAGAAGTCTACTTTGTCAACGCCAATGCAAGACGCCGTGGTAGTGAGTATATTGATAAGCCTGAGCATTATTTTCTGGCGGCGGTACTTGCCGACAAGCAGCAAGCACCGATACCACAACAACCACTACCAAGAGCGCTTGAGTTCGGTTATCACTTTGATGCGCAAAAGCTTGCACAATGGTTAAGTGCATTTAGCCTAGCGCGAGGCGTCAAGCACAGACAAAGCACAGTAACTAGCGTACAGCATGACTCCCAAACAGTTATCGCACTGACGCTGGAGTCAGGTGAGCAAATAAAGAGTGATTTTTACGTCGATGCCTCAGGATTTAACGGACTATTGATAGAAAAAACGCTCGAAGTGCCTTTTATTTCCTTTTCTGACCAACTACTCAATGATTCAGCCATCGCTATTGCTGGGGATAAAATAACCCCACTGCCCTCAAGCACAGCGGCTATCGCTATGCCCTGTGGCTGGCGCTGGCAAATCCCACTGCAAAGCAGAACAGGACATGGTTACGTGTATAGCAGCGCACATATCAGCGCTCAACAGGCTGAGGCTCAGCTGCGTCAAGCCGCGCAACTTGATACCGGACCCGCCAAGCACCTCACCATGAAGGTGGGCATGATGGCACGTTGTGTTGAAGGCAATGTGTTTGCCATTGGCCTTGCACAGAGTTTTATCGAGCCACTCGAAGCCACCGCGCTGATGGTCACAGGCTATAGCATTGAATTATTACATCGTCTGCTTTCGCAACAGCTTGAGGCACAAGCCATCAATCAACAACTATCTGATCTGGTGCTCGGTATTAAAGAATATGTACTGGCACATTACGCTACCAGCAAGCGTACAGATACTCAGTATTGGCAAGACGCTAAAATCACAGCGTTGAATGTACGCGAGCTTGATGCGCTGCTCACGCACTGGCGTGACGGCGGCGATTTTGACGCTTGGCTGCACCAACACAGATCTCAGTCACCTTATATTCGTCCAAGCTGGTACTGCTTACTTGGCGGAATGGATCATCGCGACAGCTGCTGCCAAATGCCCTTTGAGCAAGCACCAACACATATTGAGCTTGCCGCAAAAGCATACCTAACACAGTTGAGCGACAAGCATTTTATTGCTCATACCAAGGCATTGCAGCAATTGCTGCTAAGCGATCAACGCAGTGCATAACCCAATTGTGGGTGGTGGTGAGGTTCCCCTTGATCTTTTTGTTTGTCTGCCCACAAGCGAAATTTTCACGCCATCACCCCTGTTTATTTAAGGTGGAAATACAATATGAAAAAAAGCTACCTCGTAATTGCCTTAGTATTGGCAACCTTTTTTACGGTGTCTTTTATTACCAATATTTTAGGCGCGATTTTTCCTGCATTAATAGAAAGCTATGACATAGGCCTCACGCTTGCAGGCTTTTTTCCATTCGCTTTTTTTATTGCTTATGGTGTGATGTCTATTCCTGCAGGTTTGCTGGTGCAGCGCGTGGGAGAAAAAAGCGTGATGCAGCTGGCATTCACGCTAGCGGCAATGGGCGCAACAACCTTTGTGCTGCTTCCCTCTTTTGCTATCGCTATGGTTGCGCTGTTTATGCTAGGGTGTGCCATGGCATTACTACAAGTCGCTATCAACCCCTTGCTGAGAGCCAGCGGCGGCGCAGAGCATTTTGCCGTGCTCTCGGTGCTTGCACAGTTGATGTTTGGCGCTGCGGCAACTCTCGCCCCACTGGTGTATAGCAAACTACAATCTCAAGTCACTAATGTAGAGCAGTTTGGTGCAGCGTTAACTCACTTTATTCCTGCCGATAAAAGCTGGTTGAGCATCTATGTGGTATTTGCACTACTGAGTGTGGCCATGTTAGTACTCTCACAACTTACTCCATTTAGCGCGGTGCCTGAGCAAAAGAAGCAAAAGCTAAGCTGGTCACAAAGTGTCGCTTTTTTTAACAATAAAACCGCATTAAAATTCTTTGCTGCCATCGCTGCTTACGTCGCCCTTGAGCAAGGCGTGGCCAATCTTATTTCGGTCTTTTTGCAGCAATATCATGGTCTAGAGCCAACCACTCAGGGCGCAAAAGTGGTTAGCGAGTTTTGGCTATGTTTAACCTTAGGCTGCCTATTTGGGCTAGCACTGCTTAAATTTATTGATGCTCAAAAGCTACTAGTTTTATTCAGCCTTGGCGCTGCTACCGCACTACTATGTGCATTATTCGGTAGCACCGCTGTTACCCTTGTTGCCTTTCCACTGGTTGGCTTTTTTCTCTCTATCATGTGGTCGGTTATCTTTGCCTTGGCATTAAACTCATTCAAAACTGGCCACGGTGCAATCACGGGAATTTTATGCACTGGGATCATTGGCGGCGCCTTTATGTCTCCCATTATTGGTTTAGCCGCGGAGCTGAGTAACAACTTACAGCTCGCAGCCCTACTGCTATTACTGCCGCTTAGCTATATTTTAAGTGTTGGTGTATGGGCTAATCCTTTGATTAAAAATAAGACTTTTGGCAATAGTCAAAAGATGCTGTCTCACCCTCTAAACGAAAATAGTTAAATGACGATGGATCACTCTTTATTATGTATCGACTTAGGCGGCACCAAAGCCCTTGTGGCTTCGGTTGTCCGCAATGAAGCCCAGCAGCTACGCCAATATACGGTACCCAATCAAGCCGGTGTCGACCAAGTTAACGCCTTCATTATGCGCTTAATCGCCGATAACCTCACGGCTAACACAACCGGTATTGCCATTGGGGTACCAAGTACCTTAGATATACACAGCGGCACCGTGCTGACAACGCAAAATATCCCGAATTGGCAACATGTGCCGCTAAAGTCGTTGTTAGAACAGCGATTTTCGTTACCTGTGGTTGTGCATAATGATGCTAACTGTTTTGCATTTGGTGAATACTTATATGGTCGCCACCATGCCAACAACCTAATTGGCCTCTGTCTTGGTACAGGCATTGGTGCCGGTTTTGTGTTTAACGGTAATTTATATACGGGTAACCATAGTGCTGCTGGAGAGCTAGGCAACTTAAGCTATCTCGGTGGAATTATTGAAGACTATGCTTCAGGACAGTTTTTTCAGCGACAAGGCATTGAAGGAAAATGGTTGGCCGAACAAGCACACCGTGGCGACCCATTTGCACTACAGCAATTTGAGACTTTTGGCAGTCATGTTGGTCATGCACTCGCGCAAGTCGTCATGATGCTCAACCCCGATGTGATTGTGCTTGGCGGCTCTGTCACGCACTCATACCACTATTTTAAAGCGGCTCTCGACGCCAACATGCAGAAGTTACTTGGCGATACGCTGGCGCAATCCGTTCGCGTCATTCCAAGCAGCCTCAGCCATGCCCCACTTCTAGGGGCATATGGACTATTTCATCACTATAAAACTCACCATAATAACAAGGAACTAGCCAATGAAGTTTAACCGGCTTATTGCGCTACTTTTTGGGGTGTCGTCACCCCTTTATGCGCTCGACCAAACCACATTAAACTGGCTGAGCCAGAATCTGGATGTTAACTATACCTTATTAGATAGTAAGCCCAGTACCTGCCCAAAAGCACAACAAAAGTGTTATTACTCAGAGTTGAGCTTTAGCGTAGCCACAGAAAATACCAAAGCAAACCAAGACTTTGCTATCTTTTTTAGCCAACTGATGCCGATTTACCATGTTGAGGGCGATACCTTTACCATCACCCATATCAATGGTGACATTCATAAAATCACACCGACCTCAAAATTTACTGGATTTTCCAGCACCCCTACTACAGTGCGTTTCTACACTAAGGACTCTCAAATTACACGCTCTGAGTTTATGCCAAACTATGTTGTAACGGACGCACAGCTTCAGCTCACCCCACAAATCATCCTCAGCACACAACCTCAACTTGATAACGACACCGGCCTTGAATTACAACCTTATCTAATGCCATTTGATACGCTCAATCAACTGCAAACCAGCAGCAAAGACAAGACGCCATGGATGGGGAGTGAATACTTACATCAACATCAAGTTAGGCCAACGCTTGATGCCGCAACAGGGCTGATCCCAAAGCCCAAGCAACTAACGGTACTGTCTGACAAACGACTGAACCTTGCAGCTGGTATTAATTTGCAACTTTCAGGCGTTTCGGCTGATGCGATTGCCATGGCACAACAGCGACTCAATACTCTCGGGGTAAAAAGCACCAAAGACGGGCTTAAAGTGAATGTCGCTGTAAAGCCAAATAAGCAATCAAGTCCACATTATCACCTGACGGTCGCCGAAAATAATATCTCAATCCAAGCCAATAACAGCGCCGCCGCATTTTATGGGCTACAAAGCCTTGCGGGACTACTAGATATTATCGACTTGAGTATTCCTATGGTGGAGATTGTTGATGCACCAAGATATGACTTTCGTGGTTTACATGTCGACGTTGCCCGCAACTTTCGCTCCAAAGCCTTTATTTTGCAAACCATTGAACAGATGGCAGCATATAAGTTAAATAAGCTGCACCTGCATTTAGCCGATGATGAAGGCTGGCGCTTAGCCATTGACGGTCTTGATGAACTGACCTCAGTAGGCGCTTACCGCTGTTTTGATTTAACCGAAACGCGTTGCTTGTTGCCACAACTAGGCGCAGGCAATGATAAAAATTCGCACATCAATGGCTTTTACTCCGCAGCGGACTATATCGAGATCCTACGCTATGCCAACGCCCACCACATTGAGGTACTACCCTCGTTAGATATGCCGGGACACTCTCGCGCTGCAATCATCGCCATGGAAGCACGCTACAAAAAGCTAATGGCACAAGGCAAGCAAGCCGACGCTGAGCAATACCGTTTAATAGAGCCTGCTGATCAAACACGTTACCGCTCTATCCAACATTACAACGACAATACGCTAAATGTCTGTATTAAAAATACTTACACCTTTATTGACAAAGTATTGAGTGAAGTAAAAGCACTACATGACCGCGCTGGAGTACCACTTCAAACCTATCATATCGGTGCCGATGAAACCGCAGGGGCTTGGCTAAAATCTCCCACATGTGAAAAATTGCGCTCAAGTGTGAAAGATTTTACCAGCTTTAACGGTTACTTCATTGAACGGATCGCAAAGTTACTTGATAAAAAAGGAATACAGGTTGCGGGTTGGAGCGATGGCTTAAGCGATGTACGGGCTGCGAATATGCCAGCTAAAGTACAGAGTAATGCTTGGGCGACATTAAGCGAAAACGGGCACGCGGTCGCCCATCGCTTCGCCAATCAGGGCTGGCAGGTTGTCTTGTCTAGCCCTGATGTAACCTACTTTGACTTTCCATACCAGTCACACCCACAGGAGCGCGGCAACCACTGGGCGAGTCGCGCTATCGAAAGCAAAAAGATATTTGAGTTTATGCCAGACAATCTTCCTGCCCATGCAGAGATCTGGACAAATACCAATAACCACGCCTACGTAGCCAACGACGGCGACTCATCGCTAAACCAAGGGGTGAAATTTTTCGGAGTTCAAGGGCATCTATGGAGTGAAATGCTGCGCAGTGATGCACAAGCACAATACATGCTTTATCCACGGCTCTTGGCGCTTGCAGAGCGGGCATGGCACCACGCAGAGTGGGAATTACCTTATCAAGCTGGTCGTATATACAACCAATCTAGCGGTTATTTTACTGCGAAGTTAAAAGCACAGCGAGAGGCTGACTGGCAACGGTTTGTAGCAATATTAGGCTTTCAAGAAATACCCAAATTAGCGCAGGCTAATATCGCTTTTCGGATCCCAACAGTGGCCGCAACCACGTTGCATTCTGGCAAGCTGGATGCGTTTACCGCCATTCCAGGCTTTGTTATTGAAGCGCAAAAAGCCGATGGACAGTGGCTGCCCTTTTCTCCTTCATTGCGCACTGTGCGGGCACTGAGGGCAAGAGAGCCAATAACAGGAAGAGTCGGTCGCGCAATGCCGTTGCAGCAATCGTATTCACCCTTGGAGTCTCTCACACTAAGGCCAACAAAAGCACGCTAGATAGCGGCAACTACTGCCAATACACTGCAAAGCAAATTGTAGCTCTAAGCTTTAGTTAATTAACCTGAGCTTCGGATAATTAGCTAGCCAAATTCTCGCTATTGGCTAGCGCTTGATGTGTGAATGTTTATGGATAACCTAACCAAGAAACGGCTGGCTTAGAGCAATTATGCAACCTCACGACTATATTTGGTAGCACCTTGATAGCGTCCAAAGCTGCTCGATAAAGGCGCACCAAATATATACCAGCACTTAGTCTTTCTCTAAACGCTCAATTACTTCCGCAATTAAGCTGGTCACTTGCGCTCGGTCTTCCCAATCCACAGCTTCCCAATCAATACCAAGGTCTAATTCTGAAACATCAGTAAACAAGAGCTTTTTCAACAATGAACTCGAAGCAATGTTCTTAATACTATAGTTCTGCTTTTTAATACTAGTTGCACTTTTTCCCTCTAGTGCATCTGATATTTTTGCTCCAATTGCTTTTCGATCACCAATATTCAATACTTTTTTATCGTGTTGGATTTTGTAATCATTTTCAATTTTCAAAACAACTTTTTTTACTTTTACAAAAGAAAAGCTTAATCCATTTTCGTATGCTCGAATGACCTCAGGGTACCTTGTTAAAACATTGTAGTTGTCAAAAGCCCCTAAAGAAATACCAAGATACTTTGCCTTTTCTCTAACAGTAATTCGCTTTTCACCAATTTTAAGGCGAGCTTGATCTAAGTAGTCAACTTCCATCATCGCTGCTAAAAATGCTTGTAGCTTACCGTATTGAGGGAGATCCTCTCTACTGGCATTTTCTTGGAACTGTTTGACTTTTGAGAGTATTGGCTTGCGTGCATAGACTTTAAACTGAGCAACATGGCCAAACCCATAAGCGAAAACCAGTGCAAAAAAGCGCCTGTGTCCAGTGAGTATCTGATACTTACCATCATCAGTAGGGTATACCGTAGGCACTTGTATCATTTCAGATACAGCAATATTTTCTCCAAGTTCAACGATTGACTCTATTGTCGTATTCGCCTTTTTCCATTCGCTTGAACCATATGTAAGACAATTTACAATGCAAGACTTACCAACAAGAACATAGTTCTCCCCGTTGTATAGATCACATAATTTACGCTTGGATATCGCTCTAGATATAAATTGTTTCGCATGCTCATCTTCAATAAAAATACATGGCATAAATCTAGCGTTGGAAATATCCGGAGTAACCGAACTGAGAAAAAGAGATTTATACTCAAATGGTTCGCTATGCAGAAACTCTTTGTTATTCACTGTCGCAAGTAAAAGCTGTTCTAGGTTTTCGGCCATGGTTTCTGAGGACTCCGTAAAGATATTTAGCTACAACAAAAAGGTCATATGCTGACGAAGCATACATCCTATAAAGTTAATGCTCTCATGTTATCTAAAGATAAGATTAAGAGGCATTATTATATTGCAACTCAAAATGGTTTAGTACCTTTTAATAAAATAATTACTAGGTTGAAAATTAGCATTAGCCATCACTTTTGGAGCAAGGTTCATTCTTCCCAAAATCCCAAAAAACAAAATAAAAGCAATAAATTCAATAATTTGAATTCGAACGTTTGCGAGGGTAAATAAGAATTCATAAGTACCAAGCTGCGCTTTTCCTCTGTAACCTTAAAAACAAGGTAATGTGCAGACACATCACTTCAATATTGACCTGTACAACATGTTAAAGCTCAACAGAAAAGTAGGTTATTCATGAAACAAAATACAATGATAAAAATAGAAGAGACACTTAACCATACACTTTCAAACAAAGAGTATGCGCTAATCAAGTGGGCGTATAGCCACGGTTATGCTTCGGGACATACAAATGGCTTAGATGGTATTTTTATTAGTTCCAGCGCAATCCAAGACTTACTAGGTGTAGATTTGCAGGAAAAGTTTGATACTCAAGATTTTGTATCAGACCTTGATTAATCCTTATAATGGTACATAAAACTCAGCCAAAGCATATCACCACAACAAGCCTGGCAAGCTACAAAAATTATAATAAATGAGCCTGCCGGGGCTTACTGATATTAACTTTTAATCGCTATTCATTAGATTTCTATCGTATTACACCTTCTCTTAGGTTTGTGCTGTTGTACATATTCAAATATTTCCTGAGCACACAACGAGGCGCTATTACGAGTCGTATCAACTTCTAAATCATAATCCAAAAAGTTATGTGTAGTTGGGATTTGCTGAATTGATAATCCTATCGGCCTATCTGCTCTTTGTTGCTCTCTGCTAGCTAATACGGCTGGGTCACAATGCACACCAACAATATAAGCATCGAACTTAGACAAGTTGTCTTGGCATGCAGCATGATAAAAAATTTCCTCACTAAACACTGCATCAACGATAATATCAATGTTACTTTCGGTCAGAGCAAAAATACTGCGATGAAAGCCCTGTAATATATCATTTGAGCTATTTTCATCTATCTTCGCGAGCAAAAGCGCATCCTGTCTGTATTTTGCTGGAAAATTAAATAAGAAGTCATCCATGCTAAAATGAAAGTAAGGCTCACTTGCAAGCGCTTGAAACTCTCTTGCAATTGAACTTTTACCCGAGCTAGAAACGCCATTTAAAAAAATACAAGCCATAGATAAACCTTAGGTTATTTAACCCCGAATGATTCAAAGTCAAAAGAGCTAATTTCAGATATTAAGAATCGATCGTCCAAACTGACTGGAGGTAGAAGCTCAATATAATTATCGCTCTCAATGCCAAAATTAACATGCTCTTTGCTCACCCTCTTTCCGCCTTCATCTAGCTTATATAGCATACGTGAAGCTTTTGCATGTTTTAAATAGTTTGGCTTATCGATAAAGTAAGCCTGCTCTTTCTTATTGATAATAATCGCAGCATCAACGCTGAGCTGCGGCCTTGCACCACTCTTTTCATCAAGCTCCAGCGCGACCTCGATCAAAACCGTATTATCAGTAACAACTGGGTCAATTCTGATCACTTTCCCTATTACAGTATTACTTCGTATTCCTACATTGACGCCTTGACCAATAGCAACTTTATCAGCTTGCCCTTGCGGCACCTTGATCATCGCAACTAGATCTGAAGTACTCCCCACTAACGCAATATTTTCTCCAATGGAAAGGCGCTGCCCAACTTCAGCATTTAAAGCTTGTAGCACACCATCTTGACCTGCTCGAACTAACAATTGTCTCTGCTTCTGTTCTAGTGCTTTCAATTCAGCTTCCATGAAGGAGATATTCTTTTCCATGAAGCTCAATTCTTCCTTTTGCACCAAGGCCAACTGTTCTATTTTCTCAGCAGAAAACACCAGCCGCTGTTTGAGTTGCTCAGCTTGGAGTTCTGTTTGCTTATAATCCACAGAGGAAATAATTCCGTCTTTATAGAGGTTGGACTCTGCTACCTTCTTGAGCTTTATTTGTTGATACTGCATTTCAAGTTCAAGATTGCGCTCTTTTTCATCAAGCATTTCTCTTCTATGGTTATTAGCCATCTTCTGCTTTTCAGAGACTAGCTTAAAAACATCTAACTTGGCTTTCTCCACTTGCCGCGAGAGTTCCGGACTCGACAACTCCATAATGATACTGTCAGCGTCAACTTTTGCGCCCGGCTTGAGTATGACTCGCTCAATGGTTGAGTCTACAGGAGCACTAACTTGCTGAAAGGTTCGAGATTGTAACACTCCATAACCTTTCACCTCCTGTATTAACTCACCACGCTTAACCTGACTTAAAATTGGATTCTCTATAGCCCTTTCGGAATTCACGGTAGAGTATAAAAAGCACACCACTGCTATCAATAAAATCGCAGCAAAGACCAGCTTATTATTGATATTGAATGACTTCTTTTTCTCTTTTTTTATATCCACGTTAAGCCTCCACAGTTAATGTACATAAGCTTTCATCTGTTTGCATCGCCGACTTTGTCTTTGTACTGATTGATTTTATCTTCCCCTCTTCCATCGTCACTACTCGATCCGCAATATCGAAATATCGATCATCATGGCTGATCACAATAATCGCTTTTCCTTCATTTTTGATAGCTGGTAAGATTTGAGTATAAAACAGCTCTTTAAAGTGAGGGTCTTGGTCTGCAGCCCATTCATCAAAAATATACAACTCTCTATTTTCAAGAAACGTCACCGCTAATGCCAAACGCTTTTTTTGACCATCAGATAACGATATTGTTGAGAAGACTTTATCCTTAATTGATACTTTATCGCCCAATCCCAACTGGTTTAAGTAGCCCTCAAACTTTTTAAGTTGATCATCAGAATAATTCCCCAACAAGGTATCAAAAAGATAAAAGTCAGTAAAAATGGCACTAATGAATTGACGGCAACTATTTAAATTTTCATCATTGACTTGATTGCTTCCAAAAGATATTGACCCTTTTTCATAAGGATAATGAAGGGAAATAACTTTGCTCAGTGTGGACTTACCTGAGCCATTACCACCCACAATGAAGGTAATTTCATTTTTATGTATATCAAGATCAATCGGGCCTAACGCAAACCTATCAACACTTGAGCCATAACTGTATTCTAGGTTTCGTAACTTCAAGGTGTCCCAACTTTTCAGTGAGATGATTTCTTGACTCGCTTGCTCCTCTGGTAAGTTGTCAAATATATCGTTGATTGCTTTTAAAGATATATTTGCCATTGATATTTGCGGTAATGCATTAAGGAGCTTACTAACTGGAGATGCGATGAACAACAGCGCCATAATAACAGCACTTAGCCTTTCATTTGTGATGGGGTTATAACTAATAAAAACGAAAGCAACGAAGCCGATAACAAGAAAACTGATTAAATCACCGTAATTAATTGCACTCGTAATAATAACACTTCCTTTTTTATCGTTATTGAGCACCTCATATTCATGTTTTAGTAGAAACTTATCAAAAAAGTACTTCTGCTTATCATGATTCATCTTAAGCTCTTTCGTTCCATATAACAGGCTGCGAATTGCCACGTGCAACCTATCAATGTTGTTTCGACCTTTCTTAAAGTAAAGACTACCAATATACATAGGAAGTACATACGAAATAGAGCCAAAGATGATAGCCAATGTGGCATAAACAAAAACCGTCGTGTTTAAATAAAATAGATAGCCCAATATGAAAATCAGACTCACACTAGAGATGACTAGGTCGGGAAAGGTCTTCGCACCTTGCACTACACGGCTAACATCGGTGGTAATAGTGGCCATTAATTTTGCCGAGCCAACATTATCCAGTGAAGAAATTGGTGCTTTGATAATTCGGTTGTAAATATCAACTCTTTGCTGTGTTGTCATGTCCATACCAACCTGCACCAGAATTATTTGTGATACGGTCTTTAGCACCAAAATTGACAAGCAAGACATGAAGAAAAGAAATGCAAAACTATACCTACTAACATCAAAAAACCATACTCTCTTTACATCGTCAGAAACTATTGAAAGCCCAATACCCTCTACTGGAAGACTGTAAGTAAAAATGGGTAGCAACATGGCATACACCACGCCTGCCAGCGCTCCAAAAACAATGGATATGAACAACTTGTTAGGTGCAAAATCGGTAAACTTTTTAAATAAACTCATACTTCAATCACTTTTTTAGATTAATTATGGTTTCAGACACTTCTGTTGAGTCTCGACTAGAACGATGGAATTCAAGATTCAAAAAAGGCTCAACAACATCATCATACGCAGGACTAAATACAATGCCCGACTGCCCTGTAGAGTTCATATGCAGGTGCTTAATCTCACTTTCATTTATTTGGGTGATCTGTCTAAATGATGCGCCTGAAGACTGAATGTAACCTTCCGTTTCAACAAAATCAGCACTTGCCACGTTTACTGTATTCGGAGATCCGCCATTACCAACGCGGCGCTCAAAAATAGAATCCAGCATATTCATGTTACTAAATGGGACGTGTTGATAAACTACTTTGTGTACTTTCCCCCATTGCCACTGTTCCATATCGCTACCTAATAGCAGAGACAATTCATCGATTGCATCAGATAAGGAACTAGATAGCTCTTGCTGGCATCGAGAGGACTGCGATGCAGCACACCAATTATCTGTTTTTGAACTTATCATGCTTGCTAGCTGATCTGCGGAGGTGTTGTTAATAAAGTGTTCAAATACATTGGCTTGTGACGTGCGATGCCATGAAGCTTCTAATTGAGGAGCCAACACTTTTTGTTTCAAATGACGAAACCAACTAAAGTAAATAGCTGCCCCGACACTATCAGCTCCCATGTCTAAGTCCCAAGAACGAAGTATACTTACAGCTTGCTTGTGAACAACGCTATCGCCTTCATATTGAGTGAGCAATTGCACTAACTTCTGTGCACTTAAATCTAGAGTGTCTCCTTGAAAATCAATCATATCTTCTATTGTGAGTGGTGATGACTTTGATGCAATAAGTGCTTCGATCCGCTGTGCCCTGTAGGGTGGAGCCCAATCATGGGAGATAAAGTACGGGTATTCGGAACCCACTATTTTATTATTCGCAGAGACAATATACCCTTTTTCAGGGTTAAAACTCATGGGTAACTCACGGAAAGGAATATAGCCTTGCCATTGATTGGTTGAGTTCCATCCTGGTAAAGGAAATTGTCCCTCTCCATTTTGACGTTGTGGAATTTTCCCAACCGCTTGATAACCAATATTATTATTTTTATCGGCATACAAAAAGTTTAGACTCGGACTACCAACCATAGCTAATGAGCTTCTAAACTGCTCCCAATTTTTGGCATAATTCAACTTAAGAAAACCGTCGAAGCTAGTATCATTTGCATCAAGCGCCGTCCACCGAAGTGAAATTACGTTGTCTACGAAGTTAGTCGCATCTGAAATGATTGGCCCTCTTACTGTTGAGCGCACATCAATCTCAACTGGCTTAAACTCTGGATTTAGACTCGCTGGAAAAGCCTGCTTCACATAAATTTTTTCCCGTCTTACGTCAAATGCTTTCCACTCACCATGCTCTTTGTACATTTTGGCATCTGCGCCATTAATCTGCTCCAAAAATAGATCCTGAGTATCTGCCATCATATTTGTCACCCCCCAGGTGATATCATCATTGTGGCCAAATACAACGACAGGTAAACCAACTAAAGTCATTCCCTGCACATCCAGCTTACTTCCTTTCAAATGTGTGAAGTAGAAGGGAGCAGGAATTTGTAAGTTTAAGTGAGGATCATTTGCTAAAATCGGCCCAGTTCCTTCGGTAAAACGATCGGCGACAACCCATGCATTGCTACCTAAATATTTTCCCCCAACACCTATTTCTTCAAGTGCCGCTTTGGTCTGTATTAGCCCATCAGCTTGATTCAGTATTTCCTGATTAGACACAACCACAGGTGCATCGTTTGGATAATTTTCAATAATTGCTTGTGCTAATTTTGGCTCCAAAGTTTCAGTGGCAGTCATATTCACAACCTCACTCCACATCGTGCCCGATAAATTAAGGGACAACAGCTTCATGATCACCAACGAATCTTGAGGCTGCCATTCGGACATTGTGATATCAAGCAATTGAAATTCTGGCGGGAATGCTATATCTGTCTTAATGTAGGCGTTGATACCATTGGCATAAGCCTCTAGCACAGCGCGTGCCTCACTACTTAAATTATGCAAAGCTAATTCTGCTGCTTTATTAAGCCCAACGGTCCGCATCCATACATCTCGCTGTAATGCTTCGGCTCCCAAAACTTCACTTAACCGTCCTTGTGCCAGACGTCTTTGCAACTCTAATTGCCAGAGGCGGTCTCTTGCATGACTAAAGCCGAGTGCAAAAAATGCGTCATAGTCAGATTTAGCATTTATTGTAATGTAACCTTGCTTATCTTTTATTATTTTTACAGGTTCTGTTATTCCTTCAGATAACCAGTAGGCTTCTTTAACATCAATATTCTTAAAGATGTAACTACCGGTTAAAAACAGCACCAATGCTGTAGGTAAAACTATTAGAAAATATATATTTCTTTTAAAAGGGTGCATACTTAAGTTTCTCTGATCCTGATACTGATAAATTACTGCCTATATCGCTTAGCCACCGTAGTGGTATTAAAGCCAAAGTAATTGCTCACTTGAAATAATGTCACTGGCTATCTGTTCAAACTTTTCGCTGCTGATAGATCCCATAGTAAAGTGAGCTTCTTGTTGTGATTGCCGCTTAAAGTATCTATACCTCAAAATAAGATACTCAAAACAGTCAATCAGATTTATTACTCTTGCAATGGACTCAACTTCAATATTGTCTAGGGGGTGCTGAGTATGGTACCCGCTCAGAAAATGCTTAGCATTTGCTTGATGGCACCGCTCCCTTTGCGCTTTATTTAAGTCACTCATGCTTCCCACACTCGCCCGTATAGCCAACGCGACATCAATGATAAAGTGACAGAAATGACAGCTATCAAAGTCGATTGCATATAGTTGGTTATTTGTTTTTATTAAGTTATTTACAGCTAAATCACCATGATTAAGTCCATAATTCTGACTATTCATTGGCAAATTACTCAGCCACTCTATTTCACTTTGAATAAATAACCTTAGTTCATCATCAATATCCACTGCACAATCATTGAGCAAGTTTTTCACATCGGTTACTACGCTCGCTTCCGTTGGCCTTTTGAATTGCTCAGGACTCATTGAACAACCAACCTTATGAATGCTGCCTAACAGTTCCCCCCACTGAAACAGAAGCTCACTATCAACGTCTGCTATCTCAACCTGTTCTCCAACTAACTTTACAAATGCACTTGCGATATAGCATGACTCATCCGCTTTGACGCAAACTTGCTCAAGTAAACGGTTAAACTTTGACTCTGCAGGCTGACAAGTTTTGACATTATGTGAAGCTAAATAATTTAGCACTTTCATTTCTGCATCGTATAGTGATGTCTGCTTCTTTTCGCTTGGCGTCAGACGAAGTACATAATCCTTATCATGCTGAGTAAAGGAGTAAATGAAGTTCTCAGACTGACTGATACAAACACTATCACCTACCCCCAACCACATTTCATAAGCTTTTTGTACCACTTCTGTGCTTGGTATGTTCATCATACTCTTCTTCTCTCACACTTTGCTCTATCGAGGAAATTGAAAGAACATCTCATGTGTGAGACATTCTTATTTCAGCTTATATCTGTGATTATTCTCCCTTCAGCTTATATATAATTGGGCTGTCTAAGAGTCGTTTCAGTGGGTAACAGCATGCAAATAATGAAATTAGTATTATCATTAAGACTGATATCAGAAGCATCCCTATCGTCATTGAGTCAAACGAAATCATACTGTTAACCTCAGTGGTAAGCCAGAGAATGAAAAGACCCAGGCTACCCAAAGCTAAACCTACAAACACAGGTTGACTAGTGTCACCGATCATTAAGGTGTACAAATCTTTCTTTTTTGCACCAATCGCACGGCGAGTGCCAATCTCTAACTTTCGAAGTTGGAGGTTATAACTCAGTGTTCCATACAAGCCTATTGCGGCTAGAAATAATATCAATATCGTTAAGAGCCCTGAAGTCAACGCTGCTGTAATATCTCCGAAGAGCATTTTTGTATGCAACTCTGATAACATATCAAAGTTGAATACAGTGAACCGAGAATCTACAGCACTTACAATAGTTGCAATTTGCGCACGACTCATCAGTTGTTCCGCTTTAAACTGAAGCATCAGGTAATAGCTAGACTGAGATTCAGGCATATATACTCTGGCGGTATTCGTATCACCAGAAGGAAGAAAGATAGGCTCTACAACGCCAACGACCTCTATTGGTGTACTTCCACGAGTGAAACGCTTGCCGATCACATCTTGGCTGCCGCCATACATTTCAGCAAATGCTTCATTCACTATCATCACCTGAGCACCCGACTGAATATCTGAACTATCAAATAGGCGACCCGCAACAAGTGTTTGTTCTATCATTGCAAAATAGTTTTGGTCAACTTTTTTACCTAGCGGAGTTAGTCTTGCATTATTTTCAACATCTTTCATTGCCCAAGTACTAAACGGGTTAACAGGTGACTTTGCTTGGCTCACAGATGCAATCTGCGGTTGTGCTTCAAGTCTATCCCTTAATGCTCTCATGACTGCGACTGAGGCATCTTTACTGAGCGGCTCTGACGTCATGGTCTTTACTGATAGCTGAGCTTTGTTCTCTACATTAAATCCCTTATCTTTATAGATTGTTTCGATAGCAAGCTGAAATAAAGTGATATTGGCCAGAACTAAACTAGTCACCAACCCAACTTGGCTAATGATCAACAACTTTCTTTTTCTTTTAGATACCTGAACCCCAGTTCCTTTACCACTTGACTGTAACCCTTCTTTTAACTTTTTATAGTTAACGATACTAATCCCAACTTTGGCAAAAAATAATGCAAGGCTCAACGCAGAGACAACTGCAATAACGAAAGTAAATAGCGATAAGCTAAGTTCATTTGCTCTTGGCAATACTTCATTCAAATAGTGTCCCAACAACATAAAGCCGAAACTTGCTATAACTAAGGCTATCACCGTAGATATCCCTAAGAGAACACCAGACTCTGCGAACATTAGCTTGAATAGATCAGACTTTTTAGCTCCGATGGCTGCATGAATAGACAACACAGTTTGACGTTCAACTGTACGAGACATAAATAAATTAAGTAGGTTTACACATGAGATTAATACCAAACCAGTTACACCGCCTAGCAACAGTATCGCCATAACACTACTATCACCCATAATGACATCTTTAAGCGCAACTAAAGCAATTTCGATACTCCACCCGGTGGCTATCCCCTCCTGCTGCCAACGCGAGTCAACAAGCGCTGAAAGTTGTTGTTCTGCCAACTTCATATCAGTATTTGGCTTTATTGCACCCACAAAGAATAGCGCATCACTTACATTGCCCCAGTACTGTCTTTGCGCGTCCTCAAAAGAGTTGAAATCCCAAGGTAGCCATACTTGCGTTTCGTGGCCTGTTTTTAGCAATTGTGGCTCTTTAAAGTCCTTTGCAGCCACACCAATGATTCGATATTTAATGCCTGCTAACATTAAAGTTTTAGACAGAATCTCTGGATCACTACCAAATAGCCCTTGCCAAGTTTGATAGCTTATCACCGTTACTGGATTATAATTATTCAGTGCCTCTGTTTCGCTAAAACTCCGCCCCATATACATATTCATATCAAACATACCTGTAAATTCTGGGGTAACGGCCCCCGTATTTACCGTAGGTTGAGATGGAATTGATGAAATAACATTTTGTTTGTAAGCAATGATAGTCGCATTATCAAAGTAACTTTGGTTTTCGTATAAGTAGACTAGGCCTGGGTACGTAAACGCGTTTGCTCTTGGGCGTTTATCTGGATCTAGCAGCTTGTGCTCGGCAACAAACATATTTTGTTGCTCAGAGTAACTGAGAGGCTTAACCAGAAGTAGATAATTTAGCGTAGCGATACAGAGGAACGCACCGAGCGTGATCCCCATTGTCGTGATAACCGTAAACACAAAGCCAAGTCGATGTCTTAGACTCATCACGGCATCTTTGATCAAGAGTAAACCATTTTTCACGCGACTTTCTCCGCTACTGCAGGGGCTGGTTGGATCACACCATCAAGTAGATACAATCTTCTTTTCGCCATATCAGCATAGCGAGGATCGTGAGTTACCATACAGATTGTAGTCCCTTTGTTATTTAGGTCAGCCAACAGTCCCATCACAAGATCACCACTTTTCGAATCTAGGTTACCAGTAGGCTCATCCACCAATAATATGGCAGGTTTTTTTACCAACGCGCGAGCGATTGCCACACGCTGCTGTTGACCACCTGACAAATAATTCGGCTTATGATTTACCCTGTGGCTCATATCTACCAGCGCAAGCACTTCGTTTACTCGCTGTTCCACAGCTTTACTATCTAGCTGGGCGTTGCCATAGCGCAAAGGAAGTGCAACATTATCAAAGACTGTCAATTCATCAATAAGATTAAAAGATTGAAAAATAAACCCAATTTTTTCGTTTCTAATTTCCGCTAACGCATCATCAGATAACCCTATTATATTTTCGCCTTCAATTAGGTATTCACCATCTGTTGCGGTGTCAAGCAGTCCTAAAATTGATAATAATGTTGATTTACCACACCCTGAAGGCCCTGATATTGAAACAAATTCGCCTGGTTCAATAACGAGATCTACACCTCTTAGCGCATGTGTATCTACATCTTCCATTTCAAAGACTTTAGTAACTTTTTTTAGTGTTATCTTTGCATTACTCAAAATATTGACTCCCAATAAGATGCATACATGTCAAACTTGACCAATTTAAAGCCCTAGTTAGTAGGCCCTAAATGCTACTGGCGATTTATTTTGTGTATGCATTAAAAACAGTATTATCAGCTGACCTGTAATACATGGCTCTGTTATTAAAAAGCCATCCTTCATACGGTGGCTATGATATTGAATTAACTACCTTCCTTTGATTCCAGTAAAAAAGACTCTATAGCTTGGCTTAACGAGTCAACAGACGGATCTCGCAATATACTAAAGTGATCGGCTACAACAGGGACAACTTGTAAACTCTCACAATGCGCTAACCACGTAGCTTCTTCACTCACTTGATCCACGTCGCTAGATAAAGCCTTCACCCATAGAGTGTGGCCTCGATAATTAGACAGCTGATATGCCATAGTAAGTGACTCAAGTGCCGATATTACCTTTATACGCCCATGCAAATCTGTGGCAGATACTGCCGATGAGAATATATTTTGTTCTATTCCTCGAGCCACAACCATTTCACATAAGACTTCAACCTCTGTTTCGAATACATTTGTAGGCAGTATCCCCAAGTCAACATTTAGCTCCAATACTAAAGAATGTAAGGCTCTATGCTGGGGTGATAGCTCAAAGTCTGTATGGCTTTTTATTGTCTCTGGTGTATAACTGTCGATTAACACCACTGACACATTCTGTTCTAATTGGGAAGCCATTTCAAGTGCTATCATGCCACCAATTGACCAGCCAGCCAAGGAGAAGCAATTAATACCATGATTATTAAGAAGTTTATTATATTTTTCAGCTACCAAAGATAAACTTGCTTCATCTATTTCCGAGGTACTAATCCCATACACTGAACCTTTTACGTTTAACTTAGATAATAACGGTGCATAACATGCCACTGACCCACCAACAGGATGGATTAACACCAGCGCTGGTGCCTCTTTAGACCCCTCAGACAAAGTAATTAAATGTACGTTACTCTCATCATGTCCTTTTATATTTTCTGATGCCAACACATCGACCAACTCTTTTGCTGTTGGGTTTTCAAATATATCTTTTAGTTTCAGATTACTACCAAACTTCTTGTTGATTTCTCTTGTCAACATGGGCACCAATAATGAGTGCCCTCCAAGGTGGAAGAAGTTAGCCGTCATATCTAATTGGTTTGGCGCTTTGTCTAGCACTTTTGCAAACACGTTGATTAGATCTTGCTCCGCTTTAGAACTGGGAAGCTGAAAATCGCTCACGCTAGGTGTGTGATAGCCAGCTAACAACTCAGCTTTATCTATTTTCCCATTAGCATTTAGCGGCCATTCGGTAACAGCCTCAAGGTATTGAGGCAGCATATAGTTTGGCATCACAGATTTCAGCTTCTCTCTGATCCCATCCACGCTAATCTTAGCATCAGCTAGTTTGATAAAGGCGATGAGTTGTGGCCCATGAGGTTGATTTTCAGTTAATACCAAAGCTGACTCAACCTCTTCAAGTCCAATTAGATGGCTTTCAACTTCAGCTAGCTCTAATCTATACCCCCTAATCTTAACTTGCGAGTCCTTTCTCCCTAAGAACTCAATACACCCAGACTCGGAGTACTTCACTAGATCACCAGTACGATAGATCACACGGGAGCCGATTTGTTTATGCGGGTCATAGTATGGATTATTAATAAATACTTTTTGTGTCAACTCGGGTTTATTTAGATACCCGCGTGCTAAACCATCCCCGCCGATATACAACTCGCCAACATGGTGCTCAGAGCACAACTCCAGCTGCGCATTCAGTATGTATAATTGATTGTTTTTATTAGGCTTACCTATCGGTATAACCTCATTCACCAGATCAGCTGCTGAAGTAACATAAGTCGTAGCAGTAATTGTCGCTTCCGTAGGGCCATAAGTATTTACCAAGATCGTACTTTGTGGCATTTGCATGTAATGCCGCTTAACCGTCGAATGGGTAAGCTCCTCGCCACCAACAATAACCATTCGTAGCGTTGTTTCTTCAATTACTACTTCTTCAGTAAGTTGTTGCGCCCAAAATGCCGTTGGCAAACTAGCTATTGTTACGCCTTTTTCATCGCAAAATTGAGTAAATTGCGCCAGCCCCAACATGCAGTCTTCATTTCTAATCTCTAACCTTGCACCATGACAAAGCGCCCCGAAAAATTCTTCAATAAAGATATCGAACGAGGTGTTTGAAAACTGTAACACACAATCTGTGTACGAAATATTATAACTATGTGTGATATGATTTTGATAGTTCACAATAGCTTTATGCTCAATCATCACGCCTTTTGGCTGTCCTGTCGAGCCTGAGGTATAAATCACATACGCCAGATGTGATGCGCTCACACCAACCTCTTGTGGCCGAGTACGTGGATACGCATCACACAGATGCGGCTCCCCTAAGGCAAATCCATCTAACCTAACTTGCGTTTTGGTAAAACTCGCTAATGCTTCTGCCGTCTCTCCATGGCTCACTACCACCGATAATGACGCATCTGCTATCATATATTCTAAGCGGCTACGCGGATAACTCGGGTCTAGTGGCACATAAGCACCTCCTGCTTTTAAGATCCCTAAAACCGCTATCACCATCTCCAGTGACCTATCTGCGCACACACCCACTAAGCTATCTGGCCCTATCCCATGCTCTGCGCGCAGGTAATGTGCTAGCTGATTCGCCTTCTCATCCAATGTCTTGTATTGTAAAACGTCATCTGCAAATGCAACCGCAACTTGCTCTGGCACTAAGTCCACTTGACGCTCAAACAACGTATGAATACAAGCCGACTTATCATACTCTACTGCTGTGTCGTTCAGTGTATACAGCAGCTTGTGCTCTTCTTCTTTCGATAACAATGGCAAGCTACTCACTGCGGTTTGTGCACTGGCTTCACTCAACCCTGTCAGTAGCCGCTCAAAGTGCGCATTCAGCTGGGCAATATGTCCTTTGTCGAACAGGCTAACATCATAATTCCAGTGCACGGTAACACCTTGCTCATTAATTTGAATATCGACATCCAAATCAAATTTCGCCTGTACACTGTCACCACTGTACGGCTTAACCGTCACACCTGGTAGCTTAAACCCTGCTTTATCCGCATCACTCGATAAACCATAGTCACTATTGGTCGTCATCATGATTTGAAATAGTGGGCTGTGTGAGCCACTGCGTGGCACTTTCAAACGCTCGACTATTTGCTCAAAGGGCGCTGACTGATTTGCTTGTGCATCTAGATTAACTTGTCTTATGTGTGCTAAATACTCACCTACTGTATTATGACCAGTATCCGCTCTTAGCACTAAGGTGTTGACGAAAAACCCTATCAATGGTGCCAGCTCTCGCTGCTCCCGATTCGCTATTGGTGTGCCTATGACCACATCCTTACTGTTTCCATGCCTCGACAGGAGTAACGATAAGGCGCCATGCAATAACATAAACGGAGTGATTTTGAATTGCTGCGCCATCTTCAGAAGTGCTTGCGCCAACTCTTTGGGTAAGACTCCTGTAACTCGCGCACCCTGATATTGCTTTTGTGCTGGCCTTGCTTTATCTAATGGCAAACTATGGAGTGCAGGTAGCCCTTCAAGTTGCTGCTCCCAATAATCCAACTGACCCTCAAGCTGCTCTTGTGCCAAATAGTGACGCTGCCAATGAGCATAATCAGCATACTGCACCGCGAGTTCTGGTAAGGGGCTAGCTTCACCTGCTTCTTGCGCATGATACAGTGCAAAGAACTCCTTCATCAGGATTTCCATTGACCATCCGTCTGACGCTATGTGGTGCAGATTAAGTAACAGTACGCCTGATGTTTCTGCGGTCTTTATAAAGCTTACCCGTAACATCACTTCTGTGGATAGATTAAACGGTCTCCCTACTTCCTCACGCACATATGCTTTAAGTGCGGTTTCTTTATCTTGCTCATCGAGTTCACTGATGTCTTTTTGCTGAATCGCAAACTCGACTTCAGATATTGTTTTTATCTTTTGATATGCTTCACCATCATGCTCTTCATAGACGGTTCTTAAGACTTCATGACGCGCGATAATTTCACGAAAGGCTCGCTGAATACTCGTCAGACTAATCGTGCCTGACAGCTCAAATACCATCGGCATATTGTACTCTGGAGTGCTACCTTGCAAACTATCAATAAACCATAGCCGCTGCTGGGCAAAAGACAGAGGGAACTTATCTGTGTTTCTTTCTACTCGAGAGACTAGGTTTGACCCTACATCAACTGCATTTTTTACCAATATAGCGATATCTACGATGGTAGGGCTATCGTAAATTTCCCGCAGTGGTATTTGTACGTTTAGTTTATCTTCTATCTCAGAGCACAGCCTCATCGACAATAATGAATGACCACCTAATTCAAAAAAGTCATCTTCAGTACTGATCAATGCAGGAGGTACACTAAATAGCTCAGACCAGATCTGTACTAGTGCTTTTTCTATATCATCTTTAGCCTCGATAACTGTAGCTACAGTATCCGTATCAAGCGTTGTTGCTGATAACGCCACCTTATCAACCTTGCCATTTGCCGTTCTCGGAAATTCACTCACTACAATCAGCTTGCTTGGGAGCATATGTGCAGGCAATGAGGTTTTTAAGTGTTGCTGGACTTGTTGCTCAACAGCACTGGTGGACTGAACAAGTCCTTCTCTCTGTTTGATATACCCCACAAGATACTTTGATGTGCCGCGTTCAATGATGAGTACGACGCTAGAGTCAACCTCAGAGCAAGAGTTTATTTGTGACTCAATCTCACCAAGCTCGACTCGAAACCCGCGAATTTTCACTTGATCATCGACGCGGCTAATGTAAATAAGTTCACCGTCTGAATTAAATTTAACTAAGTCTCCCGTTTTATATAATCGCTTTGAAGTGTTCCTTTTATTTGGGCAAAAGTATGGATTAGGAATAAAGCTATTTTGTGTCAATGTCGCTTTGTTCAAATAACCTCTGGCCACTCCATCTCCACCAACATATAACTCACCCACAGCACCGTAAGGTAGCAAAGCTTGATCCGCATCTAAAATATAATACTGCATATTGGCAAAAGGAGTACCAATCGTTGCCTGCTTACCCTCCAAGCATCGGCCAATTGAGCTACAGATAGTTATTTCAGTTGGGCCATAGGCATTTAAAAATTCAACACCTACTGATAGCCACTCATTAGCAAGTGAATCAGGGCAATGCTCACCACCTACCATCACTGTGGTTAGACTTTCATATTTTTTAACTTTCAAACATCGCAACATAGAGGGAGTCATAAAGAGGTGGGAGACATCGCCATAATGTACTAACTCTTTTCCATACTCTAACGTTGTCGCTAATCGCAATTTGGCTCCATTTACGAGGCCTAACCACATAACCCAAACGGCAGCATCAAAGGCAACTGATGAACAATGGTAAATAGCCGCACTAGGGGATAATTCCGTGTATTCGAGGGAAGTAATCATATTGTTGTGCAAGCTTTGATGCTCAATCATCACGCCTTTTGGCTGTCCTGTCGAGCCTGAGGTATAAATCACATACGCCAGATGTGATGCGCTCACACCAACCTCTTGTGGCCGAGTACGTGGATACGCATCACACAGATGCGGCTCCCCTAAGGCAAATCCATCTAACCTAACTTGCGTTTTAGTAAAACTCGCTAATGCTTCTGCCGTCTCTCCATGGCTCACTACCACCGATAATGACGCATCTGCTATCATATATTCTAAGCGGCTACGCGGATAACTCGGGTCTAGTGGCACATAAGCACCTCCTGCTTTTAAGATCCCTAAAACCGCTATCACCATCTCCAGTGACCTATCTGCGCACACACCCACTAAGCTATCTGGCCCTATCCCATGCTCTGCGCGCAGGTAATGTGCTAGCTGATTCGCCTTCTCATCCAGTGTCTTATATTGTAAAACGTCATCTGCAAATGCAACCGCAACTTGCTCTGGCACTAAGTCCACTTGGCGCTCAAACAACGTATGAATACAAGCCGACTTATCATACTCTACTGCTGTGTCGTTCAGTGTATACAGCAGCTTGTGCTCTTCTTCTTTCGATAACAATGGCAAGCTACTCACTGCGGTTTGTGCACTGGCTTCACTCAACCCTGTCAGTAGCCGCTCAAAGTGCGCATTCAGCTGGGCAATATGTCCTTTGTCGAACAGGCTAACATCATAATTCCAGTGCACGGTAACACCTTGCTCATTAATTTGAATATCGACATCCAAATCAAATTTCGCCTGTACACTGTCACCACTGTACGGCTTAACCGTCACACCTGGTAGCTTAAACCCTGCTTTATCCGCATCACTCGATAAACCATAGTCACTATTGGTCGTCATCATGATTTGAAATAGTGGGCTGTGTGAGCCACTGCGTGGCACTTTCAAACGCTCGACTATTTGCTCAAAGGGCGCTGACTGATTTGCTTGTGCATCTAGATTAACTTGTCTTATGTGTGCTAAATACTCACCTACTGTATTATGACCAGTATCCGCTCTTAGCACTAAGGTGTTGACGAAGAACCCTATCAATGGTGCCAGCTCTCGCTGCTCCCGATTCGCTATTGGTGTGCCTATGACCACATCCTTACTGTTTCCATGCCTCGACAGGAGTAACGATAAGGCGCCATGCAATAACATAAACGGAGTGATTTTGAATTGCTGCGCCATCTTCAGAAGTGCTTGCGCCAATTCTTTGGGTAAGACTCCTGTAACTCGCGCACCCTGATATTGCTTTTGTGCTGGCCTTGCTTTATCTAATGGCAAACTATGGAGTGCAGGTAACCCTTCAAGTTGCTGCTCCCAATAATCCAACTGACCCTCAAGCTGCTCTTGTGCCAAATAGTGACGCTGCCAATGAGCATAATCAGCATACTGCACCGCGAGTTCTGGTAAGGGGCTAGCTTCACCTGCTTCTTGCGCATGATACAGTGCAAAGAACTCCTTCATCAGGATTTCCATTGACCATCCGTCTGACGCTATGTGGTGCAGATTAAGTAACAGTACGCCTGATGTTTCTGCGGTCTTTATAAAGCTTACCCGTAACATCACTTCTGTGGATAGATTAAACGGTCTCCCTACTTCCTCACGCACATATGCTTTAAGTGCGGTTTCTTTATCTTGCTCATCGAGTTCACTGATGTCTTTTTGCTGAATCGCAAACTCGACTTCAGATATTGTTTTTATCTTTTGATATGCTTCACCATCATGCTCTTCATAGATGGTTCTTAAGACTTCATGACGCGCGATAATTTCACGAAAGGCTCGCTGGATACTCGTCAGACTAATCGTGCCTGACAGCTCAAATACCATCGGCATATTGTACTCTGGAGTGCTACCTTGCAAACTATCAATAAACCATAGCCGCTGCTGGGCAAAAGACAGAGGGAGCTTATCTGTGTTTCTGTCAACAGGAATGACCGAATTGCTTTCCACTTGAGAATGAAGTGACTCTAAGCGCGTTAAGCAATCAATAAATTCTCTCTTATTTTGCCTTATAAGATCACTTATTTCAGCTGTGATGGCTCCCTTGGGAGCCTTAGCAGTTAACGATCCATTCTCTGTCATTTGCAAAATAATGTCTTGTCTAGCCAACTGCTGGATAAGGTTTAATGCATTCATCTCAAAACTCGAACTCTTCGTATTCGGCAACATCATCTACCTCGTTGATAGACTGACTTACCGCTATAATTTCACATAGGGAAGCAAGCTCTTGCAGAGTCTGCACATCAAAAAAAGCATTCATTGAGATTGTGATCCCTAGGACTTCCTCAATTTTTCTTACAAACTTCATTATTAATAGGGAGTGCCCTCCCAGTTCAAAAAAGTTTGCTTTAATACTTATTTTACTTTGTTCCAGTTCCAACAATTCAGAACAAATATCCACTAGTGCCAGCTCAGTTTGGCTCTGCGGTGCAACGTATTCTTCATTAAAACCGACACCTTCAATTTCTAGTAATTGCTTTTTGTCGATTTTTCCATTTGGTGTTAATGGCCACTCTTCAACTTCCACAAAAAAGCTAGGCACCATATATTCAGGTAATGCTAAACGAAGCGCTTTCTTAACTTCATCAATATTGATGTCACCATCGTGGCCTTTTAGGTATGCGATTAAGCGGTTATCTTCTCCAACCTGCTTCGCAATGACTAGGCATGAGTCAATTTCAGCAAGTTGAGATAATTCAAACTCGATTTCCCCAAGCTCTATCCTAAATCCTCTTATCTTCACCTGATCATCAATTCGACCAAGAAACGCTAAATTACCACAAGGAAGATACTTTACTAAATCTCCTGTACGGTAAAGTCGAGCAGCCTGAACTCCCTGTCCTACTGTGGAATATGGATTACTAACAAACTTAGCTGCCGTTAGCTCGGCTTGGTGCCTATATCCTCTAGAGACACCATCACCTCCCAAATATAACTCTCCTACAGAGCCGTAAGGTAATAGCTGGCCATCTTCATTTAAAATCAGCGCAATACTATTTGAAATCACACGGCCAATACTTGGCGTTGACTGTACCGCATTATTAAACCTGATCCCGGTTGAGTAGGTCGTATCTTCAGATGGGCCATATAGATTACAAACGCTAATCGCCGTATATTGTTCAAATATTTTGTTGATAAGCTCACTGTGTAATGCTTCTCCCGCAAGATTAATGACCCGGATTTTCTCTAAATAAGTATTATTATCTAGCAAAGCCGAGATAGCTGAAGGAACTGTATTAAGTAAGGTGACATCCCGAACACACTGCTCTGTCACTACTTCTAAAACATTTTTAACGAGTCTTACTTTTGTGCCAACACTTAGCGGTAAAAATAATTCAAAAACAGATAAATCAAAACTTAAAGAAGTACTCGCTAATACTGTTTGCAACTCTGCCGTTGAATAAAAATGCTTGCCCCAATTCAACATTGCAACCGTATTTTGATGCTCAATCATCACGCCTTTTGGCTGTCCTGTCGAGCCTGAGGTATAAATCACATACGCCAGATGTGATGCGCTCACACCGACCTCTTGTGGCCGAGTACGTGGATACGCATCACACAGATGCGGCTCCCCTAAGGCAAATCCATCTAACCTAACTTGCGTTTTAGTAAAACTCGCTAATGCTTCTGCCGTCTCTCCATGGCTCACTACCACCGATAATGACGCATCTGCTATCATATATTCTAAGCGGCTACGCGGATAACTCGGGTCTAGTGGCACATAAGCACCTCCTGCTTTTAAGATCCCTAAAACCGCTATCACCATCTCCAGTGACCTATCTGCGCACACACCCACTAAGCTATCTGGCCCTATCCCATGCTCTGCGCGCAGGTAATGTGCTAGCTGATTCGCCTTCTCATCCAATGTCTTATATTGTAAAACGTCATCTGCAAATGCAACCGCAACTTGCTCTGGCACTAAGTCCACTTGGCGCTCAAACAACGTATGAATACAAGCCGACTTATCATACTCTACTGCTGTGTCGTTCAGTGTATACAGCAGCTTGTGCTCTTCTTCTTTCGATAACAATGGCAAGCTACTCACTGCGGTTTGTGCACTGGCTTCACTCAACCCTGTCAGTAGCCGCTCAAAGTGCGCATTCAGCTGGGCAATATGTCCTTTGTCGAACAGGCTAACATCATAATTCCAGTGCACGGTAACACCTTGCTCATTAATTTGAATATCGACATCCAAATCAAATTTCGCCTGTACACTGTCACCACTGTACGGCTTAACCGTCACACCTGGTAGCTTAAACCCTGCTTTATCCGCATCACTCGATAAACCATAGTCACTATTGGTCGTCATCATGATTTGAAATAGTGGGCTGTGTGAGCCACTGCGTGGCACTTTCAAACGCTCGACTATTTGCTCAAAGGGCGCTGACTGATTTGCTTGTGCATCTAGATTAACTTGTCTTATGTGTGCTAAATACTCACCTACTGTATTATGACCAGTATCTGCTCTTAGCACTAAGGTGTTGACGAAGAACCCTATCAATGGTGCCAGCTCTCGCTGCTCCCGATTCGCTATTGGTGTGCCTATGACCACATCCTTACTGTTTCCATGCCTCGACAGGAGTAACGATAAGGCTCCATGCAATAACATAAACGGAGTGATTTTGAATTGCTGCGCCATCTTCAGAAGTGCTTGCGCCAACTCTTTGGGTAAGACTCCTGTAACTCGCGCACCCTGATATTGCTTTTGTGCTGGCCTTGCTTTATCTAATGGCAAACTATGGAGTGCAGGTAACCCTTCAAGTTGCTGCTCCCAATAATCCAACTGACCCTCAAGCTGCTCTTGTGCCAAATAGTGACGCTGCCAATGAGCATAATCAGCATACTGCACCGCGAGTTCTGGTAAGGGGCTAGCTTCACCTGCTTCTTGCGCATGATACAGTGCAAAGAACTCCTTCATCAGGATTTCCATTGACCATCCGTCTGACGCTACGTGGTGCAGATTAAGTAACAGTACGCCTGATGTTTCTGCGGTCTTTATAAAGCTTACCCGTAACATCACTTCTGTGGATAGATTAAACGGTCTCCCTACTTCCTCACGCACATATGCTTTAAGTGCGGTTTCTTTATCTTGCTCATCGAGTTCACTGATGTCTTTTTGCTGAATCGCAAACTCGACTTCAGATATTGTTTTTATCTTTTGATATGCTTCACCATCATGCTCTTCATAGACGGTTCTTAAGACTTCATGACGCGCGATAATTTCACGAAAGGCTCGCTGGATACTCGTCAGACTAATCGTGCCTGACAGCTCAAATACCATCGGCATATTGTACTCTGGAGTGCTACCTTGCAAACTATCAATAAACCATAGCCGCTGCTGGGCAAAAGACAGAGGGAACTTATCTGTGTTTCTGTCTACTGGGGTGATAGGCTTTAACGCTAGGCTCGGCGAAGATTCATAGGCTGTCAAAAATTCAATAATAGCTTGCTTGTTATCCGCTATGCTTTGTTTTAGTTCTGGTGGGAAAGTACAACCCTTATTTAATCTAAACCCTAATTTTCCAGACTTACAAAATAGTGTTACACCCGAGCTATTTGCTTGGTGAATTAGTTGTACAATGTTCATAGCCAGCCACTTTCCTCTACTTGCGTATTATTTGTTATTATTTGGGAAGCCAATACTAGAGTATATTTTTCTATCTCTGCGCCCAATCCTCTTATGGTTCTAGTATTGAAGATTTCTTTACTAGATATATTTATTTGCCACTGTTCGTTAATCTTCGATATCAACTTTATTGCCAGTAAAGAATTACCACCCAGCTCAAAGAAGTCAGCATCGGCGCTTACTTGTTCTTCGTTTAAATGTAGTACTGACATCACAAAAAGTTGCAACTGACTTTCTATTTCGTTTTCAGGAGCTAGATACTTCAGTGTGTCTGGCACATTAGGTACAGGTAGCTTTTTCCTGTCGATTTTGCCGTTCGCAGTGAGCGGCCATTGCGTTACCCTGATCAAGACTTCCGGTACCATATAACTTGGTAATTGTTGTTTTAGATACTCTGTACAGTGTGTTTCTATATCAGGGTGTGGACTATCAAAATACGCAACCAATCTTGGTTGATTAACAATGTCCTCACGAACCATAACGAGACATCGATTAACCTTGTCATGCTGAACCAGCTGATACTCAATTTCGCCAAGCTCGATTCTTAAGCCGTGCAGCTTAACTTGGTGATCTATTCGACCCAAATACTCCAGCTTACCGCCTTCGCTATAACGAACCAAATCACCCGTTTTGTATAGTCTGGGGCCATTTAACTGTGGAAATGGGTTTGGAATAAACTTGTCTTTTGTTAATTCGGGTTTGTTTAGATACCCTACCGCCAATCCCATTCCGCCAATATGAAGCTCTCCAACAGCACCATATGGAACAAGTTTTCCGTTTTTATCTAACACAACTAAACTTGTATTTTGTATAGGTCTACCTATTGGCACACTAGCCCCCTTATCAGCAGCGCTATCGCACTCCCAATAAGTAACATCTATTGAAGCCTCTGTTGGACCATATAAATTATGTAATTTAGACTTTGTCTCCGTTGCAAAAAACTGCGCTTGTAATTCACTTGATAGCGCTTCTCCGCTGCAAAACACTTGGCGAACCGTACTGCATTGCTCCCAGTCACCAGCTTGAAGCATCAAATTAAGCATAGAGGGCACAAAATGTAATGTTGTTACCTTTTGTGATTGAATAAGTGATGACAAATAACTCGGCTCTTTATGACCCTCAGGTTTTGCTACGACTAGACGGCACCCTGTAATTAGCGGCCATATAAACTCCCATACTGATACATCAAAACTGTATGGTGTCTTTTGTAGCACACAATCAGCCGAGTTCAGCTGATACATTTTTTGCATCCAATCAATGCGATTAAACAAGCCTTTGTGTTCGCAAATTACCCCTTTTGGTTCACCAGTAGAACCTGAAGTATAGATAATATAAGCTTCCTGCCCTTGCTGAAATAGTGAATTAGTTTCAAATGACTGTGAGCCGCTACTTAGGGTTTGTATCACCGAATCCTCATCAAGAGAGACAACATTATGATGGTATGAGGACAGTGAGCCGTAAAACCTTTTCTGTGTTAAAACTAAGACTGGTGACGCGTCTTGCAATATAACCCTTACCCTTGCAGCGGGTAATGTCGGATCGATCGGAATATAGGCCCCACCAGATTTTAAAATCGCCCAAATAGCAACAACCATTTCCAGCGAACGTTCCATATATAAAGCAACATAACTATGCGCCCCAACACCATTATCTTGTAGATGGTTTGCTAATTGATTCACTCTTTCATCGAGTTGCTGGTACGTTAACGACTCTCCCTCATAAGTCACAGCTATACGTTGTGGGTTATCGGCAACCTGCTGCGTAAATGCTGCGACGACATTGTCATCGTGCGCTATTGGTGCTGATGTATCATTGAGCTCAACCAAAAGGTGATGTTGGTTAGATTCAGAAACTAGTGTTAATTCATGAATACCCTGCTGTGGCGTCGCAACAATACTTTTTAGCAATTGAACAAAGCAGGCTTGTAGTTGCTGTATCGTATCTTGTTTGAATATTGAAGTATTATACTCAAATCTAAAATTCAGTCTGTCATGATCCTCCACGGCATGTAACGCAAGTTCATACTTTACTAGACTACGTGATACATTCGCAGAAGAAACAGAAGAACTCGCTAAGTTCGGCTTCACCGACTCAGTATTATTCATACTAAACTGAATTTGAAATAACGGTGAGTATGCAGGACTTCTCTGCGGATTTAGCTCATCAACAAGTAAATCAAATGGCATATCTTGATTTGCTTGTGCATTTACATTGATTTTTTTTACATCATGCAAGTAATCAATAAAGCGCCTGTTCTCAGACGTATTGGTACGCAGTACAAGCGTATTTACAAAACAGCCTATTAATCCCTCTAACTCTTGCTGCCTACGATTTGCCACAGGTGTACCAATTACAATATCAGTGCAATCCGAATAGCGAGATAACAATAAACTAAACGCTGCGTGAAGTAACATAAATAATGTTACATTTTGCTCAACAGCCAACGCTTTCAACTGCATGCTCAACTGCGCTTCTAGAGCAAATTGAACACGACTACCATCAAAGCTCTGCACTGGTGGGCGAGGATGATCAAGTGGCAAAGCATGCACATCTGGCAACTCAGTAAGCTGCTTCAACCAATACGCCCTCTGAGAGTCTACTGTTGATGACTCGAACTGCTCTCTTTGCCATACCGAGTAATCTATGTATCGAAGTGCATTTGGTGTCAGCCGACTCGGCTCTCCCTGCTGAATTGATTGATAGAGATGATTGAACTCCTTAAGCAGCAGTCCTCTGGACCATCCGTCTCCAGCAATATGGTGCAGATTAAAGAGTAATACTCCTTGCGCTTCACCGGTGTTATTCATTGGCAGCTCAATGTAGCCAACTTTCAACATCAAGTCAGATTCAAGAGAGAAAGCTTGTAACGAAAACTGCTTCACACACTCAGAAACTAGGTTGTCCACATTTTCACTTTCTTGAGCAAAGTCAAAACGAGTAACTTGAAAATGAAACTTGTCTAATACCTTTTGCCACACCTGCCCATCTCTTTCAAAAAAAATGGTTCTAAGAGGCTCGTGTCGTTTAATAATCTCATCACAAGTCTGTTCAATCACAGATAAGTCTATGGTGCCATTAATATGCAATGCGTCTGTCATATTATAATGTGCATCACTGCTTTCTAATTGATTAATCAACCACATTCTCTGCTGAGCAAAAGATGCTGGCGCTTCGCTATCAATATGTTCAGCTCTTGCTATTTTGTCATTTACCTTTGCTGAAACCTTAAGCCATTCGATAATCTGTGCTTTTTTTTCTTTTATTTCTGCAATTAATGAGTCGTTTGCTGTGTTCGTTTTTCTTCTTAGTTTTAAGGCACCTTCGTTATCTAGGTATAACTTTATCCCTTGTTCCTTAACTCTCTGTAGTAGATTCTCTATCATATAGCTTCTTCCACTTCATCTTCTGCCAATACATCCGATACCTTACTGATGTCTGAAAGTGCATTACTTTTCTGATAGTCATCGACTTTCTCAGCCAACAATCGAATGCTGGATAGTTCCATTGCTTCTTCTAGTTCAATATCAACAGAAAATTGTTCCCTAAGTCGTGATACTAAGCGCATCAGTAGCAAAGAGTTGCCCCCTAAAAGAAAGAAACTGCTGGTAACACTTATCTTTGAAGGCTCTAATTTAAGTAACTCTGACCACAGAGCAACCAAGCTATGCTCAGTGTCTGTATTAGGCGCAACATACTCTTCTAAAGCAAGCGAGATCTCTGGTTTAGGTAATGCCTTTTTGTCTACCTTACCACTTGGCGTAAGCGGCCAATTTTCGATAATTTCAAAGTAAGCTGGATGCATATATTCAGGTAAAGTTTCATTGAGATGAGCTTTAACTTTTTGAAGTAAGTCGAGGTTATCATACTCATTACTTGCCGGGGTTAATTCACAATAGGCAACCAGTTGAGAGAAATCATCCCCATTTGATACGGCTTTAACCACAACGAACTCAATTAATTCGTTTTGTATCAGCGCTGATTCCACTTCTGCTAGTTCAATCCTGTAACCACGCACTTTGACTTGCTCATCAACACGCCCTAGGTATTGATAGGCATTGTTGCTGATCTGTCGAACAACATCTCCAGTTTTATAAATCAACTCTCCAGATTCTGGAGAAGATAAAAATCGTTCAGTTGTCAGTTCCGGCTCATTCAAATAACCCTTCGCTAATCCAGCCCCAGATATATATAACTCTCCACTCATGCCTGGCACTACTGGTTTTAGCTTGTCATTTAAAACATGAAACTTAGTATTGAGTATTGGCGTACCAATTGAAATAGTATCAGCATTGTCAATACGATGTGCACCAACCCACACGGTTGCCTCAGTTGGACCGTACATATTCCAAACTTCTTCGTACCTAGACACCATCTTTGTTGCTAAATGCAGAGGCAATGCTTCACCGCCACAAAGCGCTTTTATAGGCTGGACTGTAGACCAGTTTGATTGCCCTTCTAACATCGTCCAAGTAGCTGGTGTTGCCTGTACACAAGAGATCTGATTTTGCTCGATATAGCTTACCAGTTTACCGCTATCTTTACTTATTTTCTCATCGACAATATGAACAGTTGCGCCAACATACAGTGGCAAATAGAGCTCAAGTACTGAAATATCAAAACTGATAGGGGTGATCGCAAGTAGCCTATCTTGGCTAGATAACCCAGGACTTTGCTCCATTGCATGGAGAAAGTTAGCGACATTATTATGGCTGATACAAACCCCTTTTGGCTTGCCTGTCGATCCTGAGGTATAAATCACATACATGAGATCATCAGGTGCAGGAAGCTGAATTTCATTGTTAAGGGCTACTGAGCTGCCTTCTAAGGCAGTCACTATGTTTGATGCAGACAAATCTAAAACCCTATCCGCGCAGATCTCAAGCTCCAACGCTAAATCACCGCTCGTAATAACACGCTTAGCCTTTGAATGTTCTAGCATGTAGGCTATCCGGTCAATTGGATAATTGGTCGAAAGTGGGACATAAGCGGCTCCTACTTTCTGAATTGCCAACATAGAGGTTAACAGTTCAATATTTCTTGGCAAATAAACGCTAACCAAATCGCCAGCACCAAGGCCTTGTGTATGTAACATGTTCGCCATTTTATTGATGCGCTCAGACAACTGTTTGTATGTGAAAGCGTGACCATCACACACCACCGCCACTTTGTCTGGCGTCATTCCAACATAATGTTCAAACTGTGCCAACAACCCTGATTTAGCGTTAATCTCTTTCGTTTCCCCAGCAATAAAAGCCTTCGTTTTTGGTACCGGGATAAGGCTTACTTCAGATATTATCTCCTCCATTGATACCTGACTTAAGCTGATTAAGATCTGTTGTAGATATTCCACTACACTCTGTACATTCTCTAGAGATATTCTTGCGGTTTGGAAATGTAAGTCAACCTCCAATTTCTCAGCCATTGACGCGTATAAGGTTAATGCAAAGTTAGTATCCTCTTCACTGTTTAATTGAGTGAGCCTCACTGAGCTGTCATCACCTGCCACCCCATCAGAGGGATAGTTTTCAAAAATAACGAGACTTTCAAATAACGGTTTATTCGCAGGAATATCTGACTGCTTTTGAATATCGCTATATGACAAATAGCTATGTTCGTTACATTCCATGTTAGTTCGATGAATATGGTCTAACACAGCTCGAATTGTTGACGTTTTGTCTACTGATACGCAGAGGGGAATAGAGTTAATAAATAACCCTAGCATATTCTCAACACCAACCAGCTCCGCTGGACGGCCTGATACAGTGACCCCAAAGTGCACATCTTGGCGCGCCGAGTACTGGCTTAATAGGTATGCCCAAGCAAATTGCAACAGTACATTCACTGTGCATTTTTCTTTTTGGGCTAATTGCGCAAGGTTACGACTTTGCTCTTCAGACAGCGAAAAAGAACATTTTTCATAGTGTGAAGTAAGCGTCTTTGCAGGTTTCAAAAATGGCAAAGGCGCAGCTTCAGATAAACCAGATAAAGTTTCCCGCCAAAATAGTTTTGATTTATCTGTATTTCTGGATTTCAACCAGCGGATAAAGTTTTCATATTTAGCAGGTTCACCGAGCACCACTGGAGTCCCATTCACGACTCCTTGATAAAACGCCATCACTTCTTGGATCACAATAGGGTTACACCAACCATCGAGCAAAGCATGATGATATGACCAAATAAACTGATATAGCTCCGTATCAAGTTTAACAAGTTGCACCCGCATCAAAGGAGGCACTTTAAGGTCAAAGCCTTGCTCTCTATCTGCTTGTTTGATGGCATCAAGCTGCTCATATGCGAGCGTTCGATTATAGCTTGATAAGTCATGATACTGGACTGAAAAAGCAGCCGCTTTACGGACCAGTTGATGAATACGCTTTTCTCCAAGTCCAACAAAACAAGTTCTTAATATCTCATGTCTCTCAATCAGGTGAAGCCATGCTGCTTCAAAGGCCTTTTCATCGATAACACCGACCAGCTCCCCTGATAGCTGAACCGTATAAGCAGCATTGGATTTATCCATTAGACTTTGGAAAATCATTCCTGATTGCATTGGTGTAGCAATCATAATGCTCTGTAGATCGGTATACTCTGCATGAATTTCCGTAAATAACTCACGCGTGAGATCAGCCAAAGGAAAGTCAGACTTGGTTAGCTCATCACTGTTACTGAAGAAATGAATAATTTCTTGTTTCTTTTCTTTCAAGCTCTGTAACAACTCAGGTGTTAAGTTATTTTCAGGGTCGTAAACTTTCAGCTTTTCCCCTTCTACTCCAACAGAGACATCTCGTTCTTTTAATTGTTTTAGTAAATTGAAGATATTCATATTAACAGCTTATCTATTATCCGTTTTTAAATTTCAATTGCTTCAACTTGCTTAGGAAGCGAATGTGCAAGCTCGTTATACTCGGCAATCATCTCTTGCTCTGCTAGCTTGCTATGACAAGCCAGCAACACTGTCTCGATACTTTGCTCTAGGTATGACAGCAATTGCGCTAATTGTGCTTCACCGACTTTAATTGATGAAATATCAACCTTGAGCCTACCTTGATAAATAAGAGCATTCACAGTGATAAAATCGTCAATCTTATTCTCTGCACTCGACGATAGACCCGTTTTTTCTTCAGCAAAGGAAAACGCTGATTTCGCCGAAGCAATGTTGTCAAACTGACCAAGATAATTGAACACGACATTATAGCTACTAGTGCTTTCGTCAAGCGCTTGTATCTCATGGTCATTTGCTAGATAACGCAAGGCACCAAACCCAATACCGTTGTCAGGCACACCTCTATACGAATCTTTAACTAACTTAATCAACTCACCAACAGGTTCATTCATCGGTGCATTTAACATTAATGGGTAGATTGACGTAAACCAGCCTACCGTATCACTTAGGTCAATCCCATCGGCAATATTTTCCCGCCCATGGCCTTCAATATCCACACGTATGGTTTCAGCGCCAGACCATTGTCGAAATGCACTAAATACAGCCGCTATAATCAGCTCATGCACTTTTGTTCTATATGCACTATTTGCGGAATCTACAAGCTGTGCAGTGTCTTCCTCAGAAACAGCAAGGCTTGCAGTACTAATAATGCTGTCCTGCGTATCAGCCAAACACTCGATATTGTGCTGCTCATATTTACTTAGCTGATCAATCCAATATTCACGTTGGCTTAGCAAATCATCACTACATGCATAGTCAGATAGCGTCTGACCCCAAAACTGATAAGAAGTTGTCTTAGCAGACAATAACACATCATTACCAGATTTCAAATCTTCCCAAGCTTGTTCTAGATCCGCCATGATTATCCGCCATGAAACACCATCGATAATTAAGTGATGTCCCAAGATAAACAGCTTCAAGCGGCCATTTCCAAGATGGATTAAAGCAAGCTTAAATGTCTCTCCACTGCTGATATTCAGAGACTCTTGCAGACCCCCGCAGAAAAGCTCAATTGCTTTTGCTTGCTCCGAATCAGCAATCTCAGTAAAGCTAACTTCCTGTACAACAGTAGAAATATCAATATCAGACTCGGGGATGTAACAATATTGATTTTGTTCAAGTCCAAACTTCAGACGTAGTACATCATGCCTAGATATTACACTTTTTGCAATTGTTTCTAGCTCAGATAGCTGCATTCCCTCTGGAGCATTTAATAATACGGCCTGGTTATAGTGATTTGGGTTAGCTAAACGCTTCTCGACAAATTGTTTTTGAATTGGTGTGAGTAACTGCTCTCCAACGACTGCTTCTTGAGGAATATCAATTGCAGCATTACTCATCACTACAGGTGCAAGCTCTTGGATCGTTTGATAATTAAACATATCTTTAATTGTAAACGTTAAACCTGCCCTTTTCGCTCTAGCCACGACTTGAGTGGATAAAATAGAGTCTCCGCCCAGCGAGAAAAAGTTATCTTTAATACCTACCTTTGCAATACCTAACAATTCCTCCCAAATACTGCTAAGTACTTTTTCGACATCCGTCTGCGGAGCAAGGTATTCCGATGCTGTCTGCATCACAGGGTTGGGCAATTGCTTTTTATCTACTTTACCACTTACCGTTAGCGGCCATTGCTCCATCAGCACGAAAGTTGCTGGCACCATATATTCAGGTAACACCGCAACAAGTGCTTGATGTAGTTGTTCATTTGTAAGTTCTGCATCGCCAACCACACTGTAATATGCAACCAGTCGGGTGTTACCTGACAGATCCTGTCTTGCAAGCACTGTGGTTTTAGATATTTGCTCAATATTGTTTAAATGGTACTCAATTTCTCCCAATTCGATACGAAGCCCTCGGATCTTCACTTGATCATCGATACGTCCAACATATTCGATTTGCCCTTGTTGATTAACATATGCAAGATCTCCTGACTTATATAATCGCTGTGTGTTCAAGCTAGAATATGGATTAGCAATAAAGGTCGAAGCCGTTAATTCTGGTCGGTTAAGGTACTCTCTCGCAAGACCAACACCACCAATATACAGCTCACCAACCACACCGTGAGGAACAAGTCGCTGATGCTCATCTAAAATGATCAGCTGCGTATTTTGGATAGGTTTACCAATCGGAACCGTCTTTGCCGATGTATCATTCGGGCAGTGCCAAAAGCTCACATCTATCGATGCTTCTGTTGGGCCATATAAATTATGTAATGAAGCCTGTTTTGCTTTGCTATAGAAAGTATTTTGCAGTTCTATGGGTAAAGCTTCTCCGCTACAAATTACACGGGCAACAGAATCACATCCATGCCATGCATCAGCACTTAACATCGCATTCAGCATTGAGGGCACAAAGTGTAAAGTGGTTACTTGCTTTGCTTGAATTAACTGACGGATTTGTTCTGGATCTTTGTGTTCCTCTGGTCGCATCACGACAAGTTTAGCACCCGAAGTAAGAGGCCATACAAACTCCCAAACAGATACATCGAAACTGTAAGGTGTTTTTTGCAGCACGACATCACTTTGATGCAATTTAAATTCATTTTGCATCCAATCAATACGGTTAATCAGTCCTCTATGAGTACAAACAACACCTTTTGGTGTGCCTGTCGAGCCTGAGGTGTAAATAACATAGGCACAACTATCTGGTGACTGAGAGTTAATTGACTGATTTACAGTAGTATAACTCATAAGCTCAGCTTGTAGACTTTGCTCATTGAGCGCGATCACTGGAAGAGCGGAGCATGGAGCGACCAAGTCATATAGATGCTGCTGAGTCAAAATACAGACAGGCTGACTATCCATCAGGATCGTAGCTAAGCGCTCACTCGGCGTTGACACATCCAAAGGAATATATGCACCACCAGCTTTTAACACAGCCCAAATTGCTACCACCAACTCGACGGAGCGATCCATGTACAGGGCCACATATTTATTTTCCCCAACACCTTTTTGCTTCAAGTAACTCGCTAATTGGTTCGCTCGGTTATTAAGTTCTGCATAAGTTAGCGTGTCATCATCGTAACTCACAGCAATCGCTTCTGGTGTTTTCTGGACTTGCTGTTCAAATAAGGCGTGGATCGTCGGCTCTTTAGATAGCTCTATCACCTCACCTTGGGCAAAAGACAATAACTCAACTTGCTCTTCTGGGCTAATCAAAGACAATTCAGCTATTGGAAGAGATTGATTTTCAATAATATTATTTAACAAAGTGATAAAGTGTTTGGTAAAACGTGCCATACTAGACTCAGCAAACAAATCTTTCGCATACTCCCAGCAAACCTCTATACCATCATCGTGATCGGTCACATTTACACTCAAGTCAAACTTACTATAAGCTTCACTAGGTAACATACGTTCAATATCAAGGTTATTTAGCTGTAGATCACCCACATTCTTATCTTGTACAACCAGTAAAATTTGTACCAAAGGATGGTATCCCAGGCTTCTCTCTGGGTTAATTTTTTCAACGACTAACTCAAAAGGAATATGTTGATTTTCGTATGTATGAAGGCATTCCTCTTTAACCTGTGTCAGTAGTTCAGTAAATGATTGCTCAACATCAACTTGCGTACGAATAGCCATTGTGTTCACAAAAAAACCAATCAATGGCATGGTCTCTTGCTCACCTCTGTTAGCTACAGGAGTACCAATGACTACATCATTTTCTGTCCCAAGTTTTGAAATGAGTATAGAAAGCGCACTATTCATCACCATAAATAGGGTCGTATTTGTCGATTTTGCCAGCGCATGGAGCTTTTTAGATAGCGTATTGTCTAGATTACTGATCCACTTATCACCACGATAACTCTGTTGATTTGGTCGCTGGAAATCTAAAGGAAGACTATGTACCTGAGGTGCACCTCTCAACCTTTCACACACAGATTCAAGCTCAGCCGCAAACGTCTCGCCTTGCATATGTTCACGCTGCCAGTAAGCATAGTCCATATACTGAATAGGAAGTGCTGGTAAAGCCGGCTTATTATCACTCAGGAAGCCATTATAGTAGAAGCTTAACTCCTCAAATAAGCGACTCATTGAAAAACCATCTGTACAAATATGATGCTGTGAAAACAGCAAGACATGTTCTGTTTGTCCCAGTCTAAGTAACTTTGACCTCACCATGAGATCCTGAGAAAGTACAAATGGTAGGCGTTGCTCTTCATTAATTATGCGCTCGATTTCATCATCTCTCTGCGCTTTGTTAACATTGCTAATATCAACTAATGCCAACTCAAATTCGAAATTTTCATTAATTTGTTGGAAGGCCTCATCACCCTGATGATACGTTGTTCTTAGGATTGTGTGGCGTTCAATCACTGACTTGATTGCATTTTCCATCGCAACCGTATTTAGCTCACCTGTTAATTTGATAGCCCAAGCTTGGTTATATGCAGAGCTTCCACCTTCCATTTCATCTATGAACCAAAGGCGTTGCTGTGCAAAAGTAAGTGGGCCATACAGCTTTTCCACACTCGCAATGGTTTGCCTTTTCTGTACAGAGTCACCTAGCTTTTGGTTTATGCTGTCAAATAAAGACAACATGCTTTGTGATTCCATGATCTCCGCCATCGAAATATCGACGCCAAGGCGCTCTGCAAATTGCGCATTTAAGCGAATAGCAGCCAAAGAGTCCCCGCCTAACGCATGGAAATTCTGACGTAAATCTACCTCCTGACAGCCAAGAATATCAAACAATATACTATCAAAGATTTCGGCAGCCTCATCCGAGGTTAGTTGTTGTTCCTGCTTGGGCTGTGCTTTTTTCAAAGCTTGTTTTTCAAGATTTTTCAATTCTGATAAGTCAGTAGCACAGATTGCAATACGCTGATAGCCACTATTTAAGGCCGTTGCGAAAACTCTTCGACCTTCACTATTAGAAATGCTATTTATGACTTTTTCAGCAATGTTAACTTCCAAAGATTGCTCCGATACGGCGTTCACAGCCATACCCGATTCACTCCAAGTGTTCCAATTAATTACTTGGATTTGGCACGTAGGTATTGTTTCAGATAGCTGCGCGATAAAGTTATCAACAAAACTATTTGCAGCACCATAATCAACTCGGTTTTTATGGGTATCCACCACGGTTTGTAATGATGACATCAAGGTAATGAAGTTAGGCTGCAATTCATGGCGTTTAATTACCATTTCTAGGTTGATTAGCCCTGAGACCTTACTTGCCATAACCGCTTGTAACTCTGCAATATCTAACTCAGCGATGGGCTTATCAGCGCCAGGCACCCCCGCACAGTATACAATCCCGTCAATCGTGCCTGTTGTCGCAATACAATCAGTAACAAAGGCTTCAAATGCTTGACTGTCGGCGACATCAAGTGCGCTAATCTGGCAAGACATCGCACTATTATTAATATCTTGTAAGCGCTGATATGCCTGTGGTTCAAGCCTTGTCTGTAAATCAGCAATTGTAGATTGAGTTCTTGTTGTGAGCACAAGGTTTACACTTGCCTTAGAAACTAACTCTTCTGCAACCGCCAATCCCATCCCACCTAATCCACCAATAATGATATAAGTACCATTCTCTTTTACTTGGCTAAGATTGGACGCAGAACTTGAAACATCTACCTGCGAGTAGGTCTCAACATAACGATTTTTTCCTCTAAGCGCGACAATTCTATCGTTACTGAACACGCGGCCTAATTCATCTACCCAACTATGACTGAATGAAGCCTGTGTGTTTTCTATATCTACCACACCCGCATCAATATTCACGAGCTCAGCAGTTGCACTCTTACATAATGCAGGGAGCATCGCGGCAATTGCGTTGTTATTTTCATAACCCACGACTTCAAATGCTTCAGCTGTTAACAGCGTGACTTTCAAGTCTGACCTGTGAATTTCTGCAAGCGCTTTAAACATGAAAAATGCAGGATAGAAGTCGTTTTGTAAACGCGCTTCATAGGACAACATCGCACTACTGGCTTGTGTACTAAAGCCCAACGGCATGACAATATGGTCAAAGTGCTGTTCCTCTAGCAGCGTGAATAGTGCAACCATTCCTTGCTCAGATGCTAAGTTAACCTCAAATGTTGAATCACTGATTTGCCTCGTTGCTTGAGCACCCATCGCTTGAACAACTTCTACGTTTGCCCTTGTTAACTGCGCAATATGTAGAGATGGATCATGCTTAGCATCATGAATATATAAACATCTATGGCCATCTACTTGGCTAGGCTGGTTTGGCTTGCGCAGCCAATTTGGTGCATAGAACCACTTACTAAAGTCTAGCTTATTGTTTTGATTGGTAGTTGCACTGTGCATCTCTTGGCGTATTTGTGGTTCAAACCGCTTTCTCTGGAACGCATACGTCGGCAAAGGAATGCGTCTTCTTTTCTCACCACGATAGCAAACTGACCAATCAATATGAGCACCAATTGACCAAAGTTTAGCCATTACATTGGCGACTAGCTCTTCGCCTTCACTATGGTTATCCGCTAATGACACAAAAGGTACGACACTTTCTATTAGCTCAGGAAGATGCATTGAGACCAAGCCCGCTAGCGTTTTCCCAGGCCCAACTTCTAATAGCGCATGCTCTGGATAACGATTTATCAAACTTTCAATCCCACTGGCAAAGCGCACTTCCCCAGCAAGCTGCTCAACCCAGTATTGCGCTGTCATAGCCTGATCCGGCGTGATCCAGTCGCCGCTCACATTGGAAATAAAAGGTAATGCAGGAGCGTGTAGAGAAATGCCATCAAAAACAGACTTAAACTCCATCAAGATTGAGTGGGTATGACGCGAATGGAATGCTCTATCACCTTTTAATTTCTTGTACTTAATCGAGTTTGCTTCAAGAGACGCTAGACAACGAGAGATAGAGTCACTGTCGCCTGATAGCACGATGCTCTCTTTTGCATTTGTTGCAGCTACACATAAATTAAACTGAGCCGCAATCTCATTAGCTTGCTGAGCCGTACATTTAATCGCCACCATATTACCTGTTGGCATGCTCTGCATTAACCTACCACGATTCGCTACGATATGAATCGCATCTTCTAGACTGAACACACCAGCAAGACATGCAGCCACGTACTCTCCTATACTATGGCCTATCATCGCACTCGGCTTGATCCCAAGAGTCATAAGGTGACGTGCTAACGCGTATTCAATACTAAATAACGCAGCTTGAGTGTAGTTAGTCTGATCTAATAACCTTTCTTTTTCGGGGTCAAAGCAGACTGCGTACAAGTCACTGTCTAGGTATGGATTAAATAGCGCGATACACTCGTCTAGTTGCTGTTTAAACTCATCACTAGACTGATATAGAGACAGTAGCATACCGGTATATTGTGCACCTTGCCCTGGGAACATAAAGGTCAGCTCACGAGACGCTGCGCGATGTACTTTTTGAGCTGTTGTTTGTAGTAATTCAGTCGCTTCAGATGCCGACGTCACGACCAACGCATCTCTATACTGGTAAGGTTTTCTGCCTTGCTGCAAAGTATACGCCATATTCGCCACATCAATATCCGCATGGCTATTGATGTATGCAGACAATCTCCCCTTACTTGCAATTAACGCCTCTGGAGATTTTGCTGATAAAGGTAATACGTGATATTTCATACGGCTTCTGTCCTCACCGGATCCTTCAAACTCTTCCAAAATAACATGTGCATTCGTTCCACCAATACCAAAGGAGCTTACAGCACCTCTTCTCGGCTCCACACCACCTTTCCATTCGCGTAATTCATTCTCTAAATAGAATGGGGTCGACTGTAGATCAAGTTCAGGATTCGGGCTGTTAAAATTAATATTTGGAGATATTTTCTTATAATTAAGTGCACAAACGGCATGTATAAATCCAGCTACACCAGCTGCTGTATCCAAATGGCCGATATTGGCTTTGAGCGTACCTAGCGCGATCGACTGTTTATCTAGTTCTTTGCCAGCAACACTCTTATATGCTCGGTTAAGCGCTCGAACCTCTATCGGATCTCCTAAATAAGTACCTGTACCATGCGCTTCAACAAAACCTATCGTGCTGGGTTCAACACCTGCCACTGTCATTGCACTCGCAATTGCTTTAGCTTGCCCCTCAACACTCGGTGCTGTATAGCCAGGCTTTAGCGACCCATCGTTATTTATAGCCGAGCCTTTGACGACTGCGAAGATGGTATCACCGTCCTCAATAGCAAGATCTAAGCGCTTTAGTAACACCATACCAGCACCTTGTCCTACTCGTGTCCCACTCGCGCTCTCATCAAACGGGCGACAATGTCCATCTTTTGAGGTGATAAAGCCTTCTTGATGAACATAACCTGCAGGCTCCATAGCCGAGATAGAAACCCCTCCCGCTAAGGCCATCGTGCATTCACCATTTTGAATACTTTTACATGCTTGGTGAACTGCAACAAGTGACGTTGAGCAAGCCGTATTGATATTAACACTCGGTCCAGTGAGGTTTAGATTGTAAGAAAGCTGAGTCGATAAAAAAGCGCCCGATGATGCTTTCATCGCTTCCATGCCATCAACGGCATTATGCCCATGACTTTGCGACATCATCTTTTGGATCCACCCAATATTGTCGCTCTTGCCAACAAAAACACCCACACTTCCTGATTCAGGTTCACTTGGGTATCCAGCTATTTCCATAGCTTCATATGCACACTCCAACAGCACTCGGTGCTGTGGATCTGTCATCTCAGCCTGTCGTTCACTAAATTCAAAGAACTCCGCATCAAACATTTCCATTCCCTGAAAACGGAAAGTTTTCCTAATATACTCTGGGTTACCAATTAGCTTCTCTGAAATACCTGCTGCTCGTAGCTGCTCATCAGTCAGCTCTTCAATAGCCTCATGTCCTGACTCAAGCAACGACCAAAACTCCTCAAAGTTTTGTGTGTTACCGAAGCGAGTAGACATACCGACAACCGCGATTGGGACATTGCCGCTACCTTCTTCGGTAAACTGAATCAGCGCCGTATTTACTAATGGGTTATCTTTGTGCTCATGCAGAATGAAACCTGCCAATTGCTCCACCGTTGGGTAGTTAAAGATGTCTGTGACTGAAACCTCAATTTCCAACTCTTGAACAATTTTTTCTCTTAACCGCATGGCCAACAGAGAGTTTCCACCCAACTTAAAGAAGTTATCTTTTATCCCAATATTGCGCTTATTGAGCAAACTTTGCCACAGCGCTATCAATTGTGCTTCAATTTCAAATTTTGGCGCTTCATACTCCAGCGTGCTCGGTTCACTTTGTATTTTTTGACTGAGGGCTTTGCGATCCACTTTGCCATTATGGTTTAAAGGCAATGCTTCAAGCACATTAATAGTTGAAGGCAGCATGTAAGACGGTAACTTAGCTTCCAACAAGGTGAATACATCATCCGCTGCATTTGTCAGCGCTTCAGTCGTCTCGATAAAGGCGATCAATCTATTGTCATGTGATTCTCCCTGTGCCAAGAGAACAGCACTATTTGCAATGAAATCGAAGCTGTTAATAACGCTCTCTATCTCACCTAGCTCCACTCTGAAGCCTCTTATTTTGACTTGGCTATCAACTCTTCCTATAAACTCAAGATTACCTTCAAGGTTAAGCCTCACTAAATCACCGGTTCGGTATACTCGCTCGGTATTACTTCCCACCACATTTGTTGGAAGTGTCAGGAATTTCTCAGCGGTTACTTCAGGTAAGTTTAAATAGCTTCGCGCCAGACCTCGGCCACCAACATATAGTTCCCCGACACAACCAGCAGGCACTGGCCTTTGATATGCGTCAAGAATAAAGCACTCGACATTACCAATCGGGCGTCCAATATGCACATTCTCTGTGGTAATTTCTCCAACAGAAATACACACTGTATTCTCCGTTGGTCCGTAGGCATTAAATAATTTCCGTCCTTCTGACCAAATGATTGCCTGCTCTTTTGATATGGCTTCACCTGCCACAATCAAAGTTTCTAATTGACTAAATTGCTCTGAGGCTAAGTTTACTAGCAGCGCCGGAGGCAGCGTAGCATGTGTGATCTCTTGGTCAGAAAGGTATTGAGCCATTAGATCTGGATTCATCAATGTGTGAGCGTCAATCAAGCACAAGCAAGCACCATTGCATAATGCCATGAGTAGTTCCCATGCCGCGGCGTCAAAGCTCAGCGATGCAAACTGCAACACTCTGCTTTGCTGATCAACTGCAAACAAACCAGTCTGTTGGCGAGCTAAATTTAACATTGACGCATGCTCAATCAACACACCTTTTGGATTGCCAGTCGAGCCAGATGTATAAATAACATATGCAAGGTCATTTGGCGTCGCACCAGTGTGTTCACTGACGGTATTACACTCGGAATAGGCCGCAGTTAATTCAGATAAATTATCGACACTAACGACATCACAAGAATGAGTCGGTAACGTCTCCTCTAGCGCTGAGTGTGTAATAATAACTGCAGCTCCAGAATCATTAATCACATAATCTTTGCGCTCAACAGGGTAAGATACATCAAGAGGAACATAAGATGCTCCCGCTTTTAAAACGGCTAAAACCGCAACGATCATTTCAAACGAACGTTCACAGTGAATAATGACTTTACTCTGTGCATTAACGCCCTGGGCTTGCAGATACCCGGCAAATCGATTTGCCGCGATATTTAAAGCTTGATAGCTCATGACCTCATCATGCAACTGCAGAGCCGGACGAGTTGGGTACTGTGCAACTTGTTGTTCAAACCAGCTGTGTACTGTCATACCTGGTACAGTTTCAGCGGCATTATCCGATGATATTACCGCGGCATCCAGCTCAGTTGCGGTCAGTAATGGTAGCTCACTGACGTTGGCTGTTAAGTTATTTACAATGCCTGCTAAAACGGTTTCAAGATGATCCAGTAATGTCTGAACATAATGAGCTTCATATTTTTGCTCTGAATAATTTAATTCAAATGTCAAAGCCTCGCCTGGTGCGACTATCAAACTCATACCAAAGTGTGCATGTGCTTTTGCATTAAAGCCTGAGATTTCAAACTCACTCTCTTGCTGACCAAGCTCAGGAGCATCCGCGATAGGATAGTTTTCGAATACCATTGCAACATCAAACAACGGTGCAATCGGATCAAATTGGCTACATTCTTTAATTTGCGTGAGTGATAGGTAACTGAATTTATCTCGTTTGTTCTGATTCTCATGCAGCTCTTTCAACCACTGATCGACACGAGTGTCATTTGTGAACGACACAACTGAAGGTAACGTCTTGATAAATAAACCAACCATTTTATCCACGTTATCGACTTCAACATTGCGCCCAGAAACCGTTTCACCAAATATAACTTCATCGTTACCACTATAGCGATGCAGTAAATAACCCCAAGCAGCTTGAACTAAAGTGTTCAATGTAACTTGTGCCTCACCCGCAACCTTCTTTAATTGGCTTGTAAGATCTGTGGTTAACGATTTTCTCTGCTCAGCAATGGCTACGGAGGTGTCATCACCCCCTCTCTTCTCAATGCCCAATTGAGTTGGTGATTCTAGTGTTTTGAGATGTTCAGACCAAAACTGCTTCGCTTCATCCAGTGGTTGCTCAACACACCACTTTATGTACTCTTTATAGTTAGCTTCACCAACAAACTCAGGTAGTTGATTAGCTGCAAAAGCCTGATAGGCACTAAAAACTTCACCAAATAAAATTGGCTGTGACCAACCATCAATCAGTGTGTGATGATGAGTCCATGCGAACTTATAGCAAGTTGCATTAACCTTAATGGTGAAAAAGCGCATGAGTCCAGGAACTGAAAAATCAAACCCTTGCTGTTTGTCTTCTTGCAACAAGTCAGCGAATTCATGTTCTACCTCAGTTGCACTTTTGGCACTCCAATCTAGGTGTGTCCAATCCATTTGAATTGACTCAGATACAAGCTGCAATGGTGTTTCACGATCTAACCCAACAAACGCCGTTCTTAAGATATTGTGCCGCTGGATCACGGCTAACCACGCTTTTTTAAACAGTTCTATCTCAAACTTGCCTTTAAACTCAATGTTTAGCTGATTAATATAAGAATCTTTCTCAGTATTTAATAGTCCATGATAAATCAATCCCGCTTGCATACTAGTTACAGGATATAACTCTGCGATATTGGTATAACGAGACTGTAGCGTATCTAATTCACCTTGACTCAATTGACATAAAGGGAAATCCGCAGGTGTTAGTCTTTCTACATTAGGCTGTTCACAATACGCCGATACTTCCATCAGTGCAGATTCGAAAAATGAACAAAATTTCTTAATGTCTGCATTATCAAACTTTTCTGCATGATAGTTTACTTGGAACTTCAACTCGCCATTAAACACCATGCCATTTATATCCAATAAATGACTGCGAGTATGTTGGGCACTAATATCTGCGCCGGTAAAATCCCCTGCGCCTTTGAATAGTGCTTGCTCACCAGCTTGTTGATCAAATTGTCCTAGGTAGTTAAATAAGATGCTATTTTCATGTTGCTCACACGCACGCTTAATATCTTGGTCGTCAAATATATAGCTAAGCGCACCAAAACCTATTCCATTATTTGGTACTTTTCTTAGCTGCTCTTTAACTGAGCAAATAAGATTTCCAAGTCCACCACTGGCTTTACAATCTTGGTGACTAAGCAGGACAGGATACATACTCGTGAACCAGCCCATTGTTTGAGACAAACTCACGTTTTCATGAAACTCTTCTCGCCCATGACCTTCGAGTGTGACATTGATCGCAGTAGAACCACACCAGCGGTTAAACGCAAGTGCAAGCGCACTTAGGAGCAACTCGTTCACTTTGGTTTTAAATGGTGCATTGCTCTGACCTAATAATGACTGTGTTGTTTTAGCATCTACAACAACCTCTTGATTTGCAGCTTCTGCATAAGTATCGCTGGAATCAGTATCTTGATATGGAAGTACTAGATCACCATTTTGCAATTGATGTAGCCAGTATTGCTTTTCTGATTCAAAGCGCTGCTGGCTATCTTGATTGCTTAACATCGCCGCATAATCTTTGTAAGAAGTGCCACTAGCTGTAAGAGACACACTGCCATCAGCCAAATACTGTTGATAAGCCGAATTCAAATCCTCTAATAAGATCCGCCAGCTGACACCATCCACAATAAGGTGATGGATAATAATTAATAAGCGTCTGTTTTCAGGTTCTTGGCTATCAATATACACGATATTAAGGAGCGGCCCCGATGAAATATCAAATGATGATTTAAACTCAAAGCCTATCTCTTCATAACGCGTTGCTAACTCACCATCACGAGTGTCTAAGTTTACCTGCTTAACTACCTGACTTAATTTGTCAGTATCCATGTGTGCAAACTTACCCTGCCACTTCTCATCTTGCTTTGCAAAAGTTAACCTCAACACGTCATGTCGTTGGTATAAAGCTGAAACAAATTCATCCAAAAACTTAATATCAAAATCTGTTGGTACACTCAAGCATGCGGATTGATGGAAGTGATTGTGATCTGTATGTTGTGTTGAGAAGAAATTAGCTTGGATTGGGTGAAGTATCAGTTTACCACTGCTCACCTTGCTAGCAGATACCATATCATTTTCAGCACACTTCTTCGCAAGTTCAGCGATTGTTTGTGCTTCAAATATATCCCTTGTATTAATGCTAATACCTTGTCGATTTGCTTTAGATACCAGTTGAATTGAAATAATTGAGTCACCGCCACAAGTAAAGAAGTTATCATGAATCCCCACTTTCTCAAGACCCAAAATTTCTTGCCAAATTTCGCAGAGTATCTTTTCATTGGTGTTACGTGGTGCTTCAAAGTGGCTCTGATTCTGTCCTGTAAGTGTTGGCTTCGGCAGCGATTTTTTATCTACTTTTCCGTTTACTGTTAATGGGATACTTTCAAGCTCCTCAAACAGTGTTGGTACCATATAGCTAGGCAGTTTGGATTTTAAATATTTGATTACTTCGTCTAAATTACTTTCACTGTCATCACGATAAACAATATAGCCCACTAACTTTTTGTCACCTGGTTCATCTTCTCTGACGATGACAGTACTGTCTTTTAATATAGGACAAGACTGTAGTGTTGTACTGAGCTCATCTAGCTCTATGCGGAAGCCTCGGATCTTTACTTGGTTATCAACACGGCCAACAAATTCAATGTTACCATCACTTAGGTAACGTACCGTATCCCCTGTTTTATAGAGCGTTGCTGCACCACTGTGATTAAAAGGGTTAGGAATGAAGCGCTCATCCGTTAAGGCTTCACGTTGCCAGTATCCACACGCAACGCCATCTCCGCCGATATATAGCTCACCAACACTACCAACAGGTACAGGTTCTAACTGTGGGTTCAGTACATAACATTTATGATTGCTCAATGGCTTACCGATTGGCGCACTCGCGTAGCGGCGAAACTCATTACAGTCAAACTTAAACGCTGTCGCAAATGTCGTTGTTTCTGTTGGCCCGTAAACATGTACTAATTGCTGTGGTGATTTACCCAATAGAATGTTTCCAATCGCTTTTAGAGAGTGTGCCTCTCCCCCAAATAAAACTTTTCTCAGCGATTGGAAAGTGTCCGGTTGCTCGTCTGCAATACGATTAAACAACGCCGTAGTAACAAACATGACTGTAATCTTATCTTGTTCAATTTGCGCTTTTAAAAGTTCAGGAGAAAGTAGAGTCGTTTTGTTTACCCCACATATCATCGCGCCTTTAGTCAATGCTCCCCAAAATTCATAGGTCGCGGCATCAAAAGCGGCGTTGGATGCCTGGGCCATAACATCTGATGGTAATACTTCGATATTTTTATTGTCCTCGACAAGGCTAACGACATTATTATGTGTTACTGCCACACCTTTAGGTTTACCCGTGGAGCCTGAAGTATAGATAACATAAGCAAGCTGCTGCTCGCTAGGAAGTAACTCTGAGTGATGTAGGTTGGTACTCGGTAGCGTAGATAAATGTTGAAGATCCCACTTTTCTTCTCCAAAAGAGTCTACGCAAATCATGGTATGTGAATTAGCTGGTAATTTTGATTGCAACGTTTTGGTGCTAATAACAAGATTTAACTGTGTGTCTTCAAACATATATTCCAAGCGTTCTTGGGGATAGTCAGGATCTAACGGTAAATACGCCCCTCCCGCTTTTAGGATCGCGGTCATTGCGATTAAAGACTCAACGGAGCGTTCTAAGCAGATACCGACTAATTCGTTATTTTTTAGTCCCAACTCCACGAGACAATATGCCAGCTGGTTAGCTCTTGTATTTAGTTCCCCATAAGTAATAGACTCATCGTCATATTTTGCAGCAATTTTATCATGGTAAAGCTCAGCACAACGCTCAACCATAGTGTGAATATGTAAAGTACGGTCATACTCCTGTTCATTTTGATTCCACAATACTAACTGCTTTTCTTTTTCATCATTGCTCAAAAAACAGCTACTTGCATGGGGGTTATCTAGGTTCTCAACTAAGTCCTTCATCAGTCGAACGTAAACTTCCATATAACTTACAAATTGCGACTTAGATACTTTATTAAGGTTTACCTCACCAAGAAATTCTATGTTGTACTTATCGCTCGGATCCATACAGAACACAGTAGATAAATCAAAGTTGGTCTTTGATAAGTCGACATTGCTTATTTTTTCTACATTCCCCTCGGCGATTTTATCTGCCATCGAGTGAAAGTGAAGAAACCCTAAATGAGTATGAAAAACAGGCTGAGTTCCGTACTTTTTCTGGATCGCACCAAATGGGTATCGACGAAATGGTACTAGCTCTAGCTCAGACTGATGCGAAGCAAGAATAAGATCGCGCCAACTCCCCGCGGACAGATCCATGCTTACCGGCAAAGTGTTGAGGAACATTCCGCGCATTTGCTCACTGTTTTCCGCTTCTAGCCGACCATTAAATGCTAAACCAGTTGTCACATTGCTCTGACCGGTGACAATACTTAAAAACTTAAAGTGAATAGCCAGCAGAATTCCTTTGAATGGCACCCCTGTTTTTTTTACCACTTCATGCAGTTGCTTAACGATGTCACGGGGTAATTTAAATGGGTATTTATGGCTATATATGTCTACTTCTTGTGTCGCGACTTCTTTTTCTAAGAAAGGTAGCTCTGTATTAACGCATTCTTTAAGCTTTGCATCCCAAAAATCAATGGCTTCTTGAGATTTCAATATTTTCAATTCTTCGTGAATAAAATCACTATATTTCAGCGCCGGTTCTGGCAAAGAGAAGATCTGCCCTCTTTGCAGCGCGAAATAAATATCAAAAATATCCATGACGGTTAAGTGTGTACTCCAACCGTCGGATACAGAATGAGGCTCCGTAAAGGATAGACTGATCACATCATCTTCTATTTGATGTACATGAAAACGCATCAGTGGAGCCTGAGTAATATCAAACATATTTTTATTTTCGAGTTCGATATATCTACTAATTTCAGCTTCTTGCTCTGCTTCAGACAAACCTCTAAGGTCGTCATACCCCATTTCCAAAGAGGCTTCACGATGCACTAATTGAAGCGGGATACTAAAGTTCGTTAAGTCAAAAGTAGTTCTAAGGTTATCGTGCTCCTTTACGATGATATTGATACTTTCTTGAAAAAGCGTTTTATCAAAGGCGCCTTTTATGCGCCCTCTAAAGGTAGTCAGGTTATGGTAATCAGCAGGACTTTCTTCACCATTACTCATATCCATGTGGTGAAGCATGCCCATTTGTAAGACACTGATCGGATAAGCGTCTACAACATCATCGGCAAGCAAGCTCTTATCATGGTCACTAATTAAGCTAAAAGGAGCTACCGGTTCTACGTTATGTTGGGCATTTTCTTTTAGTTTTTTTTGCTTTAGTAGTGCTAGTAATTTTTTTTTGTTGTTCGAAAGATTATTCATAATTGTTATACTTATTCTGCCTGTCCGATTACCAAACCTTTTAGCCTTCAGCCAAAAGCCTCTCCACTTCTTCTTCTGAAAGCATTTCTATTTCCGCTAGCAACTGCTCTGTTAGCTGTGCTTCATCAGCAGCCTGACGTTTCTGTCGCGTTTCAATCAAGTTGGCCAGTTTTGCAATAGTAGGCGCTTGAAAAACATCTTCAGAAGAAATTTCCAATTGTTGCTTTTTAGCACCTCCAACAATCTGTACTACTCGAATAGAATCTCCACCCAAGGAAAAAAAGTTATCGTTTATCCCTATTCGCTCAACCTTTAAGCTCTCTTGCCAAATACTCACCAACTGCGCTTCAAGGGGCGTATTAGGTTCTACATACGCAACGTTACTAAGCTTTGAATCTGCATGAGCCAACAGCTTTTGAATATCGACTTTACCGTTGGTGTTAAGCGAGAACGCATCTAAGGTTATCACTTTGTCGGGTATCATATAGTGTGGAAGAAATTCCTCTAATTGATACGGTAGCGTTTCCTCTAGATCCTGCTCTGGAGTCTCTAGAAAAGCACAAATCGACAATTTGGATAGTTGATTTTCTCGAGTAGTAACCAAGGTATTCTTACCGCTAACTTGACTAATAACGCGCTCAATCTCATCTAGCTCAATTCTATAGCCATTAATCTTAATTTGTCGATCATTACGTCCTAGAAATACTAACTCTGCACCTTGTTTCGTGCGATTTAACTTAGCAACGTCACCCGACTTATATAGTCGCTTATCCTCGCCAGCTATACGCACTGTCAAAAAGCGCTCACGCGTGAGTTGTTCTTTTTCAAAGTAGCCGGCAGCAAGTCCTGTACCACCAATATAAACTTCACCAGCAATACCATAAGGTGCAACTCGCAGGGCGTTATCTAGCACATACATTTGCATATTGTCGATTGGCAGACCAATTGCAGCGTTGCCCTTACCACCACGCTCTAATCTAGCTACACAACAACCTACAGTTGCTTCTGTGGGGCCATATTCATTGAACACCTTGATATCTGGATTGTGTTGGAACAAAGGAGCCAAATCTTCATGCTGTAAGGATTCGCCACCAACAACCAAATGGGTTATACAAAGGCTTTCCAACTCCCCTGAGGCGAGCCAGCTGTTTACTAGCTTCAGGTGTGATGGGGTAATTTTAAGTAAGTTGATATTTTTGATATCAACCAGCGCACGTTTAAAATCATCAGTCTCATCGCCCTCAACCAGCTGAACGCTGCCACCAACAAGTAAAGGAGAAAACAACGAGGTTACAGTCAGGTCGAAGCTTATGGCGGTATGAACTAAGCTGTTACCTTGATGAGATAAGTAATGCTTAGCTGCATAAGATAAATAATTTGCGAGCCCTTGACGAGTTACTTCGACCCCTTTTGGTTCACCTGTAGAACCAGAAGTATAAAGTCGATATGCAATATCAGTGTTGTCAGTGATATCTTGCAGCAAGACCTCAGAACATTCACTAATACTTTGCCATGCCGAATCAATATCAAAGACCTTCGTGTCGTGACATACACTATCTAGCACCTCTACACAGGAGTGCTTCACAAACGTGCATTTGAGACCTGTCAGCAAACGCTCTAGACGTTTACCCTTTGTTTTAGGGTCAATGGCGCAATAGCTAACTCCTGAATATATAGATGCAAGGAGAAGTACAAGTAACTCATAGCTTCGAGGCAACATCACACCTATCGTGTCGCCACGTCCGTAGCCATGGGATGTTAGAAAGGCTATACATTTACCCACATCGGAGCCTAGCGTGGCATAATCATAACTAACCTCACCATTTGTTACAGCGATATCTTTTGCATATGCAGCAAAAGAGTCAGAAAACAAACTCGTCAAGTTAGGTGTGGTAGATGGTGTAGGGTTAAGCTGTGACAGTAAGCTTTGCTCTTTTTCAGCATCTAAAAGCTGAGTCGCCAACAGTGCCTTATCGTCATCTTGATGAGACAACGCACATAAGAGCATATTAGCTAAGTCTTCAATCTGTTCTGTCGTGTATTGATCTTCTGCATAATCAAACTTGGCTACTCTTTTGCCATTTTCAAAACAAAGCAACTTTAGCACAATGCCTTGATAAGTATGGCAACAGTCTAGATCTACAATAACGAACTCAGCCCCTTCAGAAGCCTGCACATTGTGAATTTGTATCTCTTGAAAAGCAAATGCCATAGAACTACTGATCGCTTCAGGTGCATATAATTGATACGCGCTGTTCGCCTTGAGCTTATCGGCGAGTTGCAACGCAACATCTTTTACAGATTCAGTTTCACCTATGGTTAGCTGTAGAGGTAGCGCTCGCGCATACAAGCCCACCGCATCTCGAAGCTCTGGGTTCACACGACCGTCTAGTACCACATTGATAGATAATGGGTTGTTCCCCGAGTACTGAGCCAATACACCAGCCCACTGCGCTAGAACAATATTACTTTCGACTGAATCAGGTAATCCAACTTCATAATTACCACGCTCAGAAGGTGCTTGAATATCCTCGACTTCATTTTCATGATATGACCAAAATTCGGTAGCTTGATTGTCTTGTTCAATCATTTCTTGCTGCCAAAGTCCATAATCAATATATTCTGTTGAAGCCAATGAGGGAGCTTTACCATTGTACCGAGAAACTAATTGCTTAAAGATATTCTGTAAACTCTGGCTATCTGTAAACAATACTGGCACACGGATAGCTAGCTGATGTTTATCAATCGCGAGTGCTGTTAGTGTCGCATGAACGCCGTAGCTTCCACTTGTAGGTATTTGATTATCATCACCCTCTGGCGTCTCCTGCCATATTAATTTAGGTGATACGACACTCTGTCTTGGCTGATGATACAGCTCATCATGTACCAGCTCCATACGCAGTGATTCATGTTCATTAATCACTTCATGTAAGCTGTCTCTAAGCCGCTGTCTATCAATAATACCATTGATGATTATTGACACTGAATTATACTTTTCAGTTACAACCTCCGGGCGTTGAGCCCAGAGGTTGCGTTGCTGAATTGTCATTGCATAACAATTTTCGTTCAAAATATTACCCTTAGCTTTCAAATGTGATTAGGTTGCCCATTGATACAAGAAGCTTTCTGTCACCTTTATACGGGTTTCGCCCATGAGCCATCATGACATTATCGACTAATAAAGCATCGCCGTCCTGCCAAGCAAATGACGATTCAAGCTTTTTATATAGCGCTAATAAATCTGATACAAACCCATCTTCTATTTTGTCCCCATTACCAAAATAGCAGTTACGAGGATATTCACTTTCGCTGTAAACAGTCGCTATTGATTGCCTAGTATTGTCATCCAAACAAGAAAAGTGCCAATGCTGGATTTGAGCTACCCAATAACATTTATTTTCTTGGTCTGTTACAAAAGCAGGTCTTACCGCATAAGTCCGCAGCTTGTCTTTCTCTAGCCATTCAAAGCGGATGTTTTGCTCTTTACATTTTCTTTCAACAATTGCTTTATCGGTTGTACAGAATACGCTCTCCCAACCTAAGCCTACATCATCAGTACGAGAATAATTTCGAACATACATCACACCATGCTGTTTAAACTTTTCAACAACCTCAACAGGTAAAGCTTGATAAACCGCATTCGTGTCTACCAGTGGCGTTTCTCCCCCCTCAAGGGCGGCGACTTGGCACCCAAACATAATTCGAGAAGGCCATGTGCTATTAAATGTATTTTCATTGTGCCACAACAAATGATGTTCGCTCGAGTACTGAACTGGAGTCTGTACAGTCGCGTGACCATCAACTGGGTTGTGCTCGCCATTATCTTCAACTAAATCACTGATTAGCAGGTTAGCTATGCTGGAGAAGTTTTCTACTGATCCAACATTGAAATTTCTAAATAGAATAGCACCATACCGTGAATAATAAGAATCTACAATAGCTTTATTGCTATTTATCCAATTCCTTAAGTTCACACCAGGCTGTGAAGCACTGATAGACATTGGCTCACTGATGTTGCTTGGGGGCGTTAATACAATCGCAGAACCGTTATTATCCGCCCCCCTGCGGCGCCCTGTTATCTTAAGTGTTGACTGTTTTTCTAGTAGTGCATTTTCTTGATTCTGCCGTTGTGTCGCAAGATTTTGTTGCAGAGAATTAATTAACTCACCTACTTTTACTGTATCTGCGCCTGCTGCAATCTGTCTTAATGCAGCTTCAAAGCTTGCCAATAGTTCATCAACTCGCTTTTCGCTTATCACATTCGCATTATAGACAAGCTTACCTTTTATCGTATCTGAATACTCTAATAGACCTAGTGTTAAATCAAGACGAGCTTTGGGCTCACCGATATCTAAAACTTCACAATGCACGTTTTCTAATGCAATTTCGGTGTCTGGCGCTTGATCTAAAAATAGCTTGATCTGAAAAATCGGTGACTTTCTATTTGCTTGCGTTCCTCTTAGATGATTGACAACTTTTTCAAATGGCACCTCTTGATTACTCAACACATCTAAGGTGTTAGATTTAACCTGATCAAGAAATTCTGAGACCTTGCTGTCATGATCTACAGCATTTCTCAATGCCACCTGATTTACAAAGAAACCCATTGTATTCTCAAGTTGATAATGCTCACGATTTGCCACATCTGTCCCGATAACAATATCTTTTTCTCCAGTTAATGCTGCAAGCGCAAGATTGAATGCGGTTTGAAGCAGCATAAATGGTGAAAAGTGTGTCTGATCACTAAATCGTCTTAGCTGTGACGTCAAATCAGCGCCTAACTCATACTGTTGGGAGCCTGTAATCACGTCACCGGCTTGCGGTACAGACTTATCACTCAGTGCTAGCATCGTGTTTGGCATATCTGCCAAATACTGTTGCCAAAAGCGTAGCTGTTGGAGCTCATCTTTACGCGTATCTCTTTGCCAAACGGCGTAGTCAATATAGCTTACAGAATCGCAGGTATCTGTAGTAGATTGCTCATTATGTCCTTGCTCATAGAAGCGACACAACTCACTGATGAACAGACGCGTTGTCCAACCATCAGTAATAATGTGATGGAAGTTAAGCACCAAAATAAACTTCTCTGGTGAGAGCTGTAATAAACGAGCCCGCCATAAAGGCGCAGCAGATAAGTTAAACTGGTAAGCTTCCTCTTCGGTAACTACTTTATTGATGGCATCCGGCTGTTCAAACTCCGGTAGGTGGTGCAGCGGCTCAATTGGTAATGCAACAGTTCCAATTGCAGCCAGTTTTTGATGAGGGATGCCTTTTTCTACATCCATCATAATCGCAGTGCGCAGTACCGCATGTTTTTCCACCACACAATTGATTGCTTGCTCAAGCTTCGCAGTATTGAGCGAGCCAGTTAAGGCAATAGCTGCAACATTATTATACCTAGTGTGATGGTTATCTATTTGATCTGCTAGCCATAAGCCTTGCTGAGCAAAAGAAAGCGGCCCCTCTGTTGCTGATGTATTACGGATTATTGCCTCTTGTTTATTCCCCCCTGATGTATGCCTATCGATCAAGCTTGCCATCTGCTCTAATGAATCTGCTTCAAACAGATCTCGCAGTGAAAAGGTTACATCAAAGTGGGCCTTGATCCGTTTATACAGACTGGCCAATTTTAATGAGTGGCCTTTTAGTTTGAAAAACCCGTCTGTTTTGCTCACGTGTGAGACACCAAGAACGTCACACCACATTACCGATAGCTCTTGCTCTGTTTTAGACTTTGGTAGCTCGTATGTTTGCACCTCGTTTGCGACAGTAAACTGATTAGCTAACGCCTTTCTATCCACTTTACCACTTGGTGTTTTCGGAAGTTGCTCAAGTAGCTGAATATAATTAGGTACCATGTAATGCGGTAGCTGCTGCTTTAATATTGTTAGCAAACTTTGCGTATCAACACTTCCGCCATCAATTACCTGCACAAACGCTTCTAATGTGGTCATATCTCCTTTGCCACTAATCATAGCGACTGCTGCAGAGACATCAGCCTGTTGCTCAAGGATTGATTCAATTTCGCTCAGCTCAATCCTAAATCCACGAACTTTAACTTGAGTATCCTTTCGGCCAAGATACTGCACACTTAAGTTATCTCGTTCACCGACCCAACGGCCCATGTCTCCTGTTTTGAATAATCGACCCCAAGGTGAGTCTATAAAGCTCTGGCTATTTAAATCATCACGAGCAATATAACCAGTTGAGAGGCCGGCACCACCAATATAAATTTCTCCCTGCGCGCCTTGTGGGCTTAATGAAAGGTTCTCATCAAGAATATACAAGTCTGTATTCAAGATAGGCTGACCTAACGCAACAGACTCGTCACGACTAATTTTAGTGCAAGATGACCAAATAGTCGTTTCTGTTGGGCCGTACATATTCCAGGCATCACTCGTCACATCTAACAACTGACGCTTCAGTTGTGTTGGCATGCTTTCACCACCACAGAGCGCACGAATGCTGTTAGGGAGGTCAATACCGAAATTGAGCAATGCACTCCAAGTTGAAGGCGTCATTTGTAATACGCTGGGTTTGACATCAGAGATGGTGTTCGCCAATGACTCAATATTAGCTAACTGAGCGTTTGAGCCAATCACACAAGTTCCACCTGATACAATAGGCAAAAAGAGCTCAAGTAGCGCTATATCAAAGCTGTATGGTGTAATGGCAAGAATGGAGTCGTCACGGTTAAACCCAGGCTCTACTTGCATACTCATCAAGAAGTTTACAAAGCTTCCATGTGATATTTGAACCCCTTTAGGCTTTCCTGTACTACCCGATGTGTAAATTGCGTATGCCAGTTGCTCTTGCTCTAACTTTTTACTGGCAGCAGCTCTACTGAGATGCTCAGTTTCGCTTATACGGCATACTGTGACCTCATCTCCATACTGGCTTGCCTGAACACTTAGCGTGTCACTACAAATCACTAAACGCATGTCGCTATTTTTAACGATATATCCCAATCGCTCAGCTGGATAGGTAGGATCTAAAGGAACAAACGCACCTCCCGCTTTGATGATCCCTAACATGGTGATCAATATATTCTCAGAGCGCTCCATCAAAATACCGACAAAGTCTCCTTGTACAAACTGAGAAGACTGGAGCAGCATATTTGCCACTTGGTTGCTTCGAGCATCTAGGGTTTCATAGCTAAATTCCATCCCTTCGCATTTGATCGCCGTTTTATGGCCAGATACCTGAACTTGCTGAGCAAATAAGTCTTTCACAGATGTAGCAGCTAAATCGCTTTTCTTACCTCTACTGTGACTTAAGATAGCGTTTTTATCCGCTTCACTTAGATATGAAATATCCTTTATTGGACTTAGCCACTGCGCTTGTAGCGATTCTAATAGGTATAATAGTTGCTCACCAATTTTGTCAATTGTACTTCTGTTATATAAGTCCTGAGAATACTCGATTTGTAGTTCAAGCCCACCAGCATCCGTATTGGCAAAGTCAAAAGTTAAATCAAATTTGGCCGATATTTGTAATGGCTCTATCAGCTCGGCATCACACCCTGCAAAGTCAATATTATTATTTAGGTCAAGATAGTTAACTAATACTTGGAATAGGGGGTTTCTGCTAAGGTCTCTGTCAGGCTCAACGAGCTCTACAACCTTTTCAAAAGGCAGAGCTTGGTTGGACTGTACCTCTAGCATCTTCTCCTGTGTTGTTTCAAGAAAACGGCCAACCGAACTGTCTTGAGAAATACCTTTTAAATTAAATGCGACTGTATTTAAAAATAGTCCAACAGTATCTTGGATTTGAGATTGCTCTCGATTTGCAACCGGGATACCCAGACAAAAATCCGTTTGATTTGAATATCGTTGTAAAAGGAGATGAACCGCACTGATTAACATACTAAATACGGTTAATTGACGGCTATCACATAGAGATTTTAAGGAATCAAATTGTCCTTTGTCTAGATTGAAAAGTACTCGCTCCCCTTTACCTGACAGTACTTTAGGTCTTGGGTGATCTGTTAGCATTTCTAAGTTTTGATAGCCACTTAATTCCTTATTCCAAAACTTCACTTCATTAGCTAATGTCTTCTCGTTGATAAAGTCGCGCTGCCACTTCGCATAGTCAGTATATTGAATGGCAGGATGCACGACCTCCACATCTTTTTGTTGTACAAAATCTCTATAGCTAGACGTGATATCATCAAGAATAATATTCAGAGACAACCCATCTGCCACAATATGGTGCATACATAGTCCTAATACCCATTTATCTTCTGCAAAACGAACAAGTAATGCACGGATCAAGGGCAACTCACCAAGGTTAAATGGTTTTTCAACCCAGCTTTCTAATGTCGCTCTATAGCTTGATAGATCAGTAATATCAGCCTCTGTAGACATATCTAGCTGTTGTAATGGAAGCTGAATATGTGGCTCCACAATTTGGCAAAGTCGCTCGCCTAACTCACTAAACTTAGTTCGCAGCGAATCGTGTCTTGCTATTGTGTAAGCAATGGCTTTTTCCAAAGCCTTAGTATCAATCTGGCCACTAATCTTAACAAAGCCTGTCATATGGTACTTTGTACTTTCACCAATTTTATCAAGGAAGTACATTCGCTCTTGACCATAAGATAAAGGAATATCCTCTGTGCCGCTGAGCTGCTTAATCTCAGGCAACTGAGTTTGTTTACTCGTCGCTTTACCTTTTTTCTCATCAATAAGTGCGGCCATCGACGCTAAGCTTTCTGAATCATATATTTCTTTAATTGTCAGCTTAACTTCCAATGCGTCACGAATGTTTGCAATCATCCTCATTGCTTTGAGAGAGTTTCCATATAGCCCAAAAAAGCTACTATTGATACTCACCTTGTCTTGTGAAAAGACACTCTCCCATACCTTAGCTAATACAGCTTCTGTTTCTGTTGTTGGCGCAAGGTAGGGTCGACTTTCTTCCTTTTGATACTTATCTATTTCGCTTACCAAAGCTTTTCTGTCCACTTTTCCACTCGGTGTCATCGGAAAGCTTTCAACCTGAAATAGTGCATTGGGTATCATATAGTCCGGCATTTTGCTTTTTAGCGTGTTCTTCAGCTGCTCTACATCTATTGTGGCAGCTTCAGCCGTGAAGAATGCCATAAGCTCAACACTATCTGCATCACCGTTCGATGGGTGTCCTATAACAACCGCCTCTGTAACTCCTGCAATAGCATGTACCTGCGATTCAATCTCACCAAGCTCAACGCGATAGCCCTGAACTTTCAACTGCGCATCGTTTCGGCCGGTGAAGTAGAATAAACCATCTATGTCGTAATACCCTCTGTCACCTGTACGATACAATCGCTTCCGTTGTGAGCCAATTTCACAGGTTACAAACTTAGCACGTGTTTCTTCATCACGGTTTATATAGCCTTTAGCAAGGCTCATCCCACCTAAATATAGCTCGCCAACAAAGCCTGGGGGCAAAGGGTTCATTTTTTCATCTAAGATATAAGCCTCCCTTCCCTGTAACGGCTGCCCGATTGAGATAGCGTTACTTTGGTCGCGACCAACTTCATGCGCCAGTGCCGTTACCGTTGCTTCCGTTGGGCCATAAGCATTTATTAATCTGACAGTGTTTTCAAATAGCTCGTTCCAACTATTCGCTTTGTCAGCTACCATCCGATCTCCACCGACGATCATGAGCCTTAGGCTACTTACCTTTTCAAGTGATGGTAAGTTTTGCCAATCATCAACCACATGATTCCAATATGCTGTAGGTATATTAACCACGCTCAACTGATACTGTGCAATCTTTTCAGCTAACTCAGCAGGACTCCAAACAACGGGCCCTCTAATACATAGTGTCGCTCCACTCGCCAACGCAACATAGATTTGTTCAATAGATGGATCAAAGTTTGCTGGTGCAAATAAGAGCGAACGATCAGCTCCGCTCATTTGATAGTACTCAATCATGGATAATGTATGTGCTATCACTGAGTGATGTGGTATTAAAGTCCCTTTTGGGTTCCCTGTCGAGCCAGACGTATAAATCATATAGGCATCGTCATCTTGACAATATTCATGATTTTTATTGTATGCTATTGATTCACAGGGTTTATTAACCGTAATCAGCTGTAAGTTGTATTTCTCTAGCTGTTGTTGATCATCTGCTAAACAAATAACCTTGCTGACGTTTGAATCTTCAATCATGTATTTGATGCGTTCTTCTGGGTACTCAGTATCCAGTGGTAAATAGACTGCATTTGCTCTTGAAATCCCTAACATAGCAGCGATCAGTAAAAATGAACGCGGTGCAAAAACGGCAACTACTTCCCCTTTTTCTACCCCATTGTCATCTAACTTTTGCGCAATAGCATTCGCCCAATTACCCAATTCTTGATAGCTAAGCGTGTCCGAATCATGCTCTAGTGCCACTTTATCGGGGCATTGTTTGATTTGCTCTGCAACTAGTTGGTGGATCGCTTTGTTTACTGTATTGCCTGTCGATGTTTTAACTTTGGTATTATCTAGCGCTGCTTCTTCTAACTCGAATATCGGTATATTGTGCAACCCATCAACTTGTGCTGATAACAAATAACGCATTTGGGTAATAAACGCATTGTTTATTTGTTGGATTACTTGTTCAGTATAAGCATTACTGTCAAAGCGCCAACATAGCTCGATATTATTGTCGATGTTTACTTCGGCATGCAAAGCTAGCTTGTGTAGAGAAGGAGCCAGCTGGATATGTTTAGGGGCCCAACTTAACTCGCTGTTGGAACAAGTAAGTGTAGAGGCGCTGTTATAAAAAGCGAAACCGATATCTAACGATTCCAATGCTTCTTCTCTCCAACACTCAGGCCATTTATAAAAGTCTTGCCAACTTTGAATAGAAGTTAACTGCCTAGAAAGTTGCTTAACAAGTGGTAAAAATGATTTAAACTCAGTGATGTCCACACAAATTGGTATGTCTTTTTGAACTATACCCATGACACTTTGTAGCTGCTCATCATCTCTCCCTTCAACCCTGAATGAGACAGCTTGATTGGATTGCCCACTCATGCGTGAGACAATTAAAAGCCACATCGAGCAAAGCACGTCTTGAGCCCGCAAATCATGTTGTGAACAATACGCATTAAGCTGCTCTGTATACACACTAGGTAAGTTAACAACTTGACTGTGTTGGGTGTACGCACGCTCTGTTGTTGGCTCTTCAAGCGCAAAGCTAAAACGTGGGGAAAAGTCTTTGCAATAATTGCTCCAGAACTTGTTTCCTTCAAAAGCATCATCTGACATTTGAAGCTCATCTAACCATGCTGCATAGTCGATATACTGTAGAGGCTCCTCCAGTTCAGGACACCCTGATCCGTGTATAGCATCGTAGCAATAGGACCACTCTTTTAGCATAGTCATTACGGCTTGGTAGTCCATAGCCAGGGCATGACAGCAAAGAATGATATGATGCTTATTCTCGGCTTCTTTTACTAAAGAGATATATACTGTGCTGCTATTACCACTTTTTTGGAACTCTTCATTTTGTACTTTAGCAATCTCTGTTAGCGACGATTCACTCAATTCATGCTCGCTCCATTCGAGGTTTGCTCCCGCTAGCACTTGCAGTGGGTACTTCATCCCTGGAATAACAGTGTAATCTGTCTGAAAGATCTCATGCCTTTCCACGACAGTGCTTAAAGATTCTTTTAAAGCAGCAATATCTACACTACCTTTAAGCTCTACTACAATTTGTGCACCAGAGCGATCATGCTCAAGTATTTGAAAAAGATCCCTCTGCTGTGGTGAAGTCAGAAATCCATCAGACATAATTTTCTCCTAATTATTATTATTAAAATTCAGGTCTTGAATAAAGGTCAGCCATGGCTACACGTACTTTTCTTGGGCCTGTAAATGCCTCCCTTCCGTGAACAGAGAGCACATTATCAATAAGTAGTACATCCCCTTTTTGCCAATCAAACATTTTCTTTTCTTTTAAATATGCTTCTTTCAAGTGTCTCGCTACATCATCTGGGATCCTTGTACCGTCACCGTACAAGGTATCAAATGGTAACCCTTCTTCACCCACTTGACTTAACATGCTTTCAAGTACAAACGGTGGCAAATTTGCACGATGCCAGAAGGCAATGTGATTGAACCAACATTCTTCATTAGTCTGCGGGTGAATAATCGTGGCAGAGCGAGTTTGGCTAGTGAAGAGGCCGTCGTCTTCTTTCCATCGAAAGTCAATTTGATTCACACGGCAGTATTCTTCAACTTCACTTTTAGAACGTCCAGCGAAAGCATCTTTCCAATCATATGCCAAATACTTTCCATAATTTCGATGTAGTGTCCAGCCTACTTTTCTAAACTTATCTAATACATCTGGGTCTATATGTTGCAATATACGCTTGCTGCAACCTATTGGTGTAGCTCCCCCAGTGATCGGCTCTTCTTCACAGAAGAACCATACTTTTAATGCGAATGAAATTGACGCTGTATTTTCATTGTGTAACGCGATAGTTTCATCATCTGGGTACAATGTTGAAGTAAACACATTATTCGCGATCGTCTTTCTGGGTGAAGAACGTTCTACATATTCAATTAATTGATACTGTGAGTCTCGAACATATTCAACAAACTCCTTATCACCATAAACATCAAAGCCTCTAAACAATATTGCACCATGCTGCAAAAGTTTTTGATCAATAAAGCTTTGGTTCGTACGAGTCCAATCTTTAAGGCTAACGCCTGGAACCTGGGGGGTGATTAACAGTGCATAAGAGTCACCTTGAAACAGTTCAGTACAAGCCACTAGATCTAAACTAGAAATAGGAGCTTGACGACTTCTTGTTATTGTTCTTTTTGCCATTTTAGGGCTGCTTTTTAATTCAATCATATACAATTTCTCTACTAAATATTACTAGGTTCGCGTCTAGAAGTTCCTGTTCTAATGACTCGTTTTCGGCTTGTTGCTGAGCGCAGATTCCGTTTACGCTCATCTAGATTTTGCAAGACTTCTGTCACTGATGTATCTGGCTGGTCACATATCAGCTCTGCAAGATAATGAATATCATCCAGTAAGTTTGTAATCGCTACTCGAGAAAAGCGACGAACGTCGTAACAGAAATAAAGCTGTATATTATCTCGTGGTATTACTATCAGTGTTAATGCTGTCGGACTTTCACCATGATGTTCAATATCCTGAAGATCTATCAAAGTAGACTGTTCAAGTGTTTTATTATCAATTGGATAATTATTAACGTTCAACAGAATTTCAAATAACTGTGAGCTACTAAAGTTAGTCAATTTATATAGCCTATCTTGCTCAATATCTAAATGACCATTTTTACTGCTTTGCTCACTTTTTTGCTTCTGCAACAGGGAGTTTATTGTCTCACCTGCCTCTAATCGTTGCCTAACTGGCAGAGACTTAACAAATAGACCCGCCAACTGTTCAATCCCTTTAACTTCAGCAGGTCGGCCTGAGTATGTTTCGCCATACATGATATCCTTACTGCCGCTATGACTGGCAATGAGTAAAGTGTACAGGGTGTGCATAAAGTGATTAAGCGTTAACTTTTCCTTCGTCAAAAAGCGATGTATTTTTTCACTTTGAGCAGGTGTAAAATCTTTAGCAAAATTCTCTTTTTCTTCAAGATCTTCATCTAGTTTGGGGTCATTGTACCTATCCGCGAGCAGTGTGGTTGCCGTAGAAATACCTTTTAGATAATTAGACCAAAAACGCTCTGTTTCTTTCTCTTTAGATGTATTAGTAAGTTTAAACTCAACGTAATCTTCTAGCTTTGCAGCAACAGGTAACTCTTGTAACTCTCGACCAAGACGCTGCTCATATATAGTAAGCACTTCTTTGATAATGTTGGCCATCGACCAACCATCAAGAATACTATGGTGGAAGTTCCAGACAAATACGAATGATGAATCACTCATTTTGTATAAATGATATTGGCTCAATGGCACATCTTCTAAATTGAACCCTTTTTGCCTTTGTGCATTTAATTCATTGGCAAGATAGGTAACTTTCGTAGACGCATCCAAGTGACTAAAGTCATACTCCGTCATTGAGAATGGCTGCTCTTCATATACAACCAGCAGTGGGTTTGCACAGTTTTTATAGACAAAACCCGACCTCAATATCTGATGCCTCTCAATTACCTGTTCCCAAGCTTCTGCCCAATATTGCGCATTTAGTTTCTTTGTAAAGTTAAACTTAACTTGTTCAAAGTATAAGCTCTTGTTCAAAGAGGATAGGCAATGGAATAAAATAGACTCTTGCGTTTCAGTAGTCGGCAATATATTGCTAATTTTTTTATTAGTGCTCAGTTTTAAATCATGAATTAGTGAATTAAATTTATGCTCCGGCAGTTCAATCAACGGGAAATCGCTCGGCGTATAAAAACACGTATCTTGATCTAGACAAACACGACTAAATTGCTGTAGCTGAGTGTGAATATCGTTTACCAACTGTCGAGCTGTTGTTTCACTCAGTGTTAGCTCATCATAAAGTAACTCAATACAAAGCTGACCATCTTGTACCTTAGAAAGCACCTCTATTGGGTATGCTCTCTTGTCGGCAGGATTTCTATCGCCCTCCTCAACAAGCTGTATTTTATTAAACGCATCACTTTGTTGTAGTGAATAATCCAGCTGACCAAGATAATTAAACAAAATTGGGGCTCGATGATTTTGTTGTATGTCATTAGCTAGATAATTGATCACAGAGTAATTAAATCCTGCTTCAGGCACGTTTCTTAACCGTTCCTTCGTCTCAATTACCGTTTGCCCTAAAGCACTGGGATCAGAAATACGTAGACTGAATGGATAAATGCTTGTAAACCAGCCAATTGTTCGGCTTAAATCAATACGTTCATTGAGACTAGCGCGGCCATGCCCTTCTAAGTCAATCATAAAGTCAGAGCCACCGGACCATGAGTGTAATGCAATTCCAAGCGCACTCAGCAATATATCTTGCATCTCTGTATTGAAAGTATCCTTGGCTTTTTTGAGCAATGTCTGCGTTTCACTTTGTCCTAACTCAACCGTAACTTTCTTCTGCTCTTCATAGGTTGCTTGCATTTCGGAGCGAAACGGTAAAGCAGAGTAGTGTTTATCAATAACACCTTGCCAATATGGGATCTCTTTGGCAACCGAGTCTACGTCGCTGTAAGCATGTAATTCCGCAGCCCACTGAAAATAAGAAGTCGTATTTTTTCGCTCCGACACGACATTATTAACACGATCTAAGATTGCATGGGAAAAGTCTTCAATTAGGATCCGCCATGAAACAGCATCGACAATCAAATGATGAATAGTAATAAAAATATAATCAGGAGTGTCTTGTGAACAAATATAACTTGCAGCAACAGTATTACCGGTCTCAATATTCAGACTACCTTGTAATTTAGCTTCAAGAAGTCTGGCCTCCTGAGCAGAACCTACCGTGTTATATTCTAAAGAAGCAAGCGCATTCTCATCAAGGTAGTGTTGAGCATCACCTGAAAATCCAGTTTTGAATATTCGATGTGCTTGTATCAGCTGTTTAAATGCGGCTTGATACACCTCTTTTGAGATCCCTTCTTTCACTTCTAGCCTTAGTGACTGTGTCCAACGAGAATGGTCAACCAAATCCAACGAGAAAAACCACTTTTGAATGGCAGTGAGTGGAGCACTACGAGATTCTGTTTCACATTCTATTAAGACCTCACTTTCCTTATCACCTACTACGGCTTGCATTTCAATCGTTGGGTGCTTGAAAATATCATTTGGTGTAAGTGATAAGCCAGCCAATTTAGCCTGAGAAGATAGTTGAATAGCTAAGATTGAATCACCACCCAAAGAGAAAAAGCTATCATTTTTTGAAATATTCTCTTTCGGCACGCTCAATAGTCTGGCCCAAATATCCAGTAACTCAAGCTCCAAAGGTGTGACAGGTACAGTATCAGATTGAACATCATTGCCATGATGATAAATAGGCTCAGGCAATGCTCTTTTATTTAACTTACCATTGGCAGTAAGTGGGAGATTATCGAGCATCATGATTGATGCAGGAACCATATAATCCGGTAGGTACCTTTTCAAATGTGTAAATACACCTTTAGAATCAACCCCTTGATCTGCTACAACATAGCCAACAAGCTTTTTGCTTTCATCATGTGTCACGCACAAAACAGCGGCTTCTTTCACACCATCTAGCGCTTGAATACAGCCTTCAATCTCTCCTAATTCTATTCTAAAGCCACGCACTTTGACCTGATCGTCTGCACGAGACACATAACAAAGTTCGCCATCATGTCGCAAATACGCTAAATCTCCTGATTTGTATACTGGTAAACTTTGTTGACCAGGAAACTGATGATTAAAGAATCGCTCACTCGTTAGTGTTTCATTATTTAAGTAACCTTTGGCGACACAATCCCCTGTGAGGTACATCTCCCCGATCACCCCAAAAGGCTGTATTTGCATACTGTCATTACAGATGTAAATCCCAATATCACCCAAAGGCTGGCCGATTAAGTTACCTGTAGATTTTAATGCGGACGCTCCAATTTCTTTAAACGTAGAGTGGACGCAAGTTTCTGTAATGCCATACATGTTTACTAGTTTGGTTTGAGAGTTTGAGTTTGCTTCGAACCAAGGTTGTAATTTCTGTAGCTCTAATTTTTCTCCTCCAAAAACCACGTAACGGAGTTCATGATGATAACTTTCGAGTCCTTCAACAGCCATGAAAGGATAAAAAGCCGATGGCGTTTGAGAAAGTACAGTTACCCCATAGTGTTGCACTAAATTACGCATTGCAAAGGAATCTCGAGCAATTTCAAGCGGCATCACTATTAATTTAGCTCCTGTAAACAAGGCTCCCCACATTTCCCACACTGAGACGTCAAAGCTATAAGAGTGGAATAAAGTCCATACATCCTGATCTGAAAAAGAGTAGAGTTCACAAGCTGAGTCGATAAGTCTCATGACATTATTATGCGTTACCATCACGCCTTTAGGCTTACCGGTAGAGCCAGATGTATAAATTACATAAGCTAATGCATTGTTCTCAATATCAACTTGTAAGTTTTGGCCACTATACTCTGCCAATTTTTGTGACTCAGCATCTGCATCAATAATGAATTTTTTACCATCAAATATCGTATGTTCGGTATTAGATTCACAAATCATAAAATCAACTTGAGCATCTAATAATATCCCCTCCAAACGAGACGAAGGATTAGTCGTATTGAGCGGGACATAAGCAGCTCCAGCTTTTAATACCGCAAGAATAGCAACAACGGTATTAATGTTTCTATCAATCAACAGCGCAATCTTATCTCCAGCTCGAATGCCCTGCGCTTGCAAGTGGCGAGCGAGCTGGTTCGCTCGCTTATTGAGCTCAAGATACGTGAGTTTATCGCCATTTGTTGACTCTACAGCAATTTGCTCAGCCCCTCTTTCTACTTGCGCTTCAAATAAAGACTGAATGGTATTTGATGCGTTATTGAAGCGTCTACGAGGAGCCAGCATAGCTGCCACTTTATGCTCCTGCGATTCACTGAGTATAGCGACTTTATCTAAGGTCTCATGCTGGTTTTGTATTACTGCAAATAGCAACTCTTTAATACTGTTGAGCATATTCTCAGCTGTCGCACGCTCAAACAAGGAAGTGTTATAGTTAATTTCTAACTTTATACTCTGATCGAACTCTGTTGCTTCTAACATTAAATCAAACTGAGCCGTCGACTTATCGCGTTGCACCGGGATCAGTCTTTCATTTTCACTCAAGGCAAGTGCGCCACTATTATTGAGCAGTATATCAAGTACTTCATAGTCTTTTGCATCGGTTGTTTGGTACACAAACATGGTTTGGAACAAGGGTGCAAAATTTTCAAGCCGAGTACTTAGGGTACTATTTACAATATGTTCAAACGGTACCTGGCTATTTGCCATTGCAGACAATAGATTTTGTTTTATATCTGTGAGTAGCTGTTGGAAAGTCAGATCTCGACTTAAACTGCTTCGAATAGGGAGAGGGTTAACAAAATACCCAATTATTGAGTTAAAACAGCTAAGATGCCTACCCATACTTGGAGTGCCAACTACAATGTCATCTTGGCCTGTATATCTATATAGGAAAAGAAAATAAATAGATAGAAGCAGCTGGTTCATCGTAATGTTATTACTCACTGCAAACTGCTTAACAGCCTCTTTTTCATCGCTATTTAGCATCAACGAGGCCACTTCACCATCATAACAGTATGATTTAGGACGAACAAAGTCCGTAACTAGCTCTAGATTAGGGTTTACGTTACTTAACCTATCTTGCCAGAATTCGTGCTGCGTTTGATAGGGTTCAGAACGCTCCACTTTGCTTTGCCACAGTGTAAAGTCAACATAAGAAAATGCGTTCGTTTGTTCATACTCCTCTACTGTATTGGCTGTATAAAAGCACTTGAAGTCTTCGATTAAGATCATCATTGAGTGCATATCTGTCACAATGTGATGAAGTGTAATCGCTAAATAATTGTCTTCACTGGAACTGATTAGTTCAATTCTAATTAAAGGGCCATTCTCCAAATCAAAATGATACGAAGCGGCTTGCCGTAATGCGTCCTCTACTGCAACAGAGTTATTACAGTGTTTGTGCGTAAAATATTCACCGAGATCAGAAGAAATCTTTTGATTTAGGATGCCATCAGCAAATTGAAATTGCGTACGTAACGCCGCATGTTTGGCAATCACCTTATCCCAAGCACACTTTACCCGATCAATCTCCAAGCTTGATGACTCGAACTTAAAGGCATAGTGAATATTGTAGGCTGTTTGTAATGGCGTTCTTTGATGTAGCGACCACAAAGACCTTTGATTTGCGCTTGCAGGGTAAAGCTTACCTTCAATGATCTGTTGAGGTTCAATGGATTGCTCAGTTTTAACGTTATTTAATTTTAATAAAATGGTATCAATTAAGTCTTTGACCTTAGCAACTGCGAGTAATTCGGCAAGTGGCAAGGAAACGGAAAATGTTCTTTCTAATCTAGCTTGTAATTGCGACGCTCGCAGTGAATTCATCACTAATGACAATAAAGAACTATCATAACTCACGTTATCAATAGGCTGTTTAGTAACAGATGATATCTCAGCTTGTAAATATTCGAATAGTGTAGTGCGCTCTACAGCGTTAGCTTGTATCTGACGAGTTAATTCAAGATTATCTGCCAATTCACTTGGTGTATCCTTAAATGTTACACCATGATATTCTCCAAGATCTCCATTTAAGAATGACTCTTTTGTCGCTTGCCTTTTCACTTTGCCACTAGAGGTTTTTAAAAGCCTACCTTTGCGTACCAGCTTGATACTGTAAATATCTAGCCCTATACGTGTACTGATAGCCTCACTGATTTTATGAATAACCGAGTCTAATTCTTCTTTGATATCTTTGCTTGGGCGTAACTCTTGCACAAGCACTAACTTTTCTGTTGCTTCATCTTCTATTGAAAATGCAGCAGCATTCCCAAGAGGCAACCCTTCTAGCGCTTGTTCTGCGACAAACTCTATATCTTGTGGGTAATAATTAGTTCCGTTGATGATGATGGTATCTTTTATTCTACCCGCGACATATATTTCACCATTATAGATAAAGCCTAAATCACCTGTTCTGAGGTATTTGGCATCACTCCCCTTTGGCTGTGCACCGAATGTCTTAGCAGTTTCTTCCTCTCGACCCCAATAACCTAGCGCCACACTACTACCACTGGCCCAGATTTCACCAATCTGATTATCTGGTAAAATTTCAAGTGTTGTGGGGTCTACAATGATTGCACTATGGTCTGTATATGTTTGACCACACCCCAAAAGAGTTGTCGAGTTTACTGCTGTTGCACCAGTATCCAAGGCCTTCGCAATTCCCGCACCAAGGGACTCGGTACAAAAGTGAGTTGTTATTGCACAATTAGCACGCAGTGGTGCACTTAAGAACACTGTGATTTCAGCCATTCCATAGCTAGGATAGTAAGCTTCTTTTGAAAAGCCTGCTAATTTAAACTTATCGTGAAACTTCTCAAAAGTCTTCGCCCTGATAGGCTCTCCAGCATTGAATGCAACTTGCCAACTGCTGAGGTCTAGCTGTGATACCTGCTCATCCGTAACATGCTTACAACAATGATCAAACGAGAAGTTTGGACCACCACATATCGTCCCTTTATATTTATCAATGGCGGACAACCACGAAAATGGGTTTCTGATAAAGTCAGAAGGAGACATAATAACTGACTGGGCACCAATATAAGCAGGTAGGAATAGCGTATTTACTAACCCTAAATCATGAAACAGAGGCAACCAATTTACAAAAACATCCTTTTCACTGCTATCACTCGCTGCAATTAATGCATCTAAGTTTGCCGCGATGTTTCCATAGGTAATGATTGCTCCCTTCGGGATCCCTGTAGAACCTGATGTATACTGTAGATATGAGATGTCGTCAGCATCAATTTGGGTGTCAATTTCTATCGCATCACCTTCTAACAATGCTTCAAACGTTACGATGTTACTGTGAAAATCATAGCTGCTACTGTCAAAGTAAGCTTTTGTATTTTCAAGATTATCACTTAATGTAACTATGATAGTTGAATTACAGTTATCAACAACAGCATCGATTCTGGAGTGCTTATCTTTCGCTCTTGCGGGATAGAGGGGGACTGATACCAAGCCAGCAAACATACATGCATACATCGAGATAATATATGCCGCTCCATTTGGAAGTAGAAGTGCAACTCTATCGCCTTTCTTTCCGTTATCTAAGAGCTGCTTAGCCATTACTCTCGCTTGATGTTCCAGCTCTTTAAAAGTAAGTTCTACTTCACCTTGCGCTTCGATAAACGTGAAAGCCACCTTATCAGGATAGTTTTGACTATTCTCAATCAACTTTAGTAGCACTTTGGGAAGTGGCTTATTTTGTTGTTCAATCAACTTCTTTTCCTCTTAACTCTATGACAATCTTAGTATTAAAGCGTAGGTTCTAATTCTTCTGTTACACTTTAAACACTACTCATTGATAAATAATGATTAATTAAATTTGTATGTGATATAGCACTCCCCAATGAGTGCCATATCTTTTTATATTTCGCTCTGCTGAAAAAAATAAAGCGAATTTAAATCTAAAATTTGCGACAAGTTATCCAATGCTTCACAGCTTTCTACATATAGATTAGGGTCAGCTAAATCTTCTACACTAAGCTGATCTCTATAGTATTTTTCAATCCACTGACGAAGCTGTGCATACAGTTCAGGTGTCAGGATAACCCCTGAATGCACCGCCGCGAGCTCTCTTTCTGTCAGCTGTACACGCAAACGTAAACAAGCTGGCCCACCTCCATTTAACATGCTTTGCCTAAGATCGACATAATGTATCGACTTCACAGGGTTATCAGAGGTGATAATGCTATCCAAAAATTGTTTAACTGTTGGTTCCATACTGCATTCAATCGGAGCGATTAATGCCATATGTTCACTATTTATAGAAATAAGCTGAGAATTAAACATATACGTTTTCAAAGCCAAGTCTAGGCTGATCACTTCTGAAGGTACGCAGATAGGGTAAAAGTTTGACCTACCCCCAAAATATTCGGCTATCTTTGTTGTCAATTCATCATGGTGTATATAAGCCATTTCATGATAGAGAAAAACATTTTTATTATTTACAGCAATAGTATCGTTGTGGAAAAAACCTTTTGACACAACTTCAGGGTTTTGCATTAAGTGGATGGTTGTATCTGAGTTTAACTGATGTAATCTCCGGATACTTTCATGCGCTTGACGCGACTGTCTACCTTCATTCTCCGCAACCGTTGCACATTGGTTATGAACGAATACGTTTAAACCAGCGTCACCATACTCATTGCAAAATCGCAGTTGGTTTGCAGCGCCTTCATCTTTAAATAACTCAGCAGGAGGCAATGCTGGATGGTGCACGAATTTATCACTATCTTTAAAAATCTTCTTTAGTGCTAACTCTGTACCTTCTACTTCTAAACTCCGATGAAACTTAGATGCAAGGTTAGCAGCCGTAATGTGTAGCTTACCATCACTCGTGTCAGAGCTGGGAGAAATTGTAGCGCTATTGGCGGCCCACATTGATGACGATGAATAACATAGGCTCAGTAGTTGTGGCTCTATTTTGGAAACTTTATCAATGATATGGTGCTCACTTCCCGTAAAGCCACACCGTCTTAGCATGCTAATATCAGGCCTCAGCTGAGGCGGAAGTATCCCTTGTGTTAAACCACTATCCATCAACAACTTCATTTTTTCTAACCCTTGTAAGGCAGCTAATTTTGGGTTGGATATGCGTCCTTTATTAAATTGTGAAGCGCGATTTCCTGATGATAAACCCGAAAAGTTGTGACTTGGGCCGACCAAGCCGTCAAAATTTACTTCTATTGTTTTCATTATTTTTCCTGTAAATAGTGAACTGATACAGCCTACTGTTCATTGTGTTTCCGACTTACTTAACCAAATGTTCTATCCGCAGATAGTGAAATTTTGTTAATAACATTGAAACCACTAAGGTTTCCTGGTCCGTGCACATAAAGCACAACTTTTCGTTTTGGTTACACTTAATACCTGCACTTTTGCTAACTATCGCCTCTTTGGTATCCAACCATAGCGCTAGAGGCGTTAAATTCACTTCCAATAGCCGAGTTATTGACCCATAAATTTTCCTCGGTATCCCTAAACTAGGTAAATAATTAAGGTGAGCGATAAAGCATTCAATTAGCTCATTCCTTACATAAACCTCAGGTCAGGTGCGAGATTTTATCTTTTTTGGCGTCAGCCTTAGTTTCTCAAATTTATTGCACATTAAATGAAAGTGCTATGATGCGTCACCATGTTGCGTGAACAACACATCTCACACGTGAGACATTCATCTATTTTGTTCAGCAATTAACAAAAGAGGAAAACCGTACATACTAGCGTAACCTTTCAGCCATCACGATGTCAGACTCAACCTCTGTCATATTATTTGTATAAATAACATATTTCCCATCAAATGAAACGCTAAATCCTTTATCGACTTCACCTTTGATATTAGCAAATTGCTCTAGCTCATCATTTTCAGTATCAAACCGAAAGACAATAAACCCGTCTTTGGTATTTTCTTTATAGTAAAGGTACTTTCCTAATATTTGAAACCCGCCAGTATTCAATAGATCAATATCGGGGATCACTAACTCTTCGTTACCGACATCGATAGCGGTTCGCCAGAGCCCTTTCGCTCTAAACTTACTAAAATAAAGATACTTCCCGTCATCACTTTCGATGCCATAATACCCTCCTTTATCTGTTACTTGCTCAACTTGATTGTCGCCTACCTTATATATCTGCCAATCCAATTTATGGTCGGAAGACAGGTAATACGAACGACCTTCTCGAGCTACATCACTGAATGCGTAATAAGGTTGGTATAACTCAGTCACTTCATGCTCGCCAGTGTTTGCATTCACTGAGTATATATCTTGTTCGAATAAAAATAAAACTTTTGAATCATCTGCTGACCAAACTAAGCCTGTTGGGCGCACTTCTTCAGGTAACTTACTCGTAGAAATCACCTTACCTTGCATATTAACAACAAACACTTGCGGTGAACCATTACGATTGGAGACGAACGCAAGTAACCCTGTCTTGTTGGCAAACCTAGGGCTATAGTCGTCCCTAGAAGTGTTGAGGGTTTTAAGTAGCGCAGTTGGCACATCCTTATTATGTGAGAAAACTTCTAAATCTCTCCCTTTTATCGATTCCACCATGAATAGCAGCTTGTTATCATCAGCGAATATCTGTGGGTGCTTTATCGGAAAAGAAGCTCGATATGCAGAATGTTGTTTCGTAGTTAATAAATCAAAATAATCAAAGGAGTACTTGCTACTGGAAAACAGCGGATAACCGGCTTCGGTTAGCGTAAAATATTTGATTAATCTATCTTTTTTAAATAAGTGCGTTATCTCTTGTTTGAGAGGATCTAAGCTATAAAAATCAGTGCTCTTCTTCCAATGCTCGTTGCGGAGAAAATATAACAGACCTAAGTCATATGAATAGTTTAAACGGTAATCTCCAAAGCCACTAACGATTGGATTAGTTACTTGTACTTTTCGTCCAGTATTTAGGTTTAACTGAAAGATTGCCGCGGGCTCAGTTAGGTATGGTTTTTCATTAAAGTAGATAAGTTCGATTTTCTTATCCCAAGCAAAATCCATAGCATGGCTGAATAGTTCACAAGTATAAACGCTTTCTTCACTCCAAGTACTTTCACGCAAGCCAGCTATATAGATTTCACAAAAATCCTCTCCTATTCTATGAAATATAATTTTATCACTGGAAAATGACCATGCTGGAGCCGTAAATTCAGAAACGTCTAAGATGCGATGTACAATTTCCCTAGAAGATGACAACGATATATTGATATCCCACCTTTTCTCATCAAGGTTGAAAGATAAGTAACTAATAAACTTCCCATCCGGTGAAGCTCTAGGTGTTTTCTCAGGCCCCTCTAAACTAGTGACCGGGTGCATACCTTGAAACTTTAACGGCTTCTCTACAACATGGTTCTCTTTAACAATGGATAAGGTATCTGCGCTATAAAACACCACCAAAATAACAACAAGTGCAAATATCAATACGACTGATACCTTGATCAGTTTGATATTATTCGTACTCGTTGCCGATGTATGGCTCGTAGTTTCAGTTACCTCTTCTTTATTGCAGATCGAAACATATACCTGCTTGGGGATACGGTAACCGCGCTTGGAGATAGTTTCAATATATATTGGAATACTCTGATCTTGAGAAAGCACCTTTCTTAGTTTTGCGATACAAGATGTCACCGCATGATCACTGACGACCATACCATCCCATACACTTTCTATTAGAGCATCCTTAGACATGATATTACCCTGATTTTTAGCCAGGCATACCAATAAGTCCATCGTTTTGGGCTCTAGTTTAAATGTCTCATCGTGGATCTGCACAACGAGATCATCAACAAAGACATCCCAATTCCCACACTTAATTTCCATCGCAAACAATACCTTTACCAGAAGATTTTGTTTCCTTTTTTCTCACCGCTTTAATGCCAGCAAGAAAAAAAGCTTTAAATTCAATACCGTGACAATTCCGCGAGATTATAAATAGCTATTCCCACGATTTAAAAGTAAGAACCAAAAACATTCCGAGAGTTTTAATCATCCTACCTTGAGTACCTTGAAATGGAGCTTTAGAGAGCGACCTGAAGCCTAGTTAAACAATTCAACTATGTTCCATTATTAAGGATTAACACATGAAAAACGTAACAAAAAAATTAGCAGTAATCTTAGCAACAACTCTACTTTCTTTTAATACATATGCGAGTGAAGCTAACACAACAAACAACGACCAAGAATTACAAGCAGCTTTGCTTAGCGACTTATATACATTGGCATACTGTCGCATCGTTGATAAGTGCGAACCTTCAATTTCAAAAGATCAGTAGTTCTTTTGAATATGGAGATGCTTATGCAACAGTTACATTTTCACAACCGTAAAATATCAGAAAGCCATTGTATAAACAATGCCTTTATAGAAGCCACTGAGTCGTATACTTTACCACATTTAAAGGACATACAGCTTTATAAGTGCCAATTTAACAGTGATAACTTTAGCTCAATGCAGTTTGATGAATTAGGTATCGAGTTTCCTGAATCACTTCACTCAGCGGTAAAAAGTCGCCAAAGTGAATTTTTAGCAGGCCGTTTTTGTGCATCGCAAGCTGTAAAATCTCTAAACAGGAGTTGTAAGCAAATACCTATTGGAGAAAACAGACAACCAATTTGGCCTGAAGGACTTCTAGGCTCTATCTCTCATGTTGATACAAGTGCTATCTGTGCCGCAGCAATTGAAAGTGAGTACGAATACTTAGGAATCGATATAGAACACTGGATGAAAGAAGATATATCAAATGAAATCAGAGACTTAGTAATTTCACAAGAAGAGGAATTAGCCTTTAAACATAGTAATTTTAATGACTCCGATCTAGTGACATTACTATTTTCTGCTAAAGAGAGTTTATTTAAAGCTATCTATAAATATGTGGAAAAATACTTTGGCTTTGATGCGGCAAAGTTAGTCATGTTAGACACTGAAAAACACTTGCTAGAGCTGGAAATAGTTGAAGATTTATCCGATAAGATCCGAGCAGGTAGTAAATTTACTTGCCACTTTGTACTCCATGAAGAGAGTGTTTTTACCATAGTTTGCGGGAATTTAGACGTTAAGATATGAATAGTAAAAAAGAAGACTCTAATACTGAAATTATTATCAAACTACGAAAGAAAGCAATAACAATGAACCAAGTATCGTCAATACAAAGCAACCATCAAGGCATACAGCTAGGTGTAATAGAAGATAAAATTGCAAATAAAATTATCCGACGTGATATTAGCATAGAGGCAATTAAGACACTTTTTCCGCTACAAAATGGGATCCTTGTAGGTAAAGGTGTTGCCTTAAATACAGCACAGAGAAACACCAAGCAGTGGCATCACATCAATCAGGAGATCATGCGCTTGATAAACTCATCAACACAGCAGACCTGTACTGTCTTAGGTGCCAATGCAACCGGAGAGTATAAGTTGATTTGCGGATATGAAAAACTCTTCAAATGGGTATTCAACAAAGGACGCTTAGCACTTTGTGAAGTGTATGTCGTAGAAAATAATATAAACCGTTGATTTAAAAGGATAGAAAATGAAAATAGGGTGTACCATTGGCTAATGCGTAAAACACTTACAAGAACAAAAGATGAGTGCACAAGCACAGACAAAAAGCAAATACTAGATACTATGGTAGTCGCCAATTCATAGCAACTATCAACGAGCAGTTATTTTTAAGTTTTGATAATTCACATGATTTCTTGGATAACATTACGTAGTCATACGGTAATACATGTTGCTAGTAAAGATTTATCTTAGTGTCCAACTCGGCTAATATCTGCATAAATTAGTGAGTTTGAAGATACACTAACAATATCTAGAACCAGCTTTGAGCTACTATCAACAATGTGAATATCATTAATAAACATGTTCTTAGAAAGTTCTGATGAAATGAGTTTGGGCTGAGAACTATCCAATTCGAGTTCGTATTTAAATATGTTTTTTCCATCCGAGTGGAATAGTTCGCCTTCCTTTAACGCAAAAGAGTCTTTAAAGTAGCTTTTTGTAATATTGGCAACATTTTTAGTGCTCCCATCACTCTGTTTAATCCATACACTGCCCTCTACATCAATATAAACATAGCTGCCGTTTTTGTAAGGAGAAAACCAACTAACCTTATCTAGAGGTAAGAGAATCATCTTCATCGCATTTAGGTCATAGAGAAAAGCTTGATTTTGTCTTAGCTTGTCGTTCTTTAGTAGGCCATAAACAACGCTATCACTTTTGAATCCGATACTTATTGGATGATTTTTTAGCGCTATATCTGCTTTCAACTCTCTAGTTATCAGGTCATAGACTTTGAACGAATCTTTATATAGTAACAGTAGCTTTTGTGACCTCTCATCAAGATCAAAGTCTAGAGCACCTCCTACCTCCCAAGGCGTGTCCTTATCTATTTCAGGCCCACTAACTATTAATTGTTTTAAACCATTATTATACCTTTTGAGATAAGCGCTGAACTGACCTTTATGGACCGCTTTAAACTCATCTTCCGCACTCACGTGTAAAGGACTGAGTTTCCAATCTTCTAAATCGAAGTTATAAATATCAAAAGAATACGGAACACTCACAGCTATGATCTTATTATTACTTAAGTTATATGCCAATGAATAAGCGCTTTTCTTTTCTAATTCTTCAACTTTGGATACTGAAAGCTTACTCAATGAAAAGTAAACTAAAGTTTGATCTATGTTATCAAACCACGATATCGAGTTGCTCTCTTTGTCGTAGCTAACTCTCCATATTCTACCTTCTGTTTTATATAAGCTTTTCACCTCCGTGCCCTCGATATCAGTCACCATTAATTCGGTAAAACCAAACTGAACTCGTTCAAAATATACCTTTTTGGCTAACTCATCGAAGTAAAGAAAGTTATCCCCAAATGAACTAAGACTCGGCGAGGTAATTTGATATTCGTCACCAGATTTTATGTCTCTGATAACGACTGTAGATAAGTTATTATTGTTTCTGTAACCAAATTTAGAATAAATTATTGTTTCGTCACTTATTCCGACCATGACGCGCTGTCGCTCGTCACAGTTCATTATAAACTTTTGAGATCTTTCTTTGTCCTCTAAGTCTATTTTCCAAATTTCACATTGGTTGTCTTTAATCTTTTTGACGAAAAGCTCACTCGACTTTAATGACCAGCCGGAAGGAGAAAGATTAACGTTTGGGTGGGCAAGCTTATTTTCTTGATTCGTCACTAGGTCTCTGACGATAACACTAGAAAACTCCTCTCCCTCTGCCGTAAATTCAAAAGCAAGAAACCGTTCAGAAGGATGTATGATAATTGAGTTATAGCTACCTTCAAGCCAAGAAATCGTTTTTTCATCAACACTAACTTCTCTCACATCTACTCCCTGTTTCTCGAATGAGATAAAGACAGATGCTAAACCCGCAAGTAACATGGTGAATAAAAAGTAGAAAATGAATATTCGGTGGTTAGATGTTTTTTTTGGCGGCTTATCTTGAGAGCGAGACTCTGAGACGTTTTCAAAGTAAATAATTTCGGGTTCGAGAAAAAAACTATAACCCTTGCTGTAGTGTGTTTTGATTACTGTGCTTTGCTGCTTATTTGAGCGTAAAATTTTTCTTAACTCAGACATCGCACGATTGATGGCGTTGTCATCAACGTAACGTTGACACCAAACATTTTCAGCAAGGTCTTGCCGAGTTACAACAGCCTCATGATTAACAATAAAGTAACAAAGTAGTTTAAAGATAAGCGGCTCTAATTCTCTGGCTACTTCACCATCAAATATTCTTTGTGACTTGGGGTCTAAAACCCATTCACCAAATCGAACTTCTGTAACTTTCCTTGAAAAACTAACTTCGTTCATTATTTACTTTTTGCTATAAATACCCACAGAGTTATTCTACCCGATAAGAACAATAACTCAATAGTAACACAGCGCAAAAGACTATTAGTTTAAAAAACCACCAAACAACAAAGAAAACAATATATTAACTAACGCAACAAATATCATACGCAACCATGGTTATCCTCCTTGATATTTATACCAATTTTTGATTGCCATTCAAATGAAGCATCGTTAGCTACAAATGTATAATTTCCTTTTTCTTTACTCTGGATCACGATATTTGCAGACATTCCCCTATTACACAACGTTACTAATTGTCCAACCTTAAAACTTTCATCAGCGTTATCTGGCATCCTGATAACGCCATAAATTGTTTTGCTTTTCAGTTTCATAAGTAAATCTCCAGAGTTAAACCTTTGTTGAGCAAGACTATGCTGCCTTGTCCATTTGACTAAACTCGGAGATGTAGCAACTATTTTCTTTTCTTCATTTTTTTCATTGAGATATTTAATTAGAATATCCCCTTCAAAAACCTCTACATTTTCCGACGCTAAAAACTCAAAGTCTATTGCATTCTCATACGCATATACGAGTTCGATTCTAGGTGGCTCTACCTCAATAATGATGGATGGTGAAGTAGAAGCAGAAGCCATCAAAGAATACGCCGTGAACCCTCCAAATAATGTTTTTCTTACATTCATTGCTAGACTTCTAAAGCTGAGGCTTTGTTAAAGAGTTGGAGTGATACGGATCAGGCTCAGGTTGACTGATATGTGACGTAGTCTTAATACCATCAGTATTACCACCTGCAATCTTTTTAGTCATCGATCCATCGATATGAGCTTTATCGTTTAACTGTTTTAAGTTTTTCTTTATAAGTTTTAATTTAAGCATGACGTCTACACCTTTTATTTATGTTTATTTTTGTAGTTTTAGTCTCAATCAGCCTTGAACCTTTATGAGAGCCATTAAAGAGTACAAACAAAGTGTAAAAAATGGTAATTATCAATCCTTAGAAAGGCTTAAGCTAATGATACTTATGCTTTTATTCTGGTTTCAAGATAATGTTTAATATGATTTCTTTGGTGAGTTTATACAGCAATATTAATGAATATTTGCAAAAGTTAGGTTGTGTTATCAGCTTATTGTTGTGACCCTCTAACGCAACACATATTGGAACAAGCTCTATCACTACAAAAAGCATTCAGCTTAAGCTGCAAACAACTATTCCCTTTTTAATCACTGGTGTGAGCGCTAACGGTGTTGGGAACACCTTCAGTAACCAGCAGGAGTAAAGTAAAATTCATCATTACCGCAAGGTTCTCTGACTAGGCAAATTAAAGTAAATTTTGAAAAGTAATTGATTAACTGACTTTTTATCCAGCCTCAAGTTATCATCATTGAACTAGTATTGCTAAAGCTCACTTTGATTCATAGTGAAGGTAAAGCACCAACATGGTGCTTTACCTAGTGAAAAATACGAGAGAGTTGCGGCTAGACTTCCCTCTAATCTACAGACTTTTAGACTCAGAAAAATATTTTCTTCTTAGCATATCGTGGATCACAAACTCTTGCTCTCGGCCATATGCTTTGAACATACGGTTATTGTGCATATGCAGCAACGAGCTAAGCAATGAGTCCGTACTCAAATTCAGTTCACCGCTGCGCTCAAGCTCGAGGATCTCTTTTATCACCGGCTCAGCCTGTTTTTGCCAAGCTTCCAAAAGCGCTAAAATAGCTTGCTGGGTTTCATCACACTGAGCAAGTTGCGACACCTGTAACTTCACAAAGTCATCATCGAGTTGCGTTTGATGATCACGATAACGGTTCCCCAGCTGCTTTCTTAGCATGCTATTTTCATTGAACTCTTTGCCAAAGCCTGCCCTTAACGAGGAAATAAGGTTAAGCTTGCGCTCGGCATCATAGTCAAATAGCGAGAGTAATCTATCAGTACAAGCCAATGCGACACGCCAGCGAATATCTTCTCCAAACTCTTCGACTAATTGGCAGCTTTTGGCAATGAGTATACTGTCGAACATAAATAAGTTCTCAACTAACACCATAGACTGTGGACCGCCATAGCGTTCGACTTCTCGTTCATAAGTCATTAGCTCCACTTTGTGAAGTTGCGAGCTTTCGATCATTGGCGCCAGCAGCTGATTAAGCTTTGGCAGTAGCTCTCCACAAAGTACTTCTGGCTGACCATAAAAACGCAATCGTATATGCCAATCAGGATCGCCATAGCGAATGAAGAACCACTTCTCAAATAACGCGCTATTTTCTTCAATCAATGGTACTAGTTGTTCATATAGTAGCTGTTCGACAATCGTATTACCGGAATAAATCTTTAAACTCAGCCACTCTGAACCTGCACTAAAGCGCCGCGAAATAGGTGTTGCGGTAATATTTTCTAGCGGCTTTTCAATATAATGGCGATATGGTTTTGCTGTCTCTGTAAATAAAGGAACAATGATTTCATTGGCGTAGTGCCGACCTTGCTTATCGGTCACGCGGGACGTAAAGCGTGAAGTGAGTACTTCACTTAGTTCGACCACAGTGCGCCCTTTTGTCTCCATTAGCAGAATTTCGACCATGCTACTTTGATTTAAGTTCAAGGTGAGAATGTTGTCTCCAGCAGCAAAGCTTACCCAATCATCAAGGAGATACTGTGCTTTTAATTGTGCGAGTTTAGCACTATCTACTTGCTGGTTAACTAATATCGCCTCTAGTGCTTTACGTTCAACTCGCCACGTTTTTTCTTTTAAGATCAGGTTGTCCAGCATAATACGAGGTAAATAAGCTGCGCTACTCAAATTAGCTGGCATCGAAAACCTTGGAGGATCGGTTTCTTGATACTGCATCATACACAAGAATTTATAGGCACTGAGGCTTCTTGCTGAGAAGTTATGTGCACTCGAAAGCCTTGGGATCACTCGCTTATTTAGACGTTTACTCCAAAGTTTAACTTGTCTATTTTCCACCCATACATAAAGATCATGCAGAGGAATTTGGTATTCAGGGTCTAATACACTGTCCGCCATAAATACAATTTCGTATTGACGTAAGTGTGGTCGAGCGATGACGTTACCAGGACGTCCTTCAGGAACATGGACAATTTCGGCAAAAATTACGTCATCGCTATGGTTATGTTCTTGCGCTAAATGTGCGACTACCGACTTGTTTAACGTGTCATCTAGGTGACAAAAACGACCTAACAAGTTAGCCGCCGAAGGGCCATAGCAGCCATTTAGTTTGACTACTGAGTTTGACTTTTCGTCCTCAAAAAGGCTCAGCATAACCGCCATTGAGTAGGGGAATTGATAGTCGACCTTATTTTTTACTCGCTGTTTTAACTCACTGCTTTTTAGCACGATACAGTCTTTACCTAAATTACTGGGCATAGACACGGCTTGCTCAATAATAAAGTCCAACTCAGATTGGGTTTGCGTAGATGTCTGGTTACTGTTTGCTTTACCCAGCTGTAACCCCCCCACCAGCGGCGCATCATAGCCAGTCTCAGTTGAAACACTAATACCTGATTCGTCATCTAGTACCACATCTAATGGCACAAACTGCCCTTCAAATCGAGTGTTAAACTGATTGATAAACTTCTCTAGCGGATTATTTTGGCTCGTTTGACTCAAGCTTGTGATCAGCTGTAACTGCTTGGTGACTCTGCTCACCTCTTGTTGAGATAATTCGCACTCAATAAATGCACGATAAGTATCTGACTGAAAGAGTTTATTTTCCTGAACTTTGATGGGGAGTTCTGACAAGTAACGATAAATGTCATGATACTGTTGCGGACTTGCTTCCCCAGCTTCGTCCATTGCAGCCAAATCAGTAATGGCTTGTGATAATTTAGTTGTAATAGTTTCTGGTGCAAACTGCTGTAGCGCCTTTAAAAGTGCAGTGTCAGGGCTTTCACCCGTAAGCGGTAAAGGGATATTAGGCACAAGTACCCCTTCATCTATCAATGCTTCGAGATACTGAGTGACTTCCTCATACTCAGCATCAGGATAACGCAACTTAAATTGCTCAACTAACTGTGAAAAGCTCAGACCTTGCTTCGCCAAATCAAGCATCGTATTGAAATACTCGTCACTATCCACAGCGCTTAAACGATACTGCATCGCATCATCGGATAAATAAGTTTCAATATATCGGCATTGATCGGCAATAAAGTAATGTGACGGATTTGGGTGATACTGTAAGTTGTCTGATTTTGCTTCAGTGTCAGCAAGGTGTGAGCGTATTGCTGACAATAAGAACATGTCTAGGCGTGTTTTTCGTGTATCACGCTGTGCACTGTCACTGACTAAACGTGTTTCAGTACCTAGTTTGCCGGTATGGATCCCTGAAAACAATCCAAATGGTGTAGGCCTAGAAGACATACGTATTAAATATCGTAATAAGGCTAAGGCAACTTTTTTGCCTTGCTTGGAATGTGGCTTTTCACGCCATTGGTCCAACCGCTCCACCAATGACGGACTCGCCACATAGAGCGCTTCCATCACCCCAGGGGTTGCAAGCCATTGGCTTAGCATAAGGTTACTGTCTTGCTGATCAAATAATGTTTCAACTGGCAGCTTTGGTGCCCTTAATACAAAAAAAGAGTCTGTTGTTATTTTTGCTGACATCGTTATTCCTTAACTCATTAAGAGACAATCAGTCCAATCCAAGTTGTCGTCTAGCGCGCCGATGAGCGCAAGACCAATTCCGGCATAGCCCATTAAAAAACTAAAGTCTTGCTGATGATCTTGATCAACACCATTAAATGAATATAGTGCTTTAAGACCGCTTTCTTCATACTTGGCAAGGCCATAATCAAGCCATGTTTGCGCTGCTTGTAGTAATTTTGGATGTGGCATTTCTTGATTTAGGCGCTGATAAATTGTCACCAAACCAAAAAAGCCATGACAAAGGCCAGCATCATTAATATGACCTTGCTCTGCATCTCTGTCGACATTAAAAAGCGCAATCTCTAGCGCACGATCAAGATAACTGGGTTTATCCAAAGCATGCCCAGCTCTGGCCAAGGTCAGTGCAATGGTTAAATCACCGTAACACCAACCTAAACGAGATTCATGCTTGTCGCCAGCACAAGAACCAAAACAAGCAGCCCTATCTGTGGCATGCGTTTGTTGCTCTAGCAACCAATCACAGCTGTTGATAATCAAGGTTTGAGCGCGTGACTTGGTCTTCTCATCTTGTAATGCTGGAAGTAACGCAGCAATAATACCGGGTACACCGTGCGCAAGTCCCAAGTTAAATTCAGGTGCCGTCGTATCATCCTTATCAAATCGAAATACCGACTGTGCAGGTTGAGACCAAGCGGTGTGTTGCTCATTGATGTTAACAGCTAACGACTCATAACCAGTCACAACTCTGTCTAATAAAACGGTCTGAGTGGTTTGTTTTGCTCTTCTGGCAATGTAAGGAGAATATCCACCCAGCCCGAGTACCATTTCTACTTCCCCCGTCCACGGGGTGAAATCTAGAGCTGCAGCAAAAAAGCTATCAATTTCTTCGAGTAATTCGGGGTCGTACTCTTCGCTGTTAGACTGGTTCAGATACTCTAAAAGCCAGGCTTGACCTGCAAGCCCTGAGCTCAATTCGGGCGTTTGTTCAGCCAGCTCATTTTGCAGCCGCTCAAGAGCCTGATGAAACTGCACTTCATCGACCCAATCGTCACAGCACTCTGATGCACGATACAAAAATAATAAGTGGCCAGCCAATCCACTGAGTAGCCCATTACTCATAACACTTGTAAGATCGGATTCGACTAACTTCACCAAATCACCAATAAGAGTTTGTATTTTATGTTTTTTTTCTGAATCTACTGGGAGTAACATGGTTGTCCTTGTTAACACACTATGGTGGTTTTATTTGTCTTTACTATAGGTAAGTTAACCTGTTATGTGAATAAACTCAAATGCTGATTCTAACCACATAACTCACACCATACATACAAAAAAAACCAAAATTAAACATAAAGAACAAAATTAAAAAAACAAATCAAAAGTGTTGACAAACCCCAAATGAGGGACTAGTTTAATTTTTGACCACTCAAGTTTGAGTGATTAAAAAGGATATTTACAAAAGGATTTTTCATCTACTTAACTTGGGTTTGGATAGGGTATGTATTTTCAGGCTCGCCTTATACGATGGCTTTATCTAGCCAAAGTACGTTTTTATTAGGCGAAGTAATAACTATTTCAAATCTAGGTTGCTAATTTTGGTAAGGAAAAACACATGAAATTACAATTAAACAAAAAAAATATTAAAGCACTTTCAAATGATGGTAAGTCAGTACCAGCAGCGATGACACCGCAAGTTGTTGGTGGAAATATGCAACCACTTTCACCTGTTGGTAGTAACTATTGTAGTGATGATTACAACTGTTGGACAGGTCGACCTCGCTCATGCCGCGAGCACACTTGTCAAATGCCATAATAGGTAACTGTATATACAAGTAGAGGTAATCCTCTACTTGTATTTAACCTCAGGTGATTTAAAAGCGTAAATCGTTGCGGATCAGTATTTGCGGGTTAAAGAATTTTTCTGCAAGAGTTATCGCTTCAAAATCTTGATACTCCACTTGGGTCATTTTATTACGCTGTACCTTATCTCTGATCAGCATGCTGCCCACCCGATCGCCTCGCGCCGTAAAGTTGACCGTTTTAGCCAAACGTCCTGAATTTAAAAACATCTCTGCCTGCTTTGGAAAAAAGTTCTCTTTAGCCACTAACAGCTTGATGGTCTGATAACTCACCTTCTCATGCTTTGCTTGCAATGTCATTTCTATACCTTGCGCGTTATGATGATGTGCGATGACTTGATAATCATCACTCCAGCGCATGGTAGCGATATCTCCAATTGCAGCCTCGCCGAGGAGCTTTTGCATCGGAGTGATCCGAATTGGGCGTCTACTTTTTGGTAAAAACATCCAGTAATCATTACCCTTCATCAGTACTTTTTGGCCTAGCTCAGACTTACTTTTATAAATAACTAATGCACGCTGTTGTGACTGAGTATAAACGTCAAATTCACGGACTGTTAGAAGTTGCTCAGCTTCATACTGACTCACCTTAATCGCTACTTTCGCATTGTCATATTTACTACGAAATTGATCCGCTTTATTCAGAGCATCGGCTATAGCTTGTTTGCTAAGCGCTTGCTCACTCTCCTGCTCTTGCGCCCAACTAGTATTACTGGCACTCAATAACATCAACAACATGGCTAAAATAACTGAGTTAAACATGACTTAATGCCTCCACAATCGTATTTTTACAACCTTGATGTGCAGCTCTAAGTGCTGCCAACACCGAAATAACCAAAATTGCCACCGCACTCATCAACGCGATATGCCATGAGAATAACACCACCAGAGGATACCCCTGCTCACTACCAGGAGGGGGAGGCATCTCGATACCTAACATCATAATGACTAGACTTACTAGCCATGCAGCCACAACTCCAATCACCACGCCGATAAGTGCAATAGTGACCGCCTCCAGAGTAAAGTTGCGTAAAATTTCAGATTGATATACCCCAAGCGCTCTTAATGTGCCAATCTCTCGGGTACGCTCGGCAACAGATAGCGTCATCGTATTCGACACTGCAAACAGCACTAACAACACCAGCATGACTCCAAGCAAACCAAATATACGGTTATACAGTGACTGAACAGATTGATAGTAAAACGCTTTATCCCACCAAGGTGTATAAGCATAATCCTGTTCAAGCTGCTGATAGTGAGACATCGTTTCTGCTGTAGCCGCTAAGTCAAACAAATAGACTGACAGTGAACTTATTGTTGCTGTATTAAGTAGAGCTTGTGCTTGATCTAACGCGGCATAGAGCTGACGCTTATCAAGTTCTGGGATCCCGGTGGTGTAGATCCCTATCACTTCGAAATCAACGGCATTCAAGGCACCACTTGTCGTTGTGGTCATCAACGTGACGACATCACCTATGGAGACCTTTAGGCTTTTTGCCAGCCCCTTCGCCAACAACAATTGTGGTAGCGCCTGAGGATCGGTGTACGATGATAATAACCGCCCCTCCAACAAACTGAAGATTGGCCCTTTGACCATAAACTCTTCACTGTCTACTCCAAGACCCATAAATATTAAGCTTTTATCACCGTTTGAAGCCAAACCACTAAACTTCACTCGAGGTAATGCAGCTTTTACCGCTTCATCAGCATTCAGCGCAGTATGTAGTGAGCTAATATCTCCAAGCCCATATTGCAAAGGCGTGTCTTCCTCTAACTCATGGTCTTGATGCGTCACAATAAAGTTTCCCTCATCTCGCGCTGCTTTTTCTGCGAGTGATTGATAAGTAAACAACGCAAAACCAGAGGTTGTTAATATGGCAACCATCGCCACCGCTATGATAGTCACCGCCAATATTGAGCGGCGCATATTTCTAATTACATTTAACAAAGCAAAGTAACACCAGCGCATTATCCAGCCCTCCAAAACGAGTTTGTCGTAGTCACTTGTTGTAATTCACCATCTTGTAAATTGAATCGACGAGAAAAGCGATGTAGCATCCTGTCGTCATGGGTTGCCATTAAAAAAGTCGTGCCATACTGCTGACCTAGCGCCGCCATCATGTCCATAACCAGGTTCGCGGTGGTGGTATCCAAATTTGCGGTCGGTTCATCTGCTATCACTAACTTTGGTCGCTTTACCAGTGCTCTTGCGATAGCAACTCGTTGCTGCTGGCCACCAGAAAGCTGATCAGGTCGTTTATTAATATGGTCTTTTAATCCTACCTGTACTGCCATTTTCGCAGCCAGTTCCAGCCGTTGTGCACTGGGCATATTTAACATCATCAGTGGCAGCTCTATGTTTTCTAATACCGTCATCACCGGCACTAAGTTGTATCGCTGGAAGATAAACCCAATATGTGCTCGGCGTATTTGTGTTAATGAATCTGCACACTTAGGAACAATTTGACCATCTAAGGACAACTCCCCTTGGTAATCGCTATCTAACAGGCCGCAAATGTTTAATAGGGTTGATTTTCCGCTACCTGACGGCCCACACAATGCCACGGACTCACCAACATTAATCTCTGCCGATACCTCTTGAAGTGCAGTATGTGGCTGACCATTATCATTATAAGTTTTATGGATCTGTGTAAATTTCAGCATTATTCACCTGCCAGCTCAGAGTCTAGTAACGCCGTGTATTGCTGAAACTTTTGCTTATTTTGGAGACGCTTCGCCCCTGCGATGGCGCATCGTATGGCTTGGCGCTCTGTCGGTGCGGCTGCTATTACCTGATCGAGTAGAAACATCCCTTGCTGATGCCGGTGTAAAGTCTCTGGTAATCTGACAAAAGTACATCCAGCAACGATAGCAATTTGCTTTTGCGCTTGTTGCGGTAATGTTTGTCCTTGTTTTAGCGCTTTCGCTACTGTACTTGCACCACGTTCAGCTTGTTGCAATTTTTGCCAAGGAGAATCTATAAACTGTGCTTTTGCTGCTTGTAAGCTGCCAAGAAGCGCCAATGTAAGTGGGCTTTGGGCTTGCTTATATACTTGCTGCAATTGTGCTATTGCGGTTTGATTTTGTAATTTATCGCCTTGTATGCCTTGGCGATAAACCGCACTGACATCGATATTCGCAAACGCTGATGTACTTGCTATTACACCCAATATTAATAGTATTTTTGTTTTCACTTTGTATGTCCTCACCTGCTGTTGATGAGGTCAGTGTATGTGGTTTACACAGGGCGGTGGGGTTGAAGTGATAAAGTGTAAAAAAAGCGGATAAATGGCAATATTGGCCGACAAGTGTATTGTTCGCTTTTACGTTGTGGGTAACAAGACAAGCTAGACACTTAGGTTCGGCCGTATAATCACTAGAGAAGAAGCTGTGCCAAACCGAGGTTGGCACATGTTAGCAGGGTGTTTGCTCACATTTGTTTAAATAAGCTTTGATATTTTCGGCTCACTGCCAGCTGCGTGGGTTCATTTTTCAGGTGCACATGTACATGACCTAACTCGTCTCTTTCGACCTTATCAATTTGGCTTACCCTAACAATACAATTGCGGTGGATCCGCCAAAAGTGCTCCGCTGCTAAGCGGGTTTCTAATTCGCTGATCGGTGTCTTTATCAAATACTTCTCACCGGCACTCGACACTTCCGTATATTTATTATCGGCAATAAAATAATCCACGGCATTAATATCTAGCATGTGTATCGAGCCACCTTTATTGGCGCGGATCCATTTCAAATAATCATTCGCTGTTGGCGGCGTTAATGAGGCCAACAACTGTTGGAGCTGCACCTGTTGCGAGCTTGCTTGCAATAGCCGCTGTTTTATTCGTTCGATGGTCTTTTGTAGCCTGTCATTACTGATGGGCTTAAGTACGTAGTCTAATGCTTGATGTTCAAATGCTGAAATAGCATATTCATCATAAGCGGTCACAAACACAATAAGCGGCCGGTGCGTAGCTTGCTGATTAATCAAAGCTGCCACTTCTAAACCAGTTTTTGCTGGCATATTAATATCGAGAAATAACACGTCCGGTTGTAGTGTTTCGCTAAGAGCCAGCGCTTCCTCACCGTTGGCAGCTTGCGCAATGATATTAAGTTCAGGCCAAGTTTCTGCTAATTTTGCTTGTAAATGCGCGCGTAAGATCGCTTCGTCATCGGCAATAACGGCTTTATACTGCTGAGCCATTGAAAGGTACCTCCAGTTTTACCAAAAATGTTTCTTGTTGTTGTGAAATGTCGATATAGCCACTTCCTTGATAAATCTGTTGTAACCTACATTTTATATTATCAAGCGCTACTCCGTTGCCCGACTTTTGACTCCCCTCAGCAAGCATACTATTTTCGATAACGATGAGTAGGCGTGTACTGTCTTGGGATAGCAAACGTATGGTTATTTTTCCTCCATACGGTAGTTGCTCAATACCATGGATCACCGCATTTTCAATCAAAGGCTGCAATAACATGGGAGGAAATTGTGTTGCTAAAGAGACAGTGTCGGCAACGGTTATCTCAGTATCCAGTCGCTCGCCAAGCCGTACCGCTTGAATAGCTAAATATGCCCTGATAAATGCCAACTCATCTTCAAGTGAGACCCAAGCACGGCGAGCATGAGTAAGACTTTGCCTAAGTAACGCAGTCAAGGCATTGAGCATATCATTGGCTTGTTTAGGATCGATGTCTATCAGCGCTTGAATGGTGGCAAGAGTATTAAATAAAAAATGTGGCTCCATTTGTGACTGTAATAGCTTAAGCTCAGTCTCAGCGAGCACCTTTTCATGTTTTGCTTGGTCAAGCTCAGCTTGCAATAGCGCTTTTTTCAGTGCCATGGTTTGCTCAGTGCGGTAATAAACAAAACTAATCACCACAGTAAAAAAGCCTCCCATAGCCACTATGCCTATGTATTGGCGCAAATTATGTTGATAAACAGTTTGTGCCCATCCCATTAATAAAGGCGCGCTTCCCCACAAAACAAGCGCGATAAAGATAGCGCTGACAAACTGTACAGATAGAGGCATATTGGTATAGTTTTTACTTAACCAATAACGTGTTAACCGGATTGTAAAACCAATCCCAACAGAAACGAATAAGCTAATTGATAAATACGCTGACCACCCCATTAGGTAGATAAGCACACCTATCATGCAGCAAATAGTAAATAACAGGCCATGACGACGCAGTAAATTTACCGACAATGATGATCCCAACATAATGATTGTTATTATAATTTTATCTCAAGGCTCAAATAAGCCACCTGCTGCTGACCTAATTGACCATAAATACTAAGCGCGCTTCCCAAATAACGGCGAGCACCGGCGCAGAACTGACGTCCCTGAATTTGAGAGTAACATAACTTACCATCGATAAACATACTGCTATCTTGGGGGTTGAGCACTGCCGTAAAACTCGGTTGCCAAGATTTATCATGGCCTCGCACATGCAGCATCAAATTATGTTGAAACAAGTTTTGTGTCGCATAGTGGCCTCGTAGTGAGGCACTTCCCATCTCCAAGACTTGACGCCATTGATGTTGCTTTGGTGCACGACCATCAAACCAGTACTCTGCAATGATGTTCACCCCCGCCATCATGCTGTGATTTACCCCAATCAGTGCCTGCAAACTATTTTCATGCCAAGTAGTTTGTGTCCACGCGTTATTCAACCCACGTTTAAATGTCGGAGATTGATAACGAGATTGCCACAATAACGAGCCATATAAAGCGGTTGCCTCACGCAACACAGTAACTGCACTGCCTCCAACTCGCCACCCCATACGACGGTCAAAATGCGCGATAAACTGAGATTCAACATTATCAAAATAATGATAATATCGACCGCCACAACCTAACGATGATGTTGTGGCTCGCCCTTTGTCTAAATATAACCGCTTGCTTTCATTACATAATAAGCTGACATTACCGCGCTGTGTAAAATAATCTCCAGCCACTACATAACTACCTGGAGGAACCGCTGTATACAGCGCGAGGGACTTAGTCGGCGAAAACAGGTCCAAAGGACGAAAACCATAACCTACTCCCCAATCGACTTTCTTTTTACCTACAGAGCCAAACCACTGAGCTAACGAGAAGTCGTAATAGGCTTCTGAAATCGTAAATTTTGTTTCAGTGCGCTGCTGTTTAGTCATACTAAAGGTGGTCGCCACCCTCACACCGCCCGCTTCATAATCCACGTCTAAAGCAGCAAACGATAAATGAGCATCTATCGTTTTAAAGAATTGACTATGATCAGCCTGGCTATATTGTTGCTGGGCTCGTAACGTAGTATTGAGCTGCGCACCAGCAAAAGCCGGATTTAGTAGACTAAGCGTTAGTATCAGAAAAAAGCATCGTTGGTATATATACATCGTTATTACCTCCAAGTTGATGGAGGTAAAATAACGCTGTAGCAGGTGTATTTGTGATCTAACCGACGAAAGGGCAATAACTCGGATAAATGGTTACCAAGCAAGATAAAGCGAGCACGGCGCTCGCATTATTCAGAGTCGGTCGTTGAGGTGTGCTCCTCATCCTCATGGTGCTCAGGTTTTTTCAGCTTTATCTCTCTATCTGCCGAGGCAATGGTTTCCTTGCGGTGTGCGATGATCACCCGAGTGATTTTCAAGCGCGAGACGGCATCATTAATATCTTCTTCCAGTCCAGTATCTAGATGACTTGTGGCCTCGTCCATAAATAAAATTTTTGGATCTTTATATAAGGCGCGAGCGAGAATGATCCGCTGCTTTTGACCGCCAGATAAACTCGACCCCATATCACCAATCAAGCTGTCATAACCCATTGGCATTTCACTAATATCGTCATGAATTGCGGCAAGTTGAGCACAGTGCACTACCTTTTCCATATTAATTGGGGAATCAAAAAACGCGATATTGTCTGCAACAGTGCCTGATAACAGCTCATCATCTTGCATCACCGCAGCTATTTGTTGGCGATATTGTCTTGCACCGATTTGACTCAGTGGCACACCATCAACCACTATTTCACCGCTTGAGGGCTTATTCAATCCAAGCATCAGCTTGAGTAATGTCGACTTACCACAACCTGAAGGCCCAGTGATTGCCACTGACTCCCCCGCATGAACCGTTAAATTTAGTTTATCAATGACGTTTGGCGTTGCATCCGAATAGGAAAATGAGACATTTTTCACCTCGATTTTGCCTTCAATATTCAGTTTTCGATACTGATCTGGCTGTAACTCTTCTTTGTCGGTTAGTGCAATGTCAGCAATACGGTCGAAGTGCAAACCAAGCATCTTAAACTCAATTAACTTCTCAATAAGGTTTGCGGTTTTATCCATAAATTGGCGTTTATACGACATAAAAGCAAATAGCATCCCTGTACTAAACCCACCAGCAATCACCAAATGCGCGGCAAGGTAAACAACGATGATATTTTCAATCCCAAACAATGCCCGGTTGATAGCATCATAGCCAATTTTAAAGTTACCCAGACGTATATTATGATTAATTGCACTGGCATAGCGGTTTTGCCATTGCCCTTCTCGTTTTACCTCAGAGCCAAATAACTTGATGGTTTGGATCCCGCGTACCGTTTCCATGAAGTTTGAGTTTTCTTCTGCGCGCGCCATGATCTCCTGCTCGCTAATATTACGAAACGGCTTATACATGGCTATCCGGATTGCGGCATAGGCAATTACAGCGACTAGTACAACGGCGGATAACATCGGACTATAAAAGAAAATCATCGCCAATGTGATCACTGCCATTAAGCCATCAATAATGGCTTCTATCACCCCGGTGGTAAGTAACTGTTTGACCTGTTGTAATGAGCTAAATCGAGAAACCACATCTCCCATATGACGCTTTTCAAAGTAGGAAATAGGTAATCGCACTAGGTGATGAAACAGATTGGCACCCAACTGAATATTCATTTGGTTACCGAAATGCAGTAATGTAAAACCCCGCAGTGCATTCGTCGCGATTTCAAACACTAGCACCAAGAAAAAGCCAACGGCAAGTACTGTAAGCAGCGAGGTATCTCCGGTGAGAATAACATCATCTATCACCAACTGAATATAATACGGTGCTGCGAGCGTAAACACTTGCAACAAAATAGACAGCATAAAAATCAGCAGCAAAGAGCGCTTCAGTCCAGTGATCCGGCTCCAAAAATCAGAAAACCTTAGGCTTGCTTTTTTCTCTTTCTTTTCAAACTCTTTTGTTGGGGTAAGCTCAAGCGCAACACCGGTAAAATGCTTCGAAGCTTCTTCCATTGTGTAAGTTTTTTCACCACCGGCAGGGTCATGTATCACGATGCGCTTTTCATTTGCTTTTTTGAGCACCACAAAGTGATTCATATCCCAATGTAAAATGGCTGGCGCTTGCAAAGCATCAAGATCTTCTAGTTCAATTCGCAGTGGCCGTGAAGTTAAATGTAGCTTTTCAGCAAAGTGCATAATATCAAGCAGCGTACAGCCTTCTATTGAGATGCTAAAGCGTTGTCTAAGGCGTGTTAAGTCAGTGTGATGACCATGATACCCAGCGACCATTGCAAGGCTCGCTAGACCACATTCAGCAGCCTCAGACTGGATGATCACAGGTAAAGATTTTCGAGACCAGAACTCTAATTTACTGGCTGCGCCTTCATGTTCCATTTCCATATCAACCCTTCTACTACTTATAACTGGCCTTTAATACTAAACACTGGATCAAACAACCAACGCAACAATGACCGCTCTTCCACCACAATATCAGCATCTAATGTCATCCCTGCTCGCAAAGCCGTGTCTTTGCCATAAGCCTTAACCGCTTGCTCGTTAAGCGCAATCACTACCCGATAGGCAGGCTCTTGAATAATACCCGGCATATTGGTTTCTTCTGGTAAAATAACACTATTGCTCAGCTCAACTATCTTACCCTTATAAATACCAAACTTTTCATAAGGGAACGCATGATACCTAAGCTTAGTTTCTTGCCCCGCTTTGATAAAACCAAATGCCGATGTTGGAATATAGACTATCGCTTGCATGTCACTATGCTCGGGAATAATAGTCAGTAAGTGCTGCCCCATTGACACATTTTTACCCAGCTTTGCCAGTAACCCTGTTACCACTCCTGCTTGAGTTGCTCGGATCTCACCGAGTCGCGCTTGTTCGATAGAAGAGATTTGAATAAGTAAATCAGCTTGCTGGGATTGTAGTTGGGAAATTCGATTCTGATGCTCAATCGGTAGTTTGGCCAATTGGTTGCTAATGTTTTTCAGTTGCGACTCAAGCGCAATACGTTCAGAGCGGATCGAAGAAGACTGCTGCTTTAATGACAGCAAGGTGTCTTTTTGACGCTGTAACTCAAGTTCGGAGATATAACCCGTCCCCTTAAGGGTAGCGATTTGGGTGACCAACTCTTGATTAAGCAACAACCGCTCTTGAAAGGTACTCGCTTGGCTTTCAAGCTCTTTTAGTTTTTCTTTTGCCGTGTTCTCTTGCTGGCGCAACTCTGCTATATCTAATTGATATTGCTCACGCAGTTGCTCAATTTGCTGAAGTAAATTTTGTTGTTGAAAGCGATATTGATTGAGTAAAGCTTGGTTTAACTCGGTTGCTTCAGTGCTGTGCTTTGCCGAAGCGATACGCAGCAGCGGCTGCCCAGCAACGACCTTTTCACCTTCTTTGACCAGTACCTCTGAGACCACCCCTTGTTGCATCGCACCAACACGCAGCAGCCCTCCACTGGGCTCAATCACGCCAGATACACTTTCCTTTCTGGTATAGCTACCGTTTGACAAAAACACGAGACTCAAAATAACCACCGCTAAAATAAGCAATCCAAGTGTTTTAAAAACAGGTGGTTGAACTAAGCTGATCGTGCCCTCTAAGCGGTGCTGTTTATGCTCTAACACCTCGCGGCGAAATAAATTTTCCATAGCACTTATCGGGTAATATTATTGTTAATATTTTTTTATTGAAAATACAATGTACCACGAGTGGTTACAGAAAGGAATGAAATAAGGCAAGTCACGCTTGCCTTATTGTTTTCACTGATAATTTAATCCTATCTCTATGATAGTTCGGATTAAATTACTTTTTCTTTGGGCGCTTCCAGCCATCCATATTACGTTGCTTACCTCTGGCTACTGCTAACTGTTTCTCTTTGACTGTCGCAGTGATCACAGAGCCGGCACCAATCGTGGCGGTACTGCCAATTTCCACGGGTGCCACTAACGAGGAGTTAGAGCCAATAAACGCATTATCACCAATGATGGTTTTGGATTTATTAACACCGTCATAGTTACAAGTAATGGTACCGGCGCCAATATTTACTTTTTCACCAACATCAGCATCACCAAGGTAGGTTAAATGATTGGCCTTTGAACCTTTGCCCAAACGAGATTTTTTCATCTCAACAAAGTTACCAATATGCGAATCTTCCTCCATTATTGCACCTGGGCGAAGCCGTGCAAATGGTCCTAAGGTACATTTATCGGCTACTTGCGCATCTTCGATAAGTGTGTTGGCTTTAATCACAACATTATTACCAATTTTACAGTTTTTAAGTACGCAATTGGGACCGATCACCACATCATCACCAAGCTCAACACGACCTTCAAAGACAACATTTACGTCAATTTTTACGTCTTCTCCTGTCGTTACTTGGCCCCGTACATCAATGCGCGCAGGATCCGCAAGGCTTGCACCATTAAGCATCAATGTTGTTGCTTGCCAAGCTTGGTAAGCGCGCTCCAGTGCCGCCAGTTGAACGCGGTTGTTTGCCCCTTCAACTTCCATTTTATCGTCAGGCTGTGCTGAGGTTATCTCTACACCCTCAGAATGTGCCATAGCAACAATGTCTGTTAAGTAGTATTCGCCTTGTGCATTATTGTTCGATAATTGCCCTAACCACTTTTTCAACAACTTGCCGTTAGCAGCCATGATCCCTGTATTAATTTCAGTGATCGCTAGCTGCTCGTCTGACGCATCTTTTTGCTCCACGATGCCAACCAACTTACCATTTTCTCTCAGCATGCGCCCATACCCTGTGGGGTTTGCCAAGTCCACAGTCAACACGGCAAGACCATTGTCAGGTGTGACATCAAGCAATCTTTGTAAGGTGCTTTTTTTTGTCAGTGGAACATCACCGTATAAAATCAACACTTTATCATCATCAGCGATGTGCTCTTTTGCAACGGCAACAGCATGGCCGGTACCTAGCTGCTCTGCTTGATGTACCCAGTTCACTTGATTATGTGCAAGGGCAGCTTGTAATTGCTCAGCACCATGACCAAACACCAAATTTGTCGAGTGGGCCCCCAGTGAAACAGCATTATCAATAACATGCTGCACCATTGGCTTGCCCGCAATCGGGTGCAGAACTTTCGGTAATTTAGAGCGCATACGAGTACCTTTACCCGCAGCAAGAATAATTGTATTTAACGGCATGAACACAGGATCCTTTTTCTTGTGTCAAAAAACAAATGTACAGTTCAATACTCTTGCCTTTAATCCAACCACTTCATTGTGCATAGGAATACTGCGAACATAGCAGCAGACAATAAGTACATACTGAGTACTAAATTGTACGATATTGTAGCGAGGAATAATGAATAAGGTAAGTACTGACTCAAGTGTAATTTATTAAATAACCTGAGCTAGGATATCATCTATCGCTCACCGGTGGTTATTGCTTATCACGATGAGTATCAGTGTGAAGCAGAGCAACCTCAGGTATAAAAAAACCCACGCATTGCGTGGGTTTTTGATAACCAGATAGGCGGCTGCTTATTTGCGCAGCTGGCGTAGAAGGCGTAGTTGAGCAAGAGCCTCTTCAAGCTGCAATGCCGCACGCTGATAATCCAGCTCGCTTGCAGTGCCAGAAGCTAATTGCGCCTGCGCTTCACGTTTAGCGTCTTCAGCAGCTTGCTCATCAATTTCATCCGCACGAATAGCCACGTCCGCAAGGACGGTAACTGTTTTCGGTTGAACTTCAAGCGTACCGCCGGCAACGTAGATAACTTCTTCTGAGCTATCTGCTTTAACCAAACGTACCATACCAGGTTTTAGGCCAGTCAGTAGTGGCGCGTGGCCAGGGTGAATACCAAGTTCACCTTCACTACCTGTCACTTGAATCGTAGCCACTTCGCCAGAGAATAAACTCTGCTCTGCACTTACTACGTCAAGGTGTACTGTCATTGCCATAACAACCTCCTAATTACATGTTTTTAGCTTTATCAACTGCTTCGTCGATTGAGCCAACCATGTAGAATGCCTGCTCAGGCATATCATCGTAATCACCGTTTAGGATGCCCTTAAAGCCAGAGATTGTGTCTTTAAGAGATACGTATTTACCAGGTGCACCTGTAAATACCTCAGCAACGAAGAATGGCTGAGATAGGAAACGCTGGATCTTACGTGCACGAGATACTACTTGCTTATCTTCGTCAGATAGCTCGTCCATACCTAGAATTGCGATGATGTCTTTCAGCTCTTTATAACGTTGAAGAACTGTCTGAACGCCACGTGCTGTGTCGTAGTGCTCTTGACCGATAACTTGTGGGTCAAGCTGACGTGAAGTTGAATCTAGAGGGTCTACCGCAGGGTAAATACCTAGAGACGCGATATCACGAGAAAGTACTACTGTCGCATCTAAGTGAGCAAACGTTGTTGCTGGAGATGGGTCAGTCAAGTCATCCGCAGGTACGTATACCGCTTGGATTGAAGTGATTGAACCAGTCTTAGTTGATGCGATACGCTCCTGTAGAACACCCATTTCTTCAGCTAGTGTAGGCTGGTAACCTACTGCTGAAGGCATACGACCTAGAAGTGCTGATACTTCAGTACCTGCTAGTGTATAACGGTAGATGTTATCTACGAAGAATAGTACGTCACGACCTTCGTCACGGAACTTCTCAGCCATTGTAAGACCAGTTAGTGCAACACGTAGACGGTTACCCGGTGGCTCGTTCATCTGACCATATACTAGCGATACTTTGTCTAGTACGTTTGAGTCGTTCATCTCATGGTAGAAGTCATTACCCTCACGAGTACGCTCACCAACACCTGCGAATACTGAGTAACCGCTGTGCTCGATTGCGATGTTACGGATAAGTTCCATCATGTTTACGGTTTTACCTACACCCGCACCACCGAATAGACCAACTTTACCACCTTTAGCGAATGGACATACAAGGTCGATAACCTTGATACCAGTCTCTAGAAGTTCAACTGAGTTGCTCTGATCTTCGTATGATGGTGCTGCACGGTGAATAGACCAACGCTCTTCTTCACCAATAGGGCCTGCTTCATCAATTGCATCACCAAGTACGTTCATGATACGACCTAGTGTTGCTGTACCAACTGGAACCTTAATTGGCTCAGCTGTACCTTGTACTGGAGTACCACGACGTAGACCGTCAGTACTACCTAGTGCGATACCACGTACCACACCGCCACCTAGCTGCTGTTGCACTTCTAGTGTCAAACCAGCTAAGTCGCCTTCTGTAACTTTTAGTGCGTCATATACGGCTGGCACGTTGTCTTGTGGAAACTCGATGTCCACAACGGCGCCGATAATTTGGACGACCTTACCTAAACTCATGTCTATTCCTCTTATTAAACTTTGCCGAAGCGTTATACGGCAGCCGAACCGCTCACAATCTCACTAATTTCTTGTGTGATTGCGGCCTGACGTGCCTTGTTGTATACCAGCTGTAGCTCATCAATCAGGCCACCTGCGTTATCTGTTGCGGCTTTCATCGCAACCATACGGGCAGCTTGTTCAGAGGCAGCATTCTCAACTACACCTTGGTAGACCTGAGACTCAATAAAGCGCACTAATAGTGTCTCTAAAATCGCCTCTGGGCTTGGCTCATATAGATAATCCCAAGCGTGAGCTGATACATCTTCTTCAGCTTTTGGCAAAGGTAATAACTGATCGATAACAGGCTCTTGTTTCATTGTGTTGACAAACTGGTTGTACACAACGAATAAGCGGTCAATTTTGCCTTCTTCAAATGCTTTAAGCATTACTTTTACAGGACCAATAATATCCTGAACTGAAGGCGTATCTCCTAACCCGGTCTTCTTGGCTTCTAGCTCACCGCCAAAACGCTTAAAGAAACCAGCAGCTTTGCTGCCTAGAGCTGCGAACGTTGCCTCAACCCCTTTGTCTTTCCACGCTTTTGCGTCTCTTACTACTTTTTTGAACTCGTTTGAGTTCAAACCACCACATAGACCACGGTCTGTAGAGATAACAATGTAACCAACTCGCTTCACTTCGCGTTCTTGTAAGAACGGGTGAGTGAAGTCAAGATTAGCCTGAGCAACACGACCGATCACTTTGCGTAAGTTTTCAGCGTATGGACGACTAGACGCTACGCGTTCTTGTGCCTTCTTCATTTTAGAAGCGGCAACCATCTCCATTGCGCTGGTGATCTTTTGAGTATTCTTGATACTCCCGATCTTGCTTTTTATCTCTTTTCCGCTGGCCATGACTCTCTCTCCGAATCTCGGTGAGTAGTTCCCTACTCACCTTAATAACACATTACCAAGTTTGCGTAGATTTGAACTTCTCTAGGAGTTCTTTAAGCTGCGCTTCGATCTCGGCGTTGTAGTTACCAGTTTCATTGATTTGAGCCATTAGCTCTGCGTACTCGCTCTTAGCAAATGCGATTAGGCTTGCTTCAAAATCAAGGATCTTGTTGATTTCGATGCCTTTTAAGAAGCCTTTCTCTACTGCAAATAGCGATAATGACATATCAGCAACAGACATTGGTGCGTACTGTTTCTGCTTCATTAGCTCTGTTACACGCTCACCGTGTTCAAGCTGTGCACGAGTTGCATCGTCAAGGTCAGAAGCGAACTGAGAGAACGCCGCTAGTTCACGGTACTGAGCTAGCGCTAGACGGATACCACCACCTAGTTTCTTAACGATTTTAGTTTGCGCTGCACCACCTACACGAGATACCGAGATACCAGCGTTAACCGCTGGACGGATACCTGCGTTGAACAAGTCAGTTTCCAAGAAGATCTGACCGTCAGTGATTGAGATAACGTTGGTAGGTACGAATGCAGAAACGTCACCACCTTGAGTTTCAATGATTGGCAATGCCGTCAATGAACCTGTTTTACCTTTAACTTCACCATTTGTGAACTTCTCAACGTAGTCAGCGTTTACACGTGACGCACGCTCTAGAAGACGTGAGTGAAGGTAGAATACGTCACCTGGGTATGCTTCACGGCCTGGTGGACGCTTAAGTAGTAGTGAGATTTGACGGTAAGCAACAGCTTGCTTAGACAAATCATCATATACGATTAGTGCATCTTCACCACGGTCACGGAAGTATTCACCCATAGTACAACCAGAGAATGGCGCTAGGAACTGAAGTGCTGCTGATTCTGACGCCGAAGCAACAACAACAATCGTGTTCTCAAGTGCACCGTGCTCTTCTAGTTTACGTACTACGTTTGCAATTGTTGACGCTTTTTGACCAACCGCTACGTACACACACTTAACGCCTGTGTCTTTTTGGTTGATGATAGCATCGATTGCTAGTGCTGTTTTACCAGTCTGACGGTCACCGATCACAAGCTCACGCTGACCACGACCAACTGGGATCATCGCATCGATAGACTTATAACCAGTTTGTACTGGCTCATCTACTGATTGACGCTCGATTACGCCAGGTGCGATTTTTTCAACTGGTTCAAAACCATCGTTATCAACAGCGCCTTTACCGTCGATTGGCTCACCAAGTGTGTTAACAACACGACCAAGTAGACCACGGCCTACTGGTACTTCAAGGATACGACCAGTTGATTTAACTTTTACGCCTTCTTTAAGGTCTGCGTATGGACCCATTACTACAGCACCTACTGAGTCACGCTCAAGGTTTAGTGCGATAGCATAACGGTTGCCAGGAAGCTCAATCATCTCACCCTGCATACAGTCAGCAAGACCGTGGATGCGGATGATACCGTCGGTAACAGATACGATAGTACCTTCGTTACGCGCTTCACTTACAACTTCAAACTGTTCAATGCGTTGCTTGATCAGTGCAGAAATTTCTGTGGAATTAAGTTGCATGCTCTTTTTCCCAATTACGATTGTAGCGACGTCGCAAGACGATCTAACTTGCCGCGAACAGAACCGTCAATTACGGTGTCGCCGGCTTTAATCACTAGGCCACTTACAATGGCTTCGTCGATGCTACAATTCAGCTTAACTTTGCGTGCGAAACGTTTCTCAAGTGCCGCGACCAATTTTGCTTGCGCATCATCCGCAAGCGCTGTTGCCGAAACCACATCTACTTCGATTTCTTTGTCATAATCTGCTTTAAATTCAGCAAACAATTCTGCAACAGCTGGAATGGCAGCTAAACGCTCATTTTCGGCCATCAGCTTGATAAGGTTTTGACCTTGTTCGTTGAGTTGCTCAGCACATAACTTGATAATGATTTCAGACTGCTGTGTTTCAGTAGCAATGCTACCTAGTAGTGCCTGAACCTGCTCATCGCTGGTAACTTGACCAGCGAAGAACAGCATTTCATTCCAAGCTTCAACTGTGCCTTTTTCAACGGCAAGTTCAAAAGCCGCTTTAGCGTATGGGCGAGCGATAGTAGTCAATTCAGACATGCTCATACCCCCTGCTTAAAGCTCAGCGACAAGTTTTTCAACGATGTCACTGTGTGTGGCTTGATTGATTTCACGCTCTAAAATCTTCTCAGCGCCTGCGATAGAAAGTGCAGCGACTTGTGAACGCAGCTCTTCTTTCACACGGTTGCGCTCAGACTCAATTTCAGAGTGTCCCTGAGCAATGATTTTTTCACGCTCTTGCTGACCACGAGTTGTCTCTTCGTCAACAATTAGCGCAGCACGCTTCTTAGCTTGTTCGATGATTTCAGCCGCTTGTGCTTTCGCTTCTTTGAGCTGTTCAGCGCCTTGTGCACGTACGCGCTCAAGTTCTTTTTCAGCTTCATCAGATGCTGCTAAACCATCTTCGATTTTCTTTTGGCGAGCTTCAATCGCACCATTTAGTGGTGGCCATACGAACTTCATACAGAACCATACGAAGACCACAAATGCGATTAATTCACCTATTAGAGTGGCGTTTAAGTTCACGACCGCTCCTCCTTACTTGACAGTTGTTCGTTTCAGGTATTTTGCAATATTAAAGAGCGAACAACATGTACATAGCGATACCTACACCGATCATTGCAACGGCATCGATAAGACCAGCTAGGATGAACATTTTAACTTGTAGTGAAGGCGCAAGCTCAGGTTGACGAGCACATGCTTCTAGGAACTTACCACCCATGTTACCGAAGCCTAGTGCAGTACCGATAGCACCAAAACCGATTAGTAGTGCAACAGCGATAAGTTTAATAGCAACTGCGATTTCCATTTTTATCTCCAAAGTTTCAATAGTAAATTAAAGTTAAAGTTTAAATTTAAGTATAAAAAATCTTTATTATTCAGCTGATTAGTGACTTTCTGTACTAGCCATGCTGAGGTAAACGATAGTTAGCATCATAAATACAAATGCTTGCAGTACGATTACCATAATGTGGAATACTGCCCACACGAAGTGCAGTGGTAACTGCATTAAACCAATTGCACCGATAAGGATGAAGATCATCTCACCAGCGTACAAGTTACCAAACAAACGCAGTGCTAGTGAGAATGGCTTAGCCACTAGTGCGATTGTCTCAAGTAACAAGTTAAATGGAATTAAGATTGCCATCATTAGCTTGTTCTTAGAGCTAAATGGGTGCAATGTTAATTCTGCAATAAAGCCACCGATGCCTTTGATTTTAATTGAATAACCGATCATCAGAATAAACACACCTAGCGCCAGTGCCGCAGTCATATTTAAGTCTGTTGTAGGTACAATCTTCATGTATACATCGTGTGAGTCCATACCAAATGCTTGTTCACCAACAAAGCCGGCAAATGCAGGTAGGAAGTCAACTGGAACTAAGTCCATCAAGTTCATTAGGAATACCCAAACGAAAATCGTTAGGGCCAAAGGTGCAACTAACTTGCTGTTACCGTGATAAGTATCGCGAACGTTGGCACCAACGAACTCAACAACCATTTCGATAAAGCACTGGAATTTACCAGGAACACCTATAGTGGATTTTTTAGCGGCACTTCGGAAGATCCATAAAAATATCAGACCTAAACCGATTGACCATGCGAGGGTATCTACATGCCATGTCCAGAAACCACTATCCGCACATGCTTTGTTGAAGGCAAGACCGGCATCGGTCGAGCACATCTTGGCATTGGTCAAGTGGTGCTGAATATGGCTTGATAGAGTAACTTCTTCTGCAGCCATGTTTTATCCCAAAAGTTAATGATTAAAAAAAATCAGGACTAACCATTGTGTTAGCATCACGAGCATATACACACCAAAGAATGGCAGCATCATTACTGAAAAATGCTTAAAAATCAGTGCAAAGAGCACAACAGTTAGCAAAAATTTTAATCCATTTCCTCGTTTTATCGAGGAATATACTTGATTTGCTTTGCTCGCGCCCATAAAACGAAAAGCATAAGCAGCAAATACAAAATTAGGGAGTACTAACACAGCCCCGCCAGCTAATGCTGAAACTCCGGCTTGTACTCCCCAACCCATAAAAACGATTACTGCAGCAATTAATGCTACGATACCCTGAATCAAAACACCTTTTAATGCGGCTCGCCGATATGGACGGGCTAACGAATGAGTCACTTTATATTAACCTTAATGACGTTAAATTTTATCAGGGTATGAAAACTGGCGAAATTATACTTGTTTCTGCTTAATTTGCAACTTGACGCGATGAAATGTGACGTTTTTTGGACTCAAAATAGGTCATATTTTGTTAAGTAAGAGCACGTAGATTGGTCGCACTTCGAAGGTGATTGCTTTTACAGCGAAGCTCTGTTGTTTGGGGCTGCACAATAAACTGTAAAGACGGTAATGTGATGTCTGACTCAACACCACATTACCAGTTAGGCTAGGGGGCTTAGCTAGTTGGACTCAAACACAAAAAATAGCAGTGCTTTTAGTCAACATTTTAATCTTAATTGGCATCGTTCATCTCAGGGTTAATACGCCCTAAGATACCATCAAGTTCATCTAAGCTCGCATAAGAGATAACCAGTTTACCTTTGCCTTTTTGGTTATAGTTAATCTCAACTTTTGCACCCAGGTTTTCCTGTAGTTGCTGTTCCAATAGCTTCACATCAGGATCTTTTTGCTTAACAGCTTTTTCCTCAACTGGTTCTAGAATTGTACGTACCAGTTTTTCGGTTTCCCTAACCGTTAACCCCTTAGCAACAGCCGTTCTAGCAGCTTCTGATTGGGCTTCACCACTGAGTGCTAACAAACAACGCGCGTGACCCATTTCAATATCACCATGCTCTAACAATATTTTTACATCATCATTGAGATTGTTTAAGCGCAGTAAGTTAGTCACTGTGGTACGAGATTTACCCACAGCATCTGCCACTTGTTGATGTGTTAGCTCAAATTCATTTAATAACCTATCAAGTGCTATTGCCTCTTCCATCGCATTAAGATCTTCACGCTGAATGTTTTCGATCAATGCAATGGCAACCGCGGCTTCATCAGGAACATCTTTAACTAAGCAAGGGACTGTGTCTTGCTTGGCTAACTGCGCAGCACGCCAACGTCGCTCACCGGCGATGATCTCGAACTGTTGAGCTGACACTTTACGCACCACGATAGGTTGCAAAATTCCCTGAGATCGAATTGAGCTGGCAAGTTCTTCCAGTGCCTGTTCAGACATATCTTTACGCGGCTGGTATTTACCCGGCACTAGCCACTCTATGGGTAAACGTTGTAACTCTTGCTCGATAACTGGCTCTGCACTAGGTTCACTTTCGGCAGTCACCGGCTGCTCAGCGGCCGTAGCAGGTGCAGATGCACTTGGATTAGGTTTCGCCGAACTCAAAAGGGCATCCAACCCTCGGCCTAAACCTCGTTTTTTAACCGACATGTTCTTTTTATCCTCTTAGGCAACCGCAGCTGCTTGCTTTTCTTTGCGTCTTAGCATTTCCCCTGCAAGAGCAAGATAGGCTTTTGCACCACTGGATGCTCTATCATAATACATCGCTGGAGCACCAAAACTTGGTGCTTCCGCCAAGCGCACATTCCGTGGGATCACAGTACGATACACTTTATCGCCAAAGTGCTGCTTTAGCTGTTCGGATACATCGTTTGCAAGGCGATTACGCGGATCGTACATGGTGCGTAAAATACCTTCAATTTGCAATCCAGGATTTACCAATTTGCCCAATTGAGTGATGGTATCCATCAAGGCGGTCAACCCTTCAAGTGCATAATACTCACACTGCATAGGCACTAACACCGCATCAGCTGCTGCCATCGCATTAACCGTGAGCATATTGAGAGAAGGTGGGCAGTCAATAAATATATATTCATATTTATCTTTGACGGTTTCTAACGCATTGCGCAATCTAACTTCACGGGCAAATAACTCCATTAGTTTGACTTCAGCTGCCGTTACATCGCCATTCGCTGCGATCAAATGATACTCACCGCTAGTTTCAGTTGAGATGACTTGATCGATAGGTGACTCTTCGATCAACAGATCATACACCGTCGCCACATCACCATATTTATCGACACCGCTTCCCATCGTTGCATTACCTTGAGGATCGAGATCGATCAGTAATACTTTACGTTTTGTCGCCGCCATGGACGCGGCCAAATTCACCGCAGTGGTTGTTTTACCAACACCACCTTTTTGGTTTGCTATTGCAATGATTCTTGCCACATTGTCCTCGACAATTAATCTTTAGAAAGAATGATTAAATGGCGCTCACCGTCTAGTTTAGGCACCACTAAGCTAATATCTTGCGATAAACTCACACCGTTTGGTAGCTTTTCTAGCTCATCAGCAGGGTACTGTCCCTTAAGCGCTAAGAATACACCTTGGTCATCGATTAAATGCGAGCACCACTGGATCATATCTTGTAGTGATGCAAAAGCACGGCTGAGTACACCGTCTAATTTAACACTTGGTTGATATTCTTCAACACGAGACTGCACAGGGGTGACATTATCAATGCCAAGCCCATGTTTTACCTGCATTAAAAATCGGACTCTTTTACCAAGGCTATCAAGAAGAACAAAATTGATGTCCGGTCTAGCAATCGCTAACACCATGCCAGGTAAACCAGGACCTGTGCCAACATCAATATAATTGCTACCTGTTAAATGCGGTGCGACGACTAAAGAATCCATGATGTGTTTCACCATCATTTCTTTAGGGTCTCGAACGGAAGTGAGATTGTAAGCTTTATTCCATTTATCCAGCAGTTGGACATAGTCGACCAACTGCTGCTTTTGTTGTTCGCTGATCTCGATTGAGGTATCAGCGAGTAATTCATTCAATTGTTCTAATAACACAGTGTTCCACTGCTATTACGCCGACTTACGCAATAGCCCTTGCTTTTTCAGATACACTAATAATAGCGAAATAGCAGCAGGGGTGATACCAGAAATACGTGAAGCTTGGCCAATCGTTTGTGGACGCGCATCAGTTAGCTTTGCCACAACCTCATTTGACAGGCCACTTACCTGGCTATAATCAAAATCCGCTGGCAATACTGTTTCTTCATGACGTAGCTGTTTATTTATCTCATCCTGCTGACGCGCAATGTAGCCTGCGTACTTAGTCTGGATCTCAACTTGCTCAAGAGCAGGGATGTTATCAAACTCAGATCCTAGCCCTTCTATTGCCATGAGATCATGGTAATTAACTTCCGGGCGACGGATTAAATCTTCTAGACTGGCTTCGCGTACGAGTGGCTTTTTCAGCAGTTCGTTTACCGCATCAAGTGCTGGATGATCTTTATGGATCCAAGTGTTGCGTAAACGCTGTGCTTCTTGTTCCATGACTTCAAGCTTTTCATTGTAAGCTGCCCAGCGTTCATCATTAACAAGACCTAGCTCGCGGCCTTTTTCAGTTAATCGTAAATCTGCATTATCTTCACGTAATAACAAGCGGTACTCTGCACGGGAAGTAAACATACGATAAGGTTCTTTGGTGCCTAATGTTGCTAAGTCATCAATCAGCACACCGGCATAAGCTTCATCACGGCGAGGAGTCCATGCTTCACGACCTTGAACCTGAAGTGCCGCGTTCATACCCGCGATCAGGCCCTGAGCACCAGCTTCTTCATAACCAGTGGTACCATTGATTTGACCAGCAAAGAACAGGCCATTGATAAACTTTGTTTCTAGTGACTGTTTAAGGTCACGTGGATCGAAGAAATCATATTCTATTGCATAACCAGGACGGCAGATATGAGCATTTTCAAAACCTTGGATCGAGCGTACGATCTCTAGCTGAATATCAAATGGTAAGCTGGTGGAAATACCATTTGGATATAACTCGTAAGAAGTTAGCCCCTCAGGCTCAACAAATATCTGATGCTTTTCTTTATCAGCAAAACGTACAATTTTATCTTCAATAGAAGGGCAGTAACGTGGACCTATACCTTCAATCACACCAGCATACATAGGTGAGCGATGCAAATTATTGCGGATCACTTCATGAGTTTTTTCATTGGTATAGGTGATATAGCATGGGATCTGTTTTGGATGATCAGACACTTTACCCATAAATGAGAAAACCGGAGTAGGGGTATCGCCTGGTTGTTCTTGCATCACTGAAAAATCAACCGTTCGTGCGTCGATACGTGGTGGTGTACCCGTTTTTAGACGATCAACGCGGAATGGCATTTCACGTAAACGTTCAGCTAGGGCAATAGAAGGTGGATCGCCAGCACGGCCGCCTTTAAAGTTTTCTAAACCAATATGGATCTGACCACCCAAGAAGGTACCAACCGTTAGCACCACAGAAGAAGCACTAAAACGTAATCCCATCTGTGTCACAACACCTTTGACCTGATCCCCTTCAACAATGAGATCATCACAAGATTGTTGGAAGATCTTTAAGTTATCTTGGTGTTGTAAAATATCTTGGATCGCGGCTTTATATAATGCGCGATCTGCTTGAGCGCGAGTTGCCCGTACCGCTGGACCTTTAGATGAATTTAATGTTCTAAACTGGATCCCACCTTTGTCGATAGCCTTGGCCATTGCACCGCCAAGTGCATCGATCTCTTTTACTAAATGACCTTTACCAATTCCACCAATTGCCGGGTTACATGACATTTGGCCTAAGGTATCCATATTGTGTGTTAACAATAAGGTATTCATACCCATTCGGGCTGCTGCGAGTGCAGCTTCTGTGCCTGCGTGTCCACCACCAACAACGATGACATCAAAATGTTCATGATAAATCATTTACGGGATCCTACTTAAAACAACCGAGCAAATTTAGAAAGGATGCGTATTCTACCTAGAATTAACCAGAAGTGAAATGGTTAAACTTTAGACAGCGCAAAAAAGAGATCTCTTAAAATATATAAGGATCTTTTTAAAGATCTTTATTGATCTTACTATTACTGATCCTATGATCTGTGAATAGTTTTGTATTCCTTTTTAGATCCAACTGCTTAGCTTAGATCAATTGATGTGAATTAGATCGGATCAACAGGCTTAAAACCTTTGATCAACTTGGCACTTTATTCACAGGCTTAGATCTTGATTATTTTATCCAATGGATAAGTAACCTTAGATCTGCAGTTAGATCAGAGGTTATCCACAATGCGATCTAAAATAGACTAAATTTGTGTATAACTTCTGTGTATTTATGATCGCCTCATTAAGCGATGCTGTCGATAAACTTAGGTAGCCAAGCAATAGCGGTATCTTCTGGTAGATCAGGCTGTAATACATCGATCTTTTCCACGTCGACCAGCAATGTCGCTCCTTTCTCTTTTAACAAGGCTGCAAGATTAAGTGCTGCATAGTTAAAGGTGTCATAACTTGAGTCGCCAATCCCTATCACTGCAAAGCGCAGGCCTTGGAGATCTGTTGTATCGTTTAGGGCTGATATAAAAGGCAATAGGTTTTCAGGATAGTCTCCAGCACCATAGGTTGATGTGACCACCAGCCATAGTGTTTGTTGACATGCCTCAAGCTCTGGCTGCTCATGTAGGTTCACTGCAATGCCATGGGATTCAAGTGACTCTACTACTTGTTCTGCAACATATTCTGCTGACCCCATTTGACTACCAACGATCAGATCTAAAGTTTGCATTATTACCTTACCTAAGCTTCTAGTGCGCGACATCTTAGCGATTAACGTGAATATGTAAAGAGTAACACTTACGTTGTGGGAATTTTTTTTTGCTCAAATTCTGTTTGATTTTTTAGTTTTTTAATTATGGCTATGAATTTAAAGAAGAAAATAAAATATTCCTTATGGTTTGTAGGTGATTTACTTGTGGATAATCTATGAGCCAGTTGAGTTTAACTGTTCGTAGCCTAGGTGATGTTTTGCATTAATAAGTGGTTGATATCGCTATTATGGATGCAAGCAGTAAGGTTGTGGATTAGCGATTGTGGATAACGATCTAAATGGTTGAAGTTGATCGGTTTTTTTAGATCTATATAGTTAGATCCATATAATAAAAGAATCTAAAAAACCGGGAGATCTAGCCATTAATTTAATTTGACTGCCATGTTATGCCGACAGAGTGTTCAAATAAGAAGTCAACTGTTGCTTCTTTAAGCATCCTTTTAGTTACTGACTCCTGCTGCGCTATCACGTGATCGCTCAGTGCATTTCCGGATGAGATACGTTTGACGCCCAATTCTGTGAGCTGCTGTTTATCACTTAGTCCGGGCATCAACATTACGTTAACTGGAATCGAAAGTAGAGTAGTCAGGCGCTTTATCGTGACAAGTTCAGTTAAACCGGGAATAAAAAAGCCATCGCAACCCGCTTCTTGATAAGCGAGTGCACGTTTAAGTAATGCTGTTTCATTCCATTGTGGTTGTAAGCAAAGATCGCAACGTGCATTGATAAAAAAGTGTTTAAAACCAGCGTCACGTAATGCTTGCCTGATAGCATATAGTAATGACTGGTGTGCTTGAATATCACGTAAACCGTTCTGATGACTGGGCGTGTCTTCAATATTGATACCTGCAACACCAAGATCTGCCAATTGAATAATATGCTTGATGATCTGACTTTGATCCGCGCTGTAGCCTGCCTCAATATCAACGCTTAAGGGAATAGTGATCACCTTAAGAATGGCACTGACTATTTGTAGCACATGATCAAATGTGAGTTGTTCTCCATCTTTAAAGCCTTGGTGATTAGACATGCCCCAACTTGTTGTTGCAACTGCTTGGCCACCAGCTTGCTCAATAATAAGTGCCGATAAAGGATCCCAACAATTAGCAATAAAGAGGGGGTTGGGGTTTTGATGAAGGGCTTTAAAAATTGTTCGTTTATTCATTTTATTTCTCGTAAGTTTAAATACTTAGCATAAATATTCTTGTCAGAACAAACCGGCCACATTCGGCACTCAACATTTTTATACGTATTTTCACAAAAAAGTAAGGTGAGTCGCTTACTTGAAAAATATGTATGATTTTCATACATGTGAAGAAGTTTTCAACAATTCCCGTATTTTTATAAAATTTTATGTCATTGATAAATAAACTTTTTGTTTATTTTCTCATTATTTGTTATCCCATTCGCTTTGATGTTAATACTGATTATGAATTGTACAAAATAGCAAGGATTGCTTTGGTAAACGTTTTTACTTTTACATCAAAACTGGATTTTGCTTGGGCAATGAGATGTTTTATCGATTTATTCTCATTCCAGATAGGTCGATATACACAAGGTGCTTATTACTAGCCGTTACATAACCGTAAAGTTAAGGAAAAAACATGAAAAAATTAATTGAAAAAAGTGTGCTATCTAGTATTTCTGGTGGTAGTGGTGTTTTGGATCCATTAGACCCAGCGTCGTCTGTTTTACATCCTGTTAGACCTGAATCTTCAGTACTGCACCCAGTGAGACCTGAGTCTTCAGTATTACACCCTGTTAGACCTGAATCTTCGGTACTACACCCTGTTAAGCCCATCTAATACATAGATTTAATATCGTTGGCATATGTGTTGTTGCCAACGATATTACCTTATACTTTACTTTTTATTAATATAATTCAAAGACTTAATTTTATATGTTGTATTGACCTCATGATTAAGATTGGAAATAATGCTTTCGACTTTAAGGAACATTAAAAGGTAAAGCATGGAGAAGAAACTGCGCATCAGTGCCGCTAAAGATTGGTATTCATTTCGCATTAGCGCTTCTGGAGAGCTGGAATTTAAACGTGTTGCACTATGGGCCGCCGATAAACATGGTTCAGTAACAGGACTTATCTCTGGTACTGTGAGCAAAAAGCTCGCTAACTATTTATACAAGTCATCATACACACATGGTGGTTATATTCATTGGGATGATATGACACCCGATCAACAGAAAAAGGCAAAGCAGGACTGCCAAATAGACGTCGACAGGTTAAAAGAGCTACAAGAGGACGATACTAGCTCGTAATCGACACCCGCTGCTTTTTAATATTTACTTGAAATCACCGCAGTTTACATAACTGTGCTTCATTATTTTTTCTACTCTATAGTCCGATTAGTGCGGCTATACGTTAAATCCAATTAGAAATAACGACATGAATCAATTCGATAAAAACCAGATTATCACGCTGGATATTCAAGACCCGCAACAAATCAAATTAGCATTAACACAATATAAAGCTTTATTAGATGAGGATAGGGCTTTTAGCGATAGTCAATTTGATATTGAATTTAAGCAACGGGGAAAAGACGGTGATCGCCGCCTACAACCACAAGACAGCGGCAACAACCTTAAGTTGCTACAATCTGCATTAAACTTAGGCCAAGAAGGTGGCTCTCACCACTATAATCATCCGATAGATGATGATACTGAAACTTATATTTCTGAGGTTATTCTGTTTGCAGCTGCGCTGCAATATTCCGAAATTAAAGAGGTTGTTGTAGAAACTGCCAAAGCCATCGTCGCTTATAGTCGACGCCAAAACAATACAGATGAAATGTGGCTAGATGATATGCGGGTATTTGGCGTAGAAGCATTATATATGCTTGCAAAGACAGATATACGATATGCCTACTTGCTTGCACAGTTTTTTGTGCCTTATTGGGATGATGAACATGCCTGCGGTTACGAAAGCTATTTAAGTTCGTTACTTCATGAGCATGGCTGGCACAATGAAATAATCAAAGCATTTATATGGTGTGACAACGATAGCTTTAGATCTGGTATGTTCCAAAATGATCAATATAGTGATGATTGTAGTCACCAGCCTCTGGGGGAATATTTATGCCAGCACCCGGAGTTCTATGAACCGTTTAAAGCGTTAGTTATTGCACGTTTCAAAGCTGAACCTGCATTACTTGAGCGTATCGATACTATGTGCGATGAAGGTGAAGAAGAAGACTTAAGTGCTTATCAACCCGTCGTGTCTCTATACCAATCGCTATTCCCTCATACCTGTTTTTATGACGATGAAGAAGCCAAAGATAGCTTTATGGCAATGCCGTTTTTTGGCAATACGCTCGAAAATGAAGCGTATGATTTACAGCAAAAAGTCCAATCACAGGTTGTAGGGCCGCTCGTTAAAATAGCACAAAGTGCTATTACTGCGCGTGCAAACTATCGCGCCTATCTCGCCAGAGACGAGAGAAAATATGAGCTTAACTATGGTAGCAATTTATTGAAGCCCTTAGTGCTAGCTATGCCACAAGGTGAGTCATTGTGGCGCTATATTGAAAGTGGTGAGCCACACACCGTGTTAGAAACACTCTGTGAAGTAGATGTATTTGAATTAGCAAAAGTGCATGCCAGTGATATGGCTGAGCATTTTGTTGATCAATTGGTTAGTTTCGAGCACAACAACCAAGGCATAGCCAACGAGTTGAAATCGGTGCTCAATCTTGTACGGGGCGATCTACTGACTGATCACTTCAGTGAAGAAGTTGAATGTACACAACCAAATGGTTTGGTATTGACGCTTACGGTACGCAAAGATACAGAAACTAACTTACTACAAGCTCGTGCTCAGCAATACTTGCGCGTGATTGACGTATTTTACCATGCTCTAGGCAAACGTGAGTTTAGTAAATATATGATGGCATCACTTACCGAAGGTGATGAGGCGCTACTTTCTAGAGAAGCCTATTATCAGCGCTACACTCAACTCTCCTTATCTGATATTGAAAGCGCAGTAGAAAGTGCTAAAGCCAAAAATATTCAATCGATATTTCGCCACTTTACTAATCACGATGAATTACTGTGTCGCAAGCATCTAAAGTTGGTTGACGAGCATTTTCGCTCATCTCGTGCGCTTTGCCATCCAGAGCAGTGGCCGCAATTGGATATGGGCTTAATGACACTGGCCAGTTATCACCTTCACAGTGATTACAATCAGCGTATTGGCGATGATATTACAGAGGCACTGGTAACTTATCTTAACGATAATCATATTTGGCAACTCGCTGCCCAGCACATAATTAAAAAATGTCATAAAAAGTCAGACCGTTATAACCCCGAAAATCTGGGATTATCTGAGGAGCAAATAGCGCGGATCTGCGAACACTTTACTGCAGACACGCCGCAAGATGATTTGACCAGTATATTGGCACTAGTACAGCCACACTTGTATCGAGATGAGTGCTGTCTCGGCGACCTTTACTTAAACAAATTTAGTGAGCAGCAACCCAGCTATCAGCTTTTTAAAGATCATGATGATGACTTTCAGCGCTTTACCTTAGCCGCATTTTGGTTGCGGCAATTACCTTTACCCTTACAAAATAAAGCAGATCGTTTGTGGCAATTTATTATTGCATTGGCGCCTGTTAGGGTTGCACGCAATGTGCTTCGTGCTTATTCAGATGATCATTGGGATATAGAGTTTAACAATATACTCGATGGGATTGATGTCTATGAGCACTTAACTAAAGCTGGAATAGATAGCGGTATTCTGAATGCCTATGAAATGAGTTATCAACGTTATGACTTCGGGCGTTACGTAAATTGGATAGAGATTTACAGCGAAATAGTCAGTGATGATACCAGTATGTTTGGCAGCATGGGGCGTAAAAAAGCCAAAGCCATGGAACGGGGACTTGCGTATATTAATGAGCGCACGAAAGTTGAGTTTTTACATCATGTATCACTCAAACATCCTGAAGTTGCAGTGGACTTTGATCATGACTTGCGCCGTACAATAGATATTTTTGTGCAATTAAATCTGCACTCTTGGGAGCATGCGCTGGCACATGAGTCAGGTAAGGATTGTCTGTATTTCGGTGAAGGTGAAAAGTTACCAAAGAAGCTGTATAAAACCATTGTGGCAGATAGCCTTTCAATACATGATAAACCTTGTCATGTTGATGGTCGAAGTTGGGAAGCCAGCACTGTGTTGCAGCAGCAAGGAGACAATTACGTGATTGTGATGGCCGATCATGAGGTGCCGCTTGCTTGGTATGAAAACAGACTGCCATCGGGACCCTTATTGGTATTCTCAGAGCAGGTTGAACGTGCTGCTATTGTAAAGCGCGTTGCTGAACTTCAAGTGCAGTGCAATCGTATCAATGAGATTGTTGAACAAACGATGGCTTATCTAGATAACGAAATAGAGTTTGACGCCATGGCTGCGCTGTTCAAAGGGCAAATATTCACCGAGTTTATGCGTATCGATGCCGATGAATACCACATGTATAGTCTGCGTCAATTTGTGTGGATGCTAGATGTTAAGCGTCGCAACAAACTGGTACGTCTGCTGCTCAATCATGACTATCGCGGCTTTAAATTAATTGAAGCGCAAATGGAGCAACCTTGGTTGTTACATCAACTGGCACACAATGAAATTGATTTTGAGACTTACCTATCAACCAGCGATGAGTATGAAGGTGAAGCATCCGAGACCGGTATGGCATTTTTACTTGCCTGGTTATTTGAGATCGGCATTAAACCTGAACACTTGGTGCTGTTTTGTATTAAGCGCAGCCATTTTGATGTGTGTCGTGAGTTTATTGTGGCACATGCCCGTGGCCAATATGGCAGTTTTAAACAGAGTTTGAGCTACTTACACGCAGGTCGCCGCGCTGAACTTCCTGAAATATTAAGCCAAGAAGCAGATGCTGAAGTATTGCTAGCTCCATTGAAAAAAGACAAATCTCGTAAGGTAAAAGAAGCAGTCAGCCATTACTGTAGCTAACCTGAGTTCAGCTCATTCCTTATCCAAACCTCAGGTTAGCTAGTGTGTAACCATACGCCCGAACATCGGGCGTATGACAACTCAAATATTTGGATTATTTATCCGAAGGTCAGGTTATTTACCAATACAGAATGAACTAAAGATTTTGCCTAGCAAATCATCTGAGGTGAATTCGCCGGTGATCTCATTGAGGTATTGCTGGGTAAGGCGCAGCTCTTCTGCCAGAATTTCACCGGCAATGTGCATCTCTAGCTGAGTTTGGCCTATTTCTAGGTGCTCAGCAGCGCGTTCTAGGGCGTCTAAATGACGACGACGAGCCATAAAGCCACCCTCAGTTGCACCTGTGAATCCAATACAGGCTTTTAGGTGTTCTCTCAATAAATCAATGCCTTGAATATCCTTGGCACTCAGGCGAATAAGAGTATGGCCATCACTCGTTGTTGTGCCAATGGCTTCACCGCTCAAATCGACTTTATTGCGGATCACCGTAATCTCCATACCTTGCGGTAGTTGCTCAATAAAATCAGGCCAGATCTTCGCAGGATCGGTTTCGTGGGTTTCTGTGCCATCTACCATAAACAGTACATGATCGGCACCACGGATCTCTTCCCAAGCACGCTCTATGCCTATCTGTTCTACTTTATCTGGACTATCACGAAGTCCTGCAGTGTCGATAATATGAAGCGGCATACCATCGATATGAATGTGCTCACGCAGTACATCCCTTGTGGTACCTGCAATGTCTGTAACAATCGCGGCTTCACGGCCAGCTAAGGCATTGAGTAGCGATGATTTACCTGCGTTAGGACGACCTGCAATCACCACGCGCATACCTTCACGCATAATACTGCCTTGCTTGGCTTGTTTACGCACTTCAGCGAGTTGCTGAATAATGCTCTCAAGATCCCCTGCGACTTTACCGTCTGATAGAAAATCAATTTCTTCATCGGGGAAATCAATTGCAGCCTCTACATACATACGAAGGTGAATTACTTTTTCGACTAATGCGTTGATATGTTTAGAGAAGTCACCTTGGAGCGAATGTAGCGCACTTTTTGCAGCTTGCTCGCTGGTGGCATTGATCAAGTCTGCGATGGCTTCTGCTTGCGTTAAGTCTAGCTTGTCGTTCATAAAAGCACGTTCTGAGAACTCACCAGGCTTTGCCAAGCGCACTTGCTCGATTTGGCTTATCTCCTTTAGCAGCATATCAAGGACAACCGGACCACCGTGGCCTTGTAGCTCAAGCACATCTTCTCCTGTGAATGAGTTTGGTCCTTGAAAGAACAGCGCAATGCCTTGGTCAAGCTGTTCACCTGCTAAGGTATTGAATGGCAGGTATTCGGCATAGCGAGTTTTTGGGCATTTACCTAAGATTTGCTCGGCGACCGCTTTGGCTTTACTACCTGATACGCGAATAATACCAACGCCACCGCGACCCGGAGCGGTAGCCTGTGCTGCTATGGTGTCTTGTGCAATCATGATGACTCTTTAGACTGTCTGGTTAATAGACATAATTGTACAGCAATTGATATATCTCAGGTATAGCTGCTAGATAATATCTACAAGTGTTGGTTCCCTTGCGATTTTGTTTTTGTTCTTCGGAGTGTACTGTGGCTATAGCGTTTGACTTGTCGCTTCGTGGTTCAAGCGATAATTGAGCGATATGGATTTGACCTGGTGTTGGCAACAATCAAGTTGGAAAGGTTGGCTTAACTTCATTTTAGCAGTTAGATGACTTTGCTTAGGATTAGTCGTGTTTGTTAGTTATAGTATAGGTACAATACTTACTGGATACTTCTGGTAATAGGTTTGTATAAGGGAAATAAACACCGTGTTGTACTTCTTACATTTTCGCTTTGATCCAATGACATTGTGCTTATATCGTGATGCTGTGCAAGTTCCATTGCGGCCAAAGGTTGCACAGCTATTGGCATATTTTTTAACGCATCCAAATCAAGTTGTTGCACGTGAAACATTACTTAGCAGCCTCTGGCAACATGGCGAGTTTAGAGAAACCGCACTCACTCAAAGCATTACAGAGCTCAGGCAAGCACTGAGCGACAGTCCCCAAAATCCAACGTTTATCAAAACTATCCCACAGCAAGGGTATTTGTGGATTTGTCCTGTTGAACAGCCGCATTCAAAAAGCCTAATTTCACATGTTACTAAGCTAGGGAAGAAAGCCACAATATTGCTCACTGCGGTTGGCTTAACAGCGATTGTTAGTACAGTCAGCTTATATTTTTTATCTGCACCAAAGCCGGTTTCAAGCAAGGCTAGTGTCACATTGCCGACACTTATTATCCCACCTATGGCTAATGAAACGGGTGTACAAGCAAATGCGTGGTGGGGGTATGCGTTGGAAGCCGCACTGCGGCAACAGCTGCAATCTAGTTATCACTTAGTACCCAAAAGCCAGTATCCAGAGCTTTCTGACAGTGATAAAACTAAAAAGCTCACGCTTTCTCTTAAACCGTTACAACAACGATTTCTATTAACGGCTAGTTTAGCAAGCGAGCGCACCGAGCTGATAGTCGAACAGCTAGATGAAAACTTTACAGCTATTGCAATGCAAGTCATAACACAACTAGCACTTAAAACTGAAGCGATAGATATGGCTCCTTTTAATCGTGGCATGCGTGACTATTATCGCGGTGTCCAAGCGTTAAATGAGCAAGGTCCAAAGCTAGCTAAAGCATACTTTGAAGCGGCGGTTATGCAAATGCCAGATCATATAGAAAGTCAGCTTGAGCTTGCACAAATTTGCTGGTGGCTTGGGGACATACAGTCTGCACATAAGCAGTTTGAGCATATCTCACTGAGCACAGCATCTATCGCGACGCAGGCTCGCTATCACTTGTATTATGGCGAGTTTTTAAAAGCAACAGGACAAGCGCAGCAGGCCTTGCAACAAGCGAAATTGGCATTGGATGTGGCACAGCAAAGTCAACAGGTTGAATTAATAGCATCTGCTTATCAACTTCAGGCGGACGCCTATTGGAGCCTTCAGCGTTGGGATGAATATAAACAAGCAATGAATTCAGCGCATGTTTTGGTGGGGAGTCGCTCTTTTGCCTACAGCGAAGCGCAGCGCAGCTTTTATTTAGCTAATCCACCCGCAGCAGGGCCAATAGAAAAGACTTTACTCAACTTAGAAAAAAGTAAGCCAGTCCTTGCTCAAGCGATCACTTACTATCAGCAAACGGCACAAAAATTAAGCTTAATTAAGGCATTATTTGCTTACGGACAAAACTATTTAGTGCCTGTTAGTGAGAGTGAACCAAGCTTATTAAACGCGTTGGAATTGGCGCAACAGGGCGGCTATCACCATCTAGAAATGCAAGTACTAACTTACTTGGGGTTTTTCTATATTCAGCTTCATCAAGGGGAAAAAGCGCTTGATTACCTAAAGCAAATTACACCCGAACCACGTTTTGTGCCTAGTTATGAACAGCAGCAATTACTGATAGGCATGGCGCAAATGGATATTGCACTGCAAACGGGTGATGAAGAAGCAATGCAAAGCGCAATTTTACAATACCAAGCATTGCTCAAAAGTGATGATATATCTGTCGTGACGCAGGCGAACGTTAAGTTATTACTCAGTTGGACATTGATAAAAGCAGGAGAGCTTGAGTCTGCCGAGCAGCTTTCATTGGAGGCTATGCAAGCGTATCAAACGCTACAACTACAGGAGGTTGAAACCTATGCGCTTTATACTCAAATGTATATACATCTTTTAAATGGTGAGCCACAACAAGCACTTGATATTATTAGTTCACAGCAACACCCCAGCTCGCATCTTTTGCTACTTTATGGTGCTGTAGCCGCTGATATGGCGAAAGAGGAAGCGTTACAGCAAGACTTTTCAGATAAACTCACTGAGCTTGAAAATAGTCAATTATTACAGTTGCAGTTGCAGCAGTTACGACAGCAAAGCCGCATCGATAAACGCTTTATTGCTGAGCTTATTGATGCGCCGTATAGCGTATATTGTCAAAGTAAATGGACGATAAATTAGCTTGAGATCTCCCTAAATTTACAATCTTGTTGAGCAGCCAGTCTTCGCTCAAGCTGGCTGCGACAGGGAATTAGTCTAGGCTCGGTGGTTGATTACCGCGATATACCACTTTGCCCTGTTTGTCTTGTACCAACCAATAAGGTAATTCTCGTACATCAAAAGTACTGAATACTTCATTGTGGTGATCGAACACAATATCGTGTTTGATATTAAAGCGCTTTTGATAGGCATAAGCACTTTGCTCGTCGACGTAAAATGGCTTAATTATCGTTAGCACGGGATAATCGCTGACTGCTGCGAGGTGATTATTCATTTCAATCTTCATTTCGCATGCTGGAATATGTTGAAATGGACATAAGCTATCACTGAAAAATAGCACTCGGTATTGGCTATTAACTGTTTCAATAGAGAAAGGCGTACCGGCTAATGTTTTTAAAGGGGTGTTTGTCTTTTCTTCTTTGCTGGCAACGGTTGCCGTAGACAATTGCTCTCGTTGGATAACTTTACCGTTTTCAACGAGTATGCGCATGGGGGTTTGCCTCACTGAAAACTGCAGCATTAACTGGTTTTGCTTATCAACTTTGATATTACCGTAACTAGGGTAAGCTGCTTTAAACTGCTCTAGACTTGCATCATCAATATTGATATCTGGCTGCAACATAACTCTCGGAGCTGATGGTGCGGGTAATGAGGTTGGCTGCACATACTCATCCCAAATATTGATAAAGATATACTCTTGTGTGCTCGCCTGCGCAGACATACTTAAATAGATGGTAATGTGCACAAGTAGTAATTTGATTAGTGACATTAGTTTACTCCTTGTAGTGTGTTTAGGTGCTGCTGTAGCTCATCGGTAAATAGTGCACTGCGATAAATTTCTTTACCGTTTTCATCAATTAAGATGTGCTGCGGTGTACCTAATACTTGAAACTGTTGGGTTATCTTACCGCTTTCATCAAATACCGTTGGAAATTGATAATTATGTTTATCAAGATAGGCTTTGATACCTTTTTCTGACTGATTGAAGCCGATATTAATGGCGATAACCTGATAGTGGTCATTGGCTTGTTGGTAGCTTTGTTCAAGTAGCGGCATCTCCTCAATACAGTAAGCGCACCAAGTTGCCCAAAATTTTAAATAAGTGATCTTCCCTTTGCTTGTAATCACATTGTTGGTCAGTGTACTAGCATTCAGTATGGGGTATTCCTTAGCCGTCGATGTGGTGCTCAATAAAGTGAGTAGCAAATAAAAAATGACTCTGTTCATGGTAGTTCCTTCACTGTTATAGCCAGCTTTTGCCAGCTTGAATAAGAAAATATTGCGCCATTGCGACTAAGAGTAGTGCTGTGACTGTGGTGATGTGATTAAGCCATGCCCCTGATTTTGGCAACTTATCTAAAAATCGTGTGCTAAACCCAGCAAGCAACAGCAAGGTGCTCATTCCTAGGGCAAAACTAAATAGCAACATACCGCCCAATAAGGGCTGCTGAGCATTGGCCACGAACAATAATAGACCGCCCAGCACAGGTGATGTGCAAGGTGCTGCAACAAAGGCGCTGGCCATGCCCATGAGTAGCGGAGCAGAGGCTGTATTACTGAAGGCTGTGGAGAATGCAGGCAAGGGGAGTAACCCTTTTGATACTGCTGCAAAGTAAAGTAGCAGATTTGCAAAAATCAGTAGCACCCAAGGGTTCGTGGCAATTTGGCCGAAAAAGCTACCTGTGAGTGCGGCTACGAACCCAAGTGCTGCATAGACAGCTGCAAAGCCAATAGCGTACAACATAGGTGCAAGGCGGATATGACGTTGCTGACTCAACGTAGCAACAGTAATAGGTAAGATAGGATAGACACAGGGAGTAAAACTGGTGAGAACACCTATTAGCAAGGCGAGGGGGATTAACCACCAGCTTGTTTCCGCACTAGAAAGTGCCTGTAGTAACGTTGATTCAAACATCGTCTTCTCTTTGCGTGCTGTATTTGCAAATGAGCATGACGGATAGTGTCTATCTGACCTATCAAATTAGCATAAAATTACCATAAAATATTATCAAGTTATTGTTTTTAAGACATAAAAAACGGCTCATTAGAGAGCCGTTTTTTCTGAATACGGGGAATTAACCGCGTACTTTCATGCCTTTTTTCTCCATACCACGGTAGATAATTAGCATCTGCGCGATAGAGATAAGGTTTGAAACCAACCAGTAAAGTACTAGACCTGATGGGAACCAGATAAAGAAGATAGAGAACACAACTGGCATGTAAGTCATCATCTTTTGCTGCATTGGATCAGTCACAGTCATTGGCTGTAACTTTTGAGTAAGGAACATACTTGCGCCAAATAGCACAGGTAGTACATAGTAAGGGTCCATTGCAGATAAGTCAGTTAGCCATAAGACAAATTCAGCATGACGTAACTCTGTTGACTCAAGGAAAACGTAAAACAGCGCAAGGAAGATTGGCATTTGTAGTAATAATGGGAAGCAGCCACCCATAGGGTTTACTTTTTCCTTACGGTACATCTCCATCATCGCTTGACCGAACTTCTGACGGTCATCGCCATAACGCTCTTTTAATGCCTGCATTTTTGGTTGCAGCATGCGCATTTTAGCCATTGAAGTGTATTGTGCTTTGGTCAGTGGATACAAAGCGGTTTTTACAATCAATGTAATCGCGATAATAGCCAGACCCCAGTTACCCAAAATACCATAAAGGAACTTAAGTAGTGTGAGTAATGGCTGTGAGATAAACCATAACCAGCCGTAGTCTACAGTTAGGTCTAAGTCTTCTTGAATAGCCTCTAGCGCCTCTGTGTCTTTAGGTCCCATATAATACGTTGCTGTAATCGTTGCAGCGGTATTTGCTTGAACATTGGTCGGTTCACTCTTCATGCCAATAATGCCGTTACCGTTTCTTAGTGTTGTGTACACAGTATTATTGGTTTGCTGATCAGGAACCCAAGCGCTTACAAAGTAGTGCTGTAGAAATGCGACATAACCACCTTGGGTATTTTTATTAAGGTTTGCTTCAGCCATATCTGAGAAGCTGTATTTCTCGTAAGGCTCTTCCGCTGTACCATAGGCTGCACCAAGGTAAGTTTGGTCAACCATGCTGCCTTTATCCTGACGAGTACGCTTGATTTGTGTGTAAAGCTGCACTTGTACGGGATCTGCCGTGGTATTGTTGACATGATACTCTAGGCCAACGTCATATTTACCAGCATTGAAGATATAGGTTTTGGTGTACTGTACGCCTTTTTCATCAGTAAAAGTAAGAGGTACGCGTAATGTATCGCCTGCTAACTCATAGTGAGTTTGAGTTGACTTGTACACTGGGCGGCCTGATTTATTCGCGTCAGGGCCGTTTAAACCAATTAAGCCACTTTGTGAAATATACTGCTTAGCATCAAATTCACCAAGTAACAGGTAAGGCTGATCGCTGCCATGGGTTTCTGCATGTTGGAGTAATTTAGCTTCAACGATGTCGCCGCCTTTAGTATCAACTTTTACCGCAAATACATCGGTAGTAATACTAATAACAGAACGTGTCGCCTGAGTTGCCACAACAGGCACATCGGATTGGCTAGACGCTGGAACATCAGTTTGATCTTCTGTTGGGGTTGAGTTCGCCACTTGATGTGCGGCGGCACTGGTACCAGTTTGAGGCTGGTTTTGTTCTTGTGTCCACTCTTGGAACAATAGGAACGAAACAAGCAACAAACCGATAAATAAAAACGTGCGTTGCGATTCCATAACAGCTCTTATTTCTCGTGTTGTTTAACTTTAGTTGACTTCACAGGTACAGGATCATCTCCACCTGCGCTCAAAGGGTGACATTTTAATATGCGTTTAACCGCTAACCAACTCCCTTTTGCAATTCCATGTAAATTAATTGCTTGAATTGCATAGCTCGAACAGGTTGGATTAAATCGACAATGAGGTCCAAGTAGGGGACTGATCCATTGTTGATAACCTCGTATCAGTAAAATAAGGAGATGCTTGGGTAGCGAACTCACTAATTTGAACTGACGCCTGATTTTGCCATGCCCTGAAGTTGAATTCATGGCATTGTAGATATCAATTTCCTCAATTTACTGCTTCAACCCAAGTGGGAAAAAACAGACTATTTTTCCATTGATATAGCTGATTAAAAGGTGAGCTAACCTTACCTTAATTGAGGTAAAATTACTACGTTGGCAAGGGTAAATGCGGCTTAAAAAGAAATGCGAAAAGCGGATTATTGCTTTTTCGCGTTCCCTTGAGGTTTTTTTGAACGCTTTTGCTGTCTTGGCTTAAAAGCAGGCTTTGGTGCTCCTGGTTTACAACGTTCATTTATTTTACGCCACATCTTAGTTAGCTGTTTTGTTAGCTCTTCATTAGATTGCTCATCAACACCGGTCTTGACCATCAACACAATATCGATGTTATCCAGTTTATGACGATTTAGACGAAAGCTTTCTCTGGCAAGACGTTTAATGCGATTTCGTTGACACGCTTTTTTACAGCGCTTTTTAGCAACTGTTAAACCGAGTCTGGGATGACCAACATCATTTGGTTTTGCAAGTAGAGTAAAATAAGGTGTAGCAGCGCGAGCTGGCTCTTGAAATATGCGGGAGTAATGCGAGGGAGTTAACAGACGTAACTCCCTGCTAAAGCTAAAGTCTTCCACTAAATATTAAGCAGAAAGTACTTTACGGCCTTTAGCACGACGACGTGCTAATACTTTACGACCGTTCTTAGTCGCCATGCGAGCACGGAAACCGTGAGTACGCTTGCGCTTAAGTACGCTAGGTTGAAAAGTTCTTTTCATAACAATTCCATCCGATCGGTTAAAAGTTAAAACATCCTATGCAGGTCGCGATCCTGGCACAGGTGCCATTGCGAGCGCGAGATATTAAAGCTGAGTACGTCTAAAGTCAATCAAAATCTGCTCTGTGTGGCTAAATATTCCACAGCAAGCGTTTTGTTGCTTTATATATAGAACAAACTGAGCAGCAGTATCGAACACACATAGATGATCCATATAAAGTAGGATCAATACGAAATCGATCTGCATAGATCTGATCCGACGGGCGGCATTATAGCATTTAGTAAGAATAGGAAAAGCTCTGGAAAACTAAATTTGATCTTAATTTTGGGGTGAGATCTGGTGGTTTTTTTGCTATGATCTTACTTGTGGGTAAAAAATAAAAATCTTTTAAAATCATGTGTTTGATTTTTTATTTTGATGAGATCTTACTTTTTCAAAAAGTCAATATTGAACTTGTGGATAAGATCACTTCATAATACCCCGCTTCCACCAG
>NZ_CP072684.1:0-307500 GCF_023716725.1 Pseudoalteromonas sp. SCSIO 43201
CTATTTAACGCAAATAAATAGCAATTTCATATTGTTGTGATTTAATGCGGCATACGATCGTAAGCGAGTGCAACACATGCTCACGTATCGGTAGTTAATCACACAGGGAACCACACATGCTCAAAACACTTTTTGTCATTTTAACTTTATTCAGTAGCGCGGTATGTGCGCAGAAGGTGTCAACTGTCTTAATTTCGATTGATGGCTTTCGATGGGATTATATCGAAAAACATGATGCCAAAAATATCGCAAAGCTCGCCAGCACCGGTGTTCGCGCTACAAAGATGTGGCCGCAATATCCAAGTAAAACGTTCCCAAATCACCTTTCTATTGTCACAGGTTTAAAGCCTCTCAACCATGGTATCGTCGATAATTACTTTTGTGATAAGCAGCGTGAAGCTTGTTATAAAATGGGGATGGGTAAAGTCGATAGTACTTGGATAGCAGGGATCCCCCTCTGGAATTTGGTTAAAATGCACGGGCACAAATCAGCAGCTTACTTTTGGCCAGAATCAGACGCGAGGGTAAATGGCATGACACCTGATTATTACTACCATTACTCAAAAAAAGCGGATTATAAAAATCGTCTCAATCAGATCCATAATTGGTTAAAACTTCCAAAAGCGCAAAGGCCCTTATTTGTGGCCAGCTATTTCTCTTTAGTAGACAGTAAAGGACACGAGTTTGGACCTGATCACGACGAAACTAAAAAAGCGGTGCAATATGTTGATTCGCTTATAGGCGATTTCGTCAATGAACTCGCTAAAGACGATATTAAAATCAATTTGGTGTTGGTCTCAGATCATGGGATGGCCGAAGTCTTGCCTGAAAAGTCAGTTTTCATTGATGAGTTAGAGATACCAAAAGGGTGGATGATTAAAAATAGTGGCACCCGTTTGTCCCTATACTCCTATCATGATAAGAATTTAGATATCTCAGTATTAGAGGAAAAACTAAAGGATAAAGCTAAAGGGCGCTTCGAGGTGCTCTCAAAGTCACGAAAAATACAATTGCACGGAGGCACCTCACCTCGTATTGGCGATATTATCTTGCAAGCCAAAGCACCTATTGTATTTATGCAGCAAGGGAAACATAGCTATTATGGAACCCATGGCTATGAGATTACAGACGATATGGCTGCCTTTTTTGTTGCACAAGGACCTGCTTTTAAATCTGGCGTTTCTGTTAAACAAGCAAGTAATTTAGAGGTGTATCCGACACTTGCCCACATAATGGGATTAAAGCCCCTTAATCAGCTTGATAGTAAAGGTGAGAACTTACTCAAGTTAGTCAGGCAGTAGTCGCCTACTTTGTCGCTGAAACAATTAAGGAATACGAGCTAATCCTCAGCTCGTATTCTAGCTATCACGTTAATTTTACAGCTATTGTCCAAAGGTAGATTACCGTCTTAGCTGCGTTAAAAATGTTCAACCGCTTAATATAGCTAACCTGAACCACGGAGAATTAATACCGTTCTAGCAGCAAGTTTTAGCACTGGCAGCGTCAGATTTACTCCTTCAAATTGAGTAAGTATTAAGTCAAGTTGGTATTAGCTTTGCCTACAGCATCTAGGCACATTAGCGAGGGCAGGGCGCGAAGCGACTTCACCCTAAAACGCTCTAGCTGGACAAGGGAAAAATTAAGTTATGGCTTAGTACTGATGAGTTAGAAGACCTCTTATCCGTACATAAGGTGAGCTAGTATCATTTCGATTTTTTTGAGGTTGGAGGGCTTGGCTTTTTATTTGAAAATTGCATCAAACGACGCCCTAATGCGAAGACCACATAAACTAAAACCAAGGAATTAAGGACAATCAATGTATCTTTATCTGTCACAAACATCCAAATTGCCGCCAATGCCAAGCAAGCAAAAGTAAAATGGCCGACTAACGGGTTCGTTTTCTTTTTTTTCATCAGGGGTTCGCTGTATTCATGTTCAGAATATTTTACACCCTATAATGACGACAATTCCAACAATCCGTTAAGAAAACTAAATATTTTTAGCTAACTGGTTATAATGCAAGCATACATCTTTTAGCAAACAGATAAGCTATTGCTCAGATCATAGTTTGATATAGATTAACTGTATCACTCATTTGAATAGCTAAAATGTCATGGACGTACATTAAAGAGAACTTTTAGTGGTACAAATAAATAAAACAACACACTGGCTAGATCTTAAAAAGTTGATACTTATCCTCGCGTCACTTTGCATATTTACCTCACTATTAAACGCCTTGTTTTCCAGTTATCAAGTACAAAAGCAGGTGATGGTAACTGACACGTTGGAAGCGAACCGTGCATACGCTACCAAGCTGGCAGATGTGACAGACCTTTTTTTACAATCTGTTTTGATGCAATTAAAGGCCTCAAGTAATGTGATTGCCCAAAATCTGAATAATAGTGCACAGATCGATAACGAGTTAAAACAAATGCTGGTACGCACCAATAGCTTCGACTCTGTTGTCCTCGTTAGTGCTAGTGGCAAAATAATTGGCGCACAACCAAGCTCTCTGGGGATCACCGGAACGATGCTAAAGAATGAGGTAGAAACCTCGCCGCTTCGTAAACAGACTCCCTATATAGTAGGCCCATTTATTTCACCCGCAGGCAACTTAATGGTTAGCCCAACTCATCCCATATTTGATAACAATGGCAACTATTTAGGCTTTATCGCCGCTGGGATTTACCTCAAAGGCGATAATATTTTAGGTAAATTACTCTCAAATCATCACCACCAAGATAAAACCTATGTTTATGTAACAGGGCCTAATGGCAAGCTTATTTATCATCACGACGATCATCGTATTGGCCAGGATGTCACTGCAAATGAGGTCGTAACTTCATTGACTCGAAAAGGTTCAGGCGCAAACCAGATTATCAATACACAGGGGGTTGAAATGTTGGCTGGATATGCTTCTGTTGAAACTAGCGGGTGGGGAGTTGTAGCTCAGCGTCCTCTCGCGGTTACGATGTCGCAGCTTTCTGACACCATGAGCCATGTACTAAAAACCACTGTTCCATTTACAGTATTTTTGCTTATCTGCGTATTGGGGTTTGGAGGACTAATAGCCAAACCACTATGGCGATTGGCTAAATTATCAGAGCAGGTACAAGATGGGCGTAACATCGACTTCCCGCACGTAGCCACTTGGTATTATGAAGCTACATGGTTATATCAGGCTATGCACGGCAGTGTTAAACATCTAGGAGCGCAAGTACAGCGTTTTGATGATGAACGAAAGCAAGACCAATTAACCCTCTTATTTAACCGCCGCGGGATGGAAAAATGGCTCGAAACAGCATACGAACAGGCGACCCCATTTAGTATTATTGCCCTAGATATTGACCACTTTAAACGCGTGAATGACACCTTTGGCCATCATATTGGCGACACCGTCATTCAAAAACTCGCAGAATTGATGCGTCGCAATGCCAGAGAGCAAGACCATTTATGTCGAAGTGGTGGGGAAGAATTTCTCATGTTTCTGCCTCATGTTGAGATCAGTCAAGCAACCAAAATTGCCGAACGGTTACGTCACTGTACTGAAACCACCGTATTTGCTGATGCCGGACATATTACTATCTCTTTAGGCGTATCACATTGGCCGACATGCTCTGAGGATTTACATCATGCGTTAAAACTTGCTGACAGAAGTTTATATCAAGCCAAAGCTAACGGTAGAAATAGAGTTGAGCAGGCTGTTTTAGCTAATCACAATGCCGCCTAATTTAAAATCTACTATTAAAAAGTGAAATATGCTCCGAATATCGGTAAGATGCTGAGCAATATTATCGTTACCTTTTTGGAGCTGTACTTTCCATGGCAAAAACATTGAAAGTTCCTCATACCTTAGTGTTACTTTTGGGTATGATGCTTATTGCACTAATATCTACTTGGGTTATCCCTCAAGGCTTTTTTGATACTGCGACTACAGAGTCAGGTCGACAAGTTGTATTACCTGGTACTTACCATATTGCACAAGAATCTGTACAACTCACCCCTTGGGACTTGTTAAAAGCAATTCCCCGTGCTTTTGCAGCAGCGCAAGATGTAATCTTCTTTGTAATGATTGTGGGTGGTGTACTTGCCATAGCTCGTGCAACTGGCACAGTAGACGCATTAATTGGAAGGTTATTGGAAAAACATGGAGATAAGCCGCAAAAGCTTATTTTTATGGTTGTGTTTTGCTTTGCTATTGCTTCGAGTGCGATTGGTACCGCTGGCGAGTATATCCCATTTGTACTTATTCTCGTTGCGCTTTGTAAAGCAATGAAACTTGATGCAATGACGGCTGTGGGCATGATAATTGCCGGTTATGGTATAGGTTATGGCGTCTCAGCGTTTAATCCGTTTACCGTGTTAATTGCACAACAAATTGCCGAGGTTCCTGTTTATTCAGGTATTTGGCTGCGCTTCGCTATTTTTGTTCCTTTTGTATTGATCGGCTTTCATCATGTCTGGAGCTACACTAAAAAAGTTCAATTAGATCCAAACGCTTCGATGATGAAAGATGTTCCGTGTCCGTTAGCTGGACAAACACAACCTAGTTACCCACAGCTTAACGGCAGACACCAAGCCGTGCTTGCTACATTTATCATCACTCTTGTATGCGCGGTTTGGGGCATAGCAACGCAAGGCTGGTATCTTTATGAGCTAGGCGGATTGTTTATTGCTTGGGGTATCATTATTTCTATTTTAGGTAAACTTTCAGCTGATGAAGCTGCAAACCGCTTTATCGAAGGCGTTTCTGATCTTGTCACAACCGCTGTATTAATTGGTGTTGCCCGTGGTATTGCTTTAATTCTGGAAGACGGCCAAATCCTTCATACTATAGTGAATGGGTTATCGACACCTCTGTCTTACGTTGCAGCTGAAATTTCTGCAGTCGGGATGCTACTTATCCAAACATTGTTAAACATGTTTATTCCTTCTGGATCAGGACAAGCCTACGTGACTATGCCATTGATGGTACCTGTTGGTGACTTAGTTGGTGTGCCTAGACAAGTTGCCGTATTAGCCTATCAATTTGGTGATGGCTTCTCTAACATGATAGTGCCAACTAATGCCGTACTTATGGGTATTTTAGGAATGGCTGGCGTCCCGTATACACACTGGTTTAGATTTTGTTTACCATTGATGGCTAAGTTAATGTTTGCTGCGGCTACTGTTTTAGTGCTTGCAGTCATGTTTGGCTATGGACTTGATGTACAGCCACAGTTAGTTAGCTAATTCCAAAAGTAAATCAGGTAATGCAAGCTGCATTACCTGATCCTACAGTCAGCTTGCTCATCGCAAGTGATATTTTTCCAAACACCTTCTTCAAATAACATTTTCAGCGATTTCTTCATATCAACTGGCTTAATGAAGAGAGCTATTTTAGGCATGAAAATCTTGGCGATAACTCCGCTACCGTACCCTGCTATCGCCAAAGTACCTAGCTCAGTAGGCAAGGCAAAAATTTTGCTACTTAGTTGCTCTAAATAAGAAGTTTTTGACGCAGGTGGCGTCAAATTTACTTCTTCAAATTGAGCAACTATTAGGGTTATTTGGTATTACACGGCTGGCGCTAAAAGGCCTAACCCCTTGCAAGCAAAGCACACTAATATACAGCTCGCGCCTGATATACTAAAAACGAGCACAAGCATTAAGACTAGATGATAGAAGTATAACGTCATTAAAAACCTAAAATTTTAAGGCAAACATAAGCCACTTAAAGCAAATTTATTGATCTGCATTTATATTGTCTGTAGTTTTATAAGCTACTATTACCTACTAAACAAAAAAAGTTGCCGCTATCTTTAGCCAAACAGAATGTTATGAATTTAACCTTTAGCCAATTTTACAATTTGACTTCTACTTCCCAACGGTATCAATTTGCATTGAACCAACTGCATCAACTGTTTGATGCGGATCATTGTTTTGTAGGCAAGTTTATTGATGACGATACCCGTGTAAAAACACTAATGTATCTACAAAAAGGTGAAGAAGTTGACAATATTATCTACGACCTTGAGGGTACACCGTGCTCGGATGCTAAAGCCAGTAGTGATGTCTGCAACGTAACATGTGGCCTACAACAGCTATATGAACAAGATGATATTCTCCGTGTACTTTGTATTGAAGGGTATCTTGGCGTTACCTTGCGAGCACTAGATCATAAACCTATTGGTATTTTGGTCTGTATGTTTAATAAAGAAAAGGTAATAACAACGGAGCAGAAAGAGTGGTTTCAAGAACTTGGCCACCTAATAGCGACTGAGCTAAGCCATAACATCGAATTGACCAAACAAGGGCTGCTCCTTAAACAACTAGCTAAGGGCGAACAAATTGCAAACTTATCGACTTGGACATGGCAACTTAAACAGAATAAACATTACTTTTCCACGCACCTAAATCACCTATTAAAATCTCATACAACAGCTCCTACATTGTCGTTGCTATTAGAGAAATTAACACCTGAGGATAGTGAGCGGGTCAAAAACGCATTAAACAAGGTAAAGTCTGGTGAAATAAGGTATGTGGATTTACAAGTCTCATTAACAACGCGTGATGACCATAGTGGTTTACTGCGAATTATTGGTCAGGTTGAAAATGACCCGCATCATGGTGACGAATTGGCGTTTACCGCGACAATCCAAGATATTAGTTATATATCTTCGCTCAATAAGCAACTTGAATTAACCAACGTTGTATTTGAACATGCAACAGAAGCCATTATGATCACCAATAGCAAAAATAAGATCATTATGGTAAACCGCGCATTCGAAAGACTAACTGGTTACACCGGCTATGAATTAATAGGTCAAGATCCAGCAGTATTGTCATCTGGAAAGCAGGATAAAGCTTTTTATGAGTCAATGTGGTCATCGCTTTATACACATGGCCACTGGAAAGGTGAAATTCAAAACCGCCGCAAAAATGGCCAAATTTATCCAGAAGAGCTGACACTGAGTGTAGTAAAAGATGAACGCGGTGAAATAGCCAACTATGTCGGAATATTCCGAGATATTACCGAATGGAAGCGGAACGAGTCACAACTTACTTTTTATGCTAATCATGAACCACTTACGGCCTTACTAAATCGTCGTAGCTTTATGCAGCGTTTAGAGGAGAAAATTTCTGGTTCTAGAAGCAATAACACAAGTTGCTCATTATTATTTATTGGACTCGATAGATTTAAAGAAGTCAACGACGTATTTGGTCCCGAAATTGGAGACAAGGTTCTTATATCAGTCGCAAAGAGGCTCAAAAATGCCGTGCGGCAAAATGATATTATCGCAAGATATGGCGGTGATGAGTTTGCATTATTACTTAGCCATAGTGATGTAGAGAGTGCATTAAAAGTTGCTGAAAAGTTATCACAAAAATTATCTCAACCATATGTATTTAGTGAAATAACAATAGAATTGACTTGCTCAACAGGCGTAGCGCAACTTGAGGCTGGCTCTCGGATCACCGCAGCTAACTTGCTAAGAAATGCAGCACATGCACTCAACAGTGTGAAAAAAACAGAGCGAGGTCAAGTTGCACTCCATAATGCCACCATACAAAATGCTTATCTGAACAAAATAAAACTCAAAGATAGATTGAAACAAGCATTGAAAGAGAAAACGCTTACTGTCTACTATCAACCTATCGTGAACGCAGATACTCATCATATTACCAAGTTTGAAGCGCTTGTTCGCTGGTTTGATGATGAGTATGGAATGGTATCGCCAGGCACGTTTATCCCCATCGCGGAAGAGTTTGGACTGATACACTTAGTTGGTCAATTTGTGCTCGAAAAAAGCTGCCAAGATTTAGCGCAGATCCATAAAGCAGGCTTTTCGGATGTGGGAATTTCAATCAACCGCTCGGTAAGTGAATTTAAAGCCAGTATTAATCAAGTAAAGTTAATCACCAGTGCCATTGAAAATGCTCAAATCCCCTATGATTCAATCACGATTGAAGTGACAGAATCTCTGGCAACAAACCGCTATACTTGGAGAACATTAAATGAGTTGAGAAAGCATGGAGTAAAAGTATCACTTGATGACTTTTGCACCGGTTACTCTTCTTTAAGTAACTTGATTGAAAACCAAGTGGATTATCTAAAAATTGATAAGAGCTTTGTCGACAGCTTGATGTCGGATTTAAACAAGCAAGTTATGATAGATTGCCTGATCAAACTTAGTGACAAGTTAGGTATTGACGTCATAGCTGAAGGTGTGGAGCACCTAAGCCAACTGGAGAAATTACGAGAGCTAGGCTGTCACCACATACAAGGGTTTTTCTACAGTCCGGCAAAGCCAATCGAAGCATGTTTAACACTCTTACAAACCAATGCTTTTGTTGAATTTGCTGGTGCAGAGCGTGAAACAGCAGCTGAACGATAAATGAGGTGTTGTTAGCTGCTCTTCATTAGGGTAATACGCTGCTTTTAAATAAAGAAATACCGTGTATCCGCCCAATAATCAATAACGAGTCTACACTGATACCACAACGTCAACATGACACAACGCGGTTATACTAAGCCTGAAATTTTTATGTATTCAATCTGTTAATTAATACCAATTTGACTTAATATTTGTTCAATTTGAAGGAGTAAATCTGACGCTAACATCGTTAAAAATTGCTTATTTAGAACAAATAAATAGCAAACTTGCCTACAGGAAGTAGGTACCTTGGCGGTAGCGGGGCTATCGACAAGGTTTTCTCGCCTCAAAATAGACCTCTTAATTAAGAAAATTGGTATAACAGACAAACTCGATGACTTTAACACCGAGCTTGCGCCACATGGTTTTGATCTTATATCCGTTTTGGAGTAATCGATAGTCTGGATTGGGAATATAATATAGAAGCGCCAGTGAGGATAGGGGATTTACCTCATCGGTAAATCCTCTGGTTAATTGCAACTGTTCTAAAGTAGCGGTTTAATAAGCGCCGTGATTGCTTTGATATGATCATCACGATCATTAAGCGCTGGAATGTAGCGGTATTTGTCACCACCTGATGACTCAAAAACCTCTCTGTTCTCAACTTCAAGTTCTTCCAGTGTTTCTAAACAATCAGCACTAAAAGCGGGACTCAATATTGCCACATCTTTTACTCCTTGACTTGGAAGGCTTTCTAACGTTTTGTCAGTATATGGCTGCAACCATTCTGCCTTACCAAAGCGACTCTGGAACGTAGTTATCACTTTATCTTTGTCTAACGCCAGCTTTTCAACCACAAGGCGAGTCGTTTGTTGGCAAAAACAGTGATACGGATCGCCCCTATCTAAGAATAGCTTCGGAGTACCGTGATATGAAAATACCAATTTTTCTGGCTCTCCATGCACTTCTAAATCTTCTTTAATAGAGTTCGCCAGTGATTCTATGTACAGAGGGTGTTTGTGATACCCATTTATGAAGTGTAGCTCGGGAACCCAACGCCATCCTCGCAAGACTTTAGACACCTGATCAAAGGTTGAACCCGTTGTGGCGCTGGAATATTGTGGATATAGCGGTACGATAATAATTCGAGTCACACCTTTATTTCGCAGCTTTTCCAAGCCGGATTCTATGGAAGGGTTTCCATAACGCATCGCCAGTTCGACTTCTATATCGTTAAAGCCTTCATCACGAAGTTGCTTCTCGATCTTAGCAGTTTGGGCTTTACTAATGGTGATGAGCGGTGAGCCTTCGTCGGTCCAAATAGACTGGTAGGCGTGGGCTGATTTCTTTGGACGAACCCGAAGGATGATTCCGTGCAAAATCATCAGCCAAATCAACCTTGGAATTTCAACGATGCGTGGATCAGAGAGAAACTCAGCAAGATAGACCCTAAGGGCTTTTGCAGTAGGTGCATCAGGGCTACCTAAGTTGGTTATCAAAATCCCTGTTTTGGAGTTAAATCTACCTTCATGTGGGTTATCAGTAATTGCTGAAAAGCGAGACACCAAACGCTCCTTAGGTTATTATTCAAGTGCTATTATTTTACAAGAAAGCTTGTACGTGAGTAAGCCCAATTTAGATCTAAACTCGATCAAATCAATTTGCGCCGCGAAATCTCTCACACTATAGTTGTAATTATCGTTAATTAATCCCTTCTCTATTGCTATTCAGTGTGTGAGGGCGTATTTTCCTGCATTCACAAAAGGAAAATAAAATATCTGTAGTTTTGGAATATTTAAATGAGAACCAACCACCCAATAACTCAAAGAGAAAAAACGTTTTCTCGTGACGTAAAACTGATTTCTGTCACTGACCTAAAAGGCAATATTATTGACTGTAATCAAGCACTTATCGACATTAGCGGCTTTTCGCGTGACGAGTTAATTGGTCAGCCTCACAATCTTGTTCGCCATCCAGATATGCCGCCTATTGCTTTTGCTACAATGTGGAAGCAGCTTAAAACTGGTAAGCCGTGGATGGGGATCGTAAAAAACAGATGTAAAAATGGCGATCATTATTGGGTAGACGCGTACGTGACTCCAATCACTGAAAATGGCCAAATTGTTGGTTATGAGTCAGTGAGAAGCTGCCCTGATAGGTCAACTGTTGAACGTGCAAGCCAGCTATATAGCAGCGTAAACAGTAACAAAAGCGGTGGCATAGGCCTGCCGAAACTACGGATCATCTGGCCTGTTTTCAACATTATCTCATCATTATTGCTGTGGTATTTTGTTTCCGAGTCCGCCGGATTCTTCTGGCTAATGGCAAATATGCTCGGATACTCAGCTTATGCAACTTGGCGCGATAAAGAGCAACTAAAGCGCTTAGAGTCTGAGCTTGCTCATAGCTTTTGCGACGAAATTTCACAACAAGTTTACTCCACTTGGGATGGCACGATGGCGTCTATCCAAGTACGCTTAAAAAGCGAACGCGCCCATCTTGACACTATCCTTACCAGAGTAGAGCATGCCGCGCAAAACGTTTCAAAAGGTGCACATACTGCCAGTAACGAAGCACAAGCAACCTACGCAGACCTACAAAAGCAACAATCTGAAACCGAGCTTGTAGCAACAGCAATGAATGAAATGACTACAACTATTAATGATGTCTCAAATAGCGTTCAGCTGAGCGCCAAAGATGCACAAAATTCATTGGAGTTGACGTCTCAGACAGAGCAAATCGCCAACAAAACCAAAGTCGCATTTAGCGACCTGAGTAACACAATCTCGGATATTCGCAGCTCCGTTGAAGGCGTTTCTAAACAAACTGATAAAATAGCGGCAGCCGCACAAATTATCGAACAAATTGCAGAGCAGACGAATTTGTTGGCACTAAATGCCGCCATCGAAGCTGCAAGAGCAGGAGAGCAAGGTAGGGGCTTTGCCGTAGTCGCAGACGAGGTAAGGCATCTAGCACAGCGTACTCAAGAGTCAACAAAAGAGATCCACGCTATCATCGAAGAGCTAACTAGCAGCACACAAGCATCTGTTAATATCGCTCAACAAGGTCAGGAAGAATCTCTTCACGGTATTGATCAGCTGAACCAAAGTACTGACATGCTTCAGCAAATTACTCAAGCTGTAATACAGATAAGTGATATGTCCATGCAAATTGCAACATCAGTTGAACAGCAAGCAACCGTATCAGACGATATTAACCAACAGGTAGTCAATATTGCTCAACTTGCAAATAATAGTCTAGATAGTGCAGATAAAGTGCATCAAGAAAGTAAAGATTTAGAGTCAATTGCAAAAGAGATGCACGAATTAATTGTACGATTCAAGCGTAATTAACCGTGATAATATGAACATCCATATGCCACACATTAAGTAATGTGTGGCATTTTGTTACGCTAATTTAACCTCTGAGTAAGTATTCCTCTTCGTTTTTCCCGTAGCCATACCTGTTGTAACACTCGTAGAAACAGTAGGTTAGACACCATTTTTAATTTTTTGTAGCAGCAGATCTAGATTGTATTGATAAGGCTATATTTTTCGTTTTAGCCCAGATTTTGCTCGCTCTTTAATATTGGTTTGAATATAAATTTGGTCTGTAGTTGCAATTTTTGCATGCCCAAGATCTTCTGATAGGTGCTTAAGCGGGCGATGCTGTGCGTCGTGAGTCGCACCAGTGTGCCTCAACCAATGTGATGTTGCGGCTTGTAATTGCTCTGATTCTTCTGTGAATCCATCCTCTTTTAACTTATCTACTGCCAAATCAAAGCTCTGCTGAACTATACGGCGTAATTGGCGAACATTCATACCACCTTGTCCGCGTAACTTATGGATAATCGGATATGGCTCATCAACACGTGGGAGGGCACTTAAACCTCGATAGTGGCGATAGCGTTTTAAGTAACCAATAAAATCTTCGCTTAATGTCACGTCTCGCAACTTATTACCTTTACCCATGATCCTGAGATACCAAAAGTCATCTTGATCTTGCCAAAAGTGGCTCATAACAGGAGACCAATGAGGGCGATCTGACAGTTCAGAAATACGTAAATATAAACCTTTTAAACACGCAAGAACGAAAAGGTTTCGCTCTAAATCCGGCTGTTGCTCACATAAGTCACGGGTGACTCCGAATACGTATTCCCACTGTAGATCACTCAATGTGTCGGGAAGGTTTATTTGTGACTGTACAACCAAGTAGGGACTATTTTTCTTTACCACAGGAACAAAATTGGTGAATGATTTTTCCTCCAAAATTGCAAACTTATAAAACACGTTAAGTGCCGTAAACATTGCAGCCAATGTCTGTTGGCTCGCACCATTTTCTTTTAGAACAAAAGGGCGCCAATTCTCATTAACTCTACGGATCCCTTGGTCTTGTTTGTAGCGCCATTGAACAGAAGTTTGCGTCCATGCTTTGTCCGGCTCAACAACAAAATCAACATATGCTTCAACATCTTCACGTTTTAAATCAAATACAGACTTTTGTGCTATCAGCCATGACCACAAATAAAAACGCTCAAGCTCATTACGGAACCGATTAAAAGTAGCCTCTGATTTACGACCGTAAACATATAAAAACTGAAATAGAAACTGCAGTTCCGCTTCAACAGGCAAAGATTTATTATGCACGACTAAGAATTTAGCCAACTCTGGATATTCATGTGCTAACGTATTATCTTCTAGATGCGCGATTTGATACCTAAGTTGCTTAAAAGTATCGACTAAAGGCAGAACCATAAAAAGTCCGATATTGGTTAGTATTGGACATATTATAGTAACGATAACACGCTTAATGCAACCCAAAAAAACAACCCATAATTTACGTTATGTTAAATAGATGAATATGAGGCATTTTTCCTTCTACTGTTCGCAACGCGCGCTGTATTCTTATTATCTTGGTAGATAACTTGGGTTCACCCACCTCGTTTACCAATGTACGAACACCCATTCTTAGTTACAACTTCATCAAAACATTTTCTAACAGGTATAATCTTCTCGCCTTGGTCAATAGGGGTTACCACTGAACTACATAAATCATCTAAAAGCTGTGTTTTTGTTGCACTTGCTTTTGTAAACACCCGAGTATGAATGTGCCCCACGAGATCCTTGTGTGATTTTGTAGAAATTTGGATTATTTGCTTTAGATGTAAATTGGCTTCATCAAACTTAATGAGTCGACCATACTGGGGTAAAATCTAGGCATGAACACTCTGCTTAAACTTGCTTAACAAGCTGTTGGTTTTGTTTTTTGAACCTTGGCTTGAACCTAAGAAAAAGCTGAACATTCTAGCAAGAGCTTTCGCTAAAATATTTCAAATCTTACGCGGTCAGACATCACACATGTTATGGGAAGTGGGCTGTGTGGCCACAACGTTTCAATGCTACCATATATTTCAACACCTTAGAGTGAACGTTCATTTATAAAAAAGCGAGGGACTCCCCTCGCCTTTATTTTAACGCTGCTGCATTAATGATTATTCGCAATTAGCGACATAGGTTAAATCGTTAATATGCTCCGGTGCGTCCATGACATAAGTCGCTTCGCCTGTATTGGCATCTAGCGTATAAAGTTTTGCATCCTCACCTTTGTTACGCCCTGATACATATAATGTGCCATCGCTACTCACTGCAAGACCCGAAGCCCAATTTACGCCATGCTCACCCACTAAGTCTAACGTCATGGCTCCTTTGTCAAGCACATACAAGGCTTTGCCTGTTAACACATAAATTAGATTCGTGTCAGCTGAGTATGCAATATCGCCATGTGAGAAGTCATCACCTGCATAGCTTAATTTGCCTAGTACCGTTTTTGCACCACTTTGTAAGTCAAACTCGTACAAGTACGTTTTACTGCTTGAAAGGAGCTTTGTACCATCTGGGGTAACCGCTGAGCGGTAAATCGGCCAAGAAACGGTATTGGCTGCGAGCGTTTGCTCGGCGCTATCTAGCGAAACTTTCCACAGTGATGAAGCTTTGGTCGTACCGTTAGTCTGCTCCATAAAATATAGCTCACCGTTGTGCGCCGCGATGTTAGAGGCAGTGTTATCAACGCCTTCTACGTATGAATATGTACCACCACTGATATCAAAGTGATAAACATAACTATTGCTTTGTTCGCCGAAGTTGTTTATCCCATAAACACCTACTTTACAACCCGTCGTTGGTGCTGGTGTCTGTACTTCTTCTGTCACAACAACGTTGTCGAGTAACGCACCTAAAGAGTCTGAACGACCCATTCCTTGAAACCTTAGTTGAGTAACCTCACTTGATGCAACGACCGTATATTCAAACTTCTGCCACCCTAATGTGTTGGCATTCATAGTAGTTAAAGTTGTATCTCCAAACCATACTCTGGCACGGTTTGTCGAATTATCTCCTTCAACCCTTGCTGAATAATAAAAACTTACTTTGTATTTGTTACCAGCAGTCGTCGCAAGATCTTGGTAGATGGTATAGTTGCCCGTCGAGTCGAGCTCAACGTGGTTACTGCCATCTTGCGAGTTTATAAAACTAATGGTTGATTTTTGAATTTCTAGCTGAGCACCAGCTATCGTCCATCCGTCAATCTCGTCCACTAACCCCCAAGTTCCTGTCAACACCGAGTTATTTTCAAACGACCCATTACTAACTAAGTTTGGCGAGCCTATTGTGGCAAAGGGTAAAATAATTAGCGCTGAGTATAATAGAGCTGTTCTCATAATAAATCTCCGTTAAAGTACCTGTATGTTGACTGCACAATACATGCCAACACAAACAATAAATAACTTAATATTTATCAAAAGCTTATGCTATTTATTTGTATCTTTTCTCTTGAAGTTTCATGTTTATTTGCAGAATGCAATTACGGATTTTCATTTTACGAAAAGTGGTTTTTTAGCGCATGCACATCCTATATCAATATTGAATAGACCAATGGAGCAAAGTTATTCATACCGGCAAGAGAATAAAACGTAATAGATCAACATTCTTTTAGTAGGTGTGTCGTATCGGTTACTGCTCTGACGTAAAAACAAAAAAGCGAGGGACTCCCCTCGCCTTTATTTTAACGCTGCTGCATTAATGGTTATTGGCAATTAGCGACATAGGTTAAATCGTTAATATGCTCCGGTGCGTCCATGACATAAGTCGCTTCGCCTGTATTGGCATCTAGCGTATAAAGTTTTGCATCCTCACCTTTGTTACGCCCTGATACATATAATGTGCCATCGCTACTCACTGCAAGACCCGAAGCCCAATTTACGCCATGCTCACCCACTAAGTCTAACGTCATGGCTCCTTTGTCAAGCACATACAAGGCTTTGCCTGTTAACACATAAATTAGATTCGTGTCAGCTGAGTATGCAATATCGCCATGTGAGAAGTCATCACCTGCATAGCTTAATTTGCCTAGTACCGTTTTTGCACCACTTTGTAAGTCAAACTCGTACAAGTACGTTTTACTGCTTGAAAGGAGCTTTGTACCATCTGGGGTAACCGCTGAGCGGTAAATCGGCCAAGAAACGGTATTGGCTGCGAGCGTTTGCTCGGCGCTATCTAGCGAAACTTTCCACAGTGATGAAGCTTTGGTCGTACCGTTAGTCTGCTCCATAAAATATAGCTCACCGTTGTGCGCCGCGATGTTAGAGGCAGTGTTATCAACGCCTTCTACGTATGAATACGTACCACCACTGATATCAAAGTGATAAACATAACTATTGCTTTGTTCGCCGAAGTTGTTTATGCCATAAACACCCACTTTACAACCCGTCGTTGGTGCTGGTGTCTGTACTTCTTCTGTCACAACAACGTTGTCGAGTAATGCACCATAAGAATCAGAAGTACCAACTCCTTGAAATTTGAGTTGTGTTGAGCTTGATGTCGCCTCTACAGTAAACTCGTATTTTGACCATCCTCGTGTCGTCGCATTCATTGTTGCCAGCGTATTTTCGCCAAACCAAGCGCGTGCAAGATTTGTTGAGCTATTATCTACAACACGAGCCGAGTAATAAAAGCTCACTTTGTATTTTCTACCAGCTGTAGTCGGTATGTCTTGATAAATCGTGTAATTAGCCGTTGAATCAAGCTCTAAATACTGATCCCCGTCTTGTGGGTTAATGATACCAAGACTTTGCTTTTGGATCTCGAACCTTGCTCCGTCTCGACTCCAGCCCTGTAAGTCATTAAACAAAGCCCAATTGCCAGAAATACTACCTGATGTTTCAAATGAACCATTGATGACTAAATTATCAGCAGCATTGGCTGACCCAACTGCTAACAACATCGCACCTGCAATAACGCTTAATTTCATACCTACTCCAAACCACAAGCCGAATTTGTAAATTAAATGTTTACAAAAATCAAAACAACATACTACCATTGTCGTATTTTTCTACTCCATGGTCAATGAGCAATCAAAAAACCAGACTTATTCATTTATTTAATCCATTTCCACTCATAAAAAACAATACTTTTTAACTAGAGTGTTATGGGTGCGATTGAAAGTGACACTACCATTTCAAAGCATGCGTACATTAAACTCGGGGGTTGTTAAACATAGAAAGGGGGTCTTTAGTAATTTACCGTGCAGCTTCGTGTATTTTCTTGGTTACAATAATGAAAGTCTAAATAGTAGCTGTCTTGTGATGGCATTTCTCCCAATTTAATGGCGTGATACAGCAGCTCAGCTCCCTTGCGACCCATTTCAAACGGATTTTGACCAATGTTTATTGTGGACAAGCGGTTTTCTAAGGCTCTCAACTGTATTTCTTCAGTATCAGCCGAAATAATTACGGCTTTTTCGCTAATCACTTTTTCCCTGTACGGAGTCAACTTCGTTATATATTTTGGATGAAACTGAGCAAAACCTGCTACCGCTAAAAAAATAGGCGGTTTCTCATACTGAACTAGTGCCAATAGTTGGCTAAGAGCATCGTCACGCTTGCCCATCGTATATAGTGGGCAGCGCTCAAACTCAATCCAGCCATGCTCGCCTTTAAGTGGCTCTATACTTGAGTGCTCAGATAGTGCATACCTGACACCGTTCATTCGCTTATCTAGGTTTGGTGTTGAGTGGTGCCCTGTTTGTATGCAGATTTGTTGTGGCTCGCTAGACTTAAATGCTTTGGCGGCCTCACCTAACGCAACACCGAACGAAAAATTATCGGTACCTACATATGCGAGGCGATAACTTTTATGTGCTTCCAGTAAATCTGAATCAAAGGTTATTACTGGTATATTAAGCTGCTTTGCTTTTTTCAGTGAACGCGAAACCAAGAAGTCAGAATCAGTCGTGGAAATTAATAACCCATCTACTTTTTGCGATAATAAGTCATTTATCACTAAGCTTTGTGTTCTAAAGTCCTGATAATCATCAGCACCATCGTAAATACATCTCAAGCCAACATGACGACGTGCAAAATGAACACAGCCTTTGAAAGATTGCTCATAAAAGCTGTCGTTTTTAGTCTTACCAACGACAGCAATGGTTATGCTGGCGTACGCGTTCTGGCTCATAACTAATAGGCTTATCAAGCCTATTGCCATTACAATAAAACGCTGTACTTTATGAGTTAACTGCATGTTTCGAGTGGACTATTTTTAATCTCTACAGCAAGCATAACCGATATTTTAGACAACGCAACCCTCAATAAACCGGCATATAAAACAAGCAACAGGATGAACAATTAATGCAATGCCTAGGCTAGTCGCCCTACTCATCTAGAAGTACTTCAATAACGAACAATTCACAGGACGCTAAGCATTGCAGGTTTATTTTAATTATTGGCGTTCGTAAACTCTCTGTCTTTGGGTTTACTATCCAAATGCCCGCTATAGCGGGTTGCTATCAACGCCATCATGCTTATCAGTGCACCTACCCAAGCGGTATCTTGTAGTGACATGCTGTCAACAATCTGCCCCCCAAGAATAGATCCAAGTGCGATCCCTATGTTAAATGCCGCAATATTAAAACCTGACGCGACATCAACCGCCTTAGGAGAAACCTGCTGTGCCAATTGCACAACGTAGACCTGTAACCCAGGCACGTTACCAAAGGCAAAAGCTCCCCATAATACGACCGTTATTATCACACCGACTTTGGACTGCATAGTGAAGGTAAGCGCCAACAACACCAGGCTAAGCATGGTAAAAATAATGGTAAGCGCACTGACAGCACCCTTTTTATCAGCTAGTTTACCACCATAAATATTCCCGACCGCAACAGAAACGCCATACACTAGCATGACAAGACTTACCGCAGTAGAACTAAACCCAGCTTGTTGTTGTAATATGGGAGCCAGATAGGTAAAAGCGGTAAACGTGCCACCATACCCCAATATTGTGATTAAAAACACAAGGAGTAGCCTAGGCTGTGCAAGCACTTTTACTTGCTCTGAAAACCTTGCGGCAGGCGCTTTTTCAAGATTTTTAGGAATAAGCAATACGCAACCAACGAGCGCGATAAAACCAAGCCCAGCCACAATCAAGAACGTCGCCCGCCAGCCAAATATTTGCCCTACCCATGTACCTAACGGCACCCCGGTGACTAAAGCAACGGTCAGGCCTGTAAACATAATAGCAATTGCGCTAGCAGCGCTTTCTTTGGCCACTAAACTAGCTGCAATTGTCGCACCAATAGAGAAAAACACCCCATGTGCAAGCCCAGTTAGAACACGAGCAATAACTAACCTTTCATAACTTGGAGCTTGCCAAGCGATAAGGTTACCGAGAATAAACAGCACCATTAAACTGATAAGCAACCGCTTTCTCTCCCATGTGTTTGTAAGCGCAGTTAATAGTGGAGCGCCTATCGCTACGCCAATCGCGTAAAGGCTCACTAATAAACCTGCGCTGGGCAAAGACACGTTCAAATCAGCAGAAATGGTTGGGACTAACCCAACGATGACAAATTCAGTGGTTCCAATAGCGAATGCACTGAGGGTCAGTGCGAGTAAAGCAAACGGCATAGTGTACCTTTTGTGCCAAGATTAAATAGTTGCTGTAGTGTGCGTGAAGTTTTATTTGCCAAAAACAGTAAAAATGACAAAATACTTTTGTCAAAATTGAAAAGGTAACCCAATGGCTGTGAATTCAAAATCAGAAGATCTCGACGCTTTCGTTAGTGTGGTAGATACAGGAAGCTTCTCATCCGCTGCCAATTTGATGGATCAACAAGTTGCAAAAGTATCTAGAGCTGTAACCCGCTTAGAAAAGTCATTGAATGTAACGTTATTAAATCGTACCACGCGGCGTATCGAGTTAACTGAAGAAGGAACACTATTTTTGAACTATGCGCGCCAAGCGCTGAATACGCTTGCCCAAGGAGAAGAAGCGTTGCGGCTTCTGCGATTTTCCCCTGCAGGGAGGCTAAGAGTAGATGCTGCCAGTCCATTTGTGCTCCACCAGCTTACCCCTTTACTTAAAGGCTTTAATAATGCTTTTCCTGCAATTAATCTTGAAATTACCAGTCATGATAGCATTATTAATTTGCTGGAATACAAAACTGATATTGCAATTAGAATTGGCGATTTACCTGACTCTAACCTCCATGCTCGCCTATTAGGGCGCAGTAAATTACATCTAGTCGCAAGCCCTGACTATCTTGAAAAGCTTGAAAACCCAAAGAATGAGCCTCTTGAACTTGCTGATCATCGCTTAATTGGCTTTACTGATGCGCCGCATCTCAATCATTGGCCACTACACACACCACAACAACTAAAGTTTTCCATAAGTGCGTCGAGTGGCGAAACTGTGCGACAACTTTGTATTGCTGGCCACGGTATCGCACTTTTATCTCACTTTATGGTCTGTGACGATATACGTTCAGGTAAACTGGTTGAGGTATTTCACGAGCGCATTGTTTCACCTAATAGACGAGAAACAGTGCAAGCTGTTTACTATCAAAATAGTGCCGTCTCATCGAGGGTTTCTGCATTTTTAGATTACATTACCCCTAGACTGCAACTTTGATTATCAAATTAAACAAGTTACAAATTCAGTATGTACACTATAGATCAATCAATGTGTTTCATTTTAATCTACAATCACAGCTCGCTATGTGTTGAAAATACAACCGCGAGCCATGAAAGCCTATCGCTCAAAATCCCTATTGTAGAGACTAATTCTGTCACAGAGATAGTGTATGATGCCTAGCTCAATCCAAGGAGCATTATCGTGTCACAAATATTCTCATTTACTATCGTACTTACTTTTCTGATTTGCACATTTCATGCTTCAGCAACTTCCTTTTTAGCTTTTGGCGATATGCCATACACACAGGTAGACCATGAAATGCTGACATCAACAGGGGTGTTACATAAGTTAGCGAATGCGACTGAGCATGACTTTATCGTCCATGTTGGTGATATGAAGTCTGGCTCGCTTTCATGCACGAATGAATTACTGCGCAGCAATTATGCTCTGATTTCTAATGTGAGTAGCAAACCCTTTGTCTACACACCTGGGGACAATGATTGGACAGACTGCGATCGTGAAACACTCTCGCCAAGATATGATGAGCTAGAAAGGCTGAACTTTATTCGCGATAACTTTGCAGTCCAAAGCCCTCATTTGCCACAATTTAAGCGCCAACTCACTCTACCAGAAAATCAGGCATGGGTAGTTGATGATGTACAGTTTTTAACCTTGCATATCCCTGGTACCAATAACGGCCGTAGGCAGATTTTACTTTCAAATAAAAAAGTGGCGTACAAAGCATCCCAAAGTCGTGATGAAGAAAATATAAAATGGCTGAATAGCTTGCTATCTTCAACGCGTAAAGCGGCGGTTATATTCATGCAAGCCGACCTATATCAGTCACAAAAATACTCTGGACACTGTAACAAAACAACCAAAGCCAAGTGCGATGGCTATCAACTATATCGCGAAACATTTGCACAATATGCAGCAAGGCTTAGCTATCCACTATTGCTGATCCATGGCGATACCGGTGAATTTTGCTTTACTAAGCTTGCAAACAACCTGTGGCGGCTCAATGCACCGGGAGATTTTCAGTTTTTAGATATTGCAAAAATCACTGTTACTGACGACAAAAATAAGCCGTTTTCGGTTTCGGCATTACACTCAAAGGCAAAGGTTGCCAAATGTAAGGGGCTGTAAAGCCCCTTTACTGTATGAGTCTAAGGTTATAATAACAGCTCTTGTTGCTTACTATGGCTTTCAAACTGCTCTTGCTGCACAGTGTCTACAAAGACCCACTCACTTTCTATTTTCTCTTTGCTGATATTAAGTGTTAAGTAACCGCGCTGATGAATATTGGCATATTCAAGGTCATCTACTAACAATGTTAATACCTCAGCAAACTGTAACGCCTGCTCATCGCTCAATTGCAAATAGTGCTCAAGACCAGGAGAGCTCACCGAGGCCGTTGCATATTCATAGCCGCAAACCTCTCCCTTGGTATTACATAATTTACCTGACCACGCATTATGTGTGTCACCCGCAACAACGACTAGGTTTTTATTAGCGGCTTTTGCTGTCTGTAAAATAACTTCACGCTCAATCGGGTAGCCATCCCACGCATCAAGGTTGTACGGTGCAGTAAAATCTACTCGTGCTTTTTCTTGGACTGTTAGGGTCGGATCGCCCGCTAATAATCGTGTTTTTATTTGCGCAAGCTCAGATAGTTGTGCTGACATCTGCGCAGAAGGGTTTGCTAATGACATGAGTAACTCAGCAGGGATCATCATTTTGGTCATTAATACCTGCTGTCCCAGCACTTGCCATTTGGCAGATGAAGTTTTCATATTATCGGTTAACCACGTAAGCTGTTCGAGGCCTAACAGTTGTTGCGTCGGTGCAGTGAGATCAGCTTGAAATCCAGTTATATCAAGTTGACCGCTTAAGGGGTCAACATAGTTTTGGTAATCTAAAGATTTTGCTCGACTTTCGTGGCGTGTGTCTAGCATATAGAGTGATAGTAAATCACCAAATTCAAACTTTCGATACAAACTTTCTAATTGCCCTTTGACCATGGGGCGTACTGGCATCCACTCATAATACGCTTGTAGGGCAGCAAGCTTACGGTCAGAGTATTCTCCCTCACCTTCATTATGATTTTCAGCGCCATCTAAATAGGAGTCGTTACAAACTTCATGGTCATCCCACACTGCAATAAAAGGCGTATTAGCATGGAGTGCTTGTAAACCAGGATCAGTACGATACTTTGCGTACCTCAAACGATAATCATCTAACGAAATGATTTCTTCTGCATTATCGGACTCTAACCCTCTGCCCATTTGCATCGCATTATCAGTCGCGTAGCCGCCCATACCATATTCGTAAATATAATCACCTAAATGCAATACAGCGTCTAGGTCATTACGCTTTGCAGCTTCTGCGTAAACATGAAAGTACCCAGCAGGATAATTTGCACAAGACATAACCGCCAATTTAACTTGGTTTACGTCATTAACAGGTAAGGTTTTGCATCTACCGATTGGTGAATGGGTTTCTGTGGTCACAAAGCGGTAAAAGTATTGGCTATTTGCGCTTAGATCACTAAGATCGACCTTCACCGTATAATCGTTTTTCGCCTGTGCCACTAGCTGATGGCTTTGTAACAGCACCCCAAAATCCTGAGATTCAGAAACTTGCAAAGTGAGTGCAACACTACTTGGATTGCCTTGCGGCGTTACGCGAGTCCATAGGATAACTTTATCTGATAACGGGTCGCCACTGGCAACACCATGGTCAAACGCCACGGTAAAATCATTGCTTGCTATATCCTTACTACCACTACTGCCACATCCGGTTAGCGAAACACTCACGGTTGCTGCCCCAATGCCAATCAGTGCACTTTTGATAAAATCTCGACGGGTAAAACTTGCCATTATTCTCGTTCCTTAACTACACAGTGCACCTTAGGCCCTATTCACCTTCTTATATAAATAGATAACAAAGATGCACTGACTAACTTTTTGAACTGACAAGCTTAATGGGGCATTATGACAGTTTTAGGACTGGTCTTATCTGTTTATTGCTCCATGGCAACCACACTACCTCGTCCTTGACGTTTTGCCTCGCTCAGCGCTTCCTCAGCGCGGTGGATCATTGCTTCTACCGAGCTTTGAAGACCGCAAAACTCCACTACCCCGAACGAACTAGTAAGCGCGATGTTTTTATCACAAGCCACCTCAAAGGCTTGCTGCACAATAAGATTTTTAGCACGAGTCGCCAACAATGAGGCACCTTCAAGAGCAGTATTGGGCAATAACAGGGCAAACTCAGTACCATTGATCCGCGCTATTATGTCGGTTTCTCTTAACATTCCATTAAGTAGGGAACTAAATTCAACAAGTACCCTATCACCTGCGGCATAACCATATTGCTCATTAATTGTTCTAAAATAATCAATATCGGTAATAATTAGACTAAAAGGAACTCGGTAGCGCTCATATAACTTAATTTGACCATCAAGCTTTTCACTAAGTTGTCTGCGACTAGCAACCCGTGTCATCGGATCGATCTGAGACACAAAGTCGAGCTCGTTTTGCAAATGCGCTCGTTCACTCTCAAGCACCTTAATCGCGGTAATATCTTTACCGTATATGAGGTAAGCATGGGAACTTAACGGGAGGCACTTTACACTAAAAAACACGCCAGTCAGGGTATCAATCTCCAACTCGGTAGCGCCCTGATCTTGGTTGCCCTTCAGACTTAAAAACCAGTCAGCCAATTCATCGCCGTCAATTCTGTCCTCAAAAACACTCCCCTGATCAGATGAAAATAGCGCCTCTATTGTATTGCCAATTAACGACTTGTTGTGCTTACCAAGCAATGTTGCCATCGTATCATTACAAAAGGTTATCACATTCTGTTGGCTCACTATCGCTACTGCATCTTCACTTTTGTTCAGCGCTTCAATCAGTGTCATTTCTAAATGGTTTTCGCTCAAAATAATGGTTCTCCCTTGGCTTTTCCATACTGTAAAACAATTTATTTAATTTATCTTCTATCTCAGATAAAGCGCTCTCTTATTTTGGAATACACATCAATCAACATTTATTGATTCTAATTTGGCACCAATTATTTTCCCAATTACCTGTATTTAACGCAACAAATGAAACGTATAGTGTGCGTCATATACACAGGAGGCACTATGTTCAAACCAACCAGACTTGTCACACTCATTTCTGCTTTACTCTTACTCAGCGCATGCGGTGGATCAGAGCAAGCGATAACTAACGCTCCACAGTTACAACCTATCGATGTAGCTGCCACACCACAGATAAATGTTGCCGATTGGCACACTTATACAACGCGTCTTTCTTCTCCCAATGAGGTCGCGTTACGCGCCCGCGTAACTGGCGTTGTTCGAACGGTAAATTTTAAAGAAGGTGATACTGTTGAAAAAGGTGAGGTTCTTTTTGAGCTTGATGACCGTACTTTTTTAGCTGACGTGGCCAGCCTTGCTGCGCAAGTAACTCGAGCAGAGGCAGCGCTTTCGCAAGCGAAAAGTGAGTCTGCTCGAGCTCTTCGTCTTAGTAAACAAAAAGCCATATCCACTGAAGAAGTAGACGCTCGAGTTTCACTTACGGCACAGCGTCAGGCTGAGTTAGATGCCTTAAGAGCCTCTTTTAAGTCTGCACAACTTAATTTGGAATTTAGCAAGGTCACGGCTCCTATTAGCGGAAAAATTTCATTTGCTGAAGTGACCCAAGGCAATACGATCCGTGCAAATGACACGCTACTCACAACGATTGTCGCGACCGACAAAATGTATGCGTATTTTGATATTGATGAACGCACATGGAACAGCCAATTTGCCACAGTAACCGACACAGATAAATTACCAGTTAAACTTCAGCTTTTAGGTAGCCAGGCACAGCCAATTATCGGCCAGCTAGACTTTATTGACAATGCTATCGATAACCACTCAGGCACCCTAAAAGTAAGAGCCTCTTTCGATAATAAAAATGGTTTGCTACGTCCAGGGTCGTTTGCTCGTGTGAGTTTATCATCCGGAGAACTTAATAACCGCGTAATAATACCTGATAAAGCTGTTGGTACAGATCTTAAAAATCGTTTTGTGCTTGTCGTAAACGATGCTAACACTCTTGAATATCGGTTAATCACGCTGGGGAATCGCTATGGTGAGTTTCGTGCGGTTGAGTCAGGACTGAGCGCAGGTGAGCGCATTGCAGTCAATGGCCCTGCTCGGGTGGGCCCTGGAATGCCCATAAGTCCAAACAATGTAACACTTACGCTTCCCGAATCCATTTCAGCTCAAGTCGTTGCAATGACCGAGATAGAGTCAACACAAGGACTAAATTAACAATGAAATTTTCACATTTTTTCATTAAAAGGCCTATCTTTGCCGCAATGATGTCACTGGTGATACTTATCGCCGGTGCCATCTCCTTGTTTCAGCTGCCGGTCAGTGAGTATCCTGAAGTCGTACCTCCGACTGTTGTAGTGTCAGCAACTTACCCAGGCGCTAACCCCAAAGTCATTGCCGAAACCGTAGCAACGCCTTTAGAGCAAGAGATCAATGGGGTTGAAAATATGTTATACATGTTTTCACAAGCGACTAGTGACGGCCGACTGACACTCACCGTTACGTTTGCACTAGGCACAGATCTAGATAGAGCACAGGTTCAGGTACAAAACCGTGTAAACAGCGCGACTCCCAGATTACCAGAAGAAGTGCAGCGCCTTGGTGTAGTCGCAGAAAAAGCTTCTCCAGATCTCACTATGGTCGTGCATTTGGTGTCACCCAGCGGCTCCCATGACACGAGTTACCTTTCAAACTACGCGGATATTTATGTTAAAGACCAGATAGCACGACTACCTGGTGTTGGCGACGTACAGCTGTTCGGTGGAGGAAAATATGCGTTGCGGATTTGGCTAAACCCCGAACAATTAGCTGAGCGTAACCTAACTGCCAGCGATATAGTTAAGGCGATAAAACAACAAAACCGTCAAGTTGCGGCAGGCTCATTAGGTGCACAACCGACTACCAATGATAACCAATTTCAAATACTGCTAAACGTAAAAGGCCGCTTGGCTGAGATAAACGAGTTTGAAAACATTATCGTTAGTGTATCCAACGATGGAGCAATCACGCGATTACAAGATATAGGTCGAGTCGAGCTTGGACAAGATAATTATGCGTTACGTGCACTATTAGATGGAAACGAGGCTGTTGCGATGCCTATTTTCCAGCGCCCAGGCTCAAATGCTATCGAGCTTTCTGATCAGGTGCGTGAAACCATGAAATCACTTGCGACACGTTTTCCTGAAGGAGTCGAATACGATATTGTGTATGACCCAACAATCTTTGTACGCGGCTCTATAGATGCGGTTATCTCAACCCTTCTAGAAGCCATTGTTTTAGTTGTATTGGTGGTTATTTTATTCCTACAGACATGGCGCGCATCTATCATTCCTCTTGTCGCGGTACCAGTATCGTTAGTGGGCACTTTTGCTGCCATGCAGTGGCTTGGCGTCTCCATTAACACCCTCTCCTTATTTGGTTTAGTACTTGCAATTGGTATTGTCGTCGATGATGCTATCGTTGTTGTAGAGAATGTAGAGCGTAATATTGAAAACGGTCTTGCACCTTTCGAAGCCACAAAGCAGGCGATGTCTGAAGTAACAGGCCCGATTATTGCCATCGCGCTAGTGCTGTGTGCCGTATTTATTCCCACCGCATTTATTACAGGACTATCGGGGCAGTTTTACAAACAATTCGCCCTTACTATTACTATTTCTACGTTAATTTCCGCTTTTAACTCTTTGACATTATCTCCAGCGCTTGCTGCGTTACTGCTAAAACCACACGGTGCCAAGCCTGATAGGCTCACTGTGATATTGAATAAACTATTTGGACAGTGGTTATTCAAGCCATTTAACCGATTTTTTGACAAAGCAGCACAAGGCTATGTCGCGCTTGTAAAAAGGCTGATCCGCTTAAGTGCTATCGTGCTAGTCATTTATCTAGGGTTGATTTTTGCCACAACAAAACTGTTTGATACCATCCCTGGAGGCTTTATACCGCAACAGGATAAACAATACCTAGTTGCTATCGCTCAGCTCCCAGATGCAGCCAGTTTAGATAGAACAGAGGCTGTTGTTCGTGAAATGGAACAAATTGCATTAAATACACCAGGCGTATTGCACTCTGTGTCATTTCCGGGGTTATCTGTTAACGGCTTCACAAACAGCCCTAACAGTGGCATTGTATTTGTCACTCTGGATAAATTTGAAAATCGCACTACACCTGAGCTTTATGCTTCCTCAATCGCAGCAAAGTTAAATCAGCAATTTACTGTCATAGATGAAGCATTTGTTGCCGTATTTCCACCGCCTCCTATTCAAGGTCTTGGCACAACTGGTGGTTTTAAATTGCAAATTGAGGACCGTGCTAACCTCGGATTCGAAAAGCTATTCGCAGATCTGCAAGCTGTAATAGCCAAAGCTCAGCAACAACCTGAACTGATGGGACTTTATTCTAGTTTTCGGATCCAAGTACCACAAATGGATATTGACATCGACCGTGAACAAGCAATGGTGCAAGGAGTGCCGCTTGAGGAAGTATTTAACGCATTACAGATCTACCTTGGCTCGATGTATGTTAATGACTTTAACTTGTTTGGTCGTACATACCAGGTGACAGCACAAGCTGACGCTAACTTTAGAGCAGATCCTGCACAAATATTGTCGTATAAAGTCAAGAACAACTACGGCCAGATGGTGCCGCTTGGCGCGGTATTAAAGGTAACGCCAACCACGGGGCCTGATAGAGTTATGCATTACAATGGTTATCCAACAGCAGAATTAAATGGTAGCCCAGCTCCGGGTTTTTCATCGGATCAAGCGCAAGTTGCGATTGAAGCGGTGTTAAATGAAACCTTAAGTGAGGGTATGGCGTTTGAATGGACCGAAGTAACCTATCAACAAATTCTAGCTGGTAATGTGATGATTTATATTTTCCCGTTAGTCGTCTTATTGGTATTTATGGTCTTAGCTTCACAGTATGAGAGTCTAAAATTACCTTTTGCAATTATATTAATTGTGCCTATGACGATTTTGTCTGCGCTGGTCGGTGTCTGGTTGACAGGTGGTGATAATAACATCTTCACACAAATTGCATTGATCGTACTGGTTGCTTTAGCCTGTAAGAATGCCATTTTAATGGTCGAGTTTGCTAAAGAGGAATATGAGCAAGGAAAAACAAATTTAGCGGCTATTATTGAGGCATGCAAATTAAGGCTCCGCCCAATTCTGATGACATCTATTGCGTTTACAGCTGGTGTCGTTCCTCTAGTTTTAGCGACGGGTGCTGGCGCTGAAATGCGAGAAACAATGGGAATTGCGGTATTCTCTGGCATGATTGGTGTAACGTTATTTGGCTTATTGTTCACGCCAATATTTTTTATGGCGATGACCAAACGCTTTCATATTTCTGCCAGCCACCAGACAAAAGCGGCTCACCAGCAGGTTGAAACCAACGTCAATTAGTCTGAAGGTAAGTAGTAATCATCTTAAAGGTCTCCAAGGAGGCCTTTTTTATTCCCTCAATCTAAGGAGCTGAATTAAGAGGTCTATTTTGAGGCGAGAAAATCTTGTCTATAACTTCGCTACCGCGTCCTACTACCGCTAAGATACCTATATCCATGTAGGAAAGACAAAATTTTGCTATTTAGTTGTTCTAAATAAGGAATTTTTAACGCTATTAGCATCAGGTTTACTCCTTCAAATTGAGCAACAATTAAGTCTAATTGGCATTATAGTGGAAAGATAGATTTTGATTAACGTATTCAACGGCAGTGTCCAGATCGACAAACAGCACTTGCTCTATTGGCTCTGGCATCCCAATTTCTTTTCGAAGCTTTTCCATTTGGCGCTTTGCAATCGCTGAATTTAGTACATAACCTGCGCTTACACACCCTAGTTGCAGACACCGTTTGGCGACATTAACTAATAAATCATAGGCTTGCGGTGTAGCGGCAATCGCTTTTTCTGAATAACTAACATAACCCCATGCTGGCACCGCAATTTCATCACGACATTGTTCCATCGTCCGAGAAAAGAAATGGATCATGGATTCATTAATATTGCCTTCAAAGCAGGCAAATAGGATATTTTTTTCAGTCCAAAGGGTGACCTTACCGCAACGAGTCTGAAAACTGTATTTTGACATTAGCGCCCACCAACTCCTTTCAACAGCCGTGAATTATATCTTAGTCAACAAAGGTTAAAAAAGAGTTTGCACTACTTTTTTAACCTTCCACTTGATAAATGCTTGCTAAAATCAGGGTTCTGCAAGCTGCTTCTTCGTTGCTTCTGACTCTTCTTTGCGGTAATTGTTATATGATAATCCCATAAACTGTGGCAAAGTCGCGCTAATTGCAAGTGATGATAGTGTACCAACTGCTATGCCACAGCATAGCGCCATGGCAAAACTACTCAACCCGGCTCCTGCGAGCCACCATATTGACAGTACAGTTGCTAATGTTGTCAATGAGGTAATTAACGTACGACTCAACGAATCTTTTATCGCTTGATCAATGACTTTTGCCACAGGCGCTTGCTTGTAACGTTCCTCAAAAAGCAGCTCCCTCACTCTGTCTCCAACCACGATGGAGTCATTGAGAGAGTACCCGATGATAGCCAGTAACGCAGCTAATACCGTTAGGTCAAATTCAACCTGCGTGGCAGAAAATAACCCTAACGTAATAACGACATCATGAAATAATGCAATACTTGCTGATACCGCTAGACGCCACTCAAAACGACATGCCAAATAGAGCAGCACGCTCAGTAAAGCAAATAATCCTGCCAGTCCGCCTTGCTCAATAAGTTCATCGCCAACCTGAGCGCCAAGATAACTGGCATCTAATACCGTTACATGCCATTGTGAGTTTAGCTCCGAGATCCACTCTTTTACCTTTAAATCATTAGTAGAAGAAGGAATCTGAAATATTCGCCAACTACCATCCATTTGCAGGTCAATTCGAGCACTCTCCACCCCGAGCTGATGTAACTTCAGTTGCATTTCATCAACAGTGACGGACTTTGGTACATCAATTACAGTGACATACCCACCTGTAAAATCTTGCCCAAAAGCGATTCCTTTTTGGGCTATTGTAACCAAGCTCGTGAAAACCAATACCATCCCTAAAATAAGCCCTATCAATCTGATGTGTTGCGTATTACTTTTCATATTACTTTCCTCCTTGGTGCTGCTGAGAATATAAAGACTCCGACAGTAACCCCGATACAATAACCCCAGCAAAAATACTAGTCACAATGCCAAGCGCTAGCGTGATAGCAAACCCTTTCACTGGCCCATATCCAATCCCAAGCAGAATAAGTGCTGTGATCATCGTTGTTAAATTAGCGTCAACAATGCTGGACATTGCTTGTTGGTAACCTTGCTTTAATGCTATCACCATGGTTGCTCCTTTTGACCTCAGCTCTCTTACCCGTTCAAAAATAATCACGTTTGTATCCACTGCCATGCCAATTGTCAGCACCAAACCAGCAATGCCTGGAAGCGTCAACACAACTCCTGGCAATAATGACATTAAGCCAATGAGGCATACTAAATTGACGAGTAACGAAATAATTGCGATGACTCCGAGCTTTCGATACCACAGAGCCATAAATAACAAGGTGATGCTGAGTCCAAGCGCAAGAGCTTTAAAGCCGCTTTCAATATTTTTCTCACCCAAAGATGGGCCTATTGTTTGCTCTTTTACTATTGTGATTGGTGCATCCAACGATCCTGCTCTTAATAACAACGCTAACTCTTGCGCTCGTTCCATTGATTGCATATTGGTAATGCTAAAGCGGGTATTTAGTACTTGTTGTATAGTTGCAACCGATATCACCTCTGCATGCTTTTTAGTCTCTCCACTGGTACTGACGTAGTACTGTGCAAACACAGTCGCCATTGGCTTGCCGACATTTTGCCGGGAAAACTGGTTGATCTTTTTGCCACCACTTGATGATAAAAATAGCTCTACCAGCGGTTTGCCGTATTCATCTCTACCGGCCGTGGCCGATTCAATTTCATCACCACCAAAAATTGCGGTAGGGTCAATATTGATGACGTTTCCTAATTTATCTTTTATTCTCTGGCCGCCTGCTGTCTGTAACGCATGGAAAGATAATTTGGCAGTGGCACCTATTATGCGTTTTGCTTGGTCAGGGTCTTGCACACCCGGTAGTTCTATACGGATATAATTATCACCTTGTCGTTGGGTTACCGCTTCAGTGATCCCGAGTTCCTCAATTCGCGAGCGCAATGTTGATAATGCCTGAGTCATTAACTGCTTATGAAGCTCAATTTTTTTTGCCTCGGGAAAAGATAAAGTCAATGTAGTGAGACTACCATGGGCTTTTCTATTGCTGCTAAGGTGCGGATACCGGTCGCGTAAAGTAGTGCTTAATGCTTGTAACTCTGTTTTCCCTTGTACTGTTGCAACTATCTCGACCTCTTGAGCATTGACAACTTGAGGCGAAGATAGATGGCGATAGCGGTTGTTAATTCGAATGCTATTGGCCTCATCTGCAACAGATTGCAGTTGGCTCAGCATTGCCCGCTCAACATCAACTTTGAGAACAAACAATACTCCCCCATCTAGGTCTAAACCAAGCTTGATTGGCTTTAATCCAGTATACTCAAGCCATAAAGGCATTGTGGATGCACTTATTACTTTAACATTTAGTTCACTGTGCAGTGCGGCTATATGCGCCCTAGCCTCTGCGGTAAGTGCTCGATTTTCTAGCTCTACTAAGTATCCACCTTGATGTGATATTACCTTTTTTACCTTAAAGCCCTCATTTTCCAGATTATTTTTTAGCTCAGGTACAGATACAACAAGCACGTTGTTAGCGCTTGCCTGAACCTGTATTAAGTTCTTATTTGGGTATAAGTTTGGTGTAGCACAAATTATCAGTATCACTATGATAATTGCGGTAAAGAATTTCTTGAAGCGCGACGAAGTTGTCATGCCGTGCTTGCTATTCAATTGTTCTATATTCTTCATTTTATTCTCATTGGTCGAGCCAATTTATTTATACCAATTTGCTTAATCCTGATTTCCGATGATAAGTAGTTCATTTTGTGGCAAGAAAATCGTCTCTATAACACCATAGCCCCTGCTCGTGTAAAGGTATCTACATGCTCTGAGCAAGGAAAGTTTCGCTATTTAGTAGCTGTAAACTAGAAACTTTTAACACAGTTAGCATCAGATTTACTGCTCCAAATTGAGCTCATATTAGGACAAATTAGTATTAAAACTGGCGAGCATGGCAATACTATTTCGACTTTTACTAATTTTGTATTTACCAAATCAGTTATGGCAATTATCTTAATTAAGTGATCAACTTGCCTACACGGGCACTGGTATGTTGCCTTCGTTGACCAGCAAAATTACGCAAAGTAAGTAAACCATCGGTCAATACTGGATGCTCAAAATTCAAATTAATACCAAGTATCTTAATTAAGTGATCTATTTTGAGGCGAGAAAATCTTGTCGATAACCAGGCAAAAATTTTGCTATTTAGTTATTCTAAATAAGAAATTTTTAACGCTGTTAGCGTCAGATTTTATCCTTCAAATTGAGCAAGTATTAGGTCTAATTGGTATAAGGTTAACTTTAAATTCGAAATGAACGATGATTATACGTCGTAGCTTAGACGTCCTTTGAAGATGAGGTTGGCTGGTTTGCAGGTATCGATAGAGCCGTTTGCTGGCCGTGTATCAGACATGTACCACGGTAAATCATTGGGTTTTTCCATTTGATAAACCATGGTGGGAACATATTTTGGCTCTGCTAGCGCAAACGCCAGTGCATATTCCGCTTGCTGTTTTGGATGCAAAAAATAACTAGGATGATTGGAGCGCTCTCGCTCTGGTAAAAAGCCAGTATCATGATCGTTGTCATCATGTGAAAGCTTGAACGGCATAACTTGCTTATGCTGATCTGGTTGATTAACTGGTAACTGAATAGCATCATCGGTAATAGACATCGACTTTGTTACCGATATAGGAGAAGCCGTATTGCAATCAAGTTCTGTCGCATACGCAGCACCAACCCATAAAAGTATGAGTAGTGAGAGCATTGCTGACAGACTAAAACGTTTCATTGCAATTATTAGTGTAAGATAATTTAAATCATAAGTTGGGGCGATGTTAGCAGATTCAAGACTGCCGAGATATAAAAAAACCCCCGTTTTCGGAGGTTTTTCTGTCCAGCGTATGGATTACAGGTTTACTTGGTCTTTAAGACCTTTACCCGCTTTGAACGAAGGAATGTTCGCAGCTGGGATCTGGATTTCAGCACCAGTTTGTGGGTTACGGCCAGTGCGAGCAGCACGCTCTTTTACAGTGAAAGTACCGAAACCAACTAAAGCAACTGAACCACCTTCTTTCAAAGTGTCCGTTACTGCGCCAGTGAATGATTCTAGAGCGCGAGTTGCCGCTGCTTTTGAAATTTCTGCGTCTGCCGCCATCTTTTCAACTAGTTGAGCTTTATTCATTATTAGATTCCTATAACTTTATAATTTGCCTAAGCAAAACCTATGTTTATGCATTTTGCCTTTGTGTGCAACCCCAAAATTGATAATTTAGACTAAATATTTATTATTTTGCGCTGTTTTAGCTCAAAGCGCACAGTTTGAGACCAAAAGCTATCAATTTGCGTGTCCACGCGCAAGGTTTGTACCTAACAAAAACCGATTAATACAAATAATAATATAAAAGCCAACACTCCACATTGCCCCAAATGTAGGCCAAAAAACGTACCAAGGTTGGTGTATTGTCAACACATCAAAGTTCGCAGCGCCTAGATAACTGGGCGGCGCACACACTGCAAAAAGTAAAATTTGCACAGGCATTGGTAAGGTAAGCAATTTAGCGAGTGCTTTATTTAATGTTAACAGCAGCGCTATCCAAAGTACCCACAGCCAAAGAGGGATAATCGCTTCTCCTTGATAGCTCATTAGACTACTTTCAACCGCTATACGCTCAACGAGCACACCTATCACTGAGCCAACAAATGCCAATGTCATGTTCAACCGTCTGTTTGAATGCCCCAACAACATTATCACGCAGCCTGTTGTCATAAACCAAAGTGCCTGAGACTGAAAGAACAAAGCTGAAAACCAAACACTTTGGAATATCAGCGCGTTAGTAATCCAATGCTGCAACACAATCATTTGACTGATATCCGGGTTTTCTAGCAACTAGGTGAACAGCACTGGTCGCTCGACGCTTAAACGCGCCTTCGCAATAGCACAAGTAAAACTCCCACAAACGATAGAAACGTTCATCAAATCGCTTGCTATCCAAAGATGGCCAAGACTTTTCAAAGCGAACTCGCCAATCATACAAAGTTCTTGCGTAGTGAAGCCCTATGTCATGTAGCTCATGTACTACCATGTCTGTTGCGCTTGAGATTTGTTTACTCATCTCGGTGACTGAAGGCAAACATCCGCCCGGGAAAATATATTGTTGGATAAAATCAGATTGCTTTAGATAGTGTTGATAACGTTGACACGCGATGGTGATTGCTTGAATCAACATGGCACCAGACGGCTTTAGGAGTGCATCGCATTTCGCAAAAAAGCCAGAAAGATATTCATGTCCTACGGCTTCAATCATTTCAATTGAAACCAATTTATCGTACTGCCCTTGTAAGTCTCGGTAATCTTTCTTCAATAGAGTAATTTTATCACCAAGTCCTTCCTCTACAATTAACTTCTCCACATAAGCGTGTTGCTCCTCAGAGATTGTTGTGGTCGTTACATGGCACCCGTGGTGTTTAGCGGCATAAATAGCAAAAGCCCCCCACCCAGTGCCTATCTCAACCACTTTGTCAGTGGCCTGTAAGTCTAGACGTTTGCATATTGCAGCGAGTTTATATTGCTGTGCCTGCTCAAGTGTCGCCTCTTTACTGGGGTAAACAGCACTAGAATAAAGCATTTCTTCGCTGAGAAACGACTCGTAAAGGTCATTTCCTAAATCGTAATGAGCTTCAATATTACGTTTTGAACCTTGTTTTGAGTTTTTGTTCCTAAAGTGCTTAAACTTGTGTGCGATACTAGATAAAACCGCAAACTTTCTTTCAAAGGCATCCAACTGCGCTTGGTTGAGCACGAATATTTCTATTAATGCTGTTAAATTAGAGCAGCTCCAATGACCCAAAATATACGCTTCTCCAGCGCCTACGCTTCCTCCGAGCGCAAACAATTTATACATTGCGGCGTCGTGCACCACAACTTCAGCAATAAGCTCTGAGTCCGTTGAGCCAAAGAGATGTCGGTTACCGCCTTCGACAAGCACGACCTTGCCAGACTCCAAGGTATTTAAAGCGCCGAAGACGAACTTCTTGTATAACTTATCTAGCGTGCTGAGTGATATTGATGAGGTGATTGTTGTGGTGTTTTCCATCTTAAACTCTTCCCGGATGCCCAATGAAGGGTACCTTCTTTAAAAATAACTTTAACGCTTGCCAATAGATACCCTTTGCTATACTCCACGTCATCGCAGGAAAGCGACGTAACAAGCGGTTGATGTTCTTGTTAGTCAGTGCCTGCTTTTTCAACGCCAAAGTCGCATCGAATAGCAATTCGTTACCTTTTCTGTTCTCTATATGGATAACTGTGGTTTGTCCTGGCGGCTTTACTTTCCAGTGATAACGCATATCCAAATTCATAAAAGGTGATACGTGAAAAGCTTTTTCAAAGTTCACATCTTCATGTAAATCAACTGAATAAAAATAGCGCTCGTTCCAAGGCGTGTTACTCACCTCTGCAAGCATATGACTGAAGCCTTGTCCGTTTTCATGCTCAAAGAAGTAAAAGTTCACTGGACTAAAATAAATACCAAAGCAGCGCATTTGTGCCATCAGATAAACTTTGGTCGAGTCTGTTACAGGTCGACCTAGTTGTTTAGACTTTAAATAAGCGCGTTGTAGTAAGCTGCCTTCACCATCTTTGATGTAGTCCTGCTGATTAAACTTGAGCAGTTTTAAGCCAGAGGAGCCAAACATTGACGAGATCCCGTTCAGGGACTCTGCCTCATGTAAGTCAATCCACATCATATACATCGGGTAAGAAAAAGCATGATGAGCGTGCGCAAAACGCCTATGTCTCACTCTCCCTACCAAGATGGCGCTGTTCAAAATTCAACTCCAAGCTGCCTTGCAACATCTACAGCACTTTTGACACCATCTTCGTGAAAACCGTTAAACCAATAAGCGCCACAAAAATAGCTATGATGTTTGCCATCGATCTCAGGCTTTCTTTTTTGTGCATCAATGCTGGTCGTGTTGAAGACCGGGTGATGATATACAAATCGTTGGATCACTTTGCTTTCATCAATGCCACTATCATGGTTTAGTGTGACACAATATTGATGTTTTGCGTCTAGCCCTTGAAGTATGTTCATTTGGTAGGTCACGACTGCGGCCTTGTCGGTCGCCTCGTTTAACAAATAGTTCCAACTTGCCCATGCCGCTTTACGTTTAGGCAGCAGGCTTGTGTCGGTGTGAAGCACAACTGAATTTGCCGTATATGGAATAGCGCCAAGAATTTGTGTTTCTTGTTCCGACGGCGAGGCCAACAATTCAAGCGCCTGATCGCTGTGGCACGCAAACACCACTTTATCAAACTGCTCTTGGTGACCATCCTCAAATACCAAAGTCACGCCATCATCGTCGCGTTGTACGCTAGTGAGTTTGGCATTCAGAACAATATTCTCACGGAACTGTTCCACTAATGGCGCGATGTATTCTCTGGAGCCACCTGGGATCACATACCACTGTGGGCGGTTAGCAATATCCAAGAGACCATGATTGAAAAAAAAGCGCACAAAGAACTTAGCCTCGAAGTCGAGCATCTCTTTGATACTTGTAGACCAGATTGCCGCCCCCATCGGTAGGATGTAATGCAGTTTAAAAAATTCATTAAAATTATGATGGCTTAAGAGCTTACCTAATGTTTCGACGCCATTATAGTCATCACGCTGGTGTAACTCTTTACATACTGTATTGAACCGAACAATATCTTTTAGTAGCTGCCAAAACTTGGGTCTAAACAAGTTGCGTTTTTGGGCAAATAGAGTCCATAGTGAGTGCCCGTTATACTCAAACTCTGTTTGGCTGTTGTGAACGCTGAAGCTCATCTCTGTTGGTTTGCGCGTAACGCCTATTTCTGCGAGCAGCTTTTCAAACTTTGGATATGTTCTGTCATTAAATACGATAAAACCGGTATCTATTGCGATTTTTTCGCCATTATTTTCTACATCAATAGTTGCCGTGTGACCACCAATATAATTATTTTTTTCAAACACTTTGATATCGTGTTTACGGTTCAGTAAATACGCAGCAGTCATACCTGAGATGCCACTACCAATGATTGCAATTTTAGCCACGGGCTATCCTTTTCGCGAGAGGCAACCATAAAGAAAATGGTAAAAGCCTAAGAAGTTTCAAAAATAAGGTAAAACGTCTGGGAAAGTGTACTTCCCTTTTGCGCTTAGAGATCCCCTCGCTTATGTATCCTACTGCGTCTTCAACGCTGACTATACATGGCATCGGGAAATCATTTTTGTCTGTTAGCGGTGTTTCAACAAAACCTGGATGTACAACTGTGACGTCCACACCTTTTAAAGTAACAGAAAGCGTTCTAGCTAGATAGCTGAGTGCCGACTTTGACGCGCCATATGCTTCAGCACGAGGCAATGGCAAAAAAGAGCTGCTAGAGCTGATGATACATAGCTGACCGCCTCGTTTGATTTTGGGTAGAATAATATCTAAGCAATGCCCTATTGAAATCACATTAATGGTCATGATCCGTTCAAAAAGGTGGCCGTCAAAGTCATTCGGATTGTCAATATATTCACAACCGCCAGCATTTAGAATAACCAAATCTAGCTCATCAAGGTCGGCAAACTGACGCTCTATTTCTTCACGCTTCGTTAAATCAAACGCTTTCATTTTTACGCCACTCTCTTGTGCTAGCGAACTAAGAATCTCAGTATTTCGCCCACATGCCGTAACGGTATCGCCCTGGTTAGCATAATATCTGGCCAACCCCTTACCTATGCCTGATGTTGCACCCGTGATCAGTACATGTTTCATCCAGTCACCCTCTTATCAAGCATACGAATTATGTTGCCAAGTACAGGAACCTGACGGTATAACATTTGTGCGCTATCGAAATAATCTCGGTGGTAAGTAACTTTATCACCTTTAAAGCTCAATCTACTGTGCCCATCAACATCAATGGTCTTTCCACCATTAAGCTTTGGATGACGATAAGACATTATCCAGTAAATAAAGCTAACATCATCAGACTGGTAATCGCTTGTCACCGTAAAATTGATGTCAGCAACATTTTCATATAAAGCTTGAAAGTACAGTGTTAGCTGTTCAAGTCCTTGGATGTGATGGAGCGGATCTGTGAAATTAATATCGTCTGTATAAATCTCTGCTAGCTTGTCTAGACAATGCTTGTCGATTTCGTTATACACTGACACAAATCGCTGGGTTTTGTGATCCATACCTTTTATACCTTAAATGCCTCAAGCGCTCTTGCTCTGGCTTCTTTGTGATCCACAATTGGTGCACAATACTGACCGCCAAAAGCCGACAAATAGTCGTGCGGAAAGTGGATGTGCTTAGCTGGAACGTTTTTCAATTCAGGCACATAGGTACGAATGAAAGTACCATCAGGATCAAACTTTTCACTTTGCGTAATAGGATTAAATATTCGAAAATACGGTTGAGCATCGCATCCTGTACTTGCAGCCCATTGCCAACCACCATTATTACTCGCTAAGTCCCCATCAATAAGTTTAGACATAAAGTAGGCTTCACCTTGACGCCAATCGATCAATAGGTGTTTTGTTAAAAAGCTAGCCACTATCATGCGTAACCGATTGTGCATCCATCCAGTTTTGTTTAGTTGACGCATAGCCGCATCTACAATGGGATAACCTGTTTGACCTTCACACCACAATTGAAACACCTCGGGAACTGACTGCCATGCAACAGCATCGTATTTTTCGTTAAAGTTAGAGCCTTTGCATAACTTAGGAAATGCAACGATTAGGTGTCGATAAAACTCACGCCAAATTATTTCATTTACCCAACAAAACTCCGGCTGGCTAGGTCTCTCTAGTACTTCAGGGTTATCGAGTTGGATCTGGGTTAGCAATTGCTTAGGTGAAATAATGCCAAGTGCAAGATATGGACTCAAACCTGAAGTTCCCTTGATTGCAGGGAAATCTCTATCACCCTGATAGTCTGTCAACTTATCTTTAATAAAACGATTAACAACTGCCACGATAGATTCATCATCAACCGGCCACTTCTGTGATTCCATGGTCATTGCAAAAAACGATGGTGTAGTAAATTCACCGGTGCTGCGCTTTTCAAGTGGCCAATGTTGAAAGTTAAAGCGCTGATCTGAAAATAACTTGAGCCACGCTTTCTTGAATGGCGTAAATACTTTGAACATTTCACCAGAGCCCGTCAGCACGGTACCCGGGGGGGCAATTACATCTCCATCAAAACATCTCAGTGAAACCCGCTTAGAGCACTCATTGTCGCGTGCAATTTCATTTACTTCATATTCTTTGTTTGCAAACAGACGACTGATGTTATTTTCTTCGCAAAATGCGCTGAGCCGCTCTGGCAGCTCAGTGAACATGCCCGCCTCAATAATATGTAGCTGGACACCAAACTCGCTCAATAACGCGCCAAGCTCAACCAGCCTCCGCTCCAATAAGTCTATCTGGATAGACGCGGTATTGTGTTGTTGCCACTGTGGCTTACAATAAAAAAAAAGCGCATCTCGTGCGCCTTCATTTATGGCTTCTATCAAAGCCTCATTGCCGTATACCCTCAGGTCACGGCGAAACCAAAAAGCAGTTTTCATGGTTAAATTCCGAATCTTAAGCGCAACTCGTTGGGGTATGGGTCAAAGTAGACTTGACTCTGCAAGTAGGCTTTGGGATGTACTGTTAAATGATGCTTTAACAATGTAAGAGGAACGTAAAGCGGCACTATACCCTTACGATACTCTTCAATTGCCGTACACATTTCTTGCTTCTCAACGCTCGACAGCTCATTTTTGAAATACCCTTGTAAGTGGGTCAACGTGTTAGCCTGATTTTTTCTGTTTGCAGGCTTTTTGAGCGCTGTCATCAAACCGCTTATGTATTGCAGCTTGAGCGTTTCAATATCTAATTGCTTGCCATCGCCCAACAGCCTTCCCAAATTTTTGTATGCCTGATAATTGTGACTCATCAAAAGGTACTTATGCTTGGCGTGAAACGTAGTGATTTCATGTAAGCCAACGTGTTCCTGACTGACTAATTCTTGCCAGCTTTTATAAACAAACACACGCATAACGAAATTTTCTCTGAGGTACATATCGTTGAGACGGCCATTTTCCTCACAAGGTAGTAATGGATTGTGTTTCATAATTTGCTCGGCGAACACACCGATACCCTCAGAGGTATTGCCCGTACCCGCTTCGTTATATACCTTCACACGCTCCATGCCACAGCTTGGGCTTTTGGCGCAAAATACAAACCCCGATAAATTGTGAGCCTGTGACGTGGCGATTTGCTCGCCATACGATTTAAGTTTTGGCGCTACATCTTCAATGCCGTCAGGTCGACTTACCTTGATGATGTCACCGACCCTAATTTGTCTAATGGTGGGTCTTGGAATTGGGAGGCCTATAGCGACCTCAGGACAAAACCTAACATATTCAACGTGTTCTGCAAATTCATCCATACAAAAGTTCGAACGCTTATGGCCGGAATCAAACCTTACTTTATCACCGGCCAAACAAGCGCTAATACCAATTTTTATCGAAGATGAAAACTTCATACTGAGAATTTTTCCTTAATAAATCAGATTACCAATTGGATTCAGCAACTTACTAAGCCCTTTATTAAAGTGTAGCGCACTGCTGACGACAGTAAAGCACAGACAACCTGATTTCGTACGGGGCGAGTGATTATGTTGGCCATCTTGCCAAATAAAGTCTCCGGGCACGTATTCACCGGACTCGTCAGAAAAATCACCGTCCAATAGCAAAGTGATCTCAAAACCGGTGTGAGTATGCTCAGGGATCTCACCTTCCGCTTCTATTTCTAGCAGGCTTGAACGCAACTCGCCATCTTCAAGCAACAAGCGAGAACGCGATACTTTCCCCACGCCAGAAAACTTTGTTCTATCAATATTGGCTATGGCTCGTGGTAGTTGCACATCACGTCCTTGATAGCTGAACTTCGGCTGAATGTAGTCGTGTACTTCGTCAACATCGTCAGTCAACGCAATCGATTCCATCAGCTGTATCATATCAGCGTCCATAGAAGACGGCTCTACGTCGTTGAATTGTTGGCTTGCTTTGGCTTCCTCTAATGCTTGGGTTTTCTTTTGACAGCAAGGACAAAGCTCTACGTGTGCAGCAATCGCGACGCTAATACTTGCGGGCAGACTGCCCTCAACAAATTGTTCTAATAATAATTCATTAGGGTGATGCTTAATCATGCTTGATCTCCCAGCTCTGCGCGAAGCTTTTGTAGTGCTAGTCTTAAACGAGATTTCACCGTGCCAACCGGAATATTTAAATGTTCAGCCAGTTGCTCCTGTGACATTTCTTGAAAATAAACCCCTTTGACAATATCACGTTGGGCAGGTGGTAGCTTGTTAATGTATTTTTGTATTTGAGCAGTTTGAAGGTGGTCTTTGAAGCCTTCATCGTCTGTTTGAGAATCTTGAATTATCGGCCAGATGTCTTCGCTTATATGCTCTTCTTTGTTGCTCTTCATCTTGCGTAAAGCATCAAAAGACGCGTTTCTCATCACCGTATAAATCCATGTCGTCGCAGCTCCCTTATCGTGGTGATACAAATGGGCCTTTCGCCATACCGACGTCATGGTGTCTTGCACTAACTCCATTGCTTGTGCTTCGTTACCAAATTGCTTCACTCCAAATCGTTTAATTTTAGGAGCAAAATATTCGAATAAATACGCGAAGGCCTTTCGATCCCTGCTTGTCGCGACTTTGACTAGTGCGTCTGACAACGCTTGTGAAGGAGTATCTTGCACTGCTTTGCGAGTTCCTGATTTAACGTTGCAATCAATTGATTGCTGTTGGCCTATCATAGCTCACCTTCCTGATTATACTTACTACCGTGCTTTACGATTTGAAGCTGAGAATCGATCACTTTTATTTTTCATCTAACACAGTATGTAAGAATTCGGCTACCTGTTCAAATGTCTGGGCTTGCTTTATTTTTAATTTTTGTGCCATCGATATAGGCAAAATCTCCAACCACCTGTACGCAACCCAGAGCGGCTCTGAAAAACGCTTGTCTTTGTATAAATCGTCCAGTATTGGATTGGCGATGAATACATTGCGAAGTTTCTCCTTTAGGGTGCTATCAATTAGCTTAAAAGCCGTGTCATTACACAGCCACGGTGGCCCTTCTATCTCGCTACATCCTCCATACCTAAGACCTTGGTGGTCAACCTCAACGTTACTGACCGAAACTCGTTTGACTGCCTCAACATCTATCAATAGTTGGCCATCTTCACCTTGAGAGAAATCCACTATTTTCACGTGAACCCCTTCATTTTGTATATCTTTAGGCGCCCCCTCCACGTCAGCGCACAACACAAAACCTTGATTGGTTTTGGCCGCTTCTTTCACCATATATAAGTAACGTTGCTCGAAAATCCGCAAGCGGGTAAAGCCACCCGGAAGCAAAAATATCGGCAATGGAAATAAAGCTAGTTTCATAATTCCCGTTCAAATACTCAAAAACTAACGATAATTACGGCTATGTTATTTATCTGGATCAGTTGAATATGAAGGGTTCTAAATTTGTTACTCCCAAAAACATTGCTTTGCTATGAGATTTGTGCCAGAAAAGGTCACGCCCTCACCTTCTAAACGTTGTTTTTGTTCTTGAAATTTATCGCTATCTGATGCAAATGAAATGCGCCTTTGACTATTCACTACCCGATACCAAGGCAGAGTCGATTCTGGTGGTAAATGTTTAAGTAACTGCCCTACTTTACGGGCATGATTGGGAAAACCGGCTAAACGTGCGACTTGTCCGTAAGAGGCTACTTTTCCTCTTGGAATGGCACCTATCACGGTAAACATTCGTTCTGCTAGTTCATGTTGTTCGATGGTCTTCATATGCTTTATTCAACGCTTTTAGTTGATCCCAAAAATATCTAGCCACTGGCCCATGATGAGAAATATGTAGGCGAAAAGCATGGATCTCTGCTTCAAACTCGTCCTTTCGATCGTTAACACGTACACGCTGTAAAATACCAGAGTCAATTTCCTCACGGCAAAAGTTAAGGCCGATAAGCGCGTATCCCATGCCTTGTAAAAGGTATCTTTTTATCGCCAACGCATCGTCTAGTTTCATCACGTTTTTACTATTGCCATACGCCAGACGTTCGCTGTCAAAATTAAATTTACTCTCTTTCATCGCAAGAGACGGGTAATTAGCAAGCTCAGCAAAGCCCAACGATTGTGGCATGTAGCCATGTAATGAGACTAGACCGAGTTTAATTTTCCCTATCGGCATGGTTTCAAGATCGCCTGTTGAATGAAATAAATCAAACCAAGGGCCTATACCCAGATTTGCGGCTCCTTGAGTAACCTGCTCTAGCGCAAAAAAGCGCTTACCACTTGAAATGTTCATTTCAGTCGAGGGAAACTTCATAAATGCACGTCCTAGTACTTCATCAATTTGGTGTTGATAGACAATTGGCTCGTAGCAGATATTAAAGCTTGGCTCATTACCAGCCGCAAATTCATTCGCGAGTAATGAAAGATCTCTATGATGATTTAATAATTTTTCAGCCTCGAAGTAAAATCGGCGGCCTTGTTCTGTCAATATATTACGGTATTTCTCACGCTCAAACAGCGCAAATCCCATAGATTGTTCTAATCTTTTTATTGATTGCGAGACCGCTGGCTGCGTTTTATGAAGCTTATTTGCAGCTTCGGTAAGACTAGGTGCTTCAACAACAGTACAAAATACTGCTAAGTCTGAAATCTTCATAAATAAATCTTATGCAGTAGAGAATGTTTTATAATTTTTATTTTATAAGTAATTCTATTATTCTGCACGCATTATAATTAACGTTGTCATGGAGAACAAAATGTTAAGAGTGTTTTCTGGGCTTGTATTGGCTACTTTATTACTGGGCTGCCAAGAACAAGTTGAACAAACTCAAGTAGAAGCCCCAACAAGACCTGTAAAAATCCACACGGTCTCAGATCCAAATAGTAGTACACTACGCAGCTTTCCTGCCGAAGTGGTTGCAAACCAAGGCTCCTATCTCGCTTTTCGTGTCAATGGTGAACTCATTGAGTTTCCTGTTCTTGCCGGCCAAGACGTGCAAAAAGGCCAACTGTTGGCAAAGTTAGATCCTGAAGATTTCAATCTCCAATACGAGCAGCGCAAAGCCCAATTTGAACTAGCGAAAGCGCAACTCTCAAGAATAGAGCCACTCTACGAAAAAGGCATTGCGACTAAAGCTGAATTTGATAAAGCTCTAGCGGATAAACAAGTAGCAGAATCGGCATTTAAAATCGCTAAAACGAATTTGGAATACAGTGAACTACGAGCACCTTTTAGCGGTACAGTTGCAAAAGTATTTGTAAAAAATTACGAGAATGTCGTTGCAAAACAAAATATTCTTCGTTTAGAAACTCGCGATATGATGGACGTTGTTATTCAAGTGCCAGAGCGTATTGTTGCGCGCGTAGACAAAGATTCAGACTACAAGCCAACGGTTGTTTTTGATGGTTATCCGAGTAAATCATATCCATTGACAATTAAGGAGTGGGATACACAAGCAGATCCTGCAACGCTTACTTATAAAGTTGTTTTTAGTTTGCCTATTCCAGAAGATTTTAACCTTTTTGCTGGCATGACAGGTCATGTTTATGTCGACCCAAGCAAGATAACAAACAAAGACAATACGGCAATCATTATCCCTAACCAAGCTGTTTTTTCCGATAAAGAGCAAAACCCGGATGAAAACAGTTATGTCTGGATTTACCACAACGACCGACAAACGGTAAGCAAACGCAAAGTTACTGTAGGTCAGCTCAATCACACTGGGATAGAGGTAACTTCTGGTCTTGAACCTGGTGAAAAGATCGTCGCAGCTGGCGTACATTATCTACAAGAAGGTGCGAAAGTGAGACCTTGGACGAAAGAAAGAGGCCTGTAATATGAGTTTAGCCAAATGGTCAATTGAAAATAAAGTTATCAGTTGGATGTTTGCCTTGCTCTTACTGATAGCAGGTGCAGTATCTTATCTCGGCTTGGGTCAACTTGAAGATCCTGAGTTTACGTTGAAAAAAGCCATGGTTGTGACGATGTACCCTGGTGCTTCACCTCAGCAAGTCGAAGAAGAAGTTACATTTCCAATTGAAAATGCAATCCAATCTTTGCCCTACGTCGACTATGTGACTTCCATCTCATCACCGGGTAAGTCCCAGATCACGGTTGAGATGAAGAGTAAATATCGAAAAAAAGATCTACAACAAATTTGGGATGAGCTAAGACGTAAAGTAAATGATCTAGCACCCAAACTCCCTCCGGGAGTCATGACACCCAGCGTTATTGATGATTTCGCCGATGTATACGGAGAGCTATATGCCGTGACAGGCGAAGGTTACTCATACGACGAGCTAAAAGATTATGTGGACTTTTTGAAACGAGAGTTAGTTTTAGTCGATGGCGTAAGTAAAGTGACCGTGGCTGGTGAGCAGCAAGCCCAAGTCATTGTTGAAATATCAACGCAGAAACTATCCCAGCTTGGTATCCCAACAAGCCACATATTTTCTTTACTTCAAGCGCAAAATACCGTTTCAAACGCGGGTAAAATCAGAGTTGGAGATGAATCAATCCGACTCCACCCAACAGGAGAGTTTACAGATGTCTCTGAGCTTGAGGGATTACTCATTTCAAAGCCTGGTGCTAAAGAATTAATATATCTTGGGGATGTAGCAACCGTTACTCGTGAATATGCAGAAGTCCCCAACCACATCACTCGTTTTGCACAGCAGCGCGCTTTATTAGTGGGTGTTTCTTTCACGTCTGGCGTTAATGTGGTTGAAGTGGGTAAAGAGATCGGCCGACATTTAACCCAGCTTGAATATCAACGACCTTATGGTATTACCATCAATACGGTATACAACCAACCTACCGAAGTGGAGACCTCAGTTGATGGCTTTATCATCAGTCTGGTTGAAGCGGTTGCTATCGTTATTATTGTGCTACTTATTTTTATGGGCGTGAAAAGTGGCATATTGATAGGTGGTATCCTACTCATAACCGTGCTCGGTACATTTATTTTTATGAAGATGTTCGCCATTGACTTACAACGGATCTCGCTTGGTGCATTAATCATAGCGCTGGGAATGTTGGTAGATAACGCCATCGTTGTAACCGAAGGGATCTTGATAAATATAAAACGTGGACAATCAAAGCTCCAAGCTGCGGTTAATATTGTAGAGCAAACTAAGTGGCCGCTTCTTGGCGCAACTGTGATTGGCATTACCGCCTTTGCACCAATAGGATTGAGCTCAGATGCAAGTGGCGAATTTGCCGGTTCTTTATTCTGGGTGCTTTTAATATCACTATTACTAAGTTGGGTTACCGCTATCACGCTTACCCCATTTTTTGCTAATGCCATGTTTAAAGGGCCAAAAGCAAAAGAAAACAATGATGACACTGAAGATGATGACCCTTATAAAGGCGTAATCTTTACTGTATACAAGTCAATGCTGACGTTTTGCCTCAAGCACAGAGCGGTAACTATTATCTCAATGGTGTTATTACTTGTTGGTGCGGTCGTCGGTTTCAAATCAGTAAAACAATCATTCTTTCCCGCATCGAATACACCTATGTTTTACGTAGATTATTGGCACTATCAAGGTGCTGATATCCGTAGCACAGCGAAAAATGTCGAGAAAATAGAATCATTCTTACTTGCCGATCCACTTGTAAATGAGGTCACCACAACGATTGGCCAAGGTGCACCTAGATTTATGTTAACCTACTCACCAGAAAAGCAGTATGACGCTTACGGCCAGCTTATTGTCAGAGTAAAAGACAGAGATGCTGTTGTCAGTATGATTGCGAAGTTGCGTGAGTATGAAAATCAACACGAACTAGACGGTCAACTAAAAATTAAACGAATGGAAATAGGCCCATCTACTGATGCTAAAATTGAAGCTCGTTTTTCTGGCCCAGACCCTGTTGTCTTAAGGCAATTGGCGGAAGAAGCTAAAAATATAATTCGACGAGATGAGAAAGCATTTAACATTCGAGATAACTGGCGTCAGAGAACTAAGCTCATCCGCCCACAGTTTAACGAGCTTAAAGCAAGACGCTTGGGGATCAGCAAATCTGATTTAGATCAGTTATTACTTTCTTCAGTATCAGGTAGTAAAGTTGGCTTATATCGAGATGGCACTCAATTACTACCAATCATCGCTCGTTCGCCGGAAGAAGAGCGGCTAAATGTTGAAAACTTGGGCGACCTACAAATATTTAGCCCAGTTTTAAGTGTTTACGTTCCGGTTTCCCAGATCGTAGATGATTTCAGTGTTACATGGGAAGATAGCCTTATCATGCGCAGGGACAGAAAACGCACAATTACTGTTATGGCGGATCATGACGTTATTGGTGATGAAACTCCTGCAAAACTGTTTGCACGAGTCAAAAGCGATATTGAAGCTATCGAGCTTCCTCAAGGCTATGAGATGCAATGGGGCGGTGAATATGAGTCATCTAGTAAAGCGAAAACTGCAATTTTTGGCTCGCTACCAATTGGCTATCTTGCTATGTTCATGATCACTGTATTGCTATTTAATTCAGTGAAGAAACCTTTAGTGATATGGTCAACCGTGCCACTTGCCATTATAGGCGTAACTGCCGGACTTGTTTTATTGCAAGCCCCTTTTAGTTTCATGGCATTACTCGGGTTGTTGAGTTTATCAGGAATGCTCATCAAAAATGGGATTGTACTGATGGATCAAATTAATATTGAAATTGAATCTGGTAAGTCTCCATATCAAGCTGTTTTTGATTCTGGTGTGAGTCGTGTAAGACCGGTTTCAATGGCTGCTATTACGACCATCCTAGGCATGATCCCACTGCTATTTGATGTGTTCTTCCAATCGATGGCTGTTACCATAATGTTTGGTCTTGGATTTGCTACTATATTAACCTTGATTGTGCTTCCTGTACTTCACTGTGTGTATTTTGGTATTAAGCAACCAGACGCTTAAAATAAAAAGCCCCTTGATAAACTGTCAAGGGGCTTTACGTTCAAATTGATTTCTTTGACACACTACTTTTTAGTTTTATTTAAAGACAGCGTACCCTTCACTCTGTTAGCGGGTTTACCACTGTTTTTCTGACCGGGTTTGCGTGTTTTACTACTTCTGCCTTTATCAAAAGGGTATTGTTTTCCCCGTGTTTTACTCTCTCTTTCTTTATTTTGGCCCGATTCACTCGTCTTGGTATTCCGGTTTTGAGGGCGCTTCTGCAACTTTACTTCGTTCGACTCATCATCGTTTCGTTTGAACTTATCGCTAACTTTTCCTGCACCCGCCCCCGCTGAGGCTTCTTGTGTTTTAACCGAAGATTCCGTAGCTCGATTAATTTCGCGCATTTCTTGCTCGCTGAGGTGACGCCATTGGCCGCTGGCAAGTCCGGTAAGGTCGATATTCATAATTCGAATACGTTTTAAACTCGTTACTTCAAAACCGAGGTATTCGCACATTCTTCTTATCTGACGATTTAGACCTTGAGTAAGTATGATAGTAAATGACTTTATGCCAGTTTTACGTACCTTACAGCGTTTAGTTACCGTGCCAAGGATCGGAATGCCCGATGACATACGCTTTACAAAACGCTCATCAATTGGTTTATCAACAACCACCTCATATTCTTTTTCATGGTTATTTCCAGCTCGGAGAATTTTGTTTACCATATCCCCTTGATTAGTAAGAAATATTAGCCCTTCTGACGGTCTATCTAAACGCCCAATAGGAAAGATCCTTTCTGGATAATTGATAGCGCTCACAATATTGCTTTTAATTTTTCGCTCAGTGGTACAGGTTACACCAACCGGTTTATTGTAAGCGATAAAGACCGATTTTGGCTTTGCTTTGAGTGGTTTATTATCAATAATAATGGTGTCAGCGTCTGACACTTTAGTGCCCATTTCTGGTAGCGTGCCATTTACTTTAACTCGGCCAGAAGCAATTAAGTCATCAGCTTCTCGACGGCTGCAAAATCCTGTTTCACTGATGTATTTATTGAGGCGCTTTTGTTCTGTCACAATAGGGAACCACATAGAGTAAAAACGATTATTGTAATCGCTTAATGGCCTTTACACTACCGGATTTCTAGTTTTGTCGGGTTTTTCTCAATAACTTTGGTGAAAATTGATACCGCGCGTCTGGTTTATCAATTAAGCTCATGGCTTTGTAGTCTATAGAATGCCAATTCTTTGCAGATTTAATCCAATGATAACTATCGAGATTTTCTTTTGTCAGCACCATCAGATCAAACGCTAACTCTGAATTATTTTGCCAGTAGGAATGGCCATTATGATGATCGTAAATCGAAACGAGTGCCCATGCCCCCATCATGAAATGTCCACCTACAGAAGCATGCAGATCATCATCTCTAATTAGTTCAAATGTATCATTTAACCAGTCAAACCCACCAAAAACTGCACGATTATTATTCTCTCCAGCAGCAGTAAGTGCGCCCATTGCCATTAAATCAGACGCGCACCAAATAAGGTTTGTTTTAGGATAACGAGATAACAACTTTTTTGTCTTTTCGAACGCTTGCTCTTTTGACCATCCAGCATATACCGTTTGCTGTAGCGCCACCCCAACCTCTGCAAAAAAACGACTTGCACCACCACTTCTAATGTCTGACTCCGTACCATAATGCCCATTGATTGCTACTGGATATATTTCTTTATGACCCTTTGATTTTGCTTGAAGATAAAGTTGTTTTGCTAGATCGTAGCCCGCCTTATCGTTGTCGTGATGCAGCTCACCTAACCAATATTTGTATATTTCTTTTGGGTTTCCAATCGCAAGCTTCTCTGGTCCCGATATTGTCTGTTCTAACGTAATATGGTTGATTTCATACTTTTCTAAAAGTCTAAGACTCTCCTCTGCACCACCGGGATAATTAATTAAAATAACATAGTCAGGTGTGGCACGATAATTCAAATATTTTGTCAATTCTGACAATTGGATTATTCTGTTTCCTTCGCCATAAATCACATTAAGGCGTATACCCAGTTGCTCGGCGGCAGCTTCTGTAGCGCCTTGTACACGATGCCAAAAAGGCTCACCGGGTAAAGAAGGATTAACAAACAGTACGTTAATAGAGTCAGCCGCACTTACCTTTACACTGCAAACCGAGAATGCCATAGCAACAAACAGTTTTTTAATCATGACCCCCCCTTCGTAGCGTTAACCACTTAAGTAGCTTTTCGAGCGGGCCTTGTTTGAAGACCTTAAAGTACAGATTCGCAATAACTAGCTGAAGTATAGTCGCAACCACAAAAGCAGCGAAGTAGTCCACTCGATCCCACTTACTAATCGCTTCAGGTTGAATGAAATGAAAATAGCTAACAAAGATAATTGATTGTGAGATATAAAGGGTGAGTGCCAATCGCCCCACAACTTGCATCGTATATAATTTATACCTACTTGCTCGCATTACTGATTTAATCACCACAATATAAAATAGAGCCACTGGTATAGCTAGTAACCAGTCAATCCCTTCAAAAAAAGCAATACCAACCTTTCGTTCAACGACAAATCCAACAAATGAAAGTACAATAGCTAGAACTGCATATAAATTAATTTTCTCTGTCGGTTCACGCGTATTTAACTCAAATAAGCCGTCTTTAAAAAGTAGCATACCGAGCAGCATTAAACCTGCGGTGTACCATAAAGTAATAACTGGAATAAGCAGACTAACAATAATGAAATAAAGACCATTGTTTACAACAAGCTGCCAATAAGTATTCGGCACTCGTTGTACAAGCTCGAGGTATTCTGGACTGCTACGGTTTATGCTCGCTTCAGGGTCAACAAGCAATAGTAAACTCAATAACAGTGCCGGCAATACGATAAACCCTGCCGTATAACGTATTAATTTTGCACGCTGAGCGTCTATAAATTTCAAAGCGACAAAACCACTTAGGGCATAATTAAAAAGAATATCGCCGGGCCATATCAACACACCATGCACCATGCCAAAAAGTAGCAGCCATTTGAGTCTTATTTTTGCTTGTTCTGATGAACTGGCATTAGCCACTTGGACGCACAGAGCTGCGCCGAACAACATTGCAAAAAGAGAGCGAAATCGACCGTCAAAAAAAATGCTATTCACCATAGCAAAAAAGGGGTCTAAATGATGAGCAGGACTTGCAGCTACATAACCCAGTTCAAAGTTGGCCATGTGCACTAGATTCATGGAAAGCAACCCGAGTAGCGCAAAGCCTCGAATTGCATCCATTACGATAATTCTTTTCATTAATACACGCGATTTTTATACATATCAGCCCAGTTTATCGCAGCAGCATGAAAATCAGGAAGGTTTTCATCTTTATAATTCAAATAACTACAAGCGTCCTGTAATGTCCACCAGCTGCCCGATTCATAGGCTTTCACAATATTTAAAATATAATAAAGCGTATTGGGCTTGCCAATCAGCGCATCATGAAGTTGCTCAGGAAAGGGCAATTTATTTACTACCTGCTCCATAGGTTTATCAAGTATTGCATCCAGTAACGAGAATAGACCGGTCATAAAACTCATATTTGCCAAGCCAGGAGAGATCTGTTGAGCAATAAGCTCGCAAAAACGCGAACGAACTATCGACAACCGAGTTAACTCCGTTGGCTTCCCCTCTGCCACATGGGCAGTCATGATTAAATTAACAAACTTTTTGACTCGTTCGTTACCCAAATAAACGAGCGCTTGCTTCAACGATTCAATCCGGCTCTTAATTGGAAATACTCCTGAGTTAATTAATCTCAGCAGTTTGTAGGCTAGTGCAGTATCTTGAGCAAATAACTCAGCCAACCTCGTTATACTCATATTTGACTTTAACGCTTCTTCGTAGATAAGCATCACAATGACATAATTAATTGAGATATCTTTATGCTCTATCATTTTAGGTTTAGCAAAAAAGTAACCTTGGAAGAACTGGAAGCCCATTTTTTTAGCTTGTTCAAACTCTTCTTCAGTTTCTACCTTTTCCGCCAGTAGCTTAATGTTTTTTCGAGCTTTGATCATATTAACAACCGGCTCGATAGAGTCGAGTGAGTTTTCCATGACATCAAATTTGATCAATCTAACCAGCTTCAGAAAAGGATCCCAATCTTTTGAATACTGAAAATCGTCCAACGCTAACCTAAAATTACTATGAAACAGCCCCCTAATACGTTCATAGTTCTGTTTTGTTGGAGGAATAGTCTCGAGCAACTCTAAAATGACATCATTGGCAGGCAGAAATTCACAAAGATCTTGGCGCAGCGAATCTGGACCAATATTAATTAGCGCTTTCTTCCCTGAAGTGAGATTTCGCATACCGAGGTTAAGTTGATTATTCATTATCAGCTTGGCTGTCGCTGCATCATCTGCAATATTGGGAAAGCTATTTTTTACACCATCGCGAAACAACAACTCGTATGCAACAACTTGTTTTTTACGATTAAATATGGCTTGGCGAGCCACAAAAACCTTCAAACAAAAACTCCTTTGTAGCCAAAGTGACCATTCGCACTTTTGGTTTACTATTTTTTAGATTTTAACCCTTTATGATGATAAAGAAAATCAAACTAAGCTATTAAGAATCAAAATAATAGCTTAAAAGATAATGCAATTTGGAAAAAAAGAAAGGCTGAAGCCAGCTTTTGCTGCCTTTTGCCTAGAAGGTTGATTAAGATTCGTGCTAATTTGCGATGAGTGAATCCAACTTTAAACAATAGAGTCCTTACTCGCAGCCAGCCTCGTCGCTAGCCAGGTTATATTTTTGGTAAACGTTCACTTATCTTCGAGTGTGCTCGCCAGTCTGCAAATGCGCAACGTAATTAATAGAACTGAGGGAAGGATTAGTTATACCAATTTGACTTAATACTTGCTCAATTTGAAGGAGTAAATCTGACGCTAACAGCGTTAAAAATTTCTCATTTAGAACAACTAAATAGCAAAATTTTTGCCTTGCCTATATGGATGTAGGTACCTTAGCGATAGCAGGACGCGTTAGCGGAGTTATCGACAAGATTTTCTCGCCTCAAAATAGACCACTTAATTAAGCAAATTGGTATTAATCACTTAAAATACCTAAGCTAAAAAAGTGTAACATCTGGCTAGCCTCTTGATACAAGGCGAATTTGTGTGTCAAAAGCGAGTCTGTTGCATACAAATTTAACACAGTAGTAAGGGATAACCGCTGCTAGAGAACCAGTTATTATCCCGAGTTTAGGTTAATTAATGCAGCTAGCGTCGTTTATCGATAAAGTTGCTCTGTGTATTTTTGGGCGACACTATACCAGTCAAACCGCTGTAGTTTAGCCTGCTGGCAAAGCGCTTGGTATTTGATTTGATTGTTACACAGATCGGCTAATGCAAGTTCAAAAATCGCGATAAGCTGTCGACCTTGCTCTGCAAGTGTATCACCTTCAAAGCAATATCCTGTTTCGTTATGCTTTACCGTATCAGCAAGCCCACCTACCTTGTGAACGATACAAGGCTGCCCAGCTCGCATCGCAAGCATTTGACTTATTCCACATGGTTCAAATGAGCTAGGCATTAAAAAGAGGTCGCCAAGTAAATAAAGTAACTCCCCCAACTCTTTGCCGTAACCATTTAAAAATAGTACGTTACCGTGCCTTGCCATTATTTCAGTGAACAATTGTTCTAAGGCAGGATCCCCAGAACCCACGATAATAATTCTAGCACCGCTTCGACCAGCCAACTCAGCAATATTATCCAAAACAATCCCAGCGTGAGTCGGCTGCCTTAAAATAAGCGCTTTTTGATCTGTGAGTCTACCGACACTTGTGATCACTTTTCCTTCAAATGGCTCGCCAAGCCAAGCTTGTATCCGCTGGTGAGCAATGTAAAACCGAGACAGTACCTGATTAGACTTTGCCATCCATTGAAATACGTGTGATTCAGCAAGTTTCAAGTAATCTATAAGATTGGTTTGGCAGTGTGTCTCTGCGTCTTCAGCATACACACACCCGTTCAAGATACCTGCCAACCGCCCTTCGTGACAAGCATGCTGCATATCTCCCTCCAAGCCCTCACCACCAAAAAAGCCTAGTTCACGGTGGCTTGGAAGCATCACTTCTTTTGCATAATTGGGAGAGACGACGTGGACTCTATCAGTGAGATTAATGGCCGCTCGCATCGGATTAAAGCAATGAGGATATTTTGGGTCGCAAATACTAAGGCCATCATAAGTCAGTGTTGGAAACCAAGACTCTAAGCTTGAAAAGTCATGATTGAAAGGTCGTATACCTTGAAGCGCGAGGTTGTGTACTGTGTATACCGTTTTTAGCTGCTTTAGGCGTTTAAATCTCGGACTAAATCGACGCAACACCGCAACCACAGCGGCATGCCAGTCATGTAGGTGCACAACATCTATGTCTGCAATTAATTCATGCTCTATAAGCTCAGCCACCGCCGCACTAAAAAATGCGAAACGGTTTGCATCAGTCGCAAATGGTTGATGAGTATCATTACAATAAATTGCTCCATGGTGCTCACTAAATAAAGAATGTGAGACCACATATTGAGTAACGCCGTCAGATTTTTCCACAGACCAAAGTGTTGCTGTCTCTAAATGTTGACGGAATGGCACTGCAATATCTGCTACAAAGTGTCGATTTAACGCAATTTGTCCGTAATCAGGCGTTACAACTGATACTTTAATACCAAGCTCCGCAAGTGCATAAGGAATATCACGGATAACATCAGCTACCCCGCCTACTTTACAATTTGGCAACCGATCATTCTCGGCTGCCACAAGAATTACATGCATAATACCTCTACATGGACTATTGATTATGTTTTTTTGGTAGCTCAGCCAACATGTCTCGGGTAACTAGCACTATCCCTTTATTCGACACTCTGAAGCCATTCGCTTTATCTTGCTCGTTATCATGACCTATAGTCATACCCTCTGGTATCTGGCAACTCCTATCTATAATGGCATTTTTAATACGACAATTCCGCCCTATTTTTACACCAGGCAACACAACTGCGCCTTCAATTTCGCAATAGGAATGTACATGCACATTTGAGAACAGTAGGGATTTTTTTACTTTAGAACCTGAAATGATACAACCACCAGAGACCGTTGAATCAACTGCCATACCACGTCTATCATCATCATCAAAAATGAATTTAGCTGGCGGTAGCTGTTCTTGATATGTCCAAATAGGCCATTGCGGATCGTACAAATCGAGCTGTGGCTCTGGTGAAACTAATTCCATATTCGCTTCCCAAAACGAATCTAGCGTACCTACATCGCGCCAATAAGGTTGGCCGCCGTATGACGGATCGCTAAAGGGATAAGCAAACACATTGTGCTCTTCTATAATAGCCGGAATAATATCATGGCCAAAGTCACGGCCTGATCCCTCACGTTCTGCATCTTTTTTTAATTGCTCAAATAAGAACTCAGTATTGAAAACATAATTTCCCATCGAGGCTAGACACACACCAGGCTTGCCCGGAATAGAGGTTGGGTCAACTGGTTTTTCATCGAAACGACGTACCCGATTACTCTCATCGACCGTCATTACACCAAACGTTTTTGCCGCTTCTTCACAAGGCACTTCAATACAACATACGGTCATATCAGCCCCTGTTTCTACGTGTTTTGCAAGCAGTCCACCGTAATCCATTCTATAGACATGATCACCGGATAAGATCATCACGTATTTGGGGAGCTCGTGACGAATAATATCCATATTTTGAAATACTGCGTCTGCGGTGCCGCAGTACCACTCATCACCATATCGTTGTGATGCCGGTAATATCTCTACAGATTCTCCCAGCTCTTTTTTAAAGTGACCCCATGCGCGATTAACATGACGGATAAGCGAGTGTGATTTATATTGCGTGGCAATCCCCACTCGTCTGATCCCTGAGTTAATACAGTTAGACAGTGGAAAATCAATAATTCGATGCTTACCGCCAAAGTATACTGCGGGTTTTGCTCTCCAAGTGGTGAGCTCATGAAGGCGCGAACCTCGTCCACCCGCAAGTATTAAAGCATATGTTTCTCGAGTGAGGGTACTAATATAACGATTCGCATAATTAGGCATTATTTGTTCTCTCCATAACTTTGTTGCGGTGACTACTGCATCGGACTCAATCGCCAAATATCATCGCTGTATTCTTGAATTGTTCTATCACTGGAAAATTTTCCACTCGCTGCTGTATTGAGAATACTCATACGCAGCCAATGTTCCTTGTCTTTATATGCTTGAGCCGCATGTTCTTGACTTTCAACATAAGAAGGAAAGTCTTGAGCGACTAACCATGGGTCGCAGCTACTTTTTATTGAGTTGATAATGTCATCGAAAATATTAGGCTCAAAAAGATTGAAATGGCCGCTTTCCAATAGTGTCATCACGCGGTTTAAATCTTGATTACTTTCTATGATTTTTAACGGTTGGTAATGTAGTCTGGCCTGCTGAGCTTCTTCTGCTGTCAAGCCAAATAAGTAAAAATTATCGGCACCGACACAGTCTCTAATTTCTATATTAGCGCCATCAAGAGTGCCAATTGTCACAGCACCATTCATCATAAATTTCATGTTTCCGGTGCCTGAAGCTTCCTTGCCTGCGGTTGATATCTGCTCCGATAAATCAGTTCCAGGACATATTACTTCCATCTTTGAAACGTTGTAATTTGGTAAAAATGCAACGCGAAGATAAGGCTTAGCTGCGGGATCATTATTAATAACGCTTGCAACATTATTGATGAGTTTAATGATCTTTTTAGCCATGTAATAACCTGGCGCTGCTTTACCGCCAAATAAAACACAACGGGGAACCAACCCAGAAACTTCCCCTCTGCAAACTCGATCGTATAGGTGGATCACATGAAGGATATTTAATAACTGACGTTTGTATTCGTGTATCCTTTTTACTTGGACATCAAACATCATGTCAGGATCAAACTCTACGCTACACTCTTGTTTTACCAGCTCAGTTAAGCGGCGCTTATTTTGCTGCTTCACCGCCAACCATTGTTGTTGGAAAGCGTGATTATCATAAAATCGACGCAGCTCGCTGATTTTTGAAAAGTCTGCTTGCCAGCCATCTCCGATTTTCTCTGAAATAAGCGCTGCAAGTTGTGGATTACAATGTGACAACCAACGTCTTGGTGTTACCCCATTCGTTTTGTTGTTGAACTTTTCTGGGCATAGTTGATAAAAGTCATTGAATAAGCCAGCTTTTAATAACTCGGTATGTAAAGCTGCAACTCCGTTTACCGAATAACTACCAACAATTGCAAGGTATGCCATACGAATTTGAGGGTGTTCTGACTCTTCGATGAGCGACAACGCGCGCTGCTTCTCTATATCTCCTGGCCACTTTAATGCGACTTCGGAGAGGAAACGAGCGTTTATCTCATAAATAATTTCTAATAGCCTAGGTAGTAAACGTTGAAAAAGACTGACCGACCAACGCTCCAAAGCCTCTGGCAGTAGAGTATGGTTGGTGTAGGCCATCGTTGAGGTCGTTATTTTCCATGCTTCATCCCACTCCAGCTCATAGTCATCCAGCAAAATACGCATCAGTTCAGCAACGGCGACGCTAGGATGTGTGTCATTAAGTTGGAACACATGAAAGTCAGCAAAGTCCTTAAAATCATCTCCATATTGTTCAACCCATGTAGCAATAACATCTTGTAAACTTGCGCTGGATAAAAAGTATTGCTGCCTTAGTCTAAGCTCTTTACCGTTTTCACTGGCGTCATTAGGGTAAAGCACCATAGTGATCTGTTCAGCTTGGTTTTTTTTAGCAACCGCTTCTGAATAACTCCCGGCATTAAACTCGGTTAAATCAAACTCATCCGTCGCTTCAGACTTCCAAAGCCGTAAGGTATTTACAACACCATTTCGATACCCAGGCACAGGTACGTCGTACGGAACGGCCAAGACATCTTGCGTATCAAGCCATTCGTGGTGTTGCCTACCCTGCTTATCAGTATGTACCTCAACATGTCCAAAAAACTTCACTCGCCTTGCTTGCTCAGGCGCTGCCAGCTCCCATGGATGACCTTCTCGGAGCCAGTTATCAGGCTGTTCAACCTGATGACCTTGCTCACAGGTTTGATTAAACATACCAAACTCATAGCGTAAACCGTAACCAATAACAGGAAGCGCAAGTGAGGCACAACTATCTAAAAAACACGCTGCTAAACGTCCTAAGCCACCATTACCTAAGCCTGCATCATGCTCTGCCTCTGCTACTTCTTCAAGTTCAGTGCAGTACTCTTGTAGCGCCGACTGCACTTGTTCATGAAGGTCAAGATTAATCACTGCATTTGACAACGCTCGGCCCATCAAAAACTCTAAAGAGAGATAGGCAGCTTTTCGAGTTTTCTGACTTTTAATGTGTTCTTTGGTCGCTCGGCAACGAGCAACTAATCGGTCGCGGATTGTCAGTGCCAAAGCGTGATACAGGTACAAACGGGATTCCCCGACTTTGTCACGCCCCAAGGTATAATAAAAATGACGCGTTAAATCGTCGGTTAAGGTGTCTTCATCTATCTTTGGTGCATCTTGCCAATGTTTCACAACGCAAACTGGTGCACTTTTATTAGCCATGCTATTCATCCCCTTTGATTGATGTAAATATCCATGCTGACTTAGCCGGAACCTGTAAATATGAGTCAATATCTGTTTTGTGTACCTCGACAGCCGTTGTGATCGCTCGTTTCCAATTAGAGGAAAAAGCACTTTGTGGCAATTTGATATTTATTGTGTTGTCACTTGCGTTCAAAATAATCAGTAAACTTTGGCCTAATTGCTGATCTGTAATGGTGTAACTTAGCCATTTTCGACTCGGCTCACGCCACTGCTCTGGGGAAAGCGGTTTGGCTTCTTCATTAAACCAATTAACCGCAAACCGGCTGTCGCTGTTATGCACATAAAACAAGTAAGAAAAGGCCGCAAACTGTTTGCGTATTGCCAATAAGTCTTGAATGAAGAAAGTAAGCGGATGATGCTGTTGATGATTTTTCCATGCTAACCAACTCGTACAATTGTCTTGGCAATAAGCATTATTATTACCATTTTGCGAGTGTGCCATTTCGGTGCCAGCACAAATCATCGGAACGCCTTTAGATAAAAACAATGTTAGAAGCGCATTTTTTTGCATACAAAGTCTAAGTTCATTAACTTTAGGATCTGCACTGAACCCCTCAACACCACAGTTAAATGAATAGTTTTCACTATGGCCATCTCGATTAGCTTCACCATTGGCTTCGTTATGTTTTTGTTCGTAGGCCGTCCAGTCAAACAGTGAAAAGCCGTCATGACTGGTAATAAAATTAATAGAGTTCAACGGTCCCCGTAGATTATGTTCAAATACATCACTTGAACCGTGGATCCGCATTGCCAGCTCAGGAAGCACTCCCTCATCCCCACGCCAGAAGCGCCTGACAGTATCTCTAAATTTATCATTCCACTCTCGCCAAGGTGCTGGAAATTGCCCTAGTTGGTAACCCCCAGGTCCAATATCCCAAGGCTCTGCAATTAATTTCACCTTACTCAGAATAGGATCTTGATTAAGCGCTTGCAAAAAAGCATGCTGATTAGAAAAGCCAGAGGTTTGACGCGCTAGGATCGTCGCCAAATCAAATCTAAAACCATCTACTCCCATATATTCAACCCAATATCGTAAGCTGTCTAATACCAGTTTCAACACGACGGGGTTTGAAATATTAAGGGTATTTCCACATCCAGTGTCATTTATATAAACATTTGGTTTATTTGGTAAGGTGCTGTAATAGGTAAGATTATCAAACCCTTTAAAGCTAATCGTAGGTCCATCTATGCCGCCTTCGGCTGTGTGATTAAAGACCACATCTAAAATCACCTCTATTCCAGCCTGATGCAGTCGCTCGACCATTAACTTAAATTCATTAATATCATCACTGACAAGGTAACTTTTGTGTGGAGTAAAAAAGCTAAGCGTATTGTAACCCCAGTAATTTTTTAATCCCTTAGTAGTCAAAAACTGTTCGTTAATAAAGGCATGCACTGGCAAGAGCTGCACAGCTGTCACACCAATATGCTTCAGATGATCAATAAATACAGGTTCGGCAAGGCCCAGATATTTACCTTGCAGCTTAGCAGGTACCTCAGGATGGCGTACCGTGGCTCCTTTTACATGACACTCATATATTACGGTTTTACTCCAAGGTGTGTTTGGGCGCACCCCTACATACTTTTCGGTCGCTACGACTTTGCTTTTTGGCATGTCACATGCGTTGTCTGATGGATTCAAATGCCCCACAGGCAGGTGGCAAAAATGTCGCTCACTCCATGTAAACTCACCAAAAAAATCTTTGCAATATGGGTCTAGTAAAAGTTTATTGACGTTGAATAATAAACCTTTCTCTGCACGATAATCGCCATCAACCCGGTATCCATATAAATCACCTGCTTTTGCCCCTTCGATAAATAGCGACCAATTTCCCCCTTCGTGGCGAAACATGGGCAAACGATTGACTTCACTATGCCCGCTTTTATCAAACAAACACAATGTCACTTTTGCCGCTTTTGGCGCATAAACACAAAAGTTAACGCCTTTGCCCGTAACAGTTGCGCCAAGCGTATAAGGGTGGCCACGATAGCTTATTAGCATGTGCCACCAGAGATCAGCTGTAAATAAATAGTCGCCAGCGGCGGGATGGTTATATCAATACTTTGACTAAGTCCGTGGCTTTCAATCTCTTTCGACTCTATCAATTGTTGCTTATGTGCAACAATACCAACGCCACTGCCCCAAAATTCCGTGTCATCAGTGTTTAAAATCACTTGATAAACGCCAGAAGCCGGCACGCCTAAACGGAAATGGAAATGTGTCTGGGGGGTGAAATTTGCCACTACGACAAGTGGGGTCAAGCCATCGTTTCCATAACGGATAAAACTAAAGATACTTTGTTCAGCATTTCCACCATCTATCCAATTGAATCCAGTGGACTTAGTATCACACTCGAACAATTGAGGCGTTGTCTTGTAGGTTTCATTTAGGGATTTGATACATTTATAGATACCGCGATGCGCTTCACTCTCTAACAAATGCCAATTTAATTGCTGGTTGTGGTTCCACTCCTCACGGGGTGCCAACTCAGATCCCATAAATAGCAGCTTTTTGCCAGGGTGTGCGAACATAAACCCATAATAAGCCCTTAAGTTAGCAAATTGCTGCCAATCATCCCCTGGCATTTTGCTCAATAACGCACCTTTCCCGTGAACGACTTCGTCGTGGCTTAATGGTAAAATATAATTTTCAGAGTAAGCATAGACCATGGAAAAGGTCATTTCATGATGATGGTACTTACGGTGAATGGGGTCTTTTGACATATAATTCAGAGTGTCGTTCATCCACCCCATATTCCATTTATAGCCAAAACCCAATCCATCATGTTCGACACTGCGCGTCACCCCAGGCCAAGCAGTAGATTCCTCAGCTACCATCATGATCCCATCATTTTCACCGTAACATTGAGTATTTACTGACTTTAAACATTCAATCGCACCCAAGTTTTCACGTCCACCATATTGGTTAGGGATCCACTCGCCTTGCTTTCTGCTGTAATCCAAGTACAACATCGATGCCACGGCATCGACACGCAAGCCATCAATGCCGTATTCCTTAATCCAGTACATCGCGTTAGACAATAAGAAGCTTTTTACTTCTGCGCGGTCATAATTAAAAATGTATGTGTTCCAATCAGGGTGGAATCCCTGTCTTTTGTCAGCATGTTCATACAAGTGCGTGCCATCAAATTTATGCAAACCGTGAGGATCGGAAGGAAAATGTCCAGGAACCCAGTCTATTAACAATCCCAACTCAGCTTGATGACAACATTCAACAAAGTATGCAAAATCTTCTACTCCTCCAAACCGACTGGTGGGTGAGAACAAGCCAACAGGTTGATAACCCCAAGAGCCATCAAAAGGATATTCGCTGATTGGCATCAATTGCAGATGAGTGAATCCCAAAGACTTCACATAAGGGATTAAATCATCTCCAAGTTCACGGTACGTTAAATAGCGATTACCTTCTTGTTCTCGGCGCTTCCAAGACCCAAGATGTACCTCGTATATACTAATTGGTGCATCAATCCTATTGCGAGATGCTTTTTCTATTTGCTCAGGTTGAGTCACCACTGCTGTTGGCTTTGATTGCGTAATACTTGCAGTCCCTGGCGCTTGCTCCATTTTGAATGCAAATGGATCTGCCTTTTCAATTCGCTCTCCATCAAATGTTGTAATAGCAAACTTATAGCAACGGTCGACATTCAGCTCAGGTATAAAAAGTTCCCATACGCCACTGGCAGGGTGCAATCTCATTGGATGTTGAGTGTTGTTCCAATGGTTAAAGTCACCGATCACCGAAACAGATAATGCGTTTGGTGCCCAAACGCTAAAGCGAAACCCTTCAACACCATCCACTGTAAGTTGATGTGCGCCGAGGTGCAGATAGGCTTGCGCCTGTGTACCTTCATTAAATAAATACAAAGCTTCATCTGATAAGGTGCTCGCAAACGAATATACATCTCTACCGGTTACTGTCTGATTTGGATAAACAACTTCTAACTGATATTCTTGATTGGCAAAATTTTTGTCTAAAACCGATGAAAATAGAGCGCTTTGACGAAATTGCGTTAGCGGATACCTGCTATGTTTTGTAAGTACAAATACCTCTTGCGCCCCTGGAATGTAGCATCGTACCACCGACTGATTATCATCAAATTGATGTAACCCTAAAAAAGCAAACGGATCACGACACTTACCTGCCGCCAGCGCGGTAACTTGGCAATCATAATGAGGCATTTGAGCGTCTTCTAAATTTGGTCTTGTATTCATCTATAAATTCCTGCTTGTGACAGCGTCGCGGATCAGCATTTGGGATTTTGCGATAATCTCTGTTGATGTTTGCGTTAACTGCCGCCTCCAGTTTGGATATTCCTTATCGGTACCGGGGATATTTACTGGTAGCCGCTGACAGTCGAGATCATCCAATTGTAGCGTCAGCATTTTTGCCGGTGACTGAGCTAGCACCTTTATTAACGCCGGATAAACTAAAGCAGCCTCGCTTTTTAGGTCTATACCTCGCACACCATGAAGACTCAACCAACGACAAAGCTTGTCTCGCTCCGTCTCCCTTTGTGCATTTGCAACTGAGGTTTGCCGCTCATCGAGTAGCTGATATTGCTTTTTGAGCCGCAAATCATCGTGCTCCCACCAGCCAAAAAAAGGTGGTACGTCATGATTAGCAACCATTAACAAAGCATTTTTTTTATAATGTTCAACGGCAAGAAACTGATCATCATGATCTTTTTCAAAATAAAATAGAATATTGCTGTATATGTGGGACTCTGCCATTGCTAACTTAATTTCCGTTGGCACCACTCCCAAATCTTCTCCGATCACCATGACTTTGTGTAGCGCCGACTCTATCTTCAATATTGCGAGTAAGTATTCAAAAGGATAATAAACGTAACAGCCACTCTGAGACTCCCCACTTACAAAGCACCACCATAAGCGTCTTAACCCCATCACATGATCAATCCGTAGCCCCCCGACTCCGCTGATATTTGCTCTAATCAGCTGTTTAAAAAACTCGAACCGTTCAGCTTTTAACTTGACAGGGTTAAGCGCTGGCAGTCCCCAATTTTGTCCCTGCTCAGCCCATGGATCTGGCGGCGCTCCAACTCTCGCATGTTCGGCATAGAGTGACCGATTACTCTCATATTCACTCGAGCCGTCAGCACAACCAACGGCTAAATCATTAATAAGCCCTATTGCCATACCGTGTTCTAGTGCCACTAGCTGACAATGTGCCAACTGCTCAAACGCTACCCACTGTAAAAACCTGGCGAACTCATCGTCAGTAAACCCACTCAACTCTTCTTTTTTGCGCTGACAAAACTGTTTAAAATCAGCATCCCAGTCATTGCGTTGATTTTGTAAGTACAGCCATAAGCTATGCAGCTTAGCTAATTTGTCGTTCATACAACGAGACATATCAAGGTAACTGTGATTACGGTCACTTTTATCGATATTACTTTGCTTAAAAAACACGTTTTTATCTACATTGAATCGCTCACATAACAGCTCAATAGATATATAAAAAGGGTGAAGTAAGCGCCTATCATTTGGGCTATATGGGCTTGCCTTTTCTGGTTGTTCAACAAACAGTAGGTGGAGTGGGTTCAATAAAATGTAATCAACTCCCTCGCCAGCTGCCAAAACAATCAGCTCTTTCAACTCAAAAAAATCAGCGCTTAGTTTTGAGTTTTCAGGTTTAAGCGAATAAAGTTGTACAGAGATCCCAAGTAACTTTTTATTATCCGAGATGGGATCGTAGCAATGCTCGGGAGTAACCCAAAGCTCAGTTTCGTAGCATTGTCCATTTATGGTTACTTTGGCTTGATGATAACCAACAACAACTGGAGCAATGGCGACTGATAATGCTACATAACGCGTTCCTTGATAAACGTAGTCACCCACTTCTGACAGGTTGTTGCATTCACAAACAAAATGATAATTTAATGCAGGAATAGAGATAGTAAGCTCAGATAAGCTACTACACGCTTCAAGTCTCAACGTTAACTTAGGCTGGGCTTCTTTTGTTAACGTAATAGCTTCGATAGGTGTTAGCCATTTTGCAATATCCAAAGTAAAATTAAGTGCATTTACTTCATCAATATCATCTGTATTTACACCACATTCTTTGAGGGCTGACAAGCGAGTCTGGTGATCAAAGATAACATGATCACCTGTATATTTATGATATTCATAACCAATACCATATAAATATAAAAGCTGAGCAATATGGTCCATTTATTGTCTTAAGCCCTGCAAGTGGATACAACGCTGTTGTCTTCCCCAAATCCATTTGGCACGTAATCATCCGCTTGATGATCGTTATCCCAGACCTCGCCATCAATCAAATATCTAAAATGGTAATCTTTGTCGGTTGGTAAACGGTGTTTAAGTTTAAAAGCACACTCTTTTTTAACAAACTTCATTGGCTCAGGTTGCCAGCCATTAAAATCCCCGACCAGCGCTACCGTTTTAGCTTGTGGGTGTGAAAATGAAAATGTAACTTCTGCTTCGTCTTTTGTTTTAAAAAACCGTTTGGTGAGCATATAACCCCCATTTACCTTGTGTGAGTCCATATTTCACAGTGACGTACGCTAATACTGCAAACGACTGGTAACTGTGTACGATTTATTTTGGGTATTTTTTAAGAACCCAGCTATTTGACACTGTACTAACACAGCACCATCAAGCCTGCTCTATCAATCACGAACCTCAAGTACAGCAAACAAATATTGAGTTTGTATGACAGTACTAATTTGGTGCGCTTTTGCACCACTTTGTCGCAACCTAAATCTGACAAGTCGTAATTTCAGGTTGCTATGAGATCCTTGCAATCGCTGAGCCAATTACGTTAAAAGTTAAGATGAAAGCTAGTTAAGAACCGTTCTCATGTAAAGTGAATTTAACTAATAATTGATCAAGCGCATATAAAGTCACGACCAATATGAAATTTTTGGTACTTTTGCACGATGAAGTTTGCAACTGAATGCTAAAATGTGTAAAAAACTATCTTACAGACCAAATCATTATCGCCTACCATGTCATCTTAGCTTGATAACGTGAGTAGCGAATTTTTAAGGAAAGCCTATTCATGACACGTGCTATAAGACTAACAAGTACCCTAGTTTTAGGCGCGTTATTTGTTGTCATATTGCTTCATCTATCGTTTAAAGCGCACGTTTTTGAATTACTATCTACTGGTTTTGCGGTTAGTTCATTAGAAAACTCAGTGGCATCACCTTGGTATGCCTTTTTATTACATGGAATACATTTTAGTAGCAGCGAAAGTGACCTATTTGTGGTGATTGACCTTGCAGCTGATACACGCAAATTTATTGACGTCAACTTAGTATGGTATGACGTATTTACTTCCCCCATCACACTGACGGCTTTAGCGACCTTACTCACGATTATTTTTTATTTACTGAAGGCAGAATGTCGATACCGTAATCAAGATAGAGACGTGGACAAGATAAACAATGATGTACACAATATCCTGACTCGCCTTGAAGTTGACAGTGCACCGCTTCATCACAAGTCACCTCTTGCTGGGTTAAGTCACTCTATTCATGATTTATCTAGTCACCTGGCGAGGGTTAAACGTCATTCCGAGTCGCAAACTTTTCAAGATAAGCTCACCAAGTTAATTGACCGCCATGCCTACATTGACCATATCGAGGTAAAATTAAAACAAGCAGAACTCAATCAAGCAAAATGCGGCCTGCTATTTATTGACTTAGATGGCTTTAAACAAGTGAATGACTCTTTCGGTCACAGTTTTGGAGATGAAATTCTTATTCAAGTTGCACTACGACTATCAAAAGTAGTTCGTCAGTTTGGACTTGAAGACACCCACCCAATCTATGGACTTGAACAAAACTTATCACGCCTAGGGGGCGATGAGTTTTCGATTTTTATTCCCACACTTCCTAACCCTAATTTATGTACTGAAATTGCACAGTCTATCTTGTGCGATATAGAGCGTGACTTTTTACTTGGCAATAAATTGGTAAAAATTGGCGCAAGTATTGGTATCGCGGTTTATCCCGACAGTGCAGCAACGCCAAACTCGCTGTTGCAAATGGCCGATGTAGCTATGTACCGTGCAAAATCAGACGGTCGCGGCATATTTAAAGTCTATTCACCTGAAATGGGCTCTAAAATGCGGCGCTATCATTACCTGCTTGAAGAACTGAGACTAGCCATTGCAGCACAAAGCTTTTATCTCTCATTCCAGCCTATCGTACATGTTGAAGATTGCGCGATTGATTATTTTGAAGCGCTGATCCGCTGGAACCATCCAATAGAGGGGCTTATCCCCCCAGCTGAATTTATTCCTATTGCTGAAGAGTCTAATTTAATCCTAGAGCTTGGCGACTGGATCTTGCTTGAGTCATGCAGGCAAATGTCTGCTTGGCATAATGCAGGTATGAAGAAGGTAAAAATTTCGGTCAATGTCTCGGGTATTCAGCTTAAACATCGGAAAATTTTTGAATGGGTCAATACGGCACTGGAAAAAACTGGGCTACCTGCAAGTGCATTGATGCTAGAAATTACCGAATCAACGCTGATCAAAGCCAGCAATGAAACAATTTCTCAGCTACAGCAATGCAGAGATGCAGGAATAAGCGTTGCTATTGACGATTTTGGTACTGGTTTTAGCTCTTTGAGCACACTCGCTGACCTTCCTATCGATGTAATCAAAATCGACAAGCTATTTATCACTCAAGCAAATAGCAATCCGAAATATCGTAAAATATTAAATTCGATCAGTGAACTTGGACAGCAATTAGAGCTGAAAGTTGTCGCCGAGGGAGTTGAGCAAATTGAGCAATTTGAGTTAGTTAAAAACCTTGGGATCAGTTGTGTACAAGGCTACTTAGTCAGCAGACCAGAAAGCTCCAACAACGTTGGTAGCAAAGTGCTCAATGGCAATGTAAATCACATCGCAGCTACGGGCACGAGTATTTGGTTGCCAGAACACGTAGGGTGATCCCCTCACCTTACGTTGAAAAATAGATACAGTCTTATAAAACTCACTTCACGTTATCCATGAATTGTTCTAACGCTTAAATTTTGTTTCTAAGATAACTGACGAATTAGTACGCTCTATTCCTTCCAAATTACCGATTTCGTCAAGTAGATGACTCAGCTGCTCCAGACTCTGCGCTTCAACAATAGCAATCAAGTCATATTCTCCACTTATAGCATAAAGTGCTGAAACATTCGGTAACTGTTGTAATGCCAAGTTTGCTTTTGCGGTGAGCTTTTGCTTTACCTTTATTGCAACATGGGCAGACACAAGGTCATCGATATATTGTTCAGCAAATTCGACCCGATAGCCCTTGATCACTCCATTTTGTTCTAATTTCGCAATACGGTTCTGTACTGTCGTTCTAGAAATATCGAGTTTTCGTGCTAATTCTGAGATGCTCTCCCGTGCATTATTTCGCAACAGTGCAATGAGCTTTTCGTCTTGTAAACTTATCATTTTGCAATTTAACCATGTCAATTTGATATAAATAATAGCAAATATGTGAATTATTGCACTGCAAATTATTATAAAAGCGCGTAATAATGAGGAAATAGCAAGTTGGCTGTGAGCAGAACATCAAATAAACAATTTTTGCTCAACAGAAATAACGCACAATGATAAAAATTTAGGAGAAAGCGTCATGCAAGCAAACCGCGAATTATTCGATGAAGTCATGGTTCCAAATTACAACCCATCTGCTGTGATCCCTGTCAAAGGTGAAGGCTCTCGTGTATGGGATCAAACAGGCAAAGAGTTCATCGATTTTGCTGGTGGTATCGCGGTAAATTGTCTCGGTCACTGCCACCCTGCGCTTGTCTCTGCACTAAAAGAGCAAGGCGAAAAAATTTGGCACCTATCGAACGTAATGACGAATGAGCCAGCATTACGCCTTGCCAAAAAATTAACCGATGCGACATTTGCAGAGAAAGTATACTTCGCAAACTCAGGTGCTGAAGCAAATGAGGCTGCGCTTAAGCTTGCTCGGCGCTGGGCTTTAGATAAATTTGGTGCAGAGAAGTCGCAAATCATTGCATTTAACAAAGGCTTCCATGGACGTACTTTTTTCACCGTAACTGTGGGTGGTCAAGCAGCCTATTCTGACGGCTTTGGTCCAAAGCCTGCTGATGTTACTCATGTTGATTACAACGACCTATCTGCGTTTGAGAAAACAATCTCAGATAATACCTGTGCTGTAATGATGGAACCGCTTCAAGGCGAAGGTGGAATAATTTCTCCAAACCCTGAATTTGTACAGGCTGTACGTGAGCTTTGCGACAAGCATAATGCTTTACTTATTTTCGATGAAGTTCAGACTGGTGTTGGTCGTACGGGTGACCTATATGCTTATCAAGGCCTAGGTGTAACACCTGATATTTTAACCACTGCAAAGGCACTTGGTGGCGGCTTTCCTATTGGTGCGATGTTAACAACAACTGACATTGCGTCACACTTAAAAGTAGGTACACATGGTTCAACATACGGTGGTAACCCGTTAGCCTGTGCCGTTGCAGAAGCCGCGTTTGATACAGTAAATACCGAAGCGGTGCTATCAGGTGTAAAAGCCAAAGAGCAACTATTCAGAGATGGTCTAAACGCTATTAACGACAAATACAATGTATTTTCTGAGGTGCGCGGTAAAGGTCTTCTTCTTGGTGCCGTGCTCAATGACAAATTTGAAGGCCGTGCACGTGATTTCCTTGTAGCAAGTGCAGAGCACGGTTTAATGTCATTAGTGGCAGGCACTAATGTCGTTCGTTTCACACCTTCTCTTGTGATCACAAATGAAGAGATCGCAGAAGGTTTAGCACGCTTTGAACAAGCGGTTGCTGCAGTAGTTAACGGCTAAGGAGCTGGGGATCTTGATCCCCTCTTTCTCATGTTAGTATTAAGACCAATACAAAAAACTGACTTTGATGCGCTAAAAACGATTGCGATTGAATCTGGTCACGGGTTTACCTCATTACCTGTCGACGATGAATTGCTATCGAATAAAATTGATCGCTCAGTTAAAAGCTTCACAAAGTCAGTTACAAAACCGTATGACGAAGGCTATTTATTCGTTCTTGAAGACACCCAAACGGGAGAAATTATCGGCACCACGGCAATCGAGGCCGCTGTTGGTATGTCTGTACCTCTGTATCACTACCACTTGGGTAAAACTGTACATCATTCAAGTACGCTTGGGGTTTATAACACCGTAGATATTTTGTCCATGTGTAACGATTACACTGGCAGTTCAGAGATTTGCACGCTGTTTTTACGAGAAGGTCATCGCCAAGGGTTAGCGGGGCGTTTTTTATCACGCAGCCGTTTTTTATTTATGGCCGAGCATGCAGAGCGTTTTAGCGATACTGTTATTGCAGAAATGCGAGGCGTTAGCGATGAGCATGGTCATTCACCATTTTGGCAGTGGTTACAAGAACACTTTTTTAGTATCGAATTTCCACAAGCTGATCACTTAGTCGGACTGGGAGACAAGGTTTTTATTTGTGAGCTGATGCCGAAGTACCCTATTTACGCAAACTTACTAAGCCCAGAAGCACAAGCCGTTATCGGTCATGTACACGAAAAGACCAAACCTGCATTAAGATTATTACAAAAAGAAGGATTTGAGCACCGTGGTTACGTTGATTTATTTGATGCGGGACCCACTGTTGAGGCTAAACTCGAAAATATCAGCACAGTAAGAGAATCTTTTAAGGGCGAGGTTGAAATTGTAACCTCAGTACCAAATAACCTCCCCAGCCTCGCAATTTCCAATGGTCGACTAGACGTGTTTAAAGCCACTTTTACCGATCAAGCATATTTGTGCGAAGCTGAGGAAAAAATTCAACTCACCACCGAAGTTGCAAATGCACTTGAAGTCACTCAAGGCGAGTTAATAAGCGCATTTAAATTATAAATTTCATGTCGTGCTAATACCAAAAGGTATAACGTTAACAACTGTCACCGAGACAAAAAATTAGGAAACCATTATGCACAACAACGTAGATACATTATTTGAACAGCTGTGGGATAATTACCTAGCAGTAACGCCCTCTGCGGTAAAGGTCCACGAACTGCTGGGCTCGACACAAAAAGATGACGTGATCAATGACCATATCGCGCTTCGCACCTTCAATATCGAAAAAGTTGGGCTAGAAAAACTCGCAGCACACTTCAAAGCTGTCGGTTATAAAGAGTGTGGTGAATATCACTTCGAAGCAAAAAAACTATATGCAAAGCACTATGAGCACCAAGATCCTACTAAACCAAAAGTGTTCATCTCTGAGCTGCTAGTTGAGAAATGCTCTGAAGAGCTACAAGCAATAGTTAAAGACATGGTTGAGCAAATTGACGAGTCAGCGGTTAGTGCTGAAAACTTTTTGTACTCAGGGACGCATTGGAGTGTATCTCACGACACATATAAAAAACTATTAGCAGAAAGTGAATACGCAGCATGGATGTCGGCCTGGGGTTACCGTGCTAACCACTTCACGGTCAGTATCAACTATCTGAAAAACTTCACCACAATTGAAGCAGTCAACCAAGCACTAAAAGACAATGGCTTTGAGCTAAACACCTCAGGTGGCGAGATCAAAGGCTCACCAGAAGTGCTACTTGAGCAATCTTCTACACTTGCTGATCACCAATCAGTGAAGTTCAGCGACGGTGAATTTAGTATCCCTAGTTGTTTTTATGAGTTTGCACTGCGCTATAAAAAACCAGATGGAGAGATCTACACCGGTTTTGTTGCAGCCTCTGCTGACAAGATTTTTGAAAGTACCAACGCAAGATAGTCACTGAAATGACAGTGCTTGTACTCAAGCACTCTGCCCAAATTGCGAAGCAGCCTTAAAGGCTGCTTTTTATATTAATTTCTTCACAAACTTGCGGCAATATCGCTTCAGTAATGTCTGCTGGCAGCTGGGTTAACTTAGGCGTAGCCAACTTGGTTACATTGTTACCAGCAATAATATTATCAATCCAATCAGCGAAATAAGAAACGCGACTATAGACTTCTGTCACACCGTAACGGCCAATTTTTCCGCCCTCTACTCTTGAGCTTACCCCAAACACAATACCTTGCCCATTCTCATATTGATAGGCTGGACCGCCGCTATCTCCCCCACCCGACACACCTTCCAAAGGGAGCCCATTTTCACCACGGTCGAAGCTAAATTTAATAACCGGACCTTGGGCTACTTTTACGGTATTTTGTGCCCGTCGCATTTGACCTTGGTTAGCTAAATTGTCAATCGTTTGCCCAGTTATACCATTACCAGTTCCTCCTATGCCGATAAACCATAAAACTTCATCAAGCTCTTCTTTTTCACGGTTAATCATCAGTGGCTTAACATCACTTAGCGCTTGCTGGATCTTGATAAGTGCAATATCGTGACTTTTCCCTGGCATATAGTCTGAGTGAACAAATACTTGGTCAATCACAGTAGGGACATTATTTATGAGTATTGTCGAATTCGGCCGCAGGCAAAATGTTGCATGAGCGGCGGTTAATACCCACTTTGATCCTATCAGTGTGCCATGCCCACCATCGATGTAAAAAGTTGCTAATTGCGGCAATACATCGCTCGATACTCTATAGTCTGCGTCATCTACGTCATGTCGGATCACTATACTATGTGAATTAAAAGAAATACCTAATATTATCAAAAGCCAAAACCGCATTTTATACTTCCTTTATCAAAACAGAGTGAGCCATCAAGGTGGTGTCCTATAATGGGTAAAAAACCACCATAAAACATAATAATACGATGCTCAACCCCTGCGTACTTTTTCGCTCAATGACTAGGGCTTTTTGTATCTTACCGCTATTGAATACAAAGAAATGGTCTTACGGAAAATTCGGCTTTATACCACTTATTTTGCTAACGTAAAGGTGTCTACATCAAAGCAGACAAGGTGAGAATTTTTTATTTGGTTGTTCTAAATAAAAATTTTGAACATAGCGAGTGTCAGATTGACTTCCTTACATCGAGTAAGTAGTAAGACCAATTGGTATTATTGACGATGTTTGACATATTTTTGTCAAATAATACTTGTAGAGTTCATACTGGGCGACTCTACGGCGTCCAATAGTGTATGGTTCAATATCATTTGTTTAATCTGAGGTTTGGATAAGGAGTGCTTGAATTCATTGTTGCTTAAGCACAACTTAGTGTTCTCCTTGTCTAGCCAGAGAGTTTTAGGGAGAACACCGCTTCCGCGTCCTGCTCTCGCTAAGGTATCTACATCCTGTAGGCAAGGCGAATATACGCATCAATAGCTGGCTATTGGAAGTAAATTCAACACAGTTAGCGCTAAAACTGGCTGCTAGAAAGGTATTAATTATCCAAAGCTCAGGTTATTTAATTCAGAATTGACTGATATTTAGAGCTATTTAGCTAAGGAAGTTTTGAGGGAGTGATCATGACCAGCTACGTTTCTATATTTAACACGCTAAACCGAGGACTAAGTGTAAAACCTCCGGTTACGTATCCTGCTATGGATTCAAAGAAGCACTATAAGCATGAATTAAAATACTGGCAAACTCAGCTATTACACGTACAGCAGGCCTATTTTCACCAAAAGAAGCGCGCTATTTTAGTATTTGAAGGATGGGATGCGGCTGGCAAAGGTGGTGCCATTCGCCGCATGACCGAAAAGCTCGACCCTAGAGGCTTTAAAGTGTTCCCTATCGCAAAACCCGACCCAGAAGAGCAAGGTCGACACTATCTGTACCGCTTTCAAACTAAGCTTCCCCCGCTTGGCACTATGACTATTTTTGACCGCTCTTATTACGGACGAGTGTTAGTCGAACGCGTTGAAGGGTTTGCCAGCGAAAATGAATGGCGTCGCGCCTATCAAGAAATCAACGAATTTGAACGACTACTAGTCGATGATAACGTTCGCATTGTGAAAGTCTTTTTGCATATTAGCGAGAAAGAGCAGCTAAAACGATTTACAGAACGGTTAAATAACCCCTATAAACGTTGGAAGCTAACAGAAGAAGATATTCGTAACCGTAAAAAGCGTGAAGAGTACGAGCAAGCCATTGATGATATGTTTGGAAAAACCGATACGAACCTAGCGCCTTGGCATGTCATCCTTGCTGAACATAAATGGTATGCGCGAGTACAAGTATTAAAGACCGTAGTCAATGCGCTCAGTGAGGGGGTCGATATTAGCCCGCCACCTATCGATAAAGCGGTTGTTAAGCTGGCTAAATCTCAATTGGGTATTATTCAAAAGGAGGACTAATCCATGAATCGTCATGACTATCTAGCATCTTATTTTGAGGAACGTGAAGGCGTGAGCGTTAGCCGTGAGTGCAGTAAATTCAGCAAAATGAGACTAAGTCCACTTCGGTTTTTTCGGGGTAGTGCTGCACTGATGTACAAAGACCTACTAGAGCAACAAATTACCTTACCAGACACTGCCACTACACTTCCCCTGACTTACATTATGGGCGACTGTCATACAGGAAACTTCGGCTTTCATAGTGAAGAAGGCAGCCATGGTGATACCTTAATTTTTGAACCTAATGATTTCGACGATGCGTGTGTTGGACATGCAGTATGGGATCTGTTCCGCTTTTTGGTCAGTTTGCCTCTTACTCAACTGGAGGGAGGCCGCATTCAAGAGCAAGCTAAAGATATAAAAGATCGCAGCAAGCCTGTTGTGAATAAAGAACAGATACTCCAAGCACAACAGGTGTTTTTACAAAGCTACATAAAAACTTGTCAATTGTCGCTGGAACATAAAGTCGATAGTAATACCGGCCTAATTGTATTTAATAATAACCACATATTGTACAAACGGTGGCAAAAAGGCTTGCAAAGAATGGCGGGAGGTGCCGCATTTACGATTAAAAGTACGCTTGCTAAAGAGATTGACCTCAGTATTAAACCCCTTAGCTTTCGAGACGACAAACTCAGATTTAAGCAAATTGATCCAGATTTGAAAGAGAGCCTTATTGACCACTTCGCGGCATACGTTGATGACGAAATTTTGGACTGTGTTGAGCGAATTGACCAAGGCACAGGTTCGTTGCACCTGAGCCGCTATTATTTATTGGTTGGGCCAAGTGTGCAAAAGCCTACCAAAGACATTCTGCCCTTGTGTCACATTGTTGAGATTAAGCAGCAGCAGGTTGCATCACCTCTGGCTTATTTTTCCAGCCTAAGCCCCGTTAACCGCCTCGACCCTGCGCATTTAACGGTTAATAGTCAAAGAAAAATGCAGCGCCGTACCGATCTTATTTTGGATAATGCACTGTGGCAAGGCAGCCATTGGTTGGTGCGCTCACGTCACCATGCTCGTGTTGGTATCGACCCAGAAGACATCACTATCGGTAAACGCGCTGCAACTAGATCCGGTTTTAGTCAATACGCGGAAACCTGCGGTGAGGCACTTGCCCTCTCCCACATGCGCTCAGATCGACGCTCGCTACATTTTCAAGAACAAGTTGTCGCTGTCTTACCTGATTTAATCGATGAATTGATAAAAACCGCCTGTCACTACAGTGAACAGGTTATCGCTGATTGGCGCTGGTTTTGCGAGCGAGGGTAGCATTAACTTCAGTCGCCATCAAACTGCTTTTGATTTGGAATATCAATAACTAAACCATCATGGGCAATAACAAGCTCGCCGCCGAAGTACTTAGCGGCTTCATCAATAAGAGGTTGTAGCATACCTTCGCCGTGGTAACGTACGCTAAAATGGGTAAGCGCGAGGGTCGGCACTAGATGAGTTTGTGCGAACTGAGCAATGCGTTTGGCATCACTGTGCCCGGTGTGAAATCCGACTTTATGTAGATCAGGCGCGGTAAAAGTGGCTTCGTGAACAAGCAGATCTGCTCCCTGAATAGCCTGTGAAAGTAAAGCTGGCTTTTCATTGTCGCCACAAATTATTGCCACTCTAGGCCGCCAGCTATAAAAACTGTAGTCCGCTGAGCGTAAAAGTTGGCTTTGGTATTCAACATCTTGGCCTTTTTGAAGCAAGTTATAATGACCGCCAGAACCAATGCCATCTTGCTGCAGTTTACTTATCTTTAACTTACGTGGAATACACTTTTCGGTAAGTTTATAGCCAACACTAGGAACTCGATGCTGAAGCGCTATGGTTTCAATGTCGCAACAGTTAAGGCTTAATTTATCGGTTAATTCTTCCAGAGCAATGGTTATTAGATCAAAGCCCAACTTAACTTCTGTCAGAGCAAAACAACTATGCACAAATTGCACAACCGCACGCGGAGCAATTAATTTAAGTGGAGCTTGCCTCGCGTTGAGCGCCATTGACGAAATAAGTCCGGGTAACCCATAACAATGATCCCCATGCAGGTGAGTGATACAAATGGCTTCTAAGTGATATAGCGTTAACTCGCTATGTAATAGTGCATGTTGCGTCGCTTCGGCACAATCAATCAACACCCAAGCCTTTGTATTATCAAAGCTTACAGCGGTAGCGGACATATTACGCTGTTTGGAAGGACAACCAGAGGAGGTGCCCAGAAAATGTACTTTCACGCTAAAACCATTTACTTTTTTGCTCGGTCTGTCATTGTAACTAACAAATAAAGTATATGTGAAGCGCACATATTAACCTTGCGAGATTATCTCTAAGGAGAAGAAGATGAATTTAATAGCGTCAGATTGCATGATCCTAGTGATTGATATTCAAGAAAAGTTTCGTCCACATATCGCTGAATTTGATGCCGTAGAAAATCAAGTAACAACGCTACTAAACGCTGCTCAATATTTGTCTATACCAGCCCTAATTTTTGAACAATATCCCAAAGGGTTAGGTCACAGTGCAGCTAATTTACTTAAATTTGACTTACCTATTATTGAAAAAACAGCTTTCAGTGCCTATTACACAGAGGACTGTAAGCAAACTATTCAATCGTTTCATCGAGATACTGTGATTGTTGTAGGGTTAGAGAGTCATATTTGTGTACAGCAAACTGTGAACGATCTATTGGCTGATAACTTTAATGTGGTTATTGCAGCAGATGCTATATGTTCGCGTAACCCGAAGCACACGCAGTGGGCTTTGGCGCAAATGCAAGCCGACGGAGCACGTTTTTTAGCCATAGAATCTATTCTCTTTCAATGGCTTAAAACAGCAAAAAATGAGCAATTTAAAGCAATTTCAGCGCTAGTTAAGTGATCACGAACCACTTTACTAACGTATTTAAGGACAGAGGTTAAGAAATGAAAAATGAATTAGACAGCAGATTTTTGTTAACCGTTTTTGAGCATATTCAAAAAAACGGTGAGGTGACAAGTGATGGAAAACGCTACCAAGGCGTAACAGCTTTTGCCGATCCAGACGGATACACGATTTATCTTCAAGGCAGTGGCGTGCTGCTACGCTCTGGTTTTCATAATACTTATCACCTCGACTATGAGCATGATAAACACAAAGACGATTTAATAAAAAAGCTTGAGTATATATACAAAGAGGCGAATGCGTAGTTTATATCCAAACAGCAATCGAGGACGCCGTGTCCGGCGACCTCGCCCAGAACGCAACCAAACCCGCGTTTACATAGAGCAGGTAGTGGCCGCACTAAAAGCCAACCCAGATAAGATAAATATCATCAAGCGCAACTGTAACGAATACCGTCAACAAAGCTTTCTCAAACGTGGGTTTTTGCTCGCTATTGAACGGTTCGACTGGGTATTTGCCATTGACGATGACGTACACAGGATCTGCGAACAAATCCTAGCTGACGATTACATTGGCAAAAGACTACGACGTTATCCTTTACTTTTTAAAGGCGTGTTAAATGATTAATCTCGTTTGGCTAAAGCGAGATCTCAGAGTATCTGATCACCGACCGCTGTATGAAGCAGCAAATAACGGCAAGCCTACTTTAATTCTGTATGTGATAGAGCCTGACTATTGGCAGCTCGAAGATACCAGCAAAAGGCAATTCCAATTCATTAAAGAGTCGCTATTAAGCCTGTCAAAACAGCTACAGCGAATTGGTGCTTCTTTGACCGTACGTAAAGGTGATGTGGTTGAAATTTTGGAGAAAATTCATCTACATGTTGCTATTTCAAATCTATATTGTCACCAAGAGACTGGCAACCCCTGGACGTACGAGCGAGACAAACGCGTTATTGCATGGTGTAAATCCAAGCAAGTTAACTATCAAGAATATCAACAACAAGCTGTATTCAGAGGCCATGTCAATCGTGATAGATGGCATCATGTCGCTGAGAAGTGGCTTCAGGCAGCCGCTTTTCCCGCACCAACACATATCCACGCTTTACTTCAACACCATAACGGCCTTGAGTTGCTTGATGTCTACCCGGCGGATGACAACAACGAAGCTATAACACCACAACAAGGCGGGTTAGAAGCCGCGAACAAAACTCGAGACAGCTTTTTTCACCACAGAATCAACGAATATCTATACGGAATATCGAGCCCGGTAAAATCTACCACAAGTAGCTCAAGGCTTAGCCCCTATTTGGCTTATGGTGTGCTCAGCTTGAGGCAAATATTGCAACAAGCTCAAGCTTTACCGGTCACCTCAAAGCGCAATAAAAGCGGCTTTTTATCTCGGCTCTATTGGCACAGTCACTTTGTGCAAAAACTTGAGTCAGAGCCCCGATACGCTGAGCAAGCGGTACATAATTCCTTAATTGATATGAGAGCAAATGAATTTAATGAATCATGCTATTTACGGTGGTCATCAGGCGATACTGGGGTACCGTTTATAGATGCCTGTATGAGAATGCTTATCCAAACTGGCTGGATAAACTTTCGAATGCGAGCCATGTTGATGGCATATTCTAGTTATCATCTGTGGCTTGATTGGCAAAAGCCAGCAGCAAGGCTCGCCACGCTGTTCGTTGACTATGAACCTGGGATCCATTACCCCCAGGTACAAATGCAATCGGGTACAACAGGAATAAATCCATTTCGCATATACAATCCTGTAACTCAAGGGCTTAAATACGATCCTGACGGACATTTTATTCGTCGTTATATTCCCGAGCTTGACCATGTTCCAGACAACTATCTTCATACCCCTTGGCTTTATGCAGGCCTCAAAGACGACTTGTATGCTCCCCCTGAAAAGCATCCTGACGATGCTGCGAAAATAGCAAGAGAGAAGATCTCTAGTTTCTATAAACAACACCTAGATAAGGGAGAGACTGGACGCGTGATCAGCACGCACGCTTCTAGAAAACGCGCGACGAGAAGAAGAAACAAAAGCAATACAATGAGTAAAAATCAACTAAAGCTATTCTGATTGCTTTGTTTTTGCACAATCTATCTAATTTCACCCTGAAAACAGGACAAATAACCGCTTTCACATGATTTCAGTCCAAAGAGATGCTAAAGTTGCGGCATTTTTTGGAACTGAGAATTTAGCTATGTCAAAAGCTGTAGAGACGCAGGCTGATAGTCAGGCTCAAGCAGAGCACAAAGGTGGGTTATTTAACCGCTTCTTAGCAACTGTTGAGTTTCTGGGTAACATGCTTCCTCACCCTATTACATTGTTTGCCATGTTTTGTATCGCCATTGTGGTATTCAGTGGTATCGCTGATTGGATGGGCTTGTCGGCTATCGATCCCCGCCCTGAAGGCTCAGCAGGCAGAGACCCTGACGGCGTTATTGAAGTCGTAAGCCTAATGAGTGCAGAAGGTCTACAACGCATAGTGACAGGCCTTGTAACTAACTTTACGGACTTTGCTCCTTTGGGTACTGTATTGGTTGCATTACTAGGTGTGAGTGTTGCTGAACATTCTGGCATGCTATCAGCAGCTATGCGTGGCATGGTGATGGGCGCTTCAAAGCGCTTAGTTACTTTTATGGTAGTGTTTGCTGCAATCTTGTCTAATACCGCCTCAGAACTTGGATACGTTGTGCTGATCCCACTTGCAGCGATGATTTTCCATAGTTTAGGTCGCCATCCACTGGCTGGTTTAGCAGCTGCTTTTGCAGGTGTGTCTGGTGGTTACAGTGCAAACCTACTGTTAGGTACAATCGATCCGCTGCTTGCAGGTATTACCACACCAGCTGCGCAGATGATTGACCCGACCTACCAAGTTGGTCCTGAAGCAAACTGGTACTTTATGATGATTTCTGTATTCCTTATTGCCATTGTTGGTACTTTGGTAACAGAAAAAATTGTTGAACCACGCTTAGGAAAATATGATGCAAGTGAAGCTAGCGTTGACTTAAGCGAAAACAACATTGAAAAGCTTACAGCAAAAGAAAAATCTGGACTAAAATGGGCTGGAGTTTCTCTTTTGGTGGTCAGCCTTTTACTCGCGATGACCATCGTGCCTGAAGACGGTATTCTGCGTCACCCAACCACAGGTGAAGTAGCAGGTTCGCCATTTTTAAAAGGTATCGTCGTCTTTATTTTCGTGACTTTCGCCATTCCGGGCTTTGTATACGGCCGGGTCGTAGGTACCATGAAAAATGACCGTGATATTATCGATGCCATGAGCAAAAGTATGAGCTCAATGGGGATGTATATTGTACTGGTATTCTTCGCTGCGCAGTTTGTCGCATTTTTCAAATGGACTAACTTAGGCACTATTTTAGCGATTAACGGTGCAGCATTACTACAGGCGCTTAACTTAACAGGCCCTGAGGTATTCGTACTGTTTATCTTGATGTGTGCCCTTGTTAACCTCAGTTTAGGCTCATCTTCTGCGCAGTGGGCAGTAACAGCCCCTATTTTTGTGCCTATGTTGATGCTAATTGGATACGCACCAGAAACTATCCAAGCTGCATATCGAATTGGTGACTCTGTCACAAACCTGATTACCCCCATGATGAGTTACTTTGGGTTGATATTGGCAGTGGCCACCAAATACAAGAAAGATATGGGGATCGGTACGTTGGTAGCGACTATGTTGCCTTACAGCATGTTCTTCTTTATTGGTTGGGTCGCACTATTTTATATCTGGGTATTTGGCTTTGGTCTACCTGTCGGGCCAAACTCACCGATTTACTATACTCCGTAGCAATAACACTAAAAACTTTACATGCCAGCAATATTTGCTGGCATTTTTATTTGAGAAAACTGCATCCGTCACCTAAGGTTGAATAGGAGAAAGCACAGAAGGAGCCGCTTAATATTTTAACTTCGCAACATCGAAAGCCTTATTGTCCAACCTAATATCGATGTTTGTGACTTACATTAGGTGAATTATGTATACACTCTTTTACTATCCACAGAGCGCAAGCCTTGCACCTCATATTTTATTGGAATTGATAGGCGAACCTTATCAGTTAGAATTAGTTGATGTGAAAAAAAATGCTAATCACAGCTCACATTACCTAAAGCTCAGCCCCGCAGGTCACATACCAGCGCTTGTCGATGATGATTTCACACTGTTTGAAAGTGCGGCTATTTCTCAATATCTTGCTCATAAACACAGCGACAAGCAGTTATTTCCAGCAGATCCAAAGCTTAAGTTTCAATCTATACAATGGCTCCATTTTATGAGCGCTTCGCTGCACAGCGACTTATTAATGTACACCTATCCCGAACGACACACCCAAAGTGCCCTGATGTATGACGATCTGATCCGTACACAGCAAGCTCGGTTGGAAGCAGGATTTGCCGTGATAGATAATTTGCTAGCTGACAATCACTACGTAATAGCCAATCAATTTACTTTGTGTGATAGCTACTTATTTATGCTTTGTGAGCGAGCAAAAACACTGTTAGAAAAGACGCCTTCACTCAAGCAGCTACGACGTTATTATCGGCAAATTGCAGCCACTCCCGCAGTCAGCAAAGCGCTGGAAATAGTCGAGTACTAAGCTTACGTCCGCTTGAGATAACATCACTTCAACGTAAATTAGTTTTGCTGATTTACGTTAAGAAGCACGATACCGGTCAGTACGGCAACCAATCCTAGCAACTTTTGCAAGGTAACGGGAGTATGCGGTACGGCAAATAAACCCAACTGACCGATTATCATCGCGACTACCATTTGGCCGCATAAATAATATGCCATTAAATTACCAATACCCATTTTGGGGATCAAAAAGTAGCTCAGCCCTACTCCGGTGGCACTTAATATTCCGCCAATACACCAAAGGTACCAAGGCACGGCTTTTATTTGTGTGATTGTCGGAAAAACGCTATCAGATAATCGAAAAGCCACGACCGTATAAAGGGCACTAGCAGTAAATGCAACCCCAGCAGCTAGTATCGGACTTTTTAGCAACGCGCCTAGTTGAGCGTTCATACTTGCCTGAACCGCAATGGCGCCACCGGCAAAAATAGCAAGTAAACCGAAAATCATAGTGTCATCTCTGTACTTAACTTCGCTTGTGTTTTTCTTACTTTAGGCGCAGTAGCATTTTTATCGGAACTACAGCGGATACCAAGTGGTACAACCAAGACCGTACGGAGATGCATCGCTTCAAGACCAAGTATTTTATCTATCTCGCCTTTTTCAATACCTGTTATAGGACAAGCATCTATTTCGAGGCTCGCAGCGGCAACCAATAACGTTCCAACCGCCAGATGAATTTGTTCTGAACACCAGATGTACTGGGCATCTTTATTCATACCACTTAATGCCGACTTAATCCCAGTTTCCATTGTTAAATAGGTGTCCTCTGTTAAGTCGCGCTGACGCCTAAAATTATCCATATAGTGTTCAACTTGTGAGTTTAATGGCGACATATCAGCTGCAAATAAAAGTAAATGGCTATTATCTACTACTTTTTGTTGTCCATACGAGTAAGGAAACATAGCTTGTTTGGTACGATGACAGGTTATCTGTAAAATCTTATATGACTGCAGGCCATATGAAGAAGCGCTAAGTCCAGTGAGCTCAATTAGTTTATCAACTTTTGCTTGTTCAACTGGTTGATCTGAGAATTTGCGAACGGCATAACGCCAATTTAGTAATGACTCTAATTGTGTAATATTCATAAGTTGCTCTCCATATTCTGTTGAGGCAACTTTAACAAGGTAACGAACGTGGCTCATTTACCTATGTAAACGAACCCGAATTTTTTAAAGATTTTCTAATACGACTTAACTGCGTTGGCGTGATCCCAAGGTGCGAAGCCAAATGATACTGCGCAACTCGTTCAGCAAGCTCAGGCTGCTCCTTTAAAAAAGCAAGATAACGTTCAGTTGCATCCAACTGCACCATATAAAGCTCCCGCTTGTCTTTTTCTAGCAACCAATTCTTTTCAAGATAATGGATCTGGAATCGCATTAACTCAGGGTTGTCCATTAGCAATGCTCTAAATTGTTTAAAGTTTATTAGTACCACCTCTGTGGGTTCCAACGCTTGGATCCCCTGATTAGCTGGCTCAGCACGGTGTAGAGCATGCATTACGCCAGGAAACTCCCCCGCGACAAAGAAACGCTTGTTGTACTCTTGCCCTGCCGCATTGGTGTTTACTAACCGCACTAAGCCTTGATATAAAAATGCGAATGTTGTCGGATATTCACCCTCTTGGTATAACCAGTCGTCTTTAGCAAATGATTTTATTGTAGTGATCGCTTCAATAGCGGACCAAGTTTCTTGTGACAGAGCATAGTAGCTCGCTATTGCTTGCTTTAGCTTTAATAGTGCGTCCATGAATTCTAGCTTTATGATATTATTAGGATTAACTATTCCTATTTGCAGCGACTATGTCAATCTCTAGCCATTACGAAACACAAGTTGAACTTGGAAATCTTGCGCCTGACGCAGCGCAGCAAGTCGCAATTGACGCCTTAGATAAACTTTCTCGTTCAGTTGTAGAAGGTAGTGCAGCCAAAGGTATCTATTTTTATGGGCCTGTTGGTCGCGGCAAGACTATGCTAATGGATTGGTTTTATCAGTTTACCCAAATCGATAACAAAACTCGTCTGCATTTTCATCATTTTATGCAAAGAATCCACAGAGAGCTAAATCAAATCCAAGGGATTAAAGATCCACTACAACATATTGCGAAAAACTGGGCTAAGCAAACATCGTTATTGTGTTTTGATGAATTTTTTGTCACTGATATCGGCGATGCCATCATTATGGCAAGACTGTTTGAAGCACTATTTGAAGCTGGCGTAACTTTAGTTGCCACCTCAAACTGTCACCCAACGCAGTTATACAAAGACGGGTTACATAGAGACCGTTTTGAGCCAACCATCGACCTGCTTATGCGCAATTGCGAAATCATACCTATCTGTGGTGAGACGGATCATCGCTTTGCTAAAGGTACGCAAGCACATCACTACTTTGTCAAAGACAAGCACGCGTTTTGGCGGGCGTTTGCCAAAGCTGGGGGAGTATCAAAACCTGAAGTATTAACGCTTAATCATCGCTCAGTGAATATACTTGGAGCGACTAAAAATCTAGTCTGTTTTGATTTTATGTCGTTATGTTCAACTCCTCGTGCTATCGATGACTATATTAAACTTACACAGCAATATAAGTGTATTTTTATCTCTGACTTACCTTTACTTGGTGTTATGCCCGAGCAGAACCCAATAGCGCAAGGGACAGAGGAAGGCTACATCCGCCCACATGAGGCAGCACAAGTTCGAATAGGTGATGATGAGACAAGACGACTTATTGCGCTTATCGATGAATGTTACGAGGCCAAAGTACTAGTTGTATTTTTGGCCGCCGCGCCCATTGAGAAAATCTACCGAGGCGAGCAGCTTCCGTTTGCTTTCGCTCGCTGCATTAGTCGGATCACTGAGATGCAAAGTTGGCCACTTGAAATCTGATAGCCTTACACAATACTTGTTCCTGTAAGTTAAATAAGGCATTGTAATAAGAGATCCTCAATATATGTTTGCCGTAAACGATTTTTTCGGCCAACCAAACTAGCGAAATTAAATAGACCTGAGAATTGCCAATACCGATTAGACAAATTCGGCTAGCTATTTTTCGCCGACATAAACTGATATTGGATAAGAAAAATGAACTTCATCTCCACATTTATGAGATTCAACACCCAAACAATTAGCATCTACATCCTGTAGAAAGATCTCTCGTATCTTTTTATCGTCCCCTGGATTAGGAAAAGATGCGTTAAGTTGCGTTTCAAGTTCCATAGGAACTTTGTAACTACCTCGTCGGATTTTCTTCAACCCAGAGTTAAAGAGCAATTGCTTCCACTTATCATAGGATAATGCTTCTGTATGTGATGGGTCTCGGAGTCTTTCCATGCGATTGAATGCCTCAGATTTATCTGCGGGTAATGCGACATCTGCAATGACAATAACACCACCTGGCATGCACACCCTAAGCATTTCAGCTAGTGCCATATCGGGGTTTAGCAAATGATGAAAACTATACCTGCTCACTACAACGGAAAAGGTATCTGAATCATACGGCAATTGGTATACGGTACCGATATCCCAAGAAAGATTATTCAACCCTTTTTCTTTTTGATGGCAAAGCGCTTGCTCAATCATCTTCTCTGTTAAATCGATCCCAGTTACATGTCGTGCAACTTTTGCGAATTCACAAGCTACTAGACCAGGGCCACAAGCTATGTCCAATATATTATCGTCTGCTGTGGCTCCACTCATTTCAACAAGCAGTTCTATTGAATTCAAGTGTCCAGTTACTTTTGTAAAAGGAATAGCCTGCTTAGTAAATTGTCTGATAACTTCTTCGTCATGTTCATTATTTCGTACATACTTCATGTGTTGCTCCCAAGGTTAGTGATAATTAAGGAAGCAAGATATAAATATATATTAACGTCGTCTTGTACAAGATTGATGTGATTCTTTGATCCGCATTCGATATTCAGCCGGGCTAATTTGGAATATAGCTTTAAAAATACGGGAAAAGTGACTTTGATCGTAAAACCCGCTTAGAACCGCTATCTCTGAAATGGGGAGATCACCTGCTAATAAGCTCCTAGATAGATGAGCCTTTTTGTTAAGAAAATATCCTTGTATCGAAAGATTATAAGTGCGACGAAATATCCGGTTGCAGTGTTCTTTACTTAAATTTAAGGTCAATGATATCTCGTCAAACAGAGAAGTTTCTTGGTGGTGGCAATCTATCATCGCCTTAATTTTTTTTGCTAATTCATGACCAGTCGGGCAACTTTCAGCGTGTGGTATCTTTTGATGATCCAAAAAATTATTAATCCAATTTAAAATTAAGTTTTCTTTTTCTGAACTCTTAACTTCCGAAAGGAGCACTGTACATAAAGTGGTAAATCTGTCGTATAAATCCGGCGACTCTAACACCTGACTTTTAAAAGATTGACAATTTCTTGAGTTAATGTCACCCAATATACGTGAAGAGTCGAATACCTCCAAGGTAAAGACACCTTTGAAATCCGGAGAATAGCTTCTAACGCAATGTAACGTGTTTGGACTAACAGCGACTATGGATGGTGGTTGAAGAGTAAATTCGTTTTCATTCATTTGAAACAACATCTCCCCCCTCGAAATAGCAGAAAAAATAAGGGAAGAGTGAGTATGCGCTCTTTCGCACCCAGCAGCCTTGTCAATATACCTAACTTCAAACACAGAAGGTAATTTAAATATGGTTTCGGTCATAAAATAGCCACCACCCCAAGCAGGGGCAACGTTAAAACTGGTTAAAATTAGGCATAATGTATCACTGACACCCACTATTAACTATGTGCCATAATGTATCACTGATGAATGTATCACTGACACCCACGGCATAACGTAACGTATCGCTAACATCCACTATTATTTATTATGTAACGTGTTTGTACTAACAACTACTATGGATGGTGGTCGAAGAGTAAATTCGTTTTCATTAATTTGAAACAACATCTCTCCCCTCGATATAGCAGAAAAAATAAAGGAAGAGTGAGTATGCGCTCTTTCGCACCCAGCAGCCTGACGGTGTATCACTGACACCTACTATTATTTACTCACCATGACTGTGACAATTTCAACATGGAAATGTTCATTATTCTTATTAAAAGTGCTCATAAAATCAGGTAACTAGTGACATTTATGTGTTTCTCTACATTAACCCCAGTGTCATACGCATGACAAAAGCGCCGTAATTTACATAGCTTGAGGGTTATCGCTAAAAAATTTATTTGGTTAAGCCAGAAAATGTTCACAATTTGCTAGATTTGTGCGCCGTCGCTTTTTGAGTGTTTCACAGTAAGCGGTGAGTACTCGCTCTCGACCAACAGCACCATGGAAAATCCGAGAAAATTGGGTTGTGAGTTTCATCCAATTATCAGGTTCAATGTTTAGTCGAGACAAAATTGGTTGAGCCTCAAAGATAGCGCCTTTTTTATCGGTGCGAATATAATTCCCCGTAAGCTCTACTAATGCTAAGTAAGACTTGAGTTCGAAAGGCAGCCCTTTTGGCATCTTCTTTCGGGGGCTACCTGCAAATCGTAATAGGCTGTTTGGTTGTTTCCCTCGCCTTGCATGGTCGATGCGCTTTTTGATACTGGTAAAGTCAGAGGTTTCAGGCGTTGGGGCTAACTTGGCTCGAATGGGGTTCAAGTCGACGTATGCCATACAAGCAGCTAATGCGGCTTCGTCTAGCAAGGGTTGAGATTTGAATCTGCCTTCCCAAAATCGGCCTGTACATTCATCCTCTTTATTTGCTCTGCGGGCAATATCCTCGTTGAGTACCCGCATAAACCAGCTAATATCTGCCAATCTCTGTCTGTACTTGGCAATATATTCACTGAGTATCAACTGCTCCGACTCACATAGTGGCTCTTCTTCAACGAACTTCCACGTTATCCAATTACCTTTAAATAGCTTGTGCCAGCGTATCACTATGGCCTTGTCAGATAAGCGCTTTGCTCTTTTATCATCAACATGCAATACAATGTGGGTGTGATTACTCATCACCGCATACGCACAGACGTCGATACAAAAGACGGTAGCTAACATCAGGAGCTTTTCCTCAACCCAATCACGGCGATGTGTATAGGATTTTCCAGTTAGTTTATCTTCACCGCATAAATACGCACGTCTAACGCAGCGGGAGATGCAATGATAGTATTTGGTATCTGTTAAGCTGATTTGGTTTTTACGGGCAGTCGCCATCGCTTGTTTCTCTCAATCCTTGAGTGCAGAGTTAAAGCGTAGCCGACTTTTAAAAAAGGCACAAATTAGTGGTGGGTGTCTTTGGTTTTGCAAATTAGTGGTGGGTGTCTTTGGTTTTGTTTTTTGGTTTTGTTTGTCTTTGGTTTTCTTTTCTTCTTCTTTCTTTTGGTTTTCTTCTTTATCGATGAGTGTTACGAAGCCAAAGTACTGGTTATGTTCCTAGCCGATGTGTCACTGAGTTTATGGCTTTTGTAATTGTATTGGCTACAACCAAATGATAACGTGCTGTAACTAATTATAAAAGAGATGCTTCGATGAAAAAGCTTCCGTTGTTAATGAGTGCCAGTAACAGTGACTAAGCAACAAAAACAAGGTCAGCCCTTTATTCCCGATTCTTTTGAACCACCAAAAAGGGTTAGCACATCTCATTTTTCTTTTACCGTGCTAGACGAGCAAATTGCGACTGCAGATTATGAATTGGTGATGGCTAATCAACCACGCTTACAGGGCATATTTGGCCCAAGTTCAAACTGGCCAAAAGCTTCTATGACTTTTGAGGAAAACATTGCAAGTTTAGCCACGCACAGGGAAGAATTTATGTCGCGAGCAGCATTTGCTTATGCGGTTTACACCAGACACAGTGAAAGGTATATCGGTTGTGTCTATATCGATCCGCCTCAATCTTCAGATTTTGATTGTGATGTGTATCTGTGGATAGGGTCAGAAGATATAGCATTGGATGACCTACTCTATCAAACAATTACTCATTGGTTAAAAACGGCGTGGCCATTTTCTAAACTTGCATTTCCCGGTCGAAACGCTGCATTCTATACAGAGTAAAAACAATAAATTAGGGAAAATCATAATGAAAATGAAAGCGCTATATGCACTGCTACCATTCATGCTTGTTTCAAGTGCTTGCTCTGCAGAAGCGCTGAGTGACAAGGTCAACGCTTATTTTGACGCCCAAAAAGCCGTTGAACACCAACATTCAAAAGAATCTGATGTTACCAATTTACTGATGCTTTTAACACCCGATGCCACATTCGAGCATCCTAGGTTTAATGCCATATTATCAAAAGAAGAATATAAGGCGGGCTGACTCAGCTATCTAGGCCAATACACAAAGTGCGATATCCAAGTAACAAACATCATTGAAGGCCTTAATGCAGTGACCGTTGAGTATTTACACCCTTGCATTGATCAGCAAGGTAACACGAATGAAAAAGAAAATAAGCAAAAGCTTGTGACACTGTTTGAGTTTAGCGGCGAAAAAATTAAACGTATTCGCCACTATTTTTAAGTAGCACTAAATACCCAGCAAATAGACCAAGTCAAATACTTGCGTGGTCTATTTACGTATTTGAAATCTCACTCACCAAGTAACTTAGTTAATCGCTCTTTACGAGCAACAAAAACATCGTAGCCATCATCATCCTTCGATGATAATGCTAGCGCTCTGTTTACTTGCTCTAACGATGCTCGATATTGTTTATCGGTTTCATAACCGTAAGCTAAACCGTTGTATGCGTCTGCATTATGTGGATAGCGTGAAATGCCATACTTAAACAACTTAATTGCTTCTTTCACGTTACCCGTACTCACATGGTGATAGCCGAGCCCTCTTATCGTCGACTCTTGAGGCTCAATCACTTCGCCATACTGAACGGATAGCTGCTGATAATACTCATTAATGGAGCTCAATTCGCCGTTATAAGCACGAACTGGCATTTGGGTCGGAAAAAACAGCTTTTGGTACGCACTAAAAATACCGGCGCTAGAGACAAGCCCATGAGGGACATTATCGTAAGCCTCGCTGAAAAAGCGCAGCTCTACAGGTTTGTTATCAGCTAAAAAGTGCGCCATATCTTCATACCGTTCGCGCATCACGCCCCCCTCTTCGCCAATTGCAATAAATAAAAAGTTATTTAATTGCTTGGTTTTGGATATAAATGCTTTGGTGCTTTTTGCGGTGGCACCAAAATTCCACCATACCGCTGGACTATATGCTATGTGGCCTTGAAATAACGTAGGCTTAGTCTGCAACGCGTAGAGTACGAAAGTACCAGCTGCCGATGCGCCGGCAATCACTTTAAAATCGTGAGTGCGGTACTTCTTATTTACAAAAGGAATAAGCTCTGTCTCGATAAACTCTAAAAACTTTGGTGCGCCACCGCCCATGTTCATCGGGCCTGCTGGCTCTTTGTTTTTTGTTGGATAAAGATCTCGCAACCGATCTGTATTTTCAATAGCAACAATTATGACCTCAGGTGCAGCAGAGACGCTTGTCTTTTGCAAACGTTCAAGCACTGCACTCATAAGTGGAAGGCTCCCTTTACCGTCAAGGCGATATATTACAGGATATGTTTTATTAGAATTGGTGTGATAACTTTTAGGAAGTTGTATCGTAACAGTGCGCGTTTCACCGAGCACTATTGAGTTTAGCGTTTTTGTGTGTCGATCGTATTCTTTATTTGCTTTTTGAGTGTCCTGAGCCATTGCAGAACACGAGAGAAAAACTACAAAAAAAACCGTGCAAAACCATTGAGCCGCTTTACCAATTATCATTTATTATTATTCCATTTATATGATTTTATTGGTAAAGCTAGCATATAGAAAAAGGGATTGATAGGATAGATCTCAACCAAATGAAGCTGTTATCTTCATAAATTATCTAATAGCCGATAAATAGCGTTTATCGCAGGATCAATACCTGCAAAGTAACTTTTCGAATCAGGTAGTATAGGCATATGTGGCGGTACCCATATACGGTGATCTTCCGCACGAGATGTTTGATGAAACTGAGATGAAATCAGACCAAATACCCCACTATAAGGCAACTTGAACCGCCCAGCTTCACCGACATGATTAGGTCTAGAACCGCTTGGCTCACCAACCAAAATAGCATCAGTGAAAAGATTTATATTGGTCAGTAAATTTTGAGCAGCCGAAAATGTGTTGCGACCCATTATAACAAATAGTTTGCCATCAGGTTTTGCTGCCTCAAAGTAAATTAACGCTTTTAGTAAAGGCGGTAAAATAGAGCCGTTCCCGCCACTGTTGTGCCGTAAATCCAGTACTAAATGCTTTACTTCATCCTGTTTAACCCTGTCGATTAACGTCTTACTAAATTGGGCTAGCGACTGTGTTTTCATTTGTGCCACTGCATTAAACTGTACCTGTAGTACCCCATTAGATTTATTTAAGTATTGCCAGTAGTGCTTGTCTTTATGCTGTAGGTACTCTGGCGCATTTTTATGATTTTTTGGAAGTGTGGGCAAACCACTAAATGCAAATGCTTGCCCCTCAAGATGAATTTTTTCTGTAACATTATCAGTACTTTGAACTGTGATAGTAATTTTATTTGTACTATCAGCAATACCTAACCCAGTTAACACTTCAGGCATAGCTAAATAATAAGGCGCTAACCAAAGCTGCTGCATTTCATTATCACGAGGGTTTATTTTTGCTGCTTTTGCGATTGCCTCCTCGCTAGAAGTGCCCTCAAAAGCCATGACTTTTTGACCTATCAAAGCAGAGTAATTTGGTGTTGCATCAACGATATAGAGTCCATCTGTAAATACGTAAAACTGCACTGGCAAACGGCTGAAATTACCTTTTTCTCCAAAGGTTGGTACGATAAGGTTATGGCCATTACCTAAGGTGCCAACTAGTTCCATCATTCTAAATACAATTTGCTGGTCATTAAGGTTTGGTATATCCGCGTGTAAACTCTTCGCCAATGCCACCAGCTCAGCGTTGGTGCCAGCCATTTCATTTATATGTAAGCGATTAATTTCAGCAAGTAAAAATTCCAAATCAGCACGCCATTGTTGCACCCGTGTTAGTGTGGGGTCTTTGTACTGTCCTGCCAATATCTGAAATTGCGTATTATCTTTGATAGCATCAAATGCGGCTTTTCCCGCTATACTGCTGCGCTCATCATATCTCGCTGACAGAGATTTTCTTAGCCACTCGTGTGCTTGCTCTATATTCCCAAGCTGTGCATAAGCCTCCGACACTTTTATCATGATGTCGTTTGAAGGGCGTGAAGCATTTGGGATATTGGTTACGTTTACCCCAAGCGTCAGTGCATTTTTCAAAGCGGCTATCGCTTGCTCATGATGCTCCAATTGCATCTGCGTCAACCCAAGTAGGTACCAAGTATCTCCATCATCTTTATAAGACGATGTTAAGCTTTGTAATAGAGGTAACGCCTGTTGCCAGCGCTCTTCACGTACAAAAAACAACGCTTTTTTACGAGTTTTAAGATAAACAACCGGATCTGCAACCCCACCTCGCTGTGGAAAAACACCAATAGCATCATTTGTTGGTGATAGTACCCGAGCAGTTTGAGACATGGCAGGGTGTGTGAAAAGTACACTACTAAAAATTAAACAAGCGGATAGCTGTGCGAAAAAACTCGAATACATCTCTTTTCCTTGTTATCGATTCAACGCTAAATTATGAATGACGCTCTTTTATACCAATTTTCTTAATTAAGTGGTCTATTTTGAGGCGAGAAAACCTTGTCGATAACTAGGCAAAAATTTTGCTATTTAGTTGTTCTAAATAAGAAATTTTTAACGCTGTTAGCATCAGATTGACTCCTTCAAATTGAGCAAGTATTAAGTCAAATTGGTATTACATCAGAGCTGTGTTGTATTCGAACATTCTACTATATTAGAACCTACTATACCTACTTGCTTTACGAAAAGCGCCCCATTTGAGACGCAAAGGCCTTGTCGATAACACTGATGTCGTGTCCAGCTGTCAACAATAGTCTCTGTAACCGTAAAGAAAACTGTTTATCTGTTCTGCCATTAGCAGCTGATTTAATCACTCAAATTGAGTAAATATTAAGGAAGTATCACTCTGAGTAAGATCAACAACGCCAGCATAAAGACTGGCGTTGTTGCTGAAGTGAATTAACTAACGATTATTTTTGCTTCTGCTGCTTGCGCACATTTGCAATACGAGAACGGTTTTTTAATCGAGCTTCTGCACTTGCTTGGTTCGATGGCTTGTTCACACGAGCTTTGCGACGTTGATGTGCAGGCTTTTTCTGAATTGTTTCCACTAGTTTTTCCCGATTAGCGACTTCATACCCTGGTAAGTAGTAACGCGAGATCTGCTGTTCAATTAACTGCTCGATATGGATCAGATCCGACTCTTCTTCACGGCTCACAAAAGTAATGGCGTAACCAAACTGCCCTGCACGTCCTGTTCTACCAATACGGTGTACATAGTCTTCAGCCAGATAAGGGACGTCATAGTTCACTACTCGTGGTAAACCAACAATATCAAGGCCGCGGGCTGCTACTTCAGTGGCGACCATCACACGCACTTTACCCTCAGTAAATTCCCTTAGCGCTCTGCGACGGGCTCCTTGAGTTTTATCACCATGACAAACATTCGCGTCAATCCCGTCGAGCTTTAACTCTTCAACCAGTTTGTCCGCTGTTTCTTTCATGTTGACAAATACCAACACCTGTTGCCAATTCTTTTTACCAATTAGTTCCGAGAGTAGCTCCCGTTTACGCTCTTCTTTGACTGGATATACAACATGGCGAACAGTCTCTGCAGTGCTATTGTCAGGTGTTGTCTGAATAAGCTTAGGTTGATTCAGGACTTGTTTGGCAAATTGCTTCATCGCTGACGGAAAAGTCGCCGAGAATAGTAACAACTGCTTGTTCTCATCTACCGATGCAATTACCTTTTGCATGTCTGTGATAAAGCCCATGTCGAGCATACGGTCAGCTTCATCCAGCACGAGATACTTTACTGTGTTCAAAGCAACATTACCAAGGCGGATATGATCTAACAGGCGACCTGGCGTAGCGACCAGAATATCAACTCCCTGTTTTAAACGCTCAGCTTGGCCGTTAACATTGACTCCACCAAAAAGCGCTTGCACTTTTAAGTCTGTATATTTTGCAAACGTAGCGCAATTATTGGCGATTTGCTCAGCAAGTTCTCGAGTTGGAGCCAGAATAAGCGCACGAGGTGTTAGCTGCGACTCAGTCTCTAGCAATTTTTGGATAATAGGTAATGCAAACGCTGCGGTTTTCCCTGTTCCAGTTTGCGCTGTAGCGAGCACATCGTTGCCCTGACGAATGGCAGGAATTGCGGCCTGCTGAATTGGCGTTAATGTGTGAAAATTGATGTCTTGCAGCGCATCTAAAAGAGGCTGTGCGAAACTAAATGAAGAAAACGTTGCCATAATAACCTACGACCGAATCAAAAACGGTCGCAGATTATAAATGACAAACGGGCTTTTAACAAAACTTAAGCAGTGTTTCGTCGATTAATTTTGGTGTAGCGCCAATAAAATCGCTTTCTTTCAATTGCGAAAGAAGCGCAATCCCCTCTTGTTGCTGTGCAACAGAAAGCGGCACATAAGGTAATCTAAATACGGGCTTTACCGCTGCGGTCATGATTAAAGCGGAATTAATCGCGATTGGATTTGGCTCGCAGAATAACCACTTCATTAGTGGAAGCAAAGATTTGTTAAGCGCGTCATTCGGTGCGTCCATTAATTGCCGGAATAACCCTGGTACCAAATTTGACGTCACAGAGATAACACCGTGGGACTGGCTTTTATGGCGGCTATCATGAGCCTCATCATCATTCCCAGACCAACAAGCAATCCCCATTGCTTCATAATGAGCGATACGAGCATCACCGGCACACTCTTTCATGCCAACGAAGTGCTTGTGATTTGCAAGCGGTTCAATAATGTCGGGGGTAAGATCTTGCCCCGTTCTACCCGGCACGTTGTAGATAAAGGCCGGACCGATTTCTAACACCTCGTTTAAATGCGCTTTCACGCCTGTAATCGATGTTTTGCCGTAATAAGGGTTAATTTGAAGCGCGCAGTGCATGCCTGAAGCAAAGCCATATTCAGTTGCTTTTTTTGCTTCTCTGGTGTTGTTGCTTCCTGTATTACCAACAATTAATAATCTATCACCAAACTTATTCGCTGAGTGAGCAATCAGCATCAAGTGCTCCTCCCAGTTCATTAGTTGACCTTCACCAGTCGTACCCGCAACTACGATACCGTCTACACCGTTCGTAATTTGGGCTTCCACCAATTTATCAAAGGTATCTAAATCTATTTCGCCCGCCATGGTATAAGGCGTTTTAATTGCTGTGATTAAGCTCGATTTTTTTATTGATTGGATATGATACATGGTTTTTCTATTACTCATTCTGTTAACCGCCATTTTTACCATAAATACGACGGAGATCCGACCCATAAAATCATGGAAATCAATTAAAACTGATTAATTTTGCCTTTGCACACTTGTTATTTGCGTAAAGATCCATCAGAATTACATCCACTGTATATCCATCCAGTTAACTTTATGGGATTGTCACATTTTTTAAATACGCACTTTTATACCACTGCTGAGCTGAGCAGTAGCTTAAAAATTACCGAAGACCGACTGGCCGAATGGCAAAGTCTGAGTCTTTTTCCTAACCCAAGCTACAGCATTCAGAACCAAATAAAGTGTAGTTCTTACTTCGGACTTTATGAATGCGAAGAGTACACCGACTTTTACGCTCGCGGCTTATTAAATTGGGGTCAATTGATACAAAAACACAAAATAGATCAATCGAGTAATGCCTTTGAACTTTTTAGACAAAAATATTGTGACGCATTGGGTAGATGTGTAGAAAAAGGCTTTTATACTGAAGATCCGTCGTTTAGTGATGATTTAGTTGAACATGTTCAGCAGGTGTGGCAACAGTTTTTGTGTGGTAAATACGGCGTTATCAGCCAAAATGGGCTCATTGAAGAAGCGCTGTATATTGATTTAGGCCGTGCCATTATTGACGACATTACAGAAGCCAGAACAGCTAGTAATATTGCAGCTGAGCAACGAGAACAAGTGCACAATGCAATGAAATTACTCAACAAAGCGTTAGCAGCAAACACTCAAGCTGAGCAAACTGAGTCGCTACGGTCAAAGTACATTGATCAGTTAATCCGTAAGTATGATTTGTCTATAAAGTAGCGTAAATTTAATATCATACTTAACTGACTTCTCTGAGCGTCAAAAGAGGGGCTTCGTCTTGCTAGCAAAAATTAAATACTTCTTGGAACAAATCAGATACCAATTTGTACTTCTTCGGGTACAAGACACTTTATCGCCTAACTCCTTCTATGGGCGGTTGCAACCTACAGACTGCTGCTAGCTTCAAGCGAATAAAACCGTGATTGTCTAAAGCTCTGATGAATTGTTGATAACAGCACGAATAGATGTGCTGTTTCTGGAGCTTGAAGCCTTGTCGATAGCACTTTTCTTAAACACTAATCCTTGGTATTGGTCGTTTGTAATTACAGCGAGAGAAGCTGTGGCTATATTTGCTGCTCAATATGCGCACGAATAATCTCAAACGCTTTTAATACTTTCAATTGATCTTCACATAAACTGTCATACCAAGCATCAAACAATTCATCTTCTTGCTCGCTAAGTGTCTGATACTGCGCTAATAGCGTCACAATATCGCTGTGTGTACAAGACAAAGAATCCAGCTCTTGCTGTAGTGCAGAATCATCGCTGCTTTGCAGTTTAGCTAAAATTGAGTTATCTAATTCAGCTTGTTTATCCATAATGAATGCTCTTTTATCTGTATTTATATCGGTCAACAACGATGCTCTGTTGCAAACCATTGTACTAGGTTTTAGTTATTTATGAGGCTACTGCTTTATACCACGCACGATGTACGTAATACGAGTTACATTCTTCCACCAACAAGTCGGGAGGATAAAGTCCACTCCTAGCTTCGGTAAAAGCTTTTGACTAATAATAATGTCGTTATGCAAACTGCCCTTACATTTATATGGCTTCGAATCAAATTACCGTAAAAACAGGTATGAACAATATACCTGCACTACGCTAATTTTTTGATACGCATATCATAATGATCTGTTATGCAGCATTAGTTATATCAGGCAATTTTGAGGAAAGTAACCCCCTTTTTTTTAACTGCTCAAGATACGTTCAGTTTCATGTTGATGGCGACGATAAAACAACCATTATGCTGTAAATATCATCTCATCAAAATTTAGTTGTTGAGAATAGTTTTTATTTAATTTATATTTGATATAGTATAACAACACATAAATGTAGGAATCGTTGTAATGAAACCAAATATTCACCCTGACTATCAACTTGTTGCTTTTCATGACACATCTGTAGACAAATACTTTATCGTGGGATCCACTATTAAAACTGACCGAACGATTGAGTTAGATGGTAATACTTATCCCTATTTTCCGATCGATGTGTCTAGCGCTTCTCACCCTTTCTATACAGGTAAGCAAAAACTTGTTGCAAGTGATGGCCGCGTTGCGCAATTTAATCGTCGCTTTAAAAATTTAGCGTCTAAAAAAGGATAAAAATCATGAAAGTCTTAAGCTCACTTAAAAGCGCTAAAAATAGGCCTGGATGTCAAGTTGTGAAAAGAAGAGGCAGAGTGTATGTGATCTGTAAAACTAACCCTAGATTTAAGGCGGTACAGGGTAAAAAGAAAAAGCGCTAAATGTATAAACAAGTGCCAATCAACATCGCTGATCGGCACTTGATTAGAATAGACTTTACTATCACTTGTTTCCAAATAACAGTTCCCAAAAGCTTGGTGGCTCATGGAGCTCGTGATATTTCTTCCTCAACTTATCGACTTCCAGTAATTTTTGACGTGCAGCATCAAGTTCGCCTGACTCAAGTCGCTGCTCAACTAACGCCACAGTTTCTAATACTTGCTCAAGACCGGTTAATGATTCTGAAGCTACCGTTTTCTTAAAATTAAACGCTTTGCTTTCACGTACAAGTAGCTTAAATTCATCTAGATGTACCTGCATTTGTTGTTTTGTTTCAGACTGCACTGCTAATTTGTATATATGTCCCATCTTTTTCATTGTTTTATTCAGGTCACTTTGCTCGTTTGCGATGACAGAAGTAGAAACAAAAAATATGATAGCGTAAATTACTTTTATCATGAGGGTCTCCCTATTAGATTTGCCGCTTAGTATAAAGCAAATGCAATCAGAGCTACATTTATTGTTGATAACCTAAGTACCTTCGTAAACAGCTGGCTTAAAACAACTAGTACCCGACCCTCCTTTATTAAGCCACATGATGTGCGTGACAATGACAGTCACTAAAGCGCATTTATGAGCTATAATTTGTAAAGCAACGGTTCTTTTGACTTATCAATACAATTTCGCAGCTATGGCTTATGTTCAAAAAACTCGTACTTTTCATCCTGCTCTTAATTACCTCAAAGATAGCTTTAGCTGCACCACGATTCAGTGTTACGTTTGTGAATCCAGGCTTTGCCAACGAAAACCCCACAGGAGACTTCTGGCGTAATGTAAGCAGGATTATGCAAGCAAGCGCCAATAACCTAAATATCGAGTTAAAAATTAGCTATGCTGAGCGCAATCATATTTTAATGAAGCAACTGATAAGCCAAGCATTATCCAATCAGCCAGACTACCTTATTGTCGTAGATGAGAAATCCAGCGTTATTCCTTATTTATTATCAATACCAGCCTCAAACGTAAAAATCATATTTTTGCTAAACGGCCCGTCAAAAGAAGCAGAACTCGCGCTAGCCAATGCAGGACATCAAATTATTGGCACTATTGAACCTAATAATTTCCAAGCCGGGTTTAAGTTAATGCACCAACTTGCGAGAAAATCAATGAAGTCCACCGCCCCATCTAAACACCTGTTAGCACTGCTAGGTGATGTCGCAACTGCAGCTGCATTGGATAGACAGAAGGGCATGCTAGCCTACCTTGAACATAATAAAGAGATTGAGTTAATCGCTGAAGAAAACAGTCAGTGGTCACAACAAGAAGCGTACAGAATAACAGCAGCATGGTTACGTCGAGATCCATCAATTACAACAATATGGGCTGCCAATGATCCAATAGCCATTGGCGCCTTAAAAGCTGCAAATGAACTGCAGCGAAAAGTAGTCGTAGGTGGTATTAATTGGGATAAGAATATTGCCCCGCAACTTGACGTTTCTATAGGTGGTCATGTTCTTCTTGGGGCTTACACACTTACTAGGCTTGCCCACTACCATCAATTCCAAAACTACATTGGACATTTAAAAGTATCAATTTTCGAACAACTAGACACGTCAAACTTACTTCTTTTTAACGCGATCCATGGAAACTTTATTGGACAGCTGGTATTTTCACGTTACATTAATGAGCCAGAGCAATTTACAATACGGGAAATAAACAACTCAATAAAGCAAAAAAAACAACAATAAGCCACCCATATATTTATACTTTTAAAATTATCAATTCAAATACAGAAATTAAAAACTATAAATAATGCAATTTGGAAACTAATGGCACCTTCCAATTGACAGCGATGTCAACACCTGTTTTAGTTACAAAAGTAAACAACATGTAAAACAGGTGAACTTATGAAAAACAGTAAAAAAGCAACAAAATTTATCAAGCTTTCGGCGTTAAGCGTATGTGTTTGCGCGAGCCTCTCATCAGTAGCGCAGGCGGACACTCAGCGTGTTATCGTGACATTAAAAGATAACGCCACAACTAACGTATTACCGCTACAGCTAAACGATCTTGAAGCCGCGCATTTGAAGTCTCAGATCCTTTCGGAGGCGGCATACACAACATTAGGTACAACGGCTTTGGGCACACTTCCGAGTGTCAATGCGTATGTTGCAGAGGTATCTCCGGCACAAATGCAACAACTGCAGGAAGATAAGAATATTGCTCAAGTTGAGATTGACCCAAAGCGTTACTTGCCGGCGATAGAGCCTACTGCAATTGACTTGCTAGCAGAAGCCACTCCATATGGGATTAGAATGGTACAGGCTGATCAGGTTTCAGATAGTTACAGCAGTAATCGCAAGGTTTGTATCATGGATACAGGCTACACGCTAGGTCATCAAGACTTACCTAGTACTGGGATCACCGGTAATGATGGCTATGGTAATTACGATACAGGTTTATGGAGTAATGACGGCAACGGACATGGCACTCACGTAGCTGGTACAATAGCAGCGCTTGGTGGTAATGGAACAGGTGTGGTTGGTGTAAACCCATCAGGTCAATTAGGTCTGCATATTGTTAAAGTATTTAACGACCAAGGCCGTTGGGCATATGGCTCTAATCTTATTAAAGCGATTGAGCAGTGTGAGCAAGCAGGCGCTAACGTAACCAGCATGAGCTTAGGAGGCAGTGGCAGCTCTACGGCGGAACGAAATGCCTTTGAACAAAGTTATCAACGTGGCATGCTACATATTGCCGCAGCAGGTAACGGCGGTAACAGCTCGCTAAGCTATCCGGCATCTTATGATGCAGTTGTGTCAGTTGCTGCGGTAGATAGCTCAGAATCTAAAGCTTCATTCTCACAGTACAACAGCCAGGTTGAAATTGCAGGGCCTGGTGTTGGTGTTAACTCTACATGGAATAACGGTGCTTACAGAAGCATTAGTGGTACATCGATGGCAACACCTCACGTTTCCGGCGTTGCAGCATTGGTTTGGAGTCAATTCCCGCAATGTACAGCCAAGCAAATCCGAAATGTGTTAAATGCAACGGCAAAAGATAAAGGTCAAGCTGGACGTGATACGTCTTATGGTCACGGTATTGTCCAAGCGAAAGCTGCTGTAGATTATTTAACTGCGAATGGCTGTGATACCTCAGGCGCTGTAAATGCGAACTTTAGCGTTGCTGTAGATGGTATGACCGCTACATTCAGTAACCAATCGACGTCTGGTCGCTACCAGTGGCAATTTGGTGATGGTGCAACGAGCTCGCAAACAAACCCATCACATACCTATGCTTCAGCTGGTACTTATCAAGTGACATTAACTGTAACTGCTGCAAACAATAAAACAGCATCAAAAACAGTTTCCGTTACAGTAGATGGCGCACCTACGGGATGTAAAGGTATCCAAGAATGGAATGCGACAAAGCGCTACTATAAAGGTGACCGAGTATCATTCAAAGGCTTCGAGTACAAAGCGACATACTGGTCACAAGGTGCAAGCCCTGAAATCTACTCAAATGTTTGGACAAAGGTGGCACAGTGTAAATAACAACTTGATGAGTAGTGGTGTTTAAGCACCACTACTCATTGCTAACAAAACACTGGCAATCAAGATAACTAATATCATCCACCACTCTCTTATTGATAGCTGTTCTTTAAAACACCACATGCCGAGCAAACTCGCACTGACGATACCAATGGCTCTTTTCAGCCCCTCCACCATCCCAGGCTGTAGCCCACTTAATGCTTGCATCTGGGCAATAACAGCAATGGCAAACACAAGCGTCGACAACCCCCAAAGCCCAGCATGCTTTGTTAGCTCTTGAAATGAATACCTCGGGCGTAGAAAGATGAAGTTAACCATAAGCACCATTAGGGTAATAAACGTGGCATGAAAAGAAAGCGAACTGTACTGTAATGCTTGCTTGTCAAAAACAATACATAACCCCCAACAAAATGATGTGATAGTTACTTGTTTTGCACCAGGCTCTTGAAAGATAAATTTGCCACCTTGCAATATGAAAGACGCACTCACAATCACCGTTAGAAGAAGTGACTGATGTAAGGTTAATAATTCCCCCAGTAATAGCCAAGCAAAAATGCCAGCAACAGCAGGAGTAACCGATAACAGAGGTAAGATCAATGCCATCCTGCCCAGTGCCAACGCTTGAATAAAGCTGACGCTACCAATAGCTGCAAGTACTCCGCTAATTAGCGCAGGTTTAAAATATTTCCAATCAGGTAGCTGCTTATCAACGAAACACCAATAACCAAGGTAGACTGGTAGCACAAGCAGACTCAACATCACTGACATCTGTGCCGCGCTATAATAGCTCGCTAGCCTTTTTCTTAAAAAATCAAAAATAGCCCAGTGTAAAGCGCTTAGTAGGGCAACCGCCATTTACCGCCCTTGTTGTAAAGCAATTTGAGTTTGAAACTTCATGTATTTATTAATTTTAAAGTGATCAGGCTTCCAGCCTAACAAAAACCGATAGAAGTCAGCCCACACAACCGGCCACAGCGCTTCCCACTCGCTAAGTAGCTGTGCTACGTCTATTGAGGCTGCTTTGCCTAACAGCTCGACCCGTAAGGTATCTAAGTACAACTTAAGGTAGTCATCCGCATAAAGTAGTTGTGCTTGCTCATCTAAAACCGAGGTAATGAACAGCATTAAATCTGAAACTCCAATGCCTTTGCCCACGTATTGGAAATCAAATCCCAGCGCTTGCTCTCCATTAAATGCAAAATTAGCTAATTTTGCATCTCCGTGGATCCATGTGTGCCAGTAGCTATTTTTTATTTTATGGTGCAATAAACTGGCGGCTTGCTTTACTTCACCATCAGCCATTCTTTTAAATTCATCAGGACGAGTTTCTAGGTGCCAGTAATTTCCTTGCTCCCAAACATGCTCTGCGGGGCTTTGTAAAAAGTGAGCATGAAACTTGGCAAGCCAGCCAATCACAGCCATTATTTGTGCTTCAGATGGTTTATCAACTTGCACAAAACCCTGACTAGAGAAGTCCCTAAATACAATGTAATCCATACCATTAGCTCCACCTTCCCCTAAATAACTCGCGGTATTACAAGGCGGTATAAGCTCGCAAGCATGGTATTTATAAAAGTGCCTTTCTACTTGGTATGAGTGTGCTTTTCTCTTTAAGGCCACGGCTGACTGTGAAATGCGTGAGTGTGTTACCTGCTTAGGCACTTTGGTTCTTTTTATCGCTAATTTACCAACGTCATGGTTGATAAACAGCATATCACCACAACCGCTCCAAAGTTGCTGATTTCTTTTTAATGAGATGGGCACAGAAATTACATCATTAGGAATAATTATTTTCACTGAGTTATACCCTTTTTGTTATTTAACTTGAAATGTAATTAATCAATCTCTCTGATTAATTATTCGCCCAAGTTATTCAAACACAACACCAAAGCCTGCTCGTTTGATAAGCCCTGAGCGTCAAAATCAACAACACTCGGTCACCTAATATAAACAAGCTATTGTCCCGTGAGACTCTTAGTATAGCTGCTGTTATTATCTTTACCCAACATGAAAAAGCCCTTAACCAATCGGCTAAGGGCTTTTAAGTTTACCAACAAGTGAATGGCTAACTTATTCGTTTACCGCTTGCTTGACAGCTTCTTTTGCGGTTTCCTCATTAAGTAAGTTTAAATCAAAGTCAAACTCATCTACGCGAATGGCTTTTTCACGCTTACGATTGTAGTCAACTAATTTTGCGTATTCTTCTTCATTGATAAGATTTGCAACTAGTGCATTATCAAGAGTTTGCTCAAAACGAACACCAGGTTGAATTTCACGTCGACGAACGGCTTTTTTCACCTTAGCAAGTAAATCTAAACAGCCCATTTTAGCTTTATATGCCTGCTCATTAATATCGTGTCCGTCACCTGCTGTAGGCTTAACAAGGTGGGTTAATTGAGCCTTAAATGGTGTATCCATTTGTGCAGCAGCGGCAAGCTCGCGCACCATGTTATCATTTATTTTCGGCATCTGTTTTCCACTAAACTGCATCGTGATTACACGCATGAATTTACGAGTACCGCTCGCAGGGAAGTTGTCCAAGAACTTATGCAGTGCTTCTTCTGCGCTAGTTAACGCGTATCTTGTTGCGTAGTGGAAATAAGGAGCCGCCTGCTCACGCTCAGATACCGCAACTTTCTGCTCATAGTATTTAATGGACGCCATTGCTGCATATAGGTAACTCATAACATCGCCTAGTCGGGCGGAGAGCATCTCTGCTTGCTTCAATTTACCGCCCAACACAAGTAATGAAAAGTCAGCATATACGGCAAGTTTAGCAGCAAGCCTATGTGCCGCTTTTTCATACTCTCGAACTTCTGGCAGTGATGACTTAGCATCAGCAGTAAATGGCATCACACCGTACTTGAATGCGCGTAAGCTGTTTGCAACGCTGTAGCTTACCGTTTTGGTCAGAATACCTCTGAACTTACTGTCAGCATTTTTTTCTTCGCTGTGGATTGACTCTACCATTGATTGCAAGTAAGGGTGACAACGCATTACACCTTGACCAAAAATCATCAGGTTACGAGTCAAAATATTTGCCCCTTCCACCGTGATCGCTATTGGCTGAGCAACATAACCGCTTGCAAGTGTATTTTGCGGACCGTTTTGGATTGCCTTACCAGCAAGAATATCCATCGCTGAGTCAAGCACGTCACGACCAGTTTCCGTCATGTGATATTTAGCGATAGCCGTCACTACTGATGGCTTAAGACCCATCCCCAAACCTTCAGTAGTTAGTACTCGCATTGCTTCTTGCAAATATGCTTTGCCTGCGATATCCGCCAACTTTTCCTGAATACCTTCAAACTGACCAATAGACAGGCCAAATTGCTCACGGACAGCCGCGTATTCAGATGCCGACTTTAGTGCCACTTGGCTTGTCGATACGCCAAGCGCAGGTAATGAAATACCACGACCGGCACCTAAGCAACTGACCAGCATTTGCCAGCCACGACCAATATTCTTTTTGCCGCCGATAATAAAGTCCATAGGAATAAAGACTTTTTCACCACGGGTTGTACCGTTATAAAAGCGAATTCCCATTGGGTCATGACGATTACCAAGTTGCACACCCGGGTGATCATGCGGTATTAACGCACAGGTAATGCCAAGTTCTTTTTTACCGCCAAGCAAACCTTCTGGATCAAGTACTTTGAATGCTAGACCAAGAACGGTTGCGATTGGCGCAAGAGTAATGTAGCGTTTATCCCAAGTTATTTCGAGACCTAGAACTTCTTCACCATTGTGCACACCTTTTGTAACAATGCCTTGATCCGGAATGCCACCGGCGTCAGAACCCGCTTCTGGACTTGTTAATGCGAAACACGGAATATCACGGCCATTGGCTAGACGAGGAAGGTAGTGCGCCTGCTGTTCTTTAGTACCGTAGTGGAGCAACAACTCGCCAGGACCCAGCGAGTTTGGAACCATAACGGTTACCGCTACAGCTGAAGACTTGGTAGCAATCGTGCCAACAATCGTTGAGTTGGCGTAAGGGCTAAACTCTAGACCACCGTACTCTTTTGGAATGATTAGTGAAAAAAATCTTTCTTTTTTCAAAAATTCAAGCACATGCTCTGGCAAGTGTTTGCCATTTTGAATTTCTGAGTCATCTATCATACCCATGAGTTCTTTCACAGGACCATCTAAAAACGCTTGTTCTTCAGTGCTTAGCTTGGCTTCTGGCACAGCGCGTAGTGCTGCAAAATCAGGTTTACCTTGATAAATCGATCCTTCTAACCAAACATCACCGGCATCTAATGCTTCTTGTTCTGTGATAGAAATGCTTGGGAGGATCTTTCTTAAATTCGTTCTTAAGCTCATAATTAACTCATCCGACCAGATAAATATACTTACATTACGGCATAAAAATGCGTTTAGATCAATTACTCTACCTCTCTTTTTAACGCTTTTTTTACTGAGTTATCTAGCGATTAATATAAATGACTGCAAAATTAATAGCTTACACGTGTAAGTTGAAAGTAATATTTTGCAGAGCGATGACAAAAATATGCTTAAAAAAGGGAAGCTCTCCGTTGTGACATAAGAGAAGCTGAGATAGATGTTAGCTTACGCCCAAAATGAAGACGGCTTGATATCATGAAGTAGCAAGACATGCTGTTCAGTATGGCGCTATTTTTTGGCTATAACTTACAATGCACAACAACGTCTTGGTACTAATAAATGAAGCGTTTTAGCTCCTTAAAAGTAATGGCTTATCACATCAATACAAATAATATTTCGTCAAAAACAGCTACAATAGAGCACCTTATTCATCCGGTATAATAGTCTTTTGGGCGTCATCGTAGCGCACCAAAGCTATAACCTAAGGTAGGTGTAGTCGGCGATTTTTGCTTGATCCCAAGCTTCAGTTACCTTCATTATGAAATAAACGTTTCTTAGCCACACTGATAACTAAACGCTGTGCAAAGTTGTGACGCTAAAAACATGCTATTTTTGCTTTGCAAATAGCTTTTATATCTGTCGGCGAAATGGCCACTTCCACTCCACGTTTCCCTGCACTCACATACACTTGCTCAAATGACAAAGCACTTTCGTGGAGTAATGTAGGCAGTTGTTTTTTCTGGGCAAATGGGCTAATCCCGCCGACCAAATAACCGGTAACTTTTTGTGCATACAGCTGTTCAGCAAGCTGCGCTTTTTTACCTTCACATGCCTTTGCAAATGCTTTCAGATCCACCTGTTTAGTTGCTGGTGATACCGCTACATATAGTTGCCCATCAACCTCTATTAATAATGTTTTGAATACTTTTTCTCTATCTAAGTTAAGCTTTGTTGCAGCCTCATTTGCAAAGTCATTGTCGTTAGGATCATGCTCAAATTGCAGTATTTTAAATTCAACGTTAGTCTTTTTGAGTAAGTTAATCGCTGGAGTCATCAAGCTTCCTTTTACACTTCTGTTACTATTGCGCAAGTATTCTGATATTAATGCGCTTTCTCTTTAAGATGTCAATCTTGTCTATACTGATAAATACCAAACAAGCAAGTCTAGATTTCAGGTGAGGATCTTAGCTCTGCTTATTTTTTAAGTTTGTTTTTGTAGCAGTTTGGTTATACCCATTTGCTTAATTAAGTGATCTATTTTGAGGCGAGAAAGTCTTGTCGATAACAAGGCAAAAATTTTGCTATTTAGTTGTTCTAAATAAGAAATTTTTAATGCTGTTAGCGTCAGGTTTACTCCTTCAAATTGAGCAAGTATTAAGTCAAATTGGTATTAGTACTGATATGAGGCAGCCGCTACGCACCATAGTTACTCAATGTGAGTCAGGCGATAAAGGCCCTGTGCACCTGCAAAGCCACCCTAGCCTGTATTCTTGTATGGCAACATAGTAGTAATGTGGATCAAGCGCTTCTCTTTGAGTCCACCTAAGTGATTTTGTACATTGTTGCTCAACTTCTGCTTAGATTACTGGCGGCAAGTAGAGTGTTGCGACCAAAATACACTAAGGAGAATAAAAACCAAACGGCGAAGGACAAGCACCTCCTGTTATTTCGGTGGAAGGTAATGAAAATATTGATAGTTAAATATCTGTTTTGCCTTGTCGGGTTCTTCTTATTGGTATTAGTTTTATGTCAAGAGTATGAACATTGGAAAACCATGCAGCTATGCAGTAATAAGTGTGCCCATCTCACAGCGACGAAAAATATTCGCGTGCACGCCAAGATCAGTGGTGCTGTTTGTTATTGCGGAAAAGCACCAACGCACATCTTGATTGTTGAATCGTAATATTCTTTCCAATCAACAATGCCCACATTATTTGCGGGCATTATAAGTAAGCTAGCTACCAAACGTACATTTAATGCTGTTAGGACAAAAGTCCACGACTAGAGCAGCATTGATTATCCGAAATTCAAGCTACTTAGTTAAGTCGTCAAAGAACTTTTTAACGCCGTCAAAAAAGCCTTGCGCTTTAGGGCGGTTTTTACCATTATTTTCGCCCATAGAGTCTTCAAATTCTTGAAGAAGCGCTTTTTGACGCTCGTTTAAGTTTACTGGCGTCTCCAGTACGACTTTACAAATTAAGTCACCTACCGCACCACTGCGCACAGACTTCACACCTTTACCGCGCATACGGAACATTTTACCAGTTTGGCTTTCTGATGGAATTTTCAGTTTTGCACGACCATCTAGCGTCGGGACTTCAATTTCGCCACCAAGTGCTGCTGTTGTAAAGCTAATAGGCACTTCACAGTATAAGTTATTGCCATCGCGTACAAAGATAGGGTGTTCTTTTACACTCACCTGTACATATAAATCACCGGCTGGAGCACCATGTGCACCGGCTTCCCCTTCACCGGATAAACGTACTCTGTCACCCGTATCAACCCCAGCAGGGATCTTAACATTCAGTGTCTTCGTTTTTTCTACACGCCCTTGTCCATGACAGCTGTTACATGGGTCTGAAATTATCTGACCTGTGCCCTGACAAGTTGGACAAGTTTGCTGTACAGCAAAAAAGCCTTGGCGCATTTGAACTTGGCCTGCACCATGACAAGTTGTACAAGTTTTAGGCTTCGAGCCAGCTTTTGCACCACTGCCATCGCATGGTTTACAGCTCACCCAAGTTGGAACTTGAATATCAACCTGCTTACCACGTACCGCTTCTTCAAGACTTAACTCAAGGTTATATCTTAAATCAGCACCACGTTGTTGTCTTGATTGACGACGGCCACCGCCACCACCAAAGATATCACCGAATACGTCCCCGAAAATATCGCCGAAGTCGCCAGCACCGCCAAATCCACCATGACCAGCACCACCGCCTTGTTCGAAAGCTGCATGGCCGTATTGATCATACATCTGGCGTTTTTGACTATCAGTCAATATCTCGTAAGCTTCTTTTACTTCTTTAAATTTCGCTTCGAGTTCAGCGTTACCAGCAGTACGGTCAGGGTGATACTTCATTGCAAGACGTTTATACGCCTTTTTAATGTCACGTTCACTGGCGTCTCTTGCAACACCTAATACTTCATAATAGTCAGGTTTAGACATTTTTATCACACTACTCTTTCTTGGCAACTTATGTCGTTGCAGACTCTATTGAGCCCTGTCGCTTGCAAATAATTGCGAGACAACAGTCTAATTTATAAACACGTAGGGCGCGACAAGCCATACAGCCAGCGCGCCCTCCTTTAAGACCTACAATTACTTGTCGTCTTTAACTTCTTCAAATTCAGCGTCAACTACGTCATCGTCTTTTTTCGCTGAATCTTGTTGGGCACCTGCATCACCGCCAGCTTGTTGAGCTTGCGCTTTTGCTTGAGCGATTTCCATTAGCTTTTGAGATTTCTCTGCTAGCGCTTGTGTCTTAGCATCGATTTCTTCTTTGCTGTCGCCCTTAATTGCTGCTTCTAGCTCGCCAAGTGCAGCTTCAATTGCTGTCTTGTCATCAGCAGGAAGGTCGTCACCCGCTTCTTCCACTTGCTTGCGAGTTGCGTGAACAAGTGCATCAGCTTGGTTACGAGCGCCAACTAGCTCTTCAAATTTCTTATCTTCTTCAGCATTTGCTTCTGCATCACGTACCATTTTTTCTACTTCATCATCGCTTAGACCTGAAGAAGCTTGGATAGTGATTTTCTGCTCTTTACCTGTATCTTTGTCTTTCGCAGATACGTGTAAGATACCATCTGCATCCACATCAAAAGTAACTTCGATTTGTGGTACACCACGCTGAGCTGGACGAATACCTTCTAGGTTGAATTGACCTAGAGACTTGTTATCGCTTGAGCGCTTACGCTCACCTTGTAGTACGTGAATTGTTACTGCAGACTGGTTGTCTTCTGCTGTTGAGAAAGTTTGCGACTTTTTAGTAGGGATAGTCGTATTTTTCTCGATTAACGCAGTCATTACTTGACCCATAGTCTCAATACCTAGAGACAGAGGACAAACGTCAAGTAGTAGTACGTCTTTCACGTCACCCGCAAGTACACCACCTTGAACCGCAGCACCGACTGCTACCGCTTCATCAGGGTTTACGTCTTTACGTGGCTCTTTACCAAAGAACTCTGCAACTTTCTTCTGTACCAGTGGCATACGTGTTTGACCACCAACTAGGATGATGTCGTTCACGTCGTTTACAGACAGATCTGCATCAGCTAATGCACGCTTTAGTGGCTCGATTGATTGCGCAACCAAGTCTTCAACTAGTGACTCAAGTTTTGCACGAGTAAGCTTCACGTTCATGTGCTTAGGACCTGTCGCGTCAGCAGTTACGTAAGGTAGATTAACCTCTGTTTGCTGTGCAGATGAAAGCTCAATTTTTGCTTTTTCTGCAGCTTCTTTAACACGCTGCATCGCTAGCGGGTCAGTCTTCAGGTCAATGCCTTGATCTTTTTTGAACTCAGCAACTAAGTAGTTGATAACGCGGTTATCAAAGTCTTCACCACCTAAGTGAGTGTCACCGTTGGTTGCTAGTACTTCAAATGTGTGCTCGCCTTCAACTTCATCAATCTCGATGATTGAGATATCGAATGTACCACCACCTAAATCGTATACCGCAACAACATTGTCGCCTTGTTTTTTATCCATGCCGTAAGCAAGAGCTGCTGCTGTTGGCTCATTGATAATACGCTTAACTTCAAGACCTGCGATACGACCTGCATCTTTTGTTGCTTGACGCTGTGAATCGTTAAAGTATGCAGGAACTGTAATAACAGCTTCTGTTACTGCCTCACCAAGAAAGTCTTCAGCTGTTTTTTTCATCTTCTTAAGAACTTCAGCTGAGATCTGAGGTGCAGCTCTTTTCTCACCACGCACTTCAACCCAAGCGTCACCATTGTCCGCTTTTACGATGTTGAAAGGCATGATGCTAAGGTCACGCTGTACTTCTTCATCTTCAAAACGACGACCAATTAGACGCTTGATTGCGTATAGTGTGTTTTTAGGGTTAGTCACCGCCTGGCGTTTTGCCGGCTGGCCTACTAGTGTTTCACCATCATCTGTAAATGCAATAACAGAAGGAGTTGTGCGGTCGCCCTCAGCATTTTCAATAACGCGCGGCTTGTCACCATCAAGTACCGCTACACAAGAGTTAGTAGTACCTAAATCGATTCCAATAATTTTACCCATGAATCATCTCCGACTTCAAAATTCGTTGTTCAGTTAGTTGCTTTGATAAATAGGGCCGCCAATTTGTAATTCAAGCGTCACAACTAAAAAAAATTAAAAAAAATCGAATTTTTTTCCTGTTTCATGTGTTTCGCTCAAAAAATCAACTTTTATTGCCTATTTCGTAATAGCCTTATGTAAATCGACAACTGATAAACCATTGCTCAAGCATCGACCTAAAGCGACCAATGAATACGTCGATTTAGTGTTACTACATAATAATGGTTCTAACATTTCTCTCTTGCTTACCTGGTTAGACCAGTTATGCTAATTGCAAACATAATAAATAATGAGAAATGACAACATGACATTTGATGAACTTATTCACTCTCCGTGCTTAAAAGAGAAAGAAGCACAAATGACCTTCCCAGCAAGCTGGTGTCAAGGTCGCACTGCATTCGGCGGATTGTCAGCAGCTATTGCGGTACAAAACATGAAGCACCAACTTGATGAGCCTCGTCGGTTACTCTCCGTGAGTGTAAACTTTGTAGGCCCATTGCTTGAAGGTACTCCATTTACAGTATCTACAACTATTCTACGTAGCGGCAAAAATGCAACTCAAATGCAAACACAATTAGTTCAATCAGGCCAAGTATGTTTAATTGCTATCGGTTGTTTTGGCAAAGATAGAGAGTCAGCCATTGCTGTCTCAAATAATGAACGCCCTTCTCTACAGGAAGTCAATACAGCAGCAGTTTTACCGTATCAAGAAGGTGTTATGCCAGCGTTTTTCCAACATGTAGCCTTAAATGCCCAGCAAGGAGCATTGCCTTTTTCAGGCGCTGCATCTTCTAATTTAGGTGGATGGATGAGGTTCAAGCAGCAAAATGCCAACATGAATGAGCTGCACGTGCTAGCACTAGCGGATGCGTGGCCACCGACTCTACTGCAAATGTGTAAAGCACCAAGCCCTGCTAGTAGTATGTCATGGTATATTGAGTTTCTGAGTGATATTGACCTATCGTCTCAATCTTGGCTGGGTTTTGAAGCTATTACACACCACAGCAACAACGGCTATGGGATAGAAGATGCAAAAATTTGGACACAAGATGGTAAATTGGCCGCACTGAGCCGTCAAACAGTTGCGGTATTTGATTAAGCTAAACTCAGGATAAGGAGTTGGCGCATTCCTTATCCAAATCGCAGCTTGATTAGAATGTAGAAATTCAAAATATCATATAACCATCGCTTGCGCTTATTCTAAAAAAGTCTATTCCCACCAATCGAGCTGCCTCACGACCTCAACGACCTTAAATATTTGAATTATTTAAGTGCATCAAGCAAACTAGATAAAAATAAAATCAACGGATTTTTGTGTGTTAACAGCTTGCCCAGAATGCGACACGCTCGTTCAAATTGATCAGATCGACTCGCAAAAACGTGCGGTATGCCCAAATTGTCGGTGCGTACTTTGCCACGTGCAAGGCCATCATAATCAACTGATACAGGCTTTTAGCTTTTCCGCCCTGTTATTTTTATGTGCAAGTTTGTTCCCCAACTTCATTACCTACACTCAACACGGTATCACTCAGGTGGTGAGCCTTTGGCAAGCGTTGATGTTACTTGCAGATCATTACAGCTACTTCTTAGCTGGGTTATTTGCGTTTACTATTTTGATCATGCCTATTGCAGTTAGCCTGTTACTACTTCTTGCACACACTAATTATTGGCAAGTGATTAACGCACACAATGCTAGACATTTAGCAAAACTACTATCAGCACTTAAGCCACTTAACCTGACCGATATATTCCTGGTCGCGGTGCTTGTCAGTGCATTTAAACTGATGTCTTTTGCTGAACTTGAAATGGGATTAGGTTTTTGGGCTTACATACTATTTGTACTGTGTTTTATCGAAGCTCTATCTCTATTTGATCATGAATTTATGTGGCGCAATCAAACTCAGTGCAATCTACACCTAATTGAGCCTAAAGAGAATGCTACCACTCTACCCGCAGTATTAAAGCGCTGTAAGGTCTGTGGTTTTTTAGGAGAAGGTGATAAGTGCCAACGTTGTTATGCAAAATTAAAATATCGAAAAGCTCAATCTATTCAAAAAAGTTTAGCTTGGATGCTTACCAGCGTGGTGCTACTTATTCCAGCTAACTTTCTTCCGATTATGGATACTATAAGCCTTGGCTTGCATACACCGGCGACTATCTTTTCCGGCGTCCAAGTTTTATGGGAAGATGGCTCCTACCCTGTCGCTACGCTTATTTTTCTCGCAAGTATATGTATTCCCGTGCTAAAAGCGTTATTATTGAGTTACTTGCTGATCCGAGTGAAAATACCAAAGGATCCGCTAAAAGCGACAAAAGTGTATCGACTACTCGAATTTATTGGTCGCTGGTCGATGATTGATGTCTTCGTTGTCATTATTTTGGTCTCTTTGGTTCAACTTGGTACAGTGTTGAATGTGGAACCGGAAATTGGCATTGTATTCTTTACTCTAATGGTGCTTTGCCAGATAGCTGCCGTTAATAGTTTTGATCCAAGATTATTGTGGGATAAAAATAATCAATGACTACTCAAGCCGATATCGAAGACAAACCAAAATTTTCCGTAATATGGATAATTCCTATTATCGCGTTGCTGATTACAGGCTGGATGCTATATCAACACCAAATAAATAAAGGCCATACCATTTTCATCAAGATGAATGATGCCGATGGCATTATTGCAGGTAAAACTGAGGTACGGGTTAAAAGTGTGAAAGTTGGCTTGGTTGAATCATTAAAGTTAGAGCTTAATCAAAATGCTGTTGTCGCCAAAGTCAGAGTATTGCAACCTTACAGCGACTTGCTCGCGGAAGACTCATCCTTTTGGGTCGTTAAACCACGGATAGATGAGTCTGGAATTTCAGGTATGAACACCCTTCTGTCTGGGGTTTACATCGAGTTATCACCTGGCGAAGCGAAAGTTCGTTCTAGCATTTTTACCTTAATGGATGAACCAGCCCTCATTAGTGCAGAGGTTGAAGGGAAACGTTATAAACTGGTAGCATCAGATGCCGAGGTTTTGGATGTTGGTTCTAGTATATTTTTCCGAAACTTTAAAATTGGTCAGGTGGAATCTGCACATTTCAGTGTTGAAAGCCTAAAAATGGAATATGGTATTTTTATCTACTCTCCCTACAATAAACTCATTACAGACAATGCTATTTTTTGGATTAGCTCTGGGATTGACTTTAAGCTGTCAACCGAAGGCGTAGAAGTCTCAACTGGGTCATTAGCCAAGATGATCAAAGGAGGGATCTCCGTTGACTACCCACCTTCAATGCCTAGTGGTAAGGTTTCTACCGAAAATAAAAGCTATGCCCTACATAAAAACTTTTCTATGGCGCTCGAGCGACGCTTCGATCACTTTGATTACTATCTTGTTGAGTTTGAACAATCTATTCGAGGCTTAAAAGCAGGTGCTCCCGTAGAATACAGAGGAATGAGAATAGGTACAATTGAGCAAGTTCCCGCAACGGGTGTCAGTGACGACAGGCCACTTTATTTTCAAAGAGACAATACATCCGTTCCTGTTTTAGTTAAAATTGAATACGGTCGCATTTATGAAGATGCGAAGCTGGCACAAGAGTATTGGTCAACCAATATAGAAAAATGGATTAGAAATGGATTAAGAGCGTCATTAAAAAGTGGCAATTTGTTAACAGGTGCGGTATATATAGAGCTAGATTTCTACCCAAGTGCTGAAATCGTAAGTACCGATAAAGTGACTGTTTACCCAGTGTTGCCGAGCGTTTCAAGCGGGATCACTGCACTTTCGGAACAAGTCACCAGCTTATTAAACAAACTAAATGGGTTACCTCTTGAAACAACTGTTAAGGAATTAGAAGGCGCCCTTCAGCAACACAGGTTACTAGCAATGGAAATGAATCAACTCGTAAAATCTGTTAACGAGAATGACATTACAGAAAAGGTTGGTGGCAACTTAACCAGTCTTAAAGACACATTAAATCAGCTTACTTCCAGCTTAAAACAATTTGAACAAACAATGACTCAGTATCAAAAAGGCTCTGGCGTGATGGAACAGTTGAGCAGCACACTAGAAGAAATTGAGAGTCTTTCAAATCGCTTAAAGCCCATTTCAAAAGGACTGAACGAACAACCTAATATGCTGATTTTTAACAAAGAGGCTGAGGCAGATCCACAGCCAAGGAAAACTAAATGAAAACACGATTCACTGTATCTATGTTGTGTGTTTTGCTCGCTGGGTGTATGACAAATAAATCGTTACCAGTAAGCTATTACCAGTTGAGCACAACGCAGACTCTCAGTGAAGCCTCTGCACTATCACAATCGAGCAATATTATTATCGTTGACAAGGTGCAGTTAATTGAGTTGTTTAATCAACAAGCCCTCGTGCAGCTTCAGCCCAATAATAAAGTGAATATTGCAAACTTCCATTTTTGGGCACAACCCCCCTCTGATATGCTGACTTGGCATTTAATCAACGGACTAAATACCGCTTCGGATAGCACCGCAATAAAGAGCGATAAATTTTATCGTCATGATGAAAAACATCGGCGTCTCGTTGTTGAAGTGGATGAGTTCGCTGGTCATTTTGAAAAAGGTGCCGTAATGAGTGGCACATGGTACTTGTATACCTACAAAGACAAAAGCTACCAACTTAGCCAAGTGCACCCATTTCACTTTGAAACTGAATTAGCACAAGATGGTTTTAACGCGTTAGTGGCCGCGCACCAGAAAAATGTTAAACAATTGAGTTTACATATAAATCAATCATTATAAATTGCGTTCAAACACAACCACAGGCTTGTGGTCTTGATCAATAATAATTGCGCCACAACTTGTAAAACCCGTCCTCTTCAGTACATTTATGCTCGCTGTATTTGATTCTAGCGTTATTGCACTAAGGCATTGATAGCTTTCGTGCAATTTAACATATTCTATGAGTGCCATTACTGCTTCTGCTGCATACCCTTTGCCGGTGAAGCAATCTAAAAAAGCGTAGCCAACATCAGGGTAGCGGAGAAAATTACGCTGATATAAACCGCATACACCAACACTCTCACCGCTACTCGCTTGTGCAACAATGTAAGGTGCTGGTAAGCCAATTTGATACGGAATGAGATACGCATGCTCAATGTGTTCTTGCGCCTCACGATGGGTTTTAATATTTTTATCTCTAATATTATCTATAAAGCTTTTTTGGTTAAGTAACTGGAGCATAAAACCAGTATCATTTAAGTTGGCCTTTCTCAAATAAACACGCTTTCCTTTTGCTATGACCATAATGCTTCCTGTACAGGTTGTTCGTGATGTTATTGATATTATACCAATTAGACTCAATACTTGCTCAATTTGAAGGAGTAAACCTGACGCTAACAGCGTTAAAAATTTCTTATTTAGAATGACTAAATAGCAAAATTTTTGCCTTGCCTACATTCTATAGGCCAGCCGAGTTTACGCCGTTAGCGCTAACACTCGGCTGATAGAAAGGTATTAATTATCCGTAGCTTAGGTTATTTATAAATAAAAAAGCTGGCAGGACTACCCTAACCAGCTTTTACGAAATTGCCTACTTTTATTTTACGGCTGAAATTTAACTTGCTTTTTAGCCTGCTCTAATGAGTCTAGTTTAATTTGCATGGGCAGATCAGCAAACGGTTCAGATTTGAATTTGCTGCCACGAAGTTGAATATTCAGTCGAGCAGCATCTGGATTCATTACCGTCTTCTGGTAGTAATCTTTTACATCCGCCAGTGTTATCGCTTCAACAGCCGCTATCAATTTAGCTTTAGAGTCAAACTCCATATTTTCTTTAAACCAGTCACCTAACAATGGCTGCAACTCTTCAGACAAGTTTTTAGGCGCTTCGGTCAACGACACCAACACCGCATTTTTAAGCTGCGTAAATGTCTCAGACGTTAACTTGTTCAGTTCCTCAGCATATTCTAGCTTATATTCATCAAAGCGAGCTTGCATACTTTTTGCGTCTTTCACTGGAGTCTGAATGTAAAACCCAAGCGCAGAGTACTCATCAATAGCAACACCTGTCGCGCCTACGGCATAAGCCAACTGCTCTTGTGTCCTCAGGCGCTCAAATGCAGCAGTTCTGAGGTGCCCTTGCAGTATCATCGCCGCCGCTTTTTGCGCGTAGCCTGGCACGGGGTGTACTGCAAAATCAATCACAGCCACATCTGCGACATCTATATCTTGCTGCCACACTAAGGTTTGTTTTTTCTCAGGTTTCCAGTAAGCAGCTCGGGCATATTGGGTAATATTTTTGCGTTTTGCCAAAGTATTGTCGAGCGTTGATTTAAGTACTTCTAAATCCGATTTATCATAATTGCCGTAGGCAAATACTCTTACTTGGTTATTACTCAGCACGTGATCTTGCACTGTTTCTAAATCGCCCACTGTGAGCGATTTTGCGGCCGCAATTAATGCAGCATCGTCATAACTACCAGAACGTACTAGCTTTTGGTAGACGCTAAATGCCTGTCTAAATGGGAATTCTTTAGCTTGGTTTTGAATGCCTCTCACGTAGCGGTCTACTGCTTGCTCAAAAGCCCGCTCACTGACACTGATTTGCAGTCCAGATAATGCGTCTTTTAATAGCAGCGATTGCTTGTCAGTAAAACCTGAAATATCCAGCATTAAACCGTTGCTCGGCGTGAGGCCTAAATACATTCCTGCAACACTTGCTTCTGTCATCAATTTCGCTTTATCTAATCGATATAAATCTGACCAAATCGCCAATGCGACTTCAGTTTTAATATCATCCAATGATTCTGGGTTATTGATATAAATTTTTAAGCTGCCCTTTGGCTGAGCATAAAATCGCTCGCTGGCTGCATGCCAGATTGTTACCCCATCAGCATCAATTACTTTTTGTACGCCTTTTTTTGCATCAGCTGGCACAGTTTTTAAAGCAAAGTGCTCCGGTAAGAGCGTATTTACGCTAGGGAGTGATAAGGTAAAGTTTGCAGCTTTTTTCCAGTGTTCAAAGTCGCTTTCTTTTAGATCTACAATTTTATATTCACCGTCATAAAAATGCAGCTTATCTTCGGTAGGTTCATCTTTACTGATGTACCACACTCGCATGTGCTCTGGAGTTAATTGCTCTAATACAGCGTTTACCGCATCAGCATCGAATTGAGCGTAATAATAACTTGCGTTGATGGCATGGTTTACTGGAAAATGCTGCATGCTATCGGCTAAATTACTGACGTAGCCGAATTCATCTCCTTTTTCCAAAAACCTAAATTGATTGTTTAGCGATGTTTGGATCTCTTTAAAATAGCGGCTATCGACACCTTGCTGCTTAATTAACTCAATGTAATCTAGCACAGTGCCTGTGATTAACTCACGCTGCTTAATACCTTGATCAGTTAACTGAATATCAACTTGGAGCGTGCCATAATTACCATAACTATTTGGCGTAGCATAAGCGGTCAATGAAGAGATAAGCCCCTGCTCTTTTAGCACTTGTGCAGGGCTTCCTGCCATTTCATTGCTTAATAGATAAGTGATGAAGTAGTTGGGCTTAACTGCAAACTCTGCCGCATTATTTTCAATCGTAAAATCAAGTTTCAGCGTCTTTACATCTTCGTTGGGCTTATAATGAACAAGCTTTTGCCCTACTTTGTTATAGTTAAGTTCCTGTGTTACTGAAGGTTTTTCAATATGCTTATTTTTAATTGAAGTAAAATGCTTTTTCGCTTTGGCGACCATTTGCTCAATCGGCTCATTTGAAATCATCGCTAATTTCATAATATTCGCCGAATAATATTTGTTGTAGAAATTGACAGTTTCTTGATGAAGGTTGCTCCCTTCCTTATCCCCTAAGGTTTCAAGATTTCCGATCAAGAATCGGTTTGCAGGGTGCTCGCCCATCATGTTTCTCGCAAGCTTAAACTGGCCAAAAAAATCCATTTCTCTTCGCATTGACCATTCAGCATTTACCGCATTTTTCTCTTTTTCGGTATATTCAGGGTACAATTTAGGTGACTTAAAAAAATCTGAAAAGCGGTCTAGCGCTTCATCATAAGCATCATTATTTACCTTAAACATATAATTGGTGATATCTAGCCATGTATAAGCATTATGGGCACCACCGTTATTGGTCATGAACTCTGAATACCCTTTGCTATCGGGGTACTTTTCTGTCCCGAGAAACAGCATGTGCTCCAAATAGTGCGCCATTCCCTGCTGCGACATAGGATCATGAAGTAAGCCAACACCAACACTCAACGCAGCAGCTGACTTGGACACCGAAGGGTCAGATACCAAGATGACATCTATGCCATTTTCTAAAGTCAGTGTTTGATATTGTCTGTCATCGTTTGGACTGACGATAAGTTTAGGTGAGAGTAAATTTGACTTAACAGACGTGCTATTTAACGAAGAAGTTGTACTGCACCCGGTTATAACTGCTACAGTAAGGGCACTAATTGCGAATAGCTTTTTCATAAAACAATCCATTATGATGATAAATGACTACTAATAGTCACACTATCATGGTCATTGCGTTAGCCTTTTGCAACACTCGATATTTTTGTTTTGTAACACTTCGTAAATTGGAAAATGATGACAACTTCTATTTATATACTACTCGTAGCACTATTTTTACAGACGCTGTTAACTTTTAGTGTGATGCTGGTAATGGGAAAGCGACGCTTTGCTGCAGCAAAGAAAAGCCTAATACACATCGATCAGTTCAAGACTATGCAGCTTAACGACGCTCCAGAAGAAGTCATACTCGCTTCACGTAATTTTAGTAATCAGTTTGAGATCCCCATTCTATTCTTTGTTGTCTCCCTCGCAGCACTTTCTTTAAAACTAGTCACATTATGGTTTAGTCTTTTTGCCTTGTTATTTGTATTTAGTCGTATCGCGCATTCATACGTGCATATTGGTAGCAATCACCTGACTTTACGCTTTAGGCTTTATTTAACCGGCTGCGTATTCGTACTAGCCCAATGGCTCACGCTTATATTAACACTTATATAACCAAAAGGACTAAAAAAACCATCTCTTTTAACTAACTATTCTTTAAAGTCTGAACCAATTTGCTAGCATGTCGATGATTAAAAGAACAACAGGGGCAATCAAATGAAACAGGATAATCTTATTTGCGACTTTGGTCTTCATGCTGGTGAACCGTATTCATCACTACCAGCAAGCTTTTTAAATTGGATGGTTGAAACAGGCCATGACAAACGAGAGTACGCCAAAGTGGAACTTAACAGGCGGGTTTGTGCCGCTGAAAATAGTAATAGAAAATTTAGCGATTTTGAGTGTTAGCACTATTAAAATAATTTTATTGTTCTAAAATACGCGCATAATTTACTAACGATACTGAATTATGCGCAATATTTTGATTTTTTCAACGGCATTGCTGTTATCAGCTTGTCAGTATTCTCCCAATGAGCCGCAATCTACACAGTACCTGACTGTGCTACATACCAACGATAACCATGGTCGCTTCTGGCGAAATGATAAGGGTGAGTATGGTATGGCCGCAAGAAAAACCTTAATCGATAAACTAAAGAGCGAAGCCGAAAATTCAGGTCATGCCGTTATCTTGCTTTCGGGTGGAGATATTAATACCGGTGTTCCAGAATCAGATTTGCAATTTGCAGAGCCCGACTTTAAAGGAATGAAAAAGTTAGGTTATGACGCTATGGCGCTCGGTAATCACGAATTTGATAACAGTCGTGATGTCCTCGCGAAACAAATTGAGTGGGCTGGTTTCCCTATTTTGTCAGCTAATATCATCGACAACACCTCTCAATCCCCAGCTTACACTCCATACACTATTATAAAAAAGGAAGGCTTAACGATTGCCGTGCTTGGTCTGACGACCGTTGATACGGTAAAGATAGCAAACCCTAAGCATATTGATGGATTGACATTTATTGAGCCATTGGCTGCGACACAAGACTGGGCACCTAAGATAAAAGCGAAATATAACCCTGATGTGATGATAGCAGTGACTCATATGGGTCATTATCATGATGCTGCACATGGGATCAATGCACCAGGTGATGTGACGCTAGCACGCCAGCTCGCCCCCGGCACACTCGACTTAATTGTAGGCGGGCACTCTCAAGAGCCTGTTTGCGTAGATAAAAGCGGTAAAGAGAATACGCACTTTTCTCCGGGCAAAACATGTAAACCCGACAACCAAAATGGTACTTGGATAATGCAAGCACATGAATGGGGTAAGTATGTGGGTAAAGCCGTGTTTAAAATCAGCGGAGATACTAAAACCTTGGTCAGTTACAACCTGATCCCAGTCAATCTTAAGGATGACAAAGGTGTGGTAATTGGGGAAAGTATCGAAGAAGATTTACAACTTCTTGCGTTCTTGAAGCCCTTTCAAGATAAAGGGCAAGCGCAAATAGCTGGTGCGGTTGGATCTGTAGATAGTTTTCTTGATGGCCGTCGAAGCACGGTTAGATTTAAACAAAGCAAGCTCGCTGATTTGATTATTAATGCTCAGATGGCCGCTGTGGAAGCGGATTTTGGTATTATCAGTGGCGGCGGGATCAGAGACAGTATTGAACAAGGTGATATAAGCTATAAAGATGTATTAAAGGTACACCCTTTTAGAAACCGCATTACTTACGTCGACTGGCAAGGTAAAGATCTAATCAACTACCTGAACACAGTCGCACAATTTCCACCAGATTCTGGTGCGTATATGCAGTATCACCACATTACTTTTGATTTAAAAGATAATAAAGTGGTTAATGTAAAAATTGCAGGGCAGCCTTTGGCGCTTAATCAACGCTACCGTATGAGTATTAACAGCTATAATGCCGCAGGTGGTGATGGCTACCCTAAAGTTAACCAACTTGCAGAATATACCGCTACAGACTTCACTGATGCTCAAGTACTGAAGGATTACCTGCAAAAGCACAGCCCGATCAAAGCAGTCGATCTGTGATACGGAAACTAGCATTAATATTAGATAGCGCTTTTAGGTGTTATCTATATTAATGCTAGCCTAATAAAAGTGGCAGACAGAGCCTAACGTTGTTACTCGATTAGCGCCTGTAGATAGTAGAAGAGTCGCTCGCTTATTCCAATTATCTCAATTAAGCTTGCTATGTTGAGGCAAAAAACTTTGTCGATAACACCACTTCCCCTAAAACTCTGGTTTGACCCAGAGACAAATTAGAGCACTCCTTATCCAAACCTAAGGTTGTTTGAATGATGCTGGTATCACTTACCTATCACTTCTACTTCTGACTTTTTAACTCCATTAAGCCCATAACTATGAAGCTTAGAGCGTGAGCCTTCCCCATGGGCTTTGGGTGGATAAAACAGCGCTTTTTTCTCTGGAAATGCTTCTAGTGCTTCATCTAAAGCAGCTCTAATTTCACTTAGTGTCTTCTCAAGACTATTAGTAAAATTTGGCCGTTTTCTGATAGTGTGACCAAGCTCAACCAGTCGATAAAAGTATTTATCAGCCAATTCTAGCAATGGCTCTGGCATCGCTTTGTTTTGGTTCAAAATAACATCTGGGTGGACATCACAATATTCTATCAATGCCAAATAAAAGCATAATGGCTTATTTGCAAGCTGTACCCTTACCTGTTTATCACGGTTAGTGGTTACTGTTTTTGAGTGTAAATCAATAATCAGCTTAAATTCAGGTAAATTTTCTGCTAGTTCAACTTTATTAACCTTTGCTGCGATATGCTTCTTTCTATTCCAACTATAAAAAGCGACGCCAATTAAAGCCATGATGAAAGGAAATATAAAAGTAAAAACAGGTTTAGAGTTATCGATAGAAATAGCTACATAAAAATTTCTATGTGGGGCGGTTAATGTCAGTATTTCACTATTTTTACTTTCTCCAGCACCTGAGGTATTAATATCTAAAACAGTAAGTCGAGCACCTTTATTTTGCAAAGATAAATTTAAAGCGTTGATATACTCATTTAATTCAACTTCATTCCCCGCGTAGTGTAAAAATGGGTCTGCTACAGGGAGTTTATTTAAATCGATAGCCACTCTCAATGCAACTGCTTCTTTTTGCTGCTTTAACACATCTGTTACTGTGGTAGTTTGAGATAAGTGGAAAATACAACAAAAAAGCAAAGATAAGCCCATAAATAAAAATATATTACGTTTATTTAGCTCCATTTTTTTCTCCAATAAAGCGGTAAGGAGCCTTCTCACACTGCCAATAGGTATCTACTTTATCAAAATAGCTGGATGTTCTTGACTGAGCTATCTGGTGTACAACCCCCTGCAACGCACACACTAAATCGGTGTTATTGTTGTTCATTTTCAAATACCACTTACTACCGCTGACATTATCCGCAATCGGTGTAATATAATTTTTTGAAAACCTCACCTCATCTTCATCAGACCAGTACGAAGCGATAATATCTACTTCTCCGGATGCAAGTCGTTCACGCAGTGCTTGATGCGAACTCAAATACGTAATGTCGAGCGCGTTAATATCTATATCTAGGTCTTTGAGCGCACTTTTTGGCAGAATATGCCCCGAGCGGCTAGTTGGGTAATCTAGCAAACCGATCTTTTTGTCCAAAAAGTAAGACTTGGATAAAGTCGGTTTTTCGGTGTTTGAAATAAAAAATGCAGAATAAGCAGGATACCCAATAACCGGTTTGTAACTATGTGTAGACTCGGCCATTAATACCGACATAATATTGTCTTTGGTCAAGATTACGTCAGCAATACCTTTGGCCAAAAATTCAATTTGCTCTCCTAGGCTGCCACCCCAATATACCTTTACCTCACCATATTGCCTAGTAACAACGTCATTTTCGCAGGCTCTAACAAGCACTTCCAAAGCTAGACTTTTAATAGGTACATGTACTTTTAGCGTGTTGATATTGGAAACAGAGCGCGTTTTACACGAACTTGAATATTGCACAACTGGTTCGATTGACAAAGGTTTAACAGATACCAGCCTACTACCGAGGAACCAACACAATAATGCACCTGTAAAAAACACGGCGAAGATTGCTGCTTTACTAACCAAAACGTTACTATATATCACATTTACACATAACCTACCATTTCTTGTCGTCTATTAGATCAATTTTCTTTACTTATTGCAATAGGTAATTTTACTAAAAAGACATAAACAATTGATTTAAATACTTTATTGATAAGAAATTATGAATCTTATTGAGTCCTTTTATTTTGTTGAAAAATGCGGACAATTGGCCTCACTTTTTATTGGGAAGATTGTTCCCTTTTCCACAAGAGATAAAAATGTTACGTAAAAGCATTTCATTACTTTTTGCAGTAGGAATGACGTTAACCACTTCAGATGCAGCAGCATGGGGCCAAAATGGGCACAGGATCATTGGCGAATTAGCTGAATTACATTTAACTGACCACACCCGCCTTGCTATTAAGCCTTTACTAGAAGGCGATTCTTTAGCTGAAGTATCCACATGGGCTGACGAGATGCGCTCAGATCCAAGCACCTTTTGGCGCAAACAGTCTTCGAAATGGCATTACATTAATATCGAAGATCCTAAAAACATGCACCAACATGTCCATTCAAATCTAGACGACAAAGAAAAAGTAAAAAATATTCTAGATGGCATTTATTACTCTATCAACACGCTCCAATCCGACTCCAAATCGATAGACGAAAAACGTTTTGCGTTACGCTTCCTTGTCCACCTTGTAGGCGATAGTCACCAACCTTTCCACGCCGGCAGGGGTGAGGATCGTGGGGGCAATATGATTAAAGTAAAGTTTTTCGGTAGCGACTCTAATTTACACAGCACGTGGGATACCAAATTAATTGAGAACGAAAATCTCTCGTTTACTGAGTTTACTCGCTTTATTCAAACCACAAACTCTGAAATAATTGCTGAATATTTAAACAGCGCACCAGCTGATTGGCTACTTGAATCAAATAATATTGCCGAAAATGTATATAACAGCAATGAAACTGAAATAAGTTATGGGTACATTTACAAGCATATGCCAACAGTGAAGTTTAGACTGCAACAAGGCGGTATTAGACTTGCTGGTTTATTAAACCAAATTTTTGATAAGGACTCGCAGCCACTAAAAGAAGCACTAAAGACTTCTGTGACTGCGAAATAATATAATTGTAGCTAGTTCTAAAAATACGGGAAACAACATAATGAACACTATTTTACGCAAAACAGCACTTTCTGTAGCGATAGTTGCAGCTGTAGGTGTTAGTGGCGCAGCCAGTGCAAACTCTTTAACATCGACGATTAAAGGAACTATTGTGGGGCCACAAGGTAACCCAGATACTTCTTCTGTCGTAACAATTATTCACGAACCAACAGGTTCAAAGAAAACCCTCTCTCCCAATGAGAGTGGTGTTTTTAATGCGTCTGGCTTACGCGTAGGTGGTCCATACACTGTTGTAATTGACTCTAAGAAACATAAAGATAAAACACTAACAGATCTATTCCTAACGCTTGGCAAAACTTCGGCACTGGATATAGAACTAACTTCTGATATCGAAACAATCACCATCACAGGTGCATCTCGTCACTCAATTATCAATGCCTCAAAAGACACAATGGGAAGTGTTTATGGTGCAGGCGATATTGAGCGTTCACCTTCATTTGACCGTGACATAAAAGATATCGTGCGTCAAAACCCGCTTGTTAATATCTCTGATGACTCTCGCGGTGAGATGTCAGTAGGTGGTGTAAACCCGCGCTTCAATAGTATTTCTATTGACGGCGTTAAACAAAATGATGACTTTGGCTTAAACGATAATGGTTACCCAACGAATGGTTCACCGATTTCATTATTAGCTATAGACCAAGTGTCAGTAGACATCACACCATTTAATGCAAAAGCATCTGGTTTTACCGGTGCTTCTGTAAATGCAGTGACAAAGTCAGGTACCAATGAGTTATCTGGTGAATTCTTCTATGAGTATGAAGATGACTCTATGGCTGGTACGCCAAAACGTGAAGATGGTACTGATGTAGACTTAGAATATGAGCGTAAAACATTTGGTGCTGCGCTTGGTGGTAAGCTTATCGAAGACAAGCTATTCTTTTTTGTTGCTTATGAAGAATCGACTACTCCATTCGTTACTGAGTGGGGAGTAGACGGCTCTGGCGCGGCAAATGAACTAGATTGGTTAACTGGTGCTCAGCTTGAAGAGATCCAAAGCGTTGCGAGTAGCAAGTACAATGTTAATACTGGTAGCACTCCTAAGGGGCTAGATAACGACAGTGAGAAACTACTCGTAAAGCTTGACTGGAATATTAATGACTACCATCGTGCAGCATTTACTTACCAAGACTCTACCGACAACTCGATTACGCCTCAAAACACTAATAGTAGTCGTTTTTCATTATTGAGTAACTGGTATGATAAAAAGGGAGAAATTACCTCTTATGCAGCACAGTTTTACTCAGACTGGACGGATGAGTTTTCAACACAGGTAAAAGTGTCATACAAAGACACCAAAACAAACCAAGCCCCATTCTCTGACACGCTAAACGATGCGAAAGTTGGTCAAGTACGTATTGATTTTGATGATAACCGTGTGTACTTCGGCACAGATCCTTACCGTCACGCTAATAAGTTAGAGAACACTACAACTACTTTTGACGTTGAGGGTGAGTACCTATTTGATTATCACACCCTAAGCTTTGGTGTGGGTGTTGAAGAAATCGATGTGTTTAACCAGTTTGTTCCTTTCTCTCGAGGTGACTGGAGATTTGCCTCACTTGAGGACTTTAAAGCTGGTAAAGCGAAGAGCGTTTCTTATTCAAATGCTTACACAGGTAACCCAAATGATGCTGCAGCTGACTTTAAAGTAAAAAATCTTCATATGTTCGTAGAAGATCGTTGGGATATTCGCGATGATTTATGGATTAATGCAGGTGTTCGTTATGAGAAAATTTCGACTTCAGGCCTAATCCGTGAGAATTCTACATTCACTGACCTATACAGCTTCTCGAATACCAATAGCTTGGATGGAAAAGATATCTTCCTACCACGCGTAGGCTTTAACTGGACAGCAGCGGATAACTTAACCATCAGTGGTGGTGTTGGCCGTTATTACGGTGGTACACCAAACGTTTGGATTTCAAACTCATACTCAAACGACGGCCAAATCAATGTCCGTGCTAATACTGATGATGTTGACCTTAATAGCCCAGACTTTACACAAGCGCCAGCGGGTGCAACCTTATCTCCAGGTAATGGTGACGTTAACCTAATTGACCCAACCTTCGAGTTACCTTCAGAGTGGCGCTATGGCATCACGGCTAACTATTCAGCTGACTTCTCTGATTTCGGCCTAGGTGATAACTGGGATCTAGAAGCGAGCTTTATGTATGTCGACGAAAAAGATGCTGTCCGCTGGAAAGAGTTATACCGTGAAACACAAGAGGTTGTTACAGGCCCTGATGGTCGTAACATTTACGTAGGTACTGGTGAACGTGACCGTGCAGATATCATGCTAACCAATGGTGAAGGCGGTACGCGTAAAACATTTACACTTAGTTTGTCAAAAGCATTTGAGAATGGTTTTTACGTAAACGCTTCATACGCTAACCAAGATGCAACCTCTCTAGTTGGCGGTACTTCGTCAACAGCGAACTCAAACTATGAGAAGTATAATGCAGCTGATAGAAACAACCCAGTTGTTGGCCGCAGCCGCTATGAGATTGAACACAGCTTTAAACTTAATATTTCTTACGCAGCAGAATTGTTTGAAGGTTACAAGTCTACTTTCTCACTACAAGGTGAGCGTAGTTCAGGTAGACCATATAGCTGGATTTATGCTAATGGCTACGACACTTTTGGTGGACAAAACAACTTCGATGATGGTGAGTTCTTAGCCTACATCCCAACTGGTGCAGATGATGCCAAAGTACGCTATGCAGATGGTTATAGCTATGAGCAATTGAAAGCAGTAATTGATCAACACGGTCTTGCGGGCCAAGCCGGCGGCATCGTTGATAGAAACACTGTTAATGGTCCTTGGACTACACGCCTAGACTTCAAATTTACCCAAGAAATCCCTGGGTTTATGGAAGGTCATAAAGGGTCTGTTTACTTCTCAGTGAAAAACTTGCTTAACTTAATTGATAGTAGCGCAGGTAAGGTATACAGAACTGACTTCTTTAACGGTCGCGAATTAGTTGGTGTTGAGTATGACCAAGCTGCAAATCAGTATATCTACAGCGAAGGTTATGAAAGTGATGCACCAACTACGTTTGATGCGGAACGCTCTTCATGGCGTATCAAGCTAGGTGTTAATTATAAATTTTAATATCTAGTTACTACGCATACTTAACAAGTTAGCAGCTTAAGTAAAATGCGTCACCTTTATCTCTAGGTGACGCATTTTTATTAAACCTCTGAAATTGCTCAATATAAAATTCAAAAAATAAAATATAAATATTTGGTGTAAATGAATAGTTGTCTTTGAAGATAACTGAAAGTATTGACAGCCTATATCATCACTACAAAGTACCGGCCGCCGCAAACTCGAAAAAAGGCAAAAACCTTATTTATCAAATGGTTATAACAACACCAGTGTCTCCACCTTTTCACCATTGTTTCAATCAAAAAACCTTAAAAGTAAAGCATAAACTTTTGATAACCGCCCTATTATTACTGTATAATTCGCAAGTATGCAGAATTAAGAATAGTATATTTTTTGCTCTTTTTGATTTAATACCAATCGCACTAAGTAAGCGGCCTTTTTGACATCAAAAGATAGCGTTAACTACGTGGTTTTGGAAGAAAGAGAACCTCTTATGAGGTGCTTACTGTTTAGTCGACACAGACTGAGCTTTGTGTGCGCATACCAGGTCGATAACACAACTTAGATCGACCAAACACTCTCATCAGCACTATTTTGGGACTCTGGCTTCAGAAACCCAAAGCGCAGTTGATAGAAATGTTTATGAACACAACGTCTTTAGGATTGATATAAAAATGTTGTGTTCGCAGTAATTTACATTGAAACAGTCAAAACACACGGGAAATGACACAATGAGAAACGTTCGCTTAACTAAAGTAGCTGGCGCATTAGCTCTGGCACTTGGCGTATCAGTGAGTGCTTACGCTGCTGACACGTCATCTGCAATGCGCGGTAAAATTACAACGCCAACCGGTGAAGCCGCTGCAAACGTTAAAGTTACAGTTATTCACGAACCAACAGGAACAACAAGTACTTTTCTAACTAACGAGTCAGGTACGTTTATCGCAAAAGGCCTTCGTGTAGGTGGTCCTTACCGCGTAATCTTGGATTCTAACAAGTATTCAGATACACAACTTGACAATATTTATCTAGAGCTTGGTGATACTCACCGCCTAACCAACCAGCTTCAACCGTTACAACAAATAGAAAAAATCGAAGTCACTGGATATAAACTAGTGCAACAAGCTGGTGGCTCAAGCAGTGTATTTGGTGCAGATACCATTGAAAATGTACCTAGCTTCAATAATGATATCAAAGACATTGCACGCTTAAACCCACTCGCCAGCATCAATGGTAATGGCGAACTAACAATTGCGGGTAATAACCCAAGAACCAACGGTTTAACCGTTGACGGTATCGGTCAAAATGATGATTTCGGTCTAAACTTTGGCGGTTATCCGACAGCACAACCACCGGTAGCACTTGATGCAATTGAGCAGATTTCTGTAGATACCTCACCTTTCTCAGCTAAAAAAGGCAACTTTGGTGGCGGTACAATCAATGCAGTTACTAAGTCAGGCTCTAATGAATACACCTTTACTGGTTTCTACGAAACTAGCACACCAAGCCTTGCAGGTAAGCTAGATAACATCTCAGAAGTTAAATACAAAGAAGACATAAAAGACGCTGACGGTAAAATAATCCACCGCGCTGGTTCTAACATTCTTGATGAAGATGGCCATAGAACTTATGAAGTGGCACGCACAGATCCTATCGTTACCGAAAAGCGTTTAGGCTTTAGTACCGGTGGTGCGATTATCCAAGACAAACTATTTTACTTTGTAAACTACAACGCTTGGAAGCAAGAGATGGACATGGACTACGGTTTTGATGGTTCAGGTACAGCTCATGAGTTTGACGTTAGTGAAAAGGATTACCTCGATTTTGTTAATGCTTTAAACAGCGTATATGGTATTCAAGATGAGCTTGGTGGTAACCCTGAAGACACCAGCGATAGCATCTTAATCAAGCTAAGCTGGAACATTTCAGATCTTCACCGTGCAGACTTCACTTACCAATGGCAAGATGAAGAAGATGCAAGAGGCTTCGCAACAGGTGGCGACACAGTATCAATGGCGTCAAGTCGTTATACCTATACGACTAAATTCGATAATTTCGCTGCCAAATTATACTCTGATTGGACGGATGATTTCTCGACAGAGGTTGGCCTTGCGTATAAAAACGTAACAAACGATAGCGTTACAAACTCAGATCTAGGCAATATTCGTGTAAACCTTTTTGGTGAGCGCGGTGCTGGCTTCCAGTTTGGACGCGATAGATACCGTCATGTTAACGAGTCTGAAACCGAAACATACGCGTTTACTCTTGATGCAACTTACCTAATGGGTGACCACGAGATTAACTTCGGTGGTCAGTACGAGAGCAAGCGCCTGTACAACTTGTTCGGTGAAGACTCAAGAGGTAGCTGGACGTTTGGTAGCATAAAAGATTTTGAAAACAAAAAGCTGTTCTTAAATAAGTATGATGACTATAAGTTCTCTTATACCAATGCTTATACTAACAATGTCAATGACTTAGCTTATGATGCTACACGTGAACAACTTGCGCTTTATATTGAAGATAAGTTCTATGTGACTGACGACCTTGAAATGACGGCGGGTGTTCGTTACGAGCGCTTATCTTCAAGCGATAAGCCAACGTTAAATACCGCATTCCAAGAAACATACGGCTATACTAACCAAGAAAACTTGGATGGTGCAGATATCATTTTACCACGTATCGGCTTCAAGTATTATGCCACTGAATCACTCACCATTAATGGCGGTGTTGGTCGCTTCCACGGCGGTATCCCAAATGTTTGGTTTAACAACCCATTCCAAAAAGACGGGTTAACGCAGGTTAGCGCAAACCAAGACGCTATCAACGATTACTTCGCTGGCGTTGAGCAAGTTGACTTCACTCGTGTGCCACAACCAATTCAAGATTCTCTACAGCAAGGCGCAGGTAGCACAGCCTATACAGATCCAAACTTCGAGTTACCGTCAAGTATTCGTGCTCAAATTGGCTTTGAATATGACTTTGATTCAGAGCTATTAGGCGATGGCTTTAAGTGGACAGCTGAACTTGCTTATCACAATAAGCAAGATGAAGCGATTTGGAAGAATACTTCTATTACCCCTAAACTTGATGAAAACGGCGATATTGTTCGTTCTGCAACAGGTCGTATCATATATGAAAACAAGTACTCTGGTGAGTTAAGAGATAACTACGACATCATGATGACTAACGCAGATAAAGACGCGCGTTCAGTTATCATTAGCACGGCTATTGCTAAAGAGTGGGATAACGGGCTTTATGTTTCAGCAAGCTATACAAACCAAGATGTTGAAGATGTTTCTCCAGGCAGCGCATCTCAAGCTGATGGAAACTATAAACATGCAACCACGCACAGCCGTAACGTTGAGTTGGTTGGCCGCGGCCACTACGAAGTTGAGCACAGCTTCAAGTTAAATCTACGCTATACAACTGAATTCTTTGACGGTTACGCGTCTAAGTTTAACGTATTCTTTGAGCGTCGCTCTGGTCGTCCATTTAGCTACACAATGGGGTCTTATAATGACTATGACTTTGGTGATACTCGCGACTTTGCTGGTACCTCTGCATACCTAGCTTACATTCCATCGGGCCCTGATGACGCCAATGTAAATTGGGAAGAATCAAGACTATCTTGGAACGAGTTAGAGACCTTACTTAATCGCGCTGGTATCACCGAGCGTGGCCAACTGCTTGACCGTAACACAGGCACTCAACCTTGGGTTACTACTATGGATGTAAGCTTTAAGCAAGAGATCCCAGGTTTCTACAAAGAGCATAAAGGTGAGCTTTACTTTATGATCGAAAACTTTGCTAACCTACTAAACAGTGACTGGGGTATAGAGAAGAAATTAGGTTACTCTGACCAAGCTGTTTATGACTTTGGTGGCTTAGACGACGATGGCAAGCTCATTATCTCTCCTCGTTATAAGGGTGCAGATGTTCGTAACTACTCGACTATCGATAAAGGCGCATCAGCATGGCAAGCTAAAATTGGTATTCGTTACACATTCTAATATCTAACAGATAATTAGATAACCTTCCAAAGGCCAGCAAATGCTGGCCTTTTTCGTTAATCAGCATTGCTGGTATCACTATTCACTAGTCTATTATTAAGCACCGTTAATAATTCAATAAACTTTTCTTTCTGCTCATCGCTAAAACAACTAAGTAGCTCGGCTTCCCATGCTAGAGCAAGTGGCGTTAACGTTTGATAAAGCACTCTTCCTTGCTCTGTCACCGCAATAGTCTTTGCACGCTTGTCACTTGAACTCACTAACATCTCAATCAACTCTCTGTCTTGTAACTGCTTGATCGCCCTCGAAACGGTTGATTTGTCCATGTTTGCCAGTTCACAAATGTGTGCTGCTGTGATCCCATTATGTTGTATCGCATGGGACAGCACCCGCCACTGCGGCTGTGTCAGTTTCCCTTGCTGTTTATACACCTGTGCAAAGTCATTGCTCACTTTTGTTGACAACGAAACTAATTGATATGGTAAAAACTCTTTAATATTCAGTGGCTTTTCATCTTTTTTTGTCATTATCAATTGCTCCTAAGTGTCATAATAACTTTACGGCCTTACTCAACGGTGAAGATTGAAAATACTCTCACATGAGAGTATCTTACTATAAAACAGTAAGGAGTCGAGACAGATGAGCCAAGAACTTCAATATTTAACAGGGTTTGGTAATGAGTTTGAAAGTGAAGCATTGCCAGGCGCTTTACCTATTGGTCAATTTTCACCGCAAAAAGTAAAATACGACCTTTATGCAGAGCAATATAACACTACAGCATTTACAGCGCCTCGGGCTGATAACCGCAGAAATTGGTTTTACCGTATTCGTCCTTCCGTCTTACAAGGAGAATACGAGGCCATTGATAATGGTTTACTACGCACAGCCCCTATTACAGAGGTAGCGACTCCACCTTCTATGTTGCGTTGGGATCCTATCGATATACCACAAGAGAAAACGGATTTTATTGATGGCTTGGTCACTATGGCAGCTAACGGCAGTGCCAACGGACAAAGCGGAATAGGTATTCATGTATATGTTGCTAACGCATCGATGGAGGGACGTTACTTTTATAATGCGGATGGCGAATTGCTATTCGTCCCACAGCAAGGTGAACTCGTTTTACATACCGAGTGCGGAAAACTCGCGATTAAACCAGGTGAGATTGCCGTTATCCCTCGTGGGATTAAATTTAGAGTTGAGCTACTCAGCGATACAGTTCGCGGTTATATTTGTGAAAACTACGGCAATCCCTACATCTTGCCGGAGCGAGGTCCCGTTGGCGCAAATGGTTATACTAACGAGCGTGATTTCCAATACCCAGTGGCTGCCTTTGAAGACATAGAAGGCGATTTTGAACTGGTTGCCAAGTTCAACGGTAACTTATTTCGCTGTGACATTGGCCACTCGCCACTTGATGTGGTTGCATGGACAGGTAATAGCGCTCCATACAAATATGACTTAGCGCGATTTAATGTGATGAATACAGTAAGTTTTGATCACCCCGATCCATCAATATTCACAGTACTGACTTCGCCATCAGGCACACCAGGTGTTGCCAATGTAGACTTTGTGATCTTCCCACCGCGCTGGATGGTGGCAGAAAATACCTTCCGCCCTCCTTATTATCACCGTAATATCATGAGTGAGTTTATGGGGTTAATCGAAGGGGTCTACGACGCTAAAGAGCATGGCTTTGTACCAGGTGGTATGAGCCTGCATAACTGCATGTCTCCACATGGTCCAGAAGCGGATGTATTTGAAAAAGCGAGCAATGCAGAGCTTGCGCCGCAGCGCTATGAAAACACGCTCGCGTTTATGTTTGAGTCACGTTACATTATCTCTCCAACTAAGTATGCTCTTGAAGGCAAAGCACGTCAGCCTAATTATGCTGATTGCTGGAAAGGCATTAAAAAGTACTTTAAAGGAGCATAAAGATTATGTTGAAACTATATACTTATTTTCGTTCCTCAGCCGCCTACCGTGTGCGTATTGCTTTAAACTTAAAGGGTTTGAGCCATGAGTTAGTGCCTGTAAACTTGCTTAAATCTGAGCAAAGCGCAGAGGCATATTTAAGTAAAAATGGTCAAGGCTTACTTCCTGCTTTAGAAACAGAGCACGGCGTCCTTGCGCAATCTTTAGCAATACTGGAGTGGTTGGAAGAAACGCAAAGCGGCCAAGCTTTGTTACCACAAGATCCATGGCAAAAAGCACAAGTAAGAAATTTTTGCTATGCCATTGCTTGTGATATCCACCCTATTGATAATTTACGTGTACTTAAATACTTATCAAACGAGCTAGGCGCATCTGACGACCAGAAAAACGAATGGTATCGTCATTGGGTTATCGAGGGCTTTAAAAAGCTAGAACCTATGATTGGTGATGGTCAATTTTGCTTTGGTACAGAGCCTACACTAGCCGACGTTTGTTTAGTGCCACAAGTATTTAATGCACTGCGTTTTAAAGTGGATATGACTGCATTTCCTAAGATCGCTCGAGTATATGAGCATTGCAATACGCTAAGCGCGTTTTCTGATGCCGCGCCTGAAAATCAATTAGATGCACAGTAACTTAATTACGAGATAGATCTGTTGTATGGGGTTATATGCTGGGCATATCACCCCGTAAATCAAACCTTTTTATTTCAGCGCGCTATAAACGTGATCAAAATGGCCGATAAGGTCATGGCCCAAATCGGTTAAATACCCTCCATCGGGGCTATCAATAACCCCTTTTTCAAATAGACGCATCGCAGCGCCCTGGATCCCTTCTGGTGCATTACTGTGAATTTTAATCCCCTGATGTAAGCTATGCCTAGGAAACCTGGCAAGTAAGGTTAGCTCATCCAATAATTTTTGATCTAATGCCATTGTCATTTTTCCTTATTCTTCTATATTCTTTTTACACTCTAGTTCAAAATTTTAAATTTGATGAAGTTTTTAATAGGTTTAATAACAGCAACTTTGATCTCACCCAGTGTTTTGGCACTAAGCCCCCAAGAGTTAAGACTTTATGGCGAGTTACCCAAACGAGTATGTTGGTACCAAGGACAGTCATATAGCGAAGGCGCACTGTTGCAGCAATTCGATATGCTCTTTGTATGTGCTTCCAAAAAACACAACGAAGACAATGGTCAGCTTATTTGGATTAAAGCAGATACATCAGGTAAACCAATAAGGCCTGAAATTATCAAGAAAATTCAGGTAAACTAACAACAATTACAGTAGTCAATATAGAAGCAATTAATGAGTACCCAAGCAAACAACCCACTACATGGGGTCAAGCTAGAAGAAATAATTATTAAACTAGAGCAACAGCTTGGCTGGAAAGCCATGTCAACCGCTGTGGACATAAACTGTTTTAAGGATAACCCGAGCGTTAAATCCAGTTTAAAATTTTTACGACGAACGCCTTGGGCTCGAGCAAAAGTAGAACAGCTATACCTTGACACCTTTCATGGTTTTCAATGGCCTGAGATAAAAAAATAGTCCGGCTTACCTCCCCTTCTATTTTCAAATTTAAAATCGAGCTCATCGCTCTATACTGGTGAGCTCGAACAAACAGCCTATCCAGGTTAAAAAGTCTTGTTACCAAGCCCTATTTTTGCCCATTCTTAGCATCATAATCGCTACCTGTTTTGAAGCTTTTGAGGTGTTTGAGCTAATGCACTGAATAATGAGATTGATAGGTTTCATGTATTTTATTAAGAATGTATTTGGGCACATTTTTGTTACACGCGAAATATAATGATGTACTGAAGTCATCCAAAGTATACACCGGTTCCAATAAATAAGCCGTTTGCTCTTGTGTTCTTCGAAACCTAAACTGAGCATCACTCAATACCACCAAATCAACAAAGTCTTTTCTTGTATTAAGCAACTCAAACACTTTATCAAAAGAGTTGATGATTAACAGTTGCTTTCCTTCTATAAAACCATGTTCCATTAAAAACTGGTGGCTAAAGTTATCTCTTATTACCGCCGTGCGATAACGTTTGGCATCCTCTAAAGACTCTAATTCAATTTCATTTTCGCGAAGCCCATAAAAAGAGGTCGTAAAGGCATCAATAGGAAACACCCATTCAAACTCATTTTCTCTTACGTTGTTTCGAGCAGTTGAAAAGACACAAGTATCATCTTTTCTTAAAGCGGCATTGTAAGCTGCTGGCCAAGTGAGTACGTTAATGGTGTATTTTATCCCTGCATCGTCAAGCACCGTTTTCACCTTATCGGCCGCTCGCCCTATCAATTCTCCTTTTTCATTCTGATATTGAAAATCCGGAAAATTCTCAGTCACGATATTCAAGGTAAACGCGCCAGCACAGAAACTAATTACTAGTGTGCCCATACAAAACCAAAGTATACCCTTCATGAAACTCTCCCGTAGTAACTTGAATAATATAGTCTTAACTTGGGAGTTGAGCAATTTTTAACACAAAAGGAAAGTTTTGGGAGAAGAGCAGACGTTATACCAATTTGACTTAATACTTGCTCAATTTGAAGGAGTAAATCTGACGCTAACAGCGTTAAAAATTTATTATTTAGAACATATAAATAGCAAAATTTCTGTCTTGCTTATATGGATGTAGGTACCTTAGCGATAGCAGGACGCGGTAGCGGAGTTATCGACAAGATTTTCTCGCCTCAAAATAGACCACTTAATTAAGAAAATTGGTATTAGTTTTTTAACTGGAGATATGGTGGGTAAAAACTAGATCACCCACCACTGACATAAGCAAGGTTTTTTAGCTGTTGTTAATCGCATCGATTAAAAATGCGCTTAACTTGGCACCTTCTCTTAGTGTCGTTTCTGAGCTTGATTGACCGGCTAAAGAACTGTCGGTGAACGGCGCGATTTCCATCATATCTGCACCAGTTATCTTAAACTCTTCATGCAATGCGCTTAAAATCAACATCGCTTCTTCTGGCGTCATGCCTCCAGCTTCAGGTGTCCCTGTCGCTGAAGCAAATGCTTCATCTAACGCGTCAATATCGAAACTAACATACAGCTCTTCAACACCATCAGCTTTTAACTGTGCGATAACTTCGTCAACGATTGCTTGCGCTCCTCGTTCTCTAATTTCATGCGCCCAGTGTTGTTTCACACCAAATGTCGACTCCCAATGCGATTTAGGCTTACCACTTGAGCGGATCCCAAATTGCACGAGGTGAGAAGGTGCAGGCAGAAACTCCAAAATATGTGTACACCAAGAACCGAAGCATAAATCAATACCTAAGCGCTCAACCAGTAAATCCGTATGCGCGTCAAAATGAATAATTGCTGTTTTTATACCGCGAGCACGTTTTGCTTTCAGGTACGATTTGGTAAGCGGATAGCTAATCGAATGGTCGCCACCTATACCAAAGATACCTTTATCAGGGTAATTCTCGTAAAAACCATCACAGACATCTTCTGTAATGGATAAAGGTGACACGTAATATTCGCTCTCAGGGTCTGCATAGAGCGCTTTTTGACAATTACTGATCGTACTCTCATTTAGGTACTTATCATGAAGCAGATGCGGAATAACTCTTACATCACCAAGATCAAAAGCACTTGTGTGCGGCTGTTGCTCTATTAGTGTGGAACGTAAAAATAGAGGTCCCCAATTCGCTCCGCGTAAAATACCGCCACCACAATCTGAACTAATTCCCAAAATGGCTGCTTTTTTTTCACTATCAGTAAGGCTATTCAAAGATGCTTTCCACAGGGTGTCAATACCTTCAGTTTGCCCATATAGCTTTTGTCTCAACGCATCCTTTCTCTCTTTTGCAGTGTTTACGGTGAAAACACCATCCCCCGGTGGACATAAACAGTGCTCCAGTTTTTTGTGGAATTGTTGTTTACTATCAGACATCGCTATCCCCTTTTTTGTGAATAATCATGCGATTCGGAAAATTCCAGCCAACTTATTCACGATATTCGTGTAAGAGTTGCCTTCAAGATCAGCCCAAATCTCAGAAACATTGCCAGAAAACAAGTTAACTTAATAATAATCATGCACTTAGCAAATTATCATACTCGTTTTTCGTTAGCTTGAATCTGCGCGTTAGATATAAGTTGGTGAACGTATAACAGCTTAAATTGGGAAGTCAACCAAAGCGTATTGATGCAAGCAATACACTCTGGTTGATTATTCATAGAGGATGTTTAGTTATTCGTAATGACGCGGTACTTTGGTTTTAATAACAGCGATATACCCATGCCAACTGGCGTATGCAAGCAGTGGCATAATCACGATAAAGCCAGCAGTTCCAGTAGCAAACCCGACCATAACGAGGAATACCAAAATTCCACACCACACAACCATAGCGCCGAAATTCTCTTTCACGGCATGCATAGAGCTTATCACTGCTGTCATAATATCGACGCGACGCTCCATCATGATTTGTGGGGTAAATGCCGAAATTGCAAACACACATACCAGTAAGATCCCTCCCACAATAGAGCCCAAGGCTAAAAATGCTGAGAGTTGCTCAAATGTGGGGTTGGGTACGTTTGGATACAGAGCGTGAATTAGTGCTGCAAGGCGCATCCACACGATCATGATAACCATTAATAGCACTGCAAACCCCCACTCTCCTGCGGGGTTTCTAAACATAGACTTCAGGCTATGTATCAAAGTTGGCTTGTGACCTTTCTCTAATTCCCATGCAACATCATACAACCCCGCGGCAAAAGCAGGGCCAATTAATGCAAAGGCAACAGCTGCAGGCAGGATCACCAAATGGGTGCCAGATTGATACACAAGCCACATGATGGTAGCTGGAATTAAGGTAAAGATCAGTCCGTATAGTAAACTAAGTAAAGGGGCATTAGCCAAATCTTTGCACGCTAGTGCAAGCCAATGAAACGGCGCCATCGCAGGTACTTTATTGCACTCAAAGCAACGCGCAAACTGGTGATTTTTATCTATAGAATGTGTAGCAGGCATAACCATTCCTCGTAGTTGCTCTCATGTTTAGGTTTAGTGGAACATTGACAATCCCGCAAGCTAGAACAAGCTATAATTTAAGAATCGCCGCACCCAAACAGGACATCTGTCCTGTACTTGAAAGGCATTAACTATAAACATTACGCTTTACTAATCACTAAGGTTTACTATGGAAAAGGTATTTCACTTAGGTCTTACCAAAGCCGACCTAAAAGGCGCCTCACTCGCAATTGTTCCGGGTGATCCAGAACGTTCAAAGCGTATCTCTGAATATTTAGACTCTCCGGTGTGCTTAGCACAAACTCGCGAATTTCATATCTACCTTGGCTTTTTAAATGAAAGTCCAGTAGTAATTTGCTCAACAGGTATTGGTGGTCCATCAACTTCCATCGCTGTTGAAGAGCTAGCCCAACTTGGTATCACCACTTTTCTAAGAATTGGTACAACAGGCGCTATTCAGCCACACATCAATGAAGGGGATATCCTAGTTAGTACTGCCTCTGTGCGCTTAGATGGAGCTAGCCAACATTTTGCACCAATTGAATTTCCAGCGGTGTCCGACTTTGGCGCAACTTCAGCAATGGTTCAAGCATGTGAATCGCTAGGTATTACCCATCATGTCGGTATCACAGCATCAAGCGACACTTTTTATCCAGGCCAAGAGCGTTATGACACTTACTCAGGATATGTACGTAAGGCATACCAAGGCTCGTGTGCTGAGTGGCAAAAGTTAAATGTTATGAATTACGAAATGGAGTCTGCAACCTTATTCACTATGTGTGCAGCATTAGGGTTAAAAGCAGCTTGCCTTGCAGGCGTACTCGTGAACAGAACACGTCAAGAGATACCTAATGTCGACCACCATGACGTCGAGAAAAAAGCGGTTACTGCGGTACTAAAAGCGGCGGACATCCTTTTACATCAACACAAGTAAAATTACTTCTGCTTGATCTTAACTGTAATAAGTAGGTTCAAGCCGATCTTCGCTGCTAAGGCTCGAGAATTATAGAGATTGAGTAGTTACTCAATCTCTACATGCCTTAATAGATTTTGCGCGTCATAGGCACTGAGCACAGCTAAACTCACCGCGTGCTGGTTCGCTTTGCCGCGTTTTTCCACAAGTGTAATTGACTCCACATCAGCGTCCAACAACGTTCTTCCTGACATTGCCAACTGACTTAATGCGCTCTGTAGCGGCGACAAACTTGGATTATAAGCTGCATTTTCAGCGTATCGGCCAAAAAAGCGCTCTCCGGTTGCTAACGTTATTTCCACCGCACTGCGATTTTTTGTGTAAGGGCAATAAGAAGCAAGATAGTGTTGATACAACTTGTCACTTATCGTTGCAGGAAGACCCAAAACTGCTTCGCTGTGTGGATGCTGTGCAAACAGTTTTTCTTGGTTGTCTAAGTCGTCTGGACCAAATGAAGTCGGCAGCAGCGCATTGAGCGTTGTTTTGCCCGAAGGCAATAAAATATCAAGTTCTTTAGCTGTGCTTAATTCATTCATGAACTGACGACAAAAGCCACAAGGTGCAGCATTGATTGTCATTCTTGAAATTTCTGCCGCCCCATTTAGCCACGCATTGTTGATTGCAGCTTGCTCAGCATGTACCACCAAAGAGAGAGCTTGATGAGAAAATTCAAGGTTGGCGCCTAAAAACGCTTGGCCGGACTTATCGTCCCAAGCAATAGCACCAACATAAAAATGTGAAATAGGAGGCGTTGCAAATTCTGCTGCAACTTCAAGTAACACCGCTTCCAGTTCAGACTCCAACAATTGAAAGCGTGCTTTGTAGGTAGTTAAAAGGTCATAACTGAATATTCCGCGTTTAGCTATGGCATCTTGCTTCAACGCGTTTTTTAAAGATAGTTCTTGTTTTGCCATATTGTTGTCATGTTTATCTATGGCAGGATAGTTTACGCAAGAGTTAGAGTCGACTCAACCATTCTCTTGCAGATTTAAAGCATTCAAAATTCTCGGCGCTGATATTAAAGCGTTTTACTTTTTGTAAGAATAAGTCGTGCATGTAGCCTTCAAAACCCACTACTCGTGCGATATGCAGATTACCAATATGATGTACAACTTTTGGCATAATATTGACAATATCAATAGCCGCAAAACGGTGCTCTAGCTCGCTCACATCTACTAGGACTTTACTACTATTATGCTTTTTAGCGTACAAATTAGCTTTTTCATACGCGCTGACAACATCATTTGCAGTAGCAACACCTCTGACCTTCATCATGATTAAATCATGACACTCATCGAATGTGACGCTAGTAGAAATTTTGTGCATGTTTCGAAAACCTATCACCAAACTATTCTTGACTAAAACAAATATAATAACTGGTTGAACCAGCCGCGCATTGTATAGCTCAATGAGAATTACTGTCAACAAATATAAGATTAAAAAACTAAACAAAATGAAAAAACCAATCCATTGGGATTGGTTTTTTTTATATGATCAATACAAATGTTAATTACCGTGTGAATGAATTATCCCACATGGCACATCAACCAGTATTTCGCATTCCAGCAGCTATTCCCGTCATCGTTATCATTAAGGCGAGCTCTAGGTCATGATTTGTGTCTTCTCTCACACGTTTAAGAAGCTCCACCTGCAATAGATTCAGCGGATCAGTATAAGGGTTTCTAAGTGCTATTGACTCTTTAATCCAAGGCTGCTGCGATAGTAATGAAGACTCAGGCGCAAGCCCTCTTATAAGCTCGATTGCTTGTTGTAAATTTTCTCTTAGTTCATCACCAAGCCCTTTATATTCAGCGCTGACAAGACTGGTATCGTACATTTCGCTCAACCAAAGATCTGCTTTACAAAATACCATCTCTAGCATCTCAAGGCGTGTTCTAAAAAACGGCCACTTAGCACTCATTTGCTGCAAGGTGTCTTTGCCAAAGGCTTCAATTGCAGCCTCGAGCCCTTCCTTAGCGCCTAACCATGCAGGTAGCATCAGGCGGTTTTGGCTCCAAGCGAAAATCCACGGTATCGCTCTTAAGCTTTCAACCCCGCCTTGTGGGTTACGCTTGGATGGCCTTGAACCGAGCGGTAACTTAGATAGTTCTTGCTCTGGCGTAGCCATTCTAAAGTAAGGAACAAACTCAAGCGTTTCCCGAACTACTTGTCGATACTTATGACAAGAGGCCTCACTGATTGTGCGCATTACTTCAACCCAAGTAGGCTCGGGTTTTGGAGGAGGTAATAAGTTACTTTGAAGAATTGCACAGGTATAGATAGAGAGACTTTGCATCGCCACTTTCGGTAAACCGAATTTAAAGCGGATCATTTCACCCTGCTCGGTGACTCGTAATCCACTTTTTAACGAGCCTGGTGGTTGTGAGCGTAACGCTTGAGCAGCTGGAGCACCGCCGCGACCAATCGTACCACCCCGACCGTGGAATAAAACCAGTTCAATACCTTTTGTATCAGCCAACGTAACCAGCTGCTCCATAGCCTCATACTGTGCCCAGCCAGCAGCCATCATACCCGCATCTTTTGCTGAATCGGAGTAGCCAATCATTACATACTGTTTTGCGCCAATAGTTCCTTTATACCAGGTGTTATCAAACAAACCGGAAATGACTGTTTGTGCGTTATTTAAATCATCTAAGGTTTCAAATAATGGGGCAACAGGTAAATCAAATTGGCAACCGCTTTCTTGTAACAATAGGTACACCGCGAGTATGTCAGATGCACTTTGTGCCATTGATATAATATAAATACCCAAAGCACTGCTATCTTGCTGGGCAATAACTTCAAATGTTTCTATTACTTCTTGGACATTTGCACTCGGTTGCCAGTGACGCGGTAGTAACGGCCGTCTAGAGCTCAGCTCTGTAAGCAAAAAGGCCTGTTTATCTTCCTCTTGCCACTGCGCATAATCGCCCAACCCGAGATAACGCGTGAGCTCAGAAAATACTTCAGTGTGCCTTGCCGAGTCTTGACGTATATCCAATTTACACAAGGACACACCAAAACAGTCTATTCGTCTCAATACATCTAATAGTAATCCATCAGCAATATTACTCATGCGGCAGGCAACCAAAGACTGATAACAGGCTTCAAGTGGCTCTCTGATTTGAACCACTTCTTTTATTTTATCTTGGTACTGAGAAGGCATACCTTTGATCTTATACTCTAGCGCCGCAATAGTTTCTTCTACATCGGCCCGCAGCTGTTTGAGCACATAGCGATAAGGCTCGTGATTACCATTGGCACGTTCACTAAAAGGTGCTGACGCGTGACGCATCGACAGCTCAGCTCCAAGCGTTTGTAAGTCTCGACGGTATAAATCCAATGCCATCCAACGACCATGATCTAGTACAGACTGAGTAACATGCGAGGTAACAAATGGGTTTCCGTCTCTGTCACCTCCCATCCAAGAAGTCAGTTGAATTGGGCTAAAGTGTGCAGGTAATTGTAAATTTAATCGTGTTTTAACTTGCGTATTAAAATAGCGAACAAACTTCGGTACTGCCTCCCACAGGCTATTCTCAATAACCGCAAAACCCCACTTTGCCTCGTCCAGAGGTGTCGGTCGCTTCTCTCGAATATCACTGGTATGCCATGCCTGAGAAATTAACTGTTCAATGCGATCAAGTACTTCATCGTAAACAGGGTCTTCACCTGAAATGTTTTCCAACAGCTTTAAACACTCGCTTAGCTCCACATGTTTGTTGATTATGGTTCGTCGAGTCACTTCTGTCGGGTGCGCTGTTAACACTAAATCAATTTTAAGTTTGCTGATCACGTCAGCGACTTCATTTAAAGTCAACTCACCTGCTTCTACTTTGCTTTGTAACTCGTCGAGTGTGCGGTCTATTTCACCCATCACGCCGTCTGGCGCCCCCGATTTTGAGATGGTGTGAAATTGCTCAGCAACATTTGCAAGGTTTAGAAAGTGATTGAATGAACGGGCAACAGGCAATAAAGCCTCGTCACTTAAACTGCGTAACGTTTCGATTAATACCAGCCTATCTGACTCGTTCCCACTTCTGGAGGATTTTGCCAAATGCCTGATTTCTTCAACTTTGTCTAACGTCTCTTGCCCTTGTGCTTGTTGAATTATCTGTCCTAACATCTGGCCTAGAAGGCTTACGTTACTGCGTAGGCTTGTGTATTGCTCTGTCATACAATCTCCTTGATGAAAAGGTACTCGAACTTCACTATACCGAGAATTTTTTTAATTGCGAACGATCTATTTTCAAGACAATAACGTAAAAAAATGACAAAGAATCACGTTAATACGGTTTGGGAATGATTGTATTTTATGATGGTAACTGTCCACTATGTATGAAAGAAATGGACGCGTTAAAAAGTGCAGACAAGGCAAATAAACTAGATCTAGTAAACATTCATAGCTTGCGCTTTGAGCAGGGCTTCCCCGAAATTAGCAAACAAGCCGCTATGACCAAACTCCATGCTTATGACAATCAAGGCCAGCTTCTTCTCGGGCTAGATGTCACGGTAGGCGTATGGAGGACAGTAGGCAAGCATCGCTGGCTAGGGTTACTTCGCCTGCCTGGCGTAAAGTTTATCGCGGACAAATTTTATCTATTTTTTGCAGCCCATAGAATGAAAATATCGAATTTACTGATGCCAAATCAATGTGGTATTAATCAAAAAGGGAAGTGTGACAGTGACAGATAAGGCGATTGTGGTGATTGGCGCCAGTTCAGAGATTGCCAAAGCTTTTATCACCGAGCAGGCCAATCGCAACCCTGACCTAAAAGTGATTAGCATCTCAAAAAAACCTAGCGGTCATGACCAAAATATAGCGGCTCACTTTCAATGCGATTATTCACCAAGTCAAATTTCTCAAGTCGGTAAATCTATAAAAGAGCTCAACCTCACTATTGTAGGCGTTACTATCTTTAACGGAGTGCTACACAGAGAAGATGGCAAGCTACCAGAAAAAAAGCTGGAGGAAATAGACCTCGATTACAGCATGATGCTGTTTAACATAAATACAATGCTGCCTATGTTGTGGTTGCAAGCCCTGCTCCCAACCTTGAAAGGTAAACATTCATGCGTGGTAACAGCATTATCCGCCCGAGTTGGTAGCATCAGTGACAATCAACTTGGCGGTTGGTATAGCTATCGCAGCTCTAAAGCCGCCTTAAACATGATGTTTAAGTCCGCTGCCGTGGAACTTGCAAGGCGAGCAAAAAACATCAAGCTGGTACTGTTTCACCCGGGCACAACCGATACTCCGCTATCTAAACCTTTTCAAGCCAATGTACCTAGTCAAAAGCTGTTTAGTCCCACATTCGTAGCAGCACAACTCAGCGATATTATTGCGAGACAAAAAGTTGATGGCACCGTAAGTTATGTAGACTGGCAAAATAAACCGATCGATTGGTAGATAAATAATGAAACACTTTTCAAACGAAGACATTAACAAACTTGAACAGCGTTACCGTGCGTTGTTGGTAAACTCTCTCTCTGGTTTTAAAAGCGCAAACCTAATTGGTACAGTGGATAGTGCAGGACAAGAAAACCTCTCTATTGTTAGCTCTGTGTTTCACCTCGGTGCGTGTCCGCCATTAGTTGGGGTTATATTTCGCCCCCATAGTGTTTCAAGGCATACACTTGAAAACATATTAGAAACCAAGACTTATACTATTAACCAAGTAAATGCACAGATTTATACCGCAGCTCATCAAACCTCAGCACGGTATGATAAAACAGAGTCCGAATTCGAGCACACAGGGCTTACTGCTGAATATTTAAACGGTTTCTCTGCTCCCTTCGTAGGAGAAAGCCGTCTAAAGTACGCACTCGAACTACGAGATCACCAACGCATAAAACTCAATGATACCGAGTTGGTCATAGGAGAGATAACCGCTTTGCATGTCGATGAAATTGCGCTACAGCCAGACGGCTATGTTGATATAGAAGCACTAGAGAGCGTTGCAATTTCAAGCTTAGACGGTTATCACACAACCAAACGCTTAAATAGACTTGAGTATGCCAAAGCACACCAGCCGACGCGCATTAAAAAATTAGGTTAAGGCGTTACAAACTCTTTAATAGCTCCAGCAAATCGCGGAGCTCTTCCTCAAAATGCGCCTCTTGTTTATCGCTCATTGTCGCTCTTAGCCGTATTGCTAAAGATGCGGTCGCAGCTATTCTTCTATTTTGTATTTCAACGATGCGTGCAGGCAGCTGCTGTGGTTCAGTAACAATCGCTTTTTGAAATAAGTCCGTAGATAGGTGCTCGTCATTACTGAGCATTAGCGCTTGCTTGAATTGGTTGAAGCGGCGCTGTTGATGAGCACGCCACACTTGCCGTGCAAATTCTCCTTGCTGGTAATGCTCATTTATTATCGCTCTTTGAGCGTTATTCAGCTTACCAAGCCAACGCTCATATCGGCGATACTGATCTCCGTCTTGCCACTCATCCTTTAGCAACTGAGCCTCCAAGTTAGTGATGAGCATCTCCTTTTGTTGCCGATTTAACGTGTTTAAATGATGCACTAACTTTGGAAACACTTGAGTGACAACAGAATACCAGTAGTGACGTGTGGTATCGAACAGTGCCACTACATCCGCTTCTGTCATCTCCTGCCAATTGTTGATAAGTGATTGAACTTGAGACTGATATTTGGGTAATTCTGATTGTCTATGCCAATTGACCAAGGCTTCAACATCAGACTCTAGTTGGTCTTCTTGTTGATCGGTGAGATCCACAAAGTCCGATATATAATAGCTCGCAAGCCACCCAAGGTTGTTGTACGCCAAACGTTGGCTACAACCAACCAAAATGGTGACACAGAAAATCAATAGCACGCCCTTTTTCATTCCACTACCCTGCTCTTTTTTATTATTTTATATTAACGTAAGCAATCGCATTTTAGATTTGAATTTTGTAAATCCTTGTTTCTGGGATTAGAATAACAAACAATACAATAAGCATAGCTACCTAAAGGAGATCTATGATGTTAGGCAAAATTTCCAAGGCATGTGTCATGTTGGCATTACTTAGCCAAGCGCCATTTGCAAACGCAGGATTAGAGGAAGGTATTGATGCGCTTAATGCCGGCAGATTTGAAGAGGCGCTACAAGAATTCAACTATTTAGCAGAAATGAATTATGCCCCAGGTATTTATCAATTAGGTGTAATGTATGAAGGTGGCTATGGCGTTATCAAAAACCAGCGCAAAGCTGCTGAGTTATTTCAACAAGCCGTAAAACTTGGGGAAGCAGATGCAATGTTTGCTCTGGCAGTGATGTATGACGAAGGTCGCGGTGTAAAAAAAGATCGTTCAAAGTACGTTGAATTAATGAAACGAGCGGCAAACAAAAACATGCCCGCAGCACAATTTAACGTTGCACTTATGTATGCTAACGGAGATGGCGTAACGCAAAGCTACCGTCAGGCTCTAAACTGGTACGAAAAAGCTGCAGCAAACAACTATACCTTAGCCATGTTCAATTTAGCTTTGATGTACTTCCAGGGGTTAGGTGTTGAAAAGAGTATTGAGCGCTCCTATGTTTGGAACACCTTAGCAGAGTTCAATGGTTATGCAGAAGCAACAAAAAGTCGCCTCCTTGATGAGAAACAGCTTTCACCTTCACAAATAGAGCAAGCAACGGAGCTTGCCAATAGTATTTACGAGCGTATTCAAGCCGGTAAATATGTAGCTGAAACAAGAACTAAGTAATTTAGCACAGTTGTAGCGGTGAACTGGCTTTAGGAAGCTAGGCCAGTGCATCGCTACTAAGCGGTCTGCGCATTTCAGCGCCCCATATTTATTATTATTTTCGCAAATATAACCACTCTAAGGGCTTGGTTAACAACTTAGAATGACCGAGCAGCATCTTATTGCGCCATTTGGTGTTTTTAGAGTGCAACACCGACTTCTTGTGACTAAAAGTATAAAACCCTTCTTCGCCATGGTACTGCCCCATTCCAGAATGCCCTAACCCACCAAATGGTAATGACTCTACTGCAACGTGAATAATCGTTTCATTAATAGCAAGCGCACCCGCAGCTAACTCCCTAGAGGCCTTATTAATCGCATCTGATGACTGCGTAAATAGGTAGCTTGCAAGCGGGGTTGTATCTTCTCTGATATATGCAATCGCACCTTGTAGGTTGGCTACCTTTAAAATCGGTAAAATGGGCCCAAACAACTCTTCTTGCAGCACCCGCATAGACTTGTCGACCTCAGTGACAATATGTAGTGGTAATTGCCGGTTATCTTGAGACGGCTCTGCCTGCCATACATTAGCCCCCTTGTTTTTAGCATCGCTAATGATGGTGTTTAAGCGCTGAAACTGCCTTTCATTAATGATGGCTGTTTGATTTTTGAGGCCAACTTTGGGCTGATAGGATTTCTTATAGTGGCGCTTTAATGCTGCAACCAGTGCATCAAACTGTTCATGATGAACCAGCACATAATCAGGTGCGACGCAGATCTGTCCGGAATTAGACAGTTTCCCCATTAAGATACTCATTGCAGCTGTATCAATATCGGCATCATCCAAGACAATGACAGGGGATTTTCCACCGAGTTCTAAGGTCACCGGAGTCAGATTTTTCGCTGCTGCTGCCATTACTTTTTTGCCGACCTCAGTTGATCCAGTAAAAAGCAAGTGATCAAATGGCTGTTCAGTGAACATAGCGGCAATATCAGGGCCTCCCTCAATCACACTGACCTCATTATCTAGCCCATCAAATAATGTACGGATCACTTTATTGACTGCTGGCGTAAACTCACTGAGTTTAAGCATTGCTTTATTGCCAGCAGCGAGTGCTGTGATAACAGGAACTATCGCAAGCTGGATCGGGTAATTCCATGGCGCTATCACCCCTATTACTCCCTTGGGCACAATATCAATACCAGCGCGACTGGGTAGCCACTGTATACCTGCAAATCGACGCTTGCTTCTACTCCAGCGGGGCAGGTGTTTACTTATGTAGTCAATTGCATTAACACACGGCATAATATCAGCAATAAGTGTGTCAAACCGACTTCTTTTGCCAAAGTCTTTGTCTGCGGCAGCAACAAACTGCTCTTGAAGTTTTAACATTCTGCTTTTCACATCACGCAGTAAACGCAATCGCTTCTCAATAGCCGGGTAAGGCTCTTGATTAAACTGACTTTTTAGCTGTGTGAAGGTGGCAATTAAATTGCTGGTATTGTCTTCAATCATTGTAAGATCCTACTATCACTCGACTCGAATATAGCAAGGAACAAACCTAGGGTCTATTAATACCAATTAGACTTAATACTTGCTCAATTTGAAGGAGTAAGTCTGACGTGAGCAGCGTTAGAAAATCCTTATTTAGAACAACTAAATAGCAAAATTTTTGCCTTGCCTACACGGAGCTAGGTACCTTGGCTATAGCAGAAAGCGGTAGCGGGGTTATGGGCAAGATTTTCTAGCCTCAAAATAAACCACTTAATTAAGATAATTGGTATAACATTTTGGATAACCCCTAAGAGCGATTCAACAGTAAACGGTGGGTTAACTAGAAAAAATGGGTTAGAAGATTGGTTTTATACTCGTTGAGACAGGCTGCGTATGACCGAGTTGCCCTTCGATGGACACAGCCTGTGGAGAATGGCAACTTTAAAACCCTAGTATGGCGCTCGCTAAAGTCAAGGTTACAAACGTAATTAAACATATCGCCACCAAGTTCAACACGAACCCAGCTCGGATCATATCTTTTATTCTTATCTGCCCTGACCCAAATACGATGGCATTTGGTGGAGTTGCTACAGGCATCATAAATGCGCAGCTTGCAGCAATAGCAGCGGGCACCACCCAAACTAAGGGCGAGCCTGTTATCGACTCTGCGACGGGACCAAGCAAAGGTAAAAACCCGGCCGCTGTCGCAGTATTACTGGTAATTTCCGTTAAAAACGTGATCAACGCCGCAACCACTAACACGCTCAGTACCAGCCCTATTGCATCCGCGCCAGCCAACAGGTTAGCAATGTAGTTAGCAAGGCCTGATGACTTAATTTGCGCAGCCAATGACAGTCCACCACCAAAAAGCAATAAGATTCCCCAAGGTACTTTTGCTGCGCTTTCCCAATCAAGTAGGCGCTCATCACTATTTGATTTTGCCGGTAACACAAAAAGCAGTAATGCAGCTGCAATTGCGATACCAGTGTCAGATAGTTTTAAACCAGTAAAATCACCAATAAGCGGCCTAAAAACCCAACTAAGCGCTGCAAGCACAAATATGGCAAATACACCTTTTTCAGCCCTAGACATGTTACCTAGCGCTGCTAGCTGACTGGTAAATAGAGACTTGGTATCAATACTTACCGCTTCTTGGTCTACCTTATAAGTCACTTTTGTTAGCCAAAACCAAGCAAATGCTAACATCACGATTGATAGCGGCACACCTATCATCATCCATGTGGCAAAACCAATTTCTATTTGATAGCTATCCGACAAATATGCTGCCATTAGAGCGTTTGGCGGTGTGCCAATGAGCGTTGCAATTCCACCGATACTGGCACCATAAGCAATAGATAAAAGTAACGCTTTAGCAAAGCTTTGACTGTCACCACCTTGCTCTCTCACTAGGTGAATAACAGAGAGCGCAATTGGTAACATCATCACTGCCGTTGCTGTGTTAGACATCCACATGGATAAAAAAGCTGTGACGGCCATCATCGCCAAAATTTGAGTGCTAGGTTTGCTGCCCGCGACTAACATGGTGTTGAGTGCAATACGCTTGTGTAGCCCCCACTTTTCCATCGCGATAGAGATAAGAAAACCGCCCAAGAACAAGTAAATTAAAGGGTGTGCAAAAGGAGCTGCAGCACTTTTCATTGAAGTTATTCCGGCCAAGGGAGAAACCACTAAAGGCAACAAAGAAGCCGCAGGGATAGGGACAGCTTCCGTTATCCACCACGACGCTAACCAAAATGTTAGCCCCGCGGTTCGCCACGCTTCAATGGACATACCTGCTGGTGGCTCGGTTAAACACGCTATCAACATAACGATAGGACCTAACCACAAGAATAATTGCGACCTTTTGTTTTTTGTACTTTCAACTGTCATGATCGGATCCCTTTAAAATCTGTACTTCAATCCAAGCGCTATACTCGTATCATCTTCTGTATCAAGGTCGAGCCGTGTTGCCATTGCATACAAGTTAGTTTGCTTATCAAAGAGATAGTCTGTTCCCAAACTCCATTGCGTTGCATCTTCGTTATGGCGTAATCCGCTGGTGTCTCGGGCAAACTGTAATTTAGGACGCCAATGATCGCTTAGCTGATAACTGGCACTCACCACATAGCCCTTGCCTGATTTATCTTTTGCCAGATTTTCACTGTCTTGGATAATGGCACCAAGTTGTAACTTTTGCCACTTGTAAGCCAGAGCAATGCGCGTAGCTAGCAAGTTGCCGATACTGTCTGTATGACTGAGCGCTATATAATACTGTTTATTTTTTAATGCTCGATCGCCATAAATTGCTGTCGCAGCAAACCCTGCTTGTTCATTACTCGCATCATCTTTTGGAGTATAAGTGAGAGAGAACGACATATTATTCCAATTTGGCGAAGTGTATGTAATTGAGTCTCCAACTCTATCTTGTCCAGCAAGGACTTGGGCGATATCACTTTGTGTTTCATTAAACTGATCAACTTTACCTTCACTAAACTTAAAGCGAGTATCATTGCGACCAATTAGCACAGTGCCAAATTGTCCAGCAAGGCCAAGATAGGTGTTTCTAGCAGAAAATGGCTCTGTTGTGTCGTCATGTTCAAAGCCCTTTACCTGCACTTCATATTTATAAACAAGTTTTAGGTCACTTGCTAACGTATGCTCGCCCTTTACCCCAATTCTTGAAAACGGTGCATCAATTTGCGTCCCAGCTTTAGTGTATCGCATGACCCCTTTATCCGTATTTGCGATTTGGACTTCTGCTTTGCCGTAAATACGATAGTCTGCTGCCATCACACTGGCGGTCGCTGATGTGGCTAACACAGCCACGATAAATTTACTTGCTGTCATTGCTTATCTCATTTTTTTGATTGTTGTCACTCGGTGTAACGCAATTCTGAGACCAGCATTATTTTTTAATTTAGAATCATGAAGATATAAAAATTCACTACAACTAATTGATACATAGTGTGCGGTTTTCCACACACGCAACCTTTATGTTTGTCACTAACTTCACCCACACTCGTGCAAGCTCACAGACCTTTTAATTATCCGAAGTTCATATATGGGTCTCCTCCATTTTTGCAAAGTCACCTTACCCCATATCCTTGTCGGGCAACACAATAAAATGCCAATCAAGCGCAGCCATTCGGGTTCATCTGAATGCGTTTTGTTCATTGTTACTCAACGTTTGCTAGGATTATTAGGCGATAAGTCGAGCGTTGCGTTCAAAACACATGCAGAGGAACAAAAATCAAACAGCAAAGGCCAACGACCCCTAATTACTATGAATGTATTGAGCGTAGTGTGAAGTGGTTAACTGAGCAGTGGTTTAAATCTGCCCTTAGTTTACATCAAGAGGGAGTGGCTACACGTAAAAGCTAATCCCCACCAGCAAACATAGTGCGATTTAAGCCATATTTATTCATCTTGTCGTAAAGTGTTTTTCTTGGGATTTGTAGCAAACTCATGGCTTCTTTGATGCTGCCTTGGCTTTGAGCCAAGGCTTCCTCAATCAGAGACTGCTCATAATAACTGACTTTTTCAGCCAAGCTTAGCGTGTCTTCAGACCAAGTTGGGTTGATGCTGCTGTCACTCATCGCTCCACCAAGCAAGATATGTCGTTCAGCATGATTGCGTAGCTCCCTGACGTTACCCGGCCAAGGCTGAGCCAATAGTTGCGATTCAAGCTCTGGACTTATCGGTTGCATTGGCTTGTGAAACCGCGTGGCTGCTATTGAGCTAAAATGCTTATAAAGTAAAGGAATATCTGCTTTCCTCGAGCGCAGCGGTGGGATCTTCACTTTTACAAGATTCAGTCGGTAGTACAGATCTGATCGGAACTTACCTTGCTCGACAAGTTCATGCAACTCTACTTTGGTTGCGGCAACCACTCTAATATCAAGCGCGATAGAAATGTTGCTACCCACTGGCGTTACACTGCGCTCTTCAAGCACTCGCAACAGCTTAACTTGCAGCGCAGCTGACATTGCTTCAATCTCATCTAAAAATAAAGTACCTCCTTGAGCAAAAGAGAACTTTCCCTCGCGTGACTCCTTTGCTCCAGTATATGCACCGCTTTTAGCTCCAAATAATTCACTCTCTATAAGTTCTTCTGGAATTGCACCACAGTTTATGGCCACAAAGTTATGCTTAGAACGCTCACTGTGGTCGTGTAAATAACGTGCAACCAGCTCTTTTCCTGTGCCAGTTTCACCCTCGATTAATACATCTGCTGGCGTATCAATAATTGCATCAAGTAAATGCAGCATTTGTTGCATTTGCTTTGTCTCACCGAGGATCCTAACACCTGGGGCTGATTTCTTCTTCACTTGAGCTTTAAGAGCGCGGTTTTCCATCACCAAGCGGCGCTTATCAAGCGCCCGCTCTATACAGTCTAAAAGAGGTTCAGACACTGGCTTTTCAAAAAAGTCATAAGCGCCCTTCTGAATAGCCTTAACCGCGACCTCTACATCAGCATATCCTGTGAGAAACACCACCGGTAGCTCAGAATCAAATTGAGTTAATTGCTCCAAAAACTCGATGCCATTCATTTCAGGCATATTAATGTCGCACAGCACCACCCCCTGAAATTGGCGCGAGAGTTTTTTTAAGGCAGGAGCGGCATTGGTATAACAATGGACTTCATATCCTTCAATTTCGAATAGCTGCTTGAGCGCATCGAGGATACTTGGTTCATCATCAATAATTAACAACGTCTTGTTTTCAGTCATGCTGCGGGTTCTTCATATATAAACTAATTAAAAATTCTGCACCACCTTGGGGGTGATTGTGGGCACTCAATTGACCCTGAAACGACTCGATAATTTGTTTTGAAATAGACAATCCAAGTCCTAACCCGTTACCACTTTTAGTAGTAAAAAACGGCTCAAATATAGTCGATAAAGCATGTTGCTTAATTCCCTCGCCATTATCAATAATAGACAGCTGTACTTTACTTTCATGGGCTTGGGCACATATTTTTATACGCTTTTGATGCTGCTCAGTCAGTGCTTGACAGGCGTTACTAATGATATTGACCAACACTTGTTCAAATTTAAATGGGTCTACCCAGATATTGCACGCTAAGCCTTCGCATTGCACTTCAACACCTGTGCGCTTTAGCTCTGGGCCAACTATCACCAGAGCGTTATCTACTGAATGCTTGAGGCTAGTCGTCAGCATTTTATTATCATGATGCTGACTAAAAGACTTTAATTGCGCAACAATTTTGTGCACTCTGGTGATCAATGATTGAATCAACACCATGTTTTCGACAACAGGCTGCACCTCGCCTTTTAGTGCAAGACGTTTGGCACTTGCAACATACGCACTCATGGCGCTAAGAGGTTGGTTTATCTCATGGTTGATACTCGCACTCAACTGCCCTATGGTGGCAAGTTTTGCCGCCCGGATCAACGCATCTTGCGCATGCTCTAACTCCTGCCGACGATATGCAACTTCAGCTTCCAACGTGCGCTGACTGTATAGTAGTTGTCGATAGCCTGTAAGCTTACTCAATGTATACTCAGCGACAGCGAATATAATTATCAGGATAAGTGCTGTGATCCCAAGCCGTCCCCACTGCGCTGACTTAATTGCTGCCACCTCGTATAACAAATAAAGCGTGTATTGCGGCAAGAGTACTTGTTGTTGCACTAACACTTCCCCTAGGTGCGTCGCACTCCACGCTCGGTTGTCAGACAATTCGCGCCAGCCAATAGGCTTTAGAGGCTCATTCTCAAACTGTCTTGCAACAGTGATTCGCTCACGTTGAGTTGACGATAATGCCAATAATGTTCCCAGACGCCACTGCTCTACATTCGATGCAAGTACAATATTATTACTGTCTGCGATTAAGAAGTGGCTATTGGTGCCGGTATCTAGTTGAGCTTTGTCTGACTCAAATTTACTGGCATTCACTTTCATGACCACTACACCTAACAGCAAACTGTCCTCATACACAGGGTTAGCAAAGTAAAAGCCTCGTGTCTTAGATCTCAATCCCAGAGCAAACGATACATTGGCATCGCCTTTGATGGTTTGGTAGAAATAAGGACGAAAAGCAAAATTGCTTCCCTTGTAGCTATGTAGTTTGTCCCAGTTGCTGCTGGCGATCACTGTGCCGCTAAGGTCTAGTAAATAGATGTCTGATGCACCACTGGAGATTTGTATATCTTGAAGGTAACGATCGAGTTCGTTGTCATTGTCATCGCTTTTTGGCTGAAGGCCAAGCTTTACCAAAGGACTTTGACTCAATTGAGATTGTATCGCCTGGTAACGGCTAAACTCAGCTTGAACGTACCCCTTGAGCTTTTCCAAATTACTTTTAGTCTGGCTGAGTATTCGCTCTTCATCCTGCTTGACATTAAAAAAATAGCTTATCCAAAGCCCACACAATAATAGTAAAAAGTAAATTAATATCTTAATTGAGAACTTATGCGACACATGTGACTCCTGAGCAGACTCGATGAGTCTAACAGAAGCCACATGTCAATAAAATCACATCTTTATACCCATTAATTAAATGGCCTATGCTAAGGCGAGAAAACCTTGTCACTAACACCGCAGTTGGTTCCTTTTAAGCTGGTAAAAGCTTTACTACTTAGTTGTTCTAAATAGCAAATTTAAACCTATTTAGTGACTGATTTTCTCCTCGCACTGATACATCAATGTATTTTTATCGTTATCAGCTACTTTTTTGATACTGCGAGCTGGCGTCAGTTAGCGCTGATACTCAGTGTGACATTATTCGCAGCTTGGTACCCTTGCAAACCGATATGCCAAGTACCGGCTTGTGGCGTTGAAATAGTACACTGTTCATTGTTGCCGTTTTTGTATGGTCGGCATTGATATGTACCAGTATCGGGTTGTGTACCGAAATTAACATAAAGATCAGCATCACCGGTTCCGCCAGAAGTACTGATTGTTAACGTTTGATATCCAGCACCCAACGCTTGGGTAAAGTATTGCCACTGGCCACTGGCAACTGCTATGTTTTCTACGGTCTTGTCAATAGGAGGGTTTCCACTGGAGGTATCATATTTGCCTAGCAGACTGACGCCTGAAATAGCGTTCCACGCCTCCACCATTATATGGTAAGTACCGGCCTGTGCCGTTGTTATATCACATTGCTCGTTACTAGTAGAATTAGTACTTTTGCAGTCATACGTTTCTAATGTTGGCTTTGCATCAAATCGGACGTAAAGATCAGCATCACCTGAGCCGCCTGAAGTGCTAAAACTTAAGTTAGATGCCCCCTCTGCCACCTCCATGATAAAAAACTGTTGGCTCTTCGCATTGCCTGAAATGCCCGTTTTCGCAACACCATTTTCGAGTTTATTATCAGGTAAAGGAGGAGGTGGGTCTCCTGCATTCTTACCGATTTCAGCAACAAACGCCAACGCCAATTTGGCAAATTTTTGCGCATGAGTTGCATCAAATTCAGTGTCGTTTGTTGTATGAATTTTTCTATTAATATCTGACATTCTAGACTCGAATGGCATTGAAGCTGGAAAACCCTGCTGATACCAAGATGCGTGATCAGAGCAGCCATAGCCACATTGGTCGTAAGCATAAGTTAGGTTGGGTAAATAGGTTTCTATCAACTGACCTAGAAACTGATTTTGAGCGCTATTGGTATAGTCTGTCATCATCACGATGTCTGCACTGCTACCATTTCTGCCTGTCATATCAAACTGCGCCATCCCTACTACATTTTTACCTTGTGAACTGTAAGCCTGAGCAATCGCTTTGGAGCCACGTAAACCCACTTCCTCTGCGGCAAAACCCATAATTTGAATAGTACGTTGTGGTTTATATCCATCAGCAACAATTGCTTTAAGCGCTTGTGTTAATACCGCGATCCCTGACGCATTATCGTCAGCACCGGGTGCCAAGCCGCTACTATTGGACTGATTGATAGAATCAAGGTGTCCACCAATCACCACAATTTCGTCGCTAAGCTCACTCCCAGCGATGGTGACAATTACAGATGACTGTGCCCAGCTGTGAGAGAAGTATTCAACTGTAATATCTGAGCGACTGGCCGCAATGTCAGACCAATTTTGTTTTACCCACTGCGCAGCATCAATCCCTGATTGTGAGGTGTAATAACGATTATAAAAACTAGTCAGTGAGCTAACCGTGGCACTTAAATTAGCAGTATTGACCTTAGATAGCAGACTATTGACTCGCTCGGGGTTATCAATGCTGTAATTGACCAACGTTGCCGCTGGATCTATGGTTTCAAGTTGCGCTAAGTAGCTTTGCGCACTTTCAAGAGAATCATGAGCTACAAATCCACCACAGCGGTGATATTCATCATGCATAAATGCACTTAGCTCGCTGTGATAATGTTCTGGGACTTTGAGCGCTTTAATGTCGCTATTGGCTATCGAAAGTTGTTCAAAGTGGTTGCCTCTTATTGAGTTATGCACCTGAAAATGTTGGCTTGAATCCGCATCCATGGTGATCCATATTTCCTCAGATGCTATGGCTACACAACTTAGGCAAGCCATACTCATTAGTAATGGGGTGGTAACATTCATTGTTGTATCCTCTGCTCACTTGAACCTAATCTTTATCCAAATACATCAATATAAATCAGCGTGTTCAAATGAGAAATATCATGGTTGATAGACTAAGTATCGTTTGGCGCGATATTAATAAACTTGAGCTGCCGATAATTACTGCCTTTCTTGCAGTCAGTCTTAGCGTTAACTGCGTTGTGCTTTAGCAACAATGAATTGGAATATTTCTTATCCAAACCTCAGGTTAATCAACGTATTGTTTTAGGCTTGCTTACCCATAACAGTCGTTGCTGAAGTTATACCAATTTTCTTAATTAAGAGGTCTATTTTGAGGCGAGAAAATCTTGTCGATAACCAGGAAAAAACTTTGCTATTTAGTTGTTCTAAATAAGAAATTTTTAACGCTGTTAGCGTCAGATTTACTCCTTCAAATTGAGCAAGTATTAAGTCAAATTGGTATTAGTTGCAATCAAGTGCTTACAAAGCATGAAGCGAAAAGTATTACTAACCAGTTGCTCACGTTATTAGTCCATCGCCCTAAAAAGTAAGAGGGAGCTTACGCTCCCTATTGAATTGGCAGATTAATTCGCTTTAATATTCAAAGTTACGCCGCTTGCTGCATTGTAACCTCTTAAATCTATGTGCCATGTACCTTGTTGTGGGTTCGCAATTGTACAGCTCTCGTTGTTACCGTTTTTAAACGGACGGCATTGATAGCTTGATGTTGTCGATTGAGAACCAAAGTTGACGTATAGATCAGCATCACCTGAGCCACCAGAAATGTTGACTTCAAGGTTGCTGTAACCCGCAGCTAATTCCTGTGTGAAACGAGCCCAACCACCAGAAGCGACGTCAATATTAGACTCAGTGCGATCAATTGGTTGCGTTCCACCGGCTGCACTATAGGTGCCTGTTAATGTCACCCCAGAGATCTGGTTCCATGCCTCTACCATAACGTGGTATCTACCGGCTTGAATATTGCTAATATCGCAGCTTTCGTTGCTTGTAGACGTGGTACTATTACAGTCATAGCTACTCAGTGTTGGGCGAGAGCCATACTTCACGTAAAGATCCGCATCACCGCTTCCACCGGAAGTTGTGAAATTTAGGCTCGTCGCATCAGCGGGCACATCAAGCGTGAAGAACATTTGAGCTTTTGCTGCACCATCAATATCGGTACGCGGTTGACCATTAACTAACTCTTCATCACCGCCTGGAGGTGGAGGCGGTGTTGTTGAACAGCTGCTTCCTGCACTTAGGTCAGAGTTAACGCCAACCGCAGCTAACGCGGCTTTTACATCATTTGGTTCATAGCCTAGGTCACAAGCTGCATCCATTACCCCATTACCAGCTAAATCCCAATCAGTATTCGCTGTCCAATACATTTGGTTCGCTTTAGCCATCACGATAAAGGCTTTTTTAGTATCCCAGCCAGCTGTGGTTGCAAGGTTATAAAATGCTTTATTGAACACACCTGATGTGTAGTGGACATCCATGCTTGATGTATAATTCGACTGATGGTCAATAGAGCGGCCATCACGGGTAGGGTCATTCATATAACGTAATGCACCGCTACCTTTGAAGATATCCTGTCCTACTAACCAGTCATTGCTGCCTTTCATATAAAATTCAGCCGCTTCACCCGCCATGTCAGAAAAGGCTTCGTTTAGGCCACCAGATTTATAGCGATATACTAGGCCAGAATTTTGTTCGGTGAATCCGTGGCTTACTTCGTGAGCAGAGACATCTAGGCTGACCAAAGGATAAAAAGTATTGGCACCGTCACCAAAGGTCATCGCGCTACCATCCCAAAATGCGTTTTCATAATTGTTACTGTAATGAACGCGCATTTGCAGCTGGAATGAAAGCGGCGCAGTACCAAGCCAATCATTGTACATGTTAAAAACAACGTTACCGAAATAATGCGCATCGTTTAATGGAGAATAAGCGCCATTGATTTCTTTAAAGGTGTTTTCTGGACAAGTAAAGCTGTGTGCTGAAGATCCACCGCTACCATGGTTCAAATTAATGGTCTTAACATTCGCATTAGTCATCGAACACGTATTGCCTGACTGTGCTACATCCAAGTACCCGTAGTCAGTACCATACTCATAGCGGCCAGTTTTTTCGTTACCGCCCGGGCCGGTTGCGTTAGCGTGTTGTAAGTTGTCAAAACTTTCTAATATTTCGCCGGTGTTTGCATCCACAATTAAATATGGGCGTTTCGGTTCATCCCCGTAGGTAACGAAGGTGATCTCATAAACTAATCGTGCTGTCGAGTTGCTATCGAGCCAAATTGCTAAACGAGACTTTTCGTTGTGCTTTTTGTGCTGTTTCTCGCTTTGCAAAGACTGCTTTTCAGCCATTTTTAACGCCTTAGCTGCGTTAAGCGTTGGTTTAACGGCAGCAAGATCCGCTGCAATGTTATATACCGCTGCACCATGTGCTTTTTTTAATGTACCAGCGTCATCGAATGTAAGAATAACGGTGTCGCCGATCACCGGTAAGCCATGATAGGTTTGCTGAAAGCGTGTGGTCGTTTCACCCTTTTTATTGCTAAAGCTTTTTAACTCTTTAAGTTGGCTTGCACTTTCTAACCCAATAAGCACCTTAGGCTGCGTACTGAGTACAGTTTGAGACGCCGACTTTAACATTGTGTTTAGATCTGATTTTTGATTTAAGTATTGTTTTGTTGCAGCCTGAGCGCTCAAGGACGTAAACGCAATTGCACATGCTGTAGCCATAGTTACTGTAGATAATTTCACTTATTACACTCCTAGTATTGTTGTTTTATCGTCACTTTTACTTTCTCGCTTTTTACATCCAGCGATAACAAATGACTTCTTTCTCCTTCAACTTCAGAAGACATGGGAAACACATGTTGGCTTCCCATGTCTTATTAGACTAGGCAGCAATGAAAATAAATAAACCCCAGAGTTAACATTTTAATAATATTTAATTCACCTTAAATATTTATGCAATAATTTCATGCGTTTGCTCAAAATACGTACTAAAAATGGGGAGAGCTTTATATTTCACATCGATATAAATGTAAAAAATTTGATACAGAACGGGGAATATAACAGTCTACCCTTTCTTAAAACATTCAATAAGTTATGTTATATCAAAATGTGTAATTTCTACTCTGTAATCCCTACTCAATCAATGACTCTTAGCCAACTAGAAATCGTATGAAAGATAAAATTACACTTATATTTCATATACTTGAATAATTAGGTATAACGCTTGCAACTCTTTCGCTAAGACATCAATAGTTAAGGGAAATGTTGTGACGAGTGTAGAAATTTTATCCTTTTCAGATCATAGAGTTGGCGCCGTTTTGTCGGAAAAAGCCGCGGTAAGGCAATTACAAGATGATTTGCTCAATGAACGTTTAGTTCAGCAACAACAACTAACATTACTTGGCCCCCAGCAAAGCGACCCTGAAAAGCAATTAATTAGCAAACCTGATCCCGAGCTGGCGAGTAACATGCTCAATTGGCATATCTATTTAGGCGCGATTGGACTCATCTTGGCATTTTTGATAGCAGGATGGTTAGTCAATTATGGGCCAATGTTTACTCAAGCAAACCCCTACTTGACCTTTATTGCACTGCTCAGTCCGGGCTTGTTCTTGGGGTTATTCGCATCAGGCTTAGTATCGCTACGCCCAGACAAAGACCCATTTAATCAGGCAGCGTTATCAAAAGTTGCACAAGGCAAGTGGCTGCTGATCATTTGTGCCAACAATGAGGCTCACAGAGCCAAGTTGATGTCATTTTTCAGGAAAAACAATCAAATTAACCTTTTAAACTAGACAACCCGAGGTACCGGTATGGAAATTTTTAACGCGATTAAACAAGATCATGATCATCAACGTGCGCTTCTAAACATGTTAGCGGAGACTTCCGGTGATTCAAAAGTCCGCGAAAAGTACTATCAAGAGTTGAAAGACGCGCTAGAGGCACATGCTGTCGCAGAAGAACGGTACTTTTACGCTCCATTAATGCACAGCGACATGACGATTGAAGACTCTCGTCACGGTATCGCGGAGCACCATGAAATCGATGAGTTAATTGAGGCACTAGATAATACGGAGTTTTCAGATCCCAGTTGGCTTGGCAAACTAAAAAAGCTCAAAGATAAAGTCGAACATCATTTAGCTGACGAAGAGCAAGCATTTTTCCAGCGTGCGGGTAAGGTACTTGATAAAAGTGAAAAATCGCAACTTGCACAGGAGTATCAAAAAGAGATGGAAGAGCAGCAATAAACACTAAAACTAAACGCCCAAAAACCTACGTCCTGAGCTTGTAAGTGACAGTAAAGTCATCCCAAGCTCAGGTTTATACCAATTATCTTAATTAAGAGGTCTATTTTGAAGCAAGAAAATATTGTCGATAACACCGCTTCCGCGTCCTGCTCACGCCGAGGTACCTACGTCCTGTAGGCAAGGCAAAAGTTTTGCTATTTAGTTGTACTAAATAAGAAATTTTTAACGCTGTTAGCGTCAGATTTACTCCTTCAAATTGAGCAAATATAAAGTCTAATCGGTATTATTACTAGCGCTAATCCTAGTATTAATAAGAGCCAGTTCATGAGTGACAAAAACTGCTGCCTTGGTAATGTTTTGGCTAATATAACACCAAGCCGATTACCAATTAGGGCAATTGGAGTAAAACAAACGGCCAACAAGAAGTGCTCTAGCTGTAACAATCCTGAGGCAGTAAAAGTTACTAGCTTCACGGCATTCATTAAAGCAAATAGTACTGCAACGGTCGCGATATATGCTGCGGGCGCCACTCTGAGCGCGTTAAAATAAATCATCAATGGCGGACCACCAGCGTGAATTAGCGTTGTAGAAATACCAGCCATAGTAGATGTACTTATTGCCAAAACATGCTGAGAGAAAAAGCGTAAGCTTTGCTCTGGCTGTTTATTAGCCACAATACTCTTTAACGCAAACCCGATACTCATCAATGCGATAACTATGGTCAACCAAAACTCACTGACTTCTTGCAAAAATATTGTCGCCAGAGCGATCCCCAGCAGTGTGCCTGGCAACAAACGTTTTAATTCATCGACATTCCACTGTTTCCAGTAGCTTTTTAGGCTAAATACGTCGGCTACTATCAATATCGGTAGCATCAAGGCTACTGCATCCTTTGGTTCTAATACCATCAGCAGCAGCGGTACAGAAAACGCCCCTAGTGCGCCTGCAAAACCGGATTTTGAGATACCACTTAGTAGCACAACAAGCGCAATTACAACAAGTTGTAACGGTTCTGTCATTCACACCTCTTTTAAGTCGGCCAATTTGCGCGTTATCACATTACCTCTTCAAGCTGCATACATTGATATCTTAACTCACCGATAAACGTACGTGCTGCGGGCCCAAGTCTGTCACCATCTTTAAAAATTAGATGAAGCTGTGCTTTTCGTTGGCTTTGTTGCAGCAAAGGGAGGGGTTTTAGACGTCCAGTATCTAACAAAACTTGAATTGCAGGAATTGGCAGCCAAGCGAAGCCCAATCCCTTGGTTATCATATCAATAGAAGTCGTCATATGACTTACTGTCCAGCGCTGATGAGCGCCGAGCCAACCGTCATCTTTTTTGCGGGCTATCGCTGAGTCTCTCACAACAATTTGTCGGTGTGATTTTAAATCCTCAAGAGTGAGGTCACGTTCATAACGGTGAAGAGCGTGATCAGGACTCGCGACAGCAACAAACTCAATGTGGCATAATTCTTCACTGAATCCGTCAGATAAAACAACAGGTGATATTGCAATGTCCACATCTGTATTTTGCAATAACTCCGATCCCCCGGTAAGGACTGACTCCATAAGCTCTATGCGCAATAAAGGGTATTGATTGGACGTTTGCTCTAGCACTTTATACAGTAAATGCTGTGGAAAAATTTCATCAACCGCAATGCGTAATTGACTTTCTATTCCCTCTCCCAATGTCTGCCCTACTGCCTCAACTTTAGCAGCTTCTTCTAACAGGAAATTTGCACGGCGAAGCATCATCTCGCCAGCTTCCGTCAACTGTGTTTTCCTCCCCTGCACTGTAAAGAGCTTGACGCCAAGCCCTTGTTCTATTTTATGTACCGCGGTGTGGATGCTGGATTGGCTTTTGTGTACTTTTTTAGCAGCTTGATTAAATCCACCGTATTCCACAACCGCCTTAAACATTCGCCATTGCTCTAGCGTTACTCTTAGCATACTTACTTAGCCTAGGGTGTTATTTCTTTTGTTTTATCGTCGCAGTGTTCACCATGACAGGTATTAAGATCTTCTTGTGCTTTTTCGTCAGCCTGAAGTACTTGTTTCAGATCAGCCATCCGCTGACGAATTGCAATACCGTAACTTTCATCGTCTCCCCACACGTCAGCGAGTATGTGCATCGACTCAACATCGTGTTGAGTAAATAGATCGCCCGCTCGTTCGACATCTTCATCACTGTGGTCCAATAATTTGAGCGCCTGCTCACCTAACTTCACCGCAGAGACAAACGTTTCACGCTCAAAAGCGGTGACCCCCAGTTTTATTAACTGGTAGGCATGACGACGATCCGTTGCACGAACTACAAGCTTTAGATGAGGAAAGTGTTGCTGTGCCAACCTGACGATTTCAAGGGTCTTATCTGGTTCATCAATCGCTACAACCAGCATTTGTGCATCATGAGCTCCGGCGGCTTCAAGCAAATCTAGTCTTGCACCATCGCCATAAAATACCTGATTGCCAAAGCGACGCAGTAGTTCTATTTGACTCGGACTGTGATCCAAAATCGACAAGTGATAACCCTGTGCATGGAGCAAACGTCCTATCACTTGACCAAAACGACCGTAACCGACCACAATCACATTTTGTGTCGCTTCCATCATCTCTACGCTGTCTTGTTCTTGAGTCGTATTAGCCTGACGCTCTACCACTTTATCGTAAAGAATAAAAATGAGCGGCGAGCCAAGCATAGATACCGCAACCACCAATGTGACTAAGGCGGCCTGATCAGGTGTTAGAATTGCTAAGCTACCAGTCACGGAAAGTAGCACAAAAGCAAATTCACCGCCTTGACAAAGCGCTGCGGTAAATAACCATTTCGCTCGCTTGTGCAGTGAAAATGCTGTTGCCAACAAATATAAAATAGCCGCCTTCAATCCCATTAATAGTGCGACTGAAGCCAAGATAAATAGCCACTTTTCTGCTAATAAAGAAAAGTCGATTGATGCCCCTACAGTCATAAAAAATAACCCTAGGAGTAACCCTTTAAAGGGTTCAATATCGGCTTCCAATTCATGGCGAAATTCGCTTTCCGCGAGGACAACCCCCGCAAGAAATGTCCCAAGCGCAGGAGATAGCCCGATACTTTGCATCAATAGCGCGGTTGCAATAACAATAAATAGCGCAACCACGGTAAATAACTCGCGCATTCGAGTACTGGCGATATATCGAAATAATGGCGCGGCAACATAGTGCCCAGCAGCGATGATAGCTAAAATGACAAAAACAGAAATAATGACTTGAAGGTAAGTAGGAAAAGTATGTAATAAGTTTCCATGTCCATCACTCACGGCTAAATCACTAAATGCTAACAACGGCATAATCGCAAGAATGGGGATCACTGCGATATCTTGAAATAACAATACAGAAAACGCATTTTGACCGCCCGATTGTTTAATCAAACCCTTTTCATTTAACGTCTGAAGTGCAATAGCCGTAGAAGAGAGTGCTAACATTAACGCAATTGCGATTGATTGTTGCCACAAAAAGCCAAGCGCTAAATCAATTGAAACATAAAGAACAGCGGTTGTTATCAGCACTTGTAAACCACCGAGGCCAACTATCGATCGGCGCATCGTCCAGAGCCTTTTGGGTTGCAGCTCTAGTCCGACTAAAAACAGCATCATCACCACACCAAACTCAGCAAAGTGCATAATGTCTGTTTGTTCACCTACAAGGTGCAAAAGGTGGGGCCCAATTAAAATACCAGCTAGTAAATAGCCAAGCACGGAGCCAAGCCCTAAGCGTTTGGCGATTGGCACCGCCAATATTGCTGCAGCAAGGTAGATAGTAGCCAGTAATAGCATAGTCGTTTTATCCCATTTTATTGTTGTCTTTATTATGTTTTGGGGTGCAAGAATAATCCAGTTTTTACACTAAGGTGAATGTACGAAACACATTTTCTCAGTATCACTGGGTGATCATGATGAGCCAATTCGCCGAACGATTGCAACCAACCAAGCAAACAATAAGCGTTTTTAAAAGCCTGATTTTATTGCAGATCCAACGTAGTCATCCAAAAAATGGATTATACCTATTTGCTTAATTAAGTGGTCTATTTTGAGGCGAGAAAACCTTATCGATAACTCCGCTACCGCGTCCTGCTATCGCTAAGGTACCTACATCCATATAGGCAAGGCAAAAATTTTGCTATTTAGTTGTTCTAAATGAGAAATTTTTAACGCTGTTAGCGTCAGATTTACTCCTTCAAATTGAGCAAGTATTAAGTCAAATTGGTATTACGTGTTTGATGTCAGGTTTACTTACTGATGTAATGAGATAATCATTTAAAACCGAGCATTGATAGGTGGTTTCATTTCAATTAGCGTAAAGATTGGGTTGGTTTATTTGCATTAAGATACTTGGGTCCTCAATCGCTTTAAAGCCAAATTTACTGTATAGAGAGTGAGCATCTGCAGTCGCAAGCATAAATCTTCTTAAACCCTGTAACTCTGGGTGTGTCATCACGGCTTGCATGATAGTTTTAGCCACCCCTTTACCCCTTTCTTGCTCTGTAACAATCACATCAGCCAAATATGCAAATGTGGCGTAATCCGTTATCACACGACAAAACCCTTGAAATTGACCCTCATCATCAACAGACATAAAACTCAGGCTATTTCTAATTGACTTTTCCAAAAGAGATTTGGGGATCTGCTTCGCCCAATAAGAGCCAGAGATCAGTGCGTGTATTTTATCAAGATGAGTGAGTATTTGTGTGGTGTCTGTGATTATCATTCAATGCTCCCTTGATAACGAATAGGCTACTAAAGTAAGCGATCAGACGGACAATGAAAAGTAAAATTTTTTGTAGATAATTTTTGCCCAAGGTTCTGTTAAGACGATAAGAACATGCCATTACCACATCAAATTACATAATTTTGTACATAAAGAGGGAATACTTGTATAGAGGATCAGATAGTAGGCTAAAAACTAGCCTACTAAAAATATCAAGCCTAAAACCAAGAAGGAAAGGTTATTTATGCCATAAAAATTTAATATAAAATTAAATAAACCATAAATTTAATATTTAAAAAATATAATGACATGAAAAAATTGATTTTAGGTTGATTTTTAATCGCTGCATTTATTTTACGCACATTGCCATGTTTTAGGACACTGCATTGTTCTTAAACACATAAGCGTGTCAATGCCTGCGCCACCAGCAACTTGTGGTGTTTGTTGAGGGTTTAATTTAGCTGAAGCTGTACTCAGGTTCTTCATTGGTTTTTTGTTTAATTTAAGTAACATATTAATTTCCTTTGGTTAGTCACAAAATTCGGAGCAAAGATAACAGATAAATAAACACAAACAAGAGGAAATAATAAAAAACTTGATCTAGATAAAATTAAAAACAACAATATAAAAATATTTTATAATTTACGATCTTAATTTAACCACTTAATCTACATAAATGCACTATTCTAAAATTATAAACTATAATCACCACTTCAATGCTGCCAACATAGAGTTAAAGCAGTATACCACAGTCGACACACTTAAATTACCTGAAGTTTGGATAGCAAGTGAGCTAATTCCTGATTTTTAAAATTACATTAAATTATTTCTTTATCTCACCATAGCAAGGGCAATACCGCTGCCGCGCACTGCTCTTGCTATGGTGCCTACATCTTGTGAGCAATGTAGGTAAGGCGAATATATGCACCAATAGCTCGCTATGTGAGGTGAATGCACGCGGTTAGCGATAAAACAGGATGTTAGAAAGGCATTAGCTATCCAAAGTCCAGATTAAGTGGCAGATAACTATCGAATAATGAGATACAGATAACTGACGACACACAAAGTGTCGTCAGTTAAACAGGTTAATGCAACTCTATTGGGTATGTCGGGGGCTGATTCAACCTATTCCCGAGCGCGGAAAGCCCTTTCCACCACGCGAACCCAAACAGTAACATAGCAACTATCCATAAAGATGCGCTTAACGTTGATGTCGCTAATTGGCTATACTGATAGACAAGCGTTGCCATAATATACGCAATTGAGGTCGTCCAGCCTATGACCAGCCACATCCATCTACTACCAGATTCACGCTTTATTGCACCGAGCACGGCCACACAAGGCGTGTAGAGTAAAATAAATACCAAGTAGCTAAATGCGCCAATCTGACCGTTGAACTTAGCGGCCATGGCAGTAAGTAGCTCAGCGCCATTGTCTTCCCCGCTATCAAGTTCATTCAATCCCAAGGGATCGCCAAGGTTGGCGATTAGGTCTTTGCTATTATCAACGATGGACATTAACGCTGCTTGCATTGAATCAAGTAATGAAAAAGCGTCATTATTTTCAGCTGAGCCTGTATAAAGTGCGTCCAGCGTGCCAACGATCGCCTCTTTGGCAAACATACCTGTAACCACTCCAACCGTTGCAGGCCAGTTTTCCTCTTTTAACCCAATAGGCTCAAACACTGGCGTGACGATTTGAGCCGTTTTTGCCAGTAATGAATGTTCAGTATTCTCATTACCAAATGAGCCATCAGTCCCAATTGAATTTAACGCACTTAGCAAAATAACTACCATCACAATCGTCTTACCCGCACGTTTTATAAAACCGCTTAAACGCTGCCATGTCGTCATCAATATGTTTCGCCAAATGGGCATATGGTAAGCTGGCATTTCAGTAAAAGAAGGTAACTTTTGGGTTTTAAACACCTGCTTTCTGAACAAAAAGCCAGAGCCGATAGCGACTAAAATACCTAGTAGGTATAACCCAAAGACAACATTGGCACCATTGGTTGGAAAAAAAGCCGCAGCAAATAACGCATAAACAGTTAACCGCGCACCACACGACATGAAAGGCGCCATAACAATTGTCAATAAGCGGTCTGATTCTCGCCCCATGGTTCTAGCAGCCATCACCGCAGGTACATTGCAACCAAAGCCAACAATCAAAGGAACAAACGCATTACCTGGCAGCCCAATGGAGGACATCAATCGGTCAATAACAAATGCGGCACGAGACAAATAACCGCTATCTTCTAATATTGACAAACAAAGGTACAATACGGCTATCACTGGAATAAAAGTAGCGACTAGCTGAACCCCTGCCCCAAATCCGTCAGCAAGTAACACGCCAAGCCATTGAGGTGCACCAACATCTGCAAGTAACACTTTTACACCATCAATGAGAATGGCACCTACGGCGATGTCAAAAAAGTCGATAAAAACAGCACCAACGTTCACAGCTATCGTGAACATCAAGTACATCATGGCTAAAAAAATTGGAACACCTAACCATTTATTCAGCACTACTCTATCAAGGGTTTCTGTTGTATCTGCACGTTTTGGCGTGATAGTGCTTACACCAGCCGCTAGCTTTTTAACCGCTTGATGGCGTGCGATCGCTTTTTCCAATGGATCATGCTCAAGTTTCGGAGGCTCTGCTCCCTCAGGCTTACTAGGAAACCGAGTGATTTCAATAAGCTGCTCCAACAGCTTCTCTTGCCCTGTGCCTTTTGCTCCATGAAATGCCACCACTGGTAAACCTAGTTGTTCAGACAAACGTGGTAAATCAAGTGTCCGACCTCGCTGAGTCGCAACATCAACCATATTCGCCACAACGATGATCGGTTTACCTAACTCTTTAAGTTGTGACGTTAATATCAGATTTCGCTGCAAGTTAGCGGCATCTACAATGTTAATAATGACATCGGCTTCATTTTGCTTTAGGAAGTCACAAGCGATCTGTTCATCTTGACTTGGCTCGATCTGCTCCATGCTATATAGCCCGGGTAAATCAACCAGTTCTACGTTTGTGTTTTCTAAAGCAAAATAGCCAAATTTCTTTTCAACTGTAACACCTGGCCAGTTTCCAACTTTTTGTTTTGAACCTGTTAGGCGGTTAAATATTGTGGTTTTCCCGCAATTTGGGTTACCCACTAACGCAATTTTCATCCGCGATGACCTTCTCAAATTATAACGTTTTAAGCCAATTTTCTTAATTAAGTGGTCTATTTGGAGGCGAGAAAATCTTGTCGATAACCCGGCAAAAATTTTGCTATTTAGTTGTTCTAAATAAGAAATTTTTAACGCGGTTAGCGTCAGATTTGCTCCTTCAAATTGAGCAAGTATTAAGTCAAATTGGTATTAATTTCCACGAACTGTGCGTCGGCCTTACGCACACTCACAAAGGTATCACCCACTTTCACTTGCAACGGGCATCCAAGTGGGGCGACGTTGATCACTTCTATTTGCTCACTAGGAATAATACCAAGTGCCATTATTCGGCTTAGCAGCGCGGTATCAGGGTGGGTTAATGAAGTAATTGTCGCGGTGCTATTTTTGGGGAGTTTATCTAATGTCATTGAGTATGATAACAATTTGCAATAAAAGTGAGGCGCATCATACCTTATTACTAATTCGCTTTAAACGGAGTTGCGATAATAATCTATTATTTCCAGTTATTTAACCTCAGACGAAAGGCGCTAAGGTTCAATAAACCGTAACTCTGGGTAATCATTTGTTCCCTAGCTGCGGTTATCCCTTGCTGCTACACTAAATTTGTTTGCAGTAGGCTGACCTGTTGTTCAGTTCATTTTAGGTGTCTTCACTTTGATGGTGGAGGATTTCAGAACGGGTCTTATCAAAGCAATAAGCAGCCGAAAAGCTAACTATTGCTTTTGGTACAGGGCTAAACCGACCTGTACTCCTGTTTTACTTAGGAAATAACGGGCAACTTCCCATCATTGTAAAAAGTATCTCGCCCCAAGGGTCATAGAATGTCCATGTACAAAACTCTTCACCCGACTCTCCATAACTGCGACCTGGATGTCGGCCAACTGCGGGCGGTAAGTCAATTCCACCACCTGAAGTACCACTACTTTTCACACTCGCTTCTCTATATATATTAAGTGTTTCAAGCATGCAGTTTGAGACTTTATTTCGGCTAGCTGGGTTTTGATGCAGTGAACGCACTGAGACTCCGCCAAATTTCGTCATGTCTTTGTTTAAATCCATGCGAATACCTTTACTAAAGTCTAAGTTATACACCACTCGATGATTACCATTGATGGCATCATGAAATTTTAAGTCAATCATCCTTCTCTTTGGTACGTACTCTGCTTGACCTGAGAATCCAACATTGCCCACACCTACCGTGTAGCCAAACTGAGTCATACGAGTAGTCTCAAATGCCGCCCCTAAGCTACCATACTCCTCAATTAGTGCTTTTTCTGTACGTTCTTGCAGCGTCGTTTTTGTCCTGCCGTCAAAGGCTAGTTTGGCGACTCGGGTAAAAGCTTCATTTTCACAATTATTTTCAGATAACATTTGCTGGAGTATAGTGTTAGTACTGATAGCCAGCGTGGATTGCATACTAGATGAATTGTACTCTTGGGAAACTTTGGTTGCTGCCCGATCCCAAGCATCATAGTACTTAATCAATTCATCCGCTAAATTACTAGCATCACGAGGAACCGTCTGAGCAACCGCCTGCAGGTTATTAGTCAGCTCATGGCGCCATCCACCTTGGTTTAGATGCGATAATTTATACAGCCACTTTTGATTTGTGTTTGCATTAATAATTAATACATCTTTAGGGTTTGAATAACAGCGTTGAGAGTCGTTATGATCAACTGAACCACCGTGCTCATAACACGTTATTTCAGGCTCGTACTTCTTTGCAAAACTCAGGGCATTTCCTGTATCACATGTGTAACATAATTCTGAGTCATACATTTTTCTCGTCGCAGACTCAGCATCGGATACGTACGCCAAGCCAAGAAGACAAATTGACGTAAATATTGCTCTAGCTATATTCTTATTCACTTATATTTTCCTTAATAATTACTATGAATAATCCGGGTACAAGTAGAGCATAAATACATTAAAAGGCCAACAAATATACAAAACGAGTACATTTAGATCCTTTTTGACGTGTAGCCTGCTAATATCAAAAAGAGGCTTGATAACACCAAGCAGGCAACCAATCCGTAGTGCAAAAATACCCAACCGGATAAAACTGTCCCTATTAATCTTCCCATCGCATTGGCCATATAATAAAAGCCGACATCTAGTGATACGCCATCACTATCTGCAAGGCTAACAATTAGATAGCTGTGTATTGAGGAGTTAATCGCAAACACAACACCAAAAAGTAATAGCCCTCCCACAAGCGTAATGTTAGGCCAATGTTCTGTGTAAAGTGATACCGCAATAGCCATAGGTAAAATAGCCAAATAAAACGCCCAAATAGCAACTGCTTGTGGGTTATGGGCGTAGCTATCACGGTTGAGCAAGTTTGGTGTCAAAGACTGAACCAATCCATATCCGATCACCCACGTCGCCATAAATCCACCAACCCACCAATGATCCCATGCAAATTGCTTTGACAGATACACAGGTAATGCAACAACAAACCAAACATCTCTGGCAGCAAACAAAAATAGGCGTGCAGCCGACAAGCGGTTAATTGCTCGGCTTTTTGAGAATACCTCAGTAAATTTTGGCTTATGCTTAGATTTCCCCAGTTCACTTTTCAAACAGATCATACTCAAAAACCACACCGCCATCAAAGCGGCAGCCATCACCCACATGGCCTCCGTAAAGCCGAGTAATGTCAACAGTACGCCACCAAGAAAGAATCCAACCCCCTTGAGCGCATTTTTAGACCCTGTAAGTATTGCCACCCACTTAAATAACGTTCCTTCCTGACCAGATTTTACAATCGCCTTTATGGCACTTTTAGCACTCATTTTATTGAGATCTTTGGCTACCCCAGAGAGCGCCTGCGCCGCCATAACATAAGGAATACTCAGCCAATTTGCCGGTACAACCAACATTAATAAAGCGATTATTTGTAGACCAAGACCAATATTCATTGTTCGGTTCAACCCGATCCGAGCGCCGAGCCAGCCCCCCACCAGATTGGTGATAACGCCGAAAATCTCGTAAAACAAAAACAGCATCGCAATTTCCAACGGGTTGTAGCCTAGCTTATGAAAATGCAGTACCACTAACATTCTTAAAGCACCGTCGGTGAGCGTGAATGTCCAGTAATTGCCGGTAACTATCAAATACTGTCTAATATCTTGAGGTAAGGAACGTAACGTCATCGTATTTATTTACCCAGTGAAAGCCCAACCTTTAAAACCAACTCGGCAGTACGATTTGCATAGCCCCACTCGTTGTCATACCACACGTACAACTTAACCTGTGTACCGTTTACAACCATAGTGGATAACGCATCAACAATACTTGAGCGTGGATCCGTTTTATAATCAATAGAAACTAAAGGCCTTGGCTCATATCCAAGGATCCCTTCAAGATGAGTCTGTGCAGCTTCTTTCATCCACTGATTGATTTCCTCAACAGAAGTGGGGCTTTTTACCTCAAAAACACAATCGGTTAATGAGGCATTTGCCAGTGGGATACGTACCGCATGACCATTGAGTTTCCCTTTTAGCTCAGGGAATATATGTGTAATCGCTGTCGCGGAACCAGTCGTAGTTGGAATGAGGCTCATGCCACATGCTCTTGCTCTGCGCAGATCTTTATGCGGTGCATCTAAGATAGTTTGGGTGTTGGTAATGTCATGGATCGTAGTCATTGAGCCATGCTTAATACCTATTTTGTCTTGTAGTACTTTAACAACAGGTGCTAAACAGTTTGTAGTACAAGATGCTGCAGTCACGATTTCATGTGGCTTTTCATCATAAAGATGGTCGTTCACACCCATCACTATGTTTAGTACCCCATCTTCTTTTACTGGTGCAGTAACGACAACCCTTTTAACACCCTGATCTAAATATTGTTGTAGTAGAGCTTTGGTTTTCATTTTACCAGAGGCTTCTATAACGACATCGCATTGTGACCAGTCAGTATCAGCAATGTCTTTATTTTGGGTTACTGATAACTGATGACCAGCTATTATGATATGGTCATCTTGATGAGAAACTGCGTGTTCCCACTTGCCATGTACCGAGTCAAACTCCAATAAATGGGCAAGAGTCTCGGCGTTGCCCGCAGGATCGTTGATTTGTACAAACTCAAGCTCAGGCCAATCGAAACTTGCTCGAAGCGCTAAGCGCCCCATACGCCCAAAGCCATTAATTCCAACTTTAATTGTCATACGTACTCCTACTATGAAAGTTAATAAATTTAATACTAAATTATTCGCAACATGCAGCAGCCTGACTAGGGCGTTCACCCATTGAAGACAGTCGCTTTAATTCCAATGCAATATAGTTAGGTTGATGCAGAACTGTCGTGTTTATAACAGCCTGCATCCACTCTGGAAGCGTTGGGTTGATTGAGTAAAAAACCCACTTTTTGTATTTCCGGTCACACAATATTCCAGCTTTTTTCAGTTGTGATAAATGCCTTGATACTTTAGGTTGACTTTCTTGCTCTAGCGCAATCATCAACTCACAAACACACAACTCGCCCTCAACGTTCAGCATGGCAAGCGTCTTCAAGCGAATGTCATCCGCTAAGCACTTATAAAATAGCAAAGGTGAGATTTCATCTGGCCTTATTTTTTTTTGATCCAGTAATGCAGTTACTTGTTCGTTTATTTCGAATAGCGTTTGTTGAAGGGCATTTGCACTATGTCGAGCTGAGGGACTGGCTATTTCCCACGGCAAGATGTGTTGACCTTGTAATTGGTGTTCACATTCGGCACGCACTTCATCACAAAGGGTGACCACAACATCAAAATGCTCGCCCTGGTAGGTATCAAGATGCTTACTATAGAGGCTGTCAGTTTTTATGCCTTTGTGCTGCAAAAGCGCTAGCACTTCGGGCTTTATCTCACTCGGTTTAGTGCCAGCACTAAAGGCTTGTACATCAGCGCCACCATGAAAGTTCGCGATTGCTTGGGCGATAATTGAGCGCGTCGCATTTCCCGAACATAAAAAAAGTATCTTCATAAATACATAACAATTTAATTATATAACAAAATTATTATATGATAAAAGTGCAGTGTCAAGCTCAGATTTTTAGTAACGGTGAGGTCGCTCTATGGTTCTTGCCAAAGCCTTAAATTTACAATTTAAAATCAGTAGTTTAAAAATTTTAGAGGAAATGTTTTCTGATACCTTTTCACGTGTGCCGAGCTGATTTAGGAAGACCAGAAGCTTTATGGAACTCATAAATTTGAACACGGCGTGACAGCGTATAGTTTAGGTGAGTCTTGAAGTATTACCTTTGGTCTGACTAGAAATTGCAAGACAGTGCGCTATTTAACCAATGATTATTCGTTGTTTCCAACATCATTTTTTGTGGTACCGCAATAGGTAAGGTTGTAGGATTAATGCCTGCTACCCTACCTATATGCTGTTTTAAAAGTGATTTTAGACCAGCTTCACTGAGGTTGTTAAATGCTGCTATTAACTCGGCTTTTTCTCTTTTTGATAGTTTAGCTGCCGTGAAAATAACGTCATAAAAACGCTCGATCCACAGTGAATAGGCTGATTGAGCGGCATTTTTGTGCTTTTGCACAAGCGCTAACACGCGAGGAGACACACGCTCGTACATCTCTTTTTCACCCCGTAATATATATACAAACAGCAAGTTAAGACCGGTATTTAGTTCACTACTTTCTCTTCCTGCTAGCTGATGCCTAGCATAGGCTAACTTAAAATAGTTAACCGCATCCTCAAAGTGACTTGTTTTAAGTGCCAATACCCCGAGGTTGTTTTCGATAATCCCCATCGCGCGCTGATTTTTAATACGAGTGCCTATAGCCAAAGAGCGCACAAAATAGTCTTTTGCCGAGATGTTATCGCCGTAATTATAGGCAATCACCGCGAGGGCATTCAGCGTTTTAATTTTTTCTTTCGCGGACCGTGCACTTTTTAGCGCGCACAGTAATAGGTGCTCAGATTGGCGGATATAACCACCTTTTCTTAGCCATACACTGGCATCATAAGTAAGTGAAAATCGATGCTCGCTGAAATACGTATTTTGCGGGTTCTGAAACAATACAGCTAATGCGCGCTGCGCCTGCTCTAACTGACCAAGTGATAACGCTATCGATACGCCTAAATGATGGAAATGAGCGGTATGGGCTGGAGTAAAATCCTCTAATTCAATAGCTTGATGTAGTTTATGTGCTTTGTGTGGATCGGACTCTAAAAAATAATTAACCGTATCAAGGCGATATTGAGCGTTGTCGTGTTCACCCCAAACAGCTGCAACGAAGAACAATGTAGGCAATATGACAAAAAGATTACAAATTAGATTACGCATAACAACAAAAAATATTTTATTCATACAAAATACTACATGAAGTAAATAAGATTCGTACCGTAAAATTTGTAACACTTTATTCTAAAGCCTATTGACTTTTGCTGTTTAATTTTCATTTTTCGGAATGGCTTAAGGCGCTTTGCAGGAGCCCTAAGTCTTTACTTTTTAAATCACATAAAGTGACTTTGTTACGCAGGCTCTGATTTGTCTAAATACCAATTAAACCGCAGCAAAACCAACTTCAAAAATAAACTGACTCTAGTTGTGTTTACACAATCAAAAATTTAACTTGTCGCGATTGTTCAATATCGCATTTGCTAGTGAGATTTTTCAGGCGGTTATCATCAAACATATTTGGAAAGAAAAAAGGCCGCAGCGGCGGCCAAACACATCATGGGTAAAACAATGAAGGGATGTATCTGTGAATACGGGAGTTATTTTATGCGAAATATTGTAAATTAAAATCACATTATAATGATTGTTATCATCGCTTTTTTCGAACATTCATTGTATGATCCAGCTCGTGATACACTCTTATATCAATACTTAAAAAATAACACCTATGACTTTACTTTGGACTATCACCTTACTTTGGGCTTTTTCCTTTTCACTTATCGGTGTCTATTTGGCAGGAAATGTAGACCCGTGGTTTAGCGCTTTATCAAGAACGGTGTTAGCAGCACTGGTTTTTCTGCCATTTTTGCGGCCTACATCAGTTACTAAAACGCTAATGCTAAAATTGATGGCCATTGGTGCTGTACAGATTGGCTTAATGTATAGCTTTTATTATCACTCATTTTTATATCTCAGTGTGCCAGAGGTGCTGCTATTTACTGTGATGACCCCCGTTTACATTACACTTCTTAATGATTTACTCAACAAGTCGTTTAATCGTACTTTTTTAACTTCAGCGCTTATCGCAATGTTCGGTGCAATTACTGTTCGATTTACAGAGCTAACGAGTGACTATTTTTTTGGTTTATTATTGGTACAAGGTGCAAACCTTTGTTTTGCTATAGGACAAGTCAGTTATAAGCGCTTGAGTGCACAACACTCGCTAATTCATCGCCAAAGTTTCGGCTTTTTCTTCATCGGTGCATCTTGTGTCTTAGCTCTTGGCCTTGTTTTATTTGGTAATTTACAACAGCTACCCACTACTGGCCAACAGTGGGGGATTTTGATTTACTTAGGCCTCATTGCTTCGGGTATAGGATATTTTGTGTGGAATGTGGGATTAACCCGCGTATCTGTCGGCGAGTTAGCTGTGATGAATAACGCCCTTATCCCTGCGGGAATTTTAGTCAACTTACTTATCTGGAACAAAGAAGCCGATCTCATTCGACTTGGGATCGGGAGTCTAATTATATTTGCTGCGCTAGTGCATAGCAAACGAGCCAGTTCAGGTTAATTTTGAGATACGTTAACTGCGGCTTACACTACAGTCACTTTTTATCACTGAGGCTCTTTCATAAACGGTTTGAGCAGAATCGGCTTTGCTAAACTCAATGCTAATTTGGTGTCCTTCTTCAAATTTGGGCTCAAAATAATCACTTTGGCAAACATAGTTGCGTGCTATGTTACTGTAATATGACTGTAATTCTGCCGACTCCGCAAATTTAGGCTCCAGCCCGCTAACGGCAATACGCACAGTAAAACGCTTTGCCGACTCAGAGACATCTATTAACTCTAACTGCTCTGAGCCGTATGGTTGTAGCTGCTTTACATCGTTACTTACAGTTAGTGCAAATTGATATTTTGAATACCCATAGAATCCCGCAACTAAAATCAATGCAACCAGTAATAGTAGTTTTTTAAAGCTAGAAGAAATTGTTTTCATTTTTATATTCCATGGACCTTGACGTAACTTTCACAACTATACACAGCGCCAAGTAACAATCTCAATGAGAATATGACCTAAAGTGTAACCATCTATGTTATTTAATTAACCTGAGGCTTGGATAAATAACTTACAAACTCTTCACGCCATAGGTATTTTTTAAAAAGTTCGTTAGTATCGGGGTATCAATACATGGTTACCCACTCAAATCAAAACATCATGAAAAAATCTTACAGTTATTTCCACTTTGGGCTATCGCAGCAGCAATGATTGCATACCTTTACCCTGCCTTCTTGATCCCATTTAAAAGTACAATTATTCCTCTACTTATGTTTATTATGCTCACTATGGGGTTGACCCTTACCGCAAAAGATTTTTTGCGTGTTCTCGATAACAAAAAAGCGATTATCGTGGCGGTCTGCCTACAATTTACAGTGATGCCGAGTGTTGCCTACTTTATTGCAACCACAATGAGCTTAGAAACCGACTTATTAATTGGTATGATTTTAGTGGGCACAGTTGCTGGCGGTACGGCAAGTAATGTTTTGTGTTATCTCGCCAAAGGAGATGTCGCGTTATCGATTTCTATGACAGCAACGAGTACGTTACTCGGCGTGCTTTTAACACCATTACTCACTACGGTAATGATAGGCCAAGTGGTTGATATTCAATTTTCTGATATGTTCATGAGCCTGCTAAAAATTGTGCTAGTTCCAGTGGCTGTTGGCGTTGCCTTCAATACTTTATTCGCAAAGCCATTGGCGCATTCTGTGATCAATACAACCCCAATTTTACCTTTACTGTCCATGCTCTCCATCATTTTTATTATTGCAGTGATTGTTTCTCTTAATCAACCTAAGCTTGAAAGCATCGGACTCGTTGTGCTGGTCGCTGTGAGCTTACACAATATCACAGGATTACTTTTGGGTTATTTCATTCCAAAAAGACTCGGTTTTGAAGAAAAAGTATGCCGTACAATGGCTTTTGAAGTGGGGATGCAAAACTCAGGGCTTGCCGTCGCACTTGCCATGAAATTCTTTACTCCTGCGGCGGCTGTGGCTGGTACCCTATTTTCAATTTGGCATAATATCAGTGGCTCAATATTAGCAGGAATATGGCGGCGAAGCGCCACCAGCTCATCTGATGACAACATAGCCTAGTATCAAATACTGGGCTTTTTATAATTGTTTATAGAAGTGAATTTTGCTATCTGATACGCCATTGATCTGTTCACATTTTACAACTTGGTAGTCACGACTTATTAGCATTAATAGCATGTTTTTAAAAAGGTTTCTCGACTTTACTCTGATGGCGCTATAGCCTTGTGCCTTACACCAAGCCTCTTGCATCACCAATAGCTGTTTCGCAATACCATTACCACGATATTCAGGAACAACCGCGCCTAACCAGCTATAAAACTCATTGTTTGGTAGTTCGTGACCTAACTTATACCCTACAGGCTTACCTTGGTCATACGCCACCAGCAATAAATGTTGTTTATCTCGCAGCTTATCTACGACTTCCTCACGCTTTCTTGGCGTTGCAAATTCAGGAATTTGGTTCTCTATCGCAAGGAGGTCATCTACCAAGCCAATTTTATATTCTAGGTTCATATTAATGTCTGTGTAATTGAAAAAGCGTCGTTACATATCACTTCAGCATATACGCCGTTAATAAGCGTTAAATTCGGTGCTTGATGGCCGATATCGACATCATATAGCACGGGGAAGTCACAATCAGCAAATACATATTGCAAGGCATCTACGTGCGTCCAGTCGCTATCTTTTGCTAGCGGCTCGGGGTTACGACCAATTAAGACCCCTGCAACTTTCGAAAACCAGCCCCGTAGTTTAATACTTTGTAGCGCACGATAGTAAGCAGCAGGCGGCATTTCGCCGTTTTCAAAGTATAAAATTATTGATTCGTTGGGATGTTCCTGTAAAAAAGTGTCCAAATCAAAATATTCAGTGCCTGCCAATAACATGTGAATATCTAAACAACCCCCTAATAATCTACCAGCAAACCGCTTGCTGCCTTCGCGGTTCGCTAAAGTACGCCACTGAGTCGTGGTAGACAAGTTAAATCCAGCATCGGGAAAGTCAACAAAATTGAGTGGCTCAGCCTCATGGTGAGTAGAGGGAAACTGTGTGAAGGAGTTATTAGGCGTGCACCTCAAATGGTCAAAAAGCCCTACCGTCAGCGGGTCTTGCTGGTGGCCATTTAACTGCATAAGGTTAGTCCCATGAACACTTGCCCAACCTAGTTTGCAAGTTACGGCACTAAGCAAAGTGCTGACGTCAGAGAAACCGATGATCCACTTTGGCCTAGCTTGTGCTAACTGCTCCCAATCAAGTTGGCTCAAAACATCCATCGCAATTGCCCCGCCCCATGGCGGCATAATCGCGTCTATTGTGTCATCGAGTAAGTATCCCATAAGTTCACTAACACGGGTTTTGGCATCAGCGCTTACATAGTTGTGGTTATCTCGCAGGCATTCACCAACCACGAGATCGAAACCTTGTTGCGTTAGATAACCCAAAGCATTGTCTAATCTCGCGTGCATAGAGGCAGGGACACCTGCAGAGAATGCCGTAATCGCAATTTTACTGCCCACTTTTAACGGTTTAGGATACTTCATCATGATTCCTTCTTTTACTCCATTGTACCCGATCTATTTCTATTTTAATCTGAACTCGTTATAAAGAAGTTAGTTAATCGCCTAACATACCTATGAGCAAAAGCATAATATCGCTCTAGTCTGAAGTTACTTCTTACTACAAGTCAAATTTGTGCATAAATAGCTAGCCTAGCCATGGTCAGCAAATAATAGTGAATGTCAGTGTTGATGCAAAAACTTTGTGGAGCTTCATTAATTGAGGTAACTGAGGAATAGTAAATTGCGAGTCATTCCTCCCTTCGTTCATTGACACTTGAATCGTCCGAAACCGTTTTTTCCACTTTGGTCAGTTCATTAGATGAAACATTCTACAAACCATCAACTTCCTTAGAATCCACCTGCTGACTCTATAGTACTTGGTTTGGCTGAAAATTTGCGTTTAAAAAGCAGTGAAAAACAAGTGTACGTAAAGAGGTTCCAGCGCCAGGAAATAGCCCACCCTTGCTTTTCATTATATACTTCAGCATGTTAACTACGTTCAATAGCTAACCCTGCCTTTAGCGGTGGGTTAGCTATTTTATGAAACGAAGTGAAACCAAGCCAACGGTTACCTGTTCGGCTTTGAGTCTTGGAATTTAAGGTTGCAATAGCATCTTGCTCCATTGCCCATCCGCATTTTTGTATAGCTCACGCAGATGTAAGCGGTTTTCTTTAAATGTCAAAAACTCAATTGATAAAGGCTTTATTATGTAACCACCCCAATTTTTTGGTTTTGGTACGATGTTACCTGCCATTTGTTCTTTTATATCATCAAATTTTGATATTAATTCTAATTCTGAAGATAGAGGTTTACTCTGGTTAAAACACATTGTGGTCAATTGAGCATCCCTTGAACGCGTTTGCCAATATTTAATTGCTTCTTCTTCAGATATTTGTTGCGCAACGCCAACGGCTCGTATTTGAATGCCAATATGATCCCACCATAAAGCTAAAGAAACTTTTGGATCCCTGCGAATATCGTTTCCTTTATTTGAATCAAGATATGTGCAAAATACCAAGCCACATTTACTTACCGATTTTAAATCGACAAAACGACTTTCAGGAAATCCGTCTTCATTTATTGTTGAAACGCAGACTGCACTTTTTTGCTTGAGCGGCGTATCCAAAAGCGCCTGCTCCCATAAGGTATTAAACTTATCTATTGGATCATCCATTTACAACATTCTCCCTTAGGTATAGCGCCTCACTAACCAGCGCAGCTTTTTGCGTCCGGCACCGAAAGCGCGAAGTTAATCGACTTATTATATCTATTCACTAAACTGGACTTGATAGTCAATAAAAAGAGTTACCTGCTTATCATCCTTTTGCCTTACGATCACAGGGTTCTCAAGGCCTGATATAGATACCTTATAGCCTGTTCCTAAGGCTTCCTTTGTTGTGTTAATCTCTAATTTTATTTTTTCAAGTAAAGATGCCCTATATTCACTAGGCGAGCTTATGGCCAGTGAAGTATTGCCCAGCCTTAAGCTAGTGTCTTCAGGCCTTTTGATACGATTTATGAAGGAGTATATATCTTGAGTGGCTGAGTAGACATCCTTTCCTTTGCGTAACTTAGAAAGTATATAAAAGCTAGAGCCTGCACTCCTACCATAGGATTTAGATATAGAGAAAGATGATTTTTCTTGAGGCGAAAGCGAAATAACACCTTGTTGAAAATCTATTCCTTCAGATTTTGATGCCGCTGAGCGTATAGAGTTCTGCAGGCTTTTAATAAGTTTTGCTCTCTCAGAAGGATACTTCGCATCGCTTGACAGGGTCACAGACATCGCTATGTATTCGGCTTCAATATCAATGGAGCCGTTTACTGGAACATCGCCTGTATCGTATGCGATTACAATAGCTGAAAAATCAGCATACGCATTGAATGCAAATAATGATAATACTAAAGTAGCTACTTTTAACATAGTAATTCCTTTTAAGGTGTAACGCCTAAATAACAAGCAAAAAATTTTGGCTAGAATAAGCGACGAAGGAACAAAAGCCAACTGTATTTCGTCCTTATTTAACAGCTTGTTACATGAACATTAAAATCATAATGGCTAAATTTGTGAAAATTTAAGATCTAAATTGATAATTCAACCGTATTGGATCATGAAAAAATGGTTGATAAGGTGAGCATATTATGAAGATGTTTACACTGAGATTATATGAGTGCTACACATATTTTTTTGATTCAAAGAAAAACCCTCTCAGGCATATTCCTGACCCTGTCAGTAGATTCTACATAATGACAATATTAGCGGGTATGTGGAGCTTTTCTTTTGCTATCTATTTTGGAAGTATAATATATTTTGGAATTAGCTTAGCAGCTCATGTAATACTGTTACTGATGTTTTTTTTCACCATGGCAGTGTTTTATGACGCTGAAAAAAATAAGTCTTCATGGCTGTTAAAACTTCGAAGAGGCAATAATTGAGTGTTAACTACCAGACGTTTAAAAATTTCGTTCAATTGGCTAGTAGAGCTTGGCTAAAGCTTGTGAGCCGGGTTTATTAGTTAATGCTTTGATGGTTTTTGACAGTATGGGTTGCACGTAAAAACTAAGATTTCTAGTGGTAAGACCAATACCTGATGTGACAACGTCATAGCAGAGTTGGGTAATCGAACGATGTCAATACCAAAGAAAGGCAGCCGATTCACAGTTCTGCAACCTTGATCCTAGGCGTTTTGGGTAGGCCTAAAAGTACATTGTCACCGAAGGCTGTGTTAAAAGAACGGTGCTCCTAAATCACTCAGGAGTTATGCTTCGCATCCAGCGTAAAAAAGCCTAACCGACAACGCTTACATTATTAATATCCGCTAACCGTGAAGACGTCCCCTTGTTACTAAACCACTTCATATCGTTTATAAAGGTCATCACAATAAGGCCACATTTTTTCCATATAGATACTCATATAGAGTTTCGAATGAGCGTGCGTCGTTATTCTTTAGGTTTAACCAAAACTCATGCTTTGGATAGCGTTTGTAAAACGCCTAGAACTTGGGAATCGCAAGAAACCAAAGACACCCACTGTTAATTTGTGCCTTTTTTAAAAGTCGTCTACGCTCTAACTCTGTACTCAAGGCGCCGTGATTGGGTTGAAGAAAAGCTCCTGATATTGTCTGCCGTCTTTTGTATCGACGTCTGTGCGTATGCGGTGATGAGCAATCACACTCACATTGTATTGCATGTTGATGATAAAAAGGCAAAGCGCTTATCTGACAAAGCCATTGTGATACGCTGGCACAAGCTGTTTAAAGGTAACTGGGTAACGTGGAAGTTTATTGAGGAGGAGCCTCTAAGCGAGTCAGAGCAGTTGATGTTCAGTGAATATATTGCCAAGTACAGACAAAGATTGACAGATATTAGTTGGTTTATGCGGATACTCAACGAGCATATTGCCCGCAGAGCAAATAAAGAGGATGAATGTACAGGCCGATTTTGGGAAGGCAGATTCAAATCTCAACCCTTGCTAGGCGAAGCTGCATTAGCTGCTTGTATGGCATAAGTCGACTTAACCCCCATTCGAGCCAAATTAGCCCCAACCCCTGAGACCTCTGATTTTACCAGTATCAAAAAGCGCATCGACCATGCTAGGCAGGGGAAACAACCAAACAGCCTATTGCGATTTGCGGGAAGCCCCCGGAAGCACATGCCAAAAGGGCTGCCTTTTGAACTCAAGTCTTACTTAGCATTAGTAGAGCTTACGGGTAAATGTATTCGCACCGATAAAAAAGGCGCTATCTTAGAGTCTCAACCAATTTTGTCTCGACTCAATATCGAACCTGATAATTGGATGAAACTCACAACCCAATTTTCTCGTATTTTCCATGGTGCTGTTGGTCGAGAGCAAGTACTCACCGCTTACTGTGAAACACTTAAAAAACGACGGCGCACAAATCTAGCCAATTGTGAACGCTTGTTGGTCTAACGAAATAAAACTTTTCGCGATAACCCCGCAAGCTGCGCGAAACGCAGTCTCCCCCATGCCGTGTGCGATACGCTGATTTTGGCGTCGAGAAATACGTAAACGCCAATAATTAGCTTATTTTAGGAGCATTTTTGATATGGGTGGCGAACACTTTTTTGCAATTCGAAGTCGAAACTGCCGTAACTATGGTGAATAGATAACAGTGGATGTCTGTATTGTTTTTGTAAATCAAACCGTAACACCTTTAATGTTGAGAAGCGTTAAAACATTAGCTTCAGCGGCATTTTTAGTAACTAATAGTAAATGCATTAAAAATGAACCAAGAACCATAGGTGCAGCCATATAGGCACATGAAGGTAATCAAATTCGAAATTTATAATTTAAATCTTAACTCAATGTAACTCCGAGTTATATAACTGCCTTGTTAGAAATAATTTACAGCAATGAAAAACCTTTAGGCGCTAAAGGTTTATTAAATTTGTATAAATTGACGTAAATAATAGCTGGCTTTTCTTGACCTTCGTATGTCAGTTGGTAGCGATCTAATAAACCACCGCCAAAAGGCATGGATTTATCTTCAAATGCACAGCAACTCCCAAGCCGTGTCACTTTTACTTTTTCACCGTTCGGACCTATTAGCCCTTCAAAATATTCTATGTGTGCACTCGCATTTTTAGTACCACGTAAAAAACTGCCCAATTCTATTGGCTTTTTCTCTGTGTAGCCGTATTCAGGATCATTTGACGTTAAGTTAAAGCTATCCGTCGAAATAGATTCTTTAGGTGTAGTGTTACATCCGAAAATTAATAAAGTGAAAAAGACCACTAAGACTTTCTTCATTGCAGATACTCCATTTTATTTCTAACGCCCCAATAAGGAGCTGATAATGCTTGGATAAACTTGTGTAGTGGAACTGAGCCAAGCGTTAGCAGTCCCATACTTAATTAACTTATTTAGTCTTACTTGCTACCTAAATACTTAGCGTGAGCTTTTTCATTATCATCAGTATTGATAAGTAAGTAGTCGTATCCAGGAGACCCCCTATCGGATGTTGCAACTGTGATTTCTGAAATAGGAAGCCATAGCATTGCATCAATTTGCTCTAAAGGCTCTATTTCTCAAATAGAGCCGCCTTCTAGAATTATTAATTTTCCACTATCAATATTTTCTTGTATCCAATGACCGCTGCTTCCTCCCACATACTCAGACTTAGTATTTTCTTTCGGTTTGGAGCTTTCAGTTAATGAAGTACCATTTTTAGCTCATGTTATTTGCCCATTATCAGTGATTACTAGGACATCTTTATTTTTGATATTGTCTAATATACCGCAAAATTTCCAGACTCTCCGTCAAATATGGAGCCTGTGTTGGAAAGTGAATAAAACAGACGAGTTAACACCATATAACTTATTAAAGCTTTAGTTCAACATTATCCAAAGATTGTACATTTGTAGAGTGTTCAACATTCAATAGTGACACATCACCAGATGTATTATACGAATTCATCTTAACCACAGAATATATGAACTTTTTTTCATTCTCTAAAAAATTAATAATATGTCTATTAGATACGCCATATAAACTCATATCAACATCAACAAACTTATTAGCACTAATAATTACATTTGAAACATGCTTTCCAGAAATTAACTCCCCCGCAATATCTGAAACAATACGGATACCTCCTCTTGATTTGAATGCTGTATTTTTTATAAAAGACAACCCATTCCAGTCTATTGCTTCATTAACATTACTGATCGAGTTTGGGAATACATTGAGAATAAATTTATTAACGTTTGAAAAGGAATTATCCTTGATAACAACGTTAGAATAATAATTAATCTCCATTGCAGAACCATGTATGAAATTAAATATATTACCTTCTACTAATGCATTAGATACACCTTTACGTGATGATAGTTTCAACCCTCCTTTCATTTCATAGAATAAGTTATTTTTAAAGATTATATCCCTCGTTCCTCCAAAATCCTTACTCCATGGATGTGTAGTTGTAACTTGAGTTACATTATAGAAAACATTACCTTCAGCACGAAAATTTTTAGAATTAATTTGCTCTCCAGAATAATGACTCCTGGATGAGGTTATACGTAATGCCGCATCACCAAAATTATAGAAATTACTATTTTCAACTGACGAACCCGACGTACCAGAGAATAACACACCCTGCTCTCCCCAGACAATATTGGTAGTGTTTTCATTAATATATTTAGCATCTGTCAAACCATAAAATGAAACACCATCAATTGATACATTATCTGAATCAATGACTGACAATATGTATTCACCATTAAATGAGTTACACTTTCTAATTTTAACCTCACCCACACCAATTATTTTAATGTCATTTTTATTCTTAATATACGCCGTAGAACAAACATCATAATCTCCAGGTTCTATCTCTATGGTAGACCCAGATTCCGCTCGCTCAATCATACTAAGAAAATCATTACCCCCAGAGTGAGCGCTCACAGAAAAAGAAATAAATATTACGAATAAAAATTTCATCCCAAGCATTTAAACACCTTATATATAACAACGTAAAAATAAAAACATACCATTTCAACGGCTTAAAAAACCTTTGAAAACACAATAAAAACTTATTAAACTCGACAAGCTTGAACAATTAAAAATTAGTAAAATGCAATACAAAAATATCTTAGATAAAAATATAACGCCTCGTTTATCCGGCGCAAAATTGTTGGCTAAAATTAGCGAAGAATGAGCGAAAGCCAACTGTTTTGCGTCCACTTTGAGCTACTTGTTAGCAATTATTTACTCCGAACCATCAAAGCCACCAGACCATTCACCAGCTAGTTCGTATTCGATAACACCTAAATCTTGTTGATGGTTTAAAACCTCAATGAATTCTTCATAATCACGAGTCGGCGTGACATTTAATGCATATAAATCATCATTCCATTTTTCAGAGCCTATACCTTCTCCTTTAAATTGTTTAAGTCTAGAAAAGTTACTATCCCCTGACTGCTCGTCTACAAAGAAAACTCTAATCGTGTGATGATTGCTAGATTCCACTTTTTCTATCACTTGTAAAACTCCCTCCTCATCTTCTTTGACAAGTACTACATCATCAAAGTTAACACCATAAGCAAAAATGGGTATATTTTTAAGCTGATATGTATTTTCGGAGATTTTATCTGCCCATAATGATTCACCACCATATCCAGAAGGATGGTCATCTAAAGGAAATCTAATTTTATGCGTAATGAGACTATTCATAATGATTGCTAACGCCTTAATAAACAGCGCAAAGTAGCAGGCTAAAATTAGCGACGAAGGAGCGCAAGCCTGCTGTTTTGCGTCTTTGGTTAAAGCGTTTGTTAGCAATTTATATTTTATATCTCAATGAAGTGGATGCGTGTTAATCAGGGTGTTGCATTTTTCGCAACGGTGACCTTTTACAAAAATAATACGTGTTAAAATGTTATCAACAATTTCGGTATCTGATTCCAAGTATCCCTTACCATTACAGTTTTTTACGGTACATCTAACAGGGACAAACTTTAAAAAACAATATAGCCCGATAACGCTGACAAAGGCGGGTATCAGTATGTTGTATATAATGAACTCACCTAAACTATTTGTTGTAGAATATATACCTAAAAATCTTGGGCTCAGCCAGATACCTAAAACAATCAAAATTGATAATACTTTATGGATGCTTCTATGCATAAAATTTCCTTTGAGCTAGAAAAATAGCTAACGCCTTAATAAACGGCGGAAAATAGCAGACTAAACTAAGCTAAGAATGAGCGCAAGCCTGCTGTTTTGCGTCCACTGTTTAATTAATTTGTTAACTTTCAATTACTGAAACTATGAATCTTTTCAATACTTACACCATTAACTTGCTCTTGGGTTAGCAAGTGCTCTTTATCTATAAAAGTAAACGTAGGTCTCTGAGTTTCGTTTCCTAGCTGAACTTGAACAGTTAGACTTAACGTATTTTCATAACTAGGTATTTTATTAGCAACCACTCCGAGAAATGAAGGTCTAGAGCTATTGTCATTCTCATAATTATCTACATACTCAAAAAAGTTTTGTTCTGAAACTTCCACCCAAACACCCCAGCCATAACTTTTTTCAGAATCTATAACTGGAATATAAGCAACGCCCCTAAGGAGATAGCGCTCATCAAGTCTGCATAAATCAGAATCTATTTGCGTGCGGTTATTCTTTTCAGCTTCAGGTAATGCCCAAGCTTCGTCTGGCATTTTGTAGCTTTTATCAAAAGAAATATCCCCTATATATTTACCACAACATCCACACTTCAATTTGTTCTCCTGAAAGCTAACGGGCTAATAAAGCTTGGCTATAATTGGTGAGGCACGAACCAAGCCAAGCTTTATTAGTTGATGCGTTTGTTAGCTGTTTTGGAAGCCATAACCAAATTTAACGAAGCCTTTTAAAATTAACAAAGCTAAGACCACATATAGTAAACCAGTTATAACACCTATTGGTATAGTAACAATAAGCATTACAGGTAAGAATTCAAAAGCAGCACCAATACCACTATTAAAACCATAAGGGACAAAAACACCTATAAACAAAACCAATAAAAACACTAGCGGTGTTGCCACAATATAATTTGTAATGTTCCCTGTGGGCTTAAACCAAATATAAGTCGCATAAACAGCCCCAAATGGGACGTAATACCAAATCCAAATATCTTGAAAGTGACTTAGCCCAATCGGATAAAATATGATTGGTAGTAAGAAAACAATACTCAAATACAGTGCTTTATTCATAAAACAGCTAACGCCTTAATAAACGGCGAAAAATAGCAGGCTAAACTAAGCGAAGAATGAACGCAAGCCTGCTGTTTTACGTCCACGGTTTAATTAACTTGTTATATGCCAAATGTACAAAACAAACAAAGTAAAATAAAAAGTGGTAGCAAGAAAGATATAGGCCTTTGGACTATTGTGCCTGATAACTTTCGAATGCCACGTACTTTTGTTCGATTAATAAAATTGAAAACATGTTCGGCACAAAACAATACAAACACGCCACCAAAACTTAATGCATAAAGTGCCTTACCAGATAATAAAAACCAACTAAAACCAAATAAAAGTAGAAATCCGACAAACGGAATTAATTTCTTCTCAAGAAGTTTGCTGATGATAAATTCCCTTAGGCATATAGACATAATGACTCCCACACGGTGCTAGCCTCCGCATTTTCGTGGGTTAGCTTAAAGCCAGAGCCATAATTAGTTTGTCAAATAACTAAATAGCAGAGGCTAGCATGACTAAACATAACATACTTTTCATTGGCTTAGATACTCATAAAGAGTTCATTGAAGTTGCTTATATTGAAGACAACCGAGGCGCACAACCCATTCATTTCGGTCGTATTTCTTCAGCTAAAGTCACCATTAAAAAGCTTATCAGGCAATTTGAATCTAAATACCCTAACACTACGCTCCATTTCGTTTATAAAGCTGGTCCCTGTGGTTACTGGATTTACCGCTTAATTACTTCTCTTGGACATTGCTGTTACGTAGTTGCCCCATCGCTTGTTCCTAAAAAACCTGGCGAGCGTATAAAAACTGACAAACGTGATGCACTTAAACTGGCTAAATTACTTAAGTCTGAAGACTTAACCCCTATTTATGTACCTGAGCCGGAAGATGAAGCTATTCGTAATTTATCTCGTGCTCGAGAAGTTGCGATGAAAGATTTAAAAGATGCAAAGTACTAGCTAAAAGCACTGCTTCTTCGAAACAATATCAACTATGCAGGCACGGCAAACTGGTCTCTCAAACACTTACGTTGGCTCACAGAACTAGTATTGCCACATCCTGCACAACAAATCGTTTTACAAGAGTTTATTCAAACTATAAACGAGCGAACTGCACGATTGGAGCGACTTGACAATGAGCTCTCTCATCATGTTTATCAATGGCGTTACTACCCTGTAGTTAAATCAATCCAAGCTATGCGCGGCGTTCGCTTACTCGTGGCCGCTGGTATTGTCGCTGAGCTTGGTGATTTAACCCGCTTCGACCATCCGCGAAAACTCATGAGTTATCTTGGGCTCGTTCCGAGTGAACACTCGAGTGGTGGTAAAAGGCATATTGGCGCAATTACTAAATGTGGCAATGGTCGTGCAAGGCGCTTATTAGTCGAAGGTGCTCACAGTTACCGTCATGCAGCCAACATATCGACCGAGTTACAAAAACGACAAGAGGGTTTACCAAAGTAGATTGTTGATATCGCATGGAAAGCACAATTAAGGCTCTGTAAACGTTATAAAAAGCTCATAAATAAAGGCAAGCATTACAACCTCGTTGTCACCGCCATTGCCCGTGAAATGATCGCTTATATCTGGGCAATCGCAAAACAGATTGTACTCTCGCCGATAAATCCTAAGTTAAGATTATCAAGAGTACCAGCTTAAAATGAACGAATTAGAGTTAATGTATTGGGTCAAGCATCGGGTGTGGCACAACCACCGACGGCGTTAGGATGGCAATGCTGCTAACACAGCATTGAACCACGAACATAGACTGAAAACAGGTGCCACCGATAATCGGCATAGGTCGAGTTAAGTAAGGTCTGCTCTGCTCATGAAAATGAGTAACCAACGAATACCAGCAAGAAAACCGACGAAATTACTTGCTTCACCCTATACATTAACTCTCTCTAATTCGAGTTTAGAAATTATGGCTTAAAGTTAAGCAAGGATCAGTGTGTTTAACTTGACAGTGGAAGTCATACCAACGCCTTAATAAACGGCGAAAAATAGTAGGCTAAAATTAGCGACGAAGGAGCGCAAGCCTACTGTTTTACGCCCATTGTTTGATTAACTTGTTATGTTTCAGTCTCACTGATTTCTTTCTTAACCGAGTCAATATCAACGTGCTTTGCGACCACGGGCCACTGTTTTATGGTTAAATCAAGGTACATAGACAAGCCATATAGGATTCCAGAAAATGATGCTAATGCAGGTAAATACAAACCACGTAATTCTTGAAAATACAAAAGAAAACTAACAAAGAATCCAATCCATGCAACGACAGCTAAAAGCCGACTCTTTTTAATTAGTTTGGATTCATGCTCTTGGGGATGTTCAATTGCAAACTCAATAGACTTTAATGATTTCACTTTTCTAGAATTATCCACAAATTTTCCTTGAAACATAACGCTTGCCGTAAACGGCACAAAATAGCAGGCTAAAATTAGCGACGAAGGAGCGCAAGCCTGCTGTTTTGTGTCCTCTGTTTAATTAACTTGTTAGTATTCATTTGTTCAACTGGTTCAAAGATTTTGTAAAACAATGATGAAGTTGAGAGCTGATATTATTATTTTTATCTATGTAATCGCTGATCATGTCAAAGAAGTCTAATGTATCTTCTATATCGAATGGTCTTACATAAGTTTTGGTGATAGCCCTATGCTCAATTTCATTAAGCCACTTCACGCGATTCAGAATTTCATTCTGTGGCAGAGTCTTATCACAAATTGTAACCCTTATAGAAACTGTCAAAGAGTGAGCCAACCAACGGTAAAAGTCACACCTTTCTTGCTCATTTAAATTTTCTATTCTGGGAATATATTGGTGAAATTTAATGTCAATCTCCATTGAATACTAACGCCTTACTAATGGGCGCATAAATGCTTGGCTAAAATTAGCGACGAAGGAGCGAAAGCCAACTGTTTTGCGTCCACTTTGAGCTACTTGTTATAAGCCTTTACTTTGATCTTTATACTTAGTTTCTAGTAGAGAGATTCTGTTGTTAGTTTTTTTAACGGCATATGCTGCGTAGTGATATAAAATAAAAAAAGCTGCAATTCCAACAAGTATTGCTGTCAGTGAAGGAGGTAAAGCAATAGATAACGTAAGAGCTATTAAACCGATTACCAAAACTATACACATAGTATGTGAGAACCCAAATAGCTTTTTATTTTTTAACGCTAATACCTTTAAGTGTTCGTCAATATTCATTAGTTACTTCCTATCTATAATGAAATTTTCACCAATATGCTTTTCTAATCCGTAAGCTCAATTGGCTTATAACTTCAGCTTAAACCGCAGACAACGCAACAACCAAGTTACCGCATTGCGCCTTAAACACTCAACTTACCGCAAACCAAAACTGCCACGCGTTGGCTGTCGGTTTGAAGCTTTTGTTAGCGTCGGTTTAAAGCCATCAATGTTTCAACTTCAGACAAATACCATGTAGCTTCTTGTCGTTCCAATAATCTATCGCTATGTGTTGATATATTTCTGAAACTTACTACTTTTTGAACATTCACTCTTTCGCCATTCGGCTTTCTGGTTCTAAGTAAGCCTTTCTTTAACAGCACATTTAGGACTACTCCAAGACTTTGCCTTTTCAAAGGTTTCTTTTTGAAATATCCATAACCAAGTAGCTTAACTGATAGATCCTTCGAGTACTTTTCTAACTGTACCGACGCTGTAACAACAGCTTCATTAAAATGACCATCACCAATAAGCAATCTAGCACGATTAAGAGGACAAATAGTTACAGCAGACTTTCGTAACACTCCCAATATCTTTGATACAGTGGCTTCAAGCCCATCGCTAAAGTCAGCCGCGAGCAAATCACCTAAGGTCGGTGAGAATTTAATTACTTCATGTTTCGCAACGTTGTGCCAGATTGGGAGAATGATTTTACCTTCTTCGATCTGCCTTGCTTTTAGACCCTTAAATTCCTCTTTCGTCCATTTTTTATTCATAAAATGTTGACTAATAACAACAGCAGCAAATGAGGACTCGGCAAGTCCTTGGTCGATTGATTCAGAGAGACTGTCACCCAGTGTCAGAGAAAACTCATCATACCAAACATCTACCCCATGATTCCTTAGAGATATAGCTAAAGGGCGAGCTACTAACTCTTTATCTTCACTAGCATGACTAATAAATAGATCCGGCACCTTCAAATCCTCCTATCATTAAGACGCTAACGCCGCATTAAGGTGTGAGCGGCGCTTGGCTATACTTGAGCGAAGCGAAACTGCCAAGCGTTGCGAATCACTCTTAAATGCTTTGTTAGCTATCTTCTCCCAGTAAACGAGGACTAAATGTTGGGTACACCACACTTAAGTCATTTAGTATTTCATTTACCAAAACACACGCATCTTGAAGAGTATCGGGCAGTGTCGACTCCTTAGGGTATCTATGTAAGCGGTGCAGTGGGTTACCACATGTATGAAAGCAAACCTCCCTGATAGCCCCCCAAGTCCCGTGCGAATATGTAGATGACCAAGAGTAAAATTGGTCATAAGAAGACTTTAAACCTGCCTTATCACTCAATTTTCTGAGATCAGAACCACTCCAACTACCAAGTTCTATATTGATGAACTCTTCCCACAAGTCTTCGCCTGCAATAGACTCTAGTGTTTCGGTATTAATAAATTTTGGTGGCTCTACAAGCTCATCAAACTTCAGCGCGTTGAGTTTGGCTTGACCAGCCCCGTAGGTTCTCCATTTGGTCCAAAGCTGATCGTCATTTTTTTGAATCAAATATCTAAGACTGATATGAGTTTCTAAAATGGTTCTCAGCCCTAACCTTGCAAGAATTCCAGTGCCAACTCCAACCGAGACTATCTCACTCAATATCGATAGCGCATAAAATGCTGTACCAAAAACGCCGTCGTGCTTAGCGTCGACTCCAGTTGTAGAGTGAGTTTTTTCCCAGTGTGTTTCCAACTCTCCCCTAAGCTTATGGATGTCATCTAAATCACAACAACGTTCTTGGGAGTTAGTGCTACTCTCGGGAACTAATTCTAAACATGGAGTGTTTTCCCATGACTCAGCCCAAAAATCGTTTGACCATGTTAAATCTTGCTCGACCAGCGGATTAATAGCCATTTCACACGAACGGATGGATGGGCGAACACTTCGCTGGTCTCCCTCGTAAGGGTAGTTAATCCAAGGTTCAACCATTTCTCTTGGTGCATGAAACTTGCCTCCTACAACCATTAACATTAACTTGAGCCAACGGCAATCCGTAGCCTCTTGAGATTGATGAGGTAAGCACATACCAATTGCAGTCATTAGAATATTAAGTTCTGGCTCACTTGGTGGTAAAAACTTCAGCCAAGAATCTTTAGCTGGCAAGTTATTAAATAACTTTAAAACAGTTAAGGCTGACGCTGTTTTGACATTCGACGTTAGAAAGTCCAAAAACTCATCCCGTAGCTCTTCATCTAACTTTGAGATCCCTGTAATAGAGAGATCTGATAGTTTCTCTTTTTCTGAATGCTCTGAAACAAATTTGATAATCCTCCTAAACTCAGCGATTGCCAAATCTTGGTCTTGAATAACGCGGATAATCGCAGCCCACAACATTTCTGGGAGACGCTCATTGGACCAAGAAGAGAACGTCATTTTGTCCCCTAATTGGGCAAAACCTGGCTGTAGCTCAGAACCTACTTTTTTGTGGTCGAGCAAAGCCGTTCTATTCTTACCACTTTTTGAAGGCTTCTTTTTTCGTGTTTTTTTATTTCCTGCCATAACCCACCTAATATTGAAGATTAATCACCCAGATAGCTAACGCCTTAATAAACGGCGGAAAATAGCAAGCTAAACTAAGCGAAGAATGAGCGCAAGCCTGTTGTTTTGCGTCCATTGTTTAATTAACTTGTTATATTTCCAATGAACTAACCTTGGAAATCCCAAGGTATTTCTTTTTTAAATAATTCTATAGAAGCTTCAACAACCTCTAGTGGTATATCTTTGTTATAACTTGTCACTTCACGCGACTTTTTTGTGTCATCACGAAATATCTCAAGTATCAACTTACCCTTGAAGTAAATCTCAACTCCTATTCCGTCTCGACCGTTACTGACATCACTTGCAATCGTGACCTCATACTCATTGTTAAGAATCACGACAGACTCCAAAGGAAATATAACGCCCGCATAAGGCGCCCATTACACGCTTGCTAGTCTTTTTCGGCCTTGTGCCGACCCAGCAAGCGTGTAATGGGTCGGCTTTAATGCGATTGTTAGGTGGTTGATTGCTTTTTCAACCAACGCTTTGCTAGTGCGAAGGCTCTGTGCCTATTTGCTTGAGAATAATGCTTATTTGACGAAAACTCTTCTAAAGTAATGGCAATTTCACTGTCTATTTCCACGCCAGACTCAATCCAGTCCATGGCCTGAGGTGCCCAGCCATCTGTTGGCCAATGAAGAGCAGCCAAAAGAACTGACTTGTATGAATATTTATTCGTGTCCAAATGCTCTTTTGGCTCGATTAGTTGAGACACTAATTCGCTTGGATTCACGTATGACACCTAACGCCCGCATAACGGGCTAATAAAGCTTGGCTATAATTGGTGAGGCACGAACCAAGCCAAGCTTTATTAGTCCATGCGTTGATGCGTTTGTTATGTATTTATAAAAATACAGCTATTAATACAACTATCAAGGGAATTCCCGTTATTAATGCAAGTAACCAAATGTTTGAGGAAAGGTTGTTAATTTTTTCGTTTAGGTTGTCAATTTGTTCATGAATATTATCTTGGCAAATACGTTCGTTAGACATCGAAGACGCCGAAGCTATTAAATTAACACCTAAGGAGATCAACACAACATTTACCAAAATGGAGCATATGACTAGCATTGTTTTGAAATCATTTAGTTCTTTTTCGCTAGACTCTTTTATAGGCTCACATGCTTTAAGTTGCGCGGTATTAATATTTGGATTTGCGATTTTTGTGTAAATATAATTCAATTGGCACGTTTCATACTCTTTTTCATATTTACCTACGGTATCCAATAAAGTCATAAGAAGGGGCGCAATTAAAATGCAATATATTATTAACCCCCCACCGTTTATCAGTAACTTATTCCGGGTGGGGGTTTTGAGAGAAATTGAAGTGTGCCCCATTAAAAGAGCTGGAATGACAACAGTAAAAACGGCATACATAGCAGCATTTAGTGCACCAGACTCAAAAGGAAATAAGTATGTAGAAATGAACTCAACCATGAGCTAGAAACTCCGAAAATACATAACGCCCGCATAAGGCGCCCATTACACGCTTGCTAGTCTTTTTCGGCCTTGTGCCGACCCAGCAAGCGTGTAATGGGTCGGCTTTAATGCGATTGTTAGGTGGTTGATTGCTTTTTCAACCAACGCTTTGCTAGTGCGAAGGCTCTGTGCCTATTTGCTTGAGAATAATGCTTATTTGACGAAAACTCTTCTAAAGTAATGGCAATTTCACTGTCTATTTCCACGCCAGACTCAATCCAGTCCATGGCCTGAGGTGCCCAGCCATCTGTTGGCCAATGAAGAGCAGCCAAAAGAACTGACTTGTATGAATATTTATTCGTGTCCAAATGCTCTTTTGGCTCGATTAGTTGAGACACTAATTCGCTTGGATTCACGTATGACACCTAACAATTTAATATCGAGCGATTGGGTCGTTTGTCTGCCATAATCTGTCTCGCTTTTGTCCTCTGACCATTAATATCAAATTCAGAAAGTATTTACCAGCATTGAAGTTACGCTGTATTGCTCTGAACATATACACGGCAAGATCGACCCAATGGGTCGTTTTCTTGACTATAGGAGAAACGCAACAATACTGTATATAAACACAGTCATTTTGAGGCTGGCTCAATGAGAACGCGTTCACCATTTCTAAACCACATCGCTGAGTTTATGCTGACTAAGCAATATTCGCTTAGAACAGTTGATACATATCTTAAATGGATTTCTTCCTATATTCATTTTCATGATAAGCGTCACCCAGCTTCAATGGGTGATAACGAGGTTGTCCAATATCTCGACTACCTTGTTCTTAAATGTAATGTGTCGCCTAAAACACAAGCGACAGCGTTAAATGCATTATCTTTTCTGTATAAACAAATAATTAAACAGGATTTGTGTCCTAATCTAACGTTTGTCAGAAGCAAACGCCAATCTAAGTTGCCAATTGTTATGACCCCTGAGGAGGTTAAACGTCTCATGTCGTTTTTAAGTAAACGATATTATTTAATTTCAGGTTTAATGTATGGTAGCGGCTTACGTGTAATGGAAGCTGTGCAACTCCGAGTTCAGGATATTGACTTTGACTACAAGTGCATTCGGATCTGGAATGGGAAAGGAAATAAACATCGGGTGGTTACACTCGCCACAGAGCTTATACCTTTGCTAAGAAATCAAATTGCTCAGGCTGATGAATACTTAAAATTAGATTCCCAGAATGAACATTATGCTGGAGTTTGGATGCCAAATGCACTAGCAAGAAAATATCCTAACGCCAACAAATCAATTGCTTGGCAGTATCTATTTCCCTCATATAAGTTAAGTGCTGACCCTGAAACTGGCGAGATCCGCCGACATCATTTTCATCAAACAGGAGTAAGAAAAGCGGTTAAAGAGGCAGCCAAAAAAGCACAAATAACAAAGCCTATAACGCCCCACACTTTTAGACATTCATTTGCTACTCATTTACTACAAAGTGGTGCAGATATCAGAACCGTGCAAGCTCAACTTGGTCATTCCGATGTGAAGACAACGCAAATATATACCCATGTTTTACAGCAAGGCGCAAACGGTGTAGTTAGCCCTTTGAGCAAAATTTTCTAGCTTGTTTTGGGGCATAAATAAGTTAGTGGAACGTGCGCTTCGTGGAACAAAAGTAACGTTGATGACCGTCTTTTATTCGCTCAAAACGCCTGTTAGGTAAAATCTAATCCCGTTCTTTTTAAATGGTGAGATTCGGGTATGGGCTACTACGTTTTATACCTGGTAAAAAGTGCAAATCCTGCTAAACAATAATGATCACAGCAATCAAGTCGCGCCGGTTACTGGCATATCCGAATCAAAGCCAACACTGGTAAACAGGCTATCTAGTTCAAGCTCAAAATCTTTGCGATTCAAATCCAAAGATTTTAGTGTTGTCCCACCAAGTACGGTTTCTTGGCCTCTTTCTAATCGTGCATGTAAACTTGCTATTACCGTACGGATGCGATCTCTATCTTGCTGTGCTAGCGCTTTTTGACTTTCGGTTTCATGGTCGAGCTTGGCTAACATTTCCAACCGTTCCGAGAGTTCTTTATATGCCAAGAAGTCCAGCTCTAAATTTTTAAACAGTAGTAACTGAGATTGATCTTTACTGCCGATCGTGACTTTTATCGGGTTGACCATAATGTCCGCTAGCAGTCGTTTAAGCTCCTCAAAGGCAGCTTCATCTTGTTGTGCGAGACTTGCAAGATCAAACAAAACCTCATGCTCTGCAAACTGGAATTTCAGTGGCTCTTGCTCATTTTTATGGTTTTCTATCTCAACAGCAGGCTTAGCTTGTACCGCCTCTATCAAATTTTGTTCAAACGATGCTGTCCGTTGTATTTTTGTATTTGCATCAAATTGGTAGTCTTCACTGCTTAGAGCAATCTCAGGCGTAGCGCTAATTGTAGCCTCGCTAAGCCCAGGGGCTTGTGATCCTATAAAAAATATCTGCATGAAATAATCAAGGTTTAGTTAGCTAGATAACTAGTCTTAGCAAGCACTATTCCACCTCAATACCAACTAAAAACAGGTCAAAAGAAAAGCAATAGGTAGTTCCACGCTTGATATTTCAGATAAAAACCTAGCTTCACAGGCAATTCATTGCCACTTTGGTACGTTTTATTGCCTCAAGAGTAATGGTTGATCAAGTGACTGCTTAATCTAGCCATGCTTTGCTTCATGCTAAGTCGCGACGGCTAGTAATTTGGTACAAACCTTGCTGGATAAATATCAACCACCCAATGGATGTGTTAAGCCATGAAACTAACAAAGGAAGAGTTATTGTTTATTAATCGAACGTTGACTAGTCATCCCACTGAGCAACAACGGCCATCAGACAATATTCCAAAGCAGGCGCAGCAAACTTATGCGGAAATTAAAAAGTTACTGGCAAGTATTTCGAGTCATTCACAGTTTTGTATCGTGGCTAAAAACGACAATGAGCACGTTGAGTTTCCACTTACCAATCTATCGAGCCTGATTGATTTACTCGAGCATAATGTCGAGGCTCCGAGTATTCTCGAAGCCACACAAGCAGGCTCAGCGCGCAGTTGGCGAACTTGCCCTTCGACCCCTGTTAGATTGAGAGTCTCCTCTCAATACATGCCCTTTAATATCGTTTCTATTTCACAATCTGGTGGGCTGCTGAATACTTTTCCCTTCAAAGCAAGCGCGATCCAAGCCAATTTAGCCCGTCGGATCGCAAAACTATACCTCGGTGATCCTATTCCATTACTTGCAAAGATAAACTCCATAAAAGTGATCACTCCGCTGGAGCTTGCCATCTCTTTTACTATGGATAAAGTAGACAATAGCAGGCTCAAAGCATTTATCCTACATAACTATATACAGCGAAAAGGTTTTGATAAGACGTGAGTTAACCTCATCCAAATCGATTCCCACGTACTGTCGGACGGATACTAACTATCTAAAGTTCAGATCAGTTAACCGAGTCACGACAGCATTATCATGTAACGTTCGTAGTAATGTATAAAAATCATGGTTTAATTTAAGTTTTATCCCATCAAGCTCCGCGATGGGAACACTGGGCGTCCAAGAGTTTAGTAGTGCAAGCCCATCTAGCTGCTCTATTTCACTTAACGAAATATCAACACAGCTTTGCTTTATTCCAGCTTGTTGCGCCATTGCTTCTATGATTTGCATCATGGTGCCGTGTAACTTAGGCCCTTTCGGCCAGACTAACCCTTCCCCATCCCACCCCACAAGATTCCAAATGCTGCCTTCCAATACTCGGTTATTGTGGACAAAGATGGCATCATCAAAACCAGCGTTATGTGCTTCACGCATAAAGTAAGTCTTTGCGATTTCACCCACATGTTTAGTGTCGGCTAGTGGGCGCTGATATTCAAAAGATTTCAAACGCATAGGCCCAGTTGGACCATTATGTGCTGCGCTTGTTTTAATCATAATATTGAGTTCTGCATCTTTAGATTTTTGCGTAAATTCACCGTCCGAACTAAATACTGTGATTAAGATTGAGCTGTCCTTTGGGGCCTCTCTTATAGCGGCTTGTAACTGCTCTATCACATCACCCTCATTTAATTCCATTGAAAATAATTTTTGTGAAGCTTGCAGTAATCTTGTCATATGGAACTCGAATCCTTTCACTGCATAATCTCGCATCTGCATCGCAGTAAAATGTGCATGACCTGCAAATGCCAACTGCTCTAATACCTCTTCTTTGGCAACATTACCATTAATAAAAGTAGTAAAATTATTTTTCATTTCATTAGTCCAAATACCTCTGTGTGGTATTATTCTCGCCAAAGTAGAAGGCTTTGAAAAACGAATTGTTTTTTCAGCGTTACAAATTAAATTTGCAGAGATATTAAATGAAGTACTTAAGTGGCTCTCTCTTTCAAATCTTGGACGCGAGTTTGCGGCTCAAAAACTTTTCAAAAGTAGCTAACGAACTTGGACTCACACCTGCAGCCGTGAGCTACCAGATCAGACAATTTGAAAGTCGACTTGGTTTTTTATTATTTACGCGACACCCTGGAGGTCTCGAAGTGACCAAAGAGGGTCAGATCATTTGTCAACAAGCTTGCGAGTCGATTACACAAATGCGTTCGGTAATAGAGCAAGCAAAACGGCTCAACCAAGATGCTAAAACATTACGCATTACAGCAAGCACACGCTTTGCTACTCAACTGCTTTTACCTAATTTAGCTCGCTTGAAATCAATAACCCCTGATACAGACATTGAGATTGATATTTCAGATAAAATACGACCACTGGTACAGAGCGATTTTGATATAGCAATACGCTTTTGTGATGGTAAGCCGCAAGGCGCGGTTCGAGTAAAGAAAGTAATGAATACCAGTCTAGTCGCTGTTTGTAGCAAGGCTTTATGGCAACAACATCAAGCCTTATTAGCAAGTCCTAAAGCATTTCCACAATTTTTATTATGCTCAGTTAAGTGTCGCGTCGGTACGTTAGAGTGGCCAAGTTGGTCAACTTGGTTCGAAAGCTTGGCAAGCGTCGATTGGCACAATGCTGAGCATCTTACATTTGACGAAATGACCCAAGTGATCCAATTTATACAAGACGAAAACGCAATTGGCCTAGTCGAGCCCAAACTGGCTGAGAAAGAAATTTCCAACGGTCGATTGGTTCAGCTGAGCAAACACGAGCTCACTATTCCTGCGCCTTACGCATATTATGCTGTAATTCCTGATAGGCGCGAAAATAGTGCGCCTGTCCAAAAATGTGTTCAGTGGCTACAGGGATTGGTAAATAACTCGTATCGCGAGCAGTAAAAAGGCGCAGCCGAGTATTTTATCAATCACCGCACGCTTTGCTGTTAAATCAAATTTATCCCTTGCTGAGGCACTGGCCACCGAGACAAAAAAATACCACAAGGCGTCTATCGTAAGCACTGTGATACACATGACAAATCCGACGAATAGTGTCATTTTTTCGGGGTCTATAAACTGTGAGAAAAGTGCGACAAAGAAAATGGCAAGCTTTGGATTCAAAAAGGCAATTGCGAACCCGTCTTGAGCTGCTTTTCGGTATGAGCTAGCTCCATCAGCATTTGACACACTGAGACCCTCACTTTTACTTGTTAGGATTTTAATCCCCATCCACGCGAGGTATGCAGCCCCCCCATAAACCAAAAACTGATATATAATTGGAAATTGGTGGATCAACCCAGACAAGCCTAAAATGGCTAAACTTGCATAAATTCCCACACCAACACCATGTGAAAGGCTCGCCACAATGCCGTGTTTAGCACTATGAAATAAGCTGTAGCGCAATACAACAGCCAAGCTAGGACCCGGTGACATCGCACCGAAAGCACAAATAGCGGCCAAACTTAGCCAAGCAGTAAGTTCCATAATATTTCCGTAGAGAATTTCAAAGCGCGTAGAATAACAGAATTAAGAAAATAGATGATAGTTTACAAGTAAAAAGGAGCAGATTGCTCCTTTTTTATGTTGATTATGCAGATTGAGATTGTAGCGTTTGCTCAGCCTGCGACTGACCAATAAACCAGATGCTATTAGGCTCACCATAAAGTGCTCGAAGCCTTGTTTTATCAGCCATTTTCCAGAAAATGACACCAAAGATCGCAGCACTTAGCTCCAGAACCACTGATGACCAACCTGATGCTGGCCAAATACCTAGGCTTGGCAACATCATCGCAATAATTGAAGATAGCGGCAGTGAAAAGCATAAAATCGCGATGCTTCTTTGTGACCAAATTGCGGTTTTACTTATGCCAAAAATAAATGCAGACATTAGCGTAATAAAGAAGCAGAGATAGTAAGCCCACATATAGACTACATTTATATTTAACGCTGTCAGCGCCACCCATTTAGTCACCGCAAAAGCCGCAGCGACCCCAAGCATCGCACCCATTGCGACGCCAATAGTGAGTTTACCCATAATCTGAGTAGATTTAGATTGCTCGGCCTGCTTTTGTTTACGCCGCTTTTCGAGCCAGAGTAAGTTACCAGTGTAAAATAATACGGCTCCCAGCACGCCTAGGAAAAAATACACCCACCGTCCTATCTCGCCACCATAGCTTCCAAAATGAAGACCAAATAGTGTGGTAACTACCGCTCCCCAAATACCTTGATCGCCATTAATTACACTGCTCGTTGAGATTTCAAACGTATATGGATTCATAAACAAGAAGTCTGTTTTTGGTCCACGCATCAGATACTCATCACTTACCAGTTGCACCGAAGCTGATGGGCTTTTACTGTTTAGGCGGCTAAGTGTGATCTCTTTGATTGAGTGTTCTGGTGCATAAACTTTCGCTCTTGCCACTATTTCTTCAATGCTAGGCAAATGCGCTACGTTAAATTCAACCTTGGAGGGGGCGTCACGCGCGAAAAGCGGTTTATCGCCATATAGCTTACTTAAGCCACCATAAAGAATGTCGTGAAATGCAAATACAATGACGGTAAGCGCTATAATAATATGAAATGGTAAGCTAGTGATCCCAATTAAGTTATGAGTATCCAACCAAAAACGACTTGCCCCTTTATTATCCCTAAGTGCAAAGAAGCTTTTGACCAATGTAGGTAATAAAAATATCACCCCAGAGATCAACGCGATGAAGTACAAAATAGCAGCAATACCGAGCACATACACACCCGCTTGATCATGGCCAATTTCCCCTGCAATGCCCGCGCTTCGATGTAAATAATCAACCAAAGCAGAGAGCTCGTTGATGTAGCTCGTATGCGCCTGCAACTCTCCAGATTCATCCAATGTGCCATGCCATAGCTGTTTATCTAAGCTTAGTCCTCTTGCACTCCCTTGCTGATACCAAGTAATAGGAGATTGCCCCTCCTCAAAACTCACTTTTAGTCCATTTTGAGACTCGGGATATTGTGCTAACACACTGTGAATTAATGTATCATATTGAGTCGACTCGACTTGTGGTAATTGATGAGAAGGTGGCGTCGCCCATTTATCTATGGAGCTTGCAAACATCGTAATGGCACCAGCAAAAAAACCTATAAACAACAAAAGTCCTGTCGTGATCCCGGTCCACGTATGAACAGCCTGATAAATTCTTAGAATGTCTGCTCTTACCTTCATGCTATCCCTCTCACAAAATACAATAATACATAAACCAGTATGTTTGCTCCACCTAACCAAATTAGTGCTTGCTTTGCGCTTCGAAACATAAATACAAAGCTCAGAATTAACAGCCAAATAGGTGGTATGATCCACATATTAAACTGAGTACGCCAACTATGTTTTTCTACACTAATGGTTTGGGTAAGGCCATCACTACCAAGCCATGCAAATAACCCTACCATTCCAAAACTCAACGCAAGTCCAAATACAGCACCAGCGAATATTTTCCCCCACCAATCAGGTTGGACTTTTTCTGTCGTGGCTAACCTACTCATTATGATTTCCTGAAAAGCATCAAAATAGTCAGTGGGATAAGTGCAGTCAGCGCCATTACAGCAACTAGCCAGCTAAATAAAACAGCAGCACCAACAAATAACTGAAATGCACATGTGAAAGAGATAATCATCAAAACATAGCCTACGACCCTAGCTTTTTTGGGTAGACGTTGACTCAACAAGCGTTGGTGTTTGCTGGTGCAATAAATCAGCGTAATGGCAACAATCAAGAGAAGGACAAAAAACAAAATTACCAAAGTAAAACTCCGTTTCACATCAAAAAAGGATGAATAAAGCATGAGAATTATAGCGCGTGTTTTTATTTCAGCAACACAAAATGCAATTGATATGATAATCATTTTTGTTTAGAATAAAACCGAAAATGACAACAATCTGTGTCTCTAGCCTATTCGTAGCCTAGCGTGTAGATGTGTATATCTTGATTGCTCAGGCAATTATCTTAAGAAAACTACTATCAGGTAAGAAGGATCACCTCGGTGAATAAATACTCTCCAAATAAGTCTCTCATAGCGCTTTGTGTCTCAACCGCACTACTCTCTCCTCTTAGTTACGCCGATGATGATAAAGAAATCGAATCTATTGAAAAAATCATCGTATTAGGCGAAAAAACAGCACGTAGTCTAAAAGATACCGCTTCTTCCGTATCTGTAATTGATGAATCTCAACTCAAAGATCTAACGCACTTAAGCTTAAGTAGTGCAGTTTCTGAAATCGCCAATGTAGTTGTACTTTCAGGTGCAAAGCCAGATATTCGCGGTGTATCAGGCAATGGTTCGGCAACCGGGTTCAACGGTGTTTCTGGTGGTGCTAAAGCAAGAGTTTCAACCATTACCGACGGTGTGGCTGAGCCATTTATGGCTGATTTAACCGGTGATACGGGAATGTGGGATGTAGAACAAATCGAGGTATTTAGAGGACCACAATCTACTAGCCATGGCCGAAACAGTATCGGCGGCGCAATGTTTATAAAGACCAAAGATCCCTCTTTTGATTGGGAAGGTGCAGGTAGAGTTGCATATAGAAATAAAGATAGTTATATAGATAAGTCGATTATGCTATCTGGGCCGCTTATTGATAATGAGCTGGCATTTCGTATTACTGGTCAGCGTGTTGACGGTGAAGACTACGACAACAGCATTGAGTACAAAGATAACCCACCTAAATTTGACCTAAACGAACTCAATACAGAAAAAGCCAGATTTAAATTATTGTGGCAACCTAGTCAATTTGAGGGAGTAACGGCACTGCTTAGCCATTCAATTGCTTTTGAAAAAGGTAACACAGGCCGTACAAACTATATTGCAAAGGATCCTCGCGCTTTCATCCCAGCTTGGGAGCGTTATATGGATACCAATTCAAAAACAACTAGTTTAAAAATCAACCACAAGCTAAATCAAAACCTTGATTACGAAATTTTGATGGCAGCGATGGATTACAATTTCGGCTTTGATTCTTATGAAGCTAATCCGAATTTTGAACAAATCATGAGAATGAATGAGGACAATGTAAACGTCGAATTCAAACTCAATTACAACGCAGACCTTTTATCAGGCTTCATTGGTTTAGCATATTATGATAGAGAACAAAGTTATCATAGTGACGGCTTCGCTAACTATTTTGGCAGTGATGACAGCAAATCAAAAGCCATATATGGGGAGCTAAGCTATAAACTAAACCCTGATTTTACGATCATCACTGGGGCACGTATTGAACAAGAATCACAGTGGCGTGATATTCACTTTACTACTGCTCAGGGGGTACTAAACTCCCTACTCGATCAAGACAAAACAATTCGCTTACCTAAACTGGTTTTACAATACAATGTAAATGATAAAACCACAGCATCTTTTAGTGCTAGACGAGGGTACAATGGTGCAGGTGGCGCATTACAATGGGAAACTGGAGAGTATTATTATTACGACTCAGAAACCGTTAACACGTATGAACTGGGTCTAAGATCGGCATTGAGTAATGATGTGAATATCAGCGCTAATTTGTTTTATAACAATTACGATGGTTACCAAGCAAATGATCCTCAATATCGTATCTCCAATATGGATACTGTGATCACCTACGGTGCTGAATTCGAATTTTCCGCGATGTTAACACCTGATCTTCAGGTTCGAGGCGGCGCGGGGGTATTAAGAACCGAAATACAAGATACCAGCGTAAAATTCTCCGCATTTGATGGTAACGAGTTAAGCTCAGCGCCAGGCTTCACAGCCAATTTAGCAATTAAGTATTGGCTCACTGATGAGCTGCATGTTGGCCTTAGCACCGTTAAAGTAGATGAGTACTACGGTGAAATCGGCAATACTCAAGAGCGGATCGCAGGCGATTACACGCTGTCTCGCTTTAATATCGATTATGAAATTGACAATTGGTTGATTGCTGCCTTCGTAAATAATGTTTTTGACAAAGAAGCATACACTCTGGTTTCACCGAGCAGTCGTCGCTACGAATACGGTTATGTTGGTATTGTAGACCCTCGCAACATGGGTATTTCAGCTACTTACCGCTTTTAACTGTAAATCGACTAAATCTCAATGATATAAAGCGCAACATCATCATGTTGCGCTTTTTCTTATCTCAAATTAACCTTAGAGGAGGATAGTTAAGATAGTTTATTAAATGCGGGTCTTCTTCTTTTTGTTCGCTGTGTTTGTGTGTACAGTGTCCCAAGCAAAAACAAATGAACACATAATCAATATATGCTTTGAGCGTTGGTGGCCTTATAGTTTTTTTGACCAACACAAACAGGCGCAAGGTATTGAGGTTGAAATCATAAAAGCAGCGCTAATCGATAGCGACTACAAATTGGTTTTTCACGAACTTCCTTATCGCCGTTGCTTGGCTGGTGTTGCCAATAACACGTTCGATTTTACGCTACATGTTGATAAAGCTGATGGCTTTGCTACTTTGAATATGTCTTTCACTACATGGCAGCTTTCTCTTGCAGTCACCCGTGGCCGCTTTGCATCGCCAGATGATTTTTATCAGCTCGCGGCACCACGAGTGATGATTTCAGAAGACTATAATTATCCCGAGCAGGTCATTAACAGTCTCAAAGCTATCAATGCAGCCATTGTTGAACGCTCATTTTACGAACAAATCCATGAAGACGGCAAAATATTTTTCTCCGTACTAAATAACAATAGAGTTGATGCCGTGTTAGTTGACAAAGTGTGGGCGTTGGAGATGATCAAACACCATCAGCTCGCAGTCACATTTTTACCCAGTCCATTTCACGCTGAGCCCCAGTTTATGGGCTACAAAAGCAGCAATCAGACGCTAGCAGATTACGTAGGAGCAAAGCTCCATAGGGTAACACCTGAGCAGATCCAAACCATAAAAACAAAGTATTTAGGAAACTAGACGCGGAATACCTGTAACAAGCTTAGGCATTTTAGCTATCAACTTTTAGCTTAGTTACACGTATTACAATTTAATGAGTCAACATCATACATATGCACCAACATTCTGCTTTATATAACCTTTTTATTGCTGTGCATTTTATTTATGTTCAAATAACAAACAAATAACCACACTTCATTTGAGCCGTTCTACACTTAAGATATACGTCTTATAAGCGTTTGCTCATTGAATATGGTGCCTACTTAGAAATACAGAAACCGTACCGATAATGAGATGAAGATTATCCCAAGTGGTCGTGAGTACGTGAGAAGTATTAGTGCCAAAGCAATAGTGTTGATACCCATTTTTTCGATCTATGCGGCTTCAAGATACCCATATTTATATGGTAAATACCACTGATGTTATCGCGTGCTTCAAAAAAGAAGTCTGGACAAAAGGTAAGTGTCTTAATTTCAAGGAATGAGCTACGTCAATAACTTGAAATCAAGAGGAGCGAATAACGCGCTTCGTAGTGCGATCTGCATTTCTTTAAACGACGCTAAAAGTAGTTTGTTTATCCAAAACATGAGGAGCGACTTATGAAATCACCAAAATTATGGCTCTTTATCGCACTTCTGATTGTGCTTATTACAGGCTCAGGATACTGGTATTGGCTGGAGAGTGAGCGTCAGCAAATCTTAGGCGTTAAGGGGATTGCCAGTAGTGAAAATACAGCAATTCTGGACTTTTATCCTCATATTTCCAAAGCAGAAAGACCCAAAGATCCCTTTGAATTCCCTATTTCTGTCGGTAAAACCGGCCCAACAACCAGTTTATATTCTGGCCCTAATCAGTATCCTTTTTACTGCATGACAGTGGATTCTGGCCTCGGCCAACCAGACGTTGATAACCATGATGGTGTTGGTGTTCCAGTGCTTAGCGAGCAATCTGGTAAAATAATTGGTTACAGCAAAGACTGTACAGTTAAAACGCGACTACAATACTTTCAAATAACTGAAGATGAGCGTATTACCCCCGTAGACGCCACAGCAGATCTATCACAATCTGGGCTACTGCTGCGGGTAGAGCAAGGTACAATTAACCGCTTTATCTACACCATAGTGATGCCAATAAACGCAGAAGAAATTGGCAGCCAGCATGGTAAAGCAAAATGGAACCAACGGCTAATTTACCAATTTAATGGTGGCTCAGGTATTGGCTATCGCCAAGGGAGACAAAAAGCAACTCGGGTAATTGACAGGCAACTAGAGCAGCTAAAGCTGGGCTATGCCGTGATAAGCTCAAGTGGTAACAAAACCAGTTATACCTATAACATGTTATTAGCTGAAGATACTGCTAGACGGGTCAAAAAACAGTTCACGAGTTTATATGGCGAACCACTTTATACCGTTGGTATTGGTGGTTCTGGTGGTGGATTAGCTCAATACCTCATTGCCCAAAATAGCGATGGGATCTTAGATGGTCTAATTCCATTGTATAGTTACCCAGATATGATCACACAAACCACTTATGCCCTTGATTGTGATCTGCTAAATAACTACTTCACCTTTCGTGCTAATGACCGTAACGCATGGCGCGATTGGACCCGGCGTCGTCATATAGAAGGAATGAATGCCATTAACGACTTTCCCCAACGAGCTGGCTTTTTACAACCACTAAACCAGTTGATGTCGGGGTTCGTTCCCTCATTTCCTGATGGCAACAGTGAGTGCATTAATGGATATTTTGGCTTATCTGCTTTTATTAATAACCCAAGGCAAGGATTTTTGAGGCCTTTTTTCGCAGACTCGGTTGTAGAAAATACAAATTGGAGTTACTGGCAAGACATGGCTAACCTATTTGGTACCGACGACTCTGGAATGGGGCTGAGTACGTGGGATAATCAAGGTGTCCAGTATGGTCTGGAAGCGTTAAAAGCGCAGCAGATCACCCTAGCGGAATTTATTGATATCAATAAAAACATCGGCGCGTGGAAGCCACAAGCGCAAATGCAGCAAGAAAAGATAGCCCTGCCCTTTGGTCATAACCTACCAATTTGGTTAACACTTTGGGGGAATCACAATATCACAACACCGGATGACACCGGTGTAGCACCTCGGCACCAAGGCAGTCTGCAAGCAATGGAAAAAGCTTATCGCTCTGGCCAAGTATTTATCGGTAAAGTCAATTTACCCATTATTGATGCTCGGCATTATCTAGAAAATGAGTTAGATATGCACCATATGTCAGCTTCATTCTACACTCGATTACGAATGGAAGCTGCAAACTCAACCCCTAGCAATCAAGTGATTTGGGTAGCCCATCAATCATTTAACCCAACAAAATTGGCATTTGAGAAAATGGACGAATGGCTGCTTAACCTAAAAGAAAACCCGAGTTTATCAGTAGCAGACGCTAAACCTGCAACCCTTTTTGACACTTGCTATGACGAACACGGCAATGTTATTGCTAGCGGTGACACTGTCTTTAATGGGATCTGGAATAATCAGCCTCAAGGTACCTGCACAGCCAAATACCCGATGTTTTCTACCAGCCGAATTCAAGCTGGTGCAAGCTGGGCTGGAGATATTTTTAAATGTCATCGCATTTCGATTGACCAAGCTATCGCCAAAGGGCTATACACAGGTATCGATATCGCACCAGCGGTTCGCGAATTAAAACAGATTTACCCGGATGGTGTGTGCGATTACAGTCAACCTGACATGGGAAGACCGCAAGATCTGCATTAATGACACGTAGGAGGTATTATAGCCTGATACCTCCTTTGCTAGTTGGTGTTGTGATGCTGCTATTATTCTCATTCTTCACGTTTTGCGATACGTATACTTGAAGTAAAAAGATACTTATGTTTTTCTGCTAATTTGTAACCTTGAAGATAAAGTAGCAGGAACTTGTCTTTTTCGATAGCCTGAGGTTTGGATAATGGCATAAGCGAATGAGGTCAAGCCGCAAGGCATATAGCCGACAAGCGAGTCTCTGCTTGCTGAGTTGCCACTTAGAAAAACTCTACTGAATTTACACCGCATCAGCGCATGCAAAGACCGCTATAACTTACTAATTCTCCATATACCTCAGATATATAGTATTGCTTTTAATTACTCTCCACCATAATATGTTACTACATTGTTGCGATTCATTACTCTCAAATTTCGCACCATACTGTTGATTAAGCGCACGCGCTACCAAAACTAGAAGAAAAGAATGTCTGCTAAATACCAACCTTTGCCCACTGACTTTGACGCACTAGCCGAAGAAACTTACACAAAATTCAACAAACGAATAGCTATATATCACCAATTACACAAGTTAACTCGTCGGCTTGCTGTCATTTCCACCATGTTCATTATCCCAAGTTTTGTCTACTTTTTATCTTCGCTTGACGTATTTTCTGGTACATCTTTTGAGAACATCAGCGATATAGGCGAGACCGCTATTATAGGCTTAGCTGCAGATAGTTTCTTAGGCTTGTGGTCAGCTATTTTAATCTGTACGTTTTCACTTTTCTTCATACTTATTTTATTCAAAGCGCTAGTAACGGATAAAAATACAGAAAAAGATACATCACCAATAAAAATTATATTAAAAGATTTCTATCGAATTTATTATCTAATTACCACTCTCGCACTCACCACCCTGATATTTATCGATTTTAAAACACTGACTCCATACTACTTTATTTTAGGCTCCACCATTTTCATTGTAAGTTATTCTGTAAATCGCAAACTTGGCTATACCCGTGCTTGGTCGAGAAAAAGACTTTATATCGAGCGATTGCATGTGATTGTCGCTCGCCATAAATCAGGCGTGATCTTTAGAGATAAGGCAATGGAAGAGCTACTTAAACTAATAGAGCAATACGAGATACAAACGCATCAAGATATTGTTAACGACTATATCCGTTATGGTGACTCTGCATTAAGTTCATTGAAAGGGTTAAGGAAGTAAACCATGAGCAGAAAATATAAATTAAATTTAGATAAAAATGAGTTCAGAGATGACTATATTGCTGGCAATAATCTAGATGAGTTTTGGCAAGACGATGCAAAAAATGCGCTGCTAAGTCGGTTAAAAAATTGCTTGGGCGAAGCAAAAGAGTATCACTCATTTAGGCAAGGGAGCAGTAAAACATGGTTGTCTCATAATGCGATTTTGGTCTCGGGACAGCGCGGAACAGGCAAAACGGTATTTTTAAGAAACAGTAAAGCAATGTGGGAAAGCGCTCATTCAACTGGCGAAGATGAAAAGTCACTGTATTTTCTTGATGTCATTGACCCCACCATGTTGATTAATGAAGACACCTTCGCCAATGTTATCGTGGCGCAGATATACAGCGAAGTAGAGAAACAGCTCCTTAAACACACAGAGTTTGCATGCTCAAGTGCAAAGCAAAACGACAAAAATAAGTTTACTTATGCGTTAAAAAAACTTGCAGATTCACTAGGAAAGTCTAGCGAATTTAACGGCTATACCGGTATCGATAAAATCCAACAATATAAATCCGGTATACATATCGAGTCTTTTTTTCATCAATTTGTTGAAATAGCGATTAACATACTTGGTTGTAAAGCCTTAGTGCTACCCATCGATGATGTTGATATGGCATTGGATCGCGCGTTTGAGGTTGTCGATGACGTCCGCAGATTGTTAGGTTGTCCTTATATTATCCCTATTGTCAGTGGCGATATGCGTTTATATGAACACATGACTCACGTACATTTTGATGATAAAGCGTATAAAAAACACGTACACAACAAGGAGCTAACAAAGGAAGGGTTGGCTGTTGCAGAAGAGCTCACCACAGCATATCTAACCAAAGTCTTTCCCAATCAAATGCGTATTTCACTGCAGCCTATTAGCCGCTTAATACCTAACTTAACGATAGCCGAGCGCTCAAGTAAAGAGAGTTTCCAAGAAACAACCGTTGGTGACTACGAACAATTGTTGTTTCAGGCCTTTTACCCCTTATGTCATAATGACGAAGCGCTGCATCACTGGCCAAAACCTGAATCTTCACGGGAGCTGGTGCAACTTATCCGTTCAATTCCTCCTAGGTATATTAATAATTCACACACATCTAACCAATCAGCAAAGCCTGACCTTCATACACTTTGGAATAATTTTATTACGTGGGCTGAGCAGAAAAAAAATGGCGTTGCATTTACAAATGCCGACTCCTATCTAACACTGCTCAACCAAAATAATAGTAAAGAGTTTAATATTCAGACATTATTGGCTTTTAATCCTAGACAACAAATTAATAAAGAATTATACCCATGGGCAAAGAAAGACTTTTATCAAAATCAATTAACGGTTCTTGAGCCACTAACACAACAAGCTCGCGCTTATAGTGGCAACACATCCATTTTAGACTCAGTCTTCAAAGCTAACTCGCATACGCTAAGAAGCATGCCACCGCTGGAGTTTTACGACGAAAGAATATTTATTTCGCAAAAAGCCATAGTTAACGCGAAAGACAATCCAGAACTCAGATTAATTGAAACAGAAGACCGTGGGGTTATCGAAATACCACTACATCAATTATTGTTAGATATTTATACCCACGGTGAAGTCTACTCATCCATGGCTAATACCTATCAATTTATCTTTTTTAGCCGAGCCTTTGAGTTAATTGCTTACTCCTGTTTAAAGCCTACAGCAGAGTTAACCATACTGGAGCGCAATATAGCGGCCATACTCAACCGCGTACCGTTTTATTCAATCTTTAGTATCAATCAAACCAAGCCTGTATTTGGTTCAACCGATCAGGAATCAACAGAAGAAGAGCAGGCGCAGTTAGATGAGGACTCAGATAAAACGCTAAGTGCAAAAATACTGGCGATACAAATTGCTAACTGGCAAAAGGCACACGAAAATACGTTTAATACACTAGACAGTAAAGCTCTGGTGGCGCTGCTCTCGTATATGTTTAACAAAACCTTCACTGCTTTTGCGGTATTTAAGTACCAAAACTTACTCAAATCAGACCGCTATGACGATGAGCATTTATCTGACTTGGTTAATCGCTTTAGTTATATGTTAGTTAATTCAGCTTACACCGCTGGTATTCAGGGGGAGTCTATACCTGCAAACGTCGCAATCTCTGGTGAGTACACAACCTTCAGAGACCGGGCGAAATTTGAGAGAACGGAACGTACATTAAGTCGTAATAAATCGTTTCTAGAAAAGGAAGCTGAGGAGAGTGAGTATTCCGTACTTGCACTTAACTTCTGCCGTGCCTTAGAGCAACATCCCGTTTTATTTGCATTTACCGATACACCGCAACTGAAATTAGGTAAAACACAAAGTAATAGTGCTAACACCAAAACTACCAAAACGGCTTGGAATATAGATCCAGAGAATAACGCCGGTTCATGGAAACCCAGTAAAGGTGCAGAGAAAAGCTCATTTTCGCCAGTGAGAAGTAGTAGAGCGACAAGGGCTGATAATAAGTCAGCTGCGTCTATAGACTCAAAGAGCACTAGAGATAATCCAGAAATAGCAGCTACCAAAGAGCCTAACTTTACCCGTAATGATCAAGATAAAACTAAGCCTGTAAACCCTAAAGTTATTAAAAATAACGAAGAAATAGACCAAGCTATAAACGCGATTTTGAGAGAGTATAAAGCCGCAACAAGCGCCAAACCCAGTGTTGGAAAGCTGCGACTTTACATGCGTAATAACAAGCAAAAAATTGTATTAATTGGACTAGGGTCAGATTTTTCAACAGAGGCTATAGATAATTATGCTGCCGCCAAAGGTTTACATAATCGAAAGGGTGATATATCCGGAAGTAAATCTGAAGGTAAAGTGATCATAGCACTTCGGCGTGAAGAGTTTATCCAATGATCTGTGCATCAGATAAGTCTATTGTCGCTGCAGCTGCGTTAACATCTGATCGGTTGCTCGCTTCTCCTTCTGAGCATGGCTCATTGCTATCGAGCACCTCGACAAAGCCCATCACAGAAGCGCTCACGGCTGCGGTATCAGACTACCAAGCCTATACCCGCCACACACTTCGAAGCGATGATATTTATCATATGCTAAAGCTTAACTTTGTTTCTTTTGACAACGAAGACTATGAGCAAGTATTAAGTCACCTCAGTGACTATTATTTACAGTGGCAAGGAAATAGATTTGAAGTTAAGCCTAAAAAACTGGATCAATGGCTTGAATTATTAACGCTGCTTGACCCAAGCTGGGTAATTGCACAGGCTTATAAAGATTTATCCTCACGCCATGGCGTGAGCAAACATGATGTCATCAGCGCGATTACGCGCACTCAATGCCCTTTCGCATTATCTAATGACAGATATGACAAAGCATATGCTGACAACCATGTACATTTGGGAGGTCATGGCTATATCGGCCCTTCCCTATTGGGGTTTGCACTTTATGGCCAATGCCTAGATGACAAAATTGTGTGGCCGAGGCGAGCAGAATACACTTTGTTTGAGAGCGGCGCTTATAAAAAGCAACACCTACCAGCGTGGTGTCACCAATTAGGCACCACCTTGATTGAACACACTTTTAACTATCAGGCTTCCACTTTGCGTGAGTTTGACCCAAGCGAGGATATCGCCAAAATACACAACGTATTACCATATTTACACCAAGATAAAGCCGATCTGGTTACACAGCACTACTTTGTTGCCGCACACAATCGTTTTGCTCCATCGTCAAAACGCTGGCTACTCTTCTGTCTTGGGGTATTACACTGTGATAAAGCGCTCAGTCACCAAATCAATGCTTTTATTCGTGTTAGCGCTATCTTTCGAAACTATATGGTGGTGTCGGGTGTCGGTTTAAGTCAATTCGTTAGTCACTCTCGCTTTCAAGCTCGGAGTAAACGAGCGCTTGCGTACCAAAGTCACAGTGGGATAGATGCACTCAGTGCTGATATGCAAAACACTTATCGTGAATTTAGGACTACACCGCAAGTACTACTGGGCACTGAGCAATTCCCAGCCGATCCAGAGTCCTTAACCCAAGCACTGCGGGTACTGTACGAGTCTTCCTTAGCTGAACAGGTGCATTTTGTGTTGCACTTTACGCGCTCAGGTAATAGAGCAGATAAATACCAAGAACAAATTAGAAAGGCATTGAAAGCGCAAGTAAACATGCTGCAAGCGTTTGCATGCTCAACGACCTTTTCAAGTTACGAGATAAAAGAGTTTGGTATTGCTGACAATACTTGCCCCCTTACTTTTGACTTGCGCAAGGCCATTCGCGGCTTTGACGTAGCAGGCAATGAAAATGAGCTACCGATAGAAGTATTTGCTCCCGCACTTCGAATACTCCGCCAGGCCAAATATAGTGCCTCTGGGATATTTTCAAATCGGATGCAGAGACCTTTTTTAACCGTCCATGCTGGTGAAGACTTTAGCCACCTCCTGAGTGGACTGCGCGCAATTGATGAAGCGGTGTACTTTTGTGATTATCAAGCTGGGGATAGATTGGGACATGCGCTGGCGCTAGGTGTGCTACCTCGTAAATGGGCAAAGCGACAACGAGTTGCCTACCTCTCTATCGACGAGCATCTAGATAATCTCGTGTGGTGTTATCAAAAAGCCCTAGAAGTTGTTCAGCAAGTACCTCAATTTACAGGTGTGCTGCAACTACTTAATGAAAAGATCCAATACTGGTCAGGGTTACTTTATGATGACGAATATAGTTGTAGAGCGTTATATGAAGCGTGGAAACTACGCAGAAATTGCCCGTACGCTGTGCGCGAAACCAACTTAATGGAGCCAGGCTGGGCAGTTGACTTTGAGCAAGGTGAAGCCGTTAACAGTTCAAAAAAAGCGCTAGCGCTTTGGCAAAGCTACGTAGATAGGGACGTACTTGCACCACATCAGCAAAAATCGGTAATGATACATTGCATTCCTAAACCTGCGGAAGAGCCATTTGGCGTGGAACAAGGGGTATATTTTGATTCTATTTCTGCAGCAGAACTGGAGTTATATGAGGCTATCCAAGATTTGCAAATGGAGAAGTATGCCGCTGATGAAATCATGATTGAGGCATGTCCAACTTCAAATATTTATATTGGCCGATTCCATCATCATCATGAGCATCCCATTTTTCGCTGGGATCCACCTGAACAAGAGTGGATCAAAGCCGGTGAAAAGTATAACCGCTTTGGCCTCAGAAAGGGTTCCGTTGCGGTATGTGTGAACACAGATGACTCAGCATTAATGCCTACTACCATTCAAAATGAACACAGGATATTGCAACAAGTTGCAATTGAGCATTATCAAATAGGTGTTAATCAAACCGAAGTTTGGATTGAAAGGATCCGACAAAAAGGTATCGAGATTTTCCAAAGCAACCACTTATCCTGGTTAAAACCCTGAGCTGCCTTGGTGGAATATCAAATTCGTCTTAATACTTGGCTAATTTGAGAGAGTATTAAGACGATAGCTATATTATACCAATTTGACTTAATACTTGCTCAATTTGAAGGAGTAAATCTGACGCTAACAGTGTTAAAAATTTCTCATTTAGAACAACTAAATAGCAAAATTTTTGCCTTGCCTATATGGATGTAGGTACCTTAGCGATAGCAGGACGCGGTAGCGGAGTTATCGACAAGATTTTCTCGCCTCAAAATAGACCACTTAATTAAGCAAATTGGTATTAGATGTTTCTTGTTCGCCACTTTTTACATTGCGCACATCGCATAGACACCTCATTGATTGCAATAGTCACAAGTAGTATTTTCACCAGAGTTTCAGCTTCAAAAAAACGGCTCATTAACAAGTGGATACTGTAAAAAATGTAAAAAAATGTCTTTTACTATTGTGTACTATTTTAGAAACTATTTACAGCATGTATACTGAATACGTATTCTGACAATCAAAGGAGATGAAATGAAATACATTTATGGGTTAACAAGTTTACTGTTTATTTTGGGAACCAGTGGCTGCTCTAGTGAGTCCACTACTTCAGATATTGTCGCGACCGAAAAAATTTGGGCAGAAATTCGTCTTATCGCAGACGGTAATCGCGCGCGAGTCGTTACTGAATTTAATAAAAACAGTAGTATAGGCGCAAATATTATTCTTAGCCCCAGCGACAAAGTACAAGCCACCGTTGGTAATGAAGTAAAAGTGTTAGAGATGGATGAAGATATTTTAGATATCGACTACCAAGGATACTTTAGCCAACCGGCTAAAAATACTGAATTTAAACTTGAATTAATAAGAAGCAAAGAAAACAAAACACTAACCTCAAAAGTGGTCTTACCGGAAGAGGTGTTGTTATATTCACCGGTCGCTGCTACATATCGCAAAGATAGCCGGATAGTTGTTGAGTGGAAGCCAGTCAATGAGCCAGACACCACCCTCACCCTATCTTTTAACGCAAGTTGCACTTCCAATACAGGTGATCCTTCATCAATCAATCACTATGTAGAGTTGGATGATAATGACGGCAGCTACACTATTTTACTTGGAAGTATAGAAGGACTACATGACGATAGTTTGAACAAGAAAAAACCTTGTAAGTCACATATTACCCTATCACGCTTAAAAGAAGGCACAGTCGATAGCCAATTTAAATCTGGTAGCTCAATACATGCTATTCAAGAAAAGGGATCTGAAGAGTTAACTATCTTACTCAACTAACCTAAACTTGAAGTCACAAGCTGTATATTTATACCAATTAGCCTAAATACTTGCTCAATTTGAAGGGGTAAGTCTGACGCTAACTGCGTTTAATTCACTTCCAATAGCCAGCTATTGGAAGTGAATTCGCCTTGCCTACAGGATGTAGGTACCTTAGCAAGAGCAGGACGCGGGAGCGGTGTTTTCCCTATGGACAAGGAAAAACTAAGTTTTGCTTTAGCAACAATGAGTTGAGACATTCCTTATCCAAACCTCAGGTTCATTGGCAAGATTTTCTCGCCTAAAAATAGGTTACGTAATTAAGCCTATTGGTAATAGCTGTTTAGATTGGCCGTTTAGCAGTTCAATAAATATCGAATTGCTAAACGGCCAATAACAGTAGCGCTAAAACTGATAACTCACGCTAATCGCTACATCTTGAACATCGTTTGCTGAAATAAAGTAATGACTATAATCAACACCAAGCGTTAACTCATTCGAAAGTTGATAATGTACCCCTCCACCTAAGTAACCACTTGTACCACTGTCTTCAAAACGTGTGGAAAAGCGCTCTTCTCTCACACTGTTGATTTTGTAGTCCCAATTAAATGCACCTAAAAACATTTTTCCAACAAACTTATCTGCAAAGGTTTTTGTGTAATTAAATTGCAGCGCTGGCCCCTCTGGTAATACCGGTGCGACACGCGAAATTAGATTTTGACTTTGTTCTGGGTTGCCACTTAAGCCTTCAAACTCCACGCTTCCCTGACCGAGATCAACATAACGAAGACCAACATGCCAGTTAGGGAGCAACTCATAAAATGCCCCAATAGACCAGCTGCTACTTGTATCATCTAAACTGATAAGGCTCAGATCTGGGCTAGTTAATTCACTATCCGCAGTTGATTGTCCAACTGACGCTTCAATGTTCCAACTACCCGCTTGCACTTGAGTGCTTAACACACATGTACTACTTATCAACGCAAAGGCTGGTAATAATGATTTCCTGCGGCGGATCACTATTGCACTAATTAACAGTACCAACATACCTCCCATCGTCCCTGAAGACGTATTTTTAACGGATGTTACCTCTTTGATCGATACAGTAACACGAACTTGTCCTTCAGCTAAAGCTCCTAGCTCATCTCTTACCGTGTAGAGTATGGTATCTACACCTTCAAAGCCAGATTTTGGTGTATAGCTCAAAGTACCATCAATATTTATTGCAACCGTACCTTGACTCGCAGTGGCAGAGACAATACTTAATACTCCCCCTTCGGGATCAGCGTCGTTTGCTAATACATCTATCGTAATTTGTGTACCATATGATGTCGCCGTGTCATTCGCGGCTTGAGGTGGCTGGTTTGCAATAATTGTCACTGTTGCAGTGCTACTGCTAGAGCCTCCCTTGCCGTCGGTGATACCGTATTGAATAGTCGCGTTGCCAATGAACGTGGCAGGTGGGGTATAGCGAAGTTTGTTATCTTCTATTGTAACATCACCAAAATCGACAGATGCACTAGTAATAGAGAGTGTGTCGCTATCAGCATCAGTGTCATTTTCTAGCACGTCAATTAAGAGTGTTTGACCCGAGTAAATAGAAGCAGAGTCAGTATTGGCAATTGGCTGCGTATTATCACTAATTGGGACTGCAATACCACCTGGGTCAACAATGCTACCATTTGCTAGACCATCATCATCATTGGGACCACCGTCGGCTATTCGAAGCTGCACACACCAATCTCCTTCATTTAGCCCAGCAACCCACTCATTGCTGCCAGGGGGCGGACAAAAACCTGGTTCTCCCTCTGTTGAAAGTAGTTCATTACCGTCGCCTAACACAAAGTCTTGCCACTGACCGCCAATCAGCTTTCGATATACCGCATTTAGCGGGATTGGCTGACGTTGTGGTAGCACGATGCTGTATACATCACCTGGCTGTGGTAAACCCGTTGCAATGAAATCAAAGATCCCACCAGCGTTATTAGCTGTCGGATCAGAAGGTAACTCCTCCTCTAACAGCTGCAAACCACCTGTGTCATTTTGTGGCACTGTCGCGCCTTTACGTAGACAAACTCCAGGATCTCCCTCAACTAAGAACTGAGTCGACTCCAAGGCTTGTTCTTGAATAACATTACACTCGGTAATGGCATCCAGAAAATCAGGGATCCCATCGTCATCCTCATCAGCATAGCCTTCTTGATCATCGGGAATTAAATCGCCATCACTGTCATCCCCAGTTAACTCAGCCAAGGTAGAGACAACCTCAATAATGATATTTCGAGAAGTAGATAAACTTGGCGTGGCATTATCTTCTGCTGTCACTTTCACTTTATAGATACCAGCAGAGATATTGGTAGGGTCAAATTCAAACACAAATGGGTCACTCGAGATATCTGTTATCGGTGAGTCTGGGATCCAAGATACACTCACTTGATCATTTGGATTTGGATCTGAAGCTGTCGCTGTGATTGTGACTGAACCGCCAGATGTTGTAACTAAACTACGTTCTTCGCCACTCTGCGATACCAATGTAGTAAGGCTAGGGGCGACATTTTGCTCAACAATCGTCACAACTGATGTCGATTTAGCCCCTTTGTTTACTGAATCATCAAGACTTACAATGATTGTTTCATCGCCTTCGGCTACCCCATCGGCAAAAATATTGAAATTAATACTGGTGCTGGTGCCAGAGTTAATAACCACCTCTGCTGAGCGCAAATCATGATCTGAGCTATCAGCAGTGCCCGATACCGTATAAGGAATAGTGACAGGGTAACTCGGTGCAGGACCATTCAGATATACCGCTATTGAATGACTTCTATCTTCTGCAACTCTGCTATCTTTTTGCAATGATACAAGTGGGTTTACAGTTAAGTTTTGGCTGGCAGTCGCCACTTGACCTTGGCTATCAATAGTCTGCCAGTAAACTATATGTTTACCAGGTGCAAAAATCGGAGCGCCCCCAACCAAAGAAACTGGCAAGGCATTTCCTGCACTGTCTGTCGCAACAGCCGTTCCAAGGTTCACTTTTGTATACAAGCCTGTTGCATTAACTGTTAAATCATTAGGTGCGGTGATTTCAGGAGTATTTCCAGTACCCGAACTACTTATGGTCACATTGGCCGTCGCTCTTGCCCGCGCTTTACTGTTATCTTCCACCAAGTAAGTAATGACGATTGGTACTTGTGAGTTTGGCACGGCTTGATACGTCAGCGTATCATTAGAAACAAACACATTACCGATTGAGGCTTTAGCACCCACGATAGTTAATGCGCTGCCATCTGGATCGGTATCATTTTCTAAAACGGGTAACACATATTGATTAGACGCTACAGGGTCAAAGCTAAAGTTATCGTCTATAGCAATTGGTGCGTCATTCACAGATGTTACAGACATAGAAACCGACGCCACGGCAGACGTCAACTCACCGTCAGATGCTCTGTAGGTAAACGTATCTGAGCCGTTAAAGTTTGGTAATGGAGTATAACTAAACACATTTCCTTGAACTCCAACTACACCGTTTTGTGGCTGTGAAACCAGTTCTACTGTTAATGTATCTCCATCTTGGTCACTAACGTCCGCTAGGAAACTTGTTGTTCCATCTTCGGCAACGCTTCTTTGCATATTATTGGCAATGGGTGCCGCATTGACTGCCTCAACATTGATATTAAATGCAGGTAGACTTGCACTCAAAGAACCGTCACTGACACTAATAACAATATTGTTATAACTGCCTACACTCTCTCTAGATGGTGTACCAGACAGTAGACCACTAGCAGTATCAAAACTTGCCCATACAGGCTGGTTTGTGATGGAGAAACTCAGCGTTTGAGAATCCACGTCCGTTGCTGAAGGCGTAAAGCTATATCCTTCGTCTTGTTTTACTGATGTACTCGGTGTGCCCGAGATAGTTGGTGCATCATTCACTGCATTTACAATGATACTGAATGCCGTCAGTGAAGATTCGGCTTGGCCATCAGACACGCTAATCACAATGCCACTATAAGTGCCGTCTTGTCCTTCTGTCGGCGTACCGGAGATTGTGCCTGACGTGCTATTAAAGCTTGCCCAACTCGGTAAATTGGCAACACTAAATGTCAAACTATCGCCATCAACATCGGAGGCACTAGGCGTAAAACTATATGTGTTGTCTTCATTCACTGATGTGGGCGGCGTTCCAGAAATTACCGGACTGTCATTAACTGATGTTACGGCGATGTTAACCGTCGCAGTATTGGATGTCAGACCCTCCGCATCATTCACGGTATAGGTAAAGCTATCATTACCGAAGAAATTAGCATTCGGTGTGTACACTACTCGCCCAGTCGTTTGCACTTGCACCGTTCCGCCCTGAGGTTGGCTAACGATTGCAACACTTGTAACGTCCAGCTGGCTGTCTACGTCTGTGTCATTTCCAAGTATATTGATCTCTATATTGCCATCTTCTTGGATTTGCTGAACCGGATTATCTACCGCCACAGGCGCATCATTTACTGCATTAATTGTGACAGTTACAGTTGCAGGATCTGATCTCAACCCTTCACTATCAACAATAGTATACGTGAATCTAAGCTCACCATTTTGATCTTGTTTTGGTGTGATAGTCAGTAGACCATCGGTCCCCACAGTTACCGTTGCTAAATTATAATTACCAACGCCATCCCCTTTGTCTTCCAGAGTAATATCTGAACCATCAAAACCTTGATCTTCTACATCTGAGTCATTAGCTAAGATATTTATGGTTGTAACAGTATCTTCATTGGTTGAGCCAGAGTCATTTGATGCCACAGGTCGATCATTAACCGCGCCGATGTTGACGGAAATGGTCGCGATGTTGGACTTTCCACCTTCACTATCAAGGATTGAATAAGTGAAACTATCATCACCTGTCTCATTAGCATTTGGGGTATAGGTAATAGTGCCGTTATTTAAATCAACGGCAGTTTGCCCTTTGGTTGGCTGCGATTCAATTGTAATTGCACCAGATGGATTGGTATCTTCCACATCGGTTGCACTAGCTCGTACCGTCAGGGCTGATGTCGGCGTATCTTCATCAATATTAGGCGTAAAGTTTGCTGCTACTGGTAAATCATTAACCGGTGTGATGGTGATATTCACTATCGCAACATTTGACTCAGCATTGGTCGAGTCTTTCACTGTGTAAGTGAAAGAATCAGAGCCGTTTGCATTGGCTGTTGGGGTGAAAGTAACAACACCATTGGTATTCACACCTAATGACCCTTTGGTCGGTTGTGTTTTAATCGTAATGGATGACGCGACTAAATTATTTTCAGGATCACTGTCATTGGTGGTGACATTAATCGCTTTTGCAACATCTTCCAATGTTTCTAACGCATCGTTCGAAGCCGTAGGAGCATCCTCAACCGCATTCATATTAATAGTTACGGTATAAACCGGTGAGCTGGCACTTGAATTATCTTCGACATGATAGGTAAAAGTATCTGTATGATTTTCACTACCATCATGGATGTAGCTAAAGCTACCATCAGTATTGAGTGTGAGCGTGCCATATTGAGGATCTGTGTCCTTGACTATTGTTAGGCTATCACTGGAATCTAAATCGTCATCACTGGCAAGCGACAATAGGCCATTGTTCAAATCACGAGATAGTGTCCCTCCTTCATCGATCGTATAGCCAATACTCTGCCCTGTGGGGGCATCATTCGTATTTATTACTTCTATGCTAAATGCCGTCAATGAGTCGCTGTCAGTGCCATCGTTAACCGAAATCGTAATATTTGCAGTTGTCCCTACATCTGCATCAGTTGGCGTGCCAGACAGCTTACCAGTTTGAGTATTAAAACTTGCCCAACTAGGCGAGTTAGTAATACTGAATGTATGGGTATCATTTGTGTCAGAGTCCGTCAGAGTTGGTGTAAACTCATAAAGGCTGTCTTCATTTACACTGGTCGCTGGTGTGCCAGAAAGTACAGGCGCAACGTTGTACTTTTTCGTTACCGTATCAGTAAATGGTGCGCTTTGGTTTCCAGCCGCGTCAGTAATAACAGCGCTCAAAGTCAAGGTTCCCTCTGCCAAGCTCGACACATCAACAGAATTAACTTGAGCAGTCGTACCTGTAATAGTAATACTTGCTGAGCTACTAACCGTATTAGTTCCATCCGATATTGAATACGAAAAACTGCCCGAACCATCCAAACCAGACAAGGCGAAGCTTAATGCCGATTCATTTGCCGCGTTGATTACGCTTTGGTCTATCGCAGCAGTTACGCCCGTAGGCGCGCTGGCATCAATGGTCACCGATAATGCACCACTGTCAGCGGTGTTACCCGCGGTATCAGTGGCTCTAGCTGAAATAGAATGCCCACCTTCTGACATCGCGGAGCTGGGTGTGATAGTCCAGCTACCGCTAGACACCACAACACTGCCAAGCGTACCGTCCACGCTAGAAATCAGTGTAACCGTGTCACCATTAGTCCCTGAGCCTGTAAATGTTGGCGTTGTATCATTAGTGATATTATCCGTATTTGACGAGCCGCTATCTGTAGCAGCAGTCATATCAGGTGTTGTTGGAGCATTGGGCACGCTTGTATCAATTGTGACGTTTAATGCACTAGAGCTGTTGCTAACGTTATTCGCACTGTCAGTGGCAGTGGCAGTAATGGCATGTACTATTCCTGCGGTTAGTGCAGAGGTGGTAATTTGCCAGTTGCCGCCTGTTGCAGTACCAGTGCCAATTACTGTGTTTCCGCTACCAACTTGGCTACTGTAAAGTTTAACTGTCGTGCCATCTTCCGCAGTACCAGAGAACGTTGGAGTGGTGTCATTTGTGATGTTATCCGTGTTAGATGCACCGCTATCTGAACCTGCTATTAAATCGGGAGTAGAAGGAGCGTTTGGCGCAACGTCGTCAATAACCGTAATCGTGAAGGATTTTTGTAGCGTATTAGTTGAATCATCAGTTTGAATACAAACCGTATGTGAACCTGCATCTAAGTCATTTTTTACAGACAGCAAGGAACCACTAATTTCAAAGTTCGCATTGTCAGTACTCGCTGTACAGGCTCCTGCATCACTGCTACCCACAGTAACCAAGGAATAAGCATGTGAAGAATCGTCGACATCGGTCGTGGATAAAGTGCCAATATTATACCCTGTCGTAGCAGCAGACTGATTTAAGCTGTTCGAGCTGAGGGTCAATGTCAGTAGTGTGGGGGCATCATCATTCGCCGTAATAGTGACAGCAGCTTGATTAGTCCCCGAGCTATTAGCTTCCCCATCATTAAATACATAATCCAGTGTCACTGAGGATGGCGGCGCTTCCGAACTATTTTGATAAGTAATACTTTGTAGTACAGAATCAACAATGGCAGAGGTTGCACTAGTGTTAAAGGTTAACACTAAGGTGCCAGCAGAGTTTGTCGTAACAGTGCCAACAGTGGTTGAGTTATAAACAAATGTATTCCCCTCAGTAAGCGTTCCCAATAATCCGCCGTTACCAAATATATCTTGCGAACTTGCACCACCATTTCGTGAAATAGTCAGGCTTGCGTTGTTGTAATTACCAACTCCGCTATCAAGTGCATCAAGTTCGGTATCAGCAATCACTACATCAGAGTCAATTGCTACCGCGGAGCCATTTTCCAAGAAGGTTGCACCGCCATTTAAATTACTAAATACCGGCACATCGTTCGGGCTAACAAAGGTGATATCAGTATTTGCGCCGTTGTCAGCAACCGTAAAGACAAGCGAATTACTCGGTGCATTTGACAGGGTAATAGCCACTTCAACCGCACTGAAATCCGTCGCATCTGTATCAACCTGAAGTGTACTGGTGCCATTAAAACGTACATTACTTGTCGTTAAACCGGTAACGCCAGTGATGGTAATAATATCTCCGATGCTTAAGTCCGTGATAGTATCACCATTGAGATCTGAGGCACTGCCCACAAAGCTATCATTGCCAGCGTTACCTGTCAGTGAATCCGTACCTCCGCCAGGTCTAATGATGTCTGCACCACTACCACCGGTTATGGTATCGTTGCCATTAAAATCCGTTGCCGTCATGTTAATTGAATCGCCGCTGAGCGCACTTGCATTCAGTGTAAGTGCAGCAGAAAGCGGAAAACCCAGTGAATTAGAAATGGCAACTGTACCGCCATCTGAGTCAAAGTCATCAGTTAGGGTTATAGTAAATATGTTTAGGGAACCAATCGCGATGTTCTCAATTTCAGATACGCTAGTGTTTGCAAAGTTGAATGTTCCGCCATCCATCAGCTTAAGTGTTTCTGATCCAGCAGCCCCCGTAATTGCAGTGGTAAAGTTGTTACCAATATTAGCCGCGTCCAAAGTCACTGTTGCGCCACTTAAAAGCGTTAATGAACCTATATTCACAAACCCGCCGCTGGTCAAGTCTGCGCCATCAGAAGCGCGAACAGAGTCGGTAACGGTGGCATCCCCAGTTAATGTTCTGGCATATGCGCTGCCGCCAATATCAAAAATAATGGCATCATCAGCAGAAACAGCAGACACATTTGTTGTCGCACTGCCAACTGTAATGGTTCTGGTATTTCGAGTATCGTCGCCAACGCTATAGGTTTCAACGCCTGTAAAAGTTGTAAAGTCTCCATCTCCGGTCAGGTTGATGGTTTCTGAGCCTGCTGCGGTGATGGTACCAGTAAAACTATTATGCTGTGCCACAGACATAGTTACGGTACTGTTTGAGGCAAGCGTTAAATTTGTAACTGCGTTAATCGTCGCAGCGCTAATGTCCGCACCAGAACTTAACGCAAGCGTATCCGCTGTTGTGTTATCACCTGTAATGGTTCCTGTGTAGCTCAATGCACCAACATCAAATGTAATGGCATCGGTACTTGAAGTGCCAGTAACTGAGTGCCCAGCACCGCTCACCGTCACGGTTCTTGAATTACTACTATCATCTAGAAGAGTGTAACTCTCAATGGCAGTTATGGTTGAAATATCACCATCTCCAGAAACCGTTAGTGACTCTCCCGTTCCACCCGCAGTGACCGTACCTGTAAACCCAGAGATCTGAGATGCGTCTACAGTTATCGCGCCATCGGTCGCAACCGAGAGGTTTTCAAAACCGCTAACACTTGCACCCGCGATGCTGCCACCATCGCCGATATTCAGCGTGTCTGTCCCTGACCCCCCAGCTAATGTCCCGCTAGCACTTATGGCGCCAATATTCACGGTGTCATCACCACTACTACCGGTAACACTTTGCCCAGTTGCACCAAGCGTAAAGGTGTTTGCGGTTGACAAAACGTAAGCCTCAACGGCTGCGTTACCTGTTAATCCATCGGAAGTATTACTAATGGTTATCGTTTCAGAGCCTGCTGCGGTAATTGAAGAAACAGCGTCATGCTGTGATTCTGTCATCGTTACTGACGCACCACTTGCTAAGCTTAGCGTTTCAAACCCAGTAATTGACGTCGCCCCGCTTATATTGGCACCATTACCGAGCTGTAATGTATCCGTTCCAGTTCCCCCTGATAGCGTTCCAGTTGCGCTAAATCCTGCGACATTTACAGTATCATTACCCGTGCTACCTGTAATATTTTGACTCGCAGCGGCGAGTGTAATTGTAAACGCAGCATCTAAAACATAAGTTTCAATATCTGCATCGGCGGTAATAACACCATCTACAGTGGTGCTTGATAGCGTGAAAGTATTGGTACCTGAACCGTTAATCGTGGTAAAGCTATCATGCTGTGCCTCTGATAATGTCAAATTACCAGAAGAAACCGGAGAAAGCGTCTCAAACCCACTAAGTGAGGTAAGCGCTGTTAAGTCCGTGTTAGTCGCAACAATGAGCTCATCAGTACCAGCACCAGCTCCACCATCAGCGCTCGAGCCTGTTGCGTGGGTTGCATCAGCGATGGTCAACGTTTCACTTTCTGTAGTGAAAGTAATCGCGGGTGATAGGTTAGTACCACTATTTGTATTAAACCCTGCAGCATTGGAGCTTGCCGCGGTGACATTACTCACTGATATGGTTGCCGTTCTTGATACGCTGCTTGCAGAGCCATCATTAATAACAACCGTCACCGTTCTAGCCGTTTCATTTGGTGCGCTGGAGGTATTGTTGTATGTGATTGCTTGCAGAAAAGTTTGCACTTCTGAAGCTGTTGCTGAGGCACCTGTTATTGAGATGGTATCTTGTAACGTAATATCAGAGGCGCCAGAAACCCCTGTTAGCGCATTTTGTGCCGCGGCCGTTACATTCAACCCTTCAGCAGCACCGTCTTGATCATTAGTTAATGACACAGTAACCGTGGTTATCGTATCCCCATCAGCCTCGGTGACAGCCGCATTTGTTGCAATATTAACAGCCCCTCCACCTTCTGAGAAAGCCGCGCTGCTGTCATCTGAGCCAGAGCTCGAATCTAAGTCAACCACAGGCAGGGTGTTGGCTGTTGAAAAATTAAAAGTAGTATCGTCGCTAATGCCTGCAAAGCTAAAGCTTGCATTATCATCAACTGCCGTCGCGTCAATTCGTATCGCGTAGTTGCGGTTGCCGGTTAAATTTGTGGTTGGGTTTAAATAAATTTTGTCACCCGAAATACCGATACCACCCGCACCAGGAGTTGTTGTTGCGGTAGCAGACGTCACATCAAAAACCTGAAAATTACTACTACCTGTCACGTCTCTAATGGTAATGTTGCCAGTCCCAGCCACAATATTTTCACTGAAGTCGATAACAATATCATTACTGGCTGTCACGTTAGTGGCATTGTCATTTGGCGTAGAATTAGCGCCATCAAATGTTGGCGCTGCTGTATCGACAGTAAACGCAGTAATTGCTAACGGTGTGTTGGTATTACCTGCAGCATCTTGGACTGTAATAGTACAGTCACTATAGGTACCCTCTGCGAGTGGCGAAGTGTTGTCACTCTGGGTTAGGGTTATTGTTTGGTTTCCAGTGCTGCTAATCGTTGTAGAAGTTGATGTACCGCAACTGCCACCAACAGATAATGTGCCAGTTTCAGTAGTACTAAACGTATAGTTTGGCGTTGTATCACTCGTTGGTGTCGACACTGCTGTGACTTCAGCCACCGTTGGCGCGGTGGTATCCACTACAAAAGATGGAATATTGAGTGTATTACTAGTATTCGACGCATCGTCCGTAACCGTGATTGTACAATTACTGTACGTTCCATCTGCTAAAGGCGATGAGTTGTTTGTTTGTGTTAACGTGATGGTCTGGTTACCCGTACTACTTATGATGGTGGAAGTTGACGTACCGCAACTGCCTCCAACAGCTAACGTGCCAGCTTCATCTGTAGTAAAAATATAATCTGGTGTGTTGTCTTGGGTTGGCGTAGTAACCGGTGTCACTTGACTGATAATAGGGGCTGTCGAGTCTGGGTTTTGGATATTAGTCAACACGAAATCATCGAACCGGCTGTAGTCTATATCTGAATTATCATTTTTACGAATGGTGATCTTTGAAACACCAGTCCAATTCAAGTCAACCTGCTGATTACTGTTTACTGTAACGTTCTTTGAATCGCCATTATTAGATTCAATCGTGAAATACTGTGAGCTCGAGCTATAAAGGTGCACACTGGTGATATCAAAGATCTGCCCGGTACTGAAATAAAAATACAGTTTTTTATCACCCGTACTAGTTCCGGATCTATCTACCAAACATTCTCGAGTACCACTGTACACGTAACATGACAAATCTCCACTATCTAGTTTTAATTTCGCTATATACCCACTACCAATATCGTACGTTTTAGCATTTTCATAAATATTACTAAAGGCATCCATATTGATGGTTTTATCAACAGCTAATACATCACTAAAATCTTTTAATGCAGTCTCAGAGAAAGGGATAGTGGTATTCACTTCACCTTTATGTATTTCTAGCTCCCAGTCGCCATTTAGATCGCGACTACCCGTCAAGTTATTTGAGGCTGCAATATCAACATGCGTATTTTTCTTGATGATTTCGACTAATTCAAAGCCATGATTGTTGGCCGCTAATTCACAGCCATAAAAAAGCAGATCAGCGCTGGGCTTCATTGCTTGATTTATCGCGTCAGTAAGCTGGCTATCGTGTGCGAAGTCTGTTTTATTTACTCGCTCATCGCCTAAGTGGATAGTGCCCGCTGTCGCATGTGACACCAAGTGAACAGCATCAAGGCCACGATATTGTTTAAGCCAAAATATCAGTTGTTGCTTACCGCTAGACCCTGCTTTTAAATCAATAACCTCTATACCGGGACGGATGCGTTGATAAAACAAGTGCTTATCTTTCACATCAGCAGCAAGAATAATTAGCTCTTTCACACCAGCCAGTTTGCTAAGGCTAATTTCCTCTTCTATTGCTGTCGATTCTTCGGCTTCGTAAAAGAATGATTCAAGTTGATAATTTGATTTACCTCTAGCCAAACGTTCAGGCTGAATACTACTTGGATGAAGGTCAAAAAGTGCGTTTTGCTGTATCGCAGCATAACTACTGACAGGTAATAGAGCGGAAACTATTCCATTTAACACGAGATGATGCATATTACTTCCTTCTTATATAACAAGGTAGCTTAAGTTCAGTTTTACTTTGGAGAAATAATACTGGCGCTTGTTCCCAACGGGTCTTGCCAAAATTGCATTTCGCTATATTTTGCAAAAAGATCGGGCGGTAAAATGGTATTACGTGCTTTATATTCAACTTTTCTTTTCACGGTGTGCAGATCTTTCACACCCAATTGAATATCAAATTCATTTTCGCTGTATTCCACATTGTCAAAATCATGTTGAAAACCGTCGAGTTGCAAAAACTCATAGAGTAACGCCAAGGTTTTATGCGGATACTGAGTAAAAATGTCGTAATCTATAATCAACAATCTATCCGAAAACTCGCCATAATATGCTTCTTTCAAAGCCGTCCAGGCAGAGCCAACAGCGCCAGCTGATTGCACTAATGACTCACAGCGAGTATAGACTGTTGTGCGAGAGGCAGGAGAAAACATCCGGCTATAATCGAATGGGTTTTTACGATAAATTCGCTCAAAGCTGTCCATTATCCAAGCAGGGTTCCTGACTAAACAAATAACTTTAAGATTTTGATGCAACTCAACTTGCTGATGAAGTCTTGCCGTCCACAACCTATTTGTATCGAAAATTACGGACTTGTTTTGTTGCGCTTCGTAGTACGATTTAAATATAGCAGTAACTAAAGATTTGCGCTTTTTCTCATCAAAAAATGAACCAAACTCACTACCTGCACCTATTTGCTCAAGACATGTGTTTATCAACACAGCTACGGGGCTAGACATGCCGGCATGAAAAGCTGGGTTTTGTCTTAAAATACCCGCTAGCAGGGTGGAACCTGAGCGCGGCAAGCCAGAGATAAAATGAAATTGCTGTGTCATAAAACAGTCCCTATACAGCCCTTGAGTTCGAAGTTAGCCATTAATTGCAACCAATATAGAAACATAATAGCGATATTTTTATAATTGAATTATTCTATATAAAATGTAGTCACCTTTTATTTTACATGCAAGCAAGCCTAAGCATTACCGATTTTAGAAAATCGATATGAATAATAAAGAAGAGTCGTTATCTAAAATAAACCGGGTGGCTTATAGAGCAGGTAAAACATACCTTGCTCATACGCAATGGCCATAAAATTCCGTAATGCTAAACACATCTATAGGTGTTACTTTAAGCGCAGTTGAGTTTGGGTCAGCTCACCTAGTAAACAGCTAAATGAGCTAACCATCACGTCCGACATAGCAGCTACGTCAGCTCTTAATTCCTTTGTGGAAAAATGCCTTCCATACAAATTACATAATTCACCGCTTGGTAAGGGCTACGACTTCTCACCGCAACAGCAGCGCCTGTTACTCCAGTTTCACCGCTAACATGTCCAGATGCAGAACCAGTCTGAGTCACTTCTATTCCTCCGAGTGCTACGGTAGAAGAGGGATTACCACCTGTGTAGTAAATTTTTTCCGGTGCATCAGGACCCGCGATATCTGGTGCTGTTGCAAGGTACGCTCCTGCCTGTGGTGTGGCTGAATCACCTTCCAATTGAGTCGCATTTAAAGTCACATGTGTGGTTGTAGCGTCTCCTGCTCCAGTAACATTAAGATTAACTCCATGATGGTGTGGTGGTAGGTTAGACTCGGTCAATATGAAGGAATCTCCACCACCAAACTGCCCCATATTAAATGGACCATAATATGGAGATGTACCATAGCCCAAAGGCGATCTACCTCTAAAATCAGGCAAACCAAATGATACTCTGCCATCACCACCAAAGTAGGTACCGAGTAACGCGAACACGGCAGTATATTGTGTTATTTGAACGGTCCCACCCATACAGAATGCAAAATCGACCGGCGCAAAGTGAAAGCCGCATGGCATAATCTGCCCAGTATATTCATCACTCATTTATTTCTCCTAATTAAAGTCAAAAGCCTGCTGGCTATAGTTGCATCCCAGCTTGAGTACCACCTACTCTCGAAAACTGGTGATCTGTTACTGAATTACCTCTTATCTCTGACCAACATAAAGATACACTTTGCAGAACGTTTCATTTAAAACAGCTCTAATGACATCTTTTCTCAGAGCAACCTGCCTGAAAACATATTCTTGGCTAGCTCTTTCTTTGTTGACAAAAATTAGATTCGATGACAGCAAGTCACCTAAAAAATCGACATACGATGCGCTTGTACAAACACGTTTCAGCAATAATCGTTTACTTTTACAATGGCAAGCGTCAGCCCTTTGAGACTTTTTTACGCCACCTGCTTTTGAGTGTGCCCATTACTAGCGCTTCATATTGAGTGAGTCATCGACTCTCCTTTAATATGTTCAGCGATCCACTCATTTACCACACAGTCAATGACCAAATTGACACGATCATTACCACCATTATTCTTTACGCTGTGTGTCTTGTCGGCATTGATATACCAAAGCTCACCAACAGCCATTGGTACGACCTTGCCATTAACTAAAAATAATACCTCGTCATTAGCCAATATCGGCACGTGTAGCCTTACTTCTCCCTTACACAAGCATAGTCCTCTGTCTCTGTGTGGCTTGATATATGCCCCAGGCTTTAACCGCATTAGACGCGCCGACTTTACGTCACATTGCAAACTCCATATTAAGCTTCGTATCGTTGGCAAACTGTCCATTAAAGGTAGGTTTTTCCATTCGCTACCATCCCCCATAGCAAAGCACTGCAAAATCGGATGCGCATTTGTATGCTCCAGCTGACATCGCAGCGGTAATACATCCCAATCTCCAACGTAATCTCTATGATTCACATGAGGATTCCAGCTTTTGGTCAGTAATCGGCTAACTTCACTACACATAGAAGCATTGTTGATACCAATTGGTAGCCTACAGAAATCAGTATCAATCGCGCTCATCTTGAAAATAGCTCCTTTAATGAAATTAGATAGTTATGCTTCTGTGACAAGCAACCAGCTAATGGCTTTATATGATGCGCCACAATAACGAATAGTTATTAGCCTAGTATAAAGGGACAATAGTGCTATTAAAGATTGCAAAAAGTTTTGAGATTACTGGGTACACTCTCGTGCTGACTGGTTTTATAATTATCTTATACAGGAGGCGCATTCTGGCGCAAGCAGCATTAGCATAGGGATTTTGACTTCAAGCTTGTGTTTATACCAATTGGACCTAATACTTGCCCAATTTGTAGGAGTAAATCTGACGCTAACAGCGTTAAAACTTCTTATCTAGAACAACTAAATAGCAAAATTTTTGCCTTGCCTGCACGGATGTGGGTTCCTTGGCGATAGCAGGACGCGGTAGCGGGGTTATCGACAAGGTTTTCTCGTCTCAAAGTAGGCCTCTTAAATAAGATAATTGGTATTACCTCTGCGCTTTAGTCAGGGGATGTGGTTTGGCTGAGTGGGATAGTTTTATCGAAAATAGCCTTGTTTGCCTTGGTTACATAGGGGAGGTTTCGTTTAATTAAAACGTTAATAGCGGATCTACAAATTTGCTTCTCCGCTACAACATTAATATTGCATCGATTATTGCTGGTATTAAAGGTCTCTTTGACAGGGTTAGCCATTAATGGATTGCACGTAAGCTTTGGTCTTCTGAGTCCAAATACCAAAGGCGCTCACCTGATAAACCACCGCTGACCACTACTTTTTGATTACCATCTAAACTGGTAAACTTTTTACCTTTTGTAAATCTTCCTAAGCTATAGTCTCTCAGGAACATGCCATTGTTTCCAAACACTTTAATACGTGTATTGTCTGAATCCAACACATAGACCCTGTGGTGGCTATCTATCGTAATACTTCTTGGGCCATTAAGTTTATCTGTTTGATCATGGCCGAATTCGCCAAGTGTGTTTAGCACGTTACCGGAATAGTCCGTAACGATAATTTGGTGTTCGCCAAGCGTCAACCAATAAACACTGCCGCTACTCGTATCAATTGCGAAATCATGTATCGGTATATCATCGCCTTCTGGAGTTGTAATTTGAGCGACTAAGTTCCCATACATATCAAATACATCAATAAAGCGGCTTAATTCGAAATATACAAACACTCTAGTGTCGTAGCGACGAATAATCTTTGCTTTCATCGTTACGTCAACACTTCCACCTGTTGGAGGGCTTATCTTTCTAACCGGTTCACTAATACCAAGTGACAGCAATTGCTCTCTCGATAATCTCGTGGAGTCAGCATTTGCTGCTATCAATTCATTTCCGGTCGCCATCGCAGGAAATGGTAGCACTGAAGCGGCTAATAACATCGAACTAGTATTCAAAAACGCTCTACGGTCCACGAGCCTATCCTTTTGTTGTTTTTGTAAAAAAAAACAATATATCAGCTTGGTAAGAAAACACAATTATTCTCTGATTACACCACATTACACGAGCAAAAAACAAACAAGGCCATGCCAATAGGGTCTATAAATAAAAGATTATGGTACTTGAGTTTGACGTAACTAGTTTATAACTTGCTGCTTCAGCCTGTTTAATTTTTTTAAATAATAGATAATCTCATACTAGACAAGTATTTACATTCCAATTAACCTATTATGTTAATATAGAATAAGAATTAGTAATCGTATGTCTCTGACTCAGTTTTCGGACAACCATATTGTCGATGTCTTTCAGTCTGACAAGTATCAACTACTTGAAAAGATTGGGGAAGGTGGTTTTGGCAAAGTTTTTAAAGCTCGTCAATTAAATACAGGGCAGTTCGTGGCACTTAAGTTTTTGGCATTAGAGCCACAACTTGATGTCACAAAAAAACAACGATATGCCGAGCGATTTAATCGTGAAACTCTGCTTTGTAGTCAGCTTAATCATCCAAATATTGTTCGATTATTAGATAAAGGGCAATTAAATGAAAATTTAATGTTTGGTGTATTTGAGTATGTTGAAGGGCAAACATTAAGAGACTATTTAAGTCAAAATGGCGCTATTGATTCTGTCTATACCACTGATATTATGTTGCAGGTTTTGGATGCCCTTATCCATGCTCATCAACAAGGTATTATTCACAGGGATATAAAGCCCACAAATATTATGTTGAGCCAATCAGGGGCAAAAACCTATGCCAAAATACTCGATTTTGGTATTGGTACCCTAGCGCAAGAAAGTCGCCAGCATGATTTTGAGACGATTACCCTCACCCAAGAAACTCTCGGTACACCATCATATAGCGCGCCAGAGCAATTAAGGGGAGAGCCTGCATCAGCAAAGTCAGATCTGTATGTTTGGGGGTTGGTTTTTTTGGAATGTTTGACCGGTGTGCCAGCAGTAACCGGCACCAGTGTTGCGTCAATTTACCATAAACAACTCAGTGACGTACATATTCCTATCCCAAGCGCCCTGCTCGGTCATCCTCTGGCAGGTTTGTTAAGAAGAGTACTGCATAAAAGTGCACTAGAACGTGTCATAACAGCAACCGAGGCGTTTTCAGAGCTCGCTCGAATGAACGTTTCCAATCTAGTCGGTGTACTTAGCGACGTAAAGGCACAACACGGTTACGATGAAACAACAATAATGATCCGCGATGACGATCCAGATCATCGCGCAATTCAAGAGTATACGGCACTTACTGAGCGTAAACAGCTTACGGTTTTAGCGGTACGCTTAAGTGTTAAAGCGCTCGACAACCATGATAAAGACTACGATGTGATTGACACAGTTTATAAGTCTCAACGTAATCACTTTATCGATATTGCCACCCGCTACGGTGCCTACCATGTTGGGAACTTAGCCGATACTTGTCTTTTTTATTTTGGTTACCCCGTAAGCAGTGATAATGATGCACGCTTGTCTGCGCGCACAGCGCTAGAAATGATAAGCGAACTTGCCAAACGAAATGCATTGATGCAAGAAGCGCACAGAGTCTCACTCAATGCCCATATTGGTATTCATAGCGGAGTATTTATTACTTATGCCAACGCTGTTCCTGAAGGCCATCATGCAAATATTGCCGCAGCACTCTCTCGTGAAGCTGGCGAGCGACAAATTTTATGTAGTGCAGAATCGCGCTCACTCCTAGATGCTTTTTCAGAGTTTAACCTGTACGGCCAGTTACAAATTGGCCCATTGTTCGAGCTAACTCCAGTATACAATTTACAGGGTGAACGTCGCGTCGAAGCGTTTGGCTTTATGCGCGGTACTAAAAATAACCATGAGCTAGTTGGTCGCCATGCTGAGCTTGAGCAAACACTGTCACTCATTAATACAGAAATTGAGGGCGAAACACGTATTGCGCATATTCATGGCGAAGCTGGTATAGGTAAATCTCGTTTATTACAAGAGATCCGTGCTAATGCTCCACAATACCAACACTTGGTCGCTCAATGTTTGCCTGAGCATCAAAACAATGCCTTATACCCAATACTTAACTTAGTAAGGTATCTATTTAATACAGATCAGCTTGATGCCCATTCAGCAAATACCGTATTTAGCTACGTGTTATCAAGCATTGACAGTGAGCTTGATTTGACTCAGGCCATTCCTGTACTGCTTGTTTGGCTCAATATTTCTCTTGGTGATGATATAGCACCTTCAACTCTCGCACCTGATGAGCAAAAACAAGTGTTATTTAAAGGGTTATGTGCATTATTGCTGTCAAACCGCCATGGGATAAGTAAGTTTAAGCTCTATATTATTGAAGATATTCATTGGGCAGATAATACAACCTTAGAGTTTTTACATCATTTTGCGGGCGCATTAACGTCTGGCAATGTACTACTGAGTACATCGCGCCAAGATGTACCTAGCCAGTTAAAAGATTTAACCTTAGTCGATGTTTGTTTGAAAAAGCTAACGGCCAAAGCGACCGAGGACTTTATCATTAATCTATTTGACGGTCGCCAAGTCTCTGAACAAGTGCTTACTGTACTCACTAGCCGTACAGATGGGATCCCACTTTTTATTGAAGAGCTGGTCAACATGCTAAAGCAGAAAGCACTGGTTGGAGATAAAGGCGGAGTCATCGACTTTTTGGCACCTGATAAATTGGAGCAAGTTCCAACCAGCCTAAGAGAATCACTGCAACAAAAGCTCGACAACCTTCATCATGCCAAAGAGACAGCGCAACTGGCGGCAACCATCGGCCGAGAGTTTGAATACAATTTACTTATTGCTACATCATCCTTAAGTGAAAGCCAAATTCAAAACGACTTAAATGAGTTAATGGCTAACGATCTTATCGTGCATCAACGTCGTGTTGATAACGATAGCTACATTTTTAAACATGCTTTGGTAAGGGATGCTGCCTATGAAAGTATGGGTAAGCATGAATCATATGCACATCACATGAGTATAATTGAAGTACTCAACAATACAGGAATGAGCCAAAAGCAGCCCCTACTTACAACCCATCATTTAGCAAAAGTGGGAGATCATAATGCGGCTGTTGAATTATTACTAACATCAGCAAAAAGTGCTGCTGCCATCTACTCTGTCGCAGAGGCCAGTATTTACTATGCAGAAGCATTAAACTTCTTTCAAAATGGGTTAATTGATAACCAGCCTTTACTCCATAAAATTAAAAATGCGCTTGCTTCATCACGGGTTGCATACAATGGTTGGCTAGACACGTTGGCTAAAAAGCACGTGCTTCAAAATATCAGTGAACTCGCCACAATTTTAGACCCTAAAGAGCGCTTCATTACGATGAGAGGTGAATGGCTACACGCCTACGCTACCGGTGATATATTAAAAGCTCATAATATTGGATTACAGCTGCACGAAAACAAAAACGAATATCCACCTCACCAACATCCAGTGATCTTCGAGCTTTTATCGCAATCCTACTTTTCGCTAGGAGAGTTTGACAAAGTAATTGCGCTTGTCGATACGTTACCAAAAGAGGGCTTCTTCGATAATAGCTCTCAAGCCATAACTGATAATTACGGCTTTTGTTCTGAACTCACTTGTATTGCTTTTAAAGCGCTATCACAGTTACTCACTGGTAAGGTTGATTTGGCACAAAGCGCCATGAACGATTTAGCTGAGCTTTCCAAAAATATTAATATAAATGACATTAGCTCAGCAACAAATGGGATATGGGCGTGGTTTAAACTAATACATGCTTCAATACAAAAAGATTCAGCTAATTTTAAAAAATATCAAGATGAAGCAAAAAATTACTCATCAACAGGGGTAAGCCTTGCAAAAAATTCTAATAATGTTGGCTGGTTGGGTTATAATAACATGCTCAACTACTTGGCTAATTTAGATAATATAGATAGCTTACAAGAATTCGAAGAAAAAATATCAAGCTTTGCTGGATATCGTTCACATCGTGCTTTTTATTATTACTTTTTATACAAAGTATTACTATTTAATAAAAACACAATGAAAGATGACGCTTATAACGAATACTTAAATGATAAGGCTGGTACTAAAACCTTATATCTCCAAAACTATGAAAATTAGGAAATGAAAAATGAGTGATAATACAACACTACCAACTGGTTTAATCTCTTACATCTATAATGTAACTAACGATGAAGTTTTGAAGCAACGAGCGACCGATAACTTGGCCGAAGTGATGGCAGAGTTTGATTTAACAGCAGATCAAAAACGCATTATTACTGAAATTTCTTTAGAAACTGGATTAACAGATGATCTGTGGGATCAACTATCAGCAGAACTAAGACCTGAAATTCAACACACGATCAAAACAATTTGGTAATACATAGGAGCAGCGGGTGATTTTTTTATCTTAATCAAGCGTGTATTTTTTGTAGTGAGTCCCTGTCAGTAATAAAAGTTGAGTTATTTATTTTTTAAATAGTCAATCTCTAATACTGTTGACATCATGCACAAAAAACAAACCAAAATTAAGTTAAATTGGCATTTCACCCGCATTTATCATGAAATATAGTAAAAGTGAGCTTTACAGCATTGCACTTGATAGTGAGGTTCAACATCTCAATAATACCGTATTAGAAGAGCTTCAGACAATTGTCAGTGAAATCCCTGAAAATATACACGCTATATGTTTTGAAAAGAGAATTGATCAGTTTGAAGATCCTGTTGACTTTTTAGTATGTTATTACTGCTCTCCTCATAATTTAGACAGCGTTTCATCCTATATAAATCAAAAAACTCCAAATAAATACGCCCTTAGAATAAATGAGTTTATAACGAATAGGAAGCACTCCCCTGCTTATAAATTAGTAAATTTAATATGGTTTAGCTTTGACTATGAAGAGGGTCGATATAGCACAGCTCCAACATTTTGTGTAAGTACACAACATTGTCAGTTTTCTGACTTTAGCCTATTAAGCTCATTTATAATTAACGCATCTGAATTTTTAGCTCCTGAGTTTTTAAACAAAACAAAAGAGTTACTTCCTAGTTTAGAATGCACAAGGATAAACCACTTCAGTTTTACATTTGGTAGAAAGGAATTTAGAGCTAAACTCGTTTTTAAATTAGAAACGTTAAGACTTCCTAGTCTACTCAAAGATCTAGACTGGAAAGGAAACTTATATCTGCTGAAACAGTTATTAAATACTATTGTTCAAGTATCAGATGAAATACAAGTTGGGCTTTCCTATTCAACGGAGTTGTCAGAAAAGATTGAAATTGAATTACCTTGGATAACAAGACTTGACGAAAATTATCTACAAGATAGCTTTTTGAGCTCGCTAAGAAAAATAACAGAAAAAGAATTAAGCACTAATTTAACTCCTTGGCTCAACCTGAAAGTACAAACTGGTTACTATATAAAAATAACCCTTACATCAGCATCAGAATTTAATATCAAGTCATATTTATATTCTTCACCTTATAAAAAAAGGAAATAATCATGAAAAGTGTAATAGCGAAACTCTCTTTACTATTCGTAAGTACTGGTACTTTTGCTACTGAATACAGCATTTTTCCAGATTGGCTAGTCAAAGATGAATGCACATTAACAGAGCCATTTCCTTTTCCAAACGACTTGACTCAGCAAAAACCCTACCCGCTTGACGCATACAATAAATTAGTGAAGTCGTGTGAAGAGTTAAAACCTGTAAAGCCTAATGAATCGCAGAAGCTTGATTATTTGGATCACCGATACGCGCTATTTTCATGGCTGAGCTTTACTGCGCTAAATAGGCAATTGGACGAAAACTATAAGCTCACGCAAAATAATCTAAAAGTGTGTGAAGCCGATTCAGGCGCCAATTGCCCGCTTCCACTTTGGATAAATTGGCGTGAAACCGAGACTATTTTCACAGCAGATGCAGCGCCTCCAAAAAACTGGGAAATATCCAAAAACTTCGCCATGATGCAGCCTTTATCTGCAGTGGAGCAAGTTGCGCCCAAAAATACACCGAAAAAACAGGCAATTTTAACTGATCAAAAAAACAACCCTGTATATTATCAGAAGTTTGTTAGTCCCTATGTATTCAATTTTATTACCAAAAATAAACTATATAGCATAGATGGCCAAATCGAATTCGCGAATAACCCAACTTATAGTTGGGCATGCAAAAGCCAGAGCGCGAGTAGCATGTGCATCAACATGAATACGATTGGCTTTTTAGCGTGTTCCAGTGGTTCCTCATTACCCACTTGTAACTTGCCACAAGACCTGACCAATTTTGACCCTAAGCCGCCAGGCCTTGCTATCGAGATAAAGGTAGCGTGGAAAATACTCGATGAGTCTGATGATCCGAGTAAGTACATTCGCGCAACACTGCCCGTAAAACGCTACCACCAAATACAAAATGGTGAAACAGGCTCATTTAAAGTCGAAGAACAAGAAGTTGGCGTAGTTGGATTTCACATAATGCAGAAAACCGGCACATCTAGTAATTGGATTTACGCAACCTTTTCACATCAGGGTAATGTTTGGGGCAACTCTCCAACCTTTTTCGATAAGCAATGTCCAACATGCGCAATCAATCACCCAGTAGGAGGCACTAAGCCTACTCAAGTGGTTCGATTGGAACAAATATCACCGGTTGTTGAAAAAGTGAATCAGCATATTTCTAAGCTATTCAAACAAGAAAACGCTGTTCTGCAATATTACAAACTAATTGGTACGCAGTATTCAACTAATAACAGCAGTAAGCCAATGACTGATATTAATGGCCAACCAAGTGATACAATTGAAACCAAGCTCACCAATTATTCAGGTGGGTTGCCCCACCCTGTTTATCTAACTAATGAGGTGATTGAGACATTTTTACAACTAGGAAATCAGCCATTAGGTAAACAAGAAGCGCTTTATTATAAAAGCTCCTCTTGTATGAATTGTCATGCGGCAGGCGGGATCGCAACCGACTGTGATAAGAATACCGGCAAACCGATATTTACACCACGTACAGCAGACTTCTCTTTTATATATCAAGATGCAAAGGCAAAGTTTAAAGAGCAAAACTGTATCAAAGAGGAGCCCTGAGGTTTGGGGTTAGCTGCCTAAGCTGATGTGTATTTCTGTGAGTTGTAATGAGCACTTGTGGCTTCAACCGCATAATGCTCAACAGTCCGTCAAACTATAAAGCAAGATAGCAGTCATGCTATCTTGCTTTTACTTTAAAAAGTAAAGATTAGCGCTGTGCTAACTTTCCTCTTGCTGTATGAAGCTTCTTGTAACTCTCAATAAGACGCAGATGCTTGTCTAACCCTTCTAACTTCATGTTAGTAGGCGTTAAACCATAAAATTTCACATCGCCATTAATTGAGCCAATAACTGCATCCATCACCTCTTTACCAAACATACGAGTAAAGTTGTGAATGTAATCCTCTATTTCTAACTCGTCATCCAATGCAATTTCGAGTGTGGCGTGCATTGCTTGGTAGAATAAGCCTCGCTCAACGGTGTTGTCGTTAAACTGCAAGAAGGTTTCCACCAGTTCAATAGCCGCTTCGATATCACCAAGCGCTAGATAAATCAAAATCTTAAGCTCTAGAATAGTAAGCTGACCCCACACCGTATTTTCGTCAAACTCAACGCCGATAAGGGTGATAATGTCGATATAATTATCAAGCTGGCTGTCTTCTAAGCGCTCAACCAAGTCAGCTAATGCTTCGTCATCTAGTGAATGAATGTTAAGAATATCTTCGCGATATTGCAGTGCTTTATTGGTATTATCCCAGATCAGATCTTCGGCTGGATATACTTCAGAGAATCCCGGAACTAAAATACGGCAAGCAACGCCTAAATCTGTGAACTCCGCAATATAAGCTTCTTTACCTAACGCCTCTAGAATGCCAAATAACTTATCGCATTCTTCTTCATTAGTGCCTGTAAAATCCCACTCAACAAAGTCGTAGTCGTGCTTTGCACTAAAGAAGCGCCATGAGATCACGCCCGTTGAATCGATAAAGTGCTCAACAAAGTTCTCCGGCTCAGATACTGCCATGCTGTTAAACGTAGGTTTTGGTACATCGTTTAAGCCTTCAAAGCTACGCCCTTGCAACAGCTCGGTTAAGCTTCGCTCAAGCGCTACTTCAAAACTTGGATGCGCCCCAAAAGAAGCAAACACACCGCCTGTTTTTGGATTCATTAGCGTGACACACATTACAGGGAATTGACCGCCAAGAGACGCATCTTTAACCACAACTGGGAACCCTTGATCCTCAAGTCCTTTGATCCCTTCAACAATACCTGGATATTTAGCAAGTACAGACTCTGGTACATCAGGCAACACAATTTCTTGTTCGATAATTTGCTTTTTCACCGCACGTTCAAAGATCTCAGATAAACACTGCACTTTGGCTTCAAACAGATTATTACCAGCACTCATCCCATTACTTAGGAATAAGTTCTCTATTAGGTTTGATGGGAAATATACCGTTTCACCATCTGAATGGCGGGTATAAGGAATAGAACAAATGCCGCGCGCTACATTACCTGAGTTTGTATCAACAAGGTGTGAGCCACGTAATTCACCTTCTGGGTCGTAAATTTCGCGGGTGTAATCATCTAAGATTTCGTTAGGCAGCGCATCATCAGCACCTGGTGTAAACCATTTCTCGTTCGGATAATGAACAAATTCAGCATTGGCAATTTCTTCGCCAAAGAATTGGTCGTTATAAAAGAAGTTGCAGTTTAAACGTTCAATAAACTCGCCAAGTGCTGAGCAAAGTGCACTCTCTTTGGTTGCCCCTTTACCATTAGTGAAACACATTGGCGAAGCAGCATCACGAATATGCAGTGACCAGACGTGTGGCACGATATTACGCCATGATGCAACTTCAATCTTCATACCCAAGTCAGACAGGATCTTGGTCATGTTTGCAATCGTTTGTTCAAGCGGCAGATCTTTACCCAAAATAAAAGTACTATCGCTTTCACTGGTATCAACCATCAGCATTGCTTGAGCGTCATCCTCTAGGCTCTCAACTGCTTCTACTTGAAATTCCGGCCCAGTTTGAATCACTTTTTTCACGGTACAGCGGTCGATTGAGCGCAAAATACCTTGGCGGTCTTTTTCAGAAATACTTTCCGGTAACTCAACCTGAATTTTAAAAATTTGGTTATAGCGGTTTTCTGGATCAACAATGTTATTTTGCGCTACGCGAATACCATCTGTCGGAATATCGCGAGCATTACAATACACCTTCACAAAGTAAGCTGCACAAAGCGCTGAAGACGCTAAAAAATAGTCGAATGGGCTTGGTGCTGAACCATCGCCTTTATAACGAATGGGCTGATCTGCAATGACAGAAAAGTCGTCAAACTTGGCATCAATTCTGAGATTATCGAGGTAATTTACTTTGATTTCCATTGGAAGGTTCCGGTGTGTTGCAATCGAAAACGTTCATTGTACTTGAGGATGCAAGGCCACGCCAATGGAAGTTACATCTAGAGATCATCTCATGGCAATAAAAAACGATGGACAAAGGTAGTTAACTGAGCTTCGGATCATTGTGATTAAACACACTTTGAGGCACCCAGGTCTGATAGCGTGACTCAGCAAGCCACATGCTAATTCAGCCTGAGATTTAAAAATAATAAGCTAACTCAGATTGACTTATAAAGCCGCAAGTAAGTCTCGCTGACTTACCTTACCCAGTTTAAGCTGCTCATAAGAGTCATAGATAGCTTTTTTACTGTCTTGCAGGCGCTCAGCAACATCTTCGCCTTCAAGCAGCGCTGCTTGCGCGGCTTCCAGTCGGTCTTGCATATCTGCAATAATAGCTGTTAACTTCGCTTTATCTGACTTGAGTAGTGTACTGTCCTGATCCACTTTTTGCTCAAGCATAGAAAACAGCTCAGAGCGCACAGAAATAGTTTTATACTCTTTAAAATCTAACCCTAAATGGTTGAATAACAGAGCTTGATTCATTTCCTCTGGTGCAATCTCTACTTCTATAGGCATTTCCACAATATTCGTCATCATTTCGCGATACATCTCAATGTTATATTCACGACTGCCGACTTTATGGCTTGAGCTGACTAAGGACTCATGGGCTATTTTTTCAGCTTGCTCAAAATGCTTGACAAGATAAATCGATTGCGGATTGTTCGACGTCTTTTCTTGAACCGCTTTTGCAGCTGCCATAAAAGAGTTTGTTTCCGAACTTTTTGCCACGGGGTTGGCAAATCCTTGACCTTCTATGGTGTTGTTACTCGCATCACCAATTTGTTTACGCGAACTATACACTGGCGAATACGCTGAATTTTGAATATACATATACACTCCTTGGTAATTGACACACTTATAAAGCAATAAGTGCGCCAAGGAAATGTGGTTAAGATTTTAGCCTCTTAACCACAGTTCCCGGCTCTTGTAGCTAAAAGTTTGCCGTTCACCCCCCCTCATATTAGCGCACTTAAGGCAAACTTTTTCCGCTACCGATTAGCCAGCCACTTTCTCCCTCCAGCGGATCATCAGCATATAAACTGCTGGTAACACAATCAAAGTGAGCAAAAGTGCACTAGCCATACCACCAACCATAGGCGCAGCAATGCGACTCATTACTTCAGAGCCTGTACCTGAGCCGTAAAGGATAGGTAATAGTCCAATGATAATGGTCGCCACTGTCATCATAACCGGGCGAATGCGCTTACCCGCCCCTTCTAAAATGGCGTTATTTATAGCCTCAGGAGTCATAATCTGTTGTTTTTCTTTCAGCTCACTTATAGCTTGATTGAGATACACCAGCATTATTACCCCTATTTCAACCGCGACACCTGCCAGTGCAATAAAACCGACCCCAACCGCGACAGAAAAGTTAAACCCCTCTAGGTATAGTAACCACAGCCCACCTATCATGGCCATTGGTAACGTTGCCATGATAATCGCCACTTCACTCAACCTTCTAAAGTTTACATAGAGTAGAACAACGATGATCCCAAGTGTAAGTGGCACCACATAGGCTAATTTTGCTTTCGCACGTTCCATATATTCGTATTGCCCTGCCCAGCTGATGGAGTAGCCTGCTGGCAGCTCCAGCTGTTCATTCAGCACTTGCTTAGCCGTGTCCACGTAACTACCAATGTCTACCCCATCTAAGTCAATAAATGTCCATCCGTTTATTCTCGCGTTTTCACTTTTGATACCGGGCGGGCCATTTTCAATATAAATGGTCGCAACGTCACCAAGGGCAATATTCAGTCCTTCAGCCGTCACAATCGGGAGCTGCTTTAACGCTTCAGGGGAATTTCGTAAGTCTTGAGGGTAGCGTAAACTCACCGGATAGCGCTCTTGGCCTTCCACAGTTTGCGTCACGTCCATCCCGCCAATTGCAGTTGCGACGGCCTGTTGCACATCAGCAATGTTTAACCCAAATCGCGCGGCCTTATCACGCTGAATATCAATTTTAACGTAACGTCCGCCAGCTACCCGCTCTGAATAGACAGAGGCAGTGCCCTCTACTTTGTTCAGTATGCGCTCAATGTCCTGACCAATACGCTGAATGGTATCTAAGTCTGGACCTGCTACTTTTATGCCCACTGGCGTTTTTATTCCCGTTGCGAGCATATCAATACGGGTTTTAATTGGCATTACCCAAGCATTGGTCAATCCGGGGAATTGTACGAGTTTATCAAGTTCAGCTTTTAGTTTTTCAGTGGTCATCCCCTCACGCCACTGGTCTTTGGGTCTTAATTGAATAAAGGTTTCAATCATAGTCAATGGTGCAGGGTCGGTGGCCGTTTCCGCGCGGCCAATCTTACCAAAGACATTTTTGACTTCTGGCACAGTCGCAATCAGCTTATCCGTTTGCTGTAGAATTTCTCTCGCTTTGCCAATGGAAATACTTGGATAAGTGGTTGGCATATACATCAGATCCCCTTCATCCAGTGGCGGGATAAACTCACTCCCGATTTTATCCATCGGATAGAATCCCACTATGGTAATTGCGGTAGCAGCGATAAGTGTAAGCTTCGGAAAATGTAAAACTTGCCTCAACAATGGCGTATATGCGCCAACCAAAACTCGATTTACGGGGTTTTTGTGTTCAGGAACAACCTTGCCGCGAATAAAGTAGCCCATTAAAACTGGAATAAGGGTAATAGCAAGCCCCGCCGAAGCGGCCATCGCATACGTTTTAGTATACGCAAGCGGGGCAAACATACGTCCTTCTTGCGCCTCTAAAATAAACACAGGTAAAAAACTCACTGTAATAATCAACAAACTAAAAAATAGTGCAGGCCCTACTTCTGAGGCTGACTTAGCGACAATTTCCCAGCGGTTTTCATCGTTGAGCGGCGTTTTCTCCATGTGCTTGTGCATGTTTTCAATCATCACGATTGCGCCATCTGTCATCGCCCCAATCGCTATGGCTATGCCACCAAGGGACATAATGTTGGCATTCACCCCTTGAAAGTACATCACGATAAAGGCAACCAATATCCCCAGTGGTAGAGTGACCACCGCAACAATAGAGGAGCGAATATGGAATAAGAATACAACGCAGACTAACGCCACCACCATTAGCTCTTCGAGCAACTTGGACCAAAGGTTATCAATGGCTTTGCTGATAAGCTCAGAGCGGTCATAAACGGTCACCACTTCAACGCCTTCCGGTAAGCTCTTTTGCAACTGGGCCAGCTTTTGTTTAACACCCTCTATGGTATTTTGCGCGTTTTCACCAAAGCGCATCACCACCACTGCACCAACAACTTCTCCCTCGCCGTTAAGCTCCGCTATACCACGGCGCATTTGTGGCCCAATATTGACCGACGCAACATCCGCAATCGTTAGTGGAGTCCCCTTAACGGCTTGGCCTAGTGGTATTGCTTCAATATCTTTAACACTTTGAATATATCCTGTGCTGGTTACCATGTATTCAGCTTCAGCCATTTCAATAACAGATGCCCCTGACTCTTGGTTTCCACGCTGTAAAGCCTGCTGAATATGGGTTAGGGGAATGCCATAAGCACGCAGTTTATTGGGGTCAACCTGTACTTGATACTGTTTAACCATACCGCCAATTGGCGCAACTTCAGATACACCAGCAACCGATTGCAGCTCAAATTTTAAAAACCAATCTTGCAAGCTGCGTAGCTGACTAATATCGTGCTTACCGGTTTTATCTACTAACGCATACAGATACACCCAGCCCACGCCCGTAGCATCAGGCCCCAGTTGCGGCTTTGCTGCTTCAGGTAATTGCGGTGCAACTTGACTTAGATACTCAAGTACGCGACTACGTGCCCAATAAAGGTCTGTTTTGTCATCAAAAATAACGTACACATAGGAGTCACCAAAAAAAGAATAGCCCCTTACCGTTTTTGCACCAGGCACGGAGAGCATTGCCGTGGTGAGTGGAAACGTTACCTGGTCTTGTACTACTTGTGGTGCTTGCCCAGGATAGGGGGTTTTTACAATGACTTGAACATCTGACAGATCTGGGATCGCGTCAACTGGCGTATTTTTTAAGGTAAATAGCCCAATACCAACAGTCATTAAGGTCAGCAATACCACAAAAAAGCGGTTATACACCGACCAACGTATGATAGCTTGGATCATAATACGCGCTCCTAGTGGTCTGTATGTGTATTTACTGACATCTCATCAGCAGCTTTAATGTCAGTAACCACAAATTCGTCACCTACTTCAAAGGTGAAGCTAATTGCCATCCCTTGTTTCAGTTGACTTAAATCAAGATGATGAGCGGCCACAAAATCCATCGTCGTCGCTGGGCGGTTCCACTTTTTGATGGCGTCGCGAGAAATATTCAACACTCGGGTATCAATATCAATGGCATTGATCACACCACCGACAGTTGCACTAGGTAGTGTATCATTATCCTCGCTGCTGTCGGACATAATATGAATACCGGTGAGTAATACACTGCCATTGTCTTGTTTTGTCGCTTCGAAGTGCAAAACCTGTCCTGCATTTAGTGTGTCAATATCAACACTCTCAGCCACTGTAAAATCCATCACCATTTCGGGCCATTCCCACTCAGGTACAGGTTGATGATCGATATTCACTACACGGCTTTGATAGTCCACGCGTTGAATTTCTCCTTCAATCCAAACAGACTTAGCCTCAGCAACTGGCGCCATACGCATAAAGTCAGAGGTAATGCTAGATTGAGAATCAATCAAAAAATGGGCTGACGTAACGATTGTGTCTCCTTCGTTAAGACCATTGAGGATTTCAATGTTTTCACCACTGACTTGCCCTAGTTCAACAGCAACTGATTTAAAGCTACCGGGTGCAACTTCAACGACAACACGGTTTTGTTTGGCTGTACGGATCACCGCTTCACTTGGCACTTGTAATACCTGATCACGAGAATCTGCATGAATCGTTACTTGCGCAAACATATTTGGCTTTAATAACGCATCACTATTGTCAAATCTGAGCCTGACTCTGAGTGTTCGTGTTTTTTCATTGAGTGAGGGGTAGACATAATCAACTTGCCCTCGCCACGTTCTACCGGGTAAAAAGTCCAACCTCATGGAAACTGCTTGTCCCTGAGCGACCAGCATTGCATCACGTTCAAATACGTCAGCTTCAACCCAAATCTCGTCTAGTTTGGCAATACTCATGAGTGTTGTACCTGGCTTTACATAAAACCCCTCTCTGATCTGCAGACCGTCGAGTACCCCGGACTGGCGAGCATAAAAAGTAATGCTTTGATGTACTTCGCCTGTGCGTTTTAGTGTACTGATAAATTCCTCACTTAAATGTAACGCCTTAAGACGCTCCTGTGCTGCACTGACAAGTGCTTTATTATTGCGTTTACGTGCGATCAGATACTCCTCTTGCGCATTCACAAGCTGAGGAGAATATAGTGTGTAAAGTGGCTCACCTTGTTTTACTGCCTCTCCCGCGGCTTTCACATAAAGCTTTTCAATCCAGCCTTCAACTCGGGGATGGATGTGTACCAAGCTATCTTCATTGTATTGGATATAACCCACTGTCTGAACTTGATAAGACATCATATCCCGACTTACCAGTGCTTTGCGAACCCCCATATTGTTTTCAACATGGGGGGCAATCTCCACAACCCCCTCACCAAAGGCAGCATTAGAGCTCTCCTCTTCATATACAGGGATCAAATCCATGCCCATTGGAGATTTACCTGGCTTATCACGGCGATAATTGGGATCCATGGGAGCAACCCAGTAAAGTGGGGCCTGCGCTTCATTCGTTGCAATCTCTTGCTCGCCATTTGTAGATAGAGTCAAACCAACAAACATGCCCAATGTTAGAGTAACTACCCCAACTAGTATTAGCTTAACGTTACTGTTCATGTGTGGTCTCCTTGGCAACTTGGGTCAAATAGTAATTACTGCGTACTACCGCCTTGAGCAAGGCAATATCTATAGCAAGCGCCGATAATTGCGCGTTCAATTTGGCAATACGCGCCCTCACTACTTCAGCAAAGTCACCATCGTCATTTGTATACGCTGTCAACGCGGCTTCTGCTTGCTCTGCACTTTGTGCCACAATCGCCTTTTCGTAAAGGAAGCGGCGCTGCTGCAAACGTTGAATTGACTGAATTTCACCGTTCAAATTCGCAAATAGTTGCTTTAACACTATCAAGCGATCAGTCTTAGTCGCTTCAAACTCCGCAATAGCTGCGGCCTTTGCTTGATCTTGTTTACTATCAGTGAAGAGTGGCAGATCAAACGAGACACCCACGCTAAAAAAGTCAGAGCGTGACATTTTATTCGGCGCATCATCACGAAAGGCATAACTTGCGTTCAAAGCAAACTGCGGTTTATAAGCTTGTTCAGCTAATTTAATACCTTGTTCTGCTTGATAGGTCGTGACATCAGCAGCAACGACTTGTGGGTGTCGTGCTAAATACTGCACAAGCGTTTGGCTGTCACCATGACCTTCACGCAAAAACTGAGGTGCCAAAAAGGGGATCTTAGGTAACGTAATGTGGTCTTCAATAGATATTGGTAGTGTTTTTTTATTGTACAGAGAATCATCTAGTAACCATTGCTCAAGTTTTGCTTTGGCGATATTAAGTTGTTGAAAAGCCGCTGAACGTTTATCGTCGAGCTGCATAACCTCGAGCTGTGCTCTGATGACATCTTGTTGACGAGTCGGCCCAACCGCATTAGCGTAACTCGCGTTTGCGATTTCAACCATCTGTTCGAAAAGCACGCTATCGCGTTCAATTAACGATAACGTTTTCTTTGCCTGTACCATATCCAACCAAAGAAGAGAGACATCACGACGTACCTGAGCTTGTCGGTCTAGTTGTAATATCGGCTGCTTATTCGCATTAAGTTTTAATTGCGTACTTTTGATTTCAAGACTATCTCCACGAGGGAGCATTTGCATGACACCCACTTTAAGTTGGGTCATGCCCTCTTGGTTAAACTCCCAGCTATCGACTGGTAAATTCATTGTAGCGACGCTTACTTGTGGATCTGGGTAGCTTAGCGCCTCACGACTCATGGACAACATCGCAGAACGTCGATGATTACTAGATTTAAGCCAAGGATCGTGTTGTATCGCTACTTTTATTGCATTTTCCAGTGTCATTGTATTTGCTCGCAGCGAAGCAGAAAACACAATAGCTGCAAACAGGACACAGATGATTACTTTCATTAGAACTGTTCCTCATAGCGACTCACTTCAGCAAAAACCTCATAGCTGCCATCTTTTTTTAGTAACAACACTTGGAATGGCATAAATCGCTCTCCCATTTCCATGCCCACAGAGCCAATTGGCATTGCTGGTACACTTAACCCAATGTTATTGCTGTCTTGTGTTAGCGTTTCATCTTGTAGAAAGCGCTTGATAAACTTGGCAGGTACATGACCCTCAAATACAAAGCCATCTTTAGAAACACCAGTATGGCAAGACTGATAATTTTGTTTGATACCAAATTTGTTTTTAAGCGAGCCTAAATAATTTAGATCTGTCGCCTGGTGCGAAATACCTTGAGCGGTGAGATGGTTGAGCCAAAGCTCACAACAGCCACAAGTTGGGGATTTAAATACTTCTAGTTCAATATGGGGTTTACCGTATGCCACAGCACTCATTACCCATAGCACCAACATTAGAAAAAGTTTTCTCATGCTAACCTCGCACATGATTCAAAGCACAAAAGCCTTGAAAATTACATTATAAAAAAACACCACCTGATCCGATGGATAGATATAAATCAGTATAAAAAAGGCAGATCTGCCCTGTGGCTAGGCGATTATCGGTGGCTTATAAAGAGATTGAGGGTAAGTACTTAGCTGCCCGCTTACAAAGTTAAGTTTATCGCTGTGTAACGCGATCAGCGCGAGCCATTCGTTTAAGGAAAAAGCAGCTAAATTTGTTGAGCACATGTGTGTTGGACAGGTGCATTCATTGCACTGTGTAGCGCTTTTAGGGTCACAACAGTCCATCTCTGCGCTCATCATTTGATGATGTTCAGACTGCGTATGTTTGCTGTGAGTTTTTGCTTCGTTATTTGTACTGTGCATTTCACATGCTGCCATAGACGCAGCAGCGCTTTGACCACTAAGAGTAGCCACCACGAACAAGGTGATAAGTATGCGTAATATTAGCTGCAAAATGCTTTTCCAAGTCAATAACATCGCAATGATAAAAATCAATGTGAAGAAATGCAAGCAAATCACGCTTTACGGATTATTATTTTCTTTCATCATTGATATACTCTGCGCTCATTACACAAGCATTACTCTGGATCAAGGATAAGAATATATGAAATTAGTTACCCTTGCTGCGACATTGGCTTTCACAACTTCCAATGCCGTAACCGCAGCCGACTTTGGTGAATTTGGCATATCAATCTATGGTGGTGAATCATTCAGTAGCGATATTGAAACTTCGCGTCACCAAAAGTACGAACTAGAGGATGATTCTCATTTTGGGATCAGTATCGATAAGTATGTGCCACAAGGCCGTTATGGCTTTTATTATGGTACAACCGAAACTCAGCTAACAGCCTACCCACTCAACAAAGTTGAAATGGAGTATTTGTTTTTTCAAAGTGCTGTCGTACGACCGCTTACTGAAAACCTCGATGTCTACCTTGGTGCACAAATTGGTGCTACCTTTGTTAATCCTAACTTTATCGACTCAGACACATTCTTTGCTACAGGTCTTTATACTGGTTTAGAGTATGATGTAGGTGCCGGTTTTCATTTTGGAGCGCAAGTACGTTGGATAGCAACAATGCTTAACAATGGCTCGAAAGTCACGTGCGACCTTGACCCTGCAACAGAAAATACCTGTAGCTGGCACTTTGATGATGAGCTGATGAGACAATACCAAGCAAGCGCAACACTCAGTTATCGGTTTTCTCTATAGCTAACTTTTACAAGAGGAAGCGCGCCTTTAATGCCAAAAGGAGGCCTCCTCTCGTGTCAAAACCCACTGTAGTTCGGGTTCTCCTGACCTCAATACATCTCACTTTTTCAGACGGTGTAAGGTTGAATGTTCTTAAAAGCATTGCCATTTCAAAATTTACTCAGGGTACAGATCGAAGAACTGAAAGAGCATGTGAAACCTAGCTTAAAGCCTAGTTCTTAACCAAACCAGGGCGGTGATCTTTGTTTAACAAAAGATACTCTATCTTGGTTTTGGTCTTGGTACAAATCAAGACCACTAAGAACCAAAAAAGTCCCATGATAATCTAAAAAAAGCAGCTTTCCTTCTCTTATCCTCATTATAGATGTGAAATTAGCTATTTAAGCAGTCAACGGCTACCTTCAATAAATGAGCAATGCCCGCTTAATATTAGAGTGGACCACACTCCTCGGCTGAATTAAGGAATAAATAAGATCGAATTGATTACTCGCTATGCTTTATTTAAAATATTAAATAAAAAACCACCAAAAAGATCAAAAACCGAACAAACCAATCATTCAAAATAAATCATCATTAAAATTTTAAAACCTAAATAAAAAAACCCAAAAAGATCAAAAATCAAACAACTCAACATTTTAAAATAAAAAATCATTAATATTTAAAAAAATGCGAAATAAAAATTAAAAAATAAAGGTTAAATAAATTAAATACCCACAACCAGTATGTTAAAAAAAGATCAACCAAAAAATATACAAACAAAAATATTGATATAATCCAATTAATTAAATAATATACCCACCTCATTTTATGCCCCTATTGTTTGTAGGGGTTTCAGTTCGTATTATTTTTATTAGGGAAGGAAAGATGCGTTCATTTATCAAGCAAAACATTTCTAAAAAATCTCTTCTAGCTTGTGCAGTATCACTTGCACTTATCGGCTGTGGTGGTAGTGACAACGACAATAACACGAACTCACAAATAGATAATGGTAACAGTGGAAGTGTTAATAATGATACCAAGGCTGGTACAAAAACCATCACCGCAATCGATGGTTACCTAATCAATGCTGTAATTTGTAACGACACTAACAATAACTTAGTGTGTGAAGACGAAGAAGTACTGAAAACACAAAATAGTAAAGGCGAAACTGTTGACCTAGTAACCAATGCTAATGGTCAAGTTGTGGTTACTGAAAATGTCAATGTATTAGTTAAAGCTGTTGCAGGACAAACAGTTGATGCAGATACCAATGAGGTAATTAAGCAAGGTTATACCCTCGCCTCTCATTCCGACTCAGATATCGTATCTCCGTTTTCAACACTTGCATCTTTGAATAGCATGAGTATGGAAGCTCTAGCAGATCATATTGATGTAGATGCTGATGTTATTAAATCAGACTTTGTCGCAGCAAAAGCAGTTCAAAAAACTTCAGAAGATGCGAAAGAAGCTCACTTAGTAGCCCGCTCTGTAGTTCGTTTACTACCTGAAGATTTATCGCAACTGCTTGGTAACGCTTCACACAACGAAGCTCTATTAAGTGATACGGTTACTATTTCTAACATTGCAGATGATGTGGCACTTGACAATATCGATAACCTTATCATCGAAAAAGATGAAAGCGGGTTTGTTGTTTCTGATACCACAAAAAATGATAATGACGAAGTCACTCCTGAGCCGGAACCGGCTCCAGCCACTTTACAGACGACTTTAGAGCAAGGTAACGGCCAATGGTACTCGGGTTCATTTAATAGTGAGCTGCTAAATGATGAAACTGTTGAGCTATTCACTTTCACTAATGGCACGGTTTCAGCAGGTGCAAGCACATTTAGCTATACAATCGAAGGCAACACAATTATTGCTGAAGGTGAAAAGACCCATATCATTTACTCTTCTGACGCCCTAATTTTGGGACTAGATCCAGAAGCACAGGATATGGTCTTCTTTGCAAAACATTATGATTTAAGCCGAGAAAATGCAGCTGCATTTTCCGCTGAAGCCCTATCAAATCAAACACTTTATGCTGTAATGGATGATAATGCTTCTGGCTACCAATCGCCTGAGCCAATGCTTATTAAACAAACGTTTAAATCTGACGGTAAAGTCGTTTTTGAGTCCATGCTTAACAACGAAAGCTTTGAAGGTACGTGGAGCGTGAATGACGCTGGCGTATTGACTGTAGTCTCGGTTGATGAAGGCAATACAAAGACTGAGCATTACTATCGTAGTAAAAGCACTGCTGATGTATATTTAGTTAGAGCAGAGTTAAACCATACTTTACCAATGGTTGTCACTACAAATTACGAAACAGCTAAAGCGATTTTTGATAAGTTTGTATTTTAATTAAGCTCACCAGTATTCCTTACTAAGCACTAGCCAAAAGGCATCCTTAGTTTGACGACCCTTTTTTTACGGGGTCTACTAGCTTATACTTAACCTGACAGTCACCACTTTGAAACGGTGTCTGTCAGTTTCCGTAGGTAATTACACCAATACACTTTCAGAGTGCACAGCAGCTCCCCCTAACTGGTTCGAGAAGCAACTCATAATATCTCTGTCACTACTTTTCATCAGTCAAGAGCAACTCTGACGACCATTGCCTTTCCGCTTTCGATAACTCGCAGACTGTTTTCTCAGTTTGACATAATCACTATCGAATATCGATGTGAGTTAAGACGCAATGTTACTTCAATGATTGCACACATCCACTGTTTTTCTATGTCTCTTTAAAGTGGCATGACTAATAAAACTATTAAGGGTCTCGCTTTTATTCCTTTGTCAGTGGGCAAAAATGTCTACACAGCGAACTTACCTGTTAGATTAACCGTCTAACTCATCCCAAAAATTAGCTTTCCTGTTGTGTTGAAAGTCATCGAGTGTTTGGTAGCTATTAGAACCAACTGAGCCATAATACATCTCTAAATTACACAGTGTTTTAAACGACAGGTGATGCGCTTTGATATTAAAACATACAGTTTCAATATCTAACTCCTTCCATTTAGCAAGTAATGATTTATGAATAAAGAAAGTGTCAGAGTGCCTTTTTAATAGCATTCGAATAATAAGCCGTTTGGACACTGGAATATTTTCAAATCGCAACCTTGCACGCTCATGGAAAAAAACTTTATGAAACGACAACGCGGTAAAACCCGTTCTTTCATCTCCGGCGGCATCAACAATGGTTGCAGAAGTTCGAGTCACCCCTAAAATAGGAGAAAATTCTACTCCTTCTAAAAGATCGTTGCGGAGCATTAGAGAGCTATCTCCCCAGCAACTAGATATTTCTGGTAACCTAAGCGGTTGATGTCCCAGCGACTGCTTTATATATCCAGCTTTATCGGTTTCACAATCCACGCCAAAGCGCATAGGCTCATCCCCTAAGTAAAGCTGAGGCACTTGTTCACCCTCGTCTACAATAGGTCGCCATATAAAGTCGTATTCACTCAGCCACATATCAGGATCATCTTCTGGCCCATAAACCTCACCGAAGCGAATTAATTGTAATGGTAAGTATTCACTAAGGATCCCTTGTAAATCATTCATCGCCTCACTCCTCAGCGCAAACTTGATACTTTTTCAGCAAGTGTCGTATAAAATCCCTGCCATGTTTCTATCCAATCATCCGTAAGCTCATCAACATTAAGCTCTGGATCATGTCGCATCTCAAAATCTGCACTACCATTTGTGAGGTAATGATCAAAGAATAACTGTTCCGCAACTTTCTTTAAGACCCTATTACCTCTTGTCTTATGACTACACAATAGTTTGATAAGGCGCAGCTGCACCTGTTCATCTGGCTCTACCAATATTTGTGGTAAAATACGAGTACTATATTTACTGTAATTTTCAATGTGGAGGTCGTACTTTTTAGTGTCAGAATAGTGACCAAAATAACGCTGGAATTCAGAGAAGATAATGACACCTGATAAATAATCAGTAACCGCTTTTTGTAATGTTTTAGCCCGAGCTTGGTAACTTTCAAATTGCTCAGCCAGAACAGTAAGCTTATCCAGATCAACTTGATTATCCAAAATAATATAGTGACTAGCCCAAGAAATGCTATTTGACCCAGAGCAGAATGTGACCCCATCTGTTTTAGCAACAAGTATCAATGATTCAACATCATATAAAAATATCACAAAGTTTACGTCGTTTTTGATGGTCAGTACTTGTTGATGTAGGGAAACTGGTAACTCAAATTTTTCAGGTAAAAATTCAATATGATCACTAAACAGCAGCTCTTTTTGATTAAAGTAAGTAGCAATAAAGTCATCATCAAAATATAACGTTGAACTAATCAATGCTTCAATCATGTTTTCACGCTGGTAAATCAAGGGTGTTGTCACTTTCGGCGCTAAGCGATAGACGTCAAGATAAAAATAGTCCTTCGTGGCTGGCGTCACTTTAGCCAGTGCTTTATCCCACCTTTCTCGGTCTGACTTTTTCATTTTGACGTACTGCTTAACCAGCTTCTCATACCATTGAATGTCATAACCCTGCGCTAGTCGAACTTCAAATGTCAATAAGTCATATGTATCAACATTCACTTGCTGTAAATTAGCCAAGATTTGCTTCTTTTGTTCTGGTTCACCAAATGAACCAAAACGCTTCAATTGCAGCCCAATGAAGCAACTCAAGGATGCTTGTGGCGCTATTTTCAGCGCCATTGCAATTACTTTTCTAGTAATAATGTTTGGCTCACTTAATTCAAGCCAATAACAACTAGCAAGCACAGCTTGAAAATCACTAATACTACTAAACAATTGGGTATGTGGTTGTGCTGTATGCTCCGTCTTATGCGCATCTAGTCCAGTATCAGGCGCGAGATTTTTAGCTAATCGATCGATACACTCGGTATCAATACCTTGTTTTTCAGAGGTTAACCAAGCAACAAAAGACTCTGGTAATTTACAATCATGCGCTATGTCCTCTTCAATTTTTTTAAGTACTTGCTTTATTAATGACTCATTAATTAACTGCCTTAATGCTTGAGTGCTCTCGTCATTTATCGCAGATAATTTATCTTGATAGAGTAAAATACATGCTAGTAATAGCCGGCTTGATGGTTCTGTTCCCAGCCAATTTTCGGGGTTTACAGCTTGCCGATTACTTTTAAAAAGTTTTGTAATTTCGCACCACTGTCGATACGAAGCAAAATGGTAGTCTTCTAACTTATCGAGCAGTTCCAAAATTTGTTGTTTTAATTTTTCAGAGACACCGTCTGTGGATATTTCGATCTCTTGAATAAAACGAGCTTGATAAGCTTCTGCGCTCAGGCATGCGGTGTCCTGATCTTCAACGAGTAATTCGTAGAAATCATCAGACCATGATTGCTGATCGAAAAGGTGATAAAAAATATCCAATATACGTAAGAAACAAGCCTGTTTTGCTTCTTTTTTACTTTCGCTCTCTAATAACTCCTCAGTAAGTTCACTTATCGCTCGATAAAAATATTGCTGAATTTCATTTTGCTCTACAATAGTGCTATGGCGAAGCGTTGACATTATATAATTATAAAATTCAGGTGCATATCGACATGCATGAGGTAACAGCAAAACATGGTCAAGATCAAGCAACGCATGTGACCGAACTAATTGCTCCTTCCCTTTCCCAGTTTTTACATATGCCCATAATGCGGAACCAGATGGAAGGGATTCTATAAATATTTTCACTATCGATAGGGTTGGCGTGATTTCAAATCCTAACTGACGTTCGTCCTGACAGCCAAAGCCGAGGAACTTAGCCACACTTGCGAAAAAACCATCACGTGTCTTTTTCTCAGCGTTATCAACTGAAGAAGTCTGCTGCTCCGGTTGTTGGTAATCTGCAATTCCAGGCCAATTGGCTTTATCACGGAAGTCATTCAACGCGGCCCCAACATTATCAGAACTATTTTCAATTAACCCTTGAAGTTGCTGAGTGCACCACCGAAATGTTTCTTTGGGATTTGATAAACAATTATGGCGAAACACAGATAAAAACGTCGTAATATCAGCGCTGACAGCAACAGCTACTACTTCATCAACAAATACTTGTATCGTGGTCGGATCACAATAACAAAGGAAAAAGTGTGTATTTTCTGATACCGCGAGGATATCAGAGTGTGAGATCCCTTCAGCTTGAAGAATATTATGCAGGGTATTATGACACCATTGCGCGGTATGATTTGTAGTAATAAATACTAAACAAGGGTCGTCATAGCTATCTAACTTTTGAAATTGAAGCCGAACAGCTTCGGTAAACACCGGGGGGTCAAAAACGCATTCCATCGACATAGATACTCGAATATTTTAAGTAATAGACCGTATAAATACACAGGTAATATAAAGAGAATCGCGATTATACACATAACAAAAGTCGCAGTAAAAGTTAGAATACCGATACTTTTGGATTGTATTGAACTCGATTCCCCAAGTACTAACTTTCACATAAAGTGGCGATGAATCCTAAGTTTGAGGAGCGTACTTGTGAGCTATCATTAGAATTGCTGTTTCTAACTAACTGAGCTGCGTATAATTAATGCCTTTTTAGAGCGCTAACTGAGTTGAATTCACTTCCAATAGACAGCCCCCAGGATGTAGGTACCTTAGCGAGAGCAGGACGCGGGAGCGGTGTTTTCCCTAAAACTCTCTGGCTAGACAAGGAAAAAACTAAGTTGTGCTTTAGCAACAATAAGTTGGAATATTCTTATCCAAACCTCAGGCTAAATAAAGTGAATATATTTTTCGTAGCCCTAATGAGGTTATCACTAGGGCAATAAATTTAGAAAGTGCGTTATGCTATTGTTGGTGAATAACTGAAGTTTTTATTAAATCACCTCAGTCACATCAACTAAACTGTCGATACACTCTTTGACAGCTGCTCTTGTTGCCTGCTTACGTTCACCATTTTGAATAAACTCTTCTAGTGTAACGTCATTGCTATTATCACTATCCATCTCAGCGAAACGTATTTCTTGACGAGTGGCCAACGCTTGTGCAATTTCATCAACACTAATCGCACCACTATCATCAGAATCTAATTGAGCAAACTTTTCTTCTGGTGATGCAAATTTATCGCTACTCGGTACGACAATAAGGCTTGCTTCATCTGCATCTTTTAATGCTTGTACACATTGCACTATTTCGGTCGCATACGTAGATAAATCATGCGAATGACGCTGCTTTGCAAGGTATTCCGTCAGGTCAATACTTGCGTTACCATCAAGATCTGCACGCGCTAACTTTTTTTCAGCTTTAGTCTGTTCATTACCCTGTAATTCATCAAGGATCAGCGTACCACTCTGATCTAAATCGAGTTTGCTAAATACAATTTCAGGTGCTTTTTTATGGTTCCTATCACTTTTTCTTGCCTCAACTTGTGCGCTTAAAGTTAATGTAGTTAACACAGCCGCCGAAATAGTAATATTACGTATTGAGTTATTCATGCTCTACCTCTTTTGGGTTAAATAATCTGCGTCCAAACTAAAAAGCTCATTCAGTTAAGGTCGCGATATGTTAGGTTCAATAATAAGATGGTAGGGAAATGTGCAAAGAATATGGAATTCTATATTTAATTTGTGACGTGAAATGAATCAAAAGCAATATGGCTTCAGGGAAATATAAACCCAGTTATGTATGGGTTCCTAGACGATTTAAGCCATACGTTCTTACAATAGCTCGTTAATGATAAGTATCTCACAACTCAAGTTTATACCAATTTAACTTAATACTTGCTCAATTTGAAGGAGTAAATCTGACGCTAACAGCGTTAAAAATTTCTCATTTAGAATAACTAAATAGCAAAGTTTTTGCCTTGCCTATATGGATGTAGGTACCTTAGCGATAGCAGGACGCGGTAGCGGAGTTATCGACAAGATTTTCTCGCCTCAAAATAGACCACTTAATTAAGCAAATTGGTATTAGATTATTTATGAGCAACCCTCAGATACACAGGAGGATCATGCTCTGATAGGCTAGCTGTAAGCCGCAGCATTCGACTAGTGGGCGTTAGGATAGTTACGCAAACGTTGAGGATAGACTAGGTTAAGTAAGTATTTCACGCCTTCATTTTCTAAGTATCAATGCGATTATTGATAGGTTTAGTGTTCACAGCTCTGTTTAACGTTGCTTATTGGACAATAGTTATCAAATGCTGTTACTAATATAGATAATTCGCTTTGCTTTTCAATATAAGCGTCTGGGTACAGAAGCCAGTTGTAAACTTTGGGTCACCTCAATTGTCGATTAAAAATACTTACAGATAGGTGTTATGGCAACTAGGTGGCAACATCAAAGCAGGCTATATAAGTTAAATACTAGGAGGTATCTGTGAGCGTATTAAAGAGTATTAAGTCTTTTAGTCTATTCATACTTTTGTCCGTTTCCATGCTCTGTGAAGCAGCGGTAACAGTGAGTGACCAAAGCCCTGTAGTAATAGGGAAAGAGCTATTATTAAAATCAGAAATCTTAAACAAGGAAATTCCTCTCAAAATTTCGTTGCCTAGCAACTTTACTCTCTCTTCTGAACATCACACTTATCCGGTTATTTTTATTGTTGGTAAACATGGTCATCAGTATTTTCATACCGTGAATGGGATCGTTAAACATTTGGCTGATGTTGAGCGGATGCCAGAAACTATTGTTGTAAGTATTGATGGAGGAAGCCCCTCCCCTGACATTTATCACAACAATATGTTCGGTAATCAGCCAAGTAATAAATGGCCTTCATGGGGAGAGCCAGATATGTATCATCAGTTTTACCAAGATGAACTCTTTCCCTTTCTAGAAAAGCAGTATCGCGCAAACAATAAACGTAGTGTAGTTGCTATTTCGACAAGTAGTTTTTTCCCACTAAATAATCTTATTCATGACAAACACTTGTTCGACACTTACATTTTTTTGGCTGCAGCGGATATCATTGGGATGGGACACACGCCAAATAAAACCATGGTGGATGGGTTAGCAGCCCGGCTATCTAAGAGCTCAAAAGTAAATCCGCTCATCTTTTTTATGGTCGCTGATGACGACCTGAAAAAACAAAAAAAATATCAAACCAATGTGGATAAACTTAAAAGCAAATTGAGCCAAATAGAAGGCCTGCCTTTTACCCTTCGGATATATGATAATGAAGGACATTATGACACGCTAATAAAAGCCATGTTGGATGTGCTCGAAATAAAATACCCAAAATCACTTTGGTCTGCAAAATATCGTGACATTGTTGCCAAGCCTGGTAACGCTCTGAAAAACCTTGATAAATATTTTGACCAATTAAGTCAACACTACGGTTTTGCTATTTTGCCCAGAGCAACTCGCTGGAATAGTGTAAATAGACTGGGTTTTATTAGTACATACTTGATCAGGCAAAACAGAGCAGCTGAGGCAATTGAAGTCGCTCAACGTTACACCAAGTATCAGCCTAAATCTTGGCAAGCTTATGAATCATTAGCAAAGGCATATGAGGCGAATAACAATCGCGAACACGCGATAGAAAATGCCAATGTCGCGTTAAAACTTGCTAAGAACGAGTATGATAAGAAGAGGCTGAATCAATACATTAAAAGCATAACACCGACGATAAAGTGATTATCAACGGCTGGTGATTCTAAATTAAATAACGAGGAGTGAGCGTAATCATTAATTAAATATTTTTCTGTATGGCGCTAACGAGTTGAGAATAGAACTAGTTTGCTAATTTATGAGAAATCGCTCTAATACCAATTTGACTTAAATACTTGCTCAATTTGAAAGAGTAAATCTGACGCTAACAGCATTAAAAATTTCTTATTTAGAACAACTAAATAGCAAAATTTTTTCCTGCCTACACTGAGCTAGGTACCTTGGCGATTGCAGGACGCGGTAGCGGGGTTATCGACAAGATTTTCTCGCCTCAAAATAGACCACTTAATTAAGGAAATTGCTATAACTGACCGGTTTTGGCTGTCTCATCAGACAAATAGCTTGGCTGAATTCTAGTCCTTATACCTGAAACTCAAATTAAAAGATAAGCGCTGTATTAGCAGCGCTTATCTTATGGTTCCACTCTGTATGATTAAAAATTTAACCCAAGCTGACTACACTTGATTTAACTTTCTATTCCAAGGTGTTACATACCAGATGGGTAAATATAGCTTGCCTGTAACCCTAGAGGTATACCTAAAGTCCAGTATATTAATAAGAAAATACTCCATCCAATCAAAAATGCGATTGAATATGGCAGCATCATTGCTATTAATGTACCAATACCCGTTGATTTAACGTACTTTTGGCAGTAAACCACGACTAATGGAAAGTACGGCATAAGCGGAGTGATAATATTTGAGCCTGAATCCCCTACTCTATACGCAGCTTGTGTTAGATCTGGAGAGATCCCCAACTGCATCAACATAGGAACAAAAATAGGTCCTAGTAGCGCCCACTTGGCTGAGCTTGAGCCAACAAACAAATTCACAAATGCGGTCAAGAAAATAATTCCAATAACAGTGACATAACTAGGCAATGCCATTGCCTTTAACACTTGTGCTCCCTCAATAGCAAGCAATGCACCTAAATTAGAGTGGCTAAAAGCACTAATAAAGAGCGCACAGAAGAATGCCATTACGATGTAATAAGACATGCTATTCATCGCTTTTGTCATGGCGTCAATCATGTCTTTGGAGCTTTTAAATGTCCCAACTACGAACCCATATACCGCTCCGGGGATCCAAAACAATAAGAAAATTAGCGGCACGATTGATTGCATCAATGGAGCACTAAAGTCCGTTAGCGCACCTGATGGGCTGCGCAGTGCTGAATCTTCACCACTTGACGCATAAACCAGTAGAGCGATGCCTGCAAGCATAACTAGAGATGCAATTACAAATCCCTTTTTCTCTTTGCTCGTGATCTCATCAAATGAAGGTAGGCTATCGGTGTCACCATCGATTGCTGTGTTTTTTAATCTCGGTTCAATAATTTTGTCTGTGATATACCAGCCCAATAAAATGATAAACAAACTAGATGCAGACGTGAAAAACCAGTTATTAAGAGGGTTTATTGCAATTTCAGGATCAATAATTTGTGCAGCACTTTGTGTAAAGCTTTGCAATAACGGGTCAATACCAGATGGAATGAAGTTGGCACTAAAGCCACCACTCACACCGGCAAACGCTGCCGCAATACCTGCCAGTGGATGCCTACCCATCGCATAAAAAATCACGCCCGCGAGCGGAATAACGAGTACATATCCCGCATCGGTAGCGGTGTGGCTAACAATTGCAATCAGGATAATTGACGGTGTTAACAATATCTGTGGTGTGCGCTTAAGCATAATCTTAAGCCCAGTATTGATATAACCTGAGTGTTCAGCGACACCCACACCCAACATTGCAACTAAAACAACGCCCAAAGGTGCAAATCCAGTAAAGGTCTTTACCATCGTTGCCATAAACCCGGCAAGCGCACCGGGGTCTAATAGATTGTGTACTACTATTGCTTCATTAGTTCTAGGATCAATGGCGCTAAATTCCACACCTGAGAATAGCCAAGAAAGAAGCCAGATCAGCAACATTGCTGATAGAAAGATAATGGCAGGATCAGGAAGTTTATTTCCGACCCGCTCGATCCCATTTAAAAAACGGGTGATCGCAGAGTTTTGCGAATTCGCTTGTTGTGATTCGTGCATACCGTTGCCCTGAGAAAAAAATTGCTTAACCATAACTTAATATTTACATGATAGGCAAGTATACGTTCAGAACATTGGGACACTTTGCTGATTTAGTAGTCGGATTGAGATTTTTTCTTACCACTTCGTGTCCAAAAAAGAAAATACGCTATGCTTTTAGATATCCAAAATGAAGGATTTAATGATGATTGATTTAGATGACACCGTGTTATCCGACGTAAAGCATGGCTTCAGTTTACCGCCAAAACCAAGCCTAATAACCGAGCTACAAAATGCGTTATCAGACTCAAATCCAGATCTCAATGACGTCGCAACTATCATAGCCCATGACGTAGGCGCATCAGCTGCGGTGTTAAAGATTATTAACTCTCCACTGTATGGCCTATCTAGAACCGTTACAGACGTCAAGCAAGCCGTTGTCTTTTTAGGACTTAGTGCTATCACAACTCTAGTCACTAGCTTTTTACTCAAGCAATCCTTTGAACAAAGCAAGTGCTGTATTAGTCTTGAGCGGTTTTGGGATAACGCATCCGATATTGCCGACAGTATTATGGTGATTGGTAATAAAATAAAAGCACGTGTACCTATTGAAAATCTGCATTTACTCGGTTTGTTTCATGATGCCGGGATTGCGGCCATGGCAGTAAATTATCCTGATTATATGGAAACTTTAGTCGCAGCTAACAAAGATTATGATAAGATCCTAGTAGCACATGAAGAGCAAAAGTATCAAACAAATCATGCAGTTGTAGGTTACTTTCTGGCAACTTCTTGGAATCTACCAAAAGATATTTGTCAGATGATTTTATGTCATCACGACCCCGAATTTTTACCCCAGTGTAAAAATGAAGAACAACAATTGGCATTTGCTGCGCTAAAAATGGCTGAAAACTTCGTTCACATCAATAAACGTTTTGTCGCATCGCCTGACTGGTACTTGATGAAAAGCGATGTACTGAAAGCACTCAACCTAGACGAAGACGATTATCAAGACATCAAAGAGGATTTAGAAGACTACTTTTTAGAGGAGCAATGAGATTACACATGCGGTATTGTTAAAAATCCACTTTTGGGCACACTTAAGTACCAAAATTTAATTTGCCGTCCAATGTAAAATTCGTTTTCATCTATATTGCGGCAATATGTAAAACTTCGTAGACTGCGTGCAGGCTTACAATAATAACAATACAAACAAAGGAAATAACATTGATCGCAATGCGCTCGCTAAAGGAAAGGTTTGCAGTTTTTGGCCCTGGCATTTTGATGGCTACCGCCGCTATCGGTGGCTCACACTTGGTTTCTTCAACACAAGCCGGCGCGCTGTTTGGTACACAGCTAATTTGGCTCATCGTTGTCGTTAACTTACTTAAGTACCCTTTTTTCAAGTATGCGGTTGAATACACTAGTCAAACTGCCCATACAGTGGTGGAGGGCTATTACAATAACTATCGTTTTGGTTTTAAAATATTCGTACTACTCAATATTTTTGCAGCCATTGTAAATACGGCTGGTGTTTTGCTCTTAACTGCAAGCTTGCTTAGCTACTCACTTCCTTTTACTATTGGTATTGAATCACTAAGCTTCCTATTGCTTACCACTTGCTTGGCTATTTTATTGCTAGGCCATTACAAAATTTTAGATATAACCAGTAAGTGGGTAATGATAATTTTAACGCTATCCACCGTGAGTGCACTTATTATCGCCATGATAAATGGCGCAGCACATCCATCACCACAGACACCAATATCGCCTTATGACCTTGCACTGCTTGGATTTTTAGTTGCCTTAATGGGCTGGATGCCAGCACCTATTGAAATATCAGCAATAAACTCATCTTGGCTGAAAACGAAAATATCCAAGCAAACGCTTTCCCACCAACAGATCATGTTAGATTTTAAGGTCGGCTATTTCGTTACCTTAGGATTAGCTGTCGTGTTCTGTTTACTTGGCATGTTAATGCAGTATGGACAAAACAACCCAGTAGAGCTTGCAGGTGTTGCTTTTTCCAAGCAATTAATTGATATGTATGCAAATACGATAGGAGAGTGGGCAAGATGGCTTATCGCTGGCGTTGCTTTTTTATGTATGTTTGGTACCACTATTACCGTTTTAGATGGTTATTCAAGAGTACTGAGTGAATCGTTACAGCTACTGCGACCCAGCAAAACGAAAAAATATTACTTAGGCATTTTGCTACTTCAGGCGCTACTAGCAATGTTAGTCGTGCTATTCTTTAAAGCTGATTTAAAAAATATGTTGATGTTTGCAATGAGCTCAGCGTTTGTTACTACCCCAGTATTTGCTTGGATGAATTTGGGATTGGTCAAAGGTGAAATATTCAGTCGTCAATCTGTTGTAGTCAAGGTATTAACAACGCTTGGGCTTATTTATTTGATTGGTTTTGCACTGCTATTTATATTTTGGAGGCTTGCAAATTGATTTATACCAACGATTTTAATTAATACCAATTTGCTTAATTAAGTGGCCTATTTTGAGGCGAGAAAATCTTGGCGATAACTCCGCTACCGCGTCCTGCTATCGCCAAGGTACCTACATCCGTGTAGGCAAGGCAAAAAATTTGCTATTTAGTTGTTCTAAATAAAAACCTTTAACGCAGTTAGCATCAGATTTACGCCTTCAAATTGAACAAGTATTAAGTCAAATTGGTATAAGCCTATTAACTAAGTCCGCTTACTTTAGGTTTTGCACCTGTTCCCAAATAGTAACGACATGCGCCTTGTCATCATCATTAAGTTCACCGTTTCGATACGCTTTGACCAAGCTGCTCTCAATCTGAGCGTTTAACTCTTCTACGGTGAGATCAGTCTCTTCTACCTGTGCATATCCCACAGCCAAGTCGAAGTGGCCCCGTAAATAACCACCAGCAAATAACTCATCATCACTTGCTCTATCTACAAGATCATCAAAAAATTGCTGTGCTTTTTCTACATACTCTACTAATAACATTTGTGTTCCTAGGTTATTCCTGATGACCAATGGCATACATGACATGGTCGTTAAATCCCGTGATCACCTTAATAAATCCAGTGAGAGATTCATCAAGTTGCTCATCTCCTGTGTCAGCGATAAGCGGGCGACCATTGAGCGCTTTCAGTTTTGATTTAGTAGCGATAACAATAATATTATCTTTTCCCACTCTCTTAATCAGTTCTGGGCTTAATTGCTGGTTACCGCGGCCGAAAATATGCCCTTGACCACCAATTAGGGTGATCACCAGTTTGGTTTTATCATCAGCCAATGCAAGCAATTGCTGTGCTGTTTGATCTTGTGCAACCAGCGCTTGATCTTTCACTACATCTACACCAAGTAAGGTATTCTCAAGCCCCATTTCTTCCATCACGGCAGCAACGGTAGAACCAGATCCCATGATATAGGTTTCATCTTCATCCATTTCAGAAACAACATAAGCGGCTATATCAGCCAATACCAACTCGTTGCTTTCTTTGCCGCCATTTTTTACTGCTTGTACATATCTAAGTTCAGTGGGTACTTGCATTTCTCCATACCGTTTGGCTCTTACGGTACCGGCTCGAAAGGCAGCCTCATCTATATCCATTACATCAGCTTCACCAATAGATACCAGCTCTCCTGTGACCAAAAGCTCAACCACTCGACCTGCAGCTTTGGGCGTGATGGCATACACACCACTATGAATTTTACATCCTGCGGGGATCCCAAGTACGGGACAAGTATCACCTACTGCATGGCAAATATTACGAGCTGTACCATCACCACCCGCAAATAAAAGCAGATCCACACCTTGTTGCTGCAAAAGTTGTGCTGCGGATTCTGTATGTTCAGCTCTGGTCTGCACACTTGGGGTCTGATATATCACCTGAGTGCTAAAACCAAGTTCTTCGGCAATACGCTCACCCATTTCGCCATTAACAGTAAAAACTTCTATATTTTCTCGGTGTGAGACAAGTTGACTAAGCGCAGCTTTAGCCCTTTGATTGGCACGGGGCTCGGCTCCTAAAGCAAATGCTTTTTGAGCGGTATCCTCCCCATCGCTGCCTTTTAAACCAACACTACCACCAAGCCCTGCGAGCGGATTAACAATCAGTCCCAGTTTAAATTTCATTTTCTATCCCCACACTTAAATCAGATGGAATATTCCAATTAAATTGGCTTTTATTTAACGGCCAAGGTGTATTGTAAAACTGACTCAAGGCTTCAAGCAGGCATGTTGCTCTCTCATTGAAACCGATATCTAATAAACTAATGAGTTGTTGATGAACACGTTTTTGAAAATTGAATCGACATGTTTGCGCACCACTGAGGTTATCTACTGAGACATTAAAAGAAAAATTTGCCGCAGCACTCAATGCCCACTCTATCGCTTGTGGTTTTACTTCAACGTGCTCAAACTCTCTTTGTTTCGTCTCATCGCGACCATCAGGACAATACCAGTAACCATAGTCTTCCAACTCGCGGCGCGCCTTACCTGCTACTAACCAATGTGCAATTTCATGTAGAGCGCTGGCATAAAAGCCATGGGCAAATATGATTCGGTGATGCGGATATGCCTCACTCGCGGGAAGGTATATTGGTTCTTCGAGCCCAGCGACAAGCTCTGTGTTGAGAGGTTCCAAGAATAGCCCATTAAAAACGGCAATGAGGTCTTCTATTTTATGCATCAACATCCGCCACAAATTCAAACAGGGCGCAAATTGTAAGGTTTTTGAGGGACAATGTAAAAGGCATCAAGCCTTTTTATCGAACGAGCTACAAGGAGCGATATATAAAGTGGCTTGATTTCTGCCAGCCTTCTTGGACTCATATAAGGCCATGTCAGCCTCTTCAAAACAGCGTTGGTGATTAAAGCTTTCACCAATTAATTCATAGCCAGCAACACCAATACTAAACGTAAGTCCATAGCTACTAAAACGAAGAAAATCATGGACAAGTCTATCGGCAAAATTCAACGCTGCGTCAGGCGCTGTCTCGGGGCAAATAATGACAAATTCATCTCCTCCCCAACGACCGATATGATCGCTCGGCCTTGCCTGTTCAGTCAAAAACTGTCCAACTTCTTTAAGTGCTGTATCCCCATCTTGGTGTCCCGCACTGTCATTGAGTTGCTTGAAGTAGTCTATGTCGACAACCAAAAGAGACAGTGAGCGATGGTAACGGATCGCCCTTTGTACCTCTTCTCGCAGGACCACTTCTATTTTCCTGCGATTTTTTACTTGAGTCAAAAAATCAAGTTCTGCACGTGACCTTAGCTCTTGTTCTTGCCGTAAGTCTCGTATGACTGCAATGTAGACATCACCTTTCGAGACGGACACCGTAGAAATCGTAACATCTACAGGAAGCTTGCTACCTGACTGATGAAGCGCTAACATTTTTTTCCCTTTCAGCTGCGGATCACCTGCACCAGCTTGGCCACACTCCTCCTCGGCAAAACGATGTTGTGGAATTAAATCTCCCACTCTCATCCCCAACAGCTCATGGTGCTTATATCCAAACAACTTGGTGCATGCTTGATTAACGTCCTTAAGCTTATTGTTTCTGTCAAAATACAAAATTGCGTCTGGCGTTGCATTAAAGAGCCGGCGCTTTTCTTTTAATAGTTTTAAAGTGTAGATGAGTGTAGCTATGTTTAAGCATGCAAATAACAGCATAATTGGGATAAATAATAACGTACCGTAACTAGCCAATGCCTGTGTTTGTGTAAACATTGTAGCCTGCTGCTGTTTTGCGAGTGAAAACTGCGCGCCTATCGAGTGGCGCAAAAAGTTAAACGCGGCTTCAGCATCTGCATCGTCAACTTTAACAAGGCTATCCATCATAGTTGGTGTGATATTGCTACTTGTTGTAGTCGATTTTGCAACCGCTAGCATGTGCGTGTAGTTATCAAAGGTTGACTGTATTGCATCCAATGCAGCGTCTTCTTGCTCAGTTAAGCCCAAACCCCGAAGCTTAACAATTGCGTTATTTTGTCGATTCTACATCTAATAACGCCGTGTCATAGTAAACATTTTGTTGACGCAGAATGTAGTTTTTAAAATGATGAATAAAACCATTATAGCCCAAGCTGCGCTCAAGCTCCGCGAGCAAGGCCGCACGCTTTATTGATACTTCAGAGTCAGACTGCCACGATTGATGAAAAGAAGAGATTGACTGATTAAGTACAGCAGACCAATAAACTAAGCTCCCACTAACAAGCACTGTAAAAATAGAAAGCGCTATTATTAGTAAGAAAATACCGCCTATTCATCCGTGTTACCACCAACAATATAGAGGTTATTGGTAACTCGACAGTTTATCTGTAAGCTATTCATGCTGTTACCAGTTGATATGACCTATAATATGTAATATCAATTGCCTTAATTCTTGCTCAATTTGAAGGGCGTGACTCTGACGCTAACTGCGTTAAAAATTGCTTACTTAGAACACTAAATAGTACAATTTTTGCCTTGCCTACACTGATTTAGTGACCTTGGCGATAGCAGGACGCTCTAGCGGTGTTGTTAACAAAATTTCTCGCCTCAAAATAGACCATTTAGTTAAGATAATTCGTATAAGGGGTAACGGCTACTGGAGAACAAGTCATTATCCCGAGCTCAGGTTATTCGTTTAAATATAGACCAGAAAATAAAAAAAGCCGCATAAAATGCGGCTTACCAGTGAATTGCTAATGTACGAAGAGATCAGTAATAACCTTTACCCGCTTCCACCATCGCTAGCAACGGCTCGGCAGGCGTAAAAGTTGGATTTTCAGACGCATACGTCGATAGCTCAGAGCAAATCTTGTTAACGCCTTTTTTATCCATGTAACTAAACGGACCACCTAAGAACGGTGGGAAACCGATACCAAAAATAGCGCCAATATCTCCATCTCTAGCATTACGAATAATGCCTTCGTCCAAACAACGCGCAGCCTCATTTAGCATTTGCGCAACACAACGATTGGCTATTTCTTGCTTGTTCAATTTTGGAGATGGGGTAATACCCAGCAATTCGTAGACAGACTCGTCAACCTGCTTACCTTTTTTGCCTTCATAATTGTAGAAGCCTCGGCCTGTTTTACGACCTAAACGTTTACTATCTATCATACGGGCAAAAGCATCGGGTGCTTTAAATCGCTCCCCGAGTTCCTTTTCCAAAATAGGGGCTATTTTAGAACCAATATCAACACCTACTTCATCTAAAAGTGCCAAGGGGCCAACTGGGAATCCAAATTCCACCAAAGCTTGGTCGATTTTTTCAATTGGCTCACCGGCTAATAGTAGATTAGCCGCCTCATTGACGTACGGCGCTAAAATACGGTTAACATAAAAGCCAGCCTTGTCCTTTACAACGATTGGCGTTTTACCCTGTTTACGTGCAAACGCAACTGTACGAGCGATTACCTCATCGCTGGTGGTATCGTGTGGAATAATTTCAACCAATGGCATTTTCTCCACTGGCGAGAAGTAATGTAATCCGATCACGTTTTCCGGTCTCGCGGCTTTCGCAGCGATTTGGCCTATCGGTAATGACGAAGTATTACTCGCAAAAATGGTTTGTTCAGCGCATTCACGTTCAATATCCGCTACCATGGATTGCTTTAACTCTAAATCTTCAAATACCGCTTCGATCACCATGTCTGTGTGCTTAAAGCCAGAATAATCAGTAGTACCTGTGATCATATTCAGGGTAGACTGCATTTCTGCCTTTGAAATAATACGGCGCTTTTGGCGCTTAGATAAAATCTTGTAGCTGTAATTTAGTGCGTTACTGATCCCCTGATGGGCAACATCTTTAATACGCACCGTCGCCCCTGCTTTTACCGCGCTCACATGGGTAATACCGGCACCCATCAAACCACCACCAAGCACAGCTACGCGGTTTACAGCCGCCAAGTCTTCAACTTGGAAATCTTTTTTCATTTCCGTTGTGGCAAAGAAAATACCTCGCAGTGAGCGAGACACTTCTGACATAACCAGATCAGCAAACCCTTCTGCTTCAGTTTTGTAGCCCTTAAGCTTATCCAATTCGATAGAAGCTCTCACCGCTTTGATAATCGCAAGTGGTGCTGGGTAGTGTCCGCCAGTTTTCTTCTCTACATTTTCTTGTGCTTTTTTGAAAATGATATTTCGACCAAACGGGTTTGATTCCAATAGTTGACTAATTTTGTCTAGGTTTGGTTTACGAGGCTTAGGCTTGCCTTTTCTTGCAAGCTTAACGGCAACGTTTAATAAAATGCTGTGTGGCACCACATCATCAACCAGTCCTGTCTTTTTCGCCTGCTTTGGACGCACTTGTTTACCAGTCAACATCCATTCAAGTGCTTTTTGTATTCCAACTAATTTTGGTAGGCGCTGCGTACCACCACCACCTGGCAATAAACCAAGTTGTACTTCTGGAAGACCCAGTTTTGTTTTACTGTCTTCAGTACAAACTCGATAATCACAAGCCAGTGCAAACTCAAGGCCGCCACCCAATGCGACGCCATGAATAGCCGCAACGGTTGGGAATGGCAGCTCGGCCATTTTAAAGAAGGTTTTATGACACATTTCTGATATCGCTAACGCGTCGTCACGCGTGTTGGCGTTGTCCAGCATTTTGATGTCTGCACCGGCGATGAAGTTGTCTGCTTTACCACTGATAAAAACCATCCCAGTTACATCGTCTTGCTTACCTTTAGCAATAACTTCAAGCAACTCATCAGCGAATGAATCGCGTAAGGTGTTCATCTTTTCACCTGGTACGTCAATAGTGACGATGGCCACTTTATGGTCGTTTAGTTCATAAGAAAATACTGACATTACGCGCTCTCCAATACAAATGCTGCTCCAAGACCACCTGCTGCGCAGGCTGTTGTTAATGCAAGGCCACCGCCACGACGTTTAAGTTCATGCAAGCTTTGCGTGATTAAACGCGCGCCCGTCGCTGCGAATGGGTGACCGTAAGCAAGTGAGCCACCGTTTACGTTAAACTTGTCCATGTCGATTTCACCAATCGCTTTGCTGCGACCCAATTTCTCCTGCGCGAATTTATCTGAGCCAAACATCTTCATGTTTGCCAGCGCTTGAGCTGCGAAAGCCTCGTGCATTTCAATCAAATCAAGGTCTGCTAATGTGATCCCAGCTCTATCCAACGCAATAGGCGTCGAGTGTGCAGGGCCCATTAGCATGTCTTCGTGTACGCCAATCGCTGAGAAGGCGAAGCTACGGACATATCCCAAAATATCGTAACCGAGCGCTTTGGCCTTACTTTCACTCATCATCAATACAGCTGCAGCACCATCGGTCAGTGGTGTTGCATTCGCAGCGGTAACAGAACCATGCTTTCTGTCAAATACAGGCTTTAATTTGGCATACCCTTCAAGTGACGAGTTTTCACGGATGTTATTATCTTTATCAATGAACCCTTTGTATGGCTCGACATGTGCAGCCATCACTTCATTACTCAACAGGCCTTCTGACCATGCTTTTGCAGCTAGAGTATGTGAACGATGCGCCATCGCGTCTTGATCCGCTCGGCTAATACCATGTGTTTTCGCCATTTGCTCTGCTGTTTGCCCCATAGACAAGCCAGTCGAATACTCGGCAACTGCAGGTGGAACCGGTAATAAATCTTTTAATCTCAGTTTTGAGAAAATTTGTAAACGCTGTTTAAGAGTGCGTGCTTTGTTTAGGTCGACTAAGCTGCCAGCTAATTTTTTGCTTACGCCAATTGGTAGTACCGATGAAGAATCAGCACCACCTGCCACGCCTACATTTACTTGGCCTGAGATAATGCTTTCTGCTACATTGGCAATCGCTTGGAAGCTCGTGGCACAAGCGCGAGATACGGAATACGCATCAACAGATACCGGCATCCCTGTACCAAGGACAATTTCACGTGCGATATTTGGCGCTTCAGGCATTTGAACAACTTGACCGAAAACCAATTGGTCGATTTCTTTGCGGTCAAAGTTAAGTCGTTCAAGCATTTCGTTAACTACGATTTTGCCCAAATCTAATGCTGGAACATGATGAAAAGCGGTAGCTTGCTTTGCGAATGGCGTACGCAAGCCGCTAACGATAGCGATTCGGTCGCCTTTTGATGTTTTTAATATATTTTGTTCAGACATGAATTTGCTCTCCCGCTGACAGGTCTGACCTGTTAATTTCCTTCGATTCTAAACAACCAAATCGAAGTTGCCAATAGTAAAGCGCGAAATGGTTGCTTTTTAAACCGCAAACGTCAACTTTAGATGCTTTTTCAAACAATCTCAAAGTATTTGAAATTGTTATTGAAAATTTATGAACTTTTCTAAATTTACCGGTCTAATCTCCTTGATTATTGATCCAGCGACCATATAACTATTTTTATTTTTGTCGGTTTAAAAGGCATTCTCATGGCAGTAAACGAGTTTTCACAACTAAAAGAATATTTAGATACCCAAATTCTAGGACAAAGTGCACTGACCGAATCGTTGCTTATTGCACTGTTAGCAGATGGCCACTTGTTGGTGGAAGGCCCTCCGGGACTTGCTAAAACTCGAGCAGTAAACGCACTGGCAAAAGGCATTGAAGGCAGTTTTCAACGCGTTCAATTTACCCCTGACTTATTACCGTCTGACGTGACAGGCACGGACATTTATCGTCAACAAACGAACGAGTTTGTATTTGAGAAGGGGCCCCTTTTCCACCACCTTATTCTGGCAGATGAAATTAACCGAGCGCCTGCAAAAGTTCAGTCTGCGCTGCTCGAAGCCATGGCTGAGCGACAAATCACCGTAGGTAAAACTACTTACCCATTACCAGAGCTATTTATGGTGATGGCCACACAAAACCCATTGGAGCAAGAAGGTACGTACCCGCTACCAGAGGCACAACTTGACCGCTTTTTACTGCATTTGAACATTGACTACCCAGATGCCGAAACTGAAGTAGACATACTCAGATTAACCCGTGGTGAAGCACTTGAAGAGTATCAAGCCGCTTATACGCCAATTAGTCAGGCAACGTTATTTGAAGCACGTAAAACTGTACTGGGTATGCACTTAGCTGAACCTCTTGAGCAATATTTGGTGCAGCTAATCATTGCCACAAGACAACCAGAGCGCTTTGACCCTACCCTGGCTAGCTGGATTGAGTATGGTGCAAGTCCTCGTGCCACCATTGCATTAGATAAATGTTCACGTGCTCATGCTTGGCTACAGGGGCGAGATTTTGTCACACCTGAAGACATTCAAGCGGTGGTTCACAATGTACTTCGCCATCGTATAGTTCTTAGCTACGAGGCTCAGGCCGATGGCATCACAAAAGATCAAGTCATTAGTAAAATTCTAGAATTAGTTGCTGTTCCATAACATGATGAACGACGTCACACAGTTTAATGCAGCCAGCTGGTTTAGAGAAAGCCACAGTAATGGCGTCGAGCTAGGCCTCAAGGAGCTGCTGTTTTATAAGTCAAAGGCTCATTTACTTTCACTTAAACCACGCGGCAAAGTAAAAAGTGCGCAAGCTGGACAATACCTCGCCCCCCACAAAGGGCGAGGTATGGAGTTTGCTGAGGTGAGGCAATATCAATACGGCGATGACATACGCGCTATTGATTGGCGTGTTACCGCGCGTACCGGTGAGGCACACACCAAACTATTCCAAGAAGAAAAAGAGCGCCCTGTATTCATTTTTTGCGACTTTTCTTCGAGCATGCTTTTTGGTTCAAGGCTGTTACTCAAATCTGTATTAGCTGCGCATTTAGGCGCTTTGGTATCTTGGTCAGCTTGCCAACGTGGCGATCGTGTCGGTGGTGTGGTCTTTAATGACAGCCATCACCATGAGCTAAAACCAACAGCTCGCGATCGCGGTGTTTTGGCGTTGGCTCATCAATTTTGTGCACTGCATGAGCAAGCCTTATTGCAAAAAGACCGACCGACGTCCGAGAACCGTTTTAATGAAAATTTAAAGCGGCTTGTTCATCTTGCAAAGCCAGGCAGCCTTATCTATTTAATATCGGACTTTACTGAACTTAATGAAGAAAGTTTCAAATTGTTGGAACGTGCCAGCCGCCATAACGAAGTGATCGGATGTATGGTAAGCGATCCATTTGAACATCAATTACCACAGTACAGCCAAGCAATAGAAGTATCGGCGGGAGAGCACAACTGGACATTACCGCTCATGGATAAGCAATTTCGCGACTCATTTTCGCAACATGCAGCCGACTTTTTTAATCGAAGATTAGCGTTACTCCAACGCTCAGGCATGACGCTACAAAAATACGATGCGTCGTTACCCATAGAACTACAAATAATGAGGGGTTAAATGCAAGTCAATCCACTCGACCAACTCAATGATGTGGTCATCCCTCAAAGCGTAAGCTGGTGGCCACTTTCTTATCCAATGTGGGGAGTTATTGTTATCGTCCTCGCACTGATAGCCAGCGGAGCTTGGTTGCTGTATCGCAGACAACAGTTTTTAAAAGCCAAAAAAGAAGCGATAAAGCTTAGTCAATCTCAAGATAACCCACAGATTTTACATACTTTGCTCAAGCGTTTAGTGAAACACTATTATGGCGAGGTCGCCGCAAGCCGCTATGGTAAAGAGTGGTTAGCATTACAAGCAAAACTCACCCGTGTTGAGCTAACGCAACAAGAGCTTGACTCATTGTACGCACCGACCCAAACACCTGAGCTCAGTAAAAAGCTTGCACTGGCGATCAGTACCTTTAAAGTCAAGGAGCGTATCGATGTTTGAGTTTGTATGGCCGCTGGCATTTTTATTACTACCACTGCCTTGGTTGATCGCCAAATTTAAGCCAAGTGTTGCACAAACGAATATACATATTCGCATGCCAAGTGTCGCCAAGTTACAGCTTGGCCACTCAAAGCAATTGCATAAGCGCGCTAAAGTCAGCCCCCTTGAAGCCATTGTCTGGTTACTGCTGGTGAGCGCAGCCGCCAATCCTACATGGCTTGACGAACCGATTGTTATTCCAAGCGAAGGGCGAGATATTATGTTAGCAGTTGACCTTTCAGCCTCCATGACAGAGCAGGATATGGAGTATCAAGGCCGTTTGGTTGATAGACTATCCGTCGTAAAAGCCGTCGTGAGTGACTTTATTGAAGCGCGTCAGGGAGATAGACTAGGTCTGATTCTCTTCGGTGATACCGCATTTTTGCAAACTCCCCTCACCCGAGATTTAGCGACGGTCAGTCAAATGTTAACAGAGGCTCAAATAGGGCTGGTTGGTCGCGCCACTGCTATCGGTGATGCGATTGGCTTGTCAGTCAAACGTTTTGAGGCTCGCGAACAGAGTAACCGTATATTAATTTTATTGACCGACGGTCAAAACACTGCCGGTAATCTTGAGCCAAATGAGGCGCTTATCTTGGCACGTGAAGAAGGCATCAAGATTTACACCGTTGGCGTAGGCTCCGATGGCAGACGAGGGTTTGGTCTATTTGGTTTTAACTCAATGGCTGGCAGTAGCATTGACGAGAAAACACTACAACACATCGCAAAAGAAACAGGTGGACAGTATTTTCGAGCCAAAGACGTTGCCAGTTTGCAACAGATTTACGCCATGCTGGATGAGCTAGAGCCAATCAGTGATGAAACACAGACCTTTCGCCCAAAAGTTTCATTGTTTTACATACCGCTACTTGTGGTTTTTGGGCTACTTTTTTTGGCTCAACTGAGTGTCGTTGTTAGAGTAAAAGTAAGGGGATAAGAGCATGGAATTTGAGTTTATTCGCCCACAATTACTTTGGTTACTCGTTCCTTGGGCTATCTACTGTTTGATGCAGTGGTCTAAAAAAAGTAAGCAACATAATAATCAACTTATTGCCCCACACTTAATGAAAGTGGTGATGGGTGAACAAGGGCAGCAATCACAAAAACACAATAACTCTTTACTTGGTGTTATTTTTTCTTTGCTAACCGTTATTGCGGTTGCAGGCCCGAGTATTGAAAAGCAGGAAGTGCCTGTTTTCAAAACACAAGCACCAAGAGTATTGGTGCTGGATATGTCCTACTCTATGTATGCAACCGATCTCGCACCAAATCGTCTTACTCAAGCAAGGTTTAAGACTCTGGACATGCTGAAGTTATTTCAAGAAGGTGAAACAGGGTTGGTTGCTTACGCAGGTGACGCCTTCACTGTGTCTCCGTTAACAACAGATGTAGCAACACTAGAGAATTTAATTCCAAGCCTTCGCCCCGAAATCATGCCATCAAAAGGTTCTAATGTTTATGCCGGTATCGAAGAGGCAATCAACCTATTAAGTGGTGCGAGCGCAACCTTTGGCGATATTATCTTAATTACAGATGGGCTCGAGCAAGAGGATGCCGAGGACATTCAGGCGTTACTGGCTGATAGTCCTTATTCACTCAATATTTATGCGTTGGGTACAACTCAGGGCGCGCCGATAAAACTTCCTGACGGCGGCTTCTTAAAAGACCAATATGGTCAAATTGTAGTACCAAAACTATTCACTACTCGATTAGAAAAGCTTGCGAAAGTCAAAGGCGGTAAGTTTGCCACGTATACGACCGACAACAGAGACATCAACACATTTAAACCTAGCTTAGCGTCGAACGCTGCCATCGTTAAAACTGAGCAAGAAAGTGCCAAGTGGCGTGTAGATGCCGGTGTATATTTGCTTATTTTATTGGTTCCACTGGCACTTTTATTGGTACGGAACCACGCAATTATGCTCAGTGCTTTGCTTGTTTTTACTTTATTACCACAGCAAAAGGCTGTAGCCAGTGAATGGCTACAATGGTTTAAAAATAACGATCAAAATGCCTTACAAGCCTATCAAAATGAAGCTTTTGAACGAGCGGCATCAGCTAATGACCCTGTTTTAAAGGGGGCTGCTTTGTATAAAGCAGGCGACTATGAAGGAGCGGCTTCGGTGCTAAATCAAACTGATTCAGCACAAGGCCAATATAATTTAGGTAACGCGTTGGCGCAGCTGGGTAAGCTGGATGAGTCTATTGCAGCATATGACAAAGCGCTAGCCATGAACCCCGACTTCACACAGGCAAAGGATAATAAAGCCGTCGTTGAGGCATTAAAAAATCAGCAAGACCAACAGGGTCAGCAAAACCAACAAGGTCAGCAAGACCAACAGGGTCAGCAAGACCAACAAGGTCAGCAAGACCAACAAGGTCAGCAAGACCAACAAGGTCAGCAAGACCAACAAGGTCAGCAAGACCAACAAGGTCAGCAAGACCAACAAGGTCAGCAAGACCAACAGGGTCAGCAAGACCAACAGGGTCAGCAAGACCAACAGGGTCAGCAATCAGAGAGTCAACAAGAGCAAAATAATAATGAGCCGCAGCTAGATCCATCCATGCAACAACAACAAGAAGCAGATCAGCAAGCACATGAACAAAGCCAACAACAGGGGCAAGCTGTATCTGAGACGGACGCAGAACAAACACCGCAAGATGAACAAGCACGCAATGCCGCCATGGTGCAGGAAAGTCGACCTCTGACACCTGAAGAAATTGAAAAAGCACAACAGCTCAATCAGTTACTCAGAAAAGTACCTGACGACCCAGCGATATTACTGAGAAATAAAATGCAATTAGAAGCACAAAAACGTAAACAAAGACGTCTACCGAGAGGAGTTGAGAAATCATGGTAAAACGTATTTTATTTTTGCTGTCTTTGTTAATAATAAGCCACAAAACGCTAGCTGTGGATAATCTCACCGCAAGCGTAGACAAAAATCCAGTACTTGCGGGTGAGTATTTTACCTTGTCAATCGTCGCGCAAGGAAAAGTCAAAGGCACAATTCCAGATGTGTCAGCTTTGAGTAATGACTTTGTCACAAGCCCTGTAAATACCAGCTCTCGAACGAGTATCATCAATGGCAGTGTTGCTAGCTCAACAACCTGGCAAATGCAGCTTGTGGCTCGCTCCCCAGGAACCTATACCATTCCCGCGTTCGAAGTTGATGGCGCAAAAACGCAGCCAATCGAAATCTCAGTCGTCGCTCGTGAGGATCAACAGCAAAGCAAAGATATTTTCGTCAAGACTGAACTAAAAGCACCTAACCTTTATGTGCAGCAAGCAGCGCTTTACACCGTTAAGCTGTATATTGGCAAGGACTTACTAGATGGCCAGCTGAGTGATCCTATCTCAGATGGTGCTACCTTTACACAGTTAGGTAAAGCCAGTGAAGAATACGAGATTGTTGATGGACGACGTTATATGGTTTTGACGCGTGAATACATGATCCAACCGCAAAAAAGTGGTGACTTCACCATCAAGCCGCCAGTATTTAATGGCCAGATCAGAGATAATTACCGCCGTATGGCTACCTCTGCCGTTGGCGATAGCATTGACTTTTCAGTATCCCCTATCCCGGCCGATGCCGCCGATACGTGGTTGCCAAGCGAATACTTAAATTTTTCCGAGGAATGGCAACCTAATGAGTCAACCTTTACCGTTGGGACTCCAATCACTCGAACATTAACCCTAACCGCTGTAGGAGTAACAAAAGAGCAGCTTCCAGATATTCAGATAGAGGATACCGATGGATTTAGAATTTATCCTGATACTTCCGAGCGAAAACAAATTACCAGAGATGGAAAAGTTATCTCGCAACTGATCGTTTCGTTTGCCTATCTGCCTCAGCGAGCTGGTGATTTTGTTTTACCTGAAGTCACGTTACCTTGGTTCAATACCATTACCAAGCGCGAAGAAATTGCTACATTGGCGAGCAAATCTCTGAGTGTAGTTCAAGATCCAAATCAACCCGTATTACCACTAACACCAAAAGTGACTCAGCAAACGCGTAGTAATGAGCCAAGTCAAGCGGTGTCGACTTCAACACAACAACACACAAGCTATACAGTACCGCTGTGGGTATGGGCTTTAGCAGTGAGCGGTTACATAATATGGCTAGTCACATTGATGTTCTGGTGGAGGGCATCTAAATCAACAGTGAAACAACAGCCAAAAATGAGTCAGCAAACCAACTCACAGCCTTTGATTTCGTTTGAAGAAGCCGTTAAACAAAACAGCACAAATGCGTTTTATCAGGCACTGCTCAACCATACTAGACAACAAAACATGTCTATGGCCAAATGGTTGCAACAACAGCCTGAGTCGTTAAAAACGCAAGTGAATGAGTTGCAACGTTCACTTTACAGCAACACCCAATCTAGCGTTGATTTATCCGCTTTATTCACTGAAGTAAAACGGAGTATCAAGCAAGCAGCGGACAAAAGATCTAAACAAGTACTTGATACGCTTTACAACTAAGCGCCTAGCGGCGCTTTTTTATTCTTTACCACTTTTGTTTGATAATAAGACTTAACCAATTTGCAGGAATAAATCTGACGCTAACAGCATTAAAAGTTTCTTATTTAAAACAACTAAATAGCAAATTTTTCTTGCCTAGATATATGTACATATCTCAGCATCAGCAGGGTACGAAAACGGTGTTATCGACAAGATTTTTGCCTCAAATTAGCAAGCTTAGTTAAGCTTGTTGGTATAAAAATAGAGCAGCGATCAGCAACACAAGAGAGTATTGCTGTTATGCTTAATAAAAATAATTGGTTTGTGATGAAATAAACCAGCCAAAAAATAGGTCTCATCAATATGGCCACTAAACAACATCAGTACGAGTCACTGGTGCGGGCATACCACAAAGAGCTATATAAGTTCGCTTATTGGTTATGTGGAGATCCAAGCATTGCCGAAGACTTAGTACAAGAAACTTTTTTACGGGCATGGCGTGCGCTTGACTCTTTACAAGACGAACAAGCCGCTAAGCCTTGGTTATTAACGATTTTAAGACGAGAAAATGCACGTCGTTTTGAGCGTAAACAATTTGACTATGCGGAGGTGGAGCAAGATACCTTAGTCGATGATAGAAGCTCAGCTTTAGATGACGAAATGGAACAAACTGTAGTGCAGAGACAAATAGCGAGCTTATCTGCTGAATATCGAGAGCCATTATTACTTCAGGTGGTGATGGGATGTTCAGGTGAGGAAATTGCAGAGATTTTAGAGCTGAACAAAAATACAGTCATGACAAGATTATATCGAGCCCGTAACCAACTCAAAGACGCTTTAACGACTAAATATGAACCAGTAAAGGGGGCATCAAACTAATGGATGAACTCGAATTTCGACGTCGCCTTGTTGCCGATCCTCAAGATGAAGAGGTAGCAAAGTACGCGTCACAACAACCCGAATTGCAAGCGCAACTAGAAGATATGCGCGATTTCGATAAGTTTTTAAGTCATTCTCTGGATATTGACGTTCCAGATGGACTTGCTGAAAGAATTATTGCAAAGCAGCAATTGCTGGAGGAAGAACACGACAAGGTAACGCATGTTTCATGGTTTAGGCGTATTTCAGCCCCACTGGCGGTAGCCGCTAGTATGCTATTTGCTGCTGTGATTTTTTATTACGGTGGCTTGGCACACCCAACAGATACAGCTGAGCATGCGCTTGCACACGTCTACTATGAACAAAATGCCTTGGAAAAGCAGGAAAGTGTTCCTCTTCAGACAGTTAATGAAAAATTAGCAATGCTAGGAGGTAAGTTCGATACTTTACCGGGCAAGATAGTTTACGCAACTTTCTGTAACTTTAAGGGGCAAAAAAGCCTGCATTTGGTGATGCAATCAGAATTTGGCCCATTGACCGTTTTTGTAGTGCCTGCAGATCAACAAAGCACACAAGATCAGAAAGACAACTTTAGCGACAGTCGTTTTGAAGGGCTAATCGCACATCATGAAAAAGCCAATACTATCTTAGTCGCCAACCGTGGTGCACCACTTGAGAGGTTCCAAACTGAGGTAAACAACTCTTTACGTTGGCTGTAAACCAACCAGACACCACAATGAGCTAATTGTGGTGTCTCAAGATCCTTACTAAACCACCAAAATTCAAAATAAATTAAGACACAGCCCTATTCAAATAGCAAAATGACTTCTTTACAATGTTGTTAGTTATTTTTGTATATAGGAACTTTATGAAACATTTCATTGTGTTATTTTCACTTGTTTGTTTTTTATTCACAGCGAGCTTTGATGCTGAAGCAAGAAAAAAGTTTGGTAGTAAAAGCAAAGGCAAAACTCATCAAACTCAAACTACTCAGCAAAAGCAGCAAACGGACACCCAAGCTTTAAATGCAAAATCAACAGCTAAACCTAAGTCAAACAAAAAAGGGATTATGGCAGGTGTGCTTGGTGGTTTGTTAGCTGGTGGGTTAATTGCTGCAATGCTTGGTGATGATTTCGAAGGATTTCAATTCCTTGAAATGATTCTATTAGCAATCGCTGCATTCATTATCTTTAAACTAGTGAGAAGCATGCTAGCTAAAAAGCAGCAACCAAGCTTTGCAGGGGCTCCACAAATGGGTCATCCGAGCACCCCATCTCAACAGCCACAGCAATTTCAAAGCAACGGTGCCACCAGCGGTGGATTTGGCGCTAACAGTGTACCAATGAATCTACCACGAGATTTTGATGTTAACGGTTTCTTACAGGGTGCCAGACAACACTATCAAACCATTCAAACGGCATGGAATCAAAACGACTTTACCACGATGGCTGAGTACCTAAGCCCTGAACTAGTTGAAGAGTTTAAGCGTGAACGTGAGCAACATGGTGATGTTAAGACAGAAGTCATGTTTGTAGATGCTTCGCTTGTTCGTGCAGACACAACTGCCGATGTATGGGAGATCAGTATTAAGTTCACGGGTAAATATCGTGACCTTAATGATATGCAAGAAGAGGCTATTCTTGAGATCTGGCATTTAGAGCGCAAAACATCAGGTGATGCGCCTTGGCTAATCGTCGGCGTTGAGGACTTAGCTGAATAAGCGAGACCAAAACCTGTATTTAATGCCAATTAGTCTTAATACATGATCAATTTGAAGGAGTAAATCTGACGCTAGCTGCGTGAAAGACTTCTTATTTCGAACAGCTATCGACACGGTTTCCTCGCCTCAAAATAGAGCGATTAATTAAGGTAATAGGTATAAGATAAGCAGTCTAAGCTCGGTTAATTGCCGAGCTTTGTTTTTATCTCAAGCACTTCCCTATTTTCTCCCAGCTTAACCTCAATATCAGCGGTGTTAGGAAGGCTTAATATCCCCCATTCAGACAAGCGTTGAAAGGGCTGGATAAATCGCTCAACTTCATCATCTCCCATCCCTTTTCCCGTCATCGCTTTTAGCATATGCTCTTGTTGTAATCGCCAACGATATACCCTATCAAAGCTCAGCCCATTCAAATAAATTAACGTATCTATTTGTGAAAAAATAGGTTGATACTGTTGATGTAAAATTTCATTTACTTGTAGACGAAATGCTCCATCTGCATCGTATTGCCGCTCAAAGCGATTAACTGGTAATACTAACTGGTTATGCTGTTGTGGGAATTGTCCAATGCACCAACCTTCAATAATCAGTACCTGAAGTCCAGCAGCTACAGTTCGCCATTGTGATTTTGGTATTTTTCTGTCTATTGACTTGTCAAATATCGGAAGGGTTATCGCTCTTCCTTGTTTAAACTGGGAGATAACTTCCTGTAGTAGAGCCACATCATGTGTTCCCGGCAATCCTCTTTGCTGAAATAGTGAGTGTCTTTGCGAAGCTAGGATCGCCCGCTCCTCAGGGTCTAGGTAAAAATCATCAAGAGAAACATGCTCAGAAACAATCGCAGATCCTGTTAACTGTTTACACAGCACCTGGCTCAGTGTCGATTTTCCCAACCCTTGAATACCAGAGACTCCTATCAATAGCGGCTTTGTCGAATTAAATATTCCAAAATTTAACTAGTTCTTCAGCCAATTCCATATTTTTACCCTTACCAGCCCGATAAAAACCTTATTTGCATTATAAACTTAACATGTTCCCAATACACCTAGGAAAAAATAAAGTTACATTAAACTTGAATAATTTACATTAATAAATTATTTTTACCTGCTATTGATAATATGGCAATAGTATAAATATCGGTACTATTGCTTATTTCACATAAAAATAATAAAGGAAATCACAATGAAACCACTGGGTAAAATACCATTTGCTAAGAGCACTATTTGTCTTAGCATGCTAGCTGCATCATCTAGCTTTTACGCCACCGCCGAAACACAGTCTGATGACGGTGCCAATGAACAAATCGAAAAGATTACCGTAACCTCTCGCCGCAAAGAGGAAACTATCATTGAGATCCCGATGCAGGTTTCTACTATCTCATCAATGGACATCGCTGATCGTAACTTAGTATCAGCTGAAGATTTCTACAGAACCCTCGCTGGCGCAGCCTCCCCTAGAGGTCAGCTTATTTTACGTGGCCTCAGTGGAGGTAACACAGCATTTCCTGATACCACTAGTGTATTTGTGGATGATGTTCCTTTCACGTTTGAAAATCTAAACGACGTAGAACGAGTGGAAGTACTGCGTGGGCCACAGGGTACACTTTATGGCTCGAATGCCATCGGTGGTACCGTGAGGATAATCACCAAAAAGCCAGTACTTGATGAGTTTGAATTTTTCGCGTCAACACAAATTGGAAGTGAAAAAGATGTTGATGGCCTGCACCGCAACATTTCAATGGGCGTTAACATTCCTCTTGTTGACGATACATTAGCACTGCGAGTCAGTGGTAATACAGAGCATGAACGTTACCAAATGGTAAACATGAATACCGGCGTTCAAGGAAATGCTGATAGAGGCTTCATACGTGGCCAACTGTTATGGCAAGTTGATCCTGAAACTTCTGTTACTCTAGGTTATGCCCATACAACTTTCAGCGATACAGGCACAACAACAGGCGATCGTTCTACACCTGGTTATTACTGGGACTATAGCTTGACTGCAAATGAAGAAGCAGATTACGGGTATGATGTTGACTTCTTTAAGGTTTCTTGTCCTGAAACTGCTGAGCGTCCACAATGTAACGCCGGCAGTGCGCCTATTGCTAACAAAGGTGTACCACAAAAATACCAAATTTGGGACTTAATGGACCCATGGTCTGACGCAACGAATGACCTTTTCACCATCAATATTCAGGATGACAACATCTTCGATATTGCTTCATTAACTTATGCGGGCTCTCATCGCACCTATGAAGAAGATAGTATTCAGACTTCATGGAGCCGTTTAGACGCGTCAGATATGTTCCGTACTTGGATCATTGATCATCGTAAATATGAGCGCGTGACTCATCAGCTACGTTTCCAAAATATTGATATAAATTCGCCTCTATCTTGGACTATCGGTGCTTACTATGATGAAGTAGAGTACGGCTTCGATCCAAACTATCAAAATCAATACCATGAAAAAGGCGACAAAGTATCAGCACTTGCATTGAACTGGTGGGGTGCAGATGCCACTCAAATAGGTATAGATACGTTTGGCAATCCACAAAACAACTGGAATCTTACGAATATTCGTGACTACACCGAAGAGCTTGCTTTCTTCGCTGATGTTGCATACGAATTTGATTTAGGGGACTCTGGTAGCCTTGAGGTAAATGGTGGCGTTCGTCGCTTTGAGCTTAAAGATGGCTCTCACTATACACAGGAAGGTATTTGGGCTACTTCTGAAGATAACTTAAGCGGTGAAGAGTCAGGTAATCGTTATAAGTTTAGTGTTTCTTACCGTCCGACTGAAGAAATGTCTGTATACGGCTTATATTCAGAAGGATATCGACCAGGTGGTAACAACGGTCCATTAGCAGCATCATGTGAGGCAGATCCACTTGCTAAAAACCGTAAAGACCGTTACACGTCTGATGCTATCGAAAACTATGAGCTGGGCTTTAAAGCAAGCGTACTTGACAGAAAGGTCGACTTCTCAGCGGCAGTCTACCGTATTGATTGGACAGACATAAAAACCTCGGTATACATGGACACTTGTGGTTTCTCATACACAGCTAACGGTGGTGAAGCAAAGTCTGAAGGTTTCGAATTTGAGTCAACAGCTCGTTTAACTGACGACCTAACGATGTCATTCAACACGTCATATACAAGCTCTGAGATCACACAAGATAATGAGTCTATCTCAGCAAGTGCTGGTGATAAAATGACAATGGTACCGGAATGGAATGCGTACCTCGCGCTTGATCAAAATATTCAATTATTCGGTAAAGATGCTTACATCCGAGGTGAATACTTCTTTCTATGATGAATATAAAACCCACTTCAACGTTCGTGATGAAGATAAGACACCAGCGTATAGCGTATTTAATGTGTCTGGACGTATTCAGTTAAGCGATAGCTTAAAACTTAGCGTATTCGTCAACAACTTATTTGATAAAGAAACTGCAACATACATGCGTGCACGCTCGAGAAATGCCAATAACTCGGCAGCTCAAGAATACATTAACTACCTCAACGGTCGTACAATTAGCCTCCGTGTTGATTACACTTTCTTTTAAGAGATAACAAAAGTGCCACCAGACTGGTGGCACTTTTGTTCTTTTAACACAGCCCTTTCTTGCTAATTCTCTCTATCTTTTACCAATTCTCTTAATTAAGTAGTCTATTTTGAGGCGAGAAAATCTTGTCGATAACCCCGCTACCGCGTCCTGCTATCGCCAAGGTACCTACCTCCGTGTAGGCAAGACAAAAATTTTGCTATTTAGTGGTTCTAAATAAGAAATTTTAACGCTGTTAGCGTCAGATTTACCCCTTCAAATTGAGCAAGCACTAAGTCAAATTGGTATTAGATTAATTAAAGTTTTTAATATATTGGATAGATAAGTTCCGCCCCTGTTGTGGCACATGACCATCAATGAGTCGGGGGTCAAATACTGTAAACTTTTTATCGAATAAATTTTCTGCTTTCAGTTGAATTTTAGCGCTGTCATCTAGGTGAAAAGAAGCTGTGCCGCCAATTAAGTAGTAACTCGGTTGCTCAAAATCGTCAATTGGCGATTCAGGTGGTGCTGACATAAATGTGCTATCACGCCAAATTGCGTTCAACGTCACTTCCACGGACTCTTTTTTGTACGTAAAGGCAAGCGCCGAAAACTTTTTAAAGCTACCATTTAATGGCTCATCAAATAACTGTGTGTACGCAGCTTGAACCCAAGTAGTACTACTTAAGTTTATATTGGCATTGATCTCAATACCTTGCATGCTGGTCTCGAAGACATTGTCAAAAGTGAACTCTGCCTGTTCATCATCTATTGGCACTAAATTAATGAAGTCTTCCAATTCGTTATCAAACAACACGACATCAAACTGCTTAGACTCGTCTTGATAGTGCCAAACAAGCTCTGTTGTTTTTACATACTCTGACGTTAAATTTGAATTCCCCGTCGTCACATCATCATTAGAGTTCAATTCATTACTGACAGGCGTACGGAATGACTCGCCGTACTGTAGTTTCAGCGTATTTACACTGTTATAACTATATACAAAAGCAAGCCTTGGTGAGAGCTTATCATCAATGTCTTTGACTTCGTCATAGCGAACTCCAGCAAACATACTAAGTCTATCGTTAAAAAGATATTTGGACTGAACATAGCCTGCATATGAGTCAAAATCTTGAAGTAACGGGTAAAATGGCGCATATTCCATGATAGTCCGAACACCACCTAGATAATTACGATTATATATAACAATATCGCCTACAGTTTGATCATAATAAGTTGTTCTGACTCCTGCTTTGCTTTGTTCTTCCTCTGACAACTCAATACCAAAGTTCCAGTGCAATGTGTTACTCTGTTCAAAATCACCATCTAAGTTGTAGGTTAAATCCTTTGACTGCCAAGCAGGTCCAACTAAAAAGTCCCCTCCTTGAGTGATCCCTATTTCGTCAGCGGTAACGATCAGCCCAGCACTGTCAATATTATGTTCGATAAAGCTCACGGTGTGCGTTAATTTTAGTCGCCCTGAGAGTTGCGATTGATAAGCTAATATCGCAGCATAGTTTTCGCTTTTGTGCTCATTTTCACGAGAATAACGCGCTAAGTTAAGAAATTCATCAAGTTGAGTTCGGTTATATCGAATTTGCCAGCTCAGCGCTTGTGCTTTCCCACCTACCGTAATGAATAGTGACTCCAAAGGATCCTTAACGGTGCCAGAAAAGTAGTCCTCTCCAGAGCGTTTATTGAACCCGACGTTAGCGTAAAGTTCATTCTCATCAGCTAGTTGTGTAGACAGATTTATTGCAGCCTGAACACCGCCATGCTCTGCGTATCCAATAGACAACTGGTTACTTTGCTTTTTGGTTATCACATTCATAACACCAAGAAAAGCATTACTACCATAAAGCGCAGAGCCGGGGCCTCGGATAAATTCAACTTTATACACAATATCAATAGGAATGAACGGCGTATAGACGGACGCTTTACCAAAAGATGACTCATTCAGTCGCTGCCCATCAATCATCACCAACACATGTCCCGTATCTAAATACACCCCACGGGTATGCTCTTTTGGTACAGCGCCGACCCAATCACCTCGCGTCGACTGAAACCCAGGCACGAAATTCATCAAATCATATACATTATCAACACCTAAACTATTTATCTGTTCTGAGTTGAATACTGTAATGCTAGATGGGACTGAAGCTCTAGTCTCATCGGTTTTCGTGGCTATTGAGACATTAACATTCAGCAACTCTTCAAATGAGAGTTGATAGAGATCTGAACTTGTCGCTTCTTGCTCTGCGACAGCGGTAAGAGGAGTTATAAACAGCGCAACTTTAATTAAGGCACTTAAATTTTTCATATATTACGAGCTCTATGTTCCCACACTTCACTCGTAGCGTTAGAGTAATCTAACCTACGTAGCAGCATATGATTAACTTAATAATACTTGCTCTTTGCTACTACGCAAGTTTTTGATTAATCTTTTCTTTTAGGCTGCTGCTACCTTTTTAGCTTTAAAATACTTAAACAAGCCTATAAGCGAAGCTGCGATCCAAAATAGCTCAATAACAAAGCTTGCTAAGTTAAAGTTATAGCAAAGGCTAATAAGCAAAAGAATCGCGCCAGTTAAATTCATCAGATTGTAGGTTAAACTCTCTGGTGATGCTTTCTCAAGCTGCAACATAAAGAACGCACCTACGACTAGGAAAGTACCGCTCATACCTATAATATCGAACATTAAATCGATCATGTTTTTTCCATTTTGCAAGACCCAATAGGCTGGCCCAGTTCCATGGGAAGGGTCGCTTTCATTCATTGAAACAGCAAAGACAAACGGCGAGATAGTAACAAACTAAAAAAATCAGGACAGGACATTTGTCTGTCTTTTAGCGAGAACTAAAAAAAACATTAGCGCCATTATTTGAATGTGACTTTTCCGCCAATGATTTTCAATGCAGGAGCTCCACGAACGAGTGAATCACGGGCAAACACACTGCCACAACTTGGGCAGCTTGTCTGCTCCGCTGTAAAATCTTGACTTATACGTTCTTTGAAACACTTCACTAAGCTTCCTTTTCCGCCTTTACGATACTTAAACAACTTTTGTTTGCAACTGGCGCAAAAAATATCGACTGTTCTTACTGGGCCTTTTTTGTTTGGCTTTGCCATCTTCCTTTAACTCATTATACGTAACACAAACGCGATAAGTGTGAACTGTAACATATGGTAGCCGCCGTTGACTAAAAACAACTTCAATGGACGCTGTTCAAAGATATAACTTATTCCTAGGGCACTCGCGACAAAGCAGATCCCAACTCCAGCTCCAAAGGCGGTAGCACCAATCAATGAAAATGATGGTGCAATTACCATCGCCATAAATACGCTAGCTAGCAGCGATAACAAAAACGCCATACCAAATGTCATCTTTGGGTCGCTTGTTTGTAAATCTAACTCGGTAAGTCCACAGCCCTCTAGCCACGTTTTTTGAAATAACACAGGTGAATACCAAATCCCGCCCAACATGAAGGACGAGAGCGCAGCAAGCAAAATAGCCCATAGATTCAATGCTTCAAATGAGAGTATCATCGACTGACTCAGCATATTTCAGTTTAGTTAATAATCAGTATATGTGAAAACTTACTTATAAGCAGGTTTCTTTTGTAATTTCCTCTGTAATGTTCGTCGGTGCATATTTAGCTGACGTGCGGTCTGTGATATGTTGCCGTCATTCGCCTTTAAAACCTGTTGAATGTGTTCCCATTCAAGCCGCTCTGGAGACATAATTTCGGCTTCAAGATTGTCGGTTTTTTCACCCAATAAAGTCTGTAAAATCAAGCTTGTGCTTGCTGGTTTTGTGAGGTAATCATCTGCGCCAAGTTTGATAGCTTCAACCGCGGTGGCAATACTAGCATAGCCTGTTAACAGTACCACTTTAGAGCATGGATGATGCTGTTTGATTGTGGCGATAAAATTAACAGAGTTTGCCTTATCCAGTTTCATATCTAATAAAAAGTAGTCAAATGAGCAAGAATCAACTGCTGTTAACATCTCATCTATAGTTGTGACATGCTGAACAGTTAACCCATGTTTTTCTAGCCGACGCACAAGCGTTTGTGCATATGGCACATCATCTTCAACGAGTAATAATTTCATCTCTCACCTTTGGTAATTTGATAGTGCACTTTGTTCCGCCTGAGATGCAATTTTCTATCGCTAATTGTCCACCAAGCCGCTCTATTGTGGCGTGGCTAAGCAGGACAGCCATACCTAACCCTGACTCACTATTCACCACATGCTGTCCAAGCTGCTTGAGCTTTTCTTCATCTATGCCCAATCCACTATCAAGGATCGTAATACGGTGTTCTGAGTCTGTTGAATTTAGCTTTATCTTGATATCAACTTGACCAGCTTGCTCGTTCGCTCTAACACCATTACTGATCAGATTCAAAATAGAAGGCGCGAGCATGGGATCATCGGTTAACTCCCCTTCGAGATTCTCTAATTCAAAATGAAAGTGTTGGTTTGGAAACTGTAAGCTAACTAGTTCGCTCAACTGCTCAGCAAAGCGTTCAATGGTAATAGTTATTTTTGATGCTGACTTTAAATACTCGGTGAACTCTCTGAATACATCAAGCTGCTCCTTACAACGGAATAGTGGCTCAGACATGTCCGCTACACATGGCTCATTAGGATAAAGTTCATCTAACTCCTCATGTAACAATGCCAAATGCGCAATAGGCGTAGCTAGCTGATGCGTCGCTTGTGCAGCAGCGCTTCCTAACGCAATAATTTGTTCCTGCTGTAGCTGTTGTTCTCGCAGTGACGCTATAGCTCGCTCTTTCTTACGATTTTGCTTTACCAATAAACTCACAACAGTTGCCACAACAATGATTGTAAAAGTAAAGTTTACCAACATACCTAGTAGGTGTGTCGACATATCCATATGATGCACATGCTCATGGGACATTTTTATGTACAAATAAACGTAAGCACCAATCGCACTTGCCGATACCACTAACATATTCAACGTCGGTATTGTTACCGCAGCAATCACTGTTGGCAGAACCAACAGGGATACAAACGCATTGGTAGCTCCCCCTGTCAAATCCAGCAAAATAGTCAAAAATAGAATATCTGCTAGCAGCTGCATCGTCATACCTATCGGCTCAGCCTCTTTAGTATGGCGGTAGGCGTAGATACTCAGTAATTGAAAAACCGACTCAGCTGCCACAACACCGACCACAGCAACAAAGTCAAACTGCTTGCCAAATACCAGCGCTGCAAATAACAACATCAGTATTTGTATAACAATTGCCACTGAGCGCAATAATAAAAGTTGCCCCAATGCAGAGCTTGGTGAAAACGCAATGTTCATCATATGGTTTGAGTTTGACGGTTTTATCAAAATTATACCGAATTTAGTTAAAATTACTGTGATTAATATCAGTTAATCACGTCTTAGTCGATGGCATGTATCGCTTTTATGGCAATACCATGAAGGATTTGGTATAAATGAAAAAATTGGCCGACTGGTCGGATTAGATTAAGAGACACTATGGTTTACGCAAAAATCACAGGCTGGGGGAAATGTATTCCACCAGCAAGCATTAGTAATGACGAAATAAGTACTGTCGTTGATACAAACGACGAGTGGATAAGCACAAGAACAGGGATCAGATCTAGACGTGTCAGTCATGTTAGCACTGCAGATCTCGCTACGGTTGCAAGCCAACATGCACTGGCCTGTGCTGGTGTAGATGGCAAAGATATTGACTTGGTGCTACTTGCAACTTGTACCCCTTCAACCATGGTTGCAAACACTGCTTCTTTGGTACAGAAAAACATTGGCGCAGTTGGTGCGGCAGCATGTGACACTAACGCTGCGTGCTCCGGCTTTTTGTACGCATTACAAAACGCTACAGCTCAAATCCAAGCTGGCATGATCAAAAAAGCGGTTGTAGTAGCCGCTGAACGCATGACTTGGTACGTTAACTGGGCAAAGCGTGACAGCGCAGTTTTGTTTGGTGATGGTGCTGGTGCAGTCGTTTTGGAGGCGAGCGAGGAGCCTGCGGGCTTACTTGGTACCAAAACAGGGTGTGATAGCTCAGATCGCAGCATTCTTCACATCCCAAATTATGGTACCGACATGGATCGCTGTGCGGGTACTGGGCCGTCGGATCTGTCGTTTGAAGGCCGTGAAATTTTTAAGCGTGCCGTAAAGGGCATGAGTGAAGCTTGTGATGACGTATTAAAACAAGCTTCACTATCGTTAGATGATATTGATGTACTTATCCCTCATCAGGCAAATCTTCGTATTATTCAAGCCATTCAAAGTCGATTGGAAATCGCAGACGATAAAGTAATGGTTAATATCGATAAATACGGCAATACATCTGCTGCAACCATTGCGATTGCACTATGTGAAGCTGTAGAAAATGGCTTGATCCAACCACACGCAAATATCATGTCAGCGGCGTTTGGAGCAGGCTTAACATGGGCCGCAAGCTATCTAAAATGGGGTGATAGAGTAACCCCAATTGCCAGCTCTGATGCCAGCCTACCTCCTTGTGATAAAACCGGACTTGAGTTAATTGCACCTGCGGTTGCGGTAAGTAGAGGTCAGTAATCGCCTATTTTACACTCAAGCCGTACTCCTTAGGTAAAGTATGGCCTGAATAACTCGATTTTGCCCTTGGGTGGATGGTAACATTGTTGCATTATTACCATCCACCCAAGGAGTTCACTGTGCTTAAAGCGCATACAGAAGTCAGCCAATTAGAACCTCAAGCCATTTGGAAATTCTTTGACCAAATTTGTGCTATCCCTCACCCATCAAAACATGAAGAAGCATTAGCAGGCTTCATTGTTGAATGGGCCGAAAGTAAAGGCCTAGCAGTTCGCCGTGACGAAGTTGGTAATGTGTTCATTAAAAAGCCAGCAACCGCTGGTATGGAAAACCGCAAACCCGTAGTGCTGCAAGCACATATTGATATGGTGCCTCAGAAAAATGATGATACTGCTCATGATTTTGTTACCGATCCTATCAAGCCATTTGTTGATGATGGTTGGGTAACCGCTACCGGCACTACATTAGGTGCTGATAATGGTATTGGTATGGCATCATGCCTTGCTGTACTGGACGCAGACGACATCAAGCACGGTCCACTGGAAGTATTGCTCACCGTTGATGAAGAAGCTGGGATGAGTGGTGCTTTTGGCTTGCAGTCAGGCTGGTTAGACGGTGAAATCTTACTCAACACAGATTCTGAGCAAGAAGGCGAGATCTACATGGGGTGTGCAGGAGGAGTCGATGCCTCAATGACGCTACCGCTTGAAAGAGAAGCAATACCTGCACATCATCAAGTTTTCGAGCTTTCTCTCAAAGGCTTACGCGGCGGGCATTCAGGCGTTGACATACATACTGGACGCGCAAATGCTAACAAACTTTTGGCACGTTTTTTAAAGCACCACATTGCAGATTTTGACTTCAAACTTATTGATATTAGAGGCGGCTCGCTACGCAATGCGATCCCTCGTGAAGCTTATGCCATGGTAAGCTTTGACAGCAGCAAGGTTGACCAATTTCAGTCTCTAGTTGAACAATATGAAACCACAGTAAAGCAAGAGCTTAGCGCTATTGAATCAGGGATCACTTTTGCACTCAACACCATCGATAACCATCATTTAGCACTCACAACAAAAAGCCAAAGCAAAGTATTAGCATTACTGAACGCCTGCCCAAATGGCGTTATTCGAATGAGCGATGATATAAAAGGGGTTGTTGAGACCTCTCTTAATATGGGGGTGATTTCAACCTCAGAGAAAAACCTTGAGGTGCTTTGCTTGATCCGATCATTAATTGATTCAGGCCGAAGTGATGTCGAAGGTATGCTACGATCACTCGCTGAACTGGGCGCAGCCGACATTGAATTTAGCGGAGCTTATCCCGGCTGGAAGCCAGATCCTAACTCGCAAGTTTTGGCGATATTCCGCGATATGTATGAATCTATCTACGGTGAGAAGCCGCATATAATGGTGATCCATGCAGGCCTTGAGTGTGGTCTATTTAAAGAGCCATACCCAAATATGGATATGATTTCTTTTGGCCCAACCATAAAGTTTCCGCATTCTCCTGAAGAAAAAGTAGAGATCGCAAGCGTAGGTCTGTATTGGCAACAAATGAAAGGAATACTGGAAAATATTCCAGAAAAAAGCGTTTAATTAATAAATAAAAGCCCAGACGCTTAATCATCGCTGGGCTTTTTTACAACAGGTAAATAAAGCAGTTAGCTAAACTTTTTCTCGAGATAGCTGAACATCGTTCTCAATCCGAGCGCCTCACCGCCGACCGGCCTACCCGGAAGTGCTCTTAAGTTCCACGCCATAACGTCGAAATGAAGCCAAGGTGTAGTTTGAGGCTCAACAAATTCTTTTAAGTAAAGTGCCGCAGTAATAGAGCCACCAAATGGCGTTGAGCCACAGTTGGCAATATCAGCTACATCACTCTTAAATAACGCTTTATATTGATCAAATAGCGGCAGCTGCCAAATTGGATCGGCATTGCTCAGCCCTATTTCCATTAACTCAGCAGCAATTTTTTGATCTGTCGAGTAAAAACCAGGAAGCTCAGTTCCCAAAGCAATGCGACATGCACCGGTTAACGTAGCAAAATCGACTAAAAGCGCTGGAGATTCCGTTTGTGCTTCTGCTAACGCATCGCAAAGCACCAATCGCCCTTCCGCGTCAGTATTGTCTATTTCAACGGTGATACCTTTACGTGTTTTTATCACATCTCCTGGTCTAAAAGCATTACGCGAAACAGCATTCTCAACCGCAGGGATAAGCACGCGTAACCGCACCGGTAATTTTGCTGCCATAACCATATTAGCAAGTGCAATAACATGGGCAGCACCGCCCATGTCTTTTTTCATATTGCGCATACCAGACGCAGGTTTCAGGTCAAGTCCACCGGAATCAAAGCACACTCCCTTGCCCACAAGCGTCAATTTAGGGTGCTTATCATCCCCCCACCGTAAGTCTAATAATCTTGGCGCATTATCACTGGCACGACCAACCATATGAATAGTCGGATAGTTTTGTTCTAGTAATTCATCACCAACAATTTGATTAAAATCAGCATCATATTGCTCAGCAAGTTCTGACATCACTTCAGCCATATGCTGTGGCATCATATCTGCGGCAGGTGTGTTTACTAAGTCACGAGCAAGGTTTATCGACTCAACTGTCGCTTTGACTTTGTGATAAGTCTGCTCATCGGCAATAGCCAGCTTAGCAACAATAGGTGCAAGCTCTTTGTAAGCGGCAAACTGGTATGCACCGAGCAAAAAGGCAGTAGCGTTAGCTTCAACCAGCTCCTCAGCAACATCTAGAGTGTAAGTGCCTTTTGGTAGTTGTTTAGCAAGATTACCTAAAGCCCAAAAATCTCCCTCTTCTTCAATCAAAACGATGACTCGCTCAACCTCATTAGAGCCTAAAGCGGGAATGACAATCGTTTTTTGTGACTGAAGTTTTGCAGTATTAATAAGTAATTGAACGGTTTCTGATTGCTTTGCTTGCCACGATACTAGGTCTGTCGCGGAAAAAAGAGAAATGGGTGTACCCATAGAAGAGTGAACGACTAGATTGTTCATGTAGGCCTCAAATTTATAATGTCCTTACGTAGATTAACAAGCCTAAAAAGAAAATTCACGAATTCTTGGTATCTGTCGGCTTTTTTTTCAAATTAAAGGAGCTTGGCAACACATCGACCCCCACTAAGCTACCTACTTTTACAATAATTGGAATAGTGATAGGAGCAAAAGGCAAAATCGCAAATACGCCTAGTCCTAGGCCTTTCAGTATATCAACAAGTTGTGCGTTAGCAGTCTTTAGTTCAGTCCTATCTGCTTTTCCCAAGGTGTAGCGTTTATAAATTTCAAGCATTTCTTTGGTTTCTTGCTTTTCTTGTTCAAGGGCACATTTAAGCGCAACCATAGCGCGGCGTAATCTGATCTGCTGCCGGCGTTTACTGATCCGAGCAACGCGCATCGGTGCTTTGTGAACAACTTTGATCAGTTTCATTCATTAACTCAAAAATAGTGATAACCCAAGTCTATCAAAGTTTACGCGCTTTTAGCTATTAGCCATTAGTACAAAAATATGTGCTAGCCAAGTAGAGGGGTAATTTTTTTGTATAAAATACCCGACTCAATATGATTTCCCCACGACATAGCTAGAATTCTCGATCACACCTCTGCAACCAAGACGTGATCTTCAATTATGCTTAAATAATAAACAAAAACTCAATATTCGCTGTTACCTTCCTCCTCTATTTTATCACCATAGATATGCAACAAATTAAGCTTAATGTGAGAAACCAAAGAAAAGCCATAAAACATCATCTTTAACAACAACTTATATTTAGGATTTTGACATTCTTTATAGCGGAAACAAAAAGTTATTCAGAAAGTTGCAGTTTTCTAAATCGCTGCTAATTTTAAAAAAGCGCTTGCCAACACATAGCAAATTAAATTATATGTGTATTAAAGGTAAAAATATTATAAATGACCTTTTTATTGGTATGACAACAACAATCAACTGGGGAAACAGGATGAAACAAAATAGTAACACGCTGCGCCGTGCAATTCGCCTTGCGCTAGCGTCAGCTGCAACAACATCACTTCTTACAACAACTGCCATAGCTGAAGAGGCCGATAAACCCAAAGTCGATGAGAAAATAGAAAAGATTGCTGTAGTCGGTTCAAGGGCTGCGCCTCGTTCTGTTGGCGAGTCGCCGGTTCCAATCGATATCATCGGCGCAGAAGATATGTCCAAAGCAGCCGGCTCAGATATGCTTGAGTTGCTCAAAGGTTCAGTTCCATCACTAAACGTGCATGCGAACCCTATCAGCGATGCAGCAACCTTAGTAAGACCAGCCAACCTACGTGGCTTGCCAGCAGATAGTACGCTTATTCTATTAAACGGTAAGCGTCGTCACCGCTCATCCGTTATTGCTTTCCTTGGAGGCGGTATTAACGACGGTGCACAAGGTCCTGACATTTCAGTGATCCCAAGTATTGCGCTAAAGCAGGTTGAAGTTCTTCGTGATGGCGCTGCTGCACAGTACGGTTCAGATGCTATTGCTGGTGTAATGAACTTCGTACTGAAAGACGCAAGTGAGGGAGGCTCTTTCTCAGTGCGCCAAGGTGAGTATTATGAAGGGGATGGCGACACAACTGTTATAGAAGGTAATGTCGGTTTGCCATTTACCGATAACGGCTTTGCAAACCTTAGCTTCCAATATAAGGAAGCTGATGCGACAAGCAGAAGTGTTCAACGTCCGGACGCTGCCGCTTACATAGGTGCGGGTGTAGAAGGTGTTGGTGACCCAGCACAAATATGGGGCGCTCCAGAAATTAAAGATGATATTAGTATCTTTGGTAATGTTGGTGTAGACGTTACAGATAATGCGCACTTCTATATGTTTGGTAATTACTCAGAACGCGACGTCAAAGGGGGGTTCTACTACCGGAACCCTCAGACCCGCCCCGGTGTGTATTCTAACGACGGTGGAGAAACACTACTAGTTGGAGACCTAGATGGCGTTGGCGTTGGTATTGAGTGTCCAGTCGTCAACCTTACTGACAGAAACGTTGAAAATATTCCGGCTTATCAATTAATTGCAGCCGATACCGAGTTAGGCCGCAACTGTTTCGCGTTTAATGAAATTTTACCTGGCGGTTTTACTCCAAACTTTGGTGGCAACATTACTGACACCTCTTTGACTATCGGTGTTGAAGGTGAGTTTCAAGATGGCTTTTTGGAAGGTGGCTACTGGGATTTAAGTGGCTCAGTAGGACGTAATGAGTCACGCTATTTCATTACCAATACGGTAAACGCATCTCTTGGTGCTGACACGCCAATGGATTTCAGCCCAGGTAAGTACATACAATTAGAAAAGAATTTCAATTTCGATGTTTCTAAAGGCTATGATTTTGATCTTGCATATGACGTGAATGTTGCCGCGGGTCTCGAATGGCATGAAGAAACCTTTGAGGTACTTGCAGGCGATGAAGCATCATTTATCGCAGGCCCACTTACGCAGCAAGGTTTTGGTATTGGTTCTAATGGTTTCCCTGGCTTTAAACCGTCAGCAGCCGGAGAATACACTCGTCGTAACTACGCTGCTTACATCGATATTGAAACCCCATTTACTGAAGACTTTTTAATGGGGTGGGCACTAAGATACGAAGACTACGATACATTTGGTTCAACCACCAACTTCAAAATTACTGGTCAATATCACGTTACCGAAGACTTCTCTGTACGTGGCTCGGTGAGCACCGGTTTTAGGGCACCAACGGTTGGTCAAGCAAATGTCTCTAACGTTCAAACAAACTTAAGTAGCGGTGTGCTAGTTGACTCTGCATTACTTCCACCAACTAACCCTGTCTCAGAGCAGCTAGGTGGTACAGAGCTGACTCCTGAAGAGTCAGAAAGCTTTACTTTAGGCGCAGTATACCGTTCTGGTGACCTGTTTATCACATTGGATTACTACAACATAGAAGTCACTGATCGCTTGAGTCAATCAGAAAAAATTGTGTTGAGTGATGCTGATAAAGAGGCACTTAAAGCGGCAGGTGTACCAAATGTAGATAATCTAGCTCAAGTTAGTTTCTTTACAAACGACTTCGATACCACTACTCAAGGGGTCGACTTGGTAGGTAACTACTCGATGGACATGCTTGGAGGTTACGCGACCTTCAGTGCAGCCTACAACTGGAATGAAACCGAAGTAGACCGGTTTTCTGCAATTACTGGTGATTTCAAGGTATCTCGTCTAGAAAACGACCTGCCAAAACACAGAGGCACACTAACTTGGTCCCAACAGTGGGATACTTTTTCAGGTTTTGTTCGGATGAACTACTACGGTGAATATCAAGGTGTCCACGTAGATTATGACGCAACGGCTAAAACAGCTGATGCAACTATCACGTTCGATGCAGAGTTAACTTATTTTGCAACAGATTCAATTAGCTTATCTGTTGGTGCAAATAATATTTTCGACCAAGATCCTGAAGAACTTGATTTTTATGACGCAACTGGCATTCCAAATAATAACTGGGGTGGCAAATACTACGAAACCTCACCATACGGTATAAATGGCGGCTTCTACTACGTCAAAGCAACATATACGTTCTAACTTTTACTGTAACCCAGAAACAAAGGCGAACTAGCAATAGCTATTTCGCCTTTTTATTTTTATTCTATTGAAAATTGATTAAGTAACTCTATTAGCACATGTTGTTATTACAGCGAGCCAACGAGCTGTTGGCAGAGAACAAACTTCGAGAAGCCGAGTTTATGTACAAATCGGTTTTAAAACAATCACCAAAAAATGGCGCGGCTCTTTTTGGTGTAGGTCGTATCTGTATGCGTTTAGAGCAGTATGATAATGCAATCTACTACTTAAAAAGAGCCTGTGAACACCTGCCAAAAATGCTCGAGCCACTTTTTGCATTAGCAGACGCTTTTTTAGCGGTTGGCTCACCAGTCGACGCCAAAACCGTACTTGAATACACGCTTAGCGTGGCAAAACATAATGCCCAAGCCCATTATCAACTCGGCCAATTTTATCTGGACTATGGCTTCATCGAGCAGGCAAAAAATGTTTTTAAAGCTGGGTTGAGTTGCCCACACAGCGCGGTGACTGCATTTATGCTTTATGAACTCGTACAAATGTCAAAACCAAACGCGCTCTCAAGCTATTTAATTCAATTAACTAAACTTGAGGAGGAGTTTGAAACCCCTAGACTGAAAACCGTTGTCTACTATGCAAAAGCAAAATGTCATGAGCGTTTAGGTGATTACAAGCTCGCGCAGGAGCATTTTGCGCTAGCAAATGAAACTCAGCTATCCTTGAGTGAGTTTCGCACTCTAGATATGCTTCCATTTTTTGAATCGATTAAACGATATTGTGGCCAATCTTTCTTTAATAAACCCAGTGATAAAGTAAAAACAACATTTACACCGGTATTTATTGTTGGTCTGCCAAGAACAGGATCTACGCTCCTTGAGCAAATGTTGGTGCAACACTCAAATATTGGAACTCTTGGCGAGAATACAGTGATCAGTGACAAAATTGTCCCCTACCTCAGTATGCGTAATAATGCTGAGTTTCCCGCATGCTTAAACCAACTCAGTAATTCGATGTTAGATCATTGCCGCATTCTCTATGTCGATGAAATAAAAAGACATAGAGTATCTGAAGAAGTTGTGATAAATAAGCTACCAGCGAATTTTCAAAATCTGGGGTTAATCCACAAGCTCTTCCCTGAAGCGCGAGTAATTCATTTAACACGCAATTTCAAAGCAACAGCTTGGTCAGTATACAGTAACCATTTCGCCGAAAGTGAACCTTATTTTTGCTCTTTAAGTGAGTTTGCCTTGTATGCACAAGCGCAAAGCGACCTTATGTCTCATTTTTACCAATTTATGAAAAGGGACATTTTCACGTTTAGTTACGAACAACTGATTGCTGAACCAGAAAAAACCATCAAGAAATGTTTGGGCTTTTTGTATCAAAAGTACGAACCTGAATGCTTGGACTTTCATAAGTCTAAAAAGCCAGTGCATACCTTGAGCAAAGCCCAAGTTAGAAAGCCAATCAGTACGCAACCACTAGAAAAGTGGCAGCGTTATGAAGGGTTTATTGAGAAGATGATCCCCCAACCGCAAAGCGATCAAACCACGCAAGCAAATCTTTAAATTGATCATCACGTGCATGTTTATGGGTTAACATATCTATGTGCCCATAATTATGTTGATGGCCGTGTGTTTTCCCATAAATCTTAAGCTCTTGGATCCCATTTCCTGACTCACTTATGAAAGCCTTAATATCAACAGGTTGAGCAAGCGCCTTATCTTTAACTCCCGCTATGTGTAAAGTCGGTGGTAACATTATATGTTGTAAAACAGAGGAGTAATCAAAGCCATCGTCTGAATCTATCCAAGGATTCTTTTGTGCCCAGTCAGCACTTTGAGCATGTGATTTTGAAGACTCATCATCGCTTCCCCAACCGAGCTTCTTCGCTGGTAGATAACCATACTTTTTGGAGTAGTAATGTGCAACATTAAACCATAACAGGTTTGCTTTAAGTAATTTACTGGGGTGATTATTATACAAGCTACGCTTAGAGCCAAAATAGACACAAGCTTTCACGTGCTGAATTTCACTTGGAAAGCGTGCAAAAACACTATTCATCAATACGCCCCCCCAAGAATGCCCAACCCAATATTGTGCTCTAGAGCCAGTGTATTGCTCGATAAAATTCAGCATTTCAGGAATTTCGTACAAAATTGATTCAGTTTGTCCGTAAGTCGCTTCTGAATCAATTTTTGGCGTGCTTCCACCTCGACCACGAAGATCACCCACAAAACAACGATAACCATGTTCAGCCAAAAAAGGGGCTAATCCTTTATTAGATTCAGTGTAGAAAATTTTACCATTCTCGACCGCACCATGCATAAAGAATACAACAGGACCAATACTACCGGGTTTCGCTATATATCTGAGGTGGAGTTTGTGCCCATCCTCTATATCTACTAACAGAGATTTTTGCTCTACCATTTCTTTGTTTTGATTTTTTAAACGTTTGTTCCTCATCGTACCAGTTGAGTGGTTGATAAGTAAACTCCAAAACAAGGCAAGCAAAAGTTGGCATGTCTTTAAGATAAAGTATTTTTTCAAGACTTAAGGGTTCGATTAAAAGTGTTATAATCTTTTTATTTATTCGAAGAACCCCGTGCATCCAAGAAACAAGCATAACTCTGGCTATGATCTCGATAAGCTCATAACACTCGAACCCACTTTAAAAGATTTTGCTTACAAACGAGCTGATGGTATCAAAAGTATCGACTTCGCAAACCCAGATGCCGTGAAACTGTTAAATAAAGCATTGCTTAAATCAGACTACGATATCCAAGTTTGGGATATCCCCCCACAGTTTTTATGCCCCCCCGTGCCAGGCAGAGCAGACTACATTCACGCACTCAAAGATTTACTCGACGAAAGTGATTTGCCTGACAAAGTTCAAGGCGTAGATATTGGCACCGGTGCCAATTTGATCTACCCCATCTTAGGCTCAAGGGAATATAACTGGCGTTTTGTAGCATCCGATATAAATCCTGTTGCAGTAAAATGTGCTAAAACCATCGCAGAATTAAATAAATTGCCAGTAAAGGTTCTTCAGCAAAAGCAGCCTAATCAATTTTTTAAGACAATCATAAAAGCAAACCAATTTTATCATTTTTCAATGTGTAACCCGCCCTTTCATTCTAGTGAAGCCGAAGCAAACAAAGGAACACAGCGCAAGTGGAGAAACCTCAATAAAACGCCACAAAGTTCACTAAACTTTGGCGGCCAGGCTCAAGAATTATGGTGTGAAGGTGGAGAAAAACGCTTCTTGCTTAATATGATAGCTGAGAGTGCCATGTACAAGGAGCAAATTTACTGGTTTACATCTCTCATCTCTAATAAAGACAATATAAAACCGCTTCAAAAGCAAATTAGAAAAGTCGCAGCAGAACAAGTGAGAATAATAGAGATGGGTCAAGGTAATAAGATAAGCCGTTTTATCGCATGGAGTTTTTTCAAACCTTCTTCATCACTATAACTTTAATCTAGAAACTTCAGTAAATGGATCCACGTGCTAGAACGCCTATCGCATTGTTGATTATTACCATGCGTTCGTCTCTAGTCACACAGCTCGGCGGGTAAACCGCCTCCTACCAGTGCTGCACTTTGTTGATGTCGTGGTGGGAGCGAGTTTACCTCGTGATGTTACAAAGTAGGATGTTTTTATTCTTTTTGTTTGAGAGACCCAACAGCTCGGCGGGTAAACCGCCTCTTCCCTGTCCAGCACTTTGCTGGTGTTGTGGTGAGTGCGAGTTTAGCTCGCGATGTTACAGAGTAGACTGTTTTATTCTTTTTGTTTGAGAGACTCAACAGCTCGGCGGGTAAACCGCCTCCTACCAGTGCAGCACTTTGTTGATATTGTAGTGGGAGCGAGTTTAGCTCGCGATGTTACAGAGTAGACTGTTTTATTCTTTTTGTTTGAGAGACTCAACAGCTCGGCGGGTAAACCCCCTCCTACCAGTGCAGTATTTTGTTGATGTAGTGGTGGGAGCGAGTTTACCTCGCGATGTGTTGATTGTTTTGTAATGTATTGATTGCTTTTCGAGGTGTTGATTATCTTATGAGATTTTTTCCAAATCCCACACAGCAAAAAACCCGTCGCATTGCTGCAACGGGTTTCTCTAATAAGGCCCTGACGATGTTCTACTTTCACATGGGAAGCCCACACTATCATCGACGCTGTTTTGTTTCACTTCTGAGTTCGGCATGGGGTCAGGTGGTTCCAAAACGCTATGGTCATCAGGAAATTCTGTTCATTAATGAAGTATCCTTCATTAATATAAATCTGGAAAAAGCTATTAAATTCTTTGTCTACTTTAGTCTATTAACTTCTGTCGCTAAACCACTTTGGCGTTGTATGGTTAAGCCTCACGGGTAATTAGTACGAGTTAGCTTAATGCCTCACAGCACTTCCACATCTCGCCTATCAACGTTGTAGTCTTCAACGGCCCTTCAGTTGACTCTAAGTCAAAGTGAGAACTCATCTCGAGGCTCGCTTCCCGCTTAGATGCTTTCAGCGGTTATCGATTCCGAACGTAGCTACCGGGCAATGCAATTGGCATCACAACCCGAATACCAGCGGTTCGTCCACTCCGGTCCTCTCGTACTAGGAGCAGCCCCTCTCAATTCTCAAACGCCCACGGCAGATAGGGACCGAACTGTCTCACGACGTTCTAAACCCAGCTCGCGTACCACTTTAAATGGCGAACAGCCATACCCTTGGGACCGACTTCAGCCCCAGGATGTGATGAGCCGACATCGAGGTGCCAAACACCGCCGTCGATATGAACTCTTGGGCGGTATCAGCCTGTTATCCCCGGAGTACCTTTTATCCGTTGAGCGATGGCCCTTCCATTCAGAACCACCGGATCACTATGACCTACTTTCGTACCTGCTCGACGTGTCTGTCTCGCAGTTAAGCTTGCTTCTACCATTACACTAACCGTACGATGTCCGACCGTACTTAGCAAACCTTCGTGCTCCTCCGTTACTCTTTGGGAGGAGACCGCCCCAGTCAAACTACCCACCAGGCACTGTCCTCAACCCCGATTCAGGGGCCTAAGTTAGAACATCAACACTACAAGGGTGGTATTTCAAGGTCGGCTCCACACAAACTAGCGTCTGCGCTTCAAAGCCTCCCACCTATCCTACACATGTAGGGTCAATGTTCAGTGCCAAGCTGTAGTAAAGGTTCACGGGGTCTTTCCGTCTAGCCGCGGGTACACAGCATCTTCACTGCGATTTCAATTTCACTGAGTCTCGGGTGGAGACAGCGTGGCCATGGTTACACCATTCGTGCAGGTCGGAACTTACCCGACAAGGAATTTCGCTACCTTAGGACCGTTATAGTTACGGCCGCCGTTTACCGGGGCTTCGA
>NZ_CP072684.1:312500-1117463 GCF_023716725.1 Pseudoalteromonas sp. SCSIO 43201
TGCAATGGGTATCGAACAAGCTGGCGCTGGTGCTATTGGCTACGCGGTAATGCAAGCTATGCTTCAAGGAATTAAACGCGGCCTATTCTCAAATGAAGCCGGTATGGGTAGCGCTGCAAACGCAGCAGCAAGTGCAACACCAAATCCGAACCATCCTGCATCGCAAGGTTATGTGCAAATGCTAGGTGTATTTGTAGACACTATAGTGATCTGTACCGCGACAGCTTCGCTTATCCTTTTATCTGGTCAGCTTGAGCCAAACTCTGGCCTGACCGGCATTGAGTTAACGCAATCTGCGTTGGTTCACCATGTAGGTGAATGGGGTGCAACTTTCGTTGCAGTCGCTATTTTATTTTTTGCTTTTACTTCTATTGTTGCCAACTACAGTTACGCAGAAACCAATCTGCTGTTTTTAGATCATCATTCAAAGAAAGGAATGATGGTGTTTAGAGCTTGTGTATTAGGTATGGTCATGTTTGGTGCAGTAAGTGAACTCGGATTAGTTTGGACCCTCGCCGACATTTCAATGGGGTTAATGGCTGTAGTTAACGTGGTTGCACTCTTTATGCTTCGCAAGGTTGTGCTGTGGCTTGCTGCCGATTATAAAAAGCAGCTTAAAGCTGGAGTAACCCCCGAGTTTGATCCGAGTACCAACCCTGAAGTAGAAAAAACACTACCAAAAGGTATTTGGACTAAGTAAACCAATACAGCGCACTAATGCTTATATTTAGTGCGCTTTCTTCTTATACGACCCAACGTTAATGAAAACGAACACAAAAATACGCACTTAAGTTCATTTAATGTCCAAACAAACCAACCACTTATTGCCTTTCAAAAAAAAATCCGTATAGTAGTCACCAAGTCGGCATATAGCGCAGCTTGGTAGCGCACTGTCATGGGGTGTCAGGGGTCGCAGGTTCAAATCCTGCTATGCCGACCAGCTTTTCCTTACCCTAATCAATAAGTTATATCAATTTTTACAATTTCTGTTTCATCTCTTGTGGTAATTCCGTGGTAACAAGGTGGTAAATCAAATTTCTTGTTCCTCAAATATACTTATAAAATTTTTTAATGCTTTTGTTATTTTTGAGCACTCCCTACACCAAAAATATTGATATGTTTCGACTGAATTATTTACTTGGTTCTGTAGCTATCACCGCGCATCGATAACCTCCAGAGGCGTCACCACGCGCGGTAACTTTATCAATTGACCAGTCTCCTGCCATTTCAGGCGGAAACGAATCGCTCAACGACATTAGGCCTTCTGCGACCAAATTAGGATCACCAGGCAAATCCATGCGAACGCACGAACCTTGGCGCTTTACTCGAGTAAGCTCGTCACGGCACGCCTGCAATGCCACAGCCTCCTCCTCATAAGACTGGCGCAATTTCTTAAATGGCGCTTGACCGTCGCTAACCTCATGTTCTTGGCCTGTCGCAACATCAGTCCAATTTGCTTTAACACCAGAAACGACCGTCCGACTGGGACGCTCAAGCTGACAATTAATAAACTGCCCCTGATCTGTTGGATCATTATTTGATGGCAACGCTACCGATACAGGCGGAATATCTTGCCCTGTTATAGTCTTAACCTGCCCACGCTTAGCAAGCACATACAGGTCATTGATAGGCTTGGCTACAGCATCACGCTCACGTGCCAGGCGTGAGAGAAACGCACCATCCGTTTCATCCAACTGGTCAACGTGGCTTAACTGTATACTTTCGAACTCAATAGCAACTCGAGGGCTAAAACCATGCGTAGATACCACTTCTCTAAATAGATCCGCCAGTGTAGTGTCAGTGAATGTGCGCGTACGCCGCTCCTTAAAACCTGTTGAATCATCAACTTGAAATGGTGCGGCAGTAGCCACAATAGTAACTGTAGGCGGAAACAAACGAGGAACAATGCGTGTAATTTTAAACTCGCCTTTGTCTACCAAGCTTCCCTCGTATCCCTCGAACCAGCGCAGCACAGCCCCCTCTTTAGGAATGCCGGTCTGGCCAGCCGTATCAACTGTTAGCGTTACCTGGTCGGACTGAATGCCGGCAGCGTCAACACGCTCCCACGATACCAGCCTGTTATTAATAATCGCCTCACCCGGGCCACTCGCCCGTACCTGAGGTCTAAAGCCTAATCCCATATATTCACCACTCTCTTAGGCTCTGATCCCGCCAATACTGGAAGACATATTTCTACGCCAGCCGGCAAAACAGGACCATACAGCTCAAGTCCAGGATTAAGCTCATACAACGCTTCTTCAGCTTCATCATCAGCTCTACCCAGCGCCTGAAACAAGACAATAGCAACGGTATCACCATCACGACTGCGTATTACTGTCACCGGCATACTCCTCTAGCTCAATGGTAAAATTGATAACAATAGCCGTACCGTCATCAATAATACGGTCCTGCTTTTCTTGAAGCTGTTTAAGCGTCCATAAGCCAAGGTTGCGACCATAACCATCAGTCAAAACTAATGGCTCTCGCCTTGCTTGCATAGCTCGCAGCGCATCCAAATTGGCCATGCCATCAGCTCGGAACCATGTGCCTCTGATACTGATTTTCTCAAGCTGCTGGCCCGTGTTTTGACTAATTGGTTTCTGGCCATAACGAGGGACGGCAACCCATCCCCCGTCACTTGAACGTTGCAAACCAGAGTAAGGCGTGCCCTCACTTAGCGAAAAAACGAAGTCACCGAGCGACATCATCTGCCTCATGTATCTCTCCTATCAGATAAACTAGCATCAGAACGAACGCCCACATCAGAACCGCCAAACATCACAGGCACCAGCTCAGCCTTCATCCTTTCTAACAGCTGATTTGCAACGCCTTTGTCATACTCAGGATTACCGCTAGGTTGTATCTGTATGACTGGTGCAAAACTGATCTGACGATTACTGTTCACCAGTTGCTTTGATTGCTCTGCCACCGATGCTGGAGCAGGTTTATCCGTTTTGTCTTCACTAAACCAGCCGCCAATGTTCTCGCCTAGCCACTGGCCAAGCTCACCACCACCAATACCGCCAACTACTGAACCGATGACACCGCCCACAGCCGTGCCTATCACTGGCACCACTGAACCTATAGCCGCTCCTGCCATCGCACCAGCTGCTGCACCTCCAAGGCCGCCAATCATGTCGCCTGCAGTACCGCCTATCTGCTTACCGTCACCATTTGCGATTGCAGAGGTCAGCGCTGCTCCGGATAACGCAATATCCAGAGGCCGGAATAGCTTACCCGCACCACCCAGTAACGCCCCACCAATAGGCAACGCATTAAATAGATCGCCTGCAGTGCCGGCTACGGCAGCACCGGTCATGGCAAGCTCGCCAGCATTGGCATTTGCCGACATCACAGACAAAGCCGTACCGCCACCTAAAAGGGCTGCCATACGCCCCCACTTGCCACCTCTAGCGCGGCGAGCTTGTCGATAATAATCCTTGCCAGCTAGAGATTGCGCCTGCAATGAAGCACCACCAAACAAATCAGTGATGCCACCAACCAAACGACCGGAACGCCTGCCAGAAGAACGACCGCGTCGACGTCGATTAGACTCATAACCACCGGAGCGACCACGGCGAGAACTCACACTATTTAGCTCTTGATTAAATCGTGACAGCTCGTTAGTAGCCTTTCTTGCATTAAGTGCCGTGTTATTAGTAACTCCAGATAATTGCTCTCGACCCAAACGCAAACGATCGAGACCATTTCCCATGGTCAGCCTAGCCAGCTTAAAAGCAATCGCTCCAGCTTTGACGACTGCAATAGCTCCCGCCACCGCCAACAGACCACTGGCCAACTTTGGATTGGCTTCAGCAAAATCACTGATCCCATCAACCACCGTCATCAATGGTGGAACGACCGCATCGATAACTGGCAGGAGACGATCTCCTAGTACAACCATCATGCGATCAAATTTGGCAGACAGCTGCGACAACGTATGACTACGAGTCTTCGCTCGGTTTGCATATTCATCATTGACGCTGCCTGCTCGGTCAGCCTGTTTCTCTACACGGCCAAACGCCGCTATCAAGCCACTTTTATCGTCATCCAGCGTGGTGACCAATTTAGCCACCGCACCTTTAACCTCTTCACCAAACAACTGAGAAATAACAGCGCCACGTTCAGCCGCATCCACATCCTGCAGCTGACGCATTACTTGAACTAAAGTGCCCTGCGCATCTTCCTGCATCATGCTGGCCAACTCATCGGCATTAAAGCCCAGCTTGCCCATGGCCTCTTTCTGACCATTTGTCGCTGCATAACCAGCTGTCAAACGTCCAGTAATATTTTTTAGTGCAGTAGCTGCCACCTCTTCAGTGGCTCCTCCTGCAATAAAGCTGGCAGACAATGCTGCTGTCTGGTTGTAATTCAGACCAGCACCCATGGCCGTAGAACCTTGCCGCACCATAACAGCAGCAATGTCTTTAGCTTTAGCGTTCATATTGTTGCTAAGATAGTTTGTGGAATCGGCCAGATCTAACGCGTTCTCCTGAGTTAAGCCCATCGCCGCGCGCCACGTAGCCAGTGTAGAGCCTGCTTCTTCTGCAGAAACATCCCAAGCTACTGACATCTTTGTTGCTGACTCAGCAAACTTGAGCAATTTGGTTTTCTCTATGCCGCTTTGACCTGCGGCTGTAACTATCTGAGCAATACCTTCCTGGCGCATACCTAAGTCGCCAGCAAGCTTCATCATCTTAGTGCGGTATTCCGCCTCTTCCTTTTCATCCTTGAAATTAACGACTTTCTTAACGTCAGCGAAAGTACTCTCATACTCGACAGCGCGCTTTCCAGCCAACACCATTGGCGCAACCATTGCTGCCGTTTCCATGGCCTGACCAACCAGCTCTCCTTTTTGTGCATTACGTTCAGCAATACGCCCATTCAGAGACTGGATCCGCTTTAACTTGGCTTCCTGCTGCGCTAACGCCTGGTTAGCCTTGTCTGTTTGGCGAGCAAGGCGCAGCTGCTCAGCGCCAAGCGAATTGAGCTTTAGACCTGCAGAGGTTAAATCATTGCGCAATGAGCCCAGCTTTTGTGACTGCTGGCCATATTCGGTGGTTAGCCGGCTGGATGCTTGCTCAGCGGTTTTAAGTGCCGACTTTTCACGCTTATACGCCTGCTCAGCCTGTCTCTTAGCCTTTGTGAGTCTAGTAACTTCTCTGCGTGCCGCCGCTACCTGCTCTGACTCTGCGCCATACGAGTGAGCAGCTTCAAGCACCGCTTGTTCAGCCAGTTTGAGCGATCGTGTATGCCTGCGCACAATGTCCGAAGCCTGAGCTTCAGAGTTTTTCAGCCTAGCGACCTCAGTACGAGCTTTTGATAATGCAGCGCGAGTATTCTCGGCTCGGGACTCTAAACCTTTGAATCTGGCGACGAGCTGCTGCTTCTTATTCAGCTCACTCAGCGTAGAGCTAGTTTCAGCAACTTTGCTTTGTAGCTTACCAACACTTTTAACCGCCGTATTAACCGGCCGGCTAAACTTGTCGATTGCCGAAAGAACGATAGACGTCTTGTTATTGTCCACAGCTACCTCTTATTAATTCCAAGCTTGGCTGCTGCCAGGTGGTACCGACGCATCGCCTCATCAATACGCCAGTTTTTTATCTCCCCAGGTGCAACGTGATACACCAAAGGAATAACATCGGTCAGGACTTCGATGTCTTTTGGCGAAAGTAATCCGCCGATTTTTGCAAAAAATCAATCAACCGCTCCTGCAGCTGATTCCAATCTGGCAGACTCATGCGCTCCAGTTCGGTATGACTAAACCCAGTGCAACTGGCTGAAATGAATAGCGTGCGTTCCCATTCATCATTGTGTGAATCCATCAAGTCGGTAGTGGCTACTGTCGGCGGACGCAACTTGTAGCCGGTCACTTCTCGGCCATCGTCACCTTGGAACGGCACTAAAAGCGTTGGCTCATCTTTGTTGAACTTGCCATCAATCAACTTGCTGCCTGGTGACTGCATCAACTCCAAAGCTAAACTCTGGATCGAGTTATAATCTGGCGTGACTAGCTTTTTCAGCTCATTTTTACCAAGTCCCGTGCTCTCACAAATACACGCTCTCAGAAGAGCCGTATCATCACCTTTGTGATCATCACTCAACTCTCGATGCTGACCCATGGTCAGAGTGACAACTTTTACTGTCTTGCATGGCTTACCACTGGCATCTTCAATAGGCCAAACCAAGTCGTGTGTTTTTGCTTTAAACATAATTCTGCTCCCAAATAAAAAAGGCCCACCGAAGTGGGCCAACTGTAGCTACACAGGGGAATTGCTATTAAGGCATGCCAATGTTGCGACGATGCTCTGCCATTAAATCACCATTACCCAAATCCAAGATTTGCGCATTGCGGTCGATGTTATAGATAACTTTGCCATCTTCGGTTTTCTTGTACGCGCTGACCGCCATCTCAAACTGATGATCAGGCAGCTCGCCCATCTTGCTGGCAGACTCTGTAATGGACGTGATTTCACCAGACAACGAATACACAATGGCAAACTTATTGCCGCCTTCATCCTGGTGCGACTCTTTCACGTCGACCTGACACAATTCACCTGCAGCTAAACCGTAGGCCGAAAGCAGCTCCTGGTTGGCACCTTTGACCTTCCATTTGCCATTCATCTTCTCAAGCCCGACCCAAATTTCGCCGGGGATAAACGCACCACCTCGCGTCTCCTGCATGGCTTTTTTGATTTCAGGTGGCGTAAATTCGTCCAGTTCTTTTACCAGAGGATTACCATTAATAATCCCCTGACGGGTAATACGTGAGCGTTGCCCTGCCATGTTATAGGACCTCCTCTAAAAACGCTTCGACGATACCGGTATCCTCAATGAGGTGATACACCATGTGCTCGTTCGGCGCGTAGCCGTGATACTTGATCGCAATATGCCATTCGCCATTGCGATAGTTATCCACGTTGTTTAACGTGGGGTGAAGATAAACCTGAGCACCTATGATGGTTTCGTCAGCCTGCAGGGACTTCAGCCAAACATTCAGCTTAGTAATTTCCTGATCCATGAATGACTTGCTCAGGTTTCTAGCCATCGCTCGCTGAGCCGTTTTAGCCAGCTTACGAATAATGGCGTACTCAAGACTTACCTGAGATACAAAGCGGCCAGTAACAGTGCGGTTACCAATCAATGAGAAACCACCCATCGATGTGCGCGCAAAATAGCTAACACCATGCTTGTTCAACAAACCACCATTTGTTGATTTATCCATAATGTTGTAATCGATGGTACGCGAAGTGCCACTAATCAATGCGCCCATGCCGCCTTTAGCTGGACTCTCCCACGCTTTCACACGTGCAAAACAGCTCAACGCAATGGCAGCTGCAGAGAAATAAACATTTCCCTTGGCCGCCTGGCTATAAACGGACACCTGAGGATCAAGCAGGTAAAAAGCGTCATACCCCGTGCCCTCACCGCCCAAGCTCAATGAATAGTCGACCGCGGCCTGATCGTTCGTGTTAGGACCATCACCAACCGGCACAGCAAACAAACGCTTACCCATGGCCGCTAACGCATCCGCAACAGGCTTAGTATTAAAGCCTGGGGCACAGATATGCGTAGGTGTCTCCATGCAATCAGCCAGCGACTCAATACCGGTTCGCTGACCTGTCGCTGCTTCCACCTTACCAATTACATTGTTAGTGGTTGCCGCAGCATCTACACCCTCATCCACAATGACGGCATAAATAGGCACAGACACAAGACGGAAAATCTCGTAACACGTACGCCACAGCGTACCTCGCTCCGCTCCTACCGTGTCCAGCTTGGCCGCATCACCAAGGTTGACAATGCGAATAGGACTGTTTTTTGGTAAGGACGCATCGGCGTCAGGTGCGGTACCGACCAAGCCCAACACAATACCACCCAACGGCCCCATCGGTGGTGGTGCTGGATGACGTTCGACGCTGATACCGTTATGCACAAATGATGCAATCTCAGGCATTAGTCTGCTCCTTTAGTTGTCTTTGTGGTCGGCAGCTTGACCTTACCGCCCAGGATTAAAAATTCGGCTTCGCTGGGAAGCAGATCAACGATTGCGCCTTTACCGTGCCAGCACTTAATGTTCGGACATTGGTAAGGGTCCGTTACTTCATACTTTTGGCGCGGTGGCTGTTTTTGGACTGCCATAGTGGCCTCCTGCTAATAAAAAACCCGGCGCATGGCCGGGCTTCAGGCATAAAAAAACCGCTTTCGCGGTCCACTTGCTATTTCAAAAAAGCGCTAAGGCAAGATCTGATACAAGTCCTCAACTTTCGGCCTCTCTGAGTTAGCCCACGCTCGACATGCATCGATAAAAGCATGCATTTTGCTTTTTTCCTCATCTGTACCAATGCGCTCAACTGTCAGTTGTTTGCCCACGGTGTAATAATGTGTAATGTGCCTTTCACAGCGTTCATTAACATCTCTTTGACTCAAAATAACATTTGAGTAATCTATGATTTCATTAACCATCATTAGCTCCCAGGTTGTGCATCATAAGGGTTTTCACCATACATCGACGGCCAGTAGCCCCATTTTGGTGAGTTTTTATTAAGTGGAACATACCCTGAAACAATAGCTGGCCAAATAAATAATACCTCTCCCGAATCAGATCCTACTCGAGGATGAGCATGCAAATATCTTCCTGGTTGACCACTAAAATGTTGACCGCAGAGCCCCCATTGAGTTGTAACTCCATATAGCCACCACTCACTGATAGAACCACTAACCAGTTTTGCATAACTAGCTGTAGTAACCATACCGCTAGCGTTACCAACTGGATTTGGAAACATCGTATAACTGCTATGAATTCCTGATTGATAGCCACTCCACGCCATTCTCATAACTCGTATTGCCGGTTGAAAGTACTGAGTGCCAGTCATTCCCATAGCCGTTAGAATTTCTTGTTCTTCAGAATCACGTTGAGACCAAGGTGTTCCAGGATTTATCACTCTATATAGAGAAACATCTATCGTATATTGTGAATTTTTAGTAAAAAAATCCAAACTATTAGCAGTTAAATTACAGTATTGATTCTTACTCTGACGAAAAATCGCATTTTCCAAACGAGCTTGAACCATAAATTGATCAAACTCTGTTTCAGCTTGATCCATTCGCTGGTCAATTTGACCCATCTTACCCGCCACTGTACCTGTCATATTATTGACTGACTGGATCAGGGCACCAATTTCTTGCGTACTCATGAATAACTCCTCTTATACGCTGTTAATTTGCGTTGTGCCGTTATCAAAAGCGGCGGTTAATTCGGTTACTAAACTACTTAGCTCCTGGTTAGTACCATCCAATCCAGACTGAGTCGCGTAATAGCTAGCGGCTTTCCCAGCCAAAAGCTGGCTGTCGGCAGCCTGCTCACTTTTCAGTAAGTACCGGCCATCAGAAACCACCTTATCGTAAACATCGGCACTGTTCGCTTTGTTAGCCAAAGTGGTGATAATGGTGCCAATACTGTCTTGGTTATCCTTTAACGCCGTAGCCAACTCATAAACTGTATTGAGTTCTTCTGGCGCTAAGCCAATCAAATCCTGAAACAACTGGTCGACTTCGGACTTGGTATAAGTGACTGCTTTATCAGCTTTGGTGGATAAGTCTGCAATGTTCACAGAGATAACCGCATCACCGCTGCCATCAAAGGACACCTGACCAGTCGCATGGCCAGCTAATGAAATTATTCGCGCCACCTTGAGCGCGTGAGCATGGTCTGCCGTAGCAGCCAACCGGTTGGTTACTGTCAGGTAATTAACGGTACCACCCGACTTGTCTAATTTATTTCGTAGTTTTCCATCAATGGTCCCAAGTAGAGTGCTGAGCTTACTCAACATAATCCCCAGTGGGCTGGCAGGATCTACCATGTGCTACTCCTGCGCCACTAGAGCGCCTATATAATGGTCCAGCGTTAACGACATGCTGCTGAACATTTGCTGCTGCTCGGCCTGTACAAAGCCCGCCAGCTGCTCAGCCTGTTGAGCTGCTGCTTTCGCTTGTTCGGCCATGGTTAAAACACTTTGCGCCACAGTACCAACTGGACCTTGGACGCCGATCGTCACCACATTAATGCGCGGATTGCCGCTTTGCAGGATAGTCACCTGGTAATCTCCGGCAGACATCCGAACAACATGACGAACAGTATGGCGCATCACGATGCGGTGAGTCGTGTTCATTGCACCACTCCTTTTGTGAGCGTGGCCCAGCCACGCACTAAGCTGTAAGTATCGTCACTAGGAAACGTAACCCGAAGCTCCCAACGAGCATCTTGCCAAGCATTTATGTCCTGGCTTACCGTTTTAATCGGTGCGATATGTACAGCAATATGTCCCTGACTTGGCTCAGGTAATGTGATACTGCCTTCAGCACTGGTACAACTCAGCAGTAACTCATTACTTGCCCCATCGCGCACCTGCAGGACAACACTGCAGCCCGTTATATCAACCGGCTGCAGACGACCATTGTCAGCTTCCATTTCCCAAATCAGTTCAAAGTTAAACGTGGTACCAGACACTAGCTCTAAACTTTGCTCGTCCATTACTCCGCCCTGATAATAAAGTGTGAAACGATGTACGGCGGATTTTCAACGCCACGAATATCAGTCACAATTTGTCGCCATCGATCTGAATTATTTACAATCTGCAATGATTCACGTTGAACATAAAGACTCTGATACGCATTTTTAAAACCTAAGGGGTTATTATCACTAAAGCCAACCAATCGACGCCCTAGCGTATCTGGTACTTTATTCTCGCCATACGTATCTTTTAATGCTGCTTTCAACAAAGGGTAATGAACTGGATCATAGACAGCACCATTACACCATAAGAAACCTGATGGAAGGTCATGCCCAAAGTACGGCAGCACACCACCAATTGGAATGGCTTGAATATCTCCAACATTACTCACATCCGAGATTATTTGACTGATTTTCTGTTCTAATGTTTTAACCTGAAGGTTGAGATTATTCGCTAAATCCACTGCAACATTCAGCTTTTCCTCAGTGTTCTCAGATGTCCCTAAAATATTTTTCTGCAACTCATCATGCTTAAACTGCTGCTGTATTTGACGATGCATGCTATCCACTTGCGCAATTGCTAAGTGAGTAAACTCTTCTTCAATCAGAATATTGAGGTTCTCAGTGCCGACGACAACCGTCACCGTTTCACTTGGCAGCGCACTAAGATCAAGCGTGAGCGGCTGAATGCAGTGACCGTCTTTAGCTTTGTAGTTCAGCGTGGTATTAGGTGCCGAAATAACTCCAAGCAAAGTACCAGATGCTAACCAAAAACCGAGCTCACGCACTGCGTACTCTTGCGGCCCTGAAAATTTAGCAACAGCCTGTAACTGGCCAGTCCCCAAGTCTTTATATTCGCTAAACTCAACACGCTGCAGCTCATTTTGCAACGCTCGCTGATCCGGGTTGGGAGTATATGCCCGGTCACCAGCTGACACGTAATTAAGTTCGGCTTTCAATCCCTTTTCTTTTGCACTGATACATTCGTCCAAACCTGCTCTGGTTATGACTAACTTTAAATTCTCACTCATAAGTCCGCTCTTGCATTAATTACTGTATAGTTGATGCTGCCATTCACGTAGCCAACCATATTCAATTGGCCATACGTTCTGACAACCGGTATTTTTGCGCTGACACAGATAGGACAAACATTGATTTGGTTAGGTATTGCACCGGCGACCGATACACCGATGTGTGCCTCCGGCATTGGCCACAACTGTGCATTACCATCCGTTTCGCTGTAGTTCGTCACCGGCGCTCTAGCACCAGCCATACCCATACTGGTTTCAACCCCGAACATTAATGACAGTTCGATTTTGTCCCGCTCAGACTGAACTTCTTTTAAGTAGGCTTTGAGTTTGTGTACGTTCTCAACGTTAACGGGTTTATTTCCACGCTCCCAGGCAACAATCTCCAAACTGTAGGGCTCACCAACAGGGTTTTGCTGGTACCAGGGCTTGATCTCGTTTTCAAACTCAAAAGATGCCAGCGCCATCTTCAGCCCAGCGCGAGTACCAGATAACTTGCGAACTTGCCAGGCATTACCAGCAAGGTTTCGCTTTACATGCTCTGAGTCTGCAGTATCCCAAACAGGCAGTTGCTTCTCTGCCGCCAAATAAGGCACCACATTCAACGGAGTGCGCCAAGCGTTTAATAAGTTTGGATAAATACTGTCAACAGCATACAACTGCCTGCTTAGAGATAGTTCTAAACCGTGCTCCAAATGGCTGCTGTTGTCTGGCAATACACTATATGTTGTCAACGCTTTCAGTGCTGACGATGATTTGGATTGACTCAAGATAAGGTGCCTCGCTATACGCGCAGCGCAGCGGTTGCGCTGGCTCAGTTATTTCGCCTCGATGCGCACCAGTTGACGTCATTATCACGTTATAAAGCATCGATGGCTCAATCCTACCGCCAAGCCGATGCTGCTCTGCTGCATAACCCCGGACTGCCATTTCTGCAGCAGCCTTAACCACCTCTGCATCAGGACCCGGTCTGATATATAAATGCGCATCACAGCGCCACGTTCTTATTGTTGGCGGCTTCACAGTGATCAAGTCGGTTTCTTGTGCAATATCGTCACGCTCTAAATACGCCTGTGTGGCATCAATTAACTCAATAGAGGGATAGCCATTACCTTCATGCGACAAGATATAGCAATCAACCACACCAGGCTCTACTTGACGCGCTTGAGCGTCTTTCGTTTCACCCGCTCGTTCATGCTCTAAAAATTCATACTTAACAATGACTGTCTTTGGTTCAGGACTCTCAACCTTAACAATCGGCCTGCCGCCTAGCGTCATTGCATGAAAACGGTAACCGGAACGAGTTCCTGTGCTTGCCAGTGCATACGCTGCGAGATAGTAACGTGTTAAAACCGATTCATTACTTTCCATCGTTGGCGGAACTGGTGGAAACGCATCCGGATTACCAGGAGATAAAACTTGTCGCTGCACACCTAGCTGACTCGCTATTAAGTTAACCATGGTATTATCCGTCGCATACATACCGAACATCTGTTGCGCCTGGCTGTTAAACTGCCGGATTTGGTTCTGCAGAATAATGGTAAATCCCTCGACAAACTTGGTTAACAGCTCTGCCTCATTAGCCAGCGTTTGTTTAACCTCTGCGACATCTTCAGGCGAGCTCTCCGCTATATAATCAAGCAGTCCTGATTTAACCTTGCTCAGTAGCGTTTCAAATGGCGGCGTCTTAATGATGTCCGATTTAGGTAATGGATTCTGATGTGGAAACATTTTCTAACGGCACTCCAAACTTAACCGGCCGACCTTGCCACCGACCCTCAAAATACAAATGCAAACCACTGGCATGGCGTACAGCCACACAACTTGTCGGCGCAAAATCCTGCAACCCATTCGCTGGGTTATAAAACGCTTCGATGGCTGCCGCTTGTGTTCGTACCAACATGCTGTCTGACATATTTGCGGCAAGCGTATCTCGCACCCGGGAGCCAAACTTTGGCCGCTTGGCTCGACCACCTAGCGGTGTTGTCATCACCTGAGTGATTCGACTGACCAACTGGTCAAAGCCGCTAATCTGTCGGCCTGTTTTGCGATCAATACCTATCATTTAATCTGGTAACTCCCTGCCGAAGAGCCTCCTGTAACGGGTACCTCTGCGGCACTCGTAAAATGCTCTACCATAGCCTCTGCTATCGCCTTCGCGATAACACCCACTTGCGCATGCTCACCTGACGTTTTGAACCCTGCCGCTTGTAGTTTCTGAATGATCAGCCCTTCAAGAGCTCCGGAACTTAACGCCATATCATTTACCTGCTGTAACTGTTGATGAACCATCACCATGCGGATTACCAGTAAAGTGACAAATATGCGCGGTCGTCACACATGACGAACCACCATTTAAATGGATCTTGCTGCCGTCAACTTTCACTTTCCCGCCAGCCTTAACCGTTGCATTCTCACCGATGTCAACCGTGGCTGACTTAGCAACCCTTACCGAAGCCTCTCCCTCGATAACGACATCAAGCTTATGCGTTTCCACGCTGTAGCTGACCTTAGTGCCATCCGGATAAACCCTGAGAATCTCATTAGGGTCAGAACTTGGTGAGGGGTATTTGTCACTAAACAGCCCTATCAGGGCTAACGTTTGGCTACCGTTATTGCCGGCACCAAAATTCAGTAGAACACACTGCTCATCGACCGAGGGACAGCGATACTCTCTTACTTCACCTGCCGCTACCGAAAACCAACGGATAAACGGAGTGGTCAGCTTGCCGTGTTTTACTTTGATTAACCAACCTGATTCGTCAACCTCAATGACACGACCCAAGCGGATCATGCTTTGAGTTCGTCGACGTAAGTCCTCAACTTCAGATGAAAGCTCTTCGATGCGCTCGAGATACGGATTCAACATCTCCCGCATAATTTGCTCAACCAGCTGGCGCATTTAAGGTCTCCAAAGGTTTATATTCAGTAGCGTCCTCGATGTTAACCGGATCCACTGCCAAACGAATTGCTGCACGGTATTCTTCGGGTTCAAATTCACTCACACCCACCGTCGCCGGCTGCACAAATTGAACAGACCAGACCGCATAATCATCGAGCTCAGGATGCAATGCGTCAGGACTGGCGCTGATTACCCGTGCAGGCTTAACCCCAGAGATATCAAAATTGTTATTATCCACCTCAATACTGAGCGCCATAGCCGCATTACGAACATCAAGCTGGTGCGTGCTGTACTTAACGCTAAATGCGATTAATATCTCGCAATGTAGAGTCAACGACAGCTGGCCGTTGCCTGGTTGATGATCGTCTGGCTGCCAACCTGACACAGCGAAAAAGGCACGCGGTGTCTCTATCGCTCCGCTAGATTCCGGATAATATTCCACTGACTTTAGCCACTGGATATTCGATAGCAGCCATCGTCTGACTTCTTTGTGGTAATCGTCTAAATGTATGCCCTTGCTCATCTGTAACTATTCCAACTTCGTTGCCTTTGGCCTATCACATCACTCGCCTTAACCCGACCTTTCAAATCCGTGGAAAAGTGAACAATGAAAACCTCCGGAAGTTCATCAAAGATCTCATCTTCTAATTGCACATGCAGCTCATCAGAAACATTCATTTTTGATTCTCGGACAGGGAATCGGCGTTCGCCTTTACGTGAGAATATCGACTTACGTTTATTAATCTTGGCCACAAAACCATCTGTATAGTCCTGCCTGCCAAGCTTGCTCGATGTGAAAGACGCGCCTGCCGGATTGCGTTTGGTACCTATGCGCGTCATTCGACCTTTAAGCTTCGATACGGCCACATCATTCAGACCATACCAGAGTTTTAACTCATCCATGCGGCCATCATTGCGATCAACACCAAACGCAGACTGATAAGCTTGCATCCGCCTGCGGACCGCTTTGAAGCTTTTAGCATCCATGCCGTCACGCATAAGTTTTAAACTACGTGACTTCATGGTGACACTGGTGCGCTTTAGCGCACGAACGTAAGCGCCACGTACTTGTTCAGTAGTGGCACCAAGGGCTGCCTGGATACGCTCAAGCTCATTAACATCAATATCGAATAGCAGGCTTTGGTGATTGTTCATTGTCCAAGTCTAATGTAAGTGGCAAGCTAGAAAGCCCTGTACCATCTGATTTTGGTGGGCGCATTACACAGGCTACTAAGGATTCACCGCTGTCTTTAGCTATATTAAGATGTTCACGAAGTTCAACATTAGAGATCTCGTTTTGTATAGCTGTTAGTTTTAAATCTTGGTTTTCAATGAACCCACCCAGCTTTAAATCACCCGACTCGATTTTGTTTTGAACCAAAACTCTTATAGCTAATCCATTTACTATAATCGTAGCGTTTGCCAGCCGCTTCAAAACCCGGCGGCTGGCCTTTTGGAACGGATCACGCATTAAGGGTTCTTAGTGCCGACTTTGATGCCCACAACCGCACGGGGAGCCGTGTTGATGCTGATTGTGTTGGATTGCGCTTCTAATTCGTGACCTTTGCCAAATTTCATTGGCTCAGCCTTGGCGTAGTAGGGTAAGCCTAAAGTGTTCACGGTTTCTTCATAATCCGCGGGGCCAAAGTAGGTGTTATACATACCACGCACCCCTTCTGGAACCAGTAACCCTTCGTTTGGTAAAATGAACTCCTGATCGCCCACTTGACCTTCGTATTCTTCCCAAATGAAGGAGCCAAATGAGATGCCGCTAGTTACATCATCACGCAGGGCGCTGCCGCTGTCATAGCGTTCGTACGCTCGCTTGAAATCGTCATTTTTCAGCAATTCATCCATTAGCTCTGGGCCAGCTAAAACGCGATAACGAGGTGCTTTAATTGCGCCCTGAGCTTTCTTAGATTCACGCTTGGCCGCTGTTAGCTGGGTGCGCAAGTCTTTGGTGAAATCCAGTGTTTTCACAAAGCGGCTCATATCAAACTTTTGGAACAGGTCAACCAGCACCGTGCCATCATGATCCAAGATCTTGCCCGCCAGTGCGCCCATGCGCTGCCACTCAATGGTGACATCAATGGAGCCGCGCATTCTGTCCAGCTCTTCATCAATCTTGGCTTGCACCATGCCTTCACGGGTTTCACCGCCGAAAGGCTTAACGTTCTGCACAGAATCCGCCAGAACGGCCCCAGACATTGGCAAGTGAACCAGTGGGAAGTTCTCGCCCTTGCGCTTGTTATCTTTCAATGATGTGCCTTCACTACCGCGAGACTTAGCAGGCACTAAGATGATCGAGTTGTTCTTTTCCACGATATTGACACTGGTTGTGTCAATGCGCTTTTCTTCAAACAAACCCAGCTCACCAATGCGGCCCGGCGTTTGTTCAGTACGGTTGATTGACTCGGTAAGGTTTTCAACCGTAAATAGTTCTTGAATTTCGTCCATTCTTTTTCTCCGAACGGTAAAAGCAACACGGCCAGTGATTCACTAGTCGTATTTAAGGGTGGTTAGCCAGCAGGGCGCTTAACGCACAATGATGTGGTTCGCGTTCAGTTGCTTAATGGCTACGGTTTTCTCTTCTTCGGTGATGCCGTCCGGCCACACCAGTGATGACGCTCGCACAGCTGTCAGTCGAGCATTCACCACGCCTTTTTTGGTTGCTGCGCTGGCATCCACTGCACGATACAAGATAGCGGCGGCCACTTCGCTGCCGTCACTGCCTGCCGGGTCAAGCTGAACCATCTCACCGCTGGCCGTAACTTCACCCAATACCGTTGCCGTGAGGTAGTTACCACCACTTAATAGGGCATCATCACGGCTCAATCCGCCCACCTCACTCAGGATGTGGCTGCCTACGTGCGCTTTTTCTTCAATCATTACTTACCTGCCTTTGCCTTACGTTTTGCCATGATGGCGTTACCGTCAATTTTGGCGGTCTGCTTTTCTTTGCCAACCACCTGCCCTTCAATCTTGCTGCTGTCATCCCCTGCCGCTTGCGCTTCGTGGATAGCTTTGCCTGCCAGTTTCACCGGATCATCAAGGTGAGCTAGCAAGGCGGTGGCGCTGCCTCCAATGCCTGCCGCTGAGCACATATCCTTCAAGCCACAGGCTGCGGCGATCTGCCTTTCTGCGCTGGCTTTAGTTACATCCGGCTTGAGCAAGTTGGCCGCCAGTTCAGGAAAGCCGGCACTGGCACAAGCTGCGGCAATGTCACCAGCATGTTCCAAGGCGGTAGCCTCCGGCTCCACTTTTGGCTGTAAGGCTTTAAGCACATCCGGGCGCTGCTCTTTAATCGCTCCGATCAGCACATCGGCGCTGGCTTCGGTCGCGGCTGGCAACGTCACCACTTTTGTTTTCTTGTCTGTCATTTTGTGTTTTCTCTCTGCTAATTGACTGATCACGCCTTCAAGGCTGCCAAGTCGGTGGGCCATCCCCTGATCCACAGCGTTCTGACCAATCAAAACGCCCCCCTGCCCAAAATCGGACAATACCGTTTCACGGGTTGCGCCCATATTGCGGGCCACCCGGTCAATAAATACATCCGCCATCTGATCAAGGCGGCCTTGCCAATCGGCGCGACCCTCTTTACTGGCGGGATCAAGGCGCTTTTTCGGGGATTGGCTGGACACAAATTCCAACCGTTCCACGCCTTCATCCGTGTCTTTGTAGCGGGTCAAGGTGGCAACTACACCAATTGAACCCACCATAGCCGTGGCATCAATCACCAGCTCATCAGCGGCACTGGCCACCCAATAAGCGGCACTGGCCCCGGTTCCTCCGACATAAGCCACAATAGGCTTATCACCACGAGCAGCATGTATCATTTCCGCCAGTTCGTGAATGCCATCCGCTTGACCGCCAGGACTGTCAATATTGAGCACAATCGCTTTCACGCTGGGGTTGTTCAGGGCTTCGTTAAACTCTTTCGCCACCAGCTGGGTAGATGCACCGCCACAAATGGCCTGAAACCATGTGGCATAGCGGCTGATCACGCCATTGACGTGCAGCACCGCCACCCCACCTTCTCGCAACTCCAAGCATTGCCCCAAGGCTTTGCCATCTTTTGCCATGACGGCTTGATACTGCGGCAAGTTCTCAGCGGTGGTTTTCAGTTCGGATAAGTCCAGACTGTCCACGTCTCGAGCCGCTAACTGGCCCATGATGCTCAACAATCGTTCATCAAGCGCCCAAGCAGTACTTAGCAGGTACTCAAGAGCTAGGTGCTTTTTCATGCGCTGCTGTCCTCCTTATCTTGTGGTGTCTCGGCTTCTTCTGGGGCATTAAAAAGCCCGGCTAAATTGCCGGGCTTCTCAACACCTTCTTCCTTGCAGATTGTTTCCCAGCGCTTCAATGCCTTGGCATTTCGACGCATGTTCTCGTCAAGGTCCCGTCCATACTCTGCGGCCTCTGCGTCAATATTAGATAGTTGATTTGATACCGCTTTTTGTCGAGCATTAACATCCTGCTCAGGATGAAGCCATTTAAACGCATCTGGGCGAATGTCTAACGCCAGATAGTAATAAGGGTTATCGGCATAACCGGGCGCATCGAGCTTGCCCACCAGCACCGCATCCGCTAACCACCATTGCCAGATCTTAAAGGCAACTTGGAAGCCACTGAGATTGACTTGATCAAAGCCAATGCCTCTGCGGTACTCGTTGAGGAGTGCCCGCACTAGCCTGTCATTCAGGCCAGCCCAGTCCCCGGTTAATAACGGGTAAGGAATTTCCTGCCCTGCGGCCATTTGCAAGGCTTGCCAACGCACAAAATCACTGTAACCGCTGCCCGTGTTGTCCCCATCAAACAGTTGGAGTTTTTCACCTGCCACCCCGCGCAACATGGTGCCGGTGGTCACTCGCTCCACTGATTCCACGGGTTCGCCATCGTCAAACATTGGCTTACCCGTCATAGGGTCATACTCAAAGTCGTCTTCATCGAACGATTCTCGATACAAAAAGCCTGTGAAGTTGCTTCGCTCTCTCTTGCGCACCAGCTCGGCATCATCATAATCATGGAACGTGCGATCTTTTAGCAGCACCGCCGCTGGATCAGGTTCGCCACGAACTTGACCGGGCCGAAGCTGCTTGAAATGGTGGATCACGTCATGAGCCGGAATTCGCTCCAAGTCGGCCAAGCTGACCACATCCACCCCATCTTGCGGGTGATGCTTATAAAACCAGTACGCCACACGCACTTTGCCTTGAAACTCTACCCCCTGCACCACTCGGTTGCCGCTCTTAAGCTTACGGTTAAATTCCACTGGACAAAGGTCGGACTCCATCACATCCACCTGAATGGGTACCGCCAAACCAGAAGATAAACGACGGCGTAAACGGCGAATAAATACTTCACCACTCATGCGCCTTGCTCGCACGCACAAATCTACCAACGCGCCAAAGTTCTTGATACCTTCGGGATCAAGCTGCGTGCAGCTCAGTTTCCACAATTCATTGGCGGCTAGTCTAAATTCATCATTCCGACAAGTACTGAGTAACCAAAAACCACGACCTACCTCATTAGTAGTGTTTTTGTTGATGGCACTTCGCAATAACGGGCTGTTTCGGTAAGCCGCGCGGCTGCGATTTCTCAGTGGCTTTATAGCCGATGCTAGTGCACGATTTGGCCCCGCTGCTGTGGCTTGCCAACCAATTGAGCGTGGTGCTCTTGTTGCCCCCTCATACGGGACTGTCGGTGTGGATAGCGGTTCCCCATCCAGCCCCAAAATGATGCTTTCTTTCATCGAATTCCCCGATCGCCAACAGTAACAACTCCCGTTAATGGACTGCGGCGGCGGCCTGCCCGTTTCGCCATGACGCGACCAATGTAACGTTTTGCGCGTAACAGCTCGGTCATACTGCGATATGTCACCTCTCGTCCGTTGATTTTTACGGTCAGTTCTCCGCTGGCAATGGCTTCATCGAGCGCATCCAAATCATCTTGAGTAAATGCCATTGCGTTCCTCTCTAGGTTCTACGCCTCCTGCGGCGCTTAGGTTGCTCTGTTGCTTCCCCTGCTCCCGTTAATATCTCGCTGTTTTCATCAATCGGCTTGGCCCACGGCGGTGGATTGTCCCAACTGATCCTATCTGCTTTGCGATCAAAGATAATGGCCCAGCAATACACCAACAGGTCAAAGGCTTCGTTTCGGGCTGAGTTAGACGGTTTGCGCCACTTTCCATCTGGGCCACGAGTTTCACAGCTCAACTCATCGAAAAAGCTCTCTGGCAGCCAGTCAGGGAAATGCACATAACGGCGGCCTGGTTCCTCACGACCCAAAGCATTTGCCACCACGTCTTTGATTTTGTCCGTATTTAGAAGCCACACAGGTACATCACCCGCCGCGCTGGCCTTACGGTCATTACGTTTGGTGTTATCCGGGTAACTCTTTTTCAATAACGGGGCCGATATACGGCTGGCCCCTTTGACCAACATAAACCGCCGAGACAGCCCTAACTTTTTCAAATTACGAAAATAGTTGTAAGCGTTATCTGTCACCCCTTCTTCACCGCCGGAGTCACATGCAGTGAGTAAGATAGGCATGTGCCGGCCTGATTCATCATCAATTTGGTAGGTTTTGTTGATCACCTTGTCGGTGATCACGTCCCAATCTTCCAGATAACTGGCTGGGTCAATCTTGGCATAGCCGCTGGCCGTGTCGGGATCTTCGCGCTTGCTCTTGGTTAGGGCATATCGGTCAATCACAATGTGTTCCAGCTCAGCCCCCCAGCCCACCACTTGCACTTCAAATCGAGGCGTTTTCTTACCACCCTGCACGTCAATGGCTGCGGTCAAAAAGCGCACCCAGTCCAGCACCACTTTCACGCCCAGATCGCTGCGCCTGTCCATCAGGTCATTGGCGTTTCTGTCCGTGTTTCTTGGTGGTGTGAACGGCTTGCCTTGGTCGGTGTTAGTTGTGGCCTTGAGGTTTTCAAGACTCCCTGTGCGTTCATAGTCATTCATGGCCGCCAGATACTTGTAAACCAATTGGTTCCACGTTTGGAATGCGGCACTTGGGCCTTTCTGCCAAAAGCTGGCAATGCGGCTCACTCTGGCTTCACCGTGAATTTCTCGGTTTTGGTCAAGCCAGAGCCCTTGAGGCAGCCACACCCCATTGCGGTTAAAATCATGTTTGAATTTTTCTTGGTGCATAACCCCGCAATGCGGGCAGCCCAGATATACTTCCCGGCTCGCCTTGGTCGGGTCGGGTTCGTTGGTGTCATACACCAACAATTCAAAATCTGCCTCAAACCATTCCCCGCAATCCGTGCATTGCCAATACCTCAAGCGGCGATCCCCTTGGTTAAATAAGGAAAGAATGCCTTTGGTTGGCGGCGCTTCATGCGGACTTTCTGGCCGATACATGGGATCAAGAATGTCATAGCCCGGTGAACTCTCCGCCAACACCATGCCACTGCTCATAAAAGTTTGGGTACGTTTACCCGCTAACACCCAGCCGGAGCCCTCGCCGCCCACATCCTGTTCCATTCGGTCATAATCCGTGAGCGCCACCCGTTTCCAGTCGGATGAAGCAAAAATGTTTTTACTCGGCCAGCCGATCTTAAGGTAGTGCCCGGCTTTGAAAATCTTGTCATGCACGTTGTTATCATGGGCACGCGGCGATAATGCCGCCCGCACTTCCGGGCTGGATTCAAAGCTGCGGCTCAAGCGCTTTTTGCTGTACTCCCGCGCCTTTTCCTCAGAAATCTGCACCACCAACATATCCGCGGGGTCATTGACTACAGTGTGCATGATCCACGCATCAAGCAAGCTTACTGTTTTACCTGTTCGAGCTGGGCCAACAAACACCACACCATCATATTGCCGCGATTGCAGGCAATTCATAGGTTCGTGCATGTATGGGATCAGCGAACCATCCCAAGGCACCATTGCCCCACCTTGCTCCACATACAACAACCGTGAGGCACTTTGTGAAATCGGTTCGCGCTTGGGAGCTCGCACTAAAGCGGCGGATTCACGGCGAACCCTTGAAGCTTTGGCATAATTACTCATCCGCAACATCCATCAGTTCGTTGTATAATTGGTCGCGGAATGTATCAGTAACTCGCTCCAGCACATCCAACTGCTCTGGGTTGAACAGCCGGGTGCGCTCCATCTTATCAGGCAAGCCTTCAAAAAATGCCACATTAGCTTTTAGGGTTCTAACCTGATCGGCTCGGACTTCTTCCACAGGGATAAGCTGTTTGGTTTTTTCTTCAAATTTCAGCCGTTCGTTTTCCGACTGGTAATAGTCTTTTCTGTCTTTGGGATGCAACTCATCCGGCTTATATGTCGTTGGCACTACATTGGCTTCACCAGCAAATAAAGCTGGTCCAACATCAAGGAGCGGATAAAGGGGTATACCCTTCACTTTTTTCACTGGAGCAACCCCAGCAGTATTTAATCGCTTTCGTACCGTGTCACGGGATACCCCAAACGCCTGAGAAATTCGGGTTATGTTCCACAGATAAGCGTCATCAATTTTTGTAACGTCACCCACACTTCGACATCACCTCTTGCATAATGATCTAGTGACGATCTTAACCGTCAGAAAGGATCAGATTTTAGTCAATACCTTCAACCCCAACCCCTTGCCAAACTTGATAATTATCAAGGTGCTGCTGACGAACATAGAAACCCCGAAAATTAGCCATTCCCCGCGAGTCAGTGACCCGTGGTTTAAAATCAATGTTCTAGGGTCCCCAGCTAGTTCGAGCTCAGCAACATATCAAGCTTTTTGTCTATCGAGTCCAATCGTTTTTCAATCCGCTTTTGGTCTTCGTTACGCATCTGCTTTAAATGTGTAAGCTCTTGGCTATTAGTACTTATTCTCTTGTCTAGGTCTCCAAGATACAAAATACCCGAAACCAATAGCGTTACGGTGGTAATTATGTGTGCTAGATTAAACTCTTTCTTCATATGCCATTGGTTTGGGTTCTGGGTTGGCTGCGTCACTTAGCAACTCCTTTAATCTTTTCTACTGTGCGTAATCCGGCTAACCCTAACATGCCAAGTGTTAACTCAAGCATTACATCCAGAGGCAACTCGGGTGCGCCCACTTCTGGACACAACCACTGTAATATTGGATTCACTACAAATGAGAAGAGAAAGCCCAAGCCGCATACCCATAGTAGAAATGGTCTAGCGCCTGCTACAAATACACTACGGTGCGATGCGCTTACTGCATTTATCTGCGCTTGTACTTCATATGACTTTGCGATTACCCGCGCTTTCAGCAGTTCAATGTTTAGTTCCTCTTCTTTACTTGTGAATAGCTCATCGAGAATGCTGCCCACCGCATCAATTGGGCCAACTGCTTTAGATGCAAACAAGTCACGAATCCAGCTCATGTCTTACCTTTACTAAATGAAGATTACTAAACCGACTGCTTTTACAACCTGTGTAATTATTTGCGCATATACTTTTAAACGTTCTGTTTTAGCTTTGTACTGCTCAACTTCTTGTTTTTTATCATTACTTTTGTTCATAGTAAGCTTCTATAGTTAATAAATTTACATAGAAGCTTAACGTTGTTGGTTTTATCGGATAATTAAAATGTCATTATTTTTGAAATTAGTTACTGCCATTCGCCTGTAATCATTTGCTGAGCTAGTTCGTTGGCTCGATTAGGTACTTGTTTAGCCCATCGGCTGTCTAACATTTCAATCGACGCCAGCTCATAGTTACCGTTTTCTATATGTCGTATCATTTTTTTAAAAGCTATAAGCCCATCAAGCCCAAGGTTAAAGGCCATGTTAACTAATACTGCTAAACGCGCCTCATTGCATTTACTCGTATCGATACGACGCATTACACCAGCTTTTGCCTCTCGAACATCTTTAGCAAGTAATTGCTCAGCCTCTTCTTCATCTAAACCAACGTCATCAAGGTTTCTGCCATAGCCGATGGTTAGCTTTCCGCCAGTACAATAGTATGGATGACGTTTATAACCCTCATGTTTTTTTATTTGTTCAACTAAAAGCATTAAGGCCATTTCCTTACTCCCAATAAAAAACCCGCATTAAGGCGGGTTGTATAAGTCACTTGCTCGTTGCTACTGCGGAAAGCATATATCAATCATACGCTTTTATTCTCAAACTCAAAGTCCAATAATGACACCTAAAACTCAACTAAAGCACGCTCGGCATGTACCTGCCTAAACTCAAATTGAGTTTTTGTGATACCTAGCTTGGTTGCACCTCGCTCTGAAGCAAGTTGATGACAATAAACGGTATTTAATACAGCTATATACTCAGGCCTCAATGCGCTTACTTTCCCTTCCATCAACTCGTAAATTGACTTGACAGCTCTACTCTCTTCTTCTAAACCTTTACTTTCCATATACTGGTGGAGCATGTTTTTACTCTTATAGCCGTTCTCAAAATACTCTGAACGAGAGTAGGCACCCCAAATACTCAAGTACGCTTTAACCGTTTTTATATTCATTATCCAAACTCTCCAAACGCTCTCTTACTGCAAAAAAGTCCTGACAAAATACACTGTCAAAAATATCAATCACATCGCTAAACGCAGGCTCAGTTCGGCCACTTTCCCAACGCTTCAAAGTGCTCTCTGCAACACCATATTCCTCAAACACTTCCTGCTGCGTTAGTCCCATTCTTGTTCTGGCTATACGGATATACTGACCACCTTTTAAACGCATGTTGACCCTTTAAATTTTCCTTTGTGTAAAACACTTTTTATTAACGCAAGCCCTTTAACTCTCTGGCTTACAACCACTTTTCAAAATTATTCCGTGTCGGAATAGTGTCGGAGTTTATTAGGCGCTCAATCTTGTTGTGCCATTGCTCCAAAGCCTCACGTTTTCGACTCTCAAGATGTGAGTGCATATACGCCTGATCTACCCCTCGTAATGCGTGGTTTAATAAACGCTGTACGACTAAATAATCCACTCCAGCTTCTATCCAGCAATCAGTTGCCAACTTTCTTAAGTCATGAGCTGACCACTTTCCACCACTAACCGATTTAACCCAGCTGTCGGTGGTTGATTCCCCAACTGATTCACCTCGGGCATTTGCAAACAAATAGCGGCAATTACCCCCCTGTTCTTTGCGAAACAATGCCACTTCTCGCATCACAAACTCAGAACATGGAATTACTAACTCGTCATCCGTTTTTGTCACTCGGGTTGGCAATATAAGGCGTGGATTTTCAGACGTATCAAACCAGGTATACTCAATTAAGCTCGTCTCGGTTTTGCGCGTACCAAAGCACAGCAAACACAAGGTAAACAATCTTGGCTGCCTTTCTGCTTGTTTTATTTGGTCAATAACATCACGTAATTGGTAAGGTCTTAACGCACCGGCTTTAGGCTTAATTTTTGATTTATGAAAATTCTTGAATGGAACACCAGCTAAAGCCGTAGACTGAATAACCGCGCTATCCGCCCCCTGCTGCAAAATACGTTTTAACTGTGCATACACTTGGCGAATGGTACTTGGCTTATAACCCTCCTCCATCATTGATTGAACCAAGTGTTCATCCACAAGACCTTTGTCTAGTTTACCGACGCTAAAAGCACCAAGGCGGGGCAATATATGTTTTGTAACCAAAGATAAGGATGTAGTTTTATATTTCTTTGAGATTGAAGCATTGCGCTGCTCACGCTCGACGTACCATTGACTAAGCTCAGCAATATTAAAAAACGCGGTTAATTTCGCGGTTTCATTTTGTGCGACAGCTAAAAGTAAACCTTCAAGCTGCTTTCTCGCGCCTGCGGCCGAAACTAACGGCCAGTCACCAATCTTTGGTCGAGACGTTTTTCCGTTACGGTTTAACTCCAACAGCCAACTACCAGTCCTATCGGCTTTATAACGAAGGAGCAAAGGTATTTTTTGGTCTTTAACTTCACTTACAGATAAATCTTTACTGTAACGGTGTAAAGCACCTTCCGAAAGCTGAACTGTTATTCTCATGCGATTTTCGGTTGTTGGAAACTGTCCAATATTCTAATCACTGATAACAGCTCAAATACGACACCTCATGCCTTGTTAATAAAACCAATACTTTATAACCAACTTGAAACAAGGCAATTAATCCTATAGCTTTAGTTTTACATCGTTAAAAGACTAGGAAGTTCCTTTATGAAAATGACCGCTCTAGAAGCACTACATAAAAGTATGCTAAAGATACCAACCGACGTGCAACAGTTCCCTCTTAAACTGGGGGCGACAAGCTTCTCATGCTTGTTCACAACAAGATGTACAGAAGATCGACCCTACTTTGGCCTTTCACTGACATCAAAAGGAGCAAATCCGACATTTATATTGTTTGATGTTAAACCTGGTTACTACATTAGCCCTGCATTTGAGGAAGATACTATATACTACCCGCTTTTAGATGCGTTACGGACTCATGGAATGGGTGGCAAGCTATACCCAAAAGAGTTTTTGAAACAATTAAATGATGCACTTCCAAAAGCAGCACAAAGAAAGTCAATACCAAGTCCAAAGCAAATTATAGATTTGCGCCCCGATATAGTTGAAGATAGAAAAAAATCGAATTTTTGGTACTGGAAACCTTGGCCTATTTCGAACGATCCAAACAAACCCTCTCCTCCATCAAAAGAGAATAGACACAAAACACTTATGCTACTGGGCCCACAAGCCCTTCGGTATAGTGAGCATACTAACTCCTCATCATGCTGGACAGCAGATGAAAGCAAAGCCACAGAATGGGATTGTCCAAGCCAGTGACGTTAGGCAGGCTCTCAAATTCACTAACCTTCGCATTGCACATCCAATAAATCGCAATTATACTGTATTTATGTACAGTGTAATTTATCGTGTATGAAAGTTATTCCTATTAAAGCGCAAGCGGGTATTGTTGGATTTGAGTCCCCAGCTTCTGAATACAAAGAGCTTGGGCTTTCACTTGATCAACTCATTATCAACAACCCAAACGCCACATTTATCGGCCTAGCATCGGGTGAATCAATGCAAGGTGTTGGTATATTCGACGGTGACATCCTAATTGTCGACCGCTCGATTTCACCAAAACAATACGATGTGATTGTTGCAAATTATAACAATGAATTTGTATGTAAGATTATAGATATAACTAACAGAAGACTGTTATCAGCCTCGCGTATTTATGCGCCGGTAGCAATATCGGAAGCAGATACATTCCAACTTGAAGGTGTTGTGATCAGCACCGTTAGACTCTTTAAGAAAAACGTAGAACTTGCCAAATGTATGCGCTAGTTGATGCTACCTCATTTTATGCCTCGGCCGAAAAGGTATTTGATCCAACAATTCGTAAAAAGCCTGTCGTCGTGCTTTCAAATAACGATGGTTGCATTGTTGCTGCATCACCAGAAGCAAGAGCCCTAGGCATTCCAAAATTTGAGCCCTACTTCAAATTAAAGCAAATACTAGAGCAAAATGGTGTGATCATTCGCTCTTCTAATTACGAACTATACGCCGATCTATCAGACAAGATGATGGCCGTGATTGGACAGTTCTGCGACCAGCACTACGTATACTCAATAGATGAAGCATTCCTTAAATTCGATGGTTACAGCTCAATCGTAAATAACTGGTTCGATTATGGCCAACTCATCCGCCGCACAGTTTGGCAAAGCACTAAGCTGCCGGTTGGAGTAGGTTTTGGCCCTACCCCCACACTAGCCAAAGCCGCTAACCACGCCGCCAAAAAGTTTGCAGACGCAACCGGTGTAGCCGTCATTCACAACGAGCAATCACGTAAAACAATACTTTCACGTATGGCTACAGGTGACGTTTGGGGTATAGGTAAACGTCTATCTAAAAAGCTCTCAATGATGGGGATTGAAACAGCGTTAGACTTAGCAAAGCAAAGCCCAAAGCACATCCGCAAACAGTTTAGCGTAGTGCTAGAGCGCACAATTGAAGAGCTAAACGGCAACACATGCCTATCGTGGGATGAAGTAAAACAACGCAAAAAAGAAATTTACAGCACCCGCAGCTTTGGTGAACGTGTTACGACTCCCGCTGCACTCAAAGCTTCATTAATCACACACTGCTCAGTAGTAACCAAAAAGCTGCGACAACAACAATCGCTGGCAAAGCGCATTATCGTTTTCGCACACTCTTCCCCCCATGAAGACGGCTACTTTAAAAAGTCATTTATTCAGTCGCTACCCGTAGCGTCGGCCGATAGCATAGTATTTGCCAACGCAGTCGAGCAAATATTTAAAGAGTTATTTAAGCCTGGTGTTAGGTACTACAAATCAGGAATTGGCGCATTAGAGCTGGAAGACAACAATTTCCAACAAGCAGACATGTTCAACGTCTCACAAGACAACCCAGAACTAATGAAAACAATAGACGACATTAACAAACGATATGGCATCACGGCAGCAAGACTAGGTAGCGAAGTTCAAAGTAATGATTGGGTAATGAAGCGTGAGTTTTTATCACCACGGTACACTACCCGGTGGCCGGATATCCCGAGAGTTAAGTGTTGAAAGTTGTCCCCTGCTTTAACATCTCCATGTTAGAGCCCACAAACTTAGGCGTCTAAATAGCCACTCATCAGAAAATATGGAAAGCTTAAGTATAGGTCTAGCTTAAATCCTCTTAAGCGCTTTTGTTACATCTGAAACAATCAAACGAAAATAGATAGCATATATAATGTAAACTTTAATACTATACGAAAAAACTAACCACGTTAATATAGCACTTCTTTCAACCTTTTCACGTTTTATATATTCAACCCTTTTTCGCGCCTCTAACTTATGATTACAATTCAGACAGGACCAATAGTGAATAAGAGAAACTGGGAATAAAAAAACAAAAGCAAACGATATGAGAGCTAAAAAGGAACTCCCATAAGCGTTGTACAATTCATTACAGTTATAAATGCAATAGTAGTTAAAGTAATGAAAAAGTATAGAAAAAAAGAGGTAAACTGATGAAGTTAACAAAGTTAGCGAGATAAGAAGTGACTCTGAAGAAATTAAAAATATGGAAAGACCATAATCTTTATCCATAAACTTATATTCAATTACAGCCTTTAACAACCTCAACGCAAAAACTATTGACAACAAAAAAGGGGGAATTAAAAATTGCGTCCCTTTAAAATACTCAAACTGCTTATTTTTATCCAGTTTACCCCTTATTACATCAAGCCTTTTTTCAACATCTTTTTTTACAATCATTGCCAAGTCAAGTAATTCAGGTTGTTTATAAAACTCAACCACATTATAAAGTCGTAGATTATACAAGTGAAACTTCTCATAGGTTTTTTCAATCACGCGATTCAACTCGTAATTGTTCAACTCCACTTGAAACTTATTTAACTCTTCACTTTCACGTAAAATATAAGATGAAATCCCATCATTCAAATAAACCAAGTCAGCTTCTAATGACTGTTCAATTGCACTCTCATAAGAATTCAATTTAGAAAGATAGTCACCACCAAAAAAAGCAGCTGACAGGAAAAACACAAGAACAACAGAAGCTAAATCAACAAATTTAACAAGCTTTTTCGAAACGCCGAAAAAGCACAATACAAGCATTAAAGATAGGCCAAAAATCAACCCACCAAAAAAAGCATAATAAAATGAAAATAAAACACCAGGAGCTAAAGTGTAGTAAATAAAATCATATATTAAAGAAGATTCTATATAGTTTAAAAACACAAAAGTAAAAAAAATAAAAGAAGCAGAAATAAACAATAAGAACACACCAAAAACTTTCTGACAGAAAAGTAATTCCCTCAATGCACTGGGCTTTTTGTTGTAAACTCGCTTTCCATTTTTTGGGGAGTACATCATGCTAAAATATATTTTTTTTGCTTTTTTTAAGCGCTTTAGTCTGTAATTCAAACTTCCCCCCGCATTCGTGCAACTTTCTGCTCTACCGGCGTTAATGGTTGATATTTAACATAGCTACTTTTTGCTGTAGCAGAGGCTTCACCAGCCGTAAACAATCTCTGAAAATCTAGTTTTACATTATTTCTCTCAGCAATCATACGTACAAGCCCTTTAGTGATCGACTCCCTAAATTTATACATTCTCGGCCTGCCCTTTATACCTGTATCAACAATTGAGCCAAAAGGTTTGCGCTTCAGGTTCGATAGCTCTTTCATGAGAGCACTATTATCAATTGGCTCTAAGCTTAATTTTTTGCACACTTCGCTATAAGAAAAAGCTATATGCTCTAAATGCCTAATTTGGTCTGCTGAATCGGCTAGTGCCCATAAAATATGATGGTAAAATTCATCTCTTCCTAAAGTTGCCTTGTCATAAGATTTCTTCTCGTCATGTACAATGGTCTGAATCGCTAGATCCAAAGAGTTTAAAAACACCCCAAAGCTAACAACACTATCACCATCATCTCGCCTAAACATCTCCGCAAGTATTTTTTCACATATCAAATGAATGTAATGCGGGTAGCCATCACTTAGGCCAGCAATGCGCATTCTGATATCTTCAGGTAGAACAACGCCAAAATGAGTAAAAGCCCTATCAATAATTTCAAAGCGGCCAGTCCAATGCAAAGGAAAAACATTAACTTGATGAATTTGCCTAGTACTTGACGAATGTCCACCGAGTAAGTCTTCAAGCGATTCAGCAATACCTGTAAAAATAAACCTGACCTTTGCACCCATATTACTCAAGTGTTTAATCAAAACAGCAAACTTCTCTCGCTCTTCTTTCACTTCAATCGTGTCAAACTCATCAACAACCACAACACTATTTTCAGAGTATTGTTCAGATATATCATTCAGCACATCCGCAGCGCTTGAAAGATCAGTAATGGAGTCGGATAAATAAGTCTTCTTTGCTTGCTCAGCATTAGACTTTTCGTATTTAAAACCAGCAATGTTTAAACCAAGTTTTTCAGTAGAAAGCATACTCTTATCAATCACGCTGCTTTCCATTCTTCGAACTACTTGCTTAACAATAGACAAAAATGAAGAGTCTTTATCACAATTTACAACCAGATAAGGTTTATCAGAGCTTTGAATCTTATTAGCAACGGTATACGCCAAAGACGACTTACCCACGCCACGCTCACCGTAAATAAAACAGTGTCGGCCAGGTGCAAACATCGCTTCTTCAATGTTATCTATTTCTATCTCTCTACCGCATAAAAACTCTATAGATTTTATTGGCTCTGAAGGAGTAAGAACCTCATGTAGCTCTTGAAAAAATTCATTTCGTGATAGCTTTTTCATCATATTTCCTTTAATTATCTGATTAATAATAACTCAATTAATCATCCAACCAAATCCCTAAACTCAACTTTAAACACTCCCTCAATTAGCCCAACCACGTCCACAAACTTAGGTTGGATCTCATTGTTCTCCCACCGTTGATACGTTCGCTCAGACACACCATAAGCAATAGCAGCATCCACTTGCTTTAAACCAGACTGCTTACGCGCGCATTTAAGAATGTTACCGGCTTCAATCATTAGCGTTGGCTCTTAATCCAGTCAGACACACTAAGCACACCAGCATTCTTAGCCCACTCAGCCATAACACGATTACCAGCTGCAGCTGCTCGGTTTTTATCACGCAAACTTGGCTCACCGCCAACCTCAGCAAGTACACGTGCTTTTTCAGCATTAGCTTCAGCCGCAGCAGCGTTGTATTTCGCACCTAAAATTGTCTTAAGTGCATTTTTAAAAGTGATTTGGTCAAAACGATAATTACCCATAACGGCCTCACAGCAAAACATTTTGCTTCTCAAGCAACGAAACCAACTCAATCCGTAAACGCCCTGCTCGCCACTCACCAATTAAGTCGTTTTGATGCCGCTCTGGTAACGCCTTAAATGGCATTCCTGCCTGCAAAGCCAAACTCACATCCTTGCGACTCGAGTGATTAGTAATTTGGCCAGACTGCTCAAAGTCAGATGAACGATGCTGATTAGCCCGCAAACGCCCTAAACCCCGAGCCTTAATCTCGTCACTCAGCCAATCAAACTCAAACCCACGCCAATTTCGTACTACGCACTCGCCCAAACAGTCATCAACGCTCACCCCTTTGTTAAACGCAATCGTCAATTGAGGCGCCAGCCGGTTGATCACAGTTTGAGTTACATCCGCCTTCATCCGCTTTCGCATTGCCAGCCAATCGTCCAATGTTTGGTTCGAGGGCATTTCAGGCCAAACAGAAAAATCCAAATTTTTTGATTTATTTTTTATTGGTTCTTTGACTGGATCTAAAGAGTGACTGGTTCTGGGTGACACAATGTCACTAGGGGGTGGTGTCACGGTGTCACTAGGGGGGTGACTTTCTGACACTACCCCTAGTGACAATTTGTCACTAGGGGTAGTTGGCTGGATCATACTACTTAATAGCATTTCTCTTTCCAAAAAGTACACATTAGACCTATTTCCCTTTATCCCACCTTTTCGCACTTCTTTTCTAATGAGCCCATCTTCTACTAACTTATCGATGTGGCGCATAGCAGAACGTTTAGACATCTCACATTGATCAGCAATATGCTGATAAGACGGCCAACACTCTCCTTTATCACAGGCATTATCAGCAAGCTTAATCAACACTAACTTTCTTGCATGGCTTCCAACGTGAGTTTTCATTGCCAGAACCATAAGCTCCATGCTCATCACGCCACTCCTGTTGCTAAATCAACCAAACATGTCATACTAACCTCCGTCATACTTAAACCCGCAAAGCCGCGTCGCCAAACAAGGTTTGCGGGTTTTTGTTTGTCGGCCTACCCCTTTGGGGTGGGCTTTTCTTCTTTACTTACGGGCGGTGTCGCCTGCGGCTTGTTTTTACCCGGCATATGTCCTGGGTAACGCTCATATAAATTTTCAAACATCGCTTTCTCCTCAATCGAAAATATTGACTACTATTAAAACTCCACAACACGGAGGAATACTCATGCCGCAATACGACGACCTATTTCAAAAACATGCAAAACCACTACTTGAGCAACTACTCAATACTTTTCCAAATAGCATAAAACCATCATACGAAGTCGTTCATAACCCACCTGACGGACAAAACACCCCAGACCACGAAATCATCGCACTAAAAGAAGTAGTAAACTTCTTTCTCGAAGAGGGCTACACGCGACCAAGCAAAAACGTCCTCGGCAATATCGTATTGACAAAGTTAGGTCTTGAATGGCTCGAGAAAGGTGCCCCACTGCCAAATATCGGTGAAAACCCATTCGATGATTGGCTCTAAACACCCACAATGCCCAAACGCTTCAAATGCGCTGCACGTTTACTTTCAAGCAGCGCAATTTGCGTACCCATCAACTTTAATTGCGCCTCGTCCTCAAATGGAATTTGGCCCTTAACTCTCACCGTTTCCCATGCAACCCACCGGATGCTTTTATCCGGCATATCCACTTTCACCAACTCCGTTTCATGGTTTAAAGAGCTAAAATCCACACAGACCAATGGCGCCGTCACCGTTTCGCCATCATCAGTAACTGCCGTAACCGTAAAATTATTAGGGTGCATACCCCTTCCTCCTATTTGTACCAATCAATTACTTAATCCATTGGTACAGTTACACATTGCCCCTTACTCACTTCCACCATCTGCATTGCATCTCTAATGCAATCGTGTAAAGAGTGATGAGGCACCAACCAACTAGGCTGCTCCCAATTTTCTAGGTAGCCCTTAGTGCCACCACTGAGCGCATCAATAAACGTTCTAACGTCGCGCACCTGGTTATACTTCCATGGCGCTTTTAAACCCGCGCTTTTATATAAACTCGCGAGAATAGGCGGATCAAAATCAGTACCACGGCAAAACACTTGGGCGTCTCCAATAAATGCCGTAAGTAAAGCCAGCGCATCTGCAAGTAACATAGTGCTACCACTTAAAACACTTTGTTTTGCTTGATTGCTCTGGCCATTCCACCAAGCAATAGTCCCGGCTGATGTCGTCCGTCCACTAAGCAGCTGCTCAGTCACATTTGGCATAATATGCAGAATGTTTTCACCAACCTCATTGAGCACACCGTCATTAACAGGCAGGCTCAAACCAGTATCCAAAGATACCCGCACAGCAGATACAGTTAACACCACCGCACTTGGCGATGTATCTAGTGTTTCGGTATCTACCACTATAATTTCTTTATTGCTAACAGCCACTTGCAATCCTCATCTCATTTAGTAAACCGGCTAACATGTGCATTTTAAAAACCCCTTACGTCTGCTAATCTGCAAGTGCGAACAAACAACATCAACAAACGAAAAGGACTAACCATGAACCACATGCAAAATATCCAAAAAGAAGACCATGAATATGCATTTACCGCATTTTCTACATTTATTCTCCACCATGCAGCAGAGCAGTTTCCTCTCGATGTATACATAAACAACAACTCTAAGTTTTGGACGGCATTCAGCAAATACTCATTTGATCATGCTGTCGATACTGCTATAAACGTGCTTGAGCCCACCCTTGAATGGCTTCATCAGGAAAACTACATTTGCCTTAAACATGCCTCTTTGGACTTCACTTCAATTCCAACAGTCTTATTAAATTACTCAATAACCGAAAAAGGACTCGATGCAATTAATCACAAGTTCATGCTATCTCCATCAAACGCACAGCACGTGCTTAGGCAAGATAACGACGAAGTGTTCCTCATTAATAAAGAACAAGAATCATTCAAAGCACCTAGCTTTGCATCAAAACTATTTAGTCGCGACAGCTAATTGGCTCAATAGTGCGTTCAACATTGCCAAGCAATTCAGCTTGGCTTTTGCACAGTGCTGCTTTTGCCTCAAAGCTCTGCAGCGCATTTTTAATCTCTTGTCTTTTCTTAAAAATAAAGTCGAGTTCATATTGCATTAAAGCCGTTGTTACTTGTTGACCATCACTTATATAAGTGATTGTTCCAACGCTATTTGCTCCACTATCTTTTAAATTAAGTTGGTCAATCACATGGCTTGCAAAATCTGTCATCACTCCTCCAATTTCATTAATTTAATCGTTTACAAAAATCCGAATCTCTCTGCTATGCTTAATACGTAAAGGACATCAACAAAAAGGAATTGTTTAATGACTCAATACTCACACCATAATCGTACAAACTCCCAACCAAACCCCAATTCACTTAAAGCTCGTGCCGCCGCTGAGTTCAGCCTTTATATGTTCGGCAAAAAACTAGTAGAACAGGACGACTACGCTAGCTATCGCCTTGACGGATGGTTTGAGGCCATCCAGCACTACATCGTGCAAAAACATAAGCTCCCTCTAGCTCAAGTCGCTTCGATGAACACAGAAGCACTGCTCGATATACTTGGTGCCGACATTACCGAGTAACCTTTGGCTCTACTCTTTACTGCTTAAGCATTTCCTCATCATCATTTATAGGTGTAGGATTGCTATGAACGGTATCATGTTGCTCAGGATGAGTTTGTATGGCATTACTTAATAACTCTAAGTTAGCTTTCACTCGCGCATAACCATCTAACTTAATAAGCCCCGTTCCGACTCTATAAGTCCAGTTGTGATCTAGCCCTGTTTCAACGCAAAATGCCTTGAGCTCTCTATTCTCAATCTTGCGTTGTAAAAAAGAGCGAATTTTGCAGATGTCGATCATTAAGTCTCCGAGCGTTGTGTTTATGCAATATTAGTTGCATATAAACAACTATTCAAGTCCAATTTGACTTTTAGACAAATTCAGTTTGTAATTGCACTTATGCAACAATGTTTTTCGACTCTAGCCAAATACCAGCTAGATATTTTGAAATGAATACGTTTAGGGCTAAATGTAGATGGATGATCCAAATTTATTACTAAGTCGAAACTTAGCCTCTTTCTTGAAAGATAAAGGCATTAATGCAAAGGCATTCGCCACAAAAGCACAAGAAAATGGTATACCTTTGGATTACTCTTATTTAACACGCCTATTAAATATGCATTTAAAGGGCGCGGGGGCTGTGAACGTTTCTCTTGGCAAGCTTTCTGAGATCTCAAAAGCTATAAACCTATTCGATAATCATTTCCTAATTACAGAATCCGCACTTTTAAATCCTGAATTCCCTCCAAAACAAAGTGAAGCTTTGTCACATCCAGAAAGCTTGAAGAAAGATTACATTCAATCGATTCAGAGATTTGTTATTGAGACTGGACAGTTAGGGTGGTTAGAAGTAACTAAAGATATTGTTACATTAGAGCTGCTAGCCGACATTGCATTAGCAAAATTTTTGGAAACAGAAAGTGGTTCTTTATTAACTAACAATATCGAAAGTTCTGATTATGAGAAAACCAGCGTAAAATAGCTGACGAAAGGAGATAGTTTAGCGCGCAATTGTGTTTTTAGATCTATTATGGAAAGGTTTTTAATCAGAGTTTTCGAAGCTTTTTTGAAGATTCCTGATCATCACATCAGAAAGCATATCAACATCAATACTTTCTTTCACTGAAACCCAACCAATATCCGATATTTCGAATAAGGTTTTTCTAAACGCTTTACCGACATTCTTCATAAGCAGCTCAGCTGACTTCCCGTCAACTGTGTTATATGCTGATTCTAATGGCTCCTCGGATTTACCAAAAGCCAAGAACTCAATGGGTACGCCGAGGAAGGCTGCCAATCTTGACATCCTTTCGCCTCTTGGAGAAGTTTGTCCACTTTCCCATTGCTGCACTGACTGATGGCTAACATTCAAAGCGCGAGCTATATCTGACTTCTTTAAGCCAATACCTTCTCGCGTCTCTTTGATTCTGTTGCCAATATCTATTTTCGTATTCATGCGCTTTAGATTACAAGTAAAGTTTCTTTAACATTCAAACTATCGGCTTCACCCTCTTGCTGTTGTCTTTAATTTTAATCTATTTCTTTGTGAAAGGTGTTTTAAGCTCTCTGCTAATTGCTGTTGGAAGAGCCACGACATTACTAGATGCCATATTGATCATAGGTGCCTCAACCTCACCCTTTATAACAACGGCTTTTGATTTGATATCCTTGAGCTTTTGGATGCAGCCTAGATTAGGGTTATTCACTTCTTCCTCAACAAGTTCGCAGAGAGGAACAACAACTTCTATATAAGATTTACTCTCTATAGAAGCATCATAATAGACACTTTTGCGTAGAGAAAGCATGAAAAACAGCAAGGATACCGCAAGGCAAAATCCCATTATTAGTACGAACATGACTCATCCCTATCTTTTTTAACAATTAGGTGTTTTGCTGTAAAACAAACAACAACTAAGACAACACAAACATTTATTGAGACAATTGAGCTCTTATAAATTGGCCCTAAGACATCTGTACCAATGATCATCCTATCAAAGTAGCGCAATATTTGTATGGAACTCAAGGCTAAAAATGAGAGGCCTATTGTTATTGATATTTTAGACAATTTGACTCTTGTAATAGCGTGAGATGCGTAAATTGATATTATTGCGAACGTGTTAAATATGACAAACGTTGTGTACCACATGGTTCGCCTAAATCCTACATCACCAATTGATAAGATTAATGGCTCAGACAAATCCATTAAAAAATTAGCAAGGATCAAAACTGCTAAACTTAATTGGGTTGACTTGCAAAAACCTTTTTTTACATTTCCGATCAATAGAGCTAGAAAACTTATTAAAACTAACGAATTTCCAACCCTAAACAGTAAGAGTTCAAATCCTTGCCATTCCATCATTCACCCTTGATTTAATTTCCGTCACTTTCAGCTTTAGCAGGTGGCGGTACAAAAGAGTAAGTACCCGCAGTAGCAGCTGGTTCATTACCATTCCCGTTACCTCCCCCAAAAACTTTAGCTAGTTGTTCTACATTAATTTGCTTCATCAATTTCCTCTCCTAAGTCGTTAAATTGTTGCACTCGCATTATATTGCCTAAATAGGAGTCAAGCAAAAGTAAACCCAAGGTTAACATTATATTCATATATGTAAGCATGTAAAGTAACTTGAAATTTATTTTGCATTTGCACAATTTAAAGTTGCACATTTGCAATTTAGACTCTATTCTAACCTTGACTATTGCAAATATACAACACTGAGTAAAAAATGAAAAATAAGTTATCTAAACAGCTAGCCACTTTGTTGACACTTCTTTCGCTTAAGCCTCATCCATCAATCTCAGTTTCGCTGATGACATTTCCGCGCACTCAAATGGTCGATGTGTTGATTCACAAACAAAGCTAATACTTTGAGCAACTAAGGATTGTACAGCATGGAAACAGAAATTAAACGCGCCATTTTACAAATGATAACATTAGGCATAACACCTCACCCGCGGGTGCATGTGTGCATTAACACATATCCTACGATGCAAATGGTAGGGGTAATGGTGTATCTAGACCCAGACTTTTCTGGTGTAAGCAAGACCAAAACACTGCTCAACAAGAACATCCATATCAACAAAGCAGAAGCACTAAAAGAGCTAAATGAGGTTAACGAACAAATACAAATGTTGTGCGATCAATACTCCGAACAAGAGCAAATAGAAGCACAACCAACACCTACCTCAAGAACAGGATTTTTATCTACGCTGCTGTACAGGTTAGCAGAGTAGAAAGCGGTAACTATTTCTCCATGTAGCACCAGAGACGTGCCCCCACAAGGGCACACCTCTTTTAACTGTTAAGGAGTAGATAATTCAACATGGACATTATTACCGCCACCGCATTGCAATTGGCGTGGTACAAAGGCAAAGACAAGCCTGACGCCAGTGACAAACGAGAGGCTACGAATTTAGTAGCCAAATGGAACAAGCGGCGAATAGCGCTTGGACTAAAACCTTGGTAGGAGAGCTACAATGACACCTAATATGATTAAAGAAATTATCAGCAAAGCAGCACTGCGCGCAGGCCAGTTAGAAGAACACGATTATTTACCAAAAACAGAAATTCAAGCAGCTCAATTTGTGCCACACAGCTGGGTGGTGAGCGCGATGTATGAGCTAGCCAATATGTCACATAAAATGGAGTCGGCTATTCGCCAATATACAATTGGATCAGACTCTGACACTCAGATGTTGCTTGACTCTCTCCCCAAGGCAAAACCGTTATCGCCGGTTGAAGTGGTGAAAGACGAACATGGTTACTGGGATCATCCTAACTGGCCAGCATGGGATGAAATGAACACATTAGCCGAGATTAACCATTACACACTTCAACAAGGTTACCGGCTAAAGTTTTTGCACTTTGAAGACTACTTTAGCAATGAACGGCTCGAGCGCTATTTTGCAGATGGTGACGCCGATATTAGCGACTGGAATCCTGTTTGTGAGCATGACGGTTCATTCCTTCTTTCAATCTACGAAAACGAAGATGGCCCTCGAGCAGTGTTTGCAGTCCCCTTAATTAATAAGCCAGCAAAAAGGGAGCAAGCAGCATGAGCTTAGGAGCATTAAACGACCATTTGTTCGCACAGTTAGAAAGATTATCTAATCCAGACCTAACTGACGAACAATTAAAACATGAAGTGACAAGAACTGATGCAATAGACAAAGTTGCTAAGTCAGCAATAAGTAACGCAGCTTTAGCGCTTAAGGCAGAGGAAATGAAAATTGAGTATGGCCGAACCAACATGCCTAAGATGCTGCAAGTGGGGGGTGGTAAGTAATGTTCGTTTACAGTGAGGAGCACAGAGCGTTTCTTGAAAGAGCAACTAAGCATTTTGATATGACAGGAGTTGCTCAGCAATTCAACACGCATTTTGGTCAGAATAAAACAGAGCGCCAGCTTTTGGCCATAATGCAAAAACACAAGATTTCGGTTGTGACCAAAAAACCAAGAGATAAAAAGTTTAACTTAACTAAAGAGCAACAGGATTGGATAACCGAGCGGTTTGATTCAACTACCATCAATGAGTTAAGGCTTGGTTTTATGAAGCAATTTGAGAGTGATTTTACTCAATCTCAATTTATCAATATTTTGCGAAATCTTAACTTTAAAAAAGCCACTCCAACAACAACCAAAGGCCAATTTAAGTTTCAACTGAGTAATGATCAAGTAAGCTGGCTTGATAGTCAGTATCAAACCCATACAGCTTCAGCGTTATTAAACATGTTTAATGTGAGATATAAATTAACTTTAACATTGGTTCAGTTTAAAAACGTACTCGCTAAACACGGCATCAAAAACAGTGCGAAGCTCAATAAAAAAGTTGGCTATAAAGTAAATAAAACGGCGTTTAAAAAAGGAGATCCGCATTGTACAGCCGTACCGCTGGGTTCAGAACGTACTGAAAACGGCTACGTTCTTGTAAAAATTAAAGAACCAAATGTTTGGCAGGCCAAGCAACGCCTCGTTTACGAACATCACTTTGGACCATTAAAAGAATATGAGGTCGTACGCTTCAAAGATGGTGATAAGCGTAACTTTTCACCAGAAAATTTATTTAAAACGACACGCAAAGGTCATGGTTTTTTATCTAAGTATCAGCTGCTCTCTCAACCCCAACAGATTCAAGATAGCTTACTTATACTAACTCAAGTTAGAGACAAATTAGATGAAGTGAAGTGTAAGCCTTATTTGAGGTAACACTTTATATAAGTGGTAAGTGATGTCCTGATTTAAACACTTAAGGAGTTGTTATGACCCCCAAATTAATGAAAGTACGCGACTGGTTATCGCGCGAATTTGTAGAAGGTAGCGCACCGTCGCTAGAAACCATTAGACGCTTAATGGATAACGGCGAGATCCAGGGGCGTATCGTTGGGAAAAAAATGTATGTGTTTGAAGATCAGCGTTTTGGGGTGTCTCAAAACGTGTCAAACGCCGTTGATAAATTGATCAGAATGAGCTGCTAGTGATGAGCCCTAAACGTAGACACTATAAAAATAGCGACTTACCCGCACACCTTTATCACGATGCCAATAAAGGCTTTAGATTTAAGCTGATAAATGGTGAGCGGGTTTCGCTCGGCTATAACCGTGCTGAGGCTATCGCCATAGCGCAAGAGTACAATATGCGTATGCGTGGCGGGAACAAACAAGGTATAGAGGCGCTTATTACTCGCTCTGCACCAAAACAAGAAGCACTAGCAGCTTACTTAGATAAGATCCAAACAAGGATAATCGACGAGGAAAAGCCCGCACACGACACCATGAAAACACTCATGAATGATATAGAACGAGCTAAAAAGTTCTTCGCCGAGACGCACCCAAAAGACATAGAACTAACGCATGTAAACGAGTATTTATATACCTTTCATGACGGGGCTAGCAACCAGGTTACAAACCGCAAAATTTCGTTTTTAGGTAAAATCTTTGCCTATGCGATGGACGAAGGGCTAATGACAAAAAACCCTGCCAAGCTCAAAAAAACCAAACCTAAAGAGGAAAAGCAGCGAGTTAGGTTAACACCCGACGACTTTAAACGTATTTATGCTGCTGCCCCACTTAATATAAAAGTAGCAATGGATTTGGCATTACAAACCACTCATGCCGCGCTAGAAATATCACGAATTGAATACAAGCTGAGCAAGCCAATGCCAAATCGCTGCGGGTGCGTTTGGTTTAAAGAACCACAAATGCAAAACGGCGGTAAAGTTTACGGCACGTTATACATTCACCGTCAAAAAGTTAAAAACAAAGAAGCTGCGCACGTTGCAATACCCATTGGCCAAGCGATAAAAGACATTATTGATATGAGCAAAAAAGACCTGTTTTTTTCGCCTTATGTGGTCCACAAACGTGCTACTAACTACAACATAGTCAGCCAAGAATGCACCCACGCCACACAGTTTAACCCGTCGTACCTAAGCAAAAAGTTCAGCGACGTGCGAGACAGCATTGGTTTGTACAAACACTTACCCAAGTCCAAGCGCCCTACTTTTCATGAAATACGCGCTCTATCGGCTTTCTTATATTCACAATCAGGCATAGACCCACAAGCGAGAATGGCGCACACAGACGCTAAATCAACCAAGGTGTATACAGAGAACCACAGAGATTGGGTAGAAGTACCGTTGGCGGAGTTGGTGATCTAGACCTCATTCAGCACATGATCAATATATTGACCAAAGAAAGGGGCTCACGCCCCTTTATGAATGACTAAACATAGTATTAATGCCACGGCCAAAAGCGAACCAAAGTGGTTGATGCAATAAGAAATTGATAAAAGCTTATCATTACAGCATCAGAAATTTCGATTGAAAAATTTACTTTCAATTCAAAAACTCCTTCATCAAGTTTAAAAACAACCTTGCTGATACATCAACTTTGATATAATCTTTGGTCTGTGAATCAAAGAAAAGGTGTGCTCAACAAGAACCTTTTCGTGATGGCACTATGCCCCAACATAGTGCCTACTTCCATTCTCTCACGCCGGATAGTCCTACCATAAAAATTTCAAATAGCATTTTATGCGCGTTTTTTATCCGATACCAATAAGATAGAGGGCTAGGGAAAATTTTGCAAGAGAACAACTTAGGCGCAATTGTGGATAAGTTTGGTATAATTTATTTATGTTAGTAGCCACCAACCTATGACCGTTCATCTATTTGACTACTAAGAAAAATCAACAAAAAGATGGGACTTTTCAGCAAAAATGAAAAAAAAGTTTAATTGATTTTTTTCTACACAAATTTGTAGATATAACAGCAAAAACACAACATATCGTCTCTTGAAATAGATATTGACACTACATGTAGTTTAAAGAGTAAAACTAGCTCCCTTCAAGAAACCTACAAAAACCCCTTTCAAAGTTCTTTGGCTTAAAACTAGTCATATAGCCAGCCCAACCCATCTTTTTTAGTAAGGAATGGAAGCATTCGCAGTCAAATAGACTTATATAAATGTGGGTTATGGTGCGTGTAATTCACATGCAGGTAAAGACCACAGGCGAGAACGGCGCGCACAGACGCTGAATCAACCAAGGTTTAAACAAAAAACCATAGAGACTGGGTAGAAATGTCGCTGGCGGAATGAGTACTGCCCACATATTGAACGAGACAGTTTGAGTTTAATGCTAAAGAATAACGGTAATTGCTTTAATGGATTTTTCGCGTCCTTCGCAGATAGCAATCATGAAATATGCCCTTTCAAATATATTATCAGCCGGCAAAAACCATAAGGGCTAATAGAACACCTACAAACTAAATGTCAGCTCTCGTCTGAGCTAAGACAATTATGAAGTACTTTTACTTAACTGAATCTCTGTTTTTCTCGAAATCAGCTTTTTTCTTTCTTCTTTCAAAAATTTCAAATCGTCTTGATTTAATTCCTTTTTTATCATTCTATCCAATTCTCGGATGCCATTGCCTATCTTTGATAGCTCTTTAGCTTCCACTTCACTGAAAGGTTCAATTCGGGCCATTACACGAGTAATGAACCATACAACCATTGAAACTAAAAAAGGGCATAATAGAATCATGGATCCTGACAGAGGCTCGTCTAAGGACAGCTTCTCTATCACGCCAATTGCGGCAGTTGATAATCCTCCCGCTGTAATAGTTGAATTTGGTTTAATTTGCTTTGTCATTAGTTCCTTGCAACAACTCAATTACCTTACGCTTATCAACTTTATCCTTAGACTCAAAGAAATGTTCATTACCATTTGAGTCTATTAAAACGATTTGATGCCGAGTCTCCCATTTTACCGAAATATACTTACCAAAGGCACGACCAAAACGATACATAAAGGGGATGGAGATAATTAACCCTATATATATCATCAATTCAGCAATAGTCGTGACTAGGTCTTGGTTCATAGTAATTTGTTTTCTTTAGCGGCAATGTGTTTAAGGACTTCTTCAATAGTATAGGTGTATCTTGGCGAGCTTCCCACGTTATAGTTAATTTTAACTTTTAACTTAACTTCAAATAAAGCATTTTTTACTAGCGCTTGTTCGCTACGCTCTATCTTATTGATAAACCTATTATCATTAATTTTTACGGGCACAGGGGCATCGTTATCTTTTAAAGTCATTTTCCACCCTTTTGTGCCACTTTCAAAATTTACTTGAACGAAGCGGATGTGAGTGACTTTGGTCTCCTCTTTGGATTCGACGGCTCGTGTGTTGATTCGTTTAAAGCTTTCAGAGTCTTCTCGAGTAATTGTCTCAATAACATCACCAGATTCATTTTTAATGTGAATTTTTGCATCCTTTTGTGTTTGAACTGGGCTATAGAATACTTCTTCAAAATTTTTCCTAAATTCGGGATCCGTGAGCAATGTCTCAACTTCTCTTTCACACTCTACTTTTGTCCCATCATCAAAACTGATAATTGACTTCCCTTTATGTTGTTTATTAACCGAGACCATTTTTTTGGAACCATATTTCTTTATTAGCTCCATAACCGTTCCTGAGACGAAGGCTCCAGCTGCTCCCCCTATCCCTAATATTTGAAGCACATCTTTTGCTTCACGGAGCAACTGAATCACCTCGTAAGAGACTTCAAATGAGCTCTTTTTGTGTGCTTTTACCTTGACTTCAACTGATGACTCCTCACCATTCAGAGCTTTGTCTGCTTTTTTTATTGCTCTAGAGAGGTTTATAAGGCTCTCACCTAGATGCTCGGCATTAATACTGTGTTTTTTTGTTGATTCCGCGTCATAGGAAATGCTAAATGATTTTGATGACATCATCATTCCTGTAAAATTCGAGTTACTTTAAATGTTAATTCAAAGATAACATGTCGTTATCTTTTAAATCCAGAATTTTCAGCCTTGATAAATCAAATACAGAGCGCTTTATCGAACAACAAATAAAGCGACATCAGATTAAAATTTCTACTTCATGATCAAATGCAGAGCTTAGTGGACATCAAAAACTCGGTGGTAATTGAAAACTTAACTTATTGTTTTAGCTAACATAAAAAATGTACTAGAACAGGTAAAACAACTGTTTTTATATACAGTCAATTTTAAAATAAATCTATTTAAAACAGATTGTTAAACTGTAATTTATAGTTGCTATGGGGTGTCAGGGGTCGCAGGTTCAAATCCTGCTATGCCGACCAACTTTTCCTTACCCTGTTCAATAAGTTATAGCACTTTCCTAAGCTGTGCATACACATTGCTTTCGTTCTTATTTATTTTGACGCTCGTAACAATCGCATACCGTCATAGCTATGACCGAATCTTGGTAAAAAAGCACAGAAACCCCGTCAGAAAACTAAGAATATTTCAGGAAAATCTATTATAACTTACCTCAAATACCAAAAAGTAATAGAGCCTATTTCTTTTTGCATTTTTTACACCAATCGATACTGTAATAACCTGTAACAACGTGTAATTACGATTTTTTAGACGCTCAACTATTCTAAAAATGATATTAACCAAAGTCATTAAGGAAAAACCATGAGCGTATATGAAAACATTATTGCAGACCTAAAAACCAGTTTTGAAAACGTATTTCCGAATTGGGCGGAAAAGTTTGAGCAAGCACAGACGGCTGAACAACTCTATGACGTTCAAAATGAGATGCTCTTATCACTTTCTTCTACTGATCAACCTAGTAATCAGGGTGCAATTGCCATCACATCTGAAATGTTTGAAAAGATGAATTCTGCAGAGGGTGATGAAATAGAAACCTGCTGTAAGCAGTTACTCACGTTGTCTGCTGCACTTAAAGATCTTCCTCCAAACCCTACATCACAGCAGGTTACTGCAGTTTTTATTAAACATGAAGTCGCTGCAATTACTAATAAAATGTGTGAACAACTGAAGAAAAAGCTCATTAAAGATGAGGGAAAGCTCACCAAGCAGTTAATGGAAGAAATGATTGATGAGCTACTTGCTGATAGTGAAGAAGTAGCTGAAATCCTAGACATCGTAGTCGCAACATTTATTGCACTTGTGATCCCTATCCTTTGGTTTTTTGATAAGTCAGCACAGTGTATTCTTTATGTCGTCAATAATACTGGCGAAGACATCAAGTACCTTCATCGACATGACAAACATGGTAAGTGTCTCGTTTATACGAGTTTGATACCGGGCATGGTTGAAAATAAATCTGATCCTAATGACTCTTGCAGATTTGCAGGGCTTGTGTCAACTTCTAAAAAGGAAGGCGCTCTAATTGGCACGCAAGCTGGGTTTTCATTTACCATCAACGATCCCGTAACTGGAGAAGAATTAAATGAATTCGCTATTGGTATTGAGTGTCCTTATAGTGAAAAGAACTGCTTTAGTTGCGCGTTTAACTATTCCGCAGAAAAAATCTCAAATGATCAGAGTACTTCTCATGGCCACTCACAAACAAAAACAGATAAGGATTATCAACTCAAGGTATCCTTGAATAGCTTCGAGCACTCTCCAGCATATTTTATCGCTGTGTTATCAAAAGCATAAAATATGTCTCGATAGAACTTTGTTGAACAACGGGTAACTGGTAAAGGTACAATTTATGTTGACCATTTCTGCCCGTTGTTTTTACAGAAGCTTTGTCTAACTGATAGTTATTGCCAACTAAGCAAACACTCCAAAATAATGCGAATGGTTCTCAATAATTTTAGCCTGCTTCGGCTAAATTGTTTCCTCGTAAAAAGCTTCATTGAGTAGACTATCTAGATTCAAAATTATTAACTTAATCTGCGAAAATTGAGTGTAAGCTCAACCCCGAGATTCACGGCTTCTGAAGTTAACTCTTAACATGATTTATAGTGACCGCTATTGATTTGTCAGACGCAATGTTGCTTGGCTGTAGGTGACTTACCAAATAATGATCTCAATCATAGAACATCGCTTTAGTATCCCACTTTTGTAAAAAATACTTCTGACTATAAAGTCTTAGATTTATATTTCTCCAGTCTTAAGCTACCGAGATAAACAATAATGCCAAAAATAGTAGGTAGGGAAATAAAGTTGGATAAGCATAGTATTTTACTTTCAACAACAGACTTGGATAGTCGTATTACTTATGCAAATCAGTCTTTTTGCGAAGTTGCCGGATATACCATTGGGGAAATGTTAGGCCAGCCACATAATTTAGTTCGAAATAAAGATATGCCAAAAGCTGCTTTTAAGAATATGTGGTCTACTATTCAACGTGGTGACTCTTGGATGGGTCCAGTTAAAAATTTAGCGAAAAATGGTGATTATTATTGGGTCAACGCGTTTGTTACACCAATAAGAGACACTAAGGGAGAAATTGTTGAATATCAGTCTGTGAGGACAGCACCAAGTCCTGAGGTGGTAGCGCGAGCACAGAGCGCCTATAAAACTCTTGATAATAAATCCAAAATTTACAGGTTTGACAGTACATTAATTATCTTATACTTGTTAGTCGCAACCATCCTTTCACTTGCCCTAACGCCCGTATTTAATAGTCACTGGTTTACACTATTTCCTGCTTTTTTATTACTAATAGTTACTCTGCTTACACTTAATTTTAGGGCCAAATATGTCCGTGTTCTTGCCCAAGCAAAGTGTATTTTTGATAATGATATTATGTCGACGATATATGGTGGTTCGAAAGATAGGGTTGCAGATATTATGCTTGCCTTTGAAATGCAAAAGGCCAAGATTGCCGCCGTAGTCGGACGCGTAAATGATGTATCAATACAAGTGAGTGAGAATGCTCGCCTCACTACAAAAAGTGGCCAATTTGTATCTGAGTTACTAAAACAACAGACTACAGAAACAAAAGAGATGGTAACGTGCATGGGTGAGTTCTCACAGACGATTGATGAACTCTCTGAAAATGTAAATCATGCAGCCGATACAGCCTCAAAGTCTGAACAGCAAGCAGGACTGGGGAAATCAGCAGTCAAAGATGTAATAGATTCAATTCATTATCTTGATACCCACCTAATGGAAGTAAATAATGCAGTTAACCGCTTAGTATCGGGAAGCGACAAAATACAAAATATTCTCGGTGTCATCAATTCAATAGCTGACCAAACCAACTTGTTGGCGCTGAACGCCGCTATTGAGGCTGCACGAGCAGGTGATCACGGTAAAGGGTTTTCAGTAGTTGCCGATGAGGTTCGCACTTTGGCACAAAGAACCCAGTCTTCCACAGAAGAAATAACTCAATTACTACAAGAACTGAACGAGATTTCAAATTCTGCAGTCGAATCAGTTCAAAAAAGTAATAATCTGTCGAGCCAAAGTGTCAACCTAGCGATGAACAATGGCTCTAGTCTGGACACAATTCAGAGCTATGTTATCCGCTTGGCGGATCTAAATCGCAGTGTAGCTGCAGCTATTGAACAGCAAAGCTGTGTTGCTAAGCAAATCAGTATTAACGTCGAGAGCGTAACCACATTGGCTGAAAAAGGTACTGAACATGGAGACAGATCTTTTGAGTTAAGTAAGGAGTTACTTGCGCAAATTGAACAACAAACTCGGTTGATCCAACAGTTTTCAAAAACTTAATAATTTACCCTAAAGGGTTATCAGGTAAGGTCTAAATATTCACATATAAACTAGTAAACCTAGATTTCTATTCAAAATCTCACAGAGAGGAGCTTTTTGACTTACTTTGAGTATCAAGTATCGAGTGAACCACCATAAAAGTGCCTTGGTTCACTCTATTTTGCTTAAATGATGGCGTATAAGCTATCATAGCTCAGCTTCAAGAATGGCTAATGCTTCTTTTTCAGCTTGCTTGACGTTACCGTCAGCTTCAATCACGCGTATAGCGAGATCTTTTGCTAATTTTCTCATCGGCTCATCCACAATGTTATTCATACGATGTTGCACATAAGCCTCAATATCATTGTTTTTTATCGCAACGACAGATTTTGATAAGCTGTCCTCTATATAACTATCCAAATCTATCGCGGAATTCCATTGCAAACTTTTTGCCCACTTTCTGACAATATGTTTCTCGCTTTCGCATATCACCCCATCTACTCCAATGAACAATATTGCGATGTCGATAAGCGCCTCTTTTTGCATTTGATCAACACAAATACCAGTGTCAAAATGATTTAGTAGTTGTTCAAATTTCATAATTTTTCCTTAACCTTTTTAATGCAAAATACCAAAATAGGTATTTCAAGACTAAAAGTAACCCACATAGACTTAAACAATATGCTAACTTTTAGTATTTGTCATATTAAAAATATCACATGTTAAATTACAGACGATGTGGCGACTATTAACCACATTACAACTCCTCGGAATGTTAACCATACTAATTAACCAAAAAGAACCGCACCTATCATAGTAAAGAATGAATTAGATAGAAAAGTTCCTAGCCTCCACAATTGATTCATCTTGTTGCAATAATTTGCACGCTCTTTGATTAATAGAAGTAAATAGGAACAATTGTGAAAGAGTTAAAACTAGGAATGAACCTCTCATTTTTTATTTCCCTGTCTGTTTTTGCCCTCGGCTTAGTTGCATTAGATGCGTTGCTCATATCTGACAGCATCTACATGTTTTCTTTTGCACAAATGGCACTATCAGCAGCCATCATCTTTTATATCATCGTCGGGGTTTGGGCTATTTTCAGTGGTCAAAGCAGAGTGATTGTTTGTAATCAAGGAGTAGCTTATCAAACCCTATTTGGTCAAAAATACTACATACCCGCTGAAGAAGTAGAAAAAATTTCGGTTGAACGCATACTTTGGTTTAGTTATACCAAGCTCCATATGGCTAACAGGACGCTAAGGCTTTGGTCGTTTAAACCGAGCCAAGCGCAACAGCGCAGTTTAAAAGTACTTGGCTACTTCTAATCTAAGACAGTTTCAAACGCTGGTAGTTGGGGTTGCGTTACAAACAAGCTATTGCGTATGATGATGCAAACTTTAAAGAGGTTAGCATGCAAAGACAATATCCGATAGGTACACCAGGTGTACCTTGGGGCAAAACAGAGAAACAGCAATGGCTTGAACGCCAGTCCGTAAAACGTTCCTATAATGATGAAGTAGTTTCTCAAATTGAGCAATTAAAACATGCTTTTGAAACAACAGAGTATGGTCAATTACATTACCAAACCCAAGATTACACTTTATACGCCCTTACTACTTCGCACTGGAACGAAAACAACCCAACAGTTTTGGTCACCGGTGGCGTACACGGATACGAGACAAGTGGAGTACATGGCGCGCTTGACTTTGCTAGCACTCAAGCTAAGAAGTATGAGGAACAATATAACTTTATTATCCTACCATGCCTTAGTCCTTGGGGTTACGAAACAATTAACCGCTGGAATCCTGACGCTATCGATCCCAATCGTTCATTTTATGATAATAGTCCAGCACAAGAGTCTGCATTAGCTACTCAATTTGTACTGCAAAAATCAAATAACATCTTATGCCACATTGATTTACATGAAACGACGGACTCTGATAACTCAGAATTTCGACCAGCTCTAGCAGCAAGAGATGGCAAAGAAAATCACAACTGGAACATTCCTGATGGTTTTTATTTAGTCGGTCACACTCAAAAACCAGCGGCAGAGTTTCAAAAGTGTGTCATCGAAGAGGTCAAAGCAGTCACCCAAATAGCTCCTTCAGATATTAACAACCAGTTGATTGGTGTACCAATAGAGCAATTTGGTGTAATAAATTATGATGGGACAGCACTGGGGTTATGTATGGGGATGACAAATGCACCTTACGTCACGACAACCGAAGTGTACCCAGATGGTAAAAATGCGACGCCAGAAAGCTGCATAGTCGGTCAAGTAGCCGCAATTTGTGGGGCGCTAAAATTCTTACAAAGCAACTCCCGACCCTCATATTAAGCTTTTGCTGGGGCTTTTTGCAGTACCTAATTACCTAACTCGCTTTTGTAAAACGAAAAGCCTGCAAACCTAGCCTTTGGATGATTAATGAGTTTCCTCACTAATCATCTATATTTTTGCTTAATTAGTAAAATCTTCACGTCCACTGATCACATCGAAAATTTCTTTAAATGAGGTTGGTTTTTGTAAAATACTAACAGGTATATGGAGTGCTCTTGCGATGTCGCTGGCAGAAATCATACCTCTCAACCCATCAGCTCCTGACAACAGCACGTGCTGTAAACCTAACTGTTGTAGCGTCTCTAGCACGTCACCGATTGTACTTTTAGCCACAACATCATAAGAAACAGCATGAAGATCATCCTTTGTTGTCATCACATCCTCGACGCAAACTTCTTCTCTTGGTATTTGCTTCCTTTGTGCTACGCTCAATACTTTACGCCCTGAAAGATCACGGCAATTAACCACACCAAGAAAGTTATCGTCATCATCAACAACCAACTTTGAACGTACGTGGCCGTTTTTCATCATGTATAACGCATGATCTATATCCACATCTTTTGATATTACTTGCGGTTGCCTTCGAGTAAAGTCGGTCACTACTTTTAGAGCAGTGCTGTCTAAACTTAGTGGCTCTGAATCAAAATGATCACAGAGTGGAAACTCTCCTTGTAATTTTATTGTTTTCAGCGCTTTGTATTGGCCCATGATATACTCCTAGCATGTCTGGAGACGCTACGATTAGTACGTATGTCATCATTCAAAAACGTGATAATAAAAAAGGAAGAGCCGACGCTAAAACCGAAGTCAGATCTCATTAGGTTTGGGTGAGGTATTGATACCTATCGCTCTACAAACATTACAAAATTTGTGCAACTGCTTTTATGTTGGTCTCTTCATTAACTATGGTTTATGTCAGAAATTAATTCAAGCTGATATGCCCAACAAGGCAGTAACTTAAGTGTAATGCTGTGTAATGGCTTAATTTCCATAAACCTCTTAGACTGTTAGTGTTGACTAGGATTTATCACCCTACAGACAAACGGCCTGACCTATTGGGTTTCGCATCAAACTAAAACAACTGTTATGCCAAGTTGGGCCACTCCAGTATTAAAGTACTGGTTAAATCTTCCCTCAACGAGACCCACCTCGTGGGTCTTTATTATTGAGTAGAAGGGAATAAGATTGTATGCTGCTCGGCACTTATACCTCTTATAACCCAAATGCAGTCTCTGCTGAGTTAAATATGGTAAAATGCGACAAGCATGAAATTTTCATCAAAGTTATACGGAACTAACTATGGCTTATTTAATCGACGAACAGAAACTCGAAAGAGTCTATCTTAAAAGCTACCACACTATCGGTCGCTATAAATACAGTGTAGATACTCTGATAGACAAGCCTGGAGTTTCACGACACCATGCCATTATTGAACTCAATGAGAACAAATGGTTTATCAGAGATGTGAGCACCAACGGTATTTGGATCAATGATAAAAAACTTGATAAAAATTTACCCTATCAACTCTTTGAAAATGACAAAATTGACTTTGCAGCGCCAGGTCAAAACTCTTTTGTGGCAGCAAATTTACAAACCGAATGCCAATACTTAGTCTCTCAGTCTAACAACCAAAAAGTGATAGAAGTCACTAATCAGTTACTTCTTCCAAGTGAAGATGAGCCAAAACATATCATTTACTATGATAAATTACTCAGTTATTGGTTCTTAGAAGATTTAAACACATCAGATCGTCAGGCGCTTATCGATGGTAGTATTATTTCGTTAATGAATGATCAGTGGATGTTTTTTTCCGCTACGACCATTGCAGTGACCAAACATTTGGAGTGCCAAAAAGCAGCTAAGCCCATGGCACTTGAGTTTAATGTTAGTCAAGATGAGGAGGATACACAGTTATCCTTAAACATAGACCACAAACATTTAGATCTGGGTGTAAGAAGTCATCACTACTTGTTGTTATTGCTCGCTAGAGCTCGAATTCAAGACAAAGATGCAGGTCTAGAATCGGATGTTCAAGGCTGGATGTATCGCGATGATTTAGCCAAAGCATTAGGCGTTCAGACCAATCATATGAATATCATGGTGCATCGTGCTCGAAAGCAGTTTGTTGATTCAGGCGGTGATGACTATCCTGAAGCCTCATTTTTATTAGAAACACGCTGTGGTCGTGTAAGGCTAAATTGCCAAGATATCACCATAATAAAAGGCTCTAAGCTAGAAACTCGGATGACGATATAATACCAATTTGACTTAATACTTGCTCAATTTGAAGGAGTAAGTCTGACGCTAACAGCGGTAAAAACTTCTTATTTAGAACAACGAAATAGCAAAATTTTTGCCTTGCCTACACGGAGGTAGGTACCTTGGTGATAGCAGGACGCGGTAGCGGGGTTATCAATAAGATTTTCTCGCCTCAAAATAGACCACTTAATTAAGAAAATTGGTATAAGCTACTTTCTTCCTGATAAATGTTGCAATAATTCTATTCTCAGCATTGCAACTAGGAGCCACATATTCACCCATACTGCTAGCTGAGTGAAAAGGGATTTTACTCAGCCGACTTTAGGCTAAACCACTAAGTTCAATGTCAATTTGCTTGACTAATCTACTTGTAGGCGAAATCTCGTAGATAACTTCGCTGCCACCGCGCCCTGCTTTCGCTAAAATATCTACGCCCGTAGGCAGGGCGAATGTACACGCCAATAGCTTGGCAGTTTTCACTTGAACCGACTACTAGGAGGGCACTAATAATCCAAAGCTTAGGATATTTGGTTGTTTCAAATAAAAAATGCTAACGTGGTTAGGGTAAAGCTTTTAGTTTCATGGTGTAACGCAACTATTGTCGGTAATAGTAGCGAAGAGAGTAGAAGTTCATTTACTTGTATTCTCCCGCATTGTTAATAATGGTATTTTCCAATTCTTTGAATAGACCAAGTAAAAACAAAAATTCAACCAACACAAACAATGGCCCTATCGCTAAGCCAATCAGATCATCAACAAATGCAGGCTTCTTTCCTTCAAAGTAATGACCAATAAACTGTAATACCCATCCAACAAAGAACATACCGGCCCAAAACAATGTTGTTGCTATCTCAGCTTCGATAAGCATTGGATTGACGATAAATACGGTGTAGTAAAATCCAGCAATAACAATACTCATCATTAGCGCAAATAAAGGGGATAGAAAAAGGTAGTATAGACACAGCATTACGCCAAGAAGCGCAGAAAATGTGATGGTGATCCCTGAAACTTGCCATAACGGTACAAAAGTGAGGCCGACAATGGCAAGCACAATTAAGGGTATACCAAAAAAATGGGTTAATATATTCTTTCTACTGCGATGGTACTTACCATACTGACTCAAAAGTATTTCAAGTTTACTCATTATTATTCTCTATTTAACACCTATTCAGTGTATTGATAATTAGCCATATACTAAAAATTTTCAATACAAAATGCTAAAAACCGCTATTTAGCGCAAGATAAATAGATTAACGAATAACACTCCGAAGACCAAAGATTGAAAAAACAGTACCGCTAGCAGTTTAAAATTGAAGCTTGGTTTAATCGTTTTATGTTTGAGAACAAACATGGCTATAGGTGTTGCGATATTCAAACCTAGTAACCCTGCCAACAGTAGATTTTTCTCTGCTACACGAGAATGTGCGAGTGTTGAAGAACGCTTGTCCCACCAGAATAAAATGAAAATACAAAGGTTATTAAACACAAGTATTGCTATCGTGAAAATTACATGCCAAGGAAGCTGACTGACACATAAAGCCCCAAGCCATACCGCTATTCCCCAAAATAATGCCAATTGATGGTGTACCAGCCGAGTTATCGACATTATCGTGCTAACCTAAGCTGGTTGATATGTATAAAAATTTCTGCGGCCGCTAAAGCGTCAGCCATCGCTCTATGGTGGTCTTTTAGGCTTACACCTAATGACTTTGATAATGGGGCAAGTGCGTATGAATGTAAACCAGGTATTAGTTGCCTCGCAAGTGTTACAGTGCAAAGCTTAGCGCGGTAGAAATCAACATTCGCTCGCAAAAACTCGTGTTTTACAAAACCATAATCAAAGTTAACATTATGCGCGACAAAAATAGCACCCAAACAAAATTGCTCTACCTTCTCAATCACTTCAGCGAACCTCGGAGCCTCAGTTACCATCGACTGTGTAATACCTGTTAACTCCGTAATTCTTTGAGGAATACGTCTCATCGGATTGATAAGTGACTGCCATTTTTCAACTATCTCGCCATTAATGACTTTAACTAATGCTATCTCTGTAATTCGATCAAAACCTTTATTTCCGCCAGTCGTCTCAACATCGACAACCACATAGGGTTGATCTGGCGTGATTTGCCATTTCACTGTTTTGATTGCTGTTGGTATGCCACAGTTTAATAACTTGGAGATATTCACCAGCTGGCTACGACTCAAACTGTCACCCGGAGCCTTAATTTCCTCAAACCGCATGCGTGATTGTTGATCGATCACCATTAAATCAGGGAAGCCAGAGCGCATCGAATTAAAGTTTTTACACATCATTTGCAGGACTTTTTTTAAGCTACTAACCGGTATATGTTTTAATAACAATTCAATTGGTTCGAGTAGTTTTTCATGCCAGTGAAACAAACGATTAGGTTCTGCGTAATGCTCACTCATTTGTTTGAGCAGCCACATCCGCCAGACTTGAGCGTCGCTCAGCTTAGCAAGCCGCTCATCGATCTCGGCTTCAAGCACTTCATAAAAACGGTTTTCTTTTAATATCGAGGGCGTTTTTGAAAATTCATTCGCCATTATACTCTTGGGGTGACGGTATAACTCCTGCCAAAACGTTAGTCCAAACAAAGAGAGCCACAACTTATTTTCCACATGATACGCATTTATCCCTTGACGTTTGTAATGCGCGATAACTCCTGCTTCAGTTTGCCCTTTATATGCCTCTTCAATCGAAATCGGTGGCGGGCTCGCTCTGAGCATGTCGGTTAAAATAGAAGTGCGCTTTTTATTAAACTTTCGCTCGTAGAAGTCCTCAGCAAATATCATCAACGTTTCATCATGTTGACCTTCAATGACCTTTTCCAATCTCTGTCGCGCAAGTTCTTCATTACCAGATTTATACAAAAACCGGATCAGAACTTCTTCTGCTTTGGGGTGTCCACTTACCTCTAATAGCTCAGCATAAATAGGGCTTTCTACTCCAAGCTTTTGAGCTAGTAACAAAACATATTTAGAAAATTCAGCTTCTGCGTATGAGCCAATCACTTCTGGTACTTGGTGTGAAGCTATTCTTTGGCTTTGTTGGATTAACTCTTCTGGTGTCTTATCTTCCAATGTACGACGCTCAGCTGCATAATAAAAAGCACTCGTGGCTTCACTGCGATGTTCAAAATGAGCATGATACACCTGAGTATCCGTGCGGGTCTGCATTACGCCTAGGTCTCGCATCGAAAAATGTCCCAAGCTATAACCTAACTTACCAAAGTATAAAAATAGAAAATAATCAACATCATGCAAAAATGAAAGAGTTAGGAAGGCTGCTAAACTTGATTGCTGAATAAGCTTCTGAGGTTCCGCAGCACATAGCAAATGGTCAATCCAAGTTGCTTTCTTAGCAGATTTTGCTGGCTGCCCTTCAAGCTGCATTACCTCGGCTAGCAGTATCAACTGCGATTTTGTTTGGCACGACAGCAGCGTTTTTATTTCTTCTATATCTCCAGGTCGAAGCAACCCCATCTTTCGTAGATTGATCGAAACAGTCTCAATGTCAGCTATTTCTTTATAGTTCAACTCACGAATATCGATAAAAGGAGTTTTGCGCGACATAAAGCGAACCAACAAGCATAATTCATTTTCTGGTAATCGCTGTAATTGTTGTAATAGCGAGTGCTGTTTATCGCTCAACAAAGATTGGCAAGTTGACTGTAAATAACCTAATAACTCATTAAAATGACTTAGGTAGTATTTGTTGGGGAGTTCTTTTCTCAAAAGGCGGCAAAAAAAACTGTTTATATATACAGTAAAAGTAACATGAAACAGTAAGACTGCCAAGATTGTAATACCAATTTTCTTAATTAAGTGGTCTATTTTGAGTCGAGAAAACCTTGTCGATAACTCCGCTACCGCGTCCTGCTTTCGCTAAGGTACCTACATCCATATAGGCAAGGCAAAATTTTGCTATTTAATTGTTCTAAATAAGAAATTTTTAACACTGTTAGCGTCAGAGTTACTCCTTAAAATTGAGCAAGTATTAAATCAAATTGGTATAAAGTGTGCCTCTGTTTTATGCTCCTCCCCCACTATCATCATTGGCCACACTCGCGCTACCATACAGCCAATATTGCAGCTTTGCACTGAGTGACTCCTCAGAGATTGGCTTACTAAGGTAGTCATTCATTCCAGAGTTTAGGCACTTTTCTCGGTCTCCCGACATTGCGTTCGCGGTCATCGCTATCACTTTAATGTCCCTGTAAATATCTCCCGCTTCTCCTTCACGGATCAACTCAGTTGCTCTGTAGCCATCCATTTCTGGCATTTGACAATCCATTAAAACTAACTCAAATTGACATTGCTTTTGGTGACTTTTCAAATGTTCAATAGCTAACAAGCCATTTTCTGCCACTGTGATATGCTCTATTCCGAGTTTTTTTAACATACTCAAAGCAACTACTTGATTAACTTTGTTATCTTCAACAAGGAGGAGCCGACATGGCGTTGGCCACTCGACCTTTAATTCTTGTCCTTGCCTCACAAGTTTTAGATAATGACTAGTAACCAGAGGTCTCGCGTTCGCCAAAGCTTCCCCATCTTCGGCGACTATCGTTAACGCATCAAATAAATCTTTTGTTGTGGCGGGTTTCGGAAAATAACCAGAATACCCCTGCCCAGCATAAAACTGACCATCACCTTTCGCACCCATTTGGGTCATCATAATAAGTTTTATGGCTTGGAAGCGCTTATCAGCCTTTAGTGCTGCACCTAACTGTTCACCAGACATTCCTCTTAGCGTCATATCAAGTAACGCTATATCAAAAGCATGCCTATCTTTTTGATATTCAGCTTCGCATAGTGATAATGCTTGTATTCCAGAGCTTGCCTTGTAAACATTCGCGCCCCAATGTTTTAGTTGAGATTCAAGTGCCTCTAGAGTCGACAAGTTATCATCTACTAGCAATATTTTAACGCCTTCTAGATTAACTAAAGGAGCCTCAAAGAGCGTATTATCGCTGGGAGTGAGTCTCACAAAAAAAACAAAACGGCTTCCAGGCTTGTATGTGCTATCAATTTCGATATCCCCACCCATTAATTCGCATAATTGTTTAACAATAGCCAATCCAAGCCCTGTTCCGCCATATTTCCTTGTTGTAGATGCGTCCACCTGAGAGAACTTTGTAAAAAGTCTGTCCACTTTATCTGATGGGATCCCTATTCCGGTATCCTCCACTGCACAGTGAAAAACAAGTTGTGATTCTATTTCTGAAAACCAAGCACGAATTACAATTTCACCTTTTTCAGTAAACTTAATGGCATTGCTTAACAAATTGATGATAATTTGCCTTAATCGACTTGGATCTCCTTTTACCAAGGGCTTTTCTAGAGTGGTAGTGTCTAGAATTAACTCTAGTCCCTTCTTCTGTGCTTGTAAGGCTACGGACTCAACTAACTCTCCAAGCAGTGCTCTAACATCAAAATCTAGCCACTCCAGGTCTAGCTTCCCAGCTTCAATTTTAGAAAAATCTAAAATATCGTTAATAAGATTTAATAACGACCCAGCACTGCTCATAGCTAAGCCAACTTTGTGTAATTGCGCATCAGTTAACGCTTCATCCTCCAAAAGGCTAAGCATGCCGATTACACCATTCATTGGCGTCCTAATCTCGTGGCTCATCGACGCTAAGAATTCGCTTTTGGCTTTTGCTGCTTGTTCAGCTTGTAGCTTCGCTTGCTCCAACTCTTTTTTTGCTGCAACCGCTGTGGAAATATTTTGTTGGATACCAACAAACGCAGTTAACTGCTTTTGGTCATTGAATACAGGTGAAATCTGAAGACTATTCCAAAACTGCTGACCCGATTTTGTGTAGTTAATCAAATCTACCTTTATAAACTCACGTTTATGAATAGCTTGTCTTATCTTTTCTATCGCACCTTGTTGCGTATTTTTACCTTGAAGAAAACGACAGTTTTCCCCCAGTACCTCATCACCATATCCCGTGATTTGTGTAAATGCTTCATTTATAAACACGATGGGTAACTCAGACTTACTAGCATCTGCTATCGTTATCCCGACATTGGCACACTCAATTGCTTGAGCTAGTAAATCATTCTGCTCTTTTGCTTTTTTTAGTGCCTCTTGATGAAGCTTTTGTTGGGTAATGTCAGAAAGAGAGCCAACAATGCGTTTTGCATGCCCATTTTTTAACGCTGCGGCTCCTTTGAGCCAATAGTAACGATAGTTATTTTGTCTCGTTTTGATGCGGCACTCTACGCCAAAAGGCTCCTCTTCTGTCATGTGATATTTAATCGAATTCTCAAGGTTAACTAGGTCTTCTGGATGTACGCGGTCAAATAAGCTTGAGATGTGTGCTCGGAATAACCCTTGCGTATCCACCGAAAACCCCAGCAAAGATTTAAATCTATCTGAGTAAAATACAAGTTCACGTTCTAAGTCCCAATCCCAAAGTCCATCATCACTTCCTATAATCGCGAGCTTAAACCTTTCTTCACTTCGTTGTAGTGTTTGTTTTGATTCTTCGAGTTTTTTAAATGGATTGAGTAGCAACTGCTTACCAAAAATAAATAGCAAAGCGAATGCCAAAAGCAGGCCAAACGCAATAGCGCCTATAAGATCCCAGACAAACCCTTTCACTTCGTTTGTGACAAGTTGCTTGCTTAACCTATAATCAAGCTGAAGCCCCGTACTTCCGATTGCCAGGGTACGAATACTAAAAAAATCATCGAGATTTTTTACATCAGAAAAGTCAACCCAACGACCTTGCAATGAAATGCTATGAAACTCATTATCCATTGACACTGATAACAAGGTTTCAAGACTTGTTGAAAACTCTCCAATCAGCGCCCCTTCAGCAAATCCGTTGTAGTAGATGGGCACAGCAATAGTAAAGTAGTGTTGATTTTGGACGGCGGTCAAATCAATTGCGCTTCCGATATCTGCGTTGATGATTTTTTCGAGCCATTGAGGTTGTTGATCTAGCACCTCATGATAATTAAAATTGGCGTATACAACTTCTCCCAATACATTAATCACCATTAATTTTTCTTCTTTACCAATAATTTGGAAATTACGTAAAAAGTCTTGTAGCTTAGCTCCGGATAATCCAGTGCCCATTGCGCCGTTAACGATAATTGGATTTGACGACAGATCTGTTAATACCTGCTTTCGACTCTCTAGATATTGCGTAAGATTATTTACCGCCAAGTGAGCTTGTGTTTCATTAGTCTCTCGAACAAGGTCTTCGACTATTACGTTTGCCCGTAAGCTCATGAATGACGCACTTAGCAAGAGTGACACCAGTACAGTCAGACTCAAAAAAGCATAGAATGCTCGGTTGCTCGTTAAAGCAAATTTACTACTATTCAATGCAGCTCCAGATCGCTTAGGAGCAATTTGATACTACCATCGCTCTGATATTGGCCCATACAAAGATCATTTTCCGTCAGCGCTTCGTGTGCCGAATCATTTTGTTCACTCCAACGAGTAAATGGTTGTCGATAAGATTTAACCAAACCTTGTATAGGTATATCTAGACTTTCAAATGCCCGTTTCAGCTGCTTGCGGTTATCAGCCATAGAATCCGTTAGGGTGACTTGCTTAGCAGCTGCTATCAATAGTTTGCCAAGATCATAGCCATGAGCAAAGCCAGGCGTTGCTTTTACATATCCATCTTGAGCAAAGGCTTTTGGAAAAAGAGCGCTTGCACGATTAAATACCTGTTTAGCATAAGTGGTGAGAGGTTTGTTTTCAAAAGAAAAACAGCTTTGTAATACCGCTAGAGATACATCAGAGGCAAGCAACTCTCCCGCGATATCAAAAAAGCTCCCCGCGGTGATCCCCCAATGACTTACGATAGGCAACCTTAATGCTTTATCGATACTGGCCATCGCTTTAACAAACTCGCCCCCCTCTATCGCATTACCTACAAAAATTACACATTGCGGATCACTTTCAATAATATTCCTGATGATGATACGCGCTTCATTTTCTTTGGTTGACCAATTAAACCATGAAACAGGCAACACATTGTTAGGCTTGCGTCTTTTAAACTCTTCCAGAAGCGTATCGTAATTGGAGCGACCCCAAGCGGTGTCTTCTAGCAACAAATGCGGGGCTGTACAATTGTTATCCTTGGCATAGTTAATCAGAACTTTTCCTGCTTTTGTGTCATCGACTGACAACCTGAAAACCCAATTTTGTTCACTGGGATAGCGTGTAATAGGCCCTCCCGCAGCCCAGGGAACCAGTAATAGTACTTCGTTTTGGTTAATGAAGTCTCTGAATTTAATATAAGGAGGAGAATGCACTCCCCCCAGCATAAGCAATGCCTGTTTATCTTTTAAAAACTGTTTAAAATGCAAAAGGCTTCTGTTGCTATTTCCTCGATGATCTTTCTCGACCAGCTTGATGCGATAACCCTGAATTTGATAATCAACGGAATCAAGCGCGGTTAAAAAGCCCATCCTTATTGCTTGTGCTGACTCACTGAGGTTAGAGTAATCAGCATCATGATAAATGCGCAGCACTTTTTCACCATTTGAAGCAACGCATATTGAGCTTACAAAGTAAAAAAACAGGAGTAATTTCTTCATCAAAGTGCTTCTTACCTAATACATATTTAAATCTTAGCTCAGATCATTGTGATTGCTTGTTTTTATTATAATCATACTGATCAAATATACTCTCACAATAATGACTATCGAAGTGCTGTACAGCAGCAAAGTCGTAATATGGTGATTTTGTGAGTAACCTGAATTGAACAAAAGAAGGGAGTTCGCTCTTTGCGTTGAAAGTCATGTTAAATCATCTTCTTATCAAGCCCAATTCAACGCAGTAAACGCTAAAAAACTACGATTAGCCTTAGCTCCAAGGCAGAAAACCGCATCAAATTTTTGATGCGGTGGCTGGGATCATTCAGAACTTTTAGATAACTGGCTCTGAATGTAATTGGGTAAGCCGATAAGTTTTATCAAATTAATGTGCTGTTCAAGCCAATATATATGATCCATTTCGGTGTCATCTAAGAGACTTTCTAGCATTACTCTAGTAACATAATCTTGCTCTTGCTCACATACCGCGATAACTTTTTTGAGATGATCTTTGACCAAAACCTCAGCGGCGAGGTCATTCTCTAACATCTCTTTGACGTCACTTCCAATATGAATAGGAGCTCGGGATGCAGTATCTGGCGTCCCTTCAAGAAATAAAATTCTTTCAGTAATACGCTTTGCGTGATCCAACTCTTCCTCGTATTCATGAGCTAACTTTTGGTGTAACTTATCCAGTCCCCAATCCTCATACATTTTTGAATGGGCAAGATACTGATCCATTGAAGAAAGCTCTAATGTTAGCTGCTTGTTTAGCAAGTCAATGATAGTTAAATTACCTTGCATAACTTACCCCTCAATCTGCGACTGCAGATAGTTTTCGATGCCAGTATTTTTAATTAAGAAATGTTGTGTCTCGAGCCAATCAACATAGTCCTCTTCATATTCAAGAATTGCCTCAAGTAGCTCCCTACTAACATAATCTTGCTCATTTTCACAAAGCGCGATGGCTTCACGCAGCACTGGTAGCTGGTCAAGTTCAAAAGCTAAATCGCAAGCCATCATTTCTTCGCAATGTTCACCGATCCGAAGCTTTTCTAGGTGCTGTAAATTTGGTAACCCTTCAAGGAACAAAATGCGTTCGATCAAATCATCCGCTTGCTTCATATCTTTGATAGACTTTTTATATGCTTTTTCATTGAGCTCTTCTAAGCCCCAGTTTTTGTACATTCTTGCATGTAAAAAAAACTGGTTAATCGATGTTAATTCTAGCGTCAGCACTTGATTTAGCGCTGTTAAAACTTGTTTGTTACCCTGCATAGGGCCCCCTAAAATGTCAGTTGACGCTTTATAACACTAGTTCAATATTTGTTCTTGGCAAGATTAAATAAAAATAACAATTTTCTTAATATACTCTTTTAAAATAAACAACTTATAAGAGTATTAATAACAATTTTTATTAAGCTTAGAGTTCCGTCTGAATAGCTAGAAATAATCAGCAGATGGTCAACCAAACTGCTTTTTCAAATCAACCCCAAGACGTTTTGCAAGTCTCACTAAATTCGCTCTATCAAGCTCCAGTTGACGGGCTGCCGCTGACCAGTTCATCTTATTCTGTTCCATCGCGTCAATAATGAGCTGCTTTTGCAACCCCTCGACAGCAGATTTCATGCTGACTTGGTGTTTTGAACGAGGAGTACCCGATATCAATGATGCAGACATTTCGGAGGTTGACTTAATAGGTATATCAATTTGCTGGATCTCTATGATGTCTGCCTGCCACTGTTGATGCTTGGCTTTGAGTGCCGCGCGACTAATACAATGCTCTAGCTCCCTGACATTTCCCGGCCAATCATGTTGCAACAGTTTAGTTAGCGTTAATTTGTCCATGACAACTTGTTTTACATTTAACGTCGCTCGCAACTGCTCAAGGAAAAAGCCTACCAAAAGCGGTATATCGTCTAGCCGCTCTGTCAATGTTGGCACATGTAAAGGATAAACACAGAGTCGATGGTATAAATCAGCCCTAAACTTGCCTTGCTTAATTTCGTGTTGTAAGTCTCGATTAGTCGCGGCTACTACCCTTACATTTACCACGCGGATCTCGTCAGCACCAACTGCTTGAACTTCACCACTTTGTAAAGCTCGCAGTAGCTTGCTCTGGAGTAACAGGCTTAACTCACCCACTTCATCTAAAAACAAAGTACCGCCATCTGCCATCAAAAATTTACCTAAACGGTCTTTATCTGCTCCTGTAAATGCGCCTTTGACATGACCAAAAAGTTCACTTTCGGCAATCGTATCAGGTAACGCCGCGCAGTTAATTTGAACAAAGGGCTTATCCGCCCTTGCAGAAAGCTGATGTACGTGTTTTGCGACTAGCTCTTTTCCTGTGCCCGTATCACCTTGTATTAATACATTGAAGTCCGAGCTCGCCACCAGCTCTACTTCTGCTTTCAGTGTCTGCATGCTCACACTTTCACCCACCAACGCGTGTTTTTTTTCCATCTTTGGAGGTTGAATAGTCGTGTGCGCACGGGCTTGATTGTAAAACGTAATCGACTCTTGCACACGTTGAGTTTGATATAACACTATATTGCTCAGCATATTCAAATAGGTATCTGAATATGATTGGAAACTCTCTGGTCTGAGACTGTCGAACGTCACTACCAATATATTATTGGGTAACATCAACTTAAACCCCATGCAAGCATGTACGGGTAGCCTATTCTCTTGCGCCAATAGTAAGCCATCATAAGGATCTGGGTGAGTGCTATCATGAGCAAAGCTGACTATGCCGTCTGCCGCAACGATCGCGTTGAGGCGCGGCTGCTGCTTTAGTAAAAAGCGCCTCCCTATAGCATCTTCACTCAAGCCATTACTGGCTAGAATAGTCAGCGCTTGTTTATCGCCGGATAAAACCGCTATGGCGTCTGCGGTGACGCATTGATTCAATGAAAAGATCAGCGTTTTTGAATATTGCTTGAGTGCAGCACTATCCTGACCAACTACGTGCTTCGATAAAGCCATACTCAGCTCAAGCAATTTTGAGAGTTCTAAAGCATTCATGTCAAAATGACTCTTATGGTTTTTATTAACACAGAGCAATAGTGGGTCAAAATGACTCAAATGACAATAACAAAAACATAAGACGTTGAATAATAATGGTTTTAAAAGTTGGCCTAATACATGCTGTAGCCACTCATACTTATCTTGTTAAATGAGTGCACCACATGAGCCATCTTTTAAAGTACAGCAATATTGTCATCTTGATGTCATTTATTGCGTTTTTGCTATCGCTGCAAATTAGTTACATCAATGCCGAACACTTTAGTCTGAACTCGCAAATTACTGCACATATTAGTACGATTATTTTCGCAGCCATTATTAAAGTTGCCTATGTTGTACGCTGTACTTGCCTTTATCACTTGGGTATGGAGGTAAGATAAATGCCACTGCTCCAGCCACAAGATCCAACCGCTATACAATTCAGATGGCATAAGTTAACAACTTGGCCATTACTCATGCTTGGCTTCAGACCCTTGTTTATGCTCGCTGGTCTAAGCGCCGTTTTGAGTATTTCAGTCTGGATATTCATATTGAACGGTCAACTAGAGTGGCACCATAAATATCCAGCCATTTACTGGCACGCTCATGAGATGTTGTTTGGCTTTGCAGGCGCTGTCGTTGCGGGTTTTTTATTAACGGCCGCTCAAAACTGGACACAAAAAGCCACACTCAATGGCGCAGCCTTACTGTCTCTCTGTGGTATTTGGCTCGCTGCAAGATTGAGCTTTTTTATTCCACAAAGCTCCGTTACCCTTACGCTATTATTGCAAGCTACATTTTGGCTACTGTTACTGACTAACTTAAGCTCAGTTATTATCACAGCAAGGTCAAAAAACAATCGAGTTTTTATATTTTATGTCGGTGTGATTGGATGCTGCAATATCGCATTTTTAACCGCACTTAATAATGGTGACTTCTTACAAGTAGGCCTACTTAGTCAATCTTCTTTGATAGCATACATGTTGTTAATTGGTGTTGTTAGCGGCCGTGTGATCCCATTTTTTATTGCCAGAGGTCTACAGAAAGATCAAAAACCCGCTATCCGAAAGGTAGACCGTGCCATTTTTTATCTGGCGATACTGTGCGTATGTATCTCACCGCTACAATCATCATTTCTTCATGCGCATTATTTGAATGGCTGCCTTTTGATATTAGGTTGTTTACACCTTGTCAGAGCTGTGTACTGGTTTGATATACGACTGGTCAAAGTTCCCTTGCTCTGGTCGCTCTACGTGTCTTACTTTGCAATCGCTGCTGGGCTGTTGCTATGTGCCTATAATCGTATCTACCATTTAGCATTCTGGCGTGACCACTTACATCTTGTCGCTATCAGCGGGATGAGCTTAATGATTTTAAGCATGATGGCTAGAGTTACCCTCGGACATACCGGTAGATCTTTAACTACTCATCTCAGCACAACGATTGCGTTTACCTGCATTGTAGCAGCGGGTATAAGTCGCGCGTTTCTCATTCACTTTACTAGCCCCCACAACGCTTGGCTGATCAGTGCATTAATGTGGGTGTTTGGTTTTTTTCTTTTTCTTATCACCTTTAGCCCAATGCTGTTAAAACAACGCCTCGATGGGCGACAGGGTTAATACTTCACCTGAGGTTTGGGTAAGGCATTCATTATTCAAAGCTCAGGCTACTCACATTACATTGGAGACAAAACAATCATGCTTACAAATAAAACGATTAGATTGGTGAAGCAAAGCGCGCCGTTACTCGCAAAAGTTGGCCCAGAAATTACCGCGAAGTTTTACCACAACATGTTTACTGAGCACCCCGAACTGAGAGGCGTATTCAACCAATCTCATCAAGCCTCAGGTAGCCAACCATTAGCTTTATTTTCAGCGCTGGCCGCCTACGCTACTTATATTGATCAACCTGATGTACTTAATGATGCAATTTTACGGATCAACCATAAGCATGTCAGTCTAGGAATATCCCCAGCGCAATACAACATCGTTGGTCATCATTTAATAAATACGCTTAAAACAGAATTAAAAGAACAATTTACCCATGAGGTAGAACAGGCTTGGATCTCTGCATACCAATTTTTAGCCGATCTATTTATCACCGCTGAACATGGGCTTTACCAACATGTGCTTCAGCAAGTAGGCGGTTGGCAGGGGACACGAGATTTTTATATTGATGAAGTTGTCAATCACACGCCAAACATTAAGAGCTTTTATTTAAGCCCATGTGACGGCAAGGCCATACCTAAATTTAAAGCAGGACAGTTTGTTTCAGTATTTCTGCCAGCAAGCGCTCAAACAACTTCACAAATACGCCAATACTCTCTGTCAGCGGCACCTAACTGCAAACATTTTAGAATTTCGGTAAAATCAGATGGTCTCGTTTCCCAATATTTACACACTTTGAAAGCAGGAGATACGGTAAAACTAACGCCACCAGCCGGAGATTTTACTGCTAAAGAGACAAACCGTCCAAAGATCTATATTAGTGCTGGTGTGGGAATTACACCGATGCTTAGTATGCTAGCAGTCCATAGTCAAACGACGCCCGACATTGAGGCATACTTTTTACATGCCAACAAAATGTTCGAAGACTTAGGATTTCTTGGTGAAATTAACGAGCTAGGTAAAGGCATTAAACAATTTTCTGTAACTAATTGGTTGGAGTCAAAAGAGCATAACGCATTACCTGGGTTTATGGATATCAGTGCAGTCGCAGCATCGTTACCCTGTGCACATGGAGAGTTTTACTTGTGTGGGCCACTTTCCTTTATGGCAGCAATTAAGGCCCAATTGTTAAGAGCAGGCGTAAGCCCTTCACGTATTTATTATGAAGTCTTTGGCCCACATGAAAACTTGCCCAGTTCATAGCACAGACATCCACGTGTCTTAACGCTCAATTAATTTCACCTGAGCTTCGGATAATTTAGGCATAAAAAGCACCGTGATTGGTGCTTTTTGTTTTGCTCTTATCAAAAAATCGGTAAACTTTCGCCAAGGTGAAGTTAAAAAGGATAGACGCGTGAACTCAATTTCAAATATTTTAGTCGTATGTATGGGTAACATCTGCCGCTCTCCAACTATGGAGGCCGTACTAAAACATCAACTAGCACAAACAGACTGTAGCATTGAGATTGGATCCGCAGGCACCATTGGTTATCACCAAGGGAGCTTACCTGATCCCCGCAGCGTCATTGCTGGCGAGGCTCGAGGATATGACTTCTCAGGGATTTCAGCACAACAAGTAAAGCCCAGTGATTTTGAAGACTACGATATAATACTATGTGCAGATAAGTCAAACCGTCGAGATTTACTCGCACTTTGCCCAAGTGGATTAGAAGACAAAATAATGCTTTTTCTTGAATTTGGTGACCTAAATGAGCATGAGATACCCGATCCTTACTATGGAGGTACTCATGGTTTTGAGCTAGTACTTGATTTAATAGAAGCTGCGAGTAAAAACATCATTAACAAAATTTGTTTGTCGACAAGGTAAAATTAACTTGCTGGATTGCAGCACCACAACAAGGTAAAAAGGCGTCTTTGCGAATATAAGGACGCGGCTTTTGTTAGATTTAGACTTAACATTCCCATTCGAGAAAATAGCACAAGACTTACAATCAACTGGGATCAGCATATTACCCAACTTTATCGGTTCAGAGATTTTATCCAAATTAGAAATAAGGCTCGCTGAACTGACGAGCTCAGATTTTGAGCAGACAGGTATTGGCCGCCTTACCGAGCATGAACAAAACCAGAAAATTCGCAGAGACAAAATACATTGGCTCGATGCTAACAACGAGCTAGAAGCTGCTTGGTTAGACAATATGGCAGAGCTGAAAACATACCTAAATAGACGCCTATTTATGGGACTTTTTAGCTATGAAAGCCACTTTGCTGTCTACCCTCCGGGTGCTTTTTATAAAAAACATGTGGATGCTTTTAAAGGTAAAGCAAACCGAGTTTTGACGACGGTACTTTATTTAAGCCAGTCTTGGTCAGCTAAAGATGGCGGAGAATTAATGGTGTATAACCCTAACAACCACGAGCAAATTTTGACAACGGTAACGCCCAGCGACGGCACATTGGTCACATTTCTAAGTGACGAATTTCCTCACGAGGTGCTCGTGGCCAACAAAAAGCGTTACTCAGTCGCGGGGTGGTTTAGAGTGAATACCAGCATTAACCATGCGATTGATCCCCCAAGGTAGCTATGTATGCTAACGAAAGCACAACTATTTACCGTCAGACGTATTTCTGTTCAAAGCTGGCTGAGCTAAAGGGATGGTAATTGTAACATCAGTGCCTTTGCCTACCTGAGATTGAATGTGTAGCTGCCCACCATGAGACTTGATAATACTTGAGGCAACCGTTAGTCCTAAACCAACATGCTTGTCAGATAATTTAGTGGTATAGAAGGGATCAAATACTCTATGGATCAGCTCGGTATCTATTCCTTCTCCAGTGTCAGACACTGTAAATTGGATATGCTCATCAATAAGTTTGACTTTTACTTTGATGGTTTGACTTAGCCTACTAGAGCTTTCTAAGGCATTTCTAATGATACAGTATAAACTGTGTTCTAACAGCGCAGGAGCACAAAATAGCTCAAATCCGTCTCCTTTATCAAACTCAATCAATTGTAAACTTACGCCATCGAGTTCTAAATTAATCACTACAGGGTCTAAAATCTGCGTATAAAAGTCAACTAATTGAAATTGAGTCTGATTGCTCTCGAAAAAAATGCTCAACTCTTTAACAATTAACTGGATCCTATCTAACCCTGAATGCATATCAGCTATTACATCGTCACTTTCACTTAGTGTCCAGTTAAGTTGGTACTCTGTCTCTATATTATTGAGAACTTCATTACAAAGCTGAGATTGAGAAGCGACCGTCTGCCAAGCTTTATAAAGTTTAACTAACGTGCTTTGTACAAACTCTAAATTACTTTTGAGGTAAGCTAATGGATTATTAATTTCGTGGGCAACGCCAGCAGCCAATTGACCAACTGACGCTAGCTTTTCAGATTGAACGAGTGCTTGTTGCTGCTTGGCTATCCGATCATATGCTTGTCGTAATGCTTTATTAGAGGCTTCTATTTCATGTGTTCGCTGTTTTACCTTGTCTTCTAAGCCCTCATTTAATGCCGTTAACTCTTCGGTAAGTAACGCTAAACGTTGAAGATCTTGGTAGGATCGCAGTGAGCTGGTTAATGTCGTAAACAGTCTGGATTTAGTAAGATCAGTTTTATTTTTATAATCATTAATATCATAGCGTAACATTAGCTCATGCTCAGGTATGGCAGCGGGCTGACCTGTTCTGAGTACGATACGTACTTGATGATAACCTAGTACTTCTCGGATATATTGTACACACTCCAAGCCCGCTTCTTCACTTTCCATTATCACGTCAAGTAGAACAAGTGCGACATCTGTTCTTGAGTTAAGTATGTTTATCGCTTCTTTTTTACTGTAGGCGTGAACGAGCTCAAGTGGTTGTTGTTCGAAGCGGTATGAAGACAGTACAAGTTGAGTGACTTGATGCACTTCTGGCTCATCATCCACTATCAAAACAACCCAAGGTTTTACTAGGTTTGCAGATATAGGTTTAGCCGGTTCCGAGTGGCTTAAAAATGATAACGTCCGCTGCTTGTCCATCGTGCTCACACTCTTTCGTTTTTTTAAAGCATGGTACAAGCTACGTGTTTTTCCAAATCATACGGATAAAACAGAAATTGTTTTTTGCGGTTTATCTAACCCAAAAAGCCTCTTGAGGGTGCTGTTATTATATCCTCAAGAGGCTCAATCACGAGAAATTTAGCGGTCAGTCTTGATGATTAGTTACTGCTCAGTGCCTCTTTATAATGTTTACGACAAAGCGACACATACCTATCATTGCCACCGATAACGACTTGATCGCCATCCGCAATCGCTTTTCCATGTTCATCCGTTCGTAATACACGGTTCGCTTTGCGACCACAATGACAGATAGTTTTGAGTTCAATTAACTTGTCAGCCCAAGCGAGTAAGTATTGAGAGCCCTCAAAAAGCTCCCCGCGAAAGTCGGTCCTAAGTCCATAACACAGCACTGGGATACGCAACTCGTCAACGATATCTGTAAGCTCAGCCACCTGAGATTTAGTCAAAAACTGACATTCATCTACTAAAACACAGTCAATTTTATTATTACCATGGACATCACTGAGGAGTGCTTTAACATCGGTATGGTTTTCAAAAACATGTGCCTCGGCCTCTAAACCAATACGAGAAGCAACCTTGCCGACTCCTGCGCGGTTATCTATGGCCGCCGTGATAATAAAAGGGCGCATGCCCCGCTCTCTATAATTAAATGCCGATTGTAGTAAAGTCGTTGATTTACCAGCATTCATTGCCGAGTAATAAAAATAAAGCTGAGCCATAATGGTTATTTGTAGATAAAAATTCGTGGTAGTTTACTGACTAAGCGAACAAAGGTCTATTGCTTATCTGAGTCTTCAGACTGGGCATCCAAGTACAGCTGGTACATTTTATCAAGATCAATCCGCTGACTTTCACGCCACAACAGCCAACTGGCGTCTGGATATAGCTGATAGAATTGTTTAGAAAAAGCCATAAAGCCAAAGGTGGTCTCTAGTGGCGGGAACACTGGCTTAAGACGATTAAATGGAGGTGAAAGCGTAATCGGCATATTACCGATCTGGCACAACCCTATTGTCGCATCTAGTAGATCATTTTCAACTAACGTAATTGCATTTTCTAAGGAATCGGTTTCGAATACTGAAAAATTGGCTGGCATACTCTCTTTAATTGCGTATCCTCTTGGCACAGCAAGTTCAACCGCGTCTTGGAGTGTAATTTTGGTGTCGTTAGCGATACTTTGTAATAAACACACACCAATCTTATTTATAGCGTAGCGGTTGTCAATTTTACCATCTGCTCGCTTGGGATATGCCATGTGTTTATCTCTTGATTGACGATAGCTCGCTACCACTGCATCTACCTTGCCCTGCTCTAACTCGTGTAAGCAACGGCTCCAAGGTTTTCTTACATAATTAATGCGAATGGGTGATAGCTGAGCGTCTAGTTGCTTTACAACCTCTATCGTCACCCCCGGATTTTCAGCAGGTACTACTTGCCCTGCTCCATGTATAAACGGTGGTGCATGTTTATCCTCGTAACAAAAACGTACCTCTGTAGCAGCAATCAGAGGCATACTAGCAAAAAAACAGAGGACTAAAAAAAATCTCAACCGTATCTCCAAGTGTACTTTGCAAACTAACTATACGCCTTGTTTAACAGTATATGCTATTTTTCGCAGATAACCCCTTCATGTTGTAAAAGCCAACGTTTAGCCTCAATTCCACCTGCATACCCTGTCAGTTTGCCATTTGTGCCAATAATGCGATGACAGGGTACAATAATACTGATGGGATTTTTACCATTTGCAGCACCAACCGCCCTTACCGCGTTGGGGTTAGCTAATTGTTTGGCTATCCAACCATAGGAGTAAGTCGCGCCAAAGGGAACTTTCGCCAATACATGCCAAACCTGCTTTTGAAAGTCTGTACCTGCTACATCCAAAGACACATCAAACTGCTTACGCTTGCCTGCAAAGTACTCGCGTAACTGGCACTTCGCCATGGTTGAATGTTGATTCTCCCCGAACTCGTATCGCGTTTTTGGGAAGAAACCGACATAACTTAACCCCTTATCGGATGCTTGAATTATCCACTCGCCAACAGGTGACGCCAATGTAGTTTCTATCATAATAGTTGCCAAAGTTGAAAAGTTAAATAAGAACGAAACGGCGCACATTTATCGACATTTATTGCTTGCTGCGACTTTTCTAGGGCTTTTTTTACCCCTAAGTCGCCGCCTAAATAAATATCAGGGTGACTCAATCCTCGCATTTTTGCATAATTCACAGTCCACGGACCAATCCCTTTTATATTTTGCCAACTATCAATGTCAACTTGTGGTTGTTCAACATATTGCTGCGCAAACGCGCGAATAGCAGCTTTACGACTTGCTGGCATATTAAAAAATACCAATTCGCTATCAAACACCGCCTGCGCTGATGGAAAATATTGCATGCCATCTTCGGTCTTCTCCCCCAGTTCACTCACCAGTAAGGTCAATAGGTTCTTTGCTGCCTGAACACTGATTTGTTGACCCAAAATGGCTCTGATCCCTGCTTCAAATTCGTCCCAAATTCCAGGTAATCTTAGCCCTTCTTGTAAACGTAAATCAGGCGCTGCTTTGCGAAGATGTGATTCGATAAAATGTGTATCTGCATCTAAGTCTAGCACTCGCCTGATCTGTGCAATCATCGGCACTAATAATGATAAATCAGACAAGGTAACATCAACTTTAAAACGATGTTTGTGTGGTTCTATGGTTGCGCAAAAACGCCCTGTTATCCCCTGAACAGTGACAGTGCGACCATAACTTTGTTCATTCAGCCATTCTAGATTTGGGACAATTCGTTTAGCCAAAAATTGCTGCATGCTTTGCCAATTATATGGAGGGCGGTAAGATAAATAAATTGAGATCAAAGCGTCGCGGTTTGTTCCCTTTCTAAACCGGCTTGGTGATAACTGATATAACTTCTGAAACGCATCGTTAAATCGCCTCAATGACTTAAACCCTGCGGCAAAAGCAACTTGCGTTACAGGAAGGTCGGTTTGTTGCAACAGCTGTTTAGCCAAGTCACACTGCTTGTACAACGCATATTGTTTAGGGCTGGTACCGAAATAATGACTAAATATCTTATTGAGGTATCTGACGGATATACCTAGTCGCTCTGCTAAACATGAGGTTGAACTGCGCAACAAAGCTCCCTCATCTATCAGCTTTTTAGCTCTGACAGCTGTCGTTTCTGTTCCAAGCCACGCATAACTTCCAGGCGCACTATCGGGGCGGCACCGAATACAAGGCCTAAAACCTGCTTGAGCAGCATTATGGGCAAACTGAAAGTATTCCACATTACTTTCTTTGGCAGCAGGTGCTGGACAAATTGGCCGACAATAAATACCGGTGCTTTTAACAGCAACAAAAAATAAGCCATCAAACCTAGCATCGCGGCTATTTCTGGCTTCAGAACAAACCTCTGGTGTATACATGACCGTAGCTCATACATCGTTTTGTATCAGTCTACTGGCTATGGAAGTGGCAAACTAGCCATTTTTGGCACTCAATCACATAAGTTATGATATTAATAAGTACAAAAGCAGGGGTTAGCATTGAGTTACGACCAGTACTAACTCCTGCGCTAAAAATGCTGCTCTATTTTTTAAAGTTAGGCTAGTTTACCGACGGCTTCGTTATATCTTCTTTCTACTTCTGACCAGTTTATAACATGATAAAAAGCGGCGATATATTCTGGGCGGCGGTTTTGATATTTAAGATAATAAGCGTGCTCCCACACGTCTAAGCCAAGGATAGGTGTTTGTTGAGCCATAAACGGACTGTCTTGATTAAGGCTACTTGTTATCAATAACTTGCCATCTTCATCAACCACTAACCATGCCCACCCACTACCAAAGCGGCTCACCGCGGCGTTGGTAAACTCTGTCTTAAATTGCTCATATCCACCGAGTTCCTGCTCTATCGCTTGTTTCAGCGCACCATCACCTAACGGGAGAAAATTAGGCGTCATTATTTGCCAAAATAAACTGTGATTATCATGACCTCCAACGTGTTCTTGTACTGCTTTTTGCAGATTTTCTGGGAGGGCTTTTATGTTTCGCAGCAGACTTTCAGTGCTGTCATCAGCAAATTTTGTACCCTCGAGTGCCGCATTCGCTTTATTTATATATGTTTGATGATGCAAAGTATGATGGATCTCCATTGTCTTTGCGTCGATATGTGGTTCTAACGCGTCATAAGCATAAGGTAAATTAGGTAATGTAAAAGCCATTCGACCTCCAAGTTTTAGTGTAAAGCGCGCCCTCGTATATGCGTATTCAGCATCGCTTCGTTAATATGATGAATGAGCTCAGGTAGGTGTGGGTAGCGTTTGGCAAAATGTATGAGTTCTTGACGCGTTTTATGCAAATGGTGAAGGGCAATAGCCGCGACTTCACTCTCCAACTGACTAAAAACTTCGTGCACTTTAAAATGAACGGAAGTGAGCTGTGCACAGGCACGATTAGGTTGTTCAAGCGCAATGAATGTGTCTGCAAGATTATGCGCCGATACCACTACTGCTGGCAAACTGTGCTCAATGGCACCAATCACGATATTATCTTTTTGGTACAATAAGAACTCGTCCAAAATCCGAGTAGCCAGCACCAATGCGGACTGATATTCATCACGGGCACGCAAGAATGTTTGTGCTTTATATGCTTGATTACCCGACATTATTTTAGCTTGCCAAGGAGACAACACAGCAGAAAACTCGCAAGTATCAGAGATTGTGTAGTTCGCATCGCCAACCATAGAATCTTTCATATTTAACCCTTATTTAACCTTAAGCTTTACCAGAAGCTAACCCGAGCTTAGGCACACTATATGATCACAATAACACTAATGCAAACCATTTCTATTTACATTGACATAACTCAAGAAGTGAGAATAATTCCCGGGTAAGCTCCGCTGTATAGTGGTGTAGTGCTAACTTTTGAGTAAGACCATCGTTAAGATCTGGTGAGGTTTTTTGATAACATGGTCATCAATGACACTCTTTGAATGCGGGTGAGAACCACCCGCTTCATTTATCTATGATTGCTCCGTTTGGAGAATAGAGGATAGAACGCAGGCAATACAAACAGCGTCAATAAAGTTGACGTTAATAATCCACCAACAATAACACTAGCAAGTGGCCTTTGAATTTCCGCCCCAACACCGGACGATAACAACATTGGTATAAGCCCTAAAGCTGAGGTAATAGCGGTCATCAGTACGGGTCGTAAGCGAGAAGTAGCACCTTCAAATACACTATGATGTATAGTTTCACCTCTGGCGATATGTGCATTGATACTATCAACCATCACCACTCCATTGAGCACCGCAACACCGAATAAAGTAATAAACCCGACCGAACTTGGCACCGATAGGTACTGACCTGAAAGGTATAACGAGAATACCCCGCCAATCACCGCGAGGGGCACATTAACTAAAATGAGCAGAGCCTGCGCAATTGAACCAAATGCTAAATAAAGTAACAATGTGATCAATAATAAAGACATAGGGATAACCAAAGCCAGCCGTTGCTGAGCACGTTGCTGGTTTTCGAACTGGCCACCAATTTCAATCCCATAACCGCTAGGTAAATCAACTTTACTATCAATAGCTTTGCGAATATCGTTTACAACGCTCCCCATATCTCGACCTTGCACATTGGCTTGTATGACCACTCTACGCTGAACATCATCTCGCCTCACTTGGGGTGAACCAGATTGGTACTCAACATGCGCCACATCAGACAGCCGGATCCAAGCGCCGGAACTTGATTGTATACGTATCTGTTCAATCGCCTCTTTAGTTTGGCGATACTCAGGTGCTAAACGCACATATATGTCATAGCGCTCATTGCCATTGATAACTTGCCCAGCCTGCTTCCCCCCGATCCCATCTTGTACCAAGGTCATTACATCACTCACAGCCAGTCCATAGCGGGACAGAACTTGGCGCTTAGGTGTAACAACTAGCTGCGCTTCCCCTGTAACCTGTTCCAATTGCACGCTCTGTGTGCCTTCAACTTGTGACACTACGGCTTCTATTTCTTGGCCCTTTGTTGCTAATACTGCCAACTCTGGGCCAAACAGCTTTATGGCCAGCTGTGCCTTTACTCCTGAGAGTAATTCATCTACACGAGTGGCGATTGGCTGCGAGAAATTGAAAAGTAAGCCGGGATGCGCTTGCAGCTTTTCTTCCATCAGTGTTTGTAGCTCGTCTCGGCTGTGTGCACTTTGCCACAGTGCTACAGGTTGTAGTCCAACATAAATTTCAATATTATTTACAGGTTCAGGGTCGCCGCCAATCTCTGCGCGACCAATCCGGCTTAAGGCATAAGTTACTTCTGGAAATGTTAGTAATATTCTTTCTAGTTTAGGTGCAACATCAAGAGCAGTCTCTAGGCTTGCAGAGGGGGCTAAGGTAACCCTAAGGTTAATCGTTCCCTCCTCTAGCTCAGGCACAAACTCAGTGCCTATTTGAGTAAATGTGAAACCCGCCATCGCCGTGAGTGATAGAACAATCATAAGTAACGACTTTCGCCAGTACATTACTCGGCTTAAGCTCAGGCGATATGCTTTTTCTAATCGCGTCAGTACATAACTTTCTCTCTGTTCGACGCCAAATTTAAAAACATAAACAGCCAAAGCCGGTACAATCACTAATGCAACAAATACCGCAGCCACCACCGCCAAAATGATACTAATTGCCATAGGGTGAAATAACTTTGCCTCAACCCCTTCAAAGCTAAAAAGTGGCGTAAAAACAACTAAAATAATACTGGCAGCAAAAAAAATCGGCCTTGCAACTTCCTTTGAGGCAAGTTTTACGACTTGAATAATAGCGTTATCGCCCTTGGGATCGTTTTGTATGATACGTCTAAAGATGTTTTCTACCATTACAACCGAGCCATCGACTAACATCCCAATTGCCACTGCAATTCCCCCAAGCGACATCAAGTTAGCTGACACTCCATACCAAGCCATTACAAAAAGTGCCATCGCAATAGAGGTTGGGATAGATATAAGTACAAGAAAGGTCGCTCGAAGATTCATAAGAAATAGTGCCAGTACGACGACAATAAAAACAAAAGCCAATATTAGCGCTTTCACAACAGTGTGTACGGCTTTACTGATCAAATCTGATTGATCATAGAATGGCTCAAATATTACCCCTTCCGGTAATGCTTGATTTATCAGTGTAATACGACTTTGGATACTATCTATCGTGGCTTTGGTGTTAGCTCCCATTCTCTTAAGTACAATACCGGTAACAATTTCACCCAATTGTTCTACCTCGCCGGACTCTCGTTTCTTTGACATCGTTACAGCACCTTGGCGGATCTCAGCTCCGACAGAAACCGTCGCGACTTGTGCCACCTTTACAACAGTGCCATCTATGGTTTTGATTGGCGCATTAGCAATCTCTTCAACTCCCCGCTCACCACTTTTAAACCAACCTGTGCCCCTGACCACTAACTGTGTTTGACCATGTTGCAGATACCAGCCCCCAACATTTTGGTTATTACGCTCTATCGCATTGATAACATCCTGCTGAGATAGCGCATAAGCTAGCAGCTTATTTGGATCGATATGAACTTGGTACTGACGCACATCACCACCAAATGACAATACCTCTGTCACACCATCAATTGGCATTATTAATAGCTTTACGACCCAATCATTGAGGCTACGTAGCGCCATCGCATCATACTCAGCTCCCTCTTTAGTCCTAAGCATATACTGAAATATTTGCCCAAGTCCTGATGTATTAGGACCCATTTCAGGCGTGCCAACGCCATCCGGAATAAGTGCTTTTGCAGCTTCTAATCGTTCGAATACCAGCTGCCTTGCAAAATAGATATCAGTGCCTTCTTTAAATACAACTGTTACACCAGATAACCCTGTTTTGGAAATAGAACGTACTTGCTCCACATCTGGCAGGGCATACATAGTTGCCTCAATTGGATATGTGATCAGTTGTTCAACTTCTTCTGCTGCAAGCCCAGGAGCTTCTGTGTTAACCGCGACCTGTACATTGGTGACATCAGGAAACGCATCCAAATTAAGTTTGGGAATACTGACAGCGGATACCGCAACAATCACTATTAAGAACAGCACACTGAGTAGCCGGTTATTTACTGACAAGTCGATTATTCTATTAAACATCATGAAGCTTCCTCAGTGATTATGTGGATCAAAGCCTGCCTTCGCCTGCTCTGATGCAATAAAAAACGCACCGTTGATTGCAATACGTTGACCTGGACTTAATCCAATAATTTCAACCTGTTCACCAAAACGTTCGCCCAGTTGCACTTCTTTGGGATAAAACGTACCTGGCGAGGCTTCAACATAGACCACCCAATCACCATCAGTGCTGCGACTCAGCGCATCATCAGGTACAGCTATAGCTTGTGCTGTTGAAGGGATACGGAAATAAACATTAACAAACATACCGGCATGCAGTTTGTGTTCTGAGTTTTTTACCAACAGGCGTACCCGTCGAGTTCGAGTGATTGGATCTAGTGTGTGGGCTTCTTGAATAACTTGGGCTTCGTGATCTTTGCCTTCAACATTAACCCATGCTTTTATATCGGACGTTAATTTAAGTTGTGAACTCGGTTGTATCTGCGCATCTACCCATAACTCGTTTTCATCGGAGATCGCCATTAAGGTTTTGCCTGCTGCGACATGCTGCCCTTGAGTGAATGAGTCTTGAGTCACAATCCCTGCACGCTGGGCAACTAAGGTATAGTGCCCAAACTCACTTGCTGGTTTATGTTTAATTGCATCGATCGCAGTGCCTTCGACTCCCAGTGCTATTAACCTCGAATAAGCGGCACTAAAGTCAGCATTCGCTTGAACACGTGCTCGCTCACTAATGGCTGTTGAACTCAAGCGTTTAACTCTATCCCACTGCGTTGACGCAATTAGATACTGTGACTGTGCTTGCGCCATCGCTTCGGAAAACAAAGTGATTAAAGGCTCATTAACCTCGACCATTGAACCTAATGTGGTATGGCGCTCCAGTACAATAGAGTCCACTCGAGGTGCAACAAGATAGCTGGTATAACCATTAGCTTTCACTTCACCTGGCGCAAAATAAAGTCGCTCATGATGTTGCAATTGTAGCGTTTCGATTTTAACTCCAGCAAAATCTAGTTGTTGTTGGGTGAGAACGATTTGATTGTCATTTTCATGCACAGCGTGGTCATCATCATGACTTTCACCTGAATATACAGATGAGCTAAACATCGCCGTGAACATTAAACAGAAAGTGCAATTTTTTAAGATTTGCATTTGACACTCTTATATTGTGAAACGCGCTTACCCTGCGGTTTGAATGAGGCATAAATTTAATGTGAGCTTAATACCGCTAAGTAAGCTCACTCCTTATTCAAAACTTGGGTGCTACCAATTCGCTTAATTGATATTTACCACACGTTTAAAATGGTTCTGTTGTAATACGAGGAGCGATGTAATACCCGCACAACAGCTCAAACTCGTAAACAAGCTTCGACTTTATACCAATTTGCTTAATTAAGTGGTCCATTTTGAGGCGAGAAAATCTTGTCGATAACCAGGCAAAAATTTTGCTATTTAGTTATTCTAAATGAGAAATTTTTAACGCGGTTAGCGTCAGATTTACTCCTTCAAATTGAGCAAGTATTAAGTCAAATTGGTATTAATATCAATTTGCTTAATTAAGTGGTTTATTTTTAGGCGAACCACTGTTGGCGATAACACCGCTTGCACGTGTTGTAATCGCCAAATTTGCTCATTTAATTGAGCCGCTTTGGGACAAAATGGTATTGAAAAAAGTGGGCGCTATATCAGAAAAGTGATACCAATTTTCTTAATTAAGTGGTCTATTTTGAGGCGAGAAAATCTTGTCGATAACTAGGCAAAAATTTTGCTATTTAGTTGTTCTAAATGAGAAATTTTTAACGTGGTTAGCGTCAGATTTGCTCCTTCAAATTGAGCAAGTATTAAGTCAAATTGGTATGAAATCAAAGCCAAGTCGATAAATTAATGCAATTGACATGAATGCGACTGAGGCTGACCTTTTTGGTATAGCGCTTTATTGGGCAGTATCATCAAAGAACACAAAAGACATTAGCTTTATAAAAAATCAAAAAATAGGATCAGTAAAAAGCTAATATCAATGACACAATGTTCGTTGATTGCTACTGCTTAAACGATTGGGGGGCGGTGAGTTTGCTCAACAAAAGTACGAACTTTGGCAGGAGCCTGACTATAGGCTTCGCTGTGAGTATACACAGACAGCACGGCTGGAGATCTCACAATGACTATCGTTAAATGTGTGCCACTGCAATGGCCACAATGGTGGCAATCCTGAGTATGGTGTTCTTTATTCTCCATGCTAGCGTCTTCAGCATGGTCATGAGGTTGCTGCAAGTGAGCTATTTCTATTTGGTGGAGGTTAGCTTCAGACGCAAAAAGGTTGACGGACTGAACCGATACCAGTAGCACCAATATCAACATAATCAGTTTTGCCAAACCTGCCCTGCACCTAATTTAGAAATTTCCTTAAATTTACCACTTACTTATAGCGTGTCAATAGCAGCTTAATATTTAATCTTTAAAAATTTCGGTATTGCTCGTTTTTTATCCAAAGTGAAATAACAATAATTTGTATTGGCAGGCCATAACATCAACTTAAATGCGAATTATAATCAATATATAACACCATGTTTTATAAAGATTTTTTATTGACACTAAAAATTAATTCGTTAGACTAGCGACATATTCATAGTTTGAGGTAACAGCATGCAAGGTAAACAAAAAGTCATTGACGCATTTAATAAGCTATTAGCCAACGAGCTTGCAGCTATCGATCAGTATTTCATTCATTCACGCATGTATGAAGACTGGGGTCTAGATAAACTTTATCAGCGCCTCGAACATGAACGTGAAGAGGAAACTACCCACGCAGATTGGCTAATCAAGCGTATTCTATTCTTAGAAGGTGTTCCAGACATGACTAAGCGTCGTGATCTACTGATAGGTAAAGACGTAAAGTCCATGATGCAGAATGATTTAAAATTAGAGCTAGAGGTGGTTGAGTGTGTCAAAGACGCAATAAAAATCTGTGAAGAGGAACAAGATTATCAATCGCGTGAAACCCTCGAAAAGTTATTATTCGATACCGAAGAAGATCACGTTTACTGGCTTGAACAGCAGATCCGATTGATTGATCTTATCGGTGCGCCTAATTATATCCAATCTCAGCTTTAAAGAAGGAACCGACTATGAAAGGTGATAAAGACGTCATCATAGGGCTGAACAAAGTGCTCGCCAATGAGTTAGTTGGTATCAACCAATACTTTCTGCATGCACGCATGTTTAAAGATTTTGGTTTTTCACAGCTTGATAAAGCAGACTATAAAGTATCAATTCAAAAAATGAAGAACGCCGATCGCTTGATTGAACGTATTTTATTTCTAGAAGGATTGCCAAATCTACAAGATTTAGGTCGATTACAAATAGGTGAAAATAGTGCTGAAATGATCGACTGTAATATGACGTTTGAGCAAGCGTCTTTGGTAGATTTACAAGCAGCAATTAAGCTCTGTGAAGAGAAGCAAGATTATATTAGCCGCGAGGCGCTCGACAAAATTCAAAATGAGCAAGAAGAACAAATAGATTGGCTGGAGACTCAGCAACACCTGATCAAAGTGATGGGTATTGAGAACTACCTTCAGTCTCAACTGTAGATTGAAACACAACGATGGTTGCGTATAGTTTAGTTACGCAACCTGTTCGGTAACATCAACGATTGCAATTAGCTTTTCATTTAATATCTTCTTTGCACAGTTACAACACTTACCACACTGCTTTCCTACTGATAATGTCTGGCTAAGATCGCGCATCGAGCGAGCACCATCGTCGATAGTTTCTGCAATCTTTTTATCTGTCACTCCATGGCAAATACATACGTACATAAATAAAAACCAATCTCAAACTCATTAACTGGATTTAGTTTAATCTAAACGATAACAATTATCAACAGTATCATTATCGATAAATAAGAATAATTTTCTTTTCACTAAAAGAGGTAGGGACTATCCCCTGCAATCATAGCTGTAAACAAAGATGATCCGTTACTTCCGACTACACATTGCATCTATCAATTTGCTGTTGAGGTTAGCAGGACTTAATACCAATTATACTTGATACTTGCTAAGTTTGAGGGAGTAAATCTGACGCTAACCGCGTTAAAAATTGCTCATTTAGAACAACTAAATAGCAAAACTTTTGCCTTGCCTATATGGATGTAGGTACCTTAGCGAAAGCAGGACGCGGTAGCGGAGTTATCGACAAAATTTTCTCGCCTCAAAATAAGCCACTTAATAAAGATAATTGGTATAAGCAGATAGAAAAAAAGCTGCTAACCTCTAAGGCATCAGCAAAGCAACGTATAAATGAACCACGCACAACAACAAAGCTTTTGAACAATAGTCCTATGACAAAACTATGTCGCACCATGTAAGCACAAACAAGGTATATAAAATGTTAAGTTTATTGTGAGGTAGTGCTATTTCTTGTTGATCTTTCGATAATAATTCCGCTAGACTTCGCGTCTCAGCTGAAGCGTTATAAAAGTAGATCATAACAGCTTGTTTTTTATGATTTCGGATTAAAGGACTAAGCCAGATTGGATATAGAAAGGTCTTTTAATGAAGCAAACGCTATTGTGTTTTTTAATATTATTTTTTTATTGCTGCATAATTCCCCCCAGCCATGCCCACAATGTTGGCCTACATACCTCTAGGCTGTCCGTTGAAGAGGGGCTGAGTCAGTCAGCCATTACCGCTATTACTCAAGACAAATATGGCTTTATTTGGATTGGCACTTTGCAGGGCTTAAACAGGTATGACGGCAATACAGTAACCAATATTAACACCAGCGCTAATTTGAATGAGCAAGAAATCGTCGGCCTTTTTCCCCTATCAGAAAATAACATCTTAGTTTCTACGCGAATGAATGGTGCTTTTTTACTTGATATTAATAGCTATAAAACCAAACATATTTACAAAGGCAAACACATAGATAGCAATGGCTTCCCTATACCAATCACGACCGCTATCCCTCATAAAAATAATATCCTGTTTTCAATAAACAGTGTCCTTTACAGCTTAAATCTCGATACGCTTCGCTCTAGAGCGCTCGTTCACCTCGATGCTGATAAGCATATCCGCGCAATTACGCTCGTAGACAACTTTGTTGCAGTTGGAACAACCGAAGGGCTTTTTACCTACTCACTCGCAAGTGGACAACTAACTGAAATTAAATATAACCGATCTAATTCCGAACTATCGCGCAATGTTAAATTGTTAAAAAAAGACTCTGCTTTGGGTCTTTTGGTTGGGACTGTCGAAGGGCTATTCGTAGTTCCGTTAAGCAAGGAAGGCTTAGTTGTACCCAAAAGTTATAAATTGGTTTCTGATAAAAATATATGGGGACACCAAATCACACCGTACGGAGAGTTTATTGCAACTGAACATGGCTTGTATTCAATAGACAGAACAGATAAAAGTAGCGAGAAAGTGCTGTCTTTAACTGAAAGTAAGTATCATATAGCAGATCCGAGTATCACTCAGCTTTACGCTGATAAACACCACAATCTGTGGCTGGGTACTCACAACAGTGGCGTATACTTTTGGCCGTCTAACTCATTACGATTTCGCCCTATCGCTGCAGTGCAGGATAAATTCACCAATAACAATATCTGGTCAATTACCACCACTGACAATCGTACAATACTACTTGGCACAGAAAATGGTATTAATGAGGTTGACGCGCGTAGCCATCAGTTCATCACCACTTATCTACAAAATAGAGACCCCAAAGCTGTATATGGTAGCAATGCCGTTTTCACGGTCATGAAATCTCAGCATTTACCGACACAGACTTACCTGATCCAGAGCGCATCAAAGACCTCATTATTCAACACTAAAACAAGAAAGATTCAGCATATTCCAACACCAGATGGCACGCTCTTTTCTCGCTATGGCTGGGGGATGGCAAAATATTCAGAACGTTACTTTCCTTTTATCAGTAGCGATGGTTATTACGAATATGATGCTAAAGATAACATTGTACGCAAGCTCATTGGCTTGTCGAGGCAGCTACCGACATCTGAAAACTTTTTAATGCTACCACCAATATTTGGTGATAATTCAAACTATTGGATTAGCACAGATCAAGGTCTATTAAGATATAACAAAGCAACCAATACGCTTAATACTGTGTACCAACCACCGAATGACTCACCATCTTTTGCAATCACCAGCTGGCGTAGCACCTCCTCGGGTCAACTATGGCTCGCGACATCAACACAAGGGTTGATACAGCTGAATCAAACAACCTTTGAAACAGAGCTGCATCTAACCACTAAACAGGGGCTACCAAGTAACACCCTTTACACTGTCTTAATCGATACAAATGGCATCGTGTGGTCGAGTAGTCAAAGAGGGCTTATCAGGTTTGATCCTACAAGTAAAAATCTACAAATTTTTGCAGTGCCTCAAGGATTACCCAGCTCCGAATTTAACGGTGGTGCAGCTGCAACATCTCACACTGGCGAACTATTATTTGGCACTGTAAACGGCGCCGTGCAATTTAATCCAGATCAGTTTCTAGACGGCCCTAATCCCACGAGAAACCTACGACTAACCCAAATAGATGTGCTGAGCCAGCAACGACGCTATATAGCACCGAACGAAATAGCAAACGCATTAGATTTTAAGTTCGACGATATGGGCATTGAGTTACAATTTTCAGATTTTAATTTTAATGCCTACCATCAGCCACAATATCAAGCGCTGTTAAACGGCAAAAGTCATTCATCACTTTCAAATTTAAAAGGAAACAAGCTATTTTTAAATCAAGTGGCACCGGGTAATTACACTATGGCCATATCTGCGCGCTCAATGGTTAATGATAACTCACAAGCGAGTGTAGATTTGGAGTTTAGCGTTGCTTATTCACCATGGCGTTCACCTCTCTCTATTACTTTATATTGCCTTGCTGCTGCTCTACTATTGGTCTTTTTTGTGATTAAACATAAACAAAAGCAACGGCAACTAAAAACCGCTTTAAAGGCCGTTACTCAAGCAAGTGAACAAACAAAACTGGCTCTGCACTCTACTCAAAGTGGCGTGTGGTCAGCTAACATATCGACCAAAAAAATTACCCAACAACGTGCGTTGGCATTGGGGTTTGAGGGTGAAACGATGACACTTCAAGAGCACTATAATGCTATTCACCCTGATGACCGGGAGATAGTTGAGCGTGCTTGGAAGAAGTTCATCGCTAACCCGACAAAAGAGCAGCTTTCTCTTGCTTATCGGCTTCGTTGTAATGACGATAACTGGCATTGGTTTCACGACTTTGGTCAAGTAGCTGAGTTTGACGCATCGGGAAAGGCGATAGAGCTACACGGCATATATACGAATGTAACCACACAAAAAGCACATCAAATGCGTGCAAATATGCTTGGTGAAGCATTCAGCCAAGTCAATGACTGGATTTTAATTCTCGACCCTCGCTTACAGCCGATTTCTGTAAATAGTAGCTTTTGCAGAGCCTTCCAATTGCAAGAAGATGAAGCATTAAGTGCACTAACTGCAGAGCGTTTTATCAACGCGATAGGAGAAAAGCGCTTTCAAGGGCTCATTGGCAAGCTCAAATCGCTCGGCCCAAACCAATATTTACGACAAGAGGTTCAAGTAACTGATAGCTGGGATAACCTTCATCCAGTCCAACTTAGTATCAGTGCCGTTTCAAAAGACAACATCACGCTTGAGTACTTCGTCGTCGTGGTGACAGATCTCACTGAGCAGAAAAAAGCCGAAAATGAATTAAGGTATCTGGCAAATTATGACGCACTAACACAGTTACCTAATCGCAGTTTAATGTTACAACACATTGAATTTGCGATTTTCAATGCTAGCAACAGCCATCAAAGCTGCGCCCTGCTCTTTCTCGATTTAGATAGATTTAAACCAATAAATGATGCTTATGGTCATCGGATTGGAGATAAATTATTGATTGCAATCACCAACAGAGTTCAAGAGCAGCTCTGTGATGATTGTATCCTCGCACGTCAAAGTGGTGATGAGTTTCTGGTTCTCATCAAGTCCTTTGCAAGCATTGAAGATGTCAGTGATATTGTCAAACGTTTGGTACAGCGGATCCCTGAACGCATAGAGATTGATGGAATTACTATGAGTGTTTCTGCAAGTATCGGGATCGCTGTTTATCCATTCGATGCACCAGATTCCGATACCCTAATTAGAAATGCAGACATTGCGATGATCCATGCAAAACAGTCTGGGCGTAATGCTTTTAAGTTCTTTACTGAGTCCATGAATGCAGAAATCAGTAAAAAGCTGAACCTTGAAACCGCAATGAAAACAGCAGTAAAGGGCAATGCGTTTTTTAATCACTATCAGCCTATAATCAACACCACAACGGGACACCTTGCAGGCGTTGAGTTACTTCTGCGTTGGGATCATGATGGTGAGAGGATCCCTCCGAGTGACTTTATCCCTATCGCCGAAGAAAATGGACTGATAGAAATTTTAACTGAACAAGCCCTGCTCAGAGCTCTGTCCGAGTTGAGACCTTTATTTGAACAGTCGCCGAATTTCTATTTATCAATCAATTTAAGCGCAGTGCATATTCTACGATCTGATATTGCCTACCAATTCAGTGAAGTACTTCAGGCACATGGCCTGACCAGCAACAATTTAAGACTAGAAATAACAGAGTCAATATTTATGTCTGATTTAGTTAAAGCGCGCGCTACAATAAATGAAATGAAACGTGCTAATTTTGTTTTGTTATTAGATGACTTTGGTACCGGCTTTTCGTCTCTTACCTACCTTAATGAGTTTCCCTTGGACTTTATTAAAATCGATCAAGGATTCGTTAGAAATATGACTGAAAAGCCAGCAAATAAATCAATTATTAGAACTATTCATTTACTCGCGCAAAGCTTGAATATGAAATGTATTGCCGAGGGTGTTGAAAACGAACATCAACTGAGCTATTTACGCGATGTGGGGTGTGAGTATATGCAAGGCTATTTCTTTGCCAAACCCATGGCCATCAAGGCACTTCTCGAGTTTTATACCCAACATGAAAGCGCTCGGGCATAATACCAATTAGACTTAATACTTGCTCAATTTGAAGGAGTAAATCTGACGCTAACAGCATTGAAAATTTCTTTTTAGAACAACTAAATAGCAAAGTCTTTACCTTGCCTACACGGAGGTAAGTACCTTGGCGATAGCAGGACGCGGTAGCGGGGTTATCGACAAGATTTTCTCACCTCAAAATAGACCTCTTAATTAAGATAATTGGTGTAATAACCACGACATTAGCTAGCGCAGCTAGTTGCGATAGGCTCTAGCTGTGCTGTCCATGTATTTGTGTAGGCAGAGAAAGAACGTATTATTTTATTCTAGATGAAAGTATAAACTATACTTTCAAAGGCGTTCACTTGTTAAGCTTTATCTCTGCAAGCGGCAAAAATCGATTTTATACCTTCATTTCAGTTTGCTGCCACTGTGCTAGCTTCTGATAAAGTTCATTTACATCTATAGGTTTAGATAAAAAATCATCCATCCCGGCTTGCAAGCATTTGTGCTTATCTTCCTCATAGGCATTTGCAGTGATAGCTATGATATATGGTTCACCAAACACTTCGGGCTCATTTCTAATTGCTTTTGTGCAGCTAAAACCATCCATATTCGGCATTTGGCAATCCATTAATACTAACGCATAGCTTTTTGCCTTTATGGCAGATAATGCTTCTATCCCATCATTTACCTTGTCTAGCTTACACTGTGTCTTCTCTAGAAGCTTACCTACCACAACTTGGTTAATCATGTTGTCTTCAACGAGTAATATCGAGATCCCATTTAACCTAGGTACCTCCACGCTTTGCTGCTCAACTTCGACTTTTTCTCCTATCTCTGTAGGAATATTGACGACAAACTCGCTTCCCACCCCAAGTTCACTACGCAACGTAATCTCACCGTCCATTGCTTCTATCAACTTTTTGGTTATTGCAAGTCCAAGCCCCGTTCCACCAAATTTACGGGTTGTTGAAAGATCTGCTTGAGTAAACTCCTGAAAAAGCAATTCCTGCTGGGCTTGTGAAATGCCAATACCAGAGTCTGAAATACTTAGATTTAATCGACTTTGTCGATATTCTACCGCAAGTATTATATGACCTTGATGTGTAAACTTACCCGCGTTATTTAACAGGTTATTGATTATCTGAGTCACTCTCAACTCGTCAAGTAAGAGGTATCGGGGCAGCCTAGGATCTTTTTCATAGCGAAACGCTACACCAAGCTTCACATTGGCGAGCTTAAATACCCCGACTAAACTATCTAGCATTTTGTGCACGTCAATGGCGCGGCGATCAATTTTTAATGCTCCTGCCTCTATCTTTGAATAATCTAATATATCGTTGAGTATTAACATCAGGTTTTTGGCTGATTGGGCTATTATCGTTAGCTGCCCGCGCGTATCATTTGATAGCGACGTTTCTCGGAGCAAATTGTCAGCCATACCAATAATACCGTTTAGAGGAGTTCTAATTTCATGACTCATGTTAGCCAAAAAGCGGCTTTTAGATTTACTTGCTGCATTGGCATCCTCTAATGCCTTGGTAAGCTCACCCGTTTTTTCAGTAACTTGTTGCTCTAGTTCACGATTGAAGTCGGTTAGCTTGCTATTAAGGCGCTCGTTTTCAATTCGTGCTTGATTTTGTTTGGTAAAGCTTAGCGTAAGTTTAAAAGCAAGTTGGTTGAACTGCTGCTGCAACTCTACTATCTCAAGGAAGCTGCTGTCTGACGTTGCTGAGTTTTCGATTAGAGTAGATGGTTCATACGCTCGAATATCTCGGCTTAATGTAACTATTGGACGAACGAGAAGGCGTGTTAGTTGACGAACAAAAACAGAGCTGAGCAAAATAATAACTAACGCAAGTCCTGCAGCATACAACCAAGCTTCAGCCGCGACAAAATTGAGATATTTGCGATCGAGTAGTGTGATCACCGACCACTCATATTGCGTTGATACAGCTGCTTGCTTGAACAATAGCTGCCCAGTTGAGTCTGAATAGACAGCCGCCTGAGTATCAAATAATGCACTTAAGACATCGCCACTTGGCATATCTAGTGTTTTAAATTCTGTCATTAATGAGCTAAAAACGACGCGCTTATTCTTATCTATAACCACCAAATTGGCATCTTGCGCAAGAATTTTGGGAATAAACCGCTCAAAAGAGCCAAATATCAACGAGCCTTCGACTATTCCGTTAAATACACCCTCTTTGTAGATCGGCGCAGAGATGGCAACAATTGGCGCTTCATCAAACCCTCTCCCTTGAAATATTCCAGATACATAGCCGTTTGGGTTATCAATAGCGTATGTAAAATAGTCTCTGTCACTCACATTCGCAGTGACGCCTTTCATCGTTGCAGCAAAGTGCAGAGGATAAAAGTGGGTAACGTTAGCTTCAGCATCAGTAACAATTGCTGTTCTAAAGTTGCTGTACGTATTAAGTAGTCGTTCAATAACGTACGCTTTATCAATACCAAGAGCCACATCACTGGCAGATATAACCATAGCACGTCGGTAAGCATCTAAATAATCATCTATTTGCGCTGTGATGGACTGAGAAGCTGCCTCTAGCTGTGTGTTAATCTCTTTCTCAATTCGCTGATAGTAATTGTTTGTTAGTACTATCGTTGTTGTTAATACCACTAACACGATAACGAGATTAACCGTAGAGTTTAAAATTTGATTAAGTGGCATGCCTTGCCACTTACTACGAGTAAAGAAAAAGCTCAGCAAATCAACGACAGCAAGACAAATACCGGCGTTAATTAAGTACTTAGCAAGCGCGGTGAAAATGACTAAAAGTGGTAGCTCTAGCGTAAAATAGCCAAAAATAAAAAGTATCGGCAAGCCGAATAAGAACCAAAAAGCCAAACCTCGTACAAAAAATGGCTTTCCAAAACGTGCGCAAACAAACTGTAGCCATAGCACTTCCAGCAGAAATACCAGAGATGGCCAACAATGACCCCAGCGATAAAACAGAAAACTTGCACAAACTGCTACGGCAATCACGGCATACCGCCAGCCACACAGTAGCAACACAAACAAGACAAATAACTGACCGAATAAAAACTCTGAGCTGTCCAAAAACCAAATGGGTAGCAAGTTTGCCAAGCCACCCAAAACACCGAGGGCAATTGTTAAAATTAGCGCTTGTTTTTGATTCAAATGTCGCACCAGTTATTTATCTCGTAATATAGGTATAACAATAATACCGAATGAGTGAATTATCTAACCTATACTTCGGATAATCTATTTTAACCACACCATTTAATGGTGAGGGCAATCATGGCTTTCAATCTGAAGTACACTGTCATCTACTTTGAGTAACTTTTTAAGCGCCTCTTCCACTTCTAAACGACATGCTGAGTCATGAGATTCCAAAGTACAATGGTGCTTTAATACAATATGAGCTCCCACAACTAAGGCGCCATCTACCTTACTGATAGTTATATTATGCGCACTCTCAACATGCTCTGTATTTACAATCGTACTCTCAACATCCTTAACCGTAGGTAAAACCTCTGCTGGGATCGCAAGCCCTTTGATACATGACCAAATCACCTTGATACCAGTGAATAAAACAAACAATGAAATCAGCATACTTGAGAGGATATCAACCACTTCCCAGCCAGTTAAGTGAATTATCACTCCAGCGATAAAAGTTGAAACTGTGGACAACAAGTCAAAGAATGAATGCAGGAACACCGCGTATACATTGATACTATCTTTACGTCCTTTATACAGTACCCAAGCCGAAGCACCATGGAAAAGAAAACCGATAGCAGCGATAATTGACATTAGATAGCTGTTAACTTCCAGCTCGTGACCACCAGCATGGTGAGAGAGCCGTTCTCCGCCTTCAAGCAAAATAATTACCGCAATAGAAAGGTACAAAATACCGTTAATTAAGCCGCCGGTGTATTCAGCTCGCTTGTAGCCATCGTTGTATGTATTTGCAAGATAAACAGCAACACTGGAGGCGATTAAAGCAATAAATAAAGAGCTGTTATGAACGAACAAATGTCCTGCATCAGCGAGTACAGCAAGAGAATTAGCATAATATGCACCAACAACTTGAATAACCATAAACGAGCATGTAATTGCAAGCGCAATCAACAGCCTGCGACGAGAAGCTTGGTGCGTTGTGATATCTGTCATGAAAGGAGTCGAGTACCTGTATAATATTGAGCGTTACATGTGCTGTATGTGTCATTTTAATTGACATTATACTCAAAACCCAACTTTACCTTATATTACTTATATCAAAAGCCCATTGCTCGAATTAAGTACAAGTAAAGTGTGGTAAAATAGATATGTAACGGTAGTCTAGTTTTTGCTCTAAATAGCAATGATATACAGTCGCAATTGTAACCTCTTAGCCATACAATTGCACCAACAATTGAACGACTCAATGAATAATTAAGACATCCCATTTATTTCTTTAACTCTACATAGCAGCTCAAATAACCTTAGCCCTATCCTACAATCTATTTAACCGGAGTTTGTGTTTGATACCAATTGCTCTAGATACTTGTTCTGTTTACAGGAAAAAAAGAGGGTACTGAATATATTAGAGAAGACTGCTAAGCCTATGTTATTCATACAAAGAAATCATTTTCATGGCTTACTTATTTTGGATAGCAGTAACAATATCTTGTGCAAGTTGATGTAAAATACCACAGTCGACTTGAGTAAACTCTCTGGGCTCGACATCAATGATGCAGATAGTACCAATGGTAAATCCAGATGATAATTTTAAAGGCGCTCCGGCGTAAAACCTAATATGGGGGTCACCTTGAACCAAAAGGTTGTCGCAAAATCGAGGGTCTTCTAACGCATTGTGTACAACAAATATGGTATCTTCCAAAATAGCGTGTCCGCAAAAAGATATATCACGCTCAGTCTCTCGTGCATCTAACCCAAACCTTGACTTAAACCACTGCCTGTCCGTGTCAACTAGGCTAATAAGTGCGATTGGTACATCGAAAATATGTGCTGTGAACCGGGTTACTCTATCTAGGCTTTCTTCTGGCTCTGTGTCTAAAATTACTAAATCTTTGAGTGCTGCTACTCTCTCTTGCTCATTATCCGGTTTTTGAGGAGTCTTCATATTTATCGCATTAGACACTGTTTGTTTTTTTACTATAGTTGGATTTATGAAAAACGCAGATAGTTACTGTGAACAAATACCTAAAAATAACGGCACTGGTGCTCCTGTCTCTGATCTGCTTAGGTGGATTTTATTTCGAGATTAATGAGTTCAACAAAAATCGCGTAGCACATAAAGGCCAGGTTCAATATCACGATAATCTCGTCGCGCTAAGCAGCGTGGTTGAATTAGTATTTAGCCTGCAACGTGAACGAGGTATGTCAACAGGATTTGAGTCAGAGGCTGAACACAGTATTAGACTCAAGACTTATCACCAAGAAACGGACGCACAAGTAACCGCATTACTTTCAGAAACGTCCGCTAATTTGCCAAGTTTTAACCTACTAAAATCAACGATTGAAAATGATATTAAAAACCTGCGAGATACTCGCCAAAACACAACCACCGATAGAGAACAGTTGTTTCTGAGATATACCATCTTAATCACCAAATTAATTGATATTGTCAGGATGATCCAGACCGAGCAAACCTTTATACGTGGCCTGAGTGACACTGGGAATGTTGAGTATCAAAATATCTATGGTCTAGTTCGCGCCATCGAGCTTGGTGGTAAATTGAGGGCTAAAGTCAGCCGATTTTTAACCGCAGCGGAGCAGGATACTAGACTACTTGCAATGCGTAGCGCGTTGCAGTTTTATTCCACACATTTGTCACTGTTAGAAAGCCTAAAAGGCAATTTAAGTACAAAAACTCTCTACTCAAACGCCTCTACACCTAGTGAATTTAATTACTTACGTAACCAGATGAGTAACTTTAACCAAGGAGTAAATAATGATGTGCCACAGTATGTTTGGTGGGACAACAGCACAGCTTACTTAAATTTATTGGCCGACGAGAGTAAAGTGTTACTCAGTGAAATGCAGCTATTAGCTGCTGTAGCTGTATCCCAAACCAACAATAGCGCCCAAGTTTCACTGGTTTTATCCTGCATGATTGCCCTGTTCTACATTATATTAACTGGTTTACTAATCAGAACATTTTCTGCGCTAACACTCTATCAAGCTACTCCAATAAAAATGCAAACGGCACAGCTCGTTGTCATATTCTCATCCGTACTTTCTGTATTGTTCGTCGAGCACTTCGCCAGCCAAAAGCAATTACTTTATTTATCTGAGTTACAAACACAAAAGCAGTTGAACCAAGATGTGTTACAGCGGATCAACAGTTTAAAAATCTTTTGGTATAAACCAACAACCACCGCAATCAGACAAGCGAGTGTTGATGCAGCTCCCCTACCCCAGCAGCTAAATTCGTTGAACATAATTCAACTTAATATACCAAGTGATACCTACTACTTCTCAAAAGAACAAGTCATGGTGCTTTATGCTGAGCATCAAAATCAGCTTCGTATTCACGAAGCGCAATGCGAGATATTCCCAAGAGAGCTTTTTAACGCACAGCTCATTACAAGCCAGCAATTTGATTATCTCGTGATCACGGCCGAAGCATTCCAGCAACTTACCACCGAAGGAAAAGAAGTCTTCATTGCAACAAGCAGGTGCAAATACATTCTATTAGATAACAGCCAAGCTGTATTACCTAGCCCTACTAATATTAGTGTTTCCCATCTATCGTTGTATCCTTACTACGCATATAAAGTAGTATCTCATATCGCCGCCTTGGAGGGTTTAATTGAGCTTGAATCAACAAACGAAGTAACTTCACACCCAAGTAACATTTCAATGCCAAGGATTGAAGAAGCACAAGCTCAAAACCAGCTTATCTTGGTCGTTGAAGATAACCTCTATAACCAAGACTTATTTAAACGTCAACTCGCTATGCTTGGTTACCAATGTATCATTGCTGATAATGGTAAAGTAGCATTACAGCTTATCGAGCAGTATAGTTTTGCACTTATTATCACTGATTGTCATATGCCGATAATGGATGGCTACGAATTTGCAAAAACGCGCAGGACACAAGAACAAACACAAGGTCTGCACTACCTTCCGATCATTGCAGCCACGGCAAATGCGTTAAGCGGAGAACGCCAAGTTTGTATTGATGCAGGTATGGATGATTATATTGCCAAGCCTATTGTGCTGCAAAAGCTAAACGCAAAACTCAAGAAGTGGATTACTACAGATATTCACCATAATGCCGACACCGCTATCTCAATTTCAGCGCCTGCTGTAGATAACCCACAAGAACTGCACCATATTGACCTAGCCATATTGAGTGAATATGTGGGTACGGATAAAGAAATTCAGAGTATATTTTTAAAGAGCTTTGTCAGCGATACAAAAAACCTATTTGATCAAGTTGACTTATCTCTTCCCGAGCGTATACGAGATATGGCTCATCAAGGGAAAACATCAGCCAAAGCAGTTGGTGCAACACAACTTGCTGGAAAATTAGCAGAGCTTGAGGAGTCGATTAAGGATGGTAGACCAGAAAAAGTAGAAGCCTTATTAAATTATTGTTTAGCGTTATTTGATAATGCACAAGCTGAAATAGCTTCTATACTTAGCGTAGAGGATATTCCATGATCATTTGTTCAGTATCTAGGTCGAACATCTATGGCAAATAACAAGCCCCTAATCATTGCAATTGACGATAGTGAACTGATGCTCACCCAACTACAACTACTCGTCGCCAACCAAACTCCTCGCAAATTTATGGGATACAACAGCGGCAATAAAGCACTCCAAAGTAACCAGCTCAGTAAAGCTGCGCTTATTCTACTGGACATTAACATGCCTGAGATAGAAGGCGTCGAAATGCTAAGAAATTTTGCTGAATTAAATATCAAAGCACCTATCGCATTATTAAGCGGTGAAAAAGATATCTTTATCAAAAATACCGCTGCACTCGCGGAGCTTCACGGCCTTACCATTATCTCTAGTGTAGAAAAGCCTTTATCTGCGACAAAGCTTCAAGAGCTATATAATCTCTTATCCGCATCAAAAACAAACGAAAGTAATAGTGGTACTCAACTCATTTACAGTAAAGAGGAGATACAAGAGGGTTTGCTGCGAGAGGAGTTTTGCGCTTATTTCCAGCCTAAAGTTGCCACCGGCACTGGCGCGATTATTGGCGCAGAGGTTCTAGTAAGGTGGCACCACAACAAAGATGGCACCGTTCCTCCTTCACAATTTATTGCTGTTATCGAGGAGCATGACCTTATTCACCTTCTCTCTTATAATTTGCTTAAACAAACATTGTCTTTGCTCGAACACAATAATGATGTCATTGGCCACCTTCAATTTAGTATTAACCTCAGCGTAAAAGAGTTGGAAGACATTAAATTACCTGAAAAACTAAAATCTATTTGTGACACTCACCATATTCCAACGTCACAGATCACCTTAGAGTTAACAGAAAGCCACCTACTCGAAAACATCAAACGTGCACTGGATGTATTACTACGTCTTAAATTAAAAGGATTTAAACTTTCTATTGATGATTTTGGTACCGGCTACTCTTCTATCAAACAACTCAATGAACTTCCTTTTGATGAGCTAAAAATTGATCGCTGTTTTGTTGATGGCTGTGCGGCTCAATCGAATAAACGAGTGATTATCTCAAGCACCTGTGAAATGGCACATCAGTTAGGGCTAGAAGTTGTTGCCGAAGGGGTAGAAGAAGTTGAGGATTTAGTTGTAGTGCAAAGCTACGAAGTGGAGTGCATACAAGGTTATTACTATTACCCTCCTTACACGCCATCAAAGTTTTTAGAAGCAGTTTTACAGTCTGCATCTCAACAATCACAATCCAGCAAATAATACTTTAGCTTCAAAAATAGGGAACAATATCAAGCGAGGTCAATTATGCACAAAAGAGATGTAGAACACGCTCAGAGGCACCCTAAAGTTATCATTATATGTGATGACCCTGCGGAGCTTACCGGTGTTGTGGATATTGTGGCATCTCAGGTAAAAGAATATCGGACTTTTACCAGCCACAAAGAAGTTGCGGAATTACTCAGTGAGGCGCCTCCTGGCGTCATTGTAATTGCAAGAAAAACCGTAGCAAAAAGCGTAGAAATATACAGCCTACTAGCCAAACATGGGTTGCTTAACTACGCCCACGAGAATATTTTACTGTGCGAAAATAAAGAGTCAGGCATCGCCTTTAGATGCTGTATGAAAGGGATCTTCACAGATTATTTTGTTTACAAACCCATGTATGAAAACTATCGTTTTCGTATGATCCTGCACAACGCGTTAGTACGAACAGAAGGTAAATCTGAGGTTGCAAAGATTCGAGAAGAGCATTTTGGCCGCATTGATGATAACTTGAAACAGTTAATCGATGATGCCGCTGCTTATCATCAAAAAGCAGATGAAACACTACAAAATGCTCGCCGTAGTTTAGACAACGAAAAAGGTATAAACAAAGTACAAGATGACCTGTTAGAAGAATTAAAGCAAAAGCATTTATCTCCGCTATTGGATGAGCTTGAGCAACAGTTGTCGGAAAGTGTTCACGAATTAACAAGGCGACTAAAAGACAAACAGTTTTCTATTGCTGAGCTTACTGCGCTGTTGACTGAAAAAGACAATTCTACTCATGCACAAACCGCTCAACATGTATCCCCTGTCGGTAATAACGGAGAATTGGATATAACCGAGCCTAAATCCATTGCAGCTAAACAAGAAGAAATAAAGATCATGGTTGTCGAAGATAACGAGATTTACCGTGAAATGATCGCCAAAATTTTACGAGATGAAGGCTACAAAGTAGAAAGTGTAACCAGTGGCCTCAGTGCCATCAAGACGTTAAGAAAGCATAAGTTTTCTATGGTTTTTATGGACTTATTTATGCCGGAGCTAGACGGTTACAACACCACCAAAAATATTCGTAATATCTCTCATTGCAAAAAGCTTCCTATCATTGCACTTACCAGTAATAAGAATAAGGAAATCATAAGAAAGTGGGCGTCTTTAGGTTTGACCGGTTATATTACCAAGCCGTCAACGAAGTCTTCCATTCTAAAGGCTGTAGATAAAGCACTGGCGGAAAATAATGAGTTAAACTAAACAACCTGAGCAAATACGCAAACATTATCAAATCAACCTCTGTCATTATCATTCATAGCTTCTCCACCTATGTGAGAGGGGGAAGCTTTCACTGGCTGAAATAAACATATGAAGAAGTATCTTATGACAACTAAGGCATCAACGTTATCCCATTACATCCATCGCTTAAATCAGGTTATTGATTACATCTATAACAATATTGATAGCGAGTTGGACGTAATAACACTGGCCGAACAATGCCATATGTCTAGCTACCACTTCCATCGTGTTTATCGCTCAATCGCTGGGGAAACGATTAACGTTACAGTAAGAAGAATGCGTCTGCAATTTGCAGCTGGTATGTTAATTCGAACTCAAAATCCGATTGCAAAAGTGGCGAAACTCACCGGCTATGCCAGCATAGAAGCATTTAGCCGCGCGTTTTCTCAACGATATAAGCAATCTCCCAGCCAATTTCGCCAGCAAGAACAAGCCAAAGCACGTTACTGTGCTGCGGATTTTTATATTATGAATGCTGAAGAGGACTCCAATATGTTTACTGTAGAAATTGATAACACTGAGGCAATGTCTCTAATTGGCCTAGAGCACAGTGGTGATTATATGCAAATAGGTCAAGCGTTTGAGAAGTTAAACATGCTCGCTCAGCAGCATGGACTTTTAAGTGAAAATACACGCTTTTTTGGGATATATTTTGACGATCCACAAACAATAGAGACACAACAATTAAGAGCGATGGCAACTATTTTAGTACCTGAACTTCCCACGCCACTACCGTCAGAGTTTAGCATATTTTCACTTCCTAAAGGGAGAACGGCAACCTTATTGCATCAAGGGGATTATGCTTCTCTAGAAACTCCGTATGAGTATCTATTTGGCCAATGGTTACCAAACAGTCACTTTGAAGCGGCAGACATACCTGTAATTGAAGAATATTTAAATGATGTTCGAGATACTCAGCCCTGCGAGCTGTTAACACGTATTAGCTGTTATTTAAACTAAACGTCGTTTGTTATACCAATTAGAGCCAGTTAACCTTCCAAGTATGTTTTTACAGCAGTTCAATTGGTATTTATATAAGACAGAGCCTTTGTCGCATGGTTATTCTATGTGAGCCAGGCGATAAAGACTTTGCGTTCCTGCAAAGTCACCTAAACCCACAGCCCTTCGGGTTCACCCAAGTGCGCTTTATTCATTGTTGCTCGACTTTTGCTTAGATTACTAGGCGGCAAGTCGAGCGACGCGAGCAGTTATTATGAACACCCGAAAAAAAGAGGAAGCATACTTCCTCTTTTTACCAGTAAGCTTAGAACTTGTAGTTAAAGCTCAATTTAGCATTTCGCTCGTTACCTGGCATGCCACCGAGGAACATAGCTTTGCTGTAGTAACGTTCATCCGTTAAGTTTTCTAGGTTTAGTTGAACATTAAAGTGTTCAGCATCAAACTTAACCGCAGCATCCCAACGAGTATAACCATCTATCGTTGCTGTTGGTAAACCAAATGAAACTGAGTTTATGGTTCTCTCACTTTCATAGTTAACACCAACACTATATTCGAAAGCACCGTTAAGTAACCCAACAGGTTGCGTATACTTTATCCAAGTACTCGCAAATTTTTTCGGGATCCCTTTCTTCTGGCCAGAACGCGTATCAGAGCGAATTTCAACCGCATCTTGATAAGTCGCGTTAACATTCACACTAATTCGTTCATTTAGTGCTAAATTCAAATCAAGCTCGACACCTTGTGACTCATCTTCATCATCGAAGAAATACCGAGGAACACTGACATTATAATCATCACCCGGTGTATCATTATACTCAGGATTCGCGTACATCAGGTTAGTACGTTTTGTTTCAAACCATACAAGTGAGCCAAGTAAGTCTTCATCAAACGCTGTAAAACGCATACCAATATCAAGTGTTTCAGACTCTGAGTCAGGTCTATTCTTACGGTTTGCATCTGCTTCGTCCTGAAGGCTGCCCAATACGCTGTACGCAGTACGACCTTTCGCCACATTTATAAATGTAGAAAGTTGCGGCATTACCTGGTAGTTGAGGCCAACATTGAATGTCATTCCAGCATCATCAGTATCTAACTCTTTACCTTCTTCAGGTGAGCGATCAGTACCTAAATGTTGATACTTCTGCTCAACTGAAGTATAGGCAAGACCCGCTCGAGCAGTTAGCGCAGAAGTAATATAAACCACTTCTTGTGCACTAATCCCGTATGCTGTAAGGGTTTTGTCATAGTTACTACGAAGCGATGGCGCGTAATCCTCAAAAGTACCTGTTGGCCAGTTTGGATTGCGAATATCTAAAATGTAAGGAACAGAGCCTTTGCCATCAGCGTCATAGGCAGACCAGCTTTGTAATCGCATATCACGATTTTCATAGTTGACACTCACTAAGTGCTCACCACTAATCGAGTCCATATCCCATGTTAATTGCAAATCAGCAAAATATTGCCACGTTTTCTCACTTGCAACCTGACGACGATACTCTTGTCGACGAGCGGAATACGGATACAGCTCACCATCAACAACTAAAGGTGCTCTTGGTGCTGCATTGATAATATCGTAGTACTCATCGTTATACTTGGCTCTGCGTTCCCAGTAAACATAGTTATAAGCACCTGTTTGACGTACAAAATCTGAATCATAGCTACGCCATAATACTTGTTGAGTCAGTTTTGAGTTGCGATTTAAATACCAGTCATGGCGTAATTTAACACGTAACTCTTCACCTTCATTTGGACGAGAGAGTGGTGAAATCAGATTGCCATCACCAAGGTCGAACGGCTTTAGGCCATCAGATGCTAAAATAGATGCTGCTAACTGAGCTCGCTGCTCATCAGTGAGTTGCTGACCAAGCCACTTTTCAGCATCGACTATATAATTGCTGTCATTGGGTAACTGATCAGCAGTTACTAGGCCTGGTGCACCATCGATACTATCCCAGTTAATAATACGAACTGGATCACCAATCGAGTCAACCTGCTGTGTATCATCAATAAAGGCTGTAGATAGTAATAAAGAATGATCACTGTTTGGATCAAACCTTAAACTCGCGTACACCTCATCACGACCAGACTCAAGATCTCTATACCCATCACTACGCTCGTGATTGGCAACTACGCGAAATGCTAACTTATCTGTAATTGCATCGGTAAAATCTACACCGATGCCATACGTATTCCACGCACCAACTTTACCGCTGATCTCAAGCGCTCGCTCAAACTGTGGTTTTTTCTCGACTAAGTTAACCACGCCTCCAGCAGCACCAATACCATACAAACCAGTTGCAGGGCCTTTCAACACTTCAATGCTTTCGATGTTAGTCAGTGAACGTGTTGGGTTGAAGCTATTACCCAAGTCTGCACCACCGTACATACCATCATAAGTATAGTTTACGCCCAAACCACGAACCGTTAGCGAGTCACCGATACCATAGTTATTACCGGCTTGTGATAAACCACTGACATTACGTAATGCTTCTTGAAGCGTAGCTGCACTTTGTGAATCCAATAGTTCTTTATCCACAACCACAACAGCTGCGGGAGTTTGCATTAGATCCATGTTTGATTTAGTCGCAGTACCTGACTGTAGAATTATTTTGTTATGTTTGCCATAAACACTAATTCGTTCAATGTCATCAGCAGCAAGTGCTGATGAACTGGCGCCTATAAGTGCCAACTTAACTGCAATACAAGATGCAGATAGCGCTGATGAGCGAGAGATTTGCATATTAGAACTCCAAACTACGCAATTGGGCCTGATACTATGTTGACTTAATACTTAAATAACTTCAGCGCGTGGTTCTGCCACCAATCAAGTTAAACTTTACCTGTTTAGAAAACTAAACAGAGATTTTTCAACTGGTTATCGATAAAGTTTCATCACCTAAAAAGAGGTTACGTATTAAGCAAATTAGTATTAGAGAAATAGAAAACTATTTCCATTTCATAAATTATTTATTCTGAGGGAGTGGAGTTTATCAAAACAATCGCAATGATAACAACTATCATTTACATTTTATATTTGTAATGTTTTTTGCAACAAATAGAATTGAGTAAACAAATAGATATCCATGTAATTAATCTGTATCTATTTCATAATAGAGATGGATCAAGTAAGTCACTCGTATGGTTTATTTGACCTGAGGTTTGGATAACAAATGTTCTAACTTATTGTTGCTAGAGCACAACTTGGTTTTTCCTTGTCTAGCCATAGAGTTTTAGGGGAAACATCAGAGTTTTAGGGGAAACATCGCTCACGCGTCCTGCTCTCGTTAAGGTACCTAAATCCTGTAGTAGGCAAAGCGAATTTACGCGCCAATCGCAGGCTATCGGGAGTGAATTCAACGCAATTAGCACTAAAACTGGTTGCCAGAAAGACATGAATAATCCGCAGTTCAGGGGATTTACATTCAAAGCCTTCACTTAAAATTGAAACACAGGATGAATTTGGCTCTCGTTTTCACCCTTCTTTGACAACCACAGTGTATGGTGAAAAGTTTAGGTATCACGTAATTGGCTTTTCCTCTCAAATTACATCAATATAAGTAACATGTTACGCAGGTATCGCCACTCATCGGCTGATGGCACGAAATCAGCCATCTGTGCTTTGCTCTCCCAAGTGTTTTTTGGTCGTCGCGCTTAGCTTGCTTACTAGTATTCTGGGAAAAAGTTATTTAATACCAATTACGTAACGTTGGATATAACTCATAGCAGGTAAAGCTCACTTCCAAAGCAATTAAGATAAGCAAAAAGCTCACCAAATGCCCAACCTTAACTTTAGAACATACATAAGCACCTAACGGCGCCCCGACTACGACAATCGGGATAGCTGCAAGCAAATAGCTGTTTATCTCTGCGGTAATAGTATTGAGATGCCAGGCATTGATACTGCTTCCTACAAGGGAGGTAAAAGTCATGACAACGACAGATGTTGCCGTCGCTTTTTTAACGTCGGCGTTATAAGCAATTACTAACAATGCAAAAAGAGCGATATCTGCACCTGAGCCAACAAGGCCACTGGCAACTCCACCGATGAAGGCCACTATCATAAACCTTACCATCTTTGGCTGAATAAATTCACTGCTTGGTTGATGGTGGGCTTTACGCCACCACCTAAGCACCAGAGTCAACGCAAAGCAGAGTAATAAAAAGCTAAAAATAGATTTCACAAGGAGCCGTGGCGCAAACGGCGCAATAAAAAACAAACTTAGCGTTACACCTATGCCTGCCATAGGTAAGGCCATGATGATCACGTTCTTATAGACTGGGATGCGACGGCAAAAAATAGTGATAGTCGCCGCGGTCATACCGAAGCTTTGGATAGCGAGAGAAAATACTTTGGCAGTTGCAGGGTCGATATTTAATAGTTTTGTCATCACAGGAAATGCCACAGCTCCACCACCCAGTGCTGTGCCACCCGCAACAAAAGAACCTATTGCCATGGTTAACGCGATGCTCGATTCGCTAACGATTTGCCCCAAGGCTTGATAAAAGCCCTGGATCCAAATGAGCGTGGCATATACTCCCAAGGTAAAAAACAGCGGCCACATTGTTGGTCTTGCTATTCGTTGAAGCATGATATTTCCGTCTATAAATAAGAGGTTAATTCCTTACCAAAAGGTGATTTTAAAAAATACCTATTAAGTGAACGCAATTAAACACGATGAAAACATATTTTTCAAATTAATTTTACATTAACCGTACTATATTTTGAAATGAAGAAACCCACCAACAATAGTTGAATCCCGCGCGTATCTGCCTTACTATAACTATAAATAATTACTTATTACTTTTTGTTATATGGGTAATTTGCTTATACCTTAAGGCACAGTCATGACACAAGAAACTCAGTTATCTCAAATCTACCTAGATGCTAATGCGACAACACCAGTGTTAGAACGAGCAGCAGATGCCGCATTGATGACCATGAAGACCATGTTTGGAAATCCAAGTAGTAGTCATATTACGGGATTACAAGCAAAGCAATTGATGGAGCAGACTCGCCAAAAAGCACGCACAGTGCTGGGTTCAGGTAACGGCCGCGTTATTTTTACCAGTGGCGCGACAGAAGGGATCCAAACAGGTATCTTGTCGGCTCTTTGCGCAGCAAAGAAGCAAATGAAGCCAAAGCAGCAATACACCTTACTGTATGGTGCAACGGAACATAAAGCGGTTCCAGAGTCATTAAAACATTGGAATAAAATACTTGAAATCAATGCTGAGGTTAAAGCCATTCCCGTCGATGGTCATGGTCGCCTAGACCAAGATTTCATTGCCAAAGAAGTGCCTAACGCTTTGATGATTTGTACCATGGCAGTCAATAACGAAACAGGTGTATATCAAGATCTCGCTGAGTTAGAGGCGGTGATAAGAACAAACCATGCTACTGTTTTTTGGATGGTTGACTGTGTTCAAGCATTAGGTAAACGTAAGTTAAATCTTGCCCAAACAACTATTGATTACGCACCTTTTAGTGGCCATAAACTTTACGCTCCTAAAGGTATTGGCTTTGTCTATATACGAGACAATGCACCACTTACCCCCTTTATTGCTGGTGGCGGTCAAGAAAGTGGACTTAGGTCTGGCACGGAAAATCTGCCTGGTTTAGCTGCACTTAACGTTATTTTTGATGAGCTATTAAAAGAGGGTAACAGCGAGTTTGTTGACGTAGAAACACTCCGCCAATATCGCAACCAATTGGCAAAAACACTAAAACAAGCATTTCCTACTATCGTGTTTAATAACCAATTCACAAATAGTGTACCGACCACATTAAACTTTGCGATACCAGGCTTTAGTTCAAAAGAAATTATGGACTTATTTGATGCCGCAAATATCCGAGTTAGCTCAGGCTCAGCCTGTAGCTCAAAGGTAACGCGAAGTTTTGTTCTCGATGCGATGGGACTGCCGGCATGGCAAAGTGAATCTGCTATTCGCATGTCTTTTGGTCCTGCTACCACTCAAGCAGAAATCGATGCTGCATGTGAACGTATTGGTCACTGTGCTCAAGCTTTGGGTCACAGTTGTTTAATGCAAGCCAGCAATGAGATAAGTAACAAAGAATCACTCGATGGTCTGGTACAATTTAAAATCGGTGGCGCTTGTTGTTGGTTGTTTGCCGATAAACAGTCAAAAGTCGCAATCATTATAGACCCGTTACCAGAGCTGGTTGAGCGCCTAAAAACCATTTTAGAATGCCAACAGCTTACCCTGCTTGCAGTTTTAGATACTCATGGCCATGCAGATCACGAATCAAGCAGAGTCGCCTTTTCGCTAGCAGCAACTGCGAGCGACCACCTTGGATGGCCACCTCAAACAGAGACAATTGAATATAATGGCCAACAACTCGCGAGTCTATCTTTTGGACGTTATCAGCTTGCTTTATTGCCCACCCCAGGACACACCGCCGACAGTGTTTCTTACATTCTATTGGAACAACTGCCAGCAAAACTGGTGATAAAGTATGTATTTTGCGGAGACTTAATTTTGATGGGAGCATTGGGTAGAACGAATTTTACCACCAGCTCCAATGACGCAATGTACAACAGTATCCAAGCGCTCGCCGAAGTAATCACTGAAGAGACCTTGTTATGCCCAAGCCATGATTATAATAATGAATTTACAACGACACTCAGCGCTGAAATGTCTAGAAATTCAATACTAAATCAAGTCATACAAGGTGAACTTTCAGCAACAGAGTTTGCCAAAGCAAAGAGACTTATTGATGCTGACATCAATGATGAGACGGGTACTGAAATCATGTGTGGTGCAGCAGTTTGCGGTAAAGACACATTTACCCTGCAAGAATATACGGCCACGGAGTTAGAAACACAGATAGCGAATAACCAAAACCTATTACTGATAGACATTCGTGAACCACATGAGTATGCACTTAACCACAACCGTGCGTTTGATCAAAATGTTCCACTTACACGTTTAACCGATTTTGTTGGTAAGCATAGCCATAACAAAGCACAGCCGCTGGTTTTAGTGTGTCGTAGTGGTAGTCGCTCCCAAGCCGCTGCACAAGCCCTAGCCCGCTTAGGCTTTAATAATATCGGGCACCTCAAAGGGGGTTATGCGCTCATCTAAACCATGTAGGTTGTAATAGTTTCCTTTCTGAAGCCCCTTTTTGCACAAGCAAAGGGGCTTTTTTCGATCGGGCCTGTGTTAGTTTACGTAATGATACCAATTAGCCTTGATACTTACTCAATTTGAAGGAGTAACTCTGACGCTAACTACGTTGAAAGTTTCTTATTTAGAACAACTAAATAGCAAGTTTTTTTGCCTTGCCTATAGGGATATCGGTACCTTGTTGGTAGCGGAGTTATCGATAAGATTTTCTCGCTTCAAAATAGACCACTTAATTAAGATAATTGGTATAAACCTGGAATTCGGATAATTAATGCCTTATCCAAACCTCAAATGAATATCGAAAACGCTAGATGGCACATAAAAAACCACATTTACCTCAGAAGATATGCCCAGTTTGCAACCGTCCTTTCTTATGGCGAAAGAAATGGAGACAGAACTGGGAAGAAGTGAAGTATTGCTCTAAACGCTGCGCAAGCAAGCGTACAAGCATTTCTAACTCACAATAGAAATGTCTAAGCGCATGATATTAATAGAAAGATAATTTATTGTAACATTTGCAAAATACGGAACAACACTATTGATAATCACTATCATCTACAATATCATTTGCAAAAATTAAGTTTATAGGGATTAATCATGCGCTCATTCAAACATAAATACCCGACGCTTTTCGCCAGCGTTGCTCTTGCCTTATCATGCTCAGTAACCGCTCAAGAGCAGAGTAAAACAACCCAAGAGGACATTGAAATCATTGAAGTTAGTCCAAGAGGACTGATTTCGTACGTTAGTGCTACGGCTTCAAAAACAGCGGTTCCAATTATCAAAACACCTGTTTCTGTCTCTGTTTTGACCGCACAACGTATCTCAGACTTAGGTGCTGAAACGTTACAGGACGCAATTGGGTATGTTGCTGGTGTTTATAACGGTCCTTATGGTGTTGACACACGTGGTGACTGGTCAAAAATTCGTGGCGTTGATCCCCTACTGTATGTAGATGGGTTACAAAAACTGTTCGGCAACTACAACAATACTCGAACAAACCCATACGCACTTGAAAGTGTCGAGATCCTAAAAGGCCCCTCTTCTGTTCTATATGGTCAGGGCTCTACCGGCGGAATTGTAAACGCAGTATCTAAGCTGCCAAATGCAGATACCGGCGGTGAAATTTGGGCACAAGTTGGTAACTATGAGCGCAAGCAACTAGCCATTGACTATAACACTACATTTGGTGAACAACAGGAATATCAAGCTCGCGCCGTAGCTATGTATCGTGACAGTGGCACACAGACGGATTACGTTGACGACAACACACTTATGCTGGCTCCAAGTTTTACCTGGCTTGCGTCAGATGAAACTAAAGTCACCGTGCTGGCCAACTTACAGCGTAATGAGTCAGGTTCGTCTACCCAATTCTTTCCACACGAAGGCACTATATTACCTGCAAAATACGGTCAAATTCCAAGTGAGCGCTTTGTCAGCGAACCAGGCTGGGATAAATATGATACTGAGCAACAAGCCATCACAGCGATTATCGAACACAGTTTTGATTTAGACACCCACATTAAATTTTCTGGCCGATATAGCGACAGTACCGCTGAATATCGCACCATTTACTCTTGGCCACCTAAATTTGAAGCGGATAAACGTACTGTAAATCGTATTGCTAGCCTCACAGATTCAAGCGCGCGTAGCTTAACCATGGATCTGCAGTTCCATAAATACTTAGAGCTAGATGCGTTAAAACTCACTATGGTATCAGGTGTAGATTATCAAAATGCTGATACCGACTCAGATCGTGGCCGTGGAGTTGCAGCACCGTTAGACTTGTATAACCCTGTTTATGGCTTAAGTACAGAGTTACCAACGGCGGTAGTAGATAACCCTGAAAACACTCTAAATAATAAACAGCTGGGCGCTTACGCTCAAGTCACGGCTGAAGTAAACAATTGGGTACTCAATGCAGCACTTCGCTATGATGATGTGTCAAATCAGCTACAAACTGAAGGCGCAAATAAAAATAGCCAAACTGCGACTACAGGGCGAATTGGTGTGTTATACCAGTTCGAGAATGGCTTAGCTCCATACGCAAGTTACTCGGAGTCATTCAAAGCTGTATTTGGTCAAAAAGCGCAAGGTGGTGCCTACAAGCCACTAGAAGGTGAGCAAGTTGAACTTGGCTTGAAATATCAACCAGCAGGCACTGAGCACTTAATTACAGCATCAATATTTGAAATAAAAGATAAAAACCAAGTTCGCAAAGTGTCTCCTGAATTTGAAGTGCAAGACGGTGAGATAGAGGTGAAAGGGTTTGAGTTAGAAGCTCAACTTGAGTGGCAGCACCTTGATGTATATGCTGCATACTCTTATTCTGATACCGAGCAAGATATCACACCACTTTCCAGCATGGAGCTATTTGCAGCACAAGACTTGAGAACACTTATCACTGATGATGCTCCGCTTTCAGCAACTCCTAAACACCTTGCATCTATTTGGGCAACGTATAGAGCAGACAACCTACTTCCAGGGCTTAAGTTTGGTGCAGGTGTTCGACATGTAGGTGAAACATATGATGGTAGTCGTACAATCGTCCTTAACGGCCAAACACTACATGAGCAATTAGTCACTGATAATTTCAACCTCATTGACATGATGATTGGCTATGATATTGACCAGTATCAGTTCAGTCTACAAATCGATAATGTGAGTGACAAAACGGTCATCACCAGTTGTTTGTATCGAGGCGACTGTTTCTATGGGCAACGTCGTACCGTTAGCGCCAACGTAAAATACAAGTTCTGATAAACCAAGTATCAGGATAAGGGTTACACCAATTGACTCGGTCAGTTGGTGTAACAACATAGCTCAGTGTTTTTACCTGCAACGAGACCCATCGTTATGTGTAAATCCACAATTATGTAACCCCACCACATACACCTAACCTTCATCTTTAGTCACTGGTTTCATGTGCCTTTGCGATGACGCCTACTCATTTTCTCCTTAAAGACAGTGGGTTCGCCTGTTAACTTTTAAAGTTTAGCTAGAAAATGTACCTGCAAAAGGGTTTTATGAGTTATCATGCACAAAAATAAGATTTATGAGAAAATATCGTGAAAGAAAACATAAAGATAATAACTAACCTATCAATATCTAAACTTATTTTTAATTACCGGAAAACTGTAAGAGATGTTGTAAAAAAAATTGAAGTTGAAGACACAACTAACCTCCATAGGTATTTTTCTCACCTTACATCAAAATATAAAACTACACTCAGTAACGCGGATAACACTGAGCTTCACCAGCTTGCTAACCAAGCGGTTAACCTTGGTGTAATCTCTATCACTAAAAAAGATGTCGATCCGCCAAGTGGGTGTACAAAAGATTATTTATCCTTCGCCCCTTATTACTACGTTAATGAAAACACAAACCCTTTAATAAAAAGTAAAGAAACGGTACAGCATAGAGATAGTAGATCAAACCCATTTTTGGCGAGTATATCTGATAAGCCAAAATTGGCGCAGGTATGTGCAAGACTACATCTCGTTGCTTTGTCTTATTGTGATGCTCCAGAGCAACAAAAGATTGAATATATCCAAGCGCAAATAAACACTTGGTTTATTGATGGTGAAACAGCCATGAATCCTCACATGGAGTTCGCACAAATTATGCCATGGACTGGTAATCAGTATGGGTTGGGGATCATTGACTCTCGCTGGCTGTTACTTGCGATCGAGGCTTGTGCACTACTTAACGATAAGTTGGACACCGATACCCTGCACGGCTTCAAATTATGGCTAAAAGCATTCGCAGCGTGGATCCTAAATTCCAAGAGTGGTCTTACTGAAGTTGCAAGAAAGAATAACCGCGGAAGTTGGGTTGATGTCCTATTATCTTATATTTTATTATTTTTGAATGAGGAAAGATGTGTAGCACTTATTTGCAATCATACTTTAAAAAATAGATTTGACGTTCAGTTTGATAATAATGGCGACCAACCATTAGAACTAACGAGGTATAACCCCGTAAGTTATTCTCTATATAACTACTACCCTATTAAATATATACTTTTAATAGATGAATTAATTAACAATCAAGGAAATAAAGAAAAAAAGTTAAAAATGAATAAAACTATTTCCAGGCTTGAGGCAGCAATCACATGTCATGAGCGTGGCTCTATAGAGCACATTGACTTAAAGCTAAGCAACAACTTAAACCTTTATTATCCTTATAGCTTCGCCCAAGTAAATACATTTCCAGCTGTGATGCCAATCACTTCACAGGTGAAGCTGAATAGCCTTAGTGTTGAATAACTAATATCTTCCTTGCTGCCAAACTTATCAATAACAGCGTGTAATTCACTTCCAATAGCCAAATATTGGAAGTGAATTACATTAAAAGGACATAAAAATATCTAGAGCAGGAATTATCCACCACTGAGCTTATATTGAATTAGAGCCATTACATTAGAATTGGTAACTTATCGCCACACTGCCATCCGCACGCTTTTTATTCGAATCACTACTTTCGCCGTAGCCTGCTATGAACTTCACATGCCAGCCCCTTTGGTTAATGCTTGAAAAGTAATAACTGTAACTTAAGCCGACACCGTTGGTGGTTTCATCATCAAACAAGTTAATAATTGGCTCAAAAATACCACAAACAATATCATCATCTTCTTCACAGGCCGGACCGACATCTCTCGCTCCAAGCGCGCCCGCAACAACACCTACAGCATGTTTATTATTCGCTGATACCGCACGCTCATAACCAAGCAATAAGCCATCATCAAGTCCAATGCGATAACTACCATACCATTTACTCTGACTTTGCGCTTGAGGAACCGACACCTCAAGTTGACCAAAAAACGGATACCCTGTTCCAACTGAAAACTCCACAGGGTTCGCTAAGCTACTTAAACTACAAAAAAGTGCAGTAACCCCAACGGTTGTATTGACTAAAAATGATGACATTGACTTATTCTCTTTGTGAAAACGCAGAAAATAGTGAGTCACGTTCCTAAAGTCAACACGATATTTGTGAAAATTTGTTCAAACTAAACCTGAGTAATGCGTGAAAGTTCAGTAATAAATGTATCGATATCCGCCTGCTCAATCCCCAAGTGGGTAACCAATCTACACCCCTGGTAGCCTGGAGTGATGTTTATCCCTTTTCTCTTTAACTGCTCAGCGATAGTGAATAAATCTATGTGAGGCTCAACTTCAACAAACACAATGTTTGTCTGTACTGTATGCTTACATGGCTTAAACCCCGGGACTCGTTCAAGTTTTTCAGCTAAATATTGTGCATTTTGATGATCTTCGTTGAGGCGCTCTACATGATGCTGTAACGCGTAAAGGCCAGCCGCTGCAAGCATACCTGCTTGACGCATTCCACCGCCCAGCATTTTTCTTAGTCGACGCGCTTTTTCGATAAATGCTTTATTACCCAATAATAAAGAGCCAATTGGCGCACCAAGTCCTTTGGAGAGACAAATCGTAAAAGAATCAAAATGCTTGACAATTTCTCTAATATCCACATTTTGTGCTACAGCGGCGTTATACACACGAGCACCATCTAAATGCAGCATTAATCCGTGTTCGTCACATAATGCTCTTGCCTTTGCTAGATACTCAAGGCTAAGTACCTTACCACCAATGGTATTTTCTAAACTGAGTAGCTTGGTATTAGCAAAGTGAAAATCGTTGGGCTTGATAGCTTGTTTGATCCGTTCTAGACAAATACTACCATCAGCCTCATTTTCTAGAGGTTGTGGTTGGATTGAGCCAAGCACTGCCGCACCACCCGCTTCAAACCTATAATTATGCGCCTGTTGGCCACATAAATATTCGTCACCTCTTTCACAATGACTCATTAACGCCAGAAGGTTTGCTTGCGTGCCAGAAGAGGTAAATAGCGCAGCTTCAAACCCATGACGCTCAGCCGCAAATTGCTCTAGGGTATTTACCGTCGGATCGTCGCCATAAACATCGTCACCAAGTGCTGCATCAAACATGCTTTGCTTCATCTCAGGCGTCGGTAGCGTAACTGTGTCAGATCTAAAGTCCATCAATCATATCCAAATAAAACGAGGGGTACTCAGCATAACCGAAAAGTGTCCACAACAGAAAAGCTGGACGAAAAAAAGGAGTGTCGGTTTGAACCTGCTCACTCCTTAAAAAGTCTATTATTTTTGTTACTACTATTGCAGCCCAGGCCAAGTGCCGTTATCAATTACTTTAGGATAACCTGGATCTACTTTATCTAATGTAATGCTGTATCTCAGATAACGACCGTCATCTAAAAAGAAGTAAGCACGTGTACTGTTCCACTTTAAAGCAGCGCTTATCTTGCTCGCATAGTCGCCCACCCCCGGCCAAGTGCTATCATTAATGGCCTTAGGGTAGCCACTATCAACACTGTCATCTCCTAAATCATAGCGTAAGTATCGACCATCATTTAGGAAAAAATATACTTTGTCAGACGTCCAGCGTAGTGTCGCCGTTATTTTGTTCGCATATTCAGCAAGCCCCGGCCACGAGCTGTTATCTATGGCTTTAGGATAACCCGTTCGTACCCTATCATTTTGTACGTCATAACTTAGGTACAGCCCCGTAGATAAAAAGTAATAGACCGTATTACGGTCTTTGTAGAAACTTGCCTGAATTTGCTCTGCATATTTTGCAAGCCCCGGCCAATTGCCGTCCGTCACCGCCACAGGATAACCATCATCAGTTTTATCTAACAAGGTGTCGTAACGCCAATAGCGTGCATCTTCAGAAAAAAAATAGCTTTTAGTGTTGTGCCATTGATGTGCTGCGGTCAAATTAAGCTCAGTCACACGATAGCCAACATAGACGCCCTGCTGCTCAAAGCTATAGTCATTGATACCAGAAGTTGGGGCTGAATCTTGCCACTGCGACACACCCGCGGGTAATGTCTCAAGCAATTGATTATTACGATAAACCCGAGTAGGCGCATGTGCATCATCAAGCCAGGTAAAAAGTTTATTGGCGTAATTTAGCTTACGGATCCCTACATCACCATACAGTGATGTACTCTCAAACCCCGCTTGGACACCCGTCTCTATTCCCATAAAGGATAAGATAGTCGGTACAATCGCAGTTTGTGCCGGGTAGCCATACAAACCAGAAAAGTCCGTATTAGCAGGGTTAACAGCCTTCGAACTAAATTCCTTATTCAGTCTCTTGTTAGAAGCTATGAAAATAGTTTTTTCTGGTTCTGTTTGCTCACCATGGTGACAACCAACAATCGGCGTGCGACCGTGATCTGTCGTGACCATCACTAACCAGTTTTCACCTTTTCGCTCTTTGGCTTCAACGGCATCAAGAAGCTTGCCTAATCTCTTATCTGCATCTTCGACCGCTTTATTGTACGCAGAGCCGAAGCATAAGGCATGCCCTACGGCATCTGGCTCATCTAAATGTAGAAAAACGAAGTCTGCAGAGTCATTATTTAATGTCGCCAACGCTTTGTTCAAATTATCATCATCACTGCCGCCTTCTGACCTTTGCTTCATTAAACCGAGATCGCGTCGAAAGAATTGGCTATGGATAGGCCCCCAAGTGCTAAAGCTCGCAATATGAGCGCTGGCGTCATGCTCTGCGATATAACGATAAAGGCTACGATAGGCGTTATTCGCCAAGCCAGAGTCATTACTTGGGACTTGATGTTTGTTCACCCAAACTCCCGTTAAAATCGTTGCCCAGCCTGGGCCACTTTTGGTTTTTTGCTGTGTTTGAGTTTTTGAGAGCCCGCCTGTATACGCTTTACTTAGAAATAAGCGGTCAAAATTTGGGGTATGATTGCTGCCAATTTTTTCGTATTGTAATCCATCGATCCCAATCAGCAATACTTTATTTTCAAGTGCATTTGCACAGGCGGTGAATGAAAGTGCAAGTAATGCACTGCGAAGCACGGGTAATTTCATTATCTTTCCTTTACTAAGATTATCTGGACTAGTCCAAAAAAGATAATAGGAGGCTAACGTTAAAGTCTATTTACAAAATAATTACATTGAAGTTTATTTACCCGACTTTTAGATCTGCGGCACTACCGCTGTGATCCTCCAACAGCTCAAGGCGCTATGAGTAACTATACTACTTTGCTCAAATATCGTCGGCACATGAAAAACACACAAGCGTAAGCGCTTTTGAAATAAACGGCAAAAATGGTGTTGCTTGACAAGAAACCAGCATTACCTGAAATTAACAATCATCATTCAACATGGATAATAAATATGAAAGTATTCGCTGCGCTTTTTGCCACACTTTTACTTACGACTGGCTGCATGTCTACACAACCTAAAAATACCCACCTTAAAAACTGTGAAAAGACACTACAAGAATACATAACGTATCGAGATGCTCAATCAGCGGCTGATTACCGCAGTGTTTTCACTGATAACGCTACATTTACCATACCCGCACTCAAGATTAGTCTAACAGGTGCAGATGACATCGTCCTGCGGCAACAGCAAGCCATAAGCAAGACAAAAAGTATGCACATGATGACTAGTGCCAATATTAAACATGTAAAATCTAATCTGTATGAGGCAAACAGTTACTTTGTGCTCCATCAACAGGCAATAGGACAGCCACATGCACCAACCACTATCTTCAACGGCACTTATGAAGATACATTAATAGTGCAAAATAGTCGGTGTCTGATAAAAAGCCGTCAGGTCAATATTATAAAAAAACAAGTCTGGTGAGCCAATTGTGCAATTTTGTACAAGACATATCGCGTTAAGGCGGATACCCTTCTTATCAATGGGGAGAGAAATATGCAACATGCAAAGTTTAGTTTTCATCGTGATCTCGGTGGCTTAGAAGTACTTCATAATATTGATAAAAAAGAGGATTTTGGCAGACATAGTCACAGTGGCTACACCCTAGCCTTTGTTGAGAGTGGGGCGCAGAAATTTTATCGCTCTGGTGGAGAGCACGTTGCTCAGCAACATAGCATTATTTTGATAAACGCAGAGCAAGTACATGACTGCCGAAAAGCTTCCGCAGGCCCTTCTTCATATCGCTCTTTGTACCCAACGCCCGAGCTTTTTAATCAACTTTTGGGAAGTGGCAGCGCCATGGCACCGTTTTTTCAAGATGCCGTAGTACATGATCCAACGCTTGCACAACTAATGAATACTACATTCAATGTATTAGAGTCTGAAAGTGGCTTATTAGCAAAACAATCTCAGCTGGTAGCCTTACTGTCTTATCTGAGCCAAAAGCAAGGTAATGTGAGGCTTGAAGGGAAACAAAAGTCGGTAAAAGCGCGCATCCGCACCGCCCAGCAGTTTTTATTGGACAATCTGTTTGAAGAGGTTTCACTCGATAAACTTGCCAGCCTTGTTGATATGAGTCCTTTTTACTTTATTCGAGTATTTAAGTCACAAACAGGCCTCACTCCACACGCATTTCAAATTCAGCATCGCCTCAATCACGCAAAGGCACTTATGCGCTGTGGTAAAAGTGTTGCACATGCAGCTTTGACTGTAGGATTTTACGATCAAAGCCACTTTAATCGTCATTTTAAAAAAAATATGGGGATCACGCCCAGTCAATACAGTAAGGCCTGTTAACCATGAAAGTTGCTGTATACAAGGGCTTTTGGGATATGCTACCGCTCAACCTAGCAGTGCTCCCATGGGGAATATTATGTGGCTCTCTGGCCGTACAAAATGGTTTTACGCCATTAGAAGCGCAGCTTATGTCTTTACTCGTTTTTGCCGGCTCTGCGCAGTTGGTGGCAATAGAGCTTATTGCGAAAGATACCGCTTTGATCACCTTGCTCATCACCACATTTATCATTAGTGCTCGACACTTGCTGTATGGTCTTGCTATTCGCAATAAGATGGTAGATAAGCCACTCAAATGGCGAAGTTCTATAGCATTTTTTCTAACCGATGAACTGTTTGCATTTTCTCACCACCATCGCGCATATCAGGGGAAACTCAGGCTGCTTTATGCTCTGGTTGCTGGCGGAAGCTTTTATGTCGCTTGGAACCTTTGGACACTCATTGGCATTATTGCAGGTCAGTTCTTACCAGATTTGACCAATTTGGGATTAGACTTTGCTATTGCAGCAATATTCATCGCGCTGGTTATACCAAGCATTACCACAGTGCCTATTTTATGCGCCTGTATCTGCTCTGCCATCAGTATTCTGATATTTAAGCTAGTCCACTTTGAGTTTGGGTTAATCGCATCAGCGTTACTTGGCATGACCGTTGGATATTTGCTACAAAGTTACAAGGAGCGCAGATGATAACAACGATTTTAGCAATGGCCTGCGTCACATTCGCGACACGGTATTTATTTCTCGCAAAGCAACTGCCCTTTACTATCGGACCTAAATTGCAGCGATTTTTAAGCTTTAGCGCCCCGTGTGTACTCACCGCAATTTGGGTACCCATTGTGTTTATTCAAGATGAACAACTCGCACTGAGCGTACATAATCCTTACCTAATCGCTGCAACCTTTGCTGTGATACTCGCATATCGGTTTAAAAACTTATATATCACCACGCTTGGTAGCCTGGTGCTCTTCTATCTACTGTATTAACACCCGTCCGATGTTTAGCCAATGGTGTGTTAAGAAATAGTCACTGCGGTGGGCTCAAATCCCAACTGCATTAATAAGCGGTGCTCAGCGCGTTGCTCTAGTTGCGGCTGCGCGGCTTGCTCAACGCGGGTAAAGCGCCCAGTAACATGGGCTTCACGCCCAATTGCAGCGGTAGGGAAAACCATATCACCTTGTTCCACCTGAATATTCACATCAAGGCCGTCGGCAACTTGTAACGTCATCCAGCAACCTAACTTTTTGCACACACTGGTCACGACACCTTTGAGCGTGATGACATCACTACAATATTCATTCAAATTGGGTAAGATATGCTGTACATCTATCAATTTTGACATGTCTGCTCCCCCCGCAAATTCTAGAGGGCTAGAAAAACTAAAACGGGAGAAAATCGCAAGAGACAGTGCTGTTAATTTTATCGAATCCTTCATATTTCAGCTCCACAGCGTATATGTTGTTCTTATACACGTCACTTGTCAGGCATCATAAAAAAGCCCCCTAGTGACGTTAATTGTACTACTATATAAAAGTACAATTTGCAGCTAAAATCAATACAAAAGTTAATAAAACTTGAATTAAAGGTTAAATTACCAATCGATCACTGTTGAAATTGATAGTAAAAATGTAGAGTCGGCGTAGCTGTCAATATCATTGCTTTCGTATCCTAATGACATGCTCCAGCTGTGTATCGCGTATGTTCCAGTTAAATGCCAATGTGTGTAGTCATCATCCTCAGATTCCCATTCAAACTTATCACTGTCAAAGCTCATAGAATGGTCAACTCCTAGTGTGATAGACCAGTTATCGTCAAGTACTAGAGTGTGAGTTAACATTACAATACCGTGCCCTGCACCGGTACCAAAGTAATCCCACGCATACCAAAAATCCAAGCTGGTATGGCCATAACCAAGCTTGGCGTAAGCTTCAGCATAATTGTATTCTGAACTCACGTCATCGCCATGGTAGGTATATTGAGAAACACCAATATCTAATGTTACGTTGTTAACTAGTGTAAATTTATATCCTCCATAAATATCTCCTTCAAAGTCAGTGCCATCACCAAAATCGACCTTTGAAACCCAGCCCCCTGCGTACCACCCAGTATCGCCGAGCCAATCTAAACTGAGCTGTATTACTTCGTCTTCTTTACTTTGACTTACCCCATTGAACAAGTAATCCGAAGCCAATGTAATGGTTGAAGAGGTATCAGCATTTGCAAGTAGTGGACTGAGTAAAAGTGGTACAAGCCAATATTTATTCATGATCGATTCCATTGCTAAGTTCCGTATTAGCATCAAGCATAGAACAGTTTTTTTGATCTTGATCCATTTACAAACAATAACGTACATTTGATAATAAAAATGATTTTTATTTAGGAGTTAAATTATGAAACACCTTTTTTCTGTACTTTTGATTTCTCTTGCGGCGGGAACATTATCAAAAGCGGCCTCAGCCAATGAATGCGCACTGACTATTGAAGCAAATGACATGATGCAATTTTCAGCAAAGGCGCTTAGCGCTCCAAGCAGCTGTAAAGAAGTGTCTCTCACGTTAAAACACACAGGAAAGTTACCAGCAACAACCATGGGGCATAATTGGGTGTTGAGTAAGGCAGCAGATGTGCAAGCAGTCGCCACAGACGGCATGACCGCAGGTGCAAGCAATAGTTATGTTAAACCGGGTGATGATCGCGTATATGCGGTCAGTAAAGTCATTGGTGGTGGCGAACAAACTACAGTCACTTTTTCGACTGAACGCTTAAAAAAGGGTGAAGACTATCGGTTCTTTTGCTCATTCCCTGGCCACTTTGCCATCATGCAAGGTAGCTTCTCACTTATCTAATACCAATTTGACTTAATACTTGCTCAATTTGAAGGAATAAATCTGACGCTAACAACGTTAAAAATTTCTCATTTAGAACAACTAAATAGCAAAATTTTTGCCTTGCCTATATGGATGTAGGTACCTTAGCGATAGCAGGACGCGTTAGCGGAGTTATCGACAAGATTTTCTCGCCTCAAAATAGACCACTTAATTAAGCAAATTGGTATAAAAGCTAATTCACAATCAAAAGCCGTGCTTTCTTGTCATTAGCCGCACGGCTTTACTCGGCAAATACACCACTAAGCCTTCTTGACTACTATTGGAACAAGCTGCTAGAACTTATGGTGTAGATGGGAGTTACCCCCCTCACCAACATGAAGCTATAGAGTTTGTAAAGGGCGAATAGTTAATCTCGCATCTCGCAAATAACAATTATCACTCTCCCTCTTGCAGTGCCTACCCATAATGATTACAATCAATTGCAAACAATAATGATTATCAGCATCATGAGCTTTTTCTCAATTATACCAATTTGGTTTGCAACAACCTTACTCTACTTCGCGAGTCCAAAACAGCGCTACTTGGCAACTTCGCTAAAGCGCTCACCAAGCTATGCTATCGCAGCCTTACTGATTTTTTCTGGTTTTTATATTTTAACGCTACAATTTCCCATCGTTTCAGCAATGCTTGCTGTCGTCGTTGTGCTGATGTCGTCGTTAGTGTCGGTCACTTTGCTTAGTGCTTATCCAAAAAGACGCTTTTATCTGGCCGCCACAATGGTTTGTGCTTTTTCATTGTTATTGGGAGGCATAGCATATGTGGCCTAAAACTTTACTTGGATTTTTTCTCGGGCTGCTACTGTCTATCTCTTTAGTTTTAAACTTGAATTTACTTTTGCCGTTTTCTGAAGCCGCTAAGCTTATGCTAGGCCTTATTCTTGCTTTTCCTATTTGGGCTGGCGTGATGACATGGAGCTATGCTTTTACCACCGCAGGGGCTGCAAGTAAGCGTTTATTTACTATTTTGATCCCTTCGATACTCCTCAACTCTGCACTACTGTTAATGAGATAAAACATGAAAAATCAAACGCTAAAATCGTTGACTGAGGCGCACGCTTGGATAGGACTGATTATTTCAACAGTACTGTTTATCGTATTTATTACCGGTTCTCTTAGCCTCTTTAGAGACAATATAAACGGGTGGGAGCGAGCTCAACTGGCAGTAAAATCAGCCTCCGCAGAAGAGTCTATTTCTTATGATAAAGCTATTTCAAGCTTGCAACAGCAATATAATATCGATACGCATCATAGCTTTTTCATGCGTGAGCCAAGTGAACATAACCCATTTATTGAAGTTTATTTTGCTACCCATTTGGATGAGCCACACCCAGTAACAGGTGAAGACCACCAAGATCGCCACCTACTTCTCTCGCCAAGCTCTGGAGCCGTACTTGCAGACGCCGATACATTTGAGTTTGCCACATTTTTATATCAGCTCCACTATGATTTAGGGCTTGGTCGGATAGGTCTGTACTTTGTTGGCGTGATCACTTTATGCTTCTTTGTTGCTATCTTAAGCGGCCTTGTTATCCATTGGCGTAAAATTGCTAAAAACTTTTTTCAATATCGAACTGAAGGCAAGAAAGACAAGTGGCTTGATGCACACAACTTGATTGGCACCATGGGGTTGCCATTTCATATAATGTACGCATTTACCGGTCTGGTATTTAATTTAGTGATTATCTATCAGATCTCCTATGCGGTGTTGCTATATGGAGGCAACCAAACAGCACTGCTGCAAGCGGCTGGGTTCAACGAGCCAACCGTCGAGGCCGTCGAGCAATCAGCTACGATGACAGGCATTGATGCGCTGCGTGAAAAAGCACTCAACACCTTTGGAGATGTGACAATCACCTCCGTTGAAATCACCCATTTTGGTGATAAAAATGCGGTAGTTAGTATTAGTGCAAAGAGCAATGACGCCTTCTCTAACTACAACGAAGTGCAATATAAACTTGCTGACCAATCACAAATTTACCTCACAGAAAACAATTACGACAATGCCGTTCGTGCTGGGCTATCAACGATAGCAAGTCTACATTTTGGTGATTTTGCAGGCTATGGCATGCGTTTAGCTTTCTTATGCCTTGGCCTTGCCACCGCTTATTTAATCGTCAGTGGGAATCTGATATGGATAGACAAACGAGCCAAACAGCGCAAGCAAAGTCCAAGGAGTTTACTTTTTGTTAAGCGCTTAACCAGTGGCGCTTTTATTGGCGTGTTATTAGCCATAAGCGTTGGATTTGCACTTACTACAGCACTCCCAGTAAGTCATATTGATAAATTGGAAACCGTGAAGTTTTCTATGTTTTCAGCATTTATATTTGCATTGCTCAGCAGTCAATTCGCTAAGCAGGTGCTGTCATATAGCAAAGTATTGCTCGGTCTTAGCTGCATTACATTTTGCATCACAGCAATAATCAATCTGGTCTCATTGATAACACAATTTGATGCGCTTCCCCCCACAACACGTTTTGATTTTGCTGTAGTCATCGCACTTTTAACATTAATGACCTTAATTTGTTGGAAAACAATCTCACGGATAAATACCACAGCTACAAACACACAAACGACACCTAATACCCACTCTCAGCAAGTGATAAACTAGGGTCTGTTGACCTTTACTGTTGGTAACACACCTTCACCCATGCTTTTGCAATTATTGCAAAAGCATGGAGATACCCAACCCCCTCTAGATACTGGTAAAAGCCTCCAAGCGGAACTACCTTTATGCTGTATACCAATCCAAGAAATACCAATTACTCTTGATACTTGCGCAATTGGAAGGAGTAACTTGGTATACCGCTTGCCGTAGGTTTGGGGCATACAGTTAGTACAGTTTTGCTTGATTTTAAAACAGTGAGTGCCCACACCCTGTCGCTAAGATTGGTGTTTAATCTTCGTCACCGATAACCAAGGATTTATAATGAGTAAGCAACAAAGTACCCCATCAGTTTGTCCGTTTGCACATGGCGCAAACACTTCCTCTGCACAAACCCAACACCAGTGGTGGCCAAACAGCCTTAATCTAGATATTTTACATCAACATGACACCAAAACAGACCCAATGGATGACGGGTTTAACTACAAGACCGCGTTTAATAGTTTGGATTATCAAGCATTAAAGCAAGATCTCACTAGCTTGATGACTGACTCACAGCCTTGGTGGCCCGCTGATTGGGGACATTACGGTGGGTTAATGATAAGAATGGCATGGCATGCCGCTGGAAGCTATCGTGTAGCCGATGGTCGAGGAGGTGCAAATACAGGTAATCAACGTTTTGCGCCACTAAACAGCTGGCCAGATAACGGCAATCTAGACAAAGCACGACGTTTGCTTTGGCCTATTAAAAAGAAATATGGCAACCAAATTTCATGGGCGGACTTAATCATATTAGCAGGCAACGTGGCATATGAATCAATGGGTTTCAAAACCTTCGGTTTTGCCGGTGGTCGAGAAGATATCTGGCATCCAGAAAAGGATACCTACTGGGGCAGCGAAAAAGAGTGGCTGGCTCCTTCCAATAATTCAAACAGTCGCTATAGCGGTGAACGCGATTTAGAAAATCCGCTTGCCGCTGTGATGATGGGTCTTATCTACGTTAATCCTGAGGGCGTAGACGGTAACCCAGACCCACTTAAAACTGCTGAAGATATGCGAGTCACCTTTGCTAGAATGGCGATGAACGATGAAGAAACGGTCGCACTTACCGCAGGTGGTCATACAGTAGGCAAAGCACACGGAAATGGCAATGCTGATGAGTTAGGCCCAGCTCCAGAAGGAGCAGTTCTGCATGAGCAAGGGTTCGGTTGGATGAACCATACATCAAGAGGGATCGGGGCAAACACAGTCACCAGTGGCATTGAAGGTGCTTGGACAACCAACCCAACACAATGGGATAATGGCTACTTTTACTTGCTATTTAGCTACGAATGGGAGCAAACTAAAAGTCCAGCGGGCGCGTGGCAATGGCAACCTATCAACATTAAAGAAGAGGATAAGCCAATCGACGCTGAAGACGCATCCAAACGCTGCATGCCAATGATGACAGATGCCGATATGGCGTTGAAAATGGACCCTGCTTATCGAAAAATTGCTGAAAAGTTTTATGCCGAACCTGACTATTTTAACGATGTTTTTGCCAGAGCTTGGTTCAAACTTACTCACCGTGACCTTGGCCCTAAAAGCCGCTACCTCGGACCGGAAGTCCCTAACGAAGAACTACTTTGGCAAGACCCAGTCCCTAGCGTTAACTACACCCTAAATGACAATGAAATTAGTACGCTCAAGCAACAAATTCTAGCTACCGATGTCACTATTTCAGAATTGGTAGCCACCGCGTGGGACAGCGCCAGAACATTTAGACACTCCGACTTTAGAGGTGGTGCAAATGGAGCAAGGATCCGCCTTGCCCCACAAAAGAGTTGGCTCGCCAATGAACCGGAACGCCTAGCGAAGGTCCTCACAGCATTAGAAACCGTGCAAAGTAACTTTACGCCGACCATAAGCATGGCTGATTTGATTGTGTTAGGAGGCTCCGCAGCTATTGAGCAAGCCGCGAAAAATGCTGGTGTATCAATTCAGGTACCCTTTGCTGCGGGGCGAGGTGATGCCACAGACGAGCAAACTGACATCGAGTCATTTGACGTATTAGAGCCTGTCCATGATGGTTTTCGCAATTGGCAAAAACAACATTACAGCGTAAAACCAGAAGAAATGCTGCTTGATAAAGCCCAGCTAATGGGGTTGACAGCCAAAGAAATGACCGTACTTATTGGTGGTATGCGTATGCTCGGCACCAATCATGGGCAAACAACCCATGGCGTATTCACCGATAATGTTGGTAGCTTAAGTAATGACTTTTTTGTTAACGTAACCGACATGTCATATATCTGGCAGCCTATTGAAGAAAACCTCTATGAGATCAAAACACGTGATACGGGCACAGTAAAATGGACAGCCACTCGCGTTGATCTCGTCTTTGGCTCTAACTCTATCTTGCGTGCTTACGCCGAAGTGTACGCACAAGATGATAGTAAAGAGAAGTTTGTTCGTGACTTTGTTGAGGCGTGGACCAAAGTGATGAATGCAGACCGGTTTGACCTTAAATAATTACTCCCCCTAAACTTGGTATGTGATTGACCCTTTGACTGGAAAGCCAATCACATACCAATCCTACATTGGTTTACATAAATCCCCTGTGAGATGCTTGCCATTGATTTCTATCGTTATATGCTAGAAATCAATAACAATAACGAAAGTAGGGAAATTATGTTTAAAAAATCACTCCTAGCATGTGCGTTGCTCGCGTCACTCACAGCATGCAATCAAACCAGTCAACAAGTTAATCCACCGCAAACTACTCAAGCTATCTCTGACTTTAAAACGTATTCGGCAGAAACATTTTTTGACACCACAGATATTCAAGGTAACGCGTTTCGCCCTGATGCAAAGAAAATCTTGGTGGCCTCAGATGAGTCAGGCATATTTAACCTCTATGAAGTTGATGTTAAAACAGGCAAAAGAACACAAATAACCGATGCCGCAGACTCAACCTATCCAGTTGGATACTTTCCCAACGATCCCCGTATCTTATTCACCCGAGACGGCGGCGGTAATGAACGATTTCATCTCTTTGTCCGTGACGAAAATGGCAATGTAAAAGACCTCACACCGGGAGAAAAGGTCAGAGCAGGTTTTGTCGGCTTCTCTGAGGATAACAAGGCATTTTTTGTGTTAAGTAATAAGCGCGATGAACGCTTTATGGATCTATATCGCTTTGATGCCAGCACTTACGAAAGTGAACTTATCTATAAAAATGACAAAAACTTAAATGTCCAAAAAATGAGTGAGACAGACCGCTACCTTGCACTTGTCAATGCCCAAGGTAATAAAGACAGCGACCTATTCTTACTCGATTTACATAACCCAGATGCCCCACTCGTTGAGATCTCAAACGTGGAGCACGAGGCAAACTTTTTCGCTTCAGCATTTTCTAAGGACGACAAGTATTTATACTACAGCACTGATGCCCATGGTGAGTTCTCTCAAAGTTGGCGTTATGAAATCGCGACAGGTAAACACACACCCTACATCGTAAAAAATTGGGACGTACGATTTTTGTATTTCTCCGATTCCAACCGCTACCGCGTAGTGGGTGTAAACGAAGACTCCAGTATTAAAGTGACGATCACCGACCTGAAAACAGGCAAGGATATCAATTTACCCAAGCTCCCAGCTGGTAGCATAAACAGTGTTAACTTCTCTGATGACGAAAAGCTGATGACTTTTTATTTAAATTCAGATACGTCGCCAAATAACTTGTACGTATGGCAGGTTGGAAGTGACAAAGTTAAACAACTCACCTCGACGTTAAGTGAAAAAATCAATACTGACCACCTGGTCGAAAGCACTATCGCTCGCTTTAACAGTTTTGATGGTTTGGAGATCCCTGGAGTACTTTATAAACCAAAACTCGCAAGCTCAACAAATAAGGTACCGGCACTTGTATTCGTTCATGGCGGTCCTGGAGGCCAGAGCATGACAGGTTACAGTGCACTTACTCAGCACTTAGTTAACCAAGGATATGCCATTTTTGCCGTAAACAACCGAGGTAGCTCTGGCTACGGTAAAACCTTCTTCCACTTAGATGACAAGCGTCATGGCGAAGATGATTTACAAGATATCGTTTGGAGTAAAAAATACCTACAACAACTGGACTGGGTCGATGCTGACCGCATCGGCATCATGGGTGGAAGCTATGGTGGCTATATGACAGCTGCGGCATTGGCATTCGAGCCGGAAGAGTTTAAGCTTGGGATCAATATCTTTGGTGTAACTAACTGGGTCAGAACTCTTGAGTCTATTCCTGCTTGGTGGGAGGCATATCGCAAGTCACTGTATGATGAGCTAGGCGATCCAGCTACCGATAAGGAACGTTTGCATCGTATATCACCGCTTTTCCATGCTAAAAATATCACTAAACCACTGATGGTGGTACAAGGTGCAAACGACCCCCGAGTACTGCAAGTTGAAAGCGATGAATTAGTAGAAGCAGTTCGCTCAAACAATGTACCGGTCAAATACGTCTTGTTTGAAGATGAAGGACACGGATTCTCGAAAAAGGAAAATCGTATTGAGGCCTCTCAAGCCTATCTCGACTTTCTTAAAAAACATCTTTAATTAATAAGCCTTTGGATCTGAGCATATCGCTTTAAGTTATCTCGCTCAGATCCACTTTGGTCATATCTATTTGCGTTATTAACCTAATTCAGTCTCCTATATGAAGACAAAAGAAGCTTATTCATAACACCGCTACTGCGCCTTACTACCGTCAAAGCAAACTGGCATTATCCAAAGTATAATACCAATTTGACTTAATACTTGTTCAATTTGAAGGAGTAAATCTGACGCTAACAGCGTTAAAAACTTCTCATTTAGAACAACTAAATAGCAAAATTTTTGCCTTGTTATCGACAAGATTTTCTCGCCTCAAAATAGACCACTTAATTAAGCAAATTGGTATAAATTAAATACTTGTCCTTAATTCAGCCACTAGCCAATTTCGAAATGCCTTTAATTTTGGCCACTCAAAATGCCGTTCAGGTGCCACTAAGTAATAACGATATTCGCAAGGCCACGCAAAGTCAGGGTAGATCTCTAGTTGTCCAAGCTCCAAAGATTGGTTAACCAAACGTCGGCGCAATAGCGAAAACCCTTGCCCCGCCACCGTCGCTTGTTGTACCAATGCCGCATTATCTATTTTGAGGTTACTCACCGTATGCCCCATTAATCCAAGCTGCTGATTTAATGCAAGCCAAGCCTTTTCATTATCGCGCCCTTCGTCATAGATAAAATTCAATTTAGACAATTGCATGCGAATGGGCTGACTTGGGTCTATTAACCCCGGGCGATACGCAATAACTAGCTCATCTTCTGCGAGTAGTTCACTTTTTAAACCTGGATAGTCACCTAAACCAAAGCGGATCCCTATATCAATATCATCTTGATGGAAATCGGCTAGCTGCTCTGTGGGGTCGATGCGTAACTGGTAGTTTGGCAACGCCTTATTAAAACTGGCCAAACGAGGTAATAGCCAACATGTCGCAAACGATGGCAAAACGGTAAGATTAATCGTCGACGGACTTGGATCGGCTTTAAGGGTTAATAAGCCCATTTCAACTTGGCCAAATGCTTTGTGTAAATAAGGCAGTAACGCGTGACCCTGTTGTGTCAGCATCACTTTCCTGGTTTGCCTTTCAAAGAGCAAAATACCCAGTTGTTGCTCTAATAGTCTGATCTGTTGACTCACCGCAGCTTGGGTAACAAATAACGCTTCAGCTGCCTGCTTAAAACCGCCAAGCTCAGCAGCGGTTTTAAAGTACCAGAGTCCTTTTAATGGCGGTGCTTTCATTCTAAACATACTTAACAAAAACTTAACTATAGTGCACAATTTCTCGTTTGTCAGTTTTATGAATACGCACAATACTTTTTAGCGTTTAAACCAGAGACGGAAGGAGTCTTTATCATGAAATACGCAATTATACTGGCATTTCCCATGGTTGTATTTTCATCGCATGCAATATCAACACCGGCCGAGAGAGTATTTACTGACGCAGGTTACCCTTATAAAAACTTAATTATGAAAGCGGAAAAAGTGGAGCTTGTTTATTCAGAAGAACAAGATAAAACCACATGTCAGGTTAATGTATACAGCGGTGATTTATTACATCAAGGAGAAGCCAAGGAGGTGCCCGCCAACAAGTTTTTACGTATGCCAGTGCAAAGCTGCCTTTCAAGGGAAAATGCCAAGCGTATTTTGAGCTTGTTGTAGTGCTAAACCCCACTTGAGTATAGCAAAACGAATACTTCAACCTCGAGTGTACTTATGGTCAGAGTCCGACTTTACCAGCAAGATACACTCATTTTTTACGGTATTAAAAAGTAAGAGTAAGTGCGTGGCATAGGATAATGACGTATTTTCTCAAGCCCACTAAAATAATTTCAAATAACTAAATAATAAAACCACACCATATTATGCGAAGCGATGACACCTAATCACATCAACCCCAAAACAAGTCCCACCAAATTTACAAGTTAAACACTAAAAACACTTTAAAAATAAAAATTAAACTGTTGAAACATTTTAATCACAAACTATAATCGCCACCAATATAGAGCACTTGCACTATTTTTAGCTTTTAATTTTCAAGGAGTAGATATGAAAATAAAGCCGCTTGCGCTGGTATGTGGATTAGCGCTCACCTCATCTGTCAACGCATTTACACAATTTGGTGGCCAAGGTGTCATGCCTATGGGTCACGAATGGCTAACTCGAACCGCTGCACTTGAAGTGCTAGATGCCGAGCATGTCATCAGTCCAGATCCAAACGATCCACGCCATACATGGCGCGATGGTCTTGCAAAAAATATTTCGCTAAATACCGCACTTAACGAAGTGTCAAAGCTGCAAGCAAATCTAAACAACAACGCACTATATGAGCCAAGATATGATAGTGTAAATTCTGCCATTGTTGGGGAGCGCTGGGTTGATATTGCAGGTTTTAATGTCACCAATGCAAGCATAGATCCGACTGGTCCGAATTGTTTTAGCGCTGTCTCTCAAGAGCCTGCAGATATTCAACTTGACCATTTTATGCGCCGTTATGATGATATTGGTGGTCAAGGAGGTGTTGACGCCGCATATCGAGCTCAAAAACGCTTTATTCAACACTTTATTGATGCAGCGATGGCGGAAGAAAAACGCTTGAAGGTATGGGATGGCGGCGGTCATTCAGCGCTCACAGAAGTTGACCACAACTATTTTTTATTTGGCCGCGCTGTGCACTTATTCCAAGACTCGTTCAGCCCAGAACACACCGTTCGGCTACCGAATGACAATTATGAAAAAATATGGCAAGTCAAGGCGTATCTTTGCTCAGAAGGCGCAGAGCAACATAGTCACGATACCAAGGATGTCTTGGACTTTTCCAGTGGCGACGTAATTTGGCAGCCCGACACAAGATTAGAGTCAGGTTGGCAGTCATACCGAATTAGCAGCATGAAACCTGTGGCAATTGTTGCACTTGAGGCCAGCAAAGATCTGTGGGCTGCATTTATCCGTACCATGGCAACGCCAAAAGCACAAAGGCGTGACATTGCCGAACAAGAAGCAAAACAGTTAGTTGACCACTGGTTATCTTTTGATGAAGCAGCAATGCAGGCTTGGTATCAAGACGAGGATAAACGCGATGGTACTTATGTGCTTGCACCGAATGAGACTGGAAAGGGAAAATCCTTAGCGGAATGTATGGCAGAGCTGAATGTGGGGACAACCAATCAAGCTGAACGTGTTGCTCAATTAGAAGCCCAACGCAACCAATGCTTATATAACATTGAAGCTGAGCCAGGCTATGAAGATTTAAACGATCCACACCTTGATATTCCTTATAACTGGCGCTGGAAGTCAATCACTTGGCAAACGCCACCAGCGGGTTGGACATACCCACAACTCCGCCCAGATACAGGTAAGCAGGTTGCTATAAAATCACCAGTTAACAACCAGTTTATGGCTGCACAGACGCTCACAAATAATGCGCCCGTAACATTAAGCCAAAACGAGCCGCTAATGCTAACAGAAGTCACCAGCCCACAAGGTTACCACTACTACAGAAGTACACAGGCACCGTCTTTGTTCTTAAGCTACAGCAGCAAAGCAAGTGGTTATTTAAAGTTAGTAGACTCGCCCAACCAAGCGATGTATTCGTTAATTTATCAAGGTGGCCTTTGGAACATCAAAAATGAATTTTGGCAGCAGTACATTTGGTTTAATCAAGCACAAGAGCGGCCAGAGCTAAACCGTCATGGCAAGCCAGAAAACTTAAACGCAAAATGGATGCTTGAAGCGCTATAATTCCCCAACCAAACGGCTCTATAGCATCATTTTATAGAGCCTTTTATGCTTTTAATGTAGAGGGGTTTGCACCCTGTATTCAAGCCTACTAGCTTAAAAAGGATCAAACCAATTAACACCGCATTTAAGGTTACAGATTGTAGTGACCACCTTATCGCCAGCCATAAAAAAAGACCCTAATAAATTAGAGTCTTTGGTGACAATGGTCACATGAGATTAGGTATAAACCAACGTATGTACCCGTTAGCTTGATGGTGACAGCGTCGTTATTTGCAAAATATCAAGGTGTTTTAGGCTGTTATTATTTTACTGCAAACACATTTATTCATTATGACGTAAAAATGAAAATGACCGCACCACCATAAAAAACAATTTTTTAACAGTAACGTTGCGATGTGGCCGGTGTATAGCAAGGGCCGTTATAGCTATTAGAACCGCCTGCAATTTTATTGGTAACCAATTGGCTCAACATTTTACTATCAAGTTGTTTTATAACTTTTTTATTTAGGTTTAACGGTAACTTTTTATTGTTCATTTTTGTGTTTTTCCTTAGTATCGATAGTTATAATATAACCATTTTATAAAGGAATATGGAAGTATAGGTACATTATCCTTTGGTCTAATGAGTAACATTATTCTAACTCAGAGACGATGTGGTTCTACCGGACTCTGTACAAACCGTAAAAATCTGTCATGTAAATTTGGGAAATGCTCAGCTAGCAACTTGCTCGATTCTTGATGGTTGAGCGATCTGCAACGCTCAATTTGCTCGTACAACATTAATGCCTTGAGGCTCTGCCGCCCCTTGGCTGTCGACATCAAAAAGTGAATCGCTGCCCAGCTACTCTTATACATCAAGCCCGTATTATATGACTTCCAGTCAGACTCCGCGTTAATAAGGTCATAAGGCGGTAAAATATTTCCCTTTATATAGCCACTATCTAGTCTTGCAGAATTTGGATAAACAGTGCCAACCTGCATGTTAACTTTTATGGTTTGAAAGTAACCTGCAAGCCCTTCATTTAACCAGCGCGGTGAATATCCAATTACAGCTTGATTGATTGCATGCACCGCTTCATGAACAGCAGTTTGCATCGTTGCGTATTGACTTCTTTGCTCAACCAAGGCGAGATTATGCCTGCCAAAATAAATCCCGACACTTCCTTTTGGATCACCACCATAAGACCTCACCGCTTGCTCGTACTCACGCCTGTTTGGCAGCACTTTGATGGTCAACGTCACCTTTTGCATTGCATCTAACCCCACGATACTGGTATAGCCACGAAATACAGCATTTAGTTTAGTGCTCAACACATTTTTAAACTGATTGGTGATATGGGTCCCAGAAATATTCAGTTCAAAGAAATCAATAACCTGATTACGTTTTGGTTGGTAAGATAGCGCTGAAGAGTCTGGCTTTTTATCCGAGTAATTGGTGATGCCTTTTTCATCTACCCAAGTATATATTCCATTTTCAACACGATACTTAATCCCTGCTTTGGGCTTAGATTTACACCGCCCAAACCGTCTCAAATTGGCTTGATGATCACAAGTATCACTATTCGTTAATCGAGCTAAACTTGGCTTTTTGAACCGTTGCTCAGGAGCCACTGGCGGGTTATCTACCTCAGCTTTTTTATTACTGATTACATGGGTCAATTGAGGTTGTATCTGGGTGAGCCAAAACTCACGACCATCAAAAAAGAGAAACAACAACACCGATATTAAAACCAAACTGGTCTTAAAAATAGTCTCCCTCCATTTACTCCAACCCATCTTCATTCCCTTATCCTTGACTCTCTTTTTTATTGAAATATCGTAACTCTAAGCAGAGTAGCACCGCTACTACCACATTAGCTCCCCACCGATAGGAGCCGCTTTATGTGGCGCGCTCTACAACACACATCGCGGAATAAATCCGCTCCCACAACATCAGCCCCACCGATAGGCGCCGCTTTACGTGGCGAACCATCCAGCAAACATCGCGGAATAAATCCGCTCCCACCACACCAGCCCCACCACACCAGCCCCACCGATAGGCGCCGCTTTACGTGGCGACCCATACAACACACATCGCGGAATAAATTCACTTCCACCACACCAGCCCCACCGATAGGAGCCACTTTACGTGGCGACCCATACAGCAAACATCGCGGAATAGATTCACTCACACCACATCAGCCCCACCGATAGGCGCCGCTTTACGTTGCGATCCATACAGCAAACATCGCGGAATAAATCCGCTCCCACAACATCAGCCCCACCGGTAGGAGCCACTTTACGTGACGATCCATACAACACACATCGCGGAATAAGTCCGCTCCCACCACACCAGCCCACAGGTAGGCGCCACTTTACGTGGCGATCCATACAACACACATCGCGGAATAAATCCGCTCTCACAACATCAGCCCCACCGGTAGGAGCCGCTTTACGCGGCGATCTCTTGCGCACTATTCTTGAAAACCAATCCCTCGCACAACCTTTCGACGCTCCCAACCCCAACAAAGTGCCAAAGCAAACACACCACTTGCGTAGGTTACATACAAAGGCACTGAGGTGTCGGCATCCTCAGCATACATAAACACACTCGACATCACCCAAGCGACACCTGCACCAATCAATAACCACACCGCCGCAGAATACAACTTATACACCGGCGCACTTATATAACCCGACAACACCACACAAGCCGCTGCTACACCGCCTATCACCGGTTTTTTCCACCAGCCCGCATACTCCGCCAACATTCCGGCCAAGGTGGCTGACACGATAAAAGTTACGACGACGATCATAATAGACAGTAAAAATTTAAGGGCTTGGCTCATCGGTTTCTCCTTAGTCTTGAATGTATTGGTTGAGAACCAGACAACAATGTTGTAAACCCTGTTCTATAACCAAGTTATTCGAATTCATCTAATTTACTTGTAGCTCTAACATTCGTGGCAAAAACAGTCCCTTTGCGAGATATGCTCGTTGAAAATTCAACTTTTTCTCCAACCACTATGTCTTTCTTTGGATCGACTAAGCCACTTCCGTAAAAAATATAGTCCTTGCTCTGTTTATCTATTCGAGTAATGAAACCTTTTTGAGTTTGGGGATTCCATGACTTTACTTCTGATTTTAAAGAGAACTCAGTACCAAACTTCAGATTTCTCGCATGTAGCTCTCCAGAGCTAGATTTAACAATCTCAAAATTAACTATATTTCCGACTTTAATCTGGTCAAAATCACCATCTAAATAGCTATCAGCGCTAAAGAAAAAGTCACGGGAGCCATATTCGGATTTTATAAACTTGACGTTTCCATCAACATACTTTATGACTGACGTTTTTCTTTTTCCATCTTCTCTATACAGTGAAAGTATTCTATCTATTTGCTCAATGAATTGTGGTGCACCAGATAAGTAGCTGCTTTCGTTCACGATACTATGTGCTTTGGCACAATTGAACCTTGGGGTAGCTCTCTCCCTGTCCAGCGCGATTGCTGAACTACCGCTTTTTCGAGTCAACGCTCGACCGCTTCCTAATTTCATTGAAAATAAATCTAAAAATAGCCTTGGCCCCACACCACTATAAGGTCGAAAGAGAACTTTAGATTTACATTCTTGAGCTTCACCGTCTCTGAAGTGATGAACCATTTGACGTATAACATCTTCTTTCGATTTGCCGTCTTGTGCAACAGCATCAGGGTCAAAAATAGCATCACTATGCAAAGAGTTTGCACGACTCTTTGGATATGGTTCGATATAGACAACCTCTGACACACCTGAAGCAACGATATGTTTGGCACAATTGTGGCAAGGATATGTTGTGCAAAACATCTTTGCATCAGATATAGATATACCATTTCGCGCAGCCGCTGTAATCGCTGACATTTCAGCATGGACTACTCGCCCAAATTCAGTGATATCATTCAAAGTTGTAGTTCGCAGAGCCTCAAGGGCTTTTGCTTTAATGTCTTGGTTATCGATAAGAATTGACTGTTGCTCAAGCGCTGTAAATATTTCATCAAATATTTCGTTTTTAACATCAGCATTAGCATCACTTCCAAGCACATAATCACGATGATCTGTGCCTTTCAACTTGACTTCCTTCACTCCTTCATACGTCGCGGCTATGTACGGGCTTTCTGACCAATATTGTCCTCCACCACTTTTAGGCACCTCATTTGCTCCAAAAGAGAGTACATCATTGCGTCTATTAGCTATTACGGCGCCAACCTGCCTAGACAAATCAGCTGAACGCGTGGAATACATGTATGCCATAAACATACTATGCTCTTCTTCGCGCGGTGTAATTGTGGGCGCACCGAAAATCAGGTCAACAATCCTTTGAATTTCACTACCAACACAATAATCCCTATTTTCGCTACTTGTCAGATTTATAAAAAAGTCTGAAAGTTGATATGCTTTTGCCGTGTTATTTTTATATTTGGACGTACGACCTTCTATACGGAAATCGAAATCCTCATATACTTCTCTTGCTGCTTGGAAACTCCTACTCTCATTAACACTTGATCCAATTTGGTATCTAATCCTATCGGACACAGAAGAAGTTAAACCTATTGCATAAAAAGAATTGTCATAAATATTACGAAACGTTTCAATTTCAGAGGGGTGTTTAAAACCTTCAATAATATAACAATTTCGATCGCTACTACTTCTTAATTCGTTGATTTTATTGACTGCAAGTCTTGCATATATATCTTCATAATCAACACCTTGAATAGCTGCATCATCTACTAACTTTCTCAAGCGAGGCATTGAAGACACCAAAGAGTCAATTTCTTTCCTGCAAATATTCTTCTCGTGACTCAAGGGTTCAGTCAAACTTTGAATATTAATAACCTCAACCCTACACCCAAAATCAGCCAAAGCAGTACTTAGTGTCTTAATTGCCTCATCCACATTAACACCAATAGGTGACACTAGGCCGAAAAATAGTTCAAAATCTCTACTCATATAGTAAGGTTCCTTTCTAAACATTTGCTATAAACTCGTTCTCAACCGCGCAAACGTCACAAACTCATCGTTGGCTTCCATTACTGCATACTCTGGGTTTCTTGCCACAAGTAAGTAGGTTACTTCACCTTGCGCATTAATCTGTTTTTTTACATCTCGTAATAAAAATTGTTCGTCGCCAGCTGCGTCAAAGCGCTCGATGGCAATAGTAGTATTTGTAATTGATCCCGCATTGCTTGATGTGATCCGCTCTAGTAATAACAAGTCTCCATCGAAGATAGGGTGTTTCCCACCATTCATTGAATTACCACTGGCATGAGCTAAGAAATGTTTTTCAGGGTCGACTTTTCCACACCTCGGTGGCGCAGGCACGAAGGACATTTCGCTACTTTCACCTGTTTTAAAGTGACCACAAGCAATTTTTAAATTAGGAAAATATGGCAGTTGTACCACGTGTTCCGCAACATCTGTGCTTTGTAGCTGGTTTGGTATCGCATCATCGGTCACCGTCTGTGTACTTTCAGGTTCGGCTAGCCTGTCACGTTTGGTATTAAGATATCTAGCAAGGCGATAGCGACTTAACTCCAATATACAGTCGGTCAGTTGTTCAATATCTTGCCTTTTAACTTCAAGGTTTAGCTTGAACTGCGCTTCTTCAATGGATTGATTTGGTGCTTGTTCAATTGAAAACCAGTGGTGTGTTTTGCGCTTATGTTCAGGTTTTTTTGCTTCAGTGAAAGCGTTAATCGGATTATCGAACCAATAATTGAACCAAGCTTTACTACCTTTACTTTTGCTTCTGTCCTTTTCTGATATATCTAGCTTTCTTAACTGAGGATAGTGCAATAGCACATCATAACTCTTATCTGCCAACGCTCTCAATGTAGGTGGGTAAGCTATACCATCGAGCTGAACAAAGGCTTCAAGCAAAATGGCTTTAAAGCATTTTGTCATGTTGGTCACTTCGACACCCTCTTTTAAAAACACCTTGTAGGGCGCAAGCCACTTAGCTGAAATACGACTAACGCTCTTTGCTTTTACAACGAGTTCAAACCAACTTCCATAAGCCTTTACCTTCTTAAACTCACCATATTCATGGAAAAACTCACAAGCATCAGGCGCATGACCTAGTTGATCTGTTAAATTTTGATAATCATCAAGAGCCGTAGTTCGCTGTTCTTTAGCGAGTTGCCGCCAAAAGTCGGTAATTTCTAGGTCATAATTTACAAAACATCCTTCAGGTAGCTGAACTACTTGGTTATCTTTATTTAGTTTTGTAACTAAATCTTTAGGTGAGTGCGTAGCAAAGAGTGCATAAGGCTTGTTCAAAAAACTGTGGTGGTTGCCAATAAAATCTAAGACGACCAAATGCGTTTTCTGTTGATGGGTTCTCAGTCCACGGCCTAATTGCTGTAAGAATAAAACCTTAGATTCACTGGGCCTCAGCATCATCACAGTGTCGATACAGGGTAAGTCAGTGCCCTCATTAAACAGGTCAACACTAAAAATAATTTGTAGTTTTCCAGATGCTAAATGCGCTAAAGCCTCACTACGTTTTATGCTTGACTTTCCATGTACCGAAGCCGCGTCAATTCCCGCTTTTTTGAAGTAGTTTGCCATGTAGTCGGCGTGTGCGGTCGAAATACAAAATGCCAGTGTGCGTGTTTGCGCTAACTGTTTCCAGTGCTGTAAAGCATGCTTTGCCCTATGCTCTGTGGCAAATTGGTTGTTTAGAGTGGTTGGATCAAACTTGCCGTTACGCCAAGGAATTGCGGTATAGTCAACGCTTTTATCCCAAATACCATAGTAGTGAAACGGTGCGAGCGTTTTGGCGTCAATCCCCTGCACCATATTCCGCTCATAGACGAGGTTGTTGTCACATAGACTTAAAATATCGGCTTGGTCAGTTCGCTCTGGTGTGGCAGTTAACCCAAGTAAGAATTGCGGCTCAAAATAAGACAGCAAATTTCGGTATAATTTACTACTCGCGTGGTGAAACTCATCAACAATAATGTAGTCAAAGTAATCAGTTGCAAACTGCCTCAAACTCTCTGTTTTACCAATGCTCTGTATAGAGGCAAACAAAAAATCGGCATCACTTTGTTTTTGCTTGCCAGTATAAAACCCTGCGGTACAATCAATTAATCGTGCAAACGTCTTGGCCGCTTGCTTGAGAATCTCTTCTCTATGTGCCACAAATAGAACTTTTTTCGCAGCGACTTGCTGAACATCAAAAGCAGCAAGCCATGTTTTGCCCATTCCTGTCGCTAATACCACTAAGCCTCTTTTATAGCTTTGTGTTCTTGCGTTATTCAGTTTTTCTAGGGCTTCTTGCTGTTCTACTCTTGGGCTAATTGGCTCAATACTTATGTCGTCATCGACATTATTGCTAACGGTTTTAAACTGTGGCTTCTTACGGCGCTCTTGATAGTGCTGTATCCATGGGTAGCTTAAACATGCTGTTTGAGAGTGAGTAAATAAACTGGCAAACGCAGCCTTAAACTGCAAGAATGTTGCCTTGTTATTAGCACTGTGACTAGCTATAAAATCATGCCGAAAACACCACTCTAACCCTTGAGTTAGTGCCACTGCACTTATATTGTTTGAACCAATAAACGCACTACCCTCATAAATTTGGCCATCTTCACCTTTGGTTTTGGTGAAAATGTATGACTTCATATGGAAACTCTCATTTCCGCGTGTTTCATATACTCGCAGCTCAGCCCCTAAAGTATATAGTGTCATCAATTCTTTAAGTGCGAGCGGGCAAGTGAAGTCTAGATAGTCTGAAGTAAGTAACTTTAAGGTGGTGCCGTTTACTAGGGCGTCATACAAAGCATCAAAGAGTAAATCAAGACCAGAGCGCTGAATAAATGAAACGGTAATTTCAATCTCGTCAGCTTGCTCGATGGCATGAAGCAACGCAGGCAGTAAGGGGTCATCGCCCCCTACATAAAGTTGCTTATCCGTGCACGGCGCAAGTTTTCCTCCTTGGTAATTACTGCTCACTTGATTAATCCTTCCTAAGTAGAGCGTTTAACCAAAGCTCATTATCTCGGTTGGGTCTTCTATCTTCCGTCACCCATAGCTTAATGATGTTGAGATTTGGACATGCTGCGATAACTTTTGATAGCCCCTCTTCATTGAGATCTGTAAATCTGCGACCATTGTGCTCTCGTTCACCTGCACCATATTTGAACGAAACATACAACACGCCATGGGATTTAAGCGCGTCTTGTAACTTCACAAAAACATTGGGTAGATCTTGCTCTGCGACATGTAAAAGACTGGCACAGGCCCAAATACCATCAAAAGCAGCAATATCTTGTATCTCTTCAAAGAATTGGTGCCTCACTGGCTGGCCTAGTTGTGTAGCGGCAATCTTCACTAGCTTTTCGCACGCATCCATTGCGCTGACTTCAAAGCCAAGTTGTTTGAACGCTACCGCGTCGCGGCCACTGCCACAGCCTGCGTCAAAAATATGGATATGGCGTTTCTCACGCTTTGGTAATTCAGGAAGAAACTCCCGATAAAGCGGTTGCATGTCCACATTGAGTGTTGAGTTTGCAAATTCTTCTGCGTGTTGATCGTAATAAGCGAGCGTAATTTTGGACATTTTTTACCTAACATAACTTCATTTAGTGGCGCAGTGTAAATGACGAAAAGTATGATTTCCATGTCACCATTGAAACTCCGTCAGCTCACATTTGCTGTCCATTACCAATGTGATGCCACAGTAAAGCTGATATTACTAATCTAAATGGTTGGATAAACGCTCAAACACATAAAGATCCTGTTCGTGAGCGGTTACTTCATCCTTAACCGCTGTATATATTCATTTGAAATTAGATGTAAACGAATGCTGAGAGTATTAAACCCGAAAATCCATACGTTTTGTAGTGATTTGCGTCAAATTCCGATGCTTTTGTCACAAAAGTGTTAGATATATTTTGCTAACCCATTAAAGCCAGAGTTAATTTAAATTGGTAAAAGTAACAAATATAGATGAACTAGCCCATTACAGTACATTACAGCTATTTTTATCGATTTGCTGATTCTATTGGTATTTGTTGTGTTTTTCCTGCGGTTACTTCAGCTCAGAGTTACTGCGCAAGCTTGTCTTGTATGAGGGCTTGCTTGTAGGCTGACTTGATGAAGTGTCTATTCGGTTTACAACTTTTCCACATTCACCTACATTGGAAATGTAGCTTGGGTCTCAACAGGAAAGTCGCATGCACTTCAAAAATAAAATAACAAACGAACGTTCTTACAATACCGGTGGCAGCGAGGCGAGTAGTCTTGAGAGCGACCGTGGGCGTATTATCAACAGTGCTGCACTTAGGCGGTTGCAACAAAAAACTCAGGTATTTCCGCTTGAGCGTAATGCGGCGGTGCGTTCGCGCTTAACGCACTCGTTGGAGGTGCAACAAAACGGCCGTTACATTGCTAAAAAAATTGTTGATGCGCTGGTGCAGCAAGGTCAGCAAGATTTGCTGCAATATGAAGATAAAAACGGCCAGCTAGTGGATTTGTCTGAGTGTTTGATTACTCTGTCAGAAATGGCCTGTTTGATGCACGATATTGGTAACCCTGCATTTGGTCACTTTGGCGAGGCCGCTATCAATGATTGGTTCAAGCGTTATTTGAGTCAACATCGACGGTTTGCAAAAAGTACTCAGGCGGCACTCAGATATGGTTCAAATAAGAGCAAAGCGTCGGACTTGGCGGTATTAAATCAAGAAATGGAGTTACTGCTCGATATTTGTAGTTTTGAGGGTAACGCCCAAGCTATTCGCGTTATTCATACGCTTTCTCGCCTTAATCTTACCTATTCACAGTGTGCCACGGTGATGAAATATACCCGCTGCGCAACTACACCTAAATCAACTGTGGCTACTGACAAGTCTTATCTACAAAAGAAAGTTGGATATTACTTTAGTGAAAGTGGGTTTGTCAGTGAGCTGTGCGACAAATTGCAGATCCAAGTGGGTAATCGCCATCCTGTGGCTTACATCATGGAGGCGGCTGACGACATTGCTTATTGCCTTGCTGATATGGAAGACGCTGTAGAAAAAGGCATTATTTGCGTAGATGAGTTAACGGGCTGTTTAATAGAAGAATATCAAAGTATCGCCGCAGGGTTTGGTATTACTGATGATAAACACTTGGAGCTAATGAGTAAAAAGCTCCACTATGCCAATGATAAAGCCAGTAAGCATATGGCAAATTTTGATAATGAGTTTTTTATTTGGCTCCGCGTGGGGTTGTTACACCCGCTTGCCGAACATGCCAAAACGCGTTTTATCGATAATATTGAAGCGATCTACGAAGGGAGTTTTAACGCTTCGTTATTGGAAGATAACAGCCACCTTCATGCTATTGTAAAGTCGCTGAAAACGGTGGCAATCAAAAACGTGTTTTCGAACAAAGAGGTCGAGCAGTTGGAGCTTCAAGGTTATAAGATCACCAGCAGTATATTAAACGAATATCAGCGGGTGCTTGATTTAGATGCTGATGATTTTCACGCTGCATTAAATGGCGAGCATAGTTTTGCGATAGAGTCGCGATTGATTAATCGGATTTCCAAAAAGTATGTTGCGGTATACCGCGAGACCATAGCGCAGCTTAGTGAAGCTGAACAAGCCGAGCCGATTTTTGAGTTTTATTATCGCTGCCGCCTTATTCAGGACTTTATCAGCGGCATGACTGACCAGTTTGCTTATGATACCTATCGTGCGTTGACCGCGTTGGATTGAGGTTGATGTTTGAGCCTTGTTGAAAAGATCGCCGTGTAAAACGACTCCCACCGGCGGTGGCATTTAAAGAATTACCCAGTGGTAATGATATGCTGTGGGAGCGGGTTTACCCCGCATTCTTGTTGAAAAGATCGCCGTGTAAAACGGCTCCTACCAGTGGTGGCATTTAAAGAATTACCCAGTGGTCATGTTATGTGGTGGGGTGAGTTTACCCCGCATTCTTGTTGAAAAGATCGCCGCGTAAAGCGGCTCCCACCAGCGGTGGTACTTGAAGAATTACCCAGTGGTGATGATATGCTGTGGGAGCGGGTTTACCCCGCGATATTGTTGAAAGATCGCCGTGCAAAACGGCTCCCACCGGTGGGGTATTTGAAGAATTATCCAGTGGTAATGATATGCTGTAGGAGCGGGTTTACCCCGCATTCTTGTTGAAAAGATCGCCGCGTAAAGCGGCTCCCACCGGTGGGATATTCGAAGAGTTACCCAGTGGTCATGTTATGTGTTGGGGCAAGTTTATCTCGCATTCTTGTTGAAAGATCGCCGCGTATAGCTGCTCCTACCGGTGGGGTATTCGAAGAGTTACCCAGTGGTAATGATATGCTGTAGGAGCGGGTTTACCCCGCGATATTGTTGAAAAATCGCCGTGTAAAACGGCTCCCACCAGCGGTGGTATTCGAAGAGTTACCCAGTGGTAATGATATGCTGTGGGAGCGGATTTACCCCGCGTTCTTGTTGAAAAATCGCCTTGTAAAACGGCTCCTACCGGTGGTGGTATTCGAAGAGTTACCCAGTTGAAATGATATGCTGTAGGAGCGGGTTTACCCCGCGATATTGTTGAAAAATCGCCGTGCAAAGCGGCTCCCACCAGCGGTGGTATTCGAAGAGTTACCCAGTGGTAATGATATGCTGTGGGAGCGGATTTACCCCGCGTTCTTGTTGAAAAATCGCCGCGTAAAGCGGCTCCTACCGGTGGTGGCATTTAAAGAATTATCCAGTGGTAATGATATGCTGTGGGAGCGGGTTTACCCCGCATTCTTGTTGAAAAGATCGCCGCGTAAAGCGGCTCCTACCGGTGGGGTATTCGAAGAGTTAACCAGTGGTAATGATATGCTGTAGGAGCGGGTTTACCCCGCGATATTGTTGAAAAATCGCCGTGCAAAGCGGCTCCCACCAGCGGTGGCATTTAAAGAATTACCCAGTGGTCATGTTATGTGGTGGGGGTGAGTTTATCTAGCATTGTTGTTGAAAAAATCGCCATGTAAAGCGGCTCCTACCGGTGGGGTATTCGAAGACTTACCCAGTGGTCATGTTATGTGTCGGGGTGAGTTTACCCCGTATTCTTATTAAAAAGATCGCCGTGTAAAACGGCTCCCACCAGTGGTGGCATTTGAAGAATTATCCAGTGGTCATGTTATGTGGTGGCATTTGAAGAATTATCCAATGGGTGGTGTTTGAGGTTTATCCGTCTGTGAACGTTTTTAGTGCGCCGCCCCCAGCCGCAGTAAGATACGATTATTCTAAAACTTGAAATTCACAAGTGGTTTACTAAAGTTACAAACAAGTCTATTTCGACTTTCTCGTCTTTAGTCATGCAGTATAAGGACAGCTAACAACATAATAAAAAAAAGGAATATCCAATGAAACATTCCATTTTGGTATGTTCAATACTTCTTGCTGGCTGTAGCGGTAACCCAGAGTATTCTCATACAGGGGACAATAGAGTAAATATGGCTGGTGCATCACAGCTATTTCCTCATGGAGAGTTTGTTACCATCGACTTGGCACGGCAAATTGCCAACGACACACAACTGCAAAACTGGGAAACAGATAACGGTTATATGGTGTTAGGCTATGAAATTAGTCAGGGGTCTCAAACCCCTCCAAAGGGCAAACATAAAACTGTCATTACCAGCAAAAAATTATTTTGTGAACCAGACAGTGATCCAAGTAGCAAATCTTGTATCCTCGCTCGGGCGAGACTAGATTACGCTTTTGAGCTTTACACTCAGAAGCAACCAAAAGCACAAAAAAAAATCAGAAATGAATTACAAGATCGTATTATCGCGGCATCAGAGCAGCGCTGTAACGTGTATAAAATGTATTTGAAACGCTCAGAGTCACGAAATAACTTTTGGTTGGGCACATTAACCACTGTACTTGGTGGTGCAGGCGCACTTTTTACCAACCAAGTTGGTAATCGCATTTTATCGGGTCTTGCCGGTATAAGCAGTGGTGTTCGTGCTGAGTTTAACCAAGCTTACCTTGCCAGTCAGGCCGCGCAAGTAATCACAAAAGGTATTACCTCTCGGCGCAATGAGTTACGCAAAAAATTACAAGCTAAACATAATGAAGATACAACCGTATATACATTACAAGCCGCGATTGCTGATGCTATTGAATACCATGGAGCCTGCAATATTTTAACTGGTCTGGAAGCTGCTGAGTCAGCTATCGAAAAAGTAGAGAATCCAGGTCTGGATATGATGGCTAAAACGTTATACAAAAGCCGGCACATTGAAGAAATTCTCAAAGGCACAAACCCAGAACAATTTACATTTGATAAGCTGGCTAATGTAGGCGCGGCTTCTCAGTCTTCAAGCCAAGACACGGTAGCCATGCCATTTGCAACGCACTTTGTTTCATTAAAAGGAAATTTAATACAAGCGCTGTATACAAAAGCATATGCGAAGCCGGAAATAAGCGAAAAGCTATTTGCACTAATGGATGAAGAAAAGTCGGCAGGCAAAACTTGGTTAGATGCAATTGATGAAAAATATAATGACTTTGAGACAAAAATCCAAGCGGCTTATATTGATGAATTAAATAAGCTTAAAACACCCGCTTCCGAGCAAGAAAAACTCAAGGCAGAGTTAAAGTTACAGGCTTTAGATGCACAGTTAACAGCACAACGCCTGTATGTTTCGACACTACTCGAGCAGTTTTATCAGGCGCTAGACACTGTCGATAATAAAACACAATCTATTGCAGCTTATTTTCAGTCTTTGTTTGACGGATTACCAAGCTATTCGTAGTGTGTTTTTATGTTTCTATTTGATAGGCTGCCAACTCATGCGTAGCCTATTTTTTAGTCTCTGTTCGAAGGGCTACCAACCTATCCGAAGCCTAATTTCAATCTCCATTCGACGAGCTACCAAGTTGTTCGTAGCCCGAGGGCTGGGAAAGTTTATGCCGCTAGCGCTAAAACTAGCGGCGACAAGGTGTTAACTATTTGCAGCGAAAATTGACCGTAAACTATCAAATACTCGCAGGCATACCCATGCAGCTGGCATAGTAAGTCGTTGTTGCCGGCCAATCTGAAAACACACCTAACACACCGACTTCTTTTGCCAACACATCTAATACTTCGAATGTATCGCCATCGTTGTTTATCATCGTTTCACCCGCTAGGCTGCCGTTAATGCTTTGGTAATACCAGCCGCCACCATTGGCTAAGTGACCTGAACGCTCTAATGTCCATGTTATTATGCCAAGTCCTGCTGCTTTGGCTGCATTGGCATATGCTGAAGGTACGATTTTTCCATTTTCTTCTGTCAATAACATCCAAAGTGGTGGCGCAATAATTTTCACACCATCAGCCGCAAGCTCCTGCATGGTTGGTGATAATAGCTCGGGGCTATGTATTATTTGTTCAGATGAGAGCATTGCTTCCGCAGCAACCGATTGTGCCTCATATCTATCGTCAAGATACACCGCTTGCGTGCCAAACTCAGGCGCTTCTTTTATCCAGTAAAGTACATCTTCTAGGTTAAATGACTGTGCTAAAACATCTTTGGGATCAACGTTGGCAGTCTTGTACTCATTAATCATTTTTTGCGCATAGTCAGTTTGTGTAAACCCATCAAAAGGCATCGATACTGAGGGTGCTTTTAGCTCAGGTGTCATTTTGACACCTAGGCTTTTGAATAACTCAATGCTTTGCGCATGTGTCATCAAAGTCCCTCGACTTGCGTATAAGTCTGTGCGCCAGTTTGCGGTACCATTTAAATATTCATCTACTGTAGTGGCATTTGGGTTTGCTGCATCCATCTTACCTTGCAGCGTAATAAACTCCGCAAGAGTGATGTCACTGGTACAACATTTTGCTTGCGCGGCAATGCCATTGGCGGGATCTGCGGGTACAAACGGTGTTGTGCACTTCTTACCAAGCTCAGTGGCTAAAATATTGGTTGTAGTATGTAAATCACATTGAGAGTGGCGACACACAAGCGCTTTGTCTTTTGTGAAGGTTACGTCACATTCCAGCACGCCAGCACCCATTTTTGCAGCTGCTATATAAGACTCTTTGGTATGTTCAGGAAACTGCATCGGTGCTCCACGGTGCCCGATAGAAAAGTCAGTTTTGTAAAAAGGTCCGTTAGCACATTGGGCTAACTTGGTTTTCAGTGGGCTGCTTTGCATATCTTGCACCAGAAAGTCTGGTCGTGTACCAACTTGTATGTTGTCAGCACTGCCCGCAGATACTTCAACAATGACAGGAACCTCTACTACCTTCACCTCGGTTTTTGTTGTAACGACTGGCTTTTCTACCTGTACTACTTCGACGGAGTCGTCATCACACCCACAAAGTACGAGCGCCGCTGTCAGTGCTGACAAAATACTAATCTTATTCATTGTAAACCTATGCTTATTTTAAAAGGGATTAACATAAATTTGCTGACCATCTGTTCTGAATGAGGAGCGACATGTAAAGCTATCGGCTCAGAATATCGGTAAATCTCCCAAAAAAGGGACGATTACCGTAGCAAATTTGGTCATACGCTATAAGTAAAAGGTGACAATTGTAAGAATAATTAGTGATATTTATGTTAACACAATGGATTAACTACTCAGTAACCACACACTCTCAAAGGCGTGGCTCACTTCTTTTAACCCTCCTTCAAGAACCGTGCGTTCTTGAAGCTCGATGTGGTAGTGGGCACCATAATATCGCTCAACCATTTCCGGTGATACAGCAAATGGTGGTCCAGACATTAAACCTTGCTCATATTCAAAACAAATGAGAAGTTGCTTAGCTTCTTTAGTCAACGATACTAAGTGTTTTGTATAATCAGTCCGCATTGGCTCAGGTAAGGCAACTAATGCAGCGCGATCGTACACTGCATCAATACGCCCTAATAGCTGCGCACTCACAGCAAAAAAATCGCCGACAAATATTGTTAAGTTTGGCGCTTGATATACTCGAAACGCACCTTGTTGGTGAATACGAGGACTGACCTTTAATGATTCAAATAGCGCTACAACGGCTCCTTCATATAGCTCTACGCCAACCACATGTTGGCCGTGCGATAAGAAATGGGTGATGTCCATAGATTTACCACAAAGTGGTATTAGCACTCGCTCCCCCACTTTCAAATCGAGTAAGTGGTAGTACTTGTTAAGCATCCTATTAACTTGCCCTTCATGAAACCCGGTTTGGCCACTTACCCACAAGTCTTGCCAATATGTTGCTTCCATCCTGTTCTCCTATTATCAATACCTTTATTTGTACCAATTATCTTAATTAAGATAATTGGTATTATTTAGCTATTTTTGTACGGTTAAGCGGTAATCCCCGGCTCCACGGTAGGAATAAATGATAATACGATAATAGCCAGCGCTTGCGGTATAACGTATGGTTTCTTGTGACGAGGGAGTCTCAGAGATAGCGACCTGCTGCCATTGGCCATTTTTCCATGCTTCCAGTTTTAAATCAAAATCAGCACTTGCAGGCCCTGAGAGTACGGCGTCTATCACGCCGCCATTATATTGAAACCAGCGACCATTTGGCTGGATAGCTTGCTCTTTATCAGCCAAATATCCACTATAAATATCTCCTTTAGGAGGAGGCGGTAGTGTAGCACTTACGGTAAAACGGATCTCAGCAGCGGGATCTGAAATATTACTGATCCGCAAGCCCGAATCATCACCATTCCACCACAAGGCATTGGTTCCTCTTTGCGCTAGCGCATTGGGTAAAGTAGCACTAAACTCCCCTGCTACATTGAATAAGTCACCGTTATCACCACGATTTCGACCGTTTTCTGGATCACGGCTCGCATCGCCATGCTCCATCTGTATATATGGATACCATTCATTTGAGTTGTTCCCAGCTGGGTCTACATGCCAAATCGCCAGGCCCGAGTCCAATTGTTGTGAATGCTGCCCTGATTGATGAATCGCTTCGATATAAAACGCTTCATTGGTGTTATTGGGATTACTCCATTTATAAGAGGTATTCGAACCTGAAATATGGCTTAGCTGCCCTGATGGTGCATTACTATTTAACGCGGGGTTTAGTTCAATCACGTTATCCCATCCAGCAAGCGCTCTGAAGTGTGCAACCGGCGGTGTAGGTTCAAAACGGTTTGACGTACCGATAGCACCAAAACCCATCACCCCAAAACTTGCTACTGAACCTTCCGAGCTCCCATCATAATCATATAAGTCAGGCCAATTTGTGATCAGATGCCCAGACTCATGTACAAAGGTGCCTATTGCTAAGCTATCACCCATATCTGTAATTTGATACCGATCTGTGCATACACCGTCGGCACAAAAACGTGGGCTTAACCTTGCCATATGCGGCCATAACCCTTTAGACCAAGCACTATCAGAGTTGCCTGCATAGAAGATGTTTAAGCCTCGGATCTGGCCGCTGCTGTTGGTTGTCAACGAGCGAAAGTCGAACCCTTGGTTAAACTCCAACCAATTCAATGCTTCTTTAATTAACTCTTGTGACCGAACCGTTGAGCTTAACGAACTGTCAGCATAGTATGCTTTATTATTTTTAGCTGTGTAGTACGCCGTTACCGTATTGGTATAGTCTAGTTTGCCGCCCGACACGGACGTAAAATAGCCCCGCACAGATTGCGCATTGCCAAATTCAGAGTAATTTTCGTCATTCAAAAAGCGCTCAATCTGCGCTTTTGTGATCGTACCGCGTTCATCAGGGAAATCGATAATAATCGTAAGTCCTTTTACTTTACCTGTAATTGAGGTGTTCAACTGTGTAAGCTCGGTTTTATGCTCTTCGTGTCGACGGTGAGCCAAATCGTGACTTAGTAGCCCTAGCATGCTTTGCTGAGCAGTTTTTACTTTTTTTGCAATAATGGCTGACGATAACCCTTGCTGGTAGTCCTCCGACTGACGAACTTTTACTCCCTGCTTAGCGCGATTTGAGACTAAAACACCGGTGGAAATTAACGCCTCGCCGTCTGCCGATAACTGCGCATAAGCCATACCTCGCAGCGCATCATCATAGACAACTAATTTACCTCCTACTGTGCGCTGCTGAGCAAAATAGTTATTACCATTCAAGATTAACGTAATAGTCTCGCCATCTGGTTGAGTAAATTGGTAGTGTTTATCTTGGTAAGGGATAGCAGCGTTTACTAGCGTAGTACAGGTCAGTAATGCCACAGTCATTGCGGCTGATGTGAGTTTCATATTTTTGTTCCTAGGTTACATGTTGTACAAACCATTAACATAGAACCTACATACAAAATTGCAACATCCTTTGAATAATTACAGGTACAAATTTCACCAATCACATAAATAACAATTAGTTACGAGATTAGGTTAGATAGTATATTTTTACAGCTCAGTATTTAAAAGTGAACAAAAAAAGGGCATTTAAACTATTTTTTTCAATTTTTAGTTTACAAGAGGTAAACATTGCATTAGCATTGGTTTCGTTCCTTTGGGGCTGCACCTTTTTACCTGCGTACTTAGGCGTGCCTAAAGTCACAATTGAACTCCCGAGAAGTAGAGCTTGCTAACCAGGACGTTGGCATTATTGGGATTTCCTTGGCACAGCTTGTTGCTATTGGAGTTTTTATGCAGGCCAGATGGCCTGCTTTTTTTTGCAAAAATGCCATCTCGTTTTAGTTGCTCCCCCCTGTTCATCTCGCTACACTCAGACCTAGACTTTTAATCTCTATAAACTGTACCTATGTTACGAAAACCTTTTTCAGTTTTAGTTGTGATTTATAATGAGCTTGAGCAATTTTTGTTGCTACAAAGAGCTGATGACCCTGATTTTTGGCAATCGGTTACCGGAGGTATAGATCATGACGAGCTGCCAATTGAAACTGCCTATAGAGAACTTAAAGAAGAAACAGGGATCGACGCAAAAGCGCTTGGAATAGAGATACATGCCCACCATAAAACCAACCGATACCAGATCAGGCCGCAGTGGCTTCATCGCTACGAACCCGGTGTAACACTCAATACCGAATATGTTTTTAGTGTTCAGGTGCCGTCGAACACCCCTATTCAACTTGCTAAAGACGAGCATACGGACTTTGTTTGGCTAGATAAACAACAAGCATGTGAACGCGCATGGTCACCGAGTAATAAAGAGGAAATACAAGCAATTACCATCGTTGAGCCACAGAAATGCTAGCACACATCCACGCTGCCAAATGTGCTTCCTATTGATAAATAAAGCCGTCTCCTAACCAGATACACGATAGACTACATTCGCCTAGACTCAAGGTAACAAATTAACTGACTCAATCCATGCAAATTAATATAAAGTTGTTGATTATCCAGAATTTAAGTTATTTAATGCAAAGAATAACTCAAACTTCATCTATCTGAAGCTCAGGTTACCTATACCAATCAACTAAGCTTAATATGCAAAGTACGAAATTATTAGGACTTATAGACTCGGGAGAACTTACATGGATTTAGTCACATTTATCATTGAATACCTTTTTACTATTCAAGCATTTTTGCTGATTTTTGTCGTTGTCGTACTTAAAGGGAGTATCAAATTTGTGCCACAAAACCGAGCGTGGATTATTGAACGTTTCGGTAAATACCAATCTACCAAAGAAGCTGGTCTTAATTTTATCCTGCCATTTATTGACCGCGTTGCCGCTGATAGAAGTTTAAAAGAGCAGGCTGTTGATGTACCTTCGCAATCGGCTATCACCAAAGACAATATCTCACTGATTGTTGATGGCGTGCTTTACTTCAGAGTGCTAGACCCTTACAAAGCAACTTACGGTGTGGACGACTATATTTTTGCGGTAACACAACTTGCGCAAACCACCATGCGAAGTGAATTAGGCAAAATGGAACTAGACAAAACCTTTGAAGAGCGAGACCTACTGAATACCAATATTGTCGCCGCCATTAATTCAGCATCTGATCCGTGGGGGATCCAAGTATTACGCTACGAGATCAAAGATATTGTACCGCCAAATTCGGTAATGGAAGCAATGGAAGCGCAAATGAAAGCTGAACGTGTAAAACGCGCTCAAATTTTAGAGTCGGAAGGTGACCGCCAGGCTGCTATCAATGTTGCAGAAGGTAAGAAACAAGCACAAGTGCTGGCTGCTGAAGCAGAAAAAGCAGAGCAAATCTTACGAGCAGAAGGTGAAGCAAAAGCCATCATTGCCGTCGCTGATGCTCAAGCAGAGGCACTTAGAAAGGTGGGTGAAGCAGCAAACACTGACGAAGGACAAAAAGCGATCCAGCTCGACTTAGCAACAAAAGCAATTGCAGCAAAAGAAGCGATTGCTAAAGAGTCTTCGGTGGTCTTACTTCCTGATAATGGAACCGATGCCAGCTCATTAGTTGCCCAAGGCATGTCGATTATCAACTCGTTGAACAAAAAACAAGGGTGATCTTCATGGCCTTTTTACTTGAACATTTAGCTCAAGCTTTAATTGTTGTTGGGATCGCCTGCCTAATTATTGAAGTGACGGTGCTAGGCTTTGCCACTTTTGTATTGTTTTTTCTAGGCTTATCTTTAGTCATAAGTGGTGGATTAATGTATGCAGAGTTGCTAGAGCAAACTTGGCTTACCGCACTGTGGTTTAATGCTTTAGTTACAACGTTATTGGCTATTTTTTTATGGAAGCCACTCAAACGAATACAAGAAGTTACCGACAACAAAGAGGTAAAGAGCGACTTTGCAGAGCTCACTTTTACATTAGAAAAGGATCTCAACACAGACAGCCGAATATTCCACAATTATTCAGGGATTGCTTGGCAACTAAAAAGTAAGCAGCCAATTAGCGCAGGAACAGAAGTCAAAGTAGTAAAAAAAGAAGTTGGTGCGTTTTGGGTGGAGCCTAACTAAAACCAAGTTGTCAGAAAGCCGACGCAATTTTATAAAGTTACTATGACGCTAATTAACCTGAACTCGAGTTCAGGTTAATTAAGACCTGCTTTGAACAGATCAGTAGCTAAATTTTTGTCTGCCTTCAAAGCAGTAGCAAGGCGCACAAGTCATGTTGTCGCCTAGGCTTTCTTGGCTAACAACCTAACAGTAGAAAGCTTGCTTTAGCAAATTGATATTATAACTGTCAGCCGTTCTTATCTCCCTTCGCTTTGTGTTTGCTAGATTTACTCAGAGTTAATGGCTTGTTACACTGAATTTAGGGACTAGGTTTAACACCACTAAACCAACTATAAAACCAATAAAAAAAACAAAGGATTAAAATAAAAATGATTCGGGTCGAAAACTTAAGTCGCGTGTACGGAAGCGGAGAAACGCAAGTGCATGCACTAAAATCCGTTTCTCTTGAAGTGATGGAAGGCGAATTTGTCGCAGTGATGGGCTCTTCTGGCTCTGGAAAGTCCACACTAATGAATATACTTGGCTGCTTAGACTCTCCAACTTCCGGTGCTTACTATCTGGCAGATCAAGAAATTCAAGCTGTAGAAGATGAAGCGCTGTCACAAATTAGAAATCAGAAAATCGGCTTTATTTTTCAAACATTTCATCTGCTCACTCGACTAACTGCACTGGACAATGTCATCTTACCACTGAGGTACACCAATACCTCACCATCAGAGGCCAAAAGTCGAGGGCTTGCTATGTTAAAAAAAGTGGGCCTTGACAGCAGAGCACATCACAAACCTTTCGAAATGTCTGGAGGACAACGCCAGCGTGTTGCAATTGCTCGTGCGCTTATCAATGAACCTAAAGTTATTTTTGCCGATGAGCCAACTGGTAACCTAGATAGTAAAACTTCACATGAAATCATGGAATTACTTTGCCAGCTGCACCAGCAAGGCCATACCATTGTGATGGTAACGCATGAAGACGATATTGCCGAATATGCTGAACGAATCATCAGAATGAAAGATGGTGAGAAAGTGGAGGATAGCCAATGCGCAGTTATATTATAAGCTTAGCCCTGCTCACCTCTTCGCAGGCTTTTGCCAAGCAAATTATTATCTCAGGTGTTATTAAGGCTGGTGAAACTCAAGTCTTTCACGCACCAATGAGCGACTCTTGGAAAACGCAAGTTCAATGGATGCTACCCGAGGGTGAAGTTGCCAACAAAGGGGATGTTGTGGTTGTCTACGATTCAGGCTCCATTGCTACCTCAATCGACCAAGACAAAGTCGCGCTTGATGCCGCAAAAGATGAATACAAGCGAATTGAACAAGACGGCGCCCAAAAGATACTCGAAGCCCAGTTTCAGTTGAAAAAAACCATTTTGCTCGTTGAAAGAGCCAAAATTGATGCAAGCGTGCCAAAAGCCAATATCAGCACCTACGACTACGAGCAATACCAGCTGACGTTAGAAAAAGCGATCATTGAAAACCATAAAGCCGAAATCAGTTTAAGCAAGGCCGAAACTGAAGCAAAGGCAAATACTCAGAAACAGCGGCTGGAGATAAAGCGATTAGAAGCAAGTCTCACGCACAACCAAGAGCAGCTAGAAAAAATGAGTCTAATGGCCAGTAACAGCGGCCCCATTCTGTATGCGGATCACCCGTGGAATGGCAACAAATTATTTGCAGGTGCAACCGTACAACCAGGGTGGAAAGTAGCAGAGATCCCTTCTACAGCGGGCCTGTATTTAGAAGCTTGGATACATGAAGTGGATGCTGCTGGTATCAAAGAAGGCCAAACTGCTGATTTAAAGTTTGACGCATTTCGCCCCTCATCAACGCCAAGTACACTTACAGAATTATCAACACAACCTGAAAAACGCCAAGACTGGGGCCAAGGTATGTATTACCGAGCTAAATTCACATTCAACACCGATTTGCCACTACTACCAGGCATGAGCGGAAGCATCACTTTGCCAGGAAGGAAAAATGAAAAGTAAGGTACTGGCATTTATCATTCCACTCTATTTACTTGGCTGTACCCAGGCTCCCAGCGATACACATATCGTTAAGTCACAGACAATCACTATCACAGTAGAAGCGAATGGTGAATTAGAATCAAAAAGCCGAGCGTTGATAGCACCTCCTTCAATCAAGCGTATGTGGCAATACAAGATAAAACAGTTAATGCCTGAAAATACCCCAGTTCAAAAAGGCCAAGTTGTTGTTTCGTTTGACGATCAGAGCGTGAGAGATCGCCTGATGGAGTACAATTCGAAGCTTAGCCAAGCACAAAAAGAACTGGAAAATAAACAAGCTCAAGTCGAGGAGCAAGAAGAAGAATACAAACTTGCACTGGCTGAAGCACAGATGAACTTCGATAAGGCAAAACGACGGGCAGAGATCATAGATAACTCACGCTCAGACAACGATCGTAAAAAAGCGCAAATCGACTTCACCATTGCAACTAATGAGTTAGAGCTTGCCCGCAGCAAACTTGCTTTTCATCTAGACAACAAAGAACTGAGTATCCAATTGGCAAAAAGTAAAGTTGCACGAACAGATGCTGAAGTAAAAGCACTAAAACGTGATATTGAGCGTTTAAAAGTTAAAGCACCAATGAATGGCTTAGTTGCTTATAGAGCAAATAGAGCAGGTGAAAAACCCAGTGTTGGTGAGTCCATGCAGTTTGGCCAGCCTGTGGTCGAGTTGTCAGTTATTGAACAAATGCAAGTAAAAGCGCAAATAAAGGAAGCCGATTTTGGGCGGATTAAATTAGGGCAAACAGTAAAAGTGACCATTGACAGTGCCGACGGTTATGTCATAAGTGGAAAACTCGTTGAAATAGGAAAGGCCTTCAGGGAGAAGTCGTATCAAGATAAAAGCCGCATTGTTGATGCGATTATTGAACTGGATAAAATCGATACTGATAAGCTAAGGCCCGGATTAAGCGCTCGTGTAGAGATAGTGACGGCCCAACTCGATAACGCCTTAACCGTTCCGCTTAACGCTTTAAAACAAAGTGCTGGCAAAGTGCTGCTAAACACAAATTACGGTGAAAAAGAGGTGACAATTTCTCATACAACACCGACGCTTGCCGTGGTTTCTTCTGGCATTAGCCAAGGCACGGAGGTAAGGCTATGAGCAAAAAATTACTCGCGTTGCTTGTCCCTATTTGGTTGCTTGGTTGTCAAGAAGCATCGGATAAACCAACACAACTGCTCTACACTGTTGAGTCAAAACCATTTTCGATAACAGTGGATGCCGAAGGCGAACTAGAAGCAGCAAGCGAAACCGTGATATCTGCCCCAACTTCAGCCAGAGGAGCGCAAACACTTGCTTGGATAGTACCGGAGTATTCTCAGGTGAAAAAAGGCGATGTGATTGCACGCTTCGATGGCAGCCAGTTAGCAAGACGAAAACGTTTTAGCGAATTCGACAAAGGCAAAGTAGCGCAAGACATGACCGTGACAGATAGTGACTTAACGACAAGAAAGTCCCATTTAGATAGCGACAAAAGCATTGTCAGTGAAGAGAAGCGCTTTGCCGAAACCTTTTCAATAGATGACGAACGGATCCGCTCAAAGCTCGATATTTTAGATCAACTACAAAATGTTGAGTATCTCAACGCAAAAGAAGCATATTTTGAGTGGCAGACAGACCAATTTTCCTCCTCTGCACTGGGAGAAATGGAGCTACTGAAACTGCAATCAAAACAGCATGAAAGCAAAATTGCGATGTACAACGCAAATTTGGAAAGTCTCGAAGTTATCGCGCCACATGACGGCTTACTTACCCTAAACGCGGATTGGCGTGGAGAGAAGCCAAAGGCAGGCCAAGCATTATGGCCAGGGCAAAAAATTGGCGGGTTACCAGACATTTCGTCTCTGCAAGCTAAGCTTTTTGTTCATGAAAAAGAAGCGCTTGGCCTTGAGGTTGGGCAAACGGTTAAGTTTACTTTACTCTCCAATAGTGATGAACGCTTTGATGGTAAAGTCACAAAAGTATCGCCCTATCCACAATCTATTCGCCGTGGAGATCCACAAAAATACTATGAGGTTATAGCTAGCCTCAACGAAACTCCAAGCCACTTTACACCTGGCAATAAAGTACTCGCTACATTGCTTGTTCAAGAACGTAAACAAGCACTACTTGTGCCGAAACATAGCATTATCAATGACAACAATGCGTTTTTTGTGCTAGTGAAAGACGGTAGCCAGTTTCAACGTGTAAAAGTGGAGTTAGGGCAAAGCAACCTAAGCCACACCGAAGTACTGGAAGGTTTGTCCCCTAACCAACAAATTGCACTGGTCGCGAATAAGGAATTGTAATGAAATATGTAGAGTTATTTACCGACGCCATGGTGCAATTAAAGCAGCATAAGCTCAGAACCCTATTGACCTTGCTCGGTATGATTTTTGGTGTGGGCGCCGTGATTGCTATGTTAAACATAGGTGAAGGTGCTGAACGAGAAGCGCTTAAAATGATTGATTCCATGGGGATTAATAATGTTATTGTCAGCGCCAAAGACATTGAAGAGAATGACCTAAAAGAACAACGAAAACACTCGCAAGGTCTTAACTTATTAGACGGCCAAGTGATAGTCGATGCTTTGCCCTTTGTTAATGATTTTTCTGCTGAACGACTGGTAGATACCTATCAGATATATAGCGAGTTCGGCAGCTTTGAAGGTGAAGCTGCCGGTGTCACTGCAAACTATTTTAGTCTTGCCCATTATGAGCTTGCGGATGGTCGCCTACTTAATGCAGAAGATAGCAAGGAATATAGGCAAGTTGCGTTACTTGGTGAAAATACCGCAAAAACGCTTTTTCCCTTAGGAGACGCAGTTGGTCAACAAGTAAAAGTAAATCATTTATGGTTTGAAGTTGTTGGTATTTTGCAAGCACCACACCTAAATAAAAAGGAGTTTCAGGGCGTGGCATTAGGTGGTGAGCAAAGTCGTATTTTTGTACCTCTGACAACCGCTATTTACCGTTTTAATAAGGGGCTACTGGAGCCAGAGATCACTGAGTTGAAACTGGCCATCGACAAATCTCACAGTCCAATTTTAGCATCTCAAGCTATTGCTAACATTCTCATGAATCGCCATAGCGACATTGACGACTATAAGTTAACCATACCAGCTGCCTTGCTTGCTCAGCAAAAACAAACGCAGGCCATTTTTAATATGGTGATGTCTTGCGTAGCCGGTATATCCCTCCTTGTCGGTGGCATTGGTATTATGAATATCATGCTCGCGACTGTACTTGAACGAACTAAAGAAATCGGATTATTACGTGCAATAGGTGCCACTCAGAAAAATATTCAGGTTCAGTTTATTACAGAGAGCTTTACTATCTCAATCTTAGGTGGGCTGCTCGGGGTGGTGTTTGGCATTGTGCTTTCAGAGATCATTGCATTTTATTCAAATTGGGCTGTGTCTTGGTCTCTCAGTGCAATTGTGCTCTCTTTTAGTATTTGTGCATTAGTTGGCTTAATATTCGGTGTATATCCCGCCATTAAAGCCTCAAAGCTGGATCCTATCGAAGCATTACAGAGTGACTAATTTTATATTTTGTATGCGCTTTAATTTTGTTTTTGAAAGCTAAATGAAAAATAGAAAAATAGAAAAATAGAAAAATTAAATTATGTTACAAGGACTTAATTCTAGCGCGAAGAAAATCTAAACACCGACAGGCCTGTGCTTTGTAATGATACCAATTAGCGTAAATACTTGCTCAAGCTGAAGGAGCAAGTTTGACACTAGTTGGTATTATAAATTGCTAAAATTTAACTCTCCTCCTCCCTCACAGTTATCAATGAGAAGCGCCTATTCAGTGTAATTTATTCGTGAGGTTTGGTATTTATTTGCTACATTAATAGAAGAACTTACCCCCAAGTAACGCGGCATCAATCTGAGTGCTTTTTTATTGATGCAAGCTAGGACATAAAGAATGAATCGTAGCCCTCAGGAATTGGAACAAGAAATACAAACGCTAAAAGCGCACTTGGCGGCGACCACATTTGAACGGGATAAATATAAATCGCTATTTCTCGCCTCAGGCGACGCGCAGTCTATTGTTGATTTGGATTCAGGGAAGTTTGTGGAGTGTAACCAAGCCGCCGTAGACTTACATGGCATTGATAGTAAGGACACCTTTTTAAAGCTTGCGCCTTCTGATATATCCCCTCCATATCAACCTTGCGGCACATCATCCAAACAATTAGCCACCTATTTTATACAAAAGTGTTATCAAGATGGCGCACAGCTTTTTCATTGGAACCACAGTAAAACTGATGGCACGGTATTCCCTTGCTCTGTTTCCCTTACTGCCGTGCACATACAAGATAAACGCTTAGTGCTCGCTACTGTGAGAGATATCTCTGAACTTATTGCAACGAAAGAGAAATTAGATAAAGCCAGTACCGATGCTAAACAGTATAAAACTGCCTACCAGACAGAAAAAATGAAATTCGAGCGCTTTGTTAACTCCGCACCTATTGGGATCGCAGTAAACGCGATGGACGATGGCATTTTCCATTATGTTAATGACGAATTTAGTGAGATGACGGGCTACTCGGTAGAGGAATTAAACAATACTGACTATTGGAAAATCACTCCCGAAAAATATAAGGCACAAGAACAGGTACAGCTCGATAATTTGCAAAAAACTGGCCGTTACGGCCCGTATCAAAAGGAATATATTCACAAAAGTGGTCAAGTATTTCCAGTTCTCTTGTCTGGCATTAAAGTAGCAGATAGTAACGGCAAAAACTTCATTTGGTCAGTTATCCAAAATATATCATCACAAGTTGAAGCGCAAAAACAACTCAAAAAAGCGAGAAACCAAGCGGACTCGTTGGCACTGAGAATGCAGCTTGCAAATAACTCTGCCCAAATCGGGGTTTGGGAGTGGGACTTACTCACCAATGAGCTGATTTGGGATGATTGGATGTTTAAATTATATGGGATCCAAAAAGCACAATTTTCAAAGGTATATGAAGCGTGGGAGAGTGCTGTTCACCCAGATGATATCAAGTTCGCCAGCGCACAATTACAAGACGCTATCAATGGTACCGGTGAATATGAACCTGAGTTTAGAGTCGTTCATCCAAACGGTGATATTAGAACGATAAAAGCCAGTGCCCAAATCATGCGCGATAAGGATAACTTGCCCATTAAAGTGATTGGTGTGAATTATGATGTGACAGAGAAAATCAAAGCCATCGAAGTATCTGAAACCGCACGGCTAGCAGCTGAACATTCTTCTAAAGCAAAAAGTGATTTCTTAGCGAATATGAGTCATGAGATCAGAACCCCTATGAATGCGATTTTAGGTGGCTTGCAGTTACTAGAAAATGCAAACCTTGACAGTGACTTAAAGAAAATACTCACTAACGCGATATTTTCAGCAAAAAGCTTGCTAACCATCATCAATGACATCCTGGATTATTCAAAAATAGAGTCTAACAAAATAGAGCTAGAAAGCGCGCCGATTTCAATTCGCAATATTCTCGATTCTGTTAAGTATGATCTTGATGCTTTAATTAGTAATAAAGGGGTAGACTTTGTTGTCAACATTGATAAACACTTTAAAGATGGTTGGCTTGGTGATTTGGTTCGAGTCAAACAGATAATACTAAACCTGGCATCAAATGCGGTAAAGTTTACACACAAAGGTAAAGTGTCTATCACAGCAACTAACGTTATACACAATAACAACGCGGCAATTCATCTAAGTATCCAAGATTCAGGGATAGGTATGGATGAGCAAACCCAAAAGCGTATATTCGAGCGGTTTTCTCAAGCAGATACCTCTACTACTAGGCAATACGGTGGTACAGGATTAGGTATGTCTATCACGGTTAATTTGATCAAACTTATGAACGGCACGATTAATCTAACCAGCAAGGCAGGAAAAGGAACCACTGTTGATGTAACACTTCCGCTTGAACAGTCCAACTCTCAATCACAAGTAACACAAACAAAAGCGCTGACGCCACCAAACTTACAAAACCTAGAGATCCTGATTGCTGAAGATAACCCGATTAATCAGATATTAGTGAAAACCATGCTAAAAGAAACGGGAGCAATTATTACGGTCGTTGAAAATGGTGACCTTGCTGTTAAAGCTTGCCGCGAAAACTCTTTCCATCTAATACTAATGGACATACATATGCCAGTAATGGATGGTGTTGATGCGATTAAAGCGATAAGGAAGCTAGATATTAAGATACCAGTCATTGCTCTTACTGCTAATGTGATGGTTGAAGATGTAAAGCGATACTTTAAAATTGGTTTTAACGCCCATATTCCAAAGCCAATTGAGTTGTCTATCCTCTACGGAGTGTTATCGGACTATACGAGCTAAAGTCGACATCGCTGCGGATTGTAATGAACAGCTCCCCCTTATACCACTTCTCATGGCTTTGTTATTCGACTCCCCCAAAGTAGCCATTTACTGGAATCAATAAGCTTGAATTGGACAAACATATTACTGTTTAAATTGATCGGATAGTTAAGCTTTTTGATCCGCTGGCAAATTGACCTAAACCAATAAATAATCCGCTTTTTGTTGGACTTTTTTTCACCACACGGTAAACTTTTGTGCGATTCTTATCAAAAATGATACCAATTATCTTAATTAAGAGGTCTATTTTAAGGCAAGAAAATTTTGTCGATAGCGAGGCAAAAATTTTGCTATTTAGTTGCTCTAAATAAGAAACTTTTAACGCTGTTAGCGTCAGGTTTACTCCTTCAAATTGAACAAGTATTGAGTCTAATTGGTATAACAGGAAGCATTATCGGGTATATTCGCCCAATTTGAGGGAGAGGACTGGTATTGAATTGAGATTAGGATAAGGAGTGGTTGAATATCAGTCTAGTCGATTAAGTGAGTAATCTGGTGAATTAAAGCTCCCCATACTGGAAAGTAGGCAGTAAATTTAGCAAAATTAGCTCTTAAATAGTTGATTAAAAAAACCAGTTACTCAAAAGTCAGATCACTAACAATGAAAAAAACCACATCACAAGAATAAATACACTTTAGAGCTAAATGCTCATACTCTCACACAGACTAGCACCGTGATGTACGCAATAGTTGTACAGTCAAGGGGCAAGCAAGTGAGCAGTGGCGATACTCATGGAACTTCAAGGATAAATAATGAAAAGACTTACACTTATTGCGCTTTCAATGGCCTCTCTAACCGCATGTAAAAGCAACGATATAAACCGCGTGGTTAATGATGGTGTAGACGGTGCTATCAACGGTATTTTTGGCAGCTCTGGCACCGTAGTGTCAGCAAATAGTAGTGGTTCGAGCAGTGACTACTCAGTTAAAAAGGAAAAAGTATGGACACATCACGCGGAGAAAACTCCGCGTAACTATGGCTCACTTGCGTTTGTTAAAACCGCTAAAAACCCTGATGGGAAAACTAGGCTAAAATTTAATGAGTGCAAGCACCCTCGGATCGGAAATATAAAATGTAGGGGCTACTTATATGAGGTCTCACCTGAGGGGTGGCTTGTAAAAGGTGATACCATTCATTTTGGTACAAACCATTATTCAGACATTGTCATCCCAGCCGGTCAATATTATATTAAAATTGAAGGCAAGGACGTGAGTAAAGATGTTTATGCCACAGGTACTATTGAAATAGCGCCTTTTGTGACCAACTATATTAACGTCACTGTACAATAATATAGCAATAAAAAGTACCTAGCCCACCCTTACAGCCTAGGTACTTTTTACCAGAGACTGATAAATCTAATTATCCCACTTAAAAGCGACTTTCCTTATTCATTTTATTTCATCAATATTGCAAAAAAGTTCCTAATAAAAGAACAACCGCCACTACAAAAAATAAAAAAATAACGTTTTTTTACATTAACTTAGTGATTAACTCCACACTTTCGTCAAGTCCCCACAACTTTTACAGCACAAAACCGTTGAGATTTAACTAACAATAACAACCACTAACGTTAATTCATAAAAAACCAATGTTAAAATCTAAATTACCAAAGAAAACAAGAAGATGTTAAATTGTTTATTTTTTGTTATTTATTTATTTGAAATTCTTTATTACCGTAGAGTTTGTGCTCAAAGTAAAAGCACTAATCGCAGACCACACTCATTCGCACAGAAGTAGTCTCAAATTGAGCAGTGACGTTTAGGTGGGAAGGAATCTTAAAAATAATTATGGAGTTAATATGCAAGGGTTTAAATATCTGTGCGTTTTAGCGTCAATGTTTTCGTTGCATTGCCACGCAACTGAACGAATTTCTCTATTTAATAACGCAGATCACATTACATCTGCATTACAAAAAAAACAGCCACTGTTGGGGCGTATGGACGTGCAACAGCATAACTATTTGCTCGCATTAAACACATTCGCAACCCAATATACAGGTCAGTCGTTGGAGTTTCATCAAGAACAAATAAGCGAAACACAGCACAGCCACACAATTACTCAAAAATATCACAACATCCCAGTTTGGGATCAGGATCTCGTTGTACTAACTGATAATAATGGTGTTGTCGAGCAAGTATACGGCGACATTATCGTTAATATTGAAAAAGATATTCCTCACATTGCTGAAGTAAAAGCGCAGCAACTGGAAGATGCTTTAGCCGCTGTTATTGCCCAATTTCCAGCAGAGCGCCCACGGATTTTTAAACGCAAACATGCTGAAGAGGTGATATACATTGATGATCAAGGCAAAGCCCGACATGCGGCAAAAGTAAGCTTTTTCACTGACTTTCACTCAGCGCCTTATCAGCCTCAACGAATTTTAACTTTTGTGGATCTCACCAGCAACGAAGTTATAACTCAGGCAGATGTATTACAAAAAATCGTTCATGAAGGTGGCAGTGGCCCGTCTGGAAACGACAAAGTTTCTCGTCAAGATTACAAACAAGCCGACTATGTATCATACCCACCAAAAACTTTTGTAGTGTCTATGCAAGCAAATGGACAGCAAACCAACTGCTTGTTCGATGCAAAAAATGTTGAAACACGCAACTACAATCATAGTACGGCACAGATAAGTGTCCCCTATAGCTACGATTGTTCAAATTCAACAAGAAACGACTATAAAGAATATCATGGCGCTCGTTCGGCATTGAATGATGCCCACCACTTTGGTCAAACAGCGAGCTTGATGTTTGAAGCTTACCTCGGTCAGAAACCCTATTTTGATAAAAAGATCATTCAAAATGTCCATTACGGCCTAAACATGGATCAAGCATTCTATGAAAGTGGTGAAGTGTATTTTGGTGATGGTGATTATCTCTTTTACCCTATGGTTTCTCTTGATGTAGTCGCGCATGAAATAGCTCATGGCTTTACTGAAGAATATGGGTCAAATACACCAAAGTCTATGCTCACTGGGCAGGCTCGAGCAATTAACGAAGCGTTTTCAGATATGGCTGGAGAAGCAGCTGAGTTTTTTTATTCCGGTGTCAATGACTGGAAAAGTAATCATGAAACGTTTCGGCTCGGTGATGCTTTGCGTTATTTCAAAACCCCCACCCTCGATGGCAACTCGATTGATCATATAGATGATTATGATGACTCCATCACGTCTCACCATGGTGCCGGTGTATTTAATAAGGCGTTCTACTATCTCTCTACAGCAGAGCTTGCCAATGAACCTTCGCCATGGAATACCAAATATTCTTTTATTCTTTTCGCCAATGCTAACAAAAACTGTTGGACGAGTAACAGCACCTATCTTACAGCCGCAGATTGCGTGATGCGACAAGCCAGCAGTATAAGCGATCGATTAAGACAAGACGGCGTCAGCAAGCAAGACGGAAGCCAATGGCAAACCTCTGAGCTGAAAAACCATGTTCGTAAAGCTTTTTCACAAGTGGGAATTAAGCTAACAGTTAATCAAGGGTTAGAGTCCGAGCTTAACTTTGATCGTAAATTTTTATCTTTTGATTTTAAGAACTTAACCAGAAAAGATGGACAGCACATTTCCGTAGAAAACAGTGAAGGTTGGCAATGGGAATGGAACTTTGGAGATGGTAGCGCAACCAATAGTGCCTTTGAAATCAGCCATAGCTATAACGCCGCAGGAAAGTATGATGTCTCCTTGAAAGCAACCGACCCATCTGGTCAGTCAGATACCTACACACTCCCTATTGACGTGTACGCTGACTATTGCTCGGCACAAGGGGTTAACCATAGTAAATACTACCTTTCTTCAGTCACATTGAATGATTACATAAATGAATCTGCCTCTAGTAATTACAGTGATTACTCAAGCAATGTCATTGATATTAAAGATGGAAAAGCGCTGAACATCACACTCGTGGCAGCCCCTCATCCAGATACAAAGGATAAAACTAAAAACTTTTATGTCTGGTTGGATAGGAATAACGACGGCCTGTTTCATAAAACTGAAGAGCTGGCACTTTTTGGCAGCAATAAAACACAGTTGAGCGGAGACATTTCACTAAGCGGCGAATTAAACCAAACTTATCGCATTCGTACCATGGTGTCATTTGGAATTGTTAAGTCGGCATGCGGCGATATCTCTTGGGGTGAAATCGAAGACTACACCGTCAAGTTAATTGAAAATAACGATCCAGTAGAGATGAAGATCGCTGCAAATCAAGGTGTCAACCAGATCAACTTTGTTAATAACACTGTTGATGATCGCGTTAAGCGTTGGCAATGGCAGTTTGGAGATGGAGCAACAAGCTCGAAAATGTCGCCATCACATGCCTACGCAAAATCAGGAAGTTATGCCGTTAGTGTAAAAGCGTACGACAGATTTAATAAAGAAATCGGTAGCTGGAATAAACAAGTACCGTTTAGCACCACGATTACGCCATTGTTTACTCCGCGTGTTTCAGGCAACACTGTGTTTGTAAATACTGACCAAAGTGTGATGCCAGCAGGAAGCACCGTGGAGTGGCAATTTGGAGATGGTGCGACTTCGTTGGTGCAAAATACCCAGCACACCTATCAAAATGATGGCGAATATACGATCACGCTAACCATACGCCATGAAGATGGCGAGCAAGCGCTCAGTAAAGCAGTAAAAATAGGCCAATCTTCTTTTACTCCAGAAGTCAGTTTTACAGTAACAGAGTTGAGTGATGGTACGTTTGAAGTCACATTTAATAACACTACCTCAAAACCAGATAATGCCGCACGCAACCCAGATGTCACCCTAGTCTGGAACTTTGGCGACGGTACTACGCTGACCCAACATGGCGACTTTGGCCAAGATACACAACACATATATCAGTCTGCCGGAGCGTTTAGCGCCAGTCTCTCAATCAGTTATGACAAGCCTTGGTGGGATGACTGGGGAGATAGAGTGACAGGCACCAAGAATATGTTGATAACGCTTGAGTCTGCGCAGCCTGTTGAATATTGCACAGCCGCCGGTCTGACCGATTATGAACACATTGCAAACATCACCTTTAACCAAGATGGGCCATTTGATAATAACCAACAAGCTGGTGTGGTAAACCCTAACAACCCCATCAAGCTATACGCAACACAAAATAATACCTATCGAATTGAAGCAGGTTATGCCGGTAGTGAGGCATTCGCGGAAAATTACCATGTTTGGATAGACCTCAATGGTGACGGCCAGTTTGGCAATGGTGATTGGAGAAATGACAAGTCTGAATTACTCATTATGGACTTTGATCAAACAAACCAAGACTACGGTAAAGGCTATGTTGAGGGAGAGTTTAGTATCCCAAGTAATCAACTCTCACAACCTGTCACAACAACACGAATGAGAATTTTGCAGTACTACGGATTTAGCAGAGTAAATAGTATTGACCCTTGCTCTGACTATAGCAGTGCCGCTACCTCGGGGAGCGGAGAAATTGAAGACTACTTAGTAGAAATTTATAAGAATTAAGGAAAATAATATGAAAAAGTTTAACAAAAAGATATTCATTCCGCTCACAGTCGCGCTGGCCGTCAGCAATGCAGTAGCAGCCAGCACTATCAACGAGTCACACTTAGACAGTAGTATAGTGTCAACTCAATCAGGGCCTGCTGCTTTATATGGTCAAGCAGTTACAACGCCCGATAAATTCGGGATCCGTAAATTAGACATGAGTAACCCGCTTCATTATAAGTTGGCTACATCACGCCTCAATCAAGCTGGGCGAAAAGAAAGCCAGTTCCCACAGCTACATAAAACACTAGAGGTTGCCAAACAGCAACATCTCGTAGCAAAAACAGCGAAGTTGACAGCAACGCCACCACCGGTAAGTGAATCAGAAGTTGATATTATCAAAGAAGCACATTTCTTTATGGATATGAACTTGGCTATCTCAGCAGATACCAATGAGCCTTACATCATTGTCAGAGCAAAAAGCACACGGTTTGGAGGCACAAAAGCGACTTATATTGACCTACTACTTGAAGATGAGCACGGTAACCAATTGGCACCAGCGGGGTCTACATTGAATGTGCTTGACGGTAAAGATACCACAGCTGTTTCGACTATTTCACTTAAGTCTTTAAAGAAGCACTTTCCAAACATCGACACTATCTATGCTAGCTCTTTTGTAGAATTAGAGAATGAAGATGGCACCATCAGCTCGACCATAAAATATACTGAGTACCCATTCTCATGGGAACACGCTGAGACAATATATGGCGTGGTTGCTAAAGACAGTGCAAATAAATCCAGTGTAGCAGAAATGGGTATTACGCCCGCTCTTTATGATGGTCGCCCTCAATACAACGCAACGGCACCAATAGATAAAAATAACGACGCAGTAATTAAAGTTTGCTTAAACCGCCAACACTCAGACTGTGATTACATGCCAGATCAAGTTGGCGATCCAAATGAAATCACCGATGTAAATATTCCGTTCAATGGTGAGCTTCGTGTCCCTCATGAAATTTTAGAGATCTACCCTACTGAGGGCGCGTTACCAAATGGTATTGATGAACCTACTAATATCTACCTCCAAGAGGGGGTATACGGTGGGGCAACAAAACAAAGCTACCGAGGTATCGAAAATGCAATCAAGCAATTCTCTGACTATCTAGACGTGGAAGTCGATCCGGTCAATAAAGAATCCATTATTCGCTGGAATATCCCTCGCAACGAAGGACGCTTTGGCAACGCGAAATTGTTTTCCAATATTGCAACAGCAAACTGGTACATGACATTTGCAGTTAAAGGGAACCCATATTTCAAAACAGGCCGACGTGGGCCGGTGGCTTTCCAAGTTTCATTAACGTCTGAGGCGTCAACGCGTTTTGGTAACTTCTATAGTGAAGTACTACCTATGATGAAATTGGGTTATAGCTGCCTAGCAAAAGGTACGTTAATCACCATGGCAGATGGCTCTCAGCAAGCCATTGAAAATATCGGTAAAGGAGATCTTGTGCTTGGGGCATTGGCTTCCAACGCAAATGTGAAAGAGCCGATGCAAGTGGTCGATGTGTCAGTCGGTATCGAAGCTATCAAAATGTACCGCATTAAAGGTGCAGATGGCTCTGATATTTTAATGACAGAAACACACCCAATCTCCACGTCTAACAAAGGCATAGTATGGGCAAAAGAGCTTAAAGTGGGCGACCGTATTTTAACTGAAGGGGGTTCTGTACTCGTCACAGACATAACCAAAGAAAAATATAAAGACAAGATATACAACTTAAAACTTGCGCCAACAGCGGAGTCTGTATTGTCTGAGTCTCGTAACTTTGCCATGTTTGCCAACGGTATGGCGGTTGGTGATTTAGCAACTCAAGATGAGTTTAACTATAAAGATCAGGAAATTCGCATGTCAGAAGAAGAAATCCTACAACGTCTTCCTGAGAAATGGAAAACAGATTACATCAATAGTTTGAACTAATCACTACCCGGTGACCTTTCTGCTTGAAAGGTCACACTTCTCTGTAAGGAATTCAATATGAAATTTAGTTATTCTCCATTGGCACAGGCCATGGGGGTAGTGGGACTTTTTGCCTGTAGTTTGTCAGCAAACGCAGCTGATACCAAAGAGTTCACTGCCCAAAAAAACAATTCAAACCTAGATTCGGTAACATTGGGCACTGCATATCATAGCGAAAAAGAAGGCTTTTATGCGTTGCAAAGTGTACAAGGAATGGTTGATGAGACCTATGGTAACACTGAAATGGATTTTGTCGTTGGCGTCGACATGAGTTATAGCCAACTCTCTAGTATGTTGGACGGTAACTTAGGTGCAGCACTAGATGTTCCCGTTATCAAAGTTGGAGTCGGAGCCAGCTACGCCAAGCAAAACGCCGCTGATAACTACACCGGTACTTATACTCTGTTTCTTTCTTTGAAGCCAAAAAAACGCATGCTGGTTGCCGATCCGCAAATTGGCTTTCGACCAACTCAAGTTGCATTGGACTTAGCAAACGCCAATCCTGGCGACAAATTTAACAATATTGGTAATGAGTTTGTATCAACGATTGAGTATGGCTCTCAAGTGATGATTAACCTCAAATTTCAATATAAAAATGATGAAGATAAGGTGAAATGGGGAGGCCAGCTTGGTGTTGACTGGGCCGGCAAAGTCAGTGTCAGCGGTAAACTACAAAAAGTTGATGAAGACGTAAAACGTAATATTAAAATCACCGTTTCAGCGTTGCAGCTTGGTGGTGACCCTACTGAGCTACTGAAGGTGATCCCAAACCAGCTCGTAAATTGTACGATGGAAAATCCTACACCATGTTTCGATGTGTTCAAAAACAGTATTGATTACATCAAAACCAACTATGTCACTCAATTTGACACTTTAGACAAATATAACGTCAGCCGTGTATTCACTGAAAGCTATACCGATTCAGGACCAAGTTTATCTGCATTGGTACCAGATGATATCTACCCTGCAAAAAGTATCTTAACCAAACTGGCACTTAAAAATATGAGCGATGATTGGGTGCAGGCGATCCTTGATAACCGTCGCGCCGACAACCTCCTGAATTACTACGCAAGTGAGCTCAATAACGCACACCGAACAGCATTAGAAACCATTCGTGATAATGCGTTATTCAATTCGTTCATCCTTGCTGACGCAGTTGATTATTGTAAACGTAATCCAATTGGTAATTACTGCCGCGATAGAGAGCTACAAACCCGTGATCGCGTTCATCAGTATGACCGCAAATGGCTAGAATTATAAGGAATAAGACTATGTTAAAAGTCATGCTTACCAGCACATTTATTGCCTCTGTTGCGGCCATTATTGCGCCGACCGTACAGGCAAATACAACGCTATTTGAATCCCGTGATGTGTTAACTCCCCAGCAGGCGCTTGGGCGTTTTCAATGGTTAGAGAAATGCTATCCGGGGTTACTGGTGGAAGTCTCTGACAATATCTTTGATCCCACAACCCCAATTCCCAACGAAGAAAAAATTGCTAACCTCAAAAAAGTCATGCTGTATAAGAATAGCGCGCTGAGAAATGATGCGAAGTACCTTACCTTTGGGGATGAAGACAACGCCAACCCAAAAAATTGGTTTGCTGGCATATCTCCAACAACCTCCTGCTTACAAATCCCTTCAGATTACCGTATCAGCGCTGTAATGGTCACCCCAGCAATGCCTAACTATTGTGAGACTCGTTCGCGCGAGCGCGATTATGAACACATCAAATCGGTGAAGTTTTCAAATCTCGATAACACCAGTAGCAATACTTTCTACAGTAATTATGTTGGTGATACGGCAAAAATATATGCGGACAAAAGCTACCAGTTGACACTTACTCCAGGGTTCAGTGGTGCTGAAACATACCCTGAAACTTGGCATGTTTTTATTGACTGGAACCAAGATGGTGACTTTAAAGATAGCAAAGAGATGCTATTTGCAGGTGTCTCTGAACAAGCGCTACAAGTTGAAATCACTCCTCCGACAGGAGCGAAGAAAGGAATGACAAAAATGCGCGTAACTATGGACTACTTAGGTGGCAGTAATGACGCATGTAAAGAAGTAGACTCAGGTGAGGTAGAAGATTACCTCCTTTACGTGAAGTAATAGGTGGCAACATGAATTTATACAAAAACACTATCGTGGCACTACTTGCAAGCTCAGCTCCATTTGTTTGGGCTGAAACCAACTTTGTAAATGAAGCCACATTGATGCAAAAAGCACAAAATGTAAATACGTTTCAAAGTGAAATACCCGGCTTGATGAATGATCACGTGGTATTGGGTACCGCGTTTAATAGCGACCAGAAACGATTTCTGAATGTACAAACTGTTGCTGGTGAAACCGTAGAAACTCTTGGTAATACCCGCGTACAATTCGAACTCGTTAATAACGGCAGCTACGATGAAGTTCTGCGCCAACTAAACGGAAATGTTGATGTTGATGTAGGCTTTCCCGTCATTCGCGTCAAAGCTGGAGGCCACTTAGCTAAAGAAATGTCCTCTACTGAGTTTTCAAATACTTACACCTTTCAGGCATCATTAACACCGAAAAAGCGTGTGCTCATGCCCGCCGATCCTAATATCGGTTATACCCTGACTCCATCAGGAAACACATTAGCCAATGAATATCAAAGCAAGCTAATGAGTATGGCTGGCGATGCGTTTATCAGTGAAATTGAATATGGTGCCCAGCTACTCATTAATATGAAAATTGAATATTTGAGTGAGCAGCATAAAAGCGAAATTGGCGGTTACTTAGGCGTCAGCTACGGTGCTGGAAATATAGGGATAAGCGTTGATGGTAAACTTAACTATATAGATGAAGACCTCAAAAAGAGTGTCCGAATTACCGTCAGGGCGTTACAAAAAGGCGGTGATCCGAAACAACTGTTGAGCATCATTCCAAACAATATTATCACCTGTTCGCTTGATAACTACGAACCTTGTTTTACCTTGTTTGAGCAAGCGGTAAATTATGCAAAAAATGACTTTGGTGATCAGTTTAATGCGTTATCTGATTACAACGTAGTGCGTTACAAAGCGACTCCATACGAGATCAGCTCACAAGATGTTCGTCGTTTAGATTCTGGTAATAAAGATATTCGTTTTGAAACGACCTACCGTACTTTGTGGCTGGAAGATCAATTTAAAAAGTCAGTTAATCATGAACATCGTGCTAGAGGCGTACTTGCACAATACGCCAGTTGGATGAATGATGAGCAAAGACAAAAAGCGCAAGGGGTGCAGACCGCGGCGTATAACAATGCGTGGATCTATGAGCAGTATGCCAGAATTTGTCGTGATAACCCTTATGGTACAGCATGTACAGATGCCTGGAATGATTATCAAAATACCTGTAGTGGCAGCGGTGTTGGCTGTATTCAGAATTACACGCTGGCTGATTTGAATATTCCTTCAGATAATATGACGCAATATTTCAAATGTGAAAATGCGCGAGAAGCAACAGCAAACTTCGGTGTCGAGGAAAATCACGTTTCACTCGGGTTTAGACAGCTTGGTTGGGCACCCTCTTTTGTTGATGCTAACGACCCAGCAGCTGGAGTGATGGTGTGGCTGCCATGTAAATCGGCACTGCCCACTTACGGGACAGCCTTCGAAAACTAAATGCCATTTGTTCACTGGGGTATACTTGCGCGTCGCCGTGAGCATACCCCTAATACCGTTAATCATACCGATTGTATTGATTTAAAAAGTAGCTTGGAAGCAGAGCACTCCTCGGCAACAGAGTTAACGTTAGCCATGTTGATATGAGTAAATATAAATGTGGCTTAACGCAGTTGGATCAGCTCCAAAGCGCAGCGAATTAAGTCAATTGGTTTCACCTACAGGAATGTATGTATGCACTTAAGATCCATACTAATAGTGCTCTGTGGCCTGTTGAGCTCTACTGCAAATGCACACACCTACTACTCATTAAACACAGCAAAAGAAACGCTAGGTCAAGGGTTCGAACAAACGCTTGGCATTCCCTTAGAGCCCTGTTTGGATGGTCAATGGCAATTTCAAGGCGGCAGCATGGGCGACTTGGCTTATCGTGGCGATTTTGACTCTGATACCATGATCAATACCATTACTGGTAGTGTAAAGGCTGGTATCAACTTGGTTATTTTTGGTGGCTCAGCCAAATTTTCCATGCGCAGAAAAGTAACCAAAAATAGAAATTCAGCAGCTTCAGCGGTCGAGTTAACTTATGAAAAAGGCAGCTACAACTTTGAAAATAGAACTACAAAGCCCAACATCTCTGATCTATTGAACACCAGCCCCTCTGAAGTCAGAGGTCGCTGCGGCGATAGTTTTATCCACAATATAAAGCTAGGTTCTCGTATTTATGTCACTGCAAAACTTCACTTTGCAGATCAAACCAAATACGAATGGTTTCAAACTAAAATCAAAGTAAAATTTTTATTTTTTAGTAAAACATTTACCAAAACAAAAGTGTTCCAAGATGCAACCAAAGATGCCGTATACACTATTCAAGTAAATACCGACGGTGGCATGACACCAGAGCTGGCAAGGCTAACTAAAAATGGCACAATGCACTGCAAAACCGATAATCTAACTCCTTGCATAACATACGCAGACAACTTATTTAGCTATTTGTTAGATGGTGGAGATTATGTAGACGACCTTAAAGATGAACATTTAAACGTTTTAAAATACGAAGTCGAAAGCTATGAGGATTCCGGCCACTATGACCTAGCTTACGCAGGCCAACCAGCAATATCAGAGCGTTATATTGCTCTATCGGCTCGACTAAGGGGTTATCAGGACCTTGTATACGATGAAATTGAACGCTTAACTGCTTTTAGAGCTGTATCTGAGGATCCCAGCGAAATTGCACAGCTCAATACTCGCCTTCAAGCTCGAGAAAACCAGCGTATCAGCTTAGAGCAAGCGGGAGAATACTGTGCAACTTTACCCGGCACAACCTTATGTGAAAATAGAGTTGAATCAGCCATCGCCACTGTAGATTAACACCGACTCTCCCCTACTTTATGAGGCTAAAGAAGCCTCATTTCACCTTAATGGCCCTCATTAAATTGTTCATTTATTGGAAACATTTACCCTAATCAAGTACACTACGCCGGATAAACAATTTAACAATAACACTAAGTAAGATATCAAGATGATAAAAAGCTCTATATACAAAGGGATCTTCGCTTCTCTCCTAGCATCTACTCTCGCAGCCTGTGGCGGGGGCAGTAGCGATAAAAATAATGCAGATACCACTCCACCTCCGCCAACAAACAAAGCCCCTGTTATTGCAACTCTAGCCCCGGTCACCGCCATGGAACGAGACAATATCACCGTTGTAGCGAGTGCAAATGACGAAGATGGCAGTATTGCAACATTTCTATGGGAACAAACAGCAGGTACAACTGTTGAGCTAGCAAACAACAATAGTGAGACGTTAGAATTTAGAGCTCCTGATATTGATGAAACAACTACGCTCACGTTTAAGCTAACGGCTACCGACGATAAAGGAAGCGCAAGCTCACAAGAATTAACGGTCAACCTAAATGCTTACGCTCCACTTTCAAGCTTAACGATTTCAGACGCAGCGCTGGCGCAATGTTTATCAGATACACATCAAGACGTGGGTATTTCTGTTGTTGATTGTACAGACTACCCAATTGCAACATTAGCAGGGCTCTCTGGTATTAGTGGTTTATCTACGGTATCTATTAAAAACGCAGAATTGGATAATCTCGAAGAGTTAGCTCAAATTTCTACGCTCACCGCGTTAAAGCTCGATAACGCGTTTGCCGCGCCCCAACACAGCTCAAATAATGATGCACATTTAGAACAAATTAGTAAGCTCAATAAACTTGAGTCATTGTCTATTGTTGAAGCCCAAGGAAGTGATAATTATAGTAAACGCCTAGATTTTTCTTTGTTAGATTTATCAGGCTTTGCACAGCTTCATACGCTTGAAATAGACAACGACAGTAACCAATATGAAACGATACAGCTTAGTCAACTTCCAAGTGATAAGCTCACTCGTTTGGCATTACGTACTCTAGACATTGATGATAAAAATACTCTAAAACGCTTTAGTAACTTGCAAAGTTTATCTTTGACATATATATACGATCTGAGCTCGCTGTCATTTTTAAACTCTATACCTAACCTCACAGCATTAACACTTAATAATATCGAAGCCGCTGACTCAACGGCAATAGAAGCTAAAACAAATCTGACAACTCTTGAACTCAACAGGACGCAGATTGAAGATTTCTCATTCTTAGAAAAGTTTAGTGAGTTGGAAAAACTAGATCTTCGTACTTATTCCGACAATGTTAAGCTTGATATCGCGGACATCAGTGGTAATGCGAAGCTGACCTCTCTGTCATTAGACAATTTAACCGTTGATAATGCCGGCAAGCTTTCAACTTTTACGGAACTACAATCCTTATCTTTGGAGAGCCTGAACCTTTCTTCTCTTCGGTTTTTGCAAATGATGCCGAAGCTAACATCATTGAAGCTCAATCAGTTACACAGTGTTAATGACCTAGGCTGGCTAAGTTTCACACCAAACCTAATCGAACTGTACATTCGTAGACTGGATAATAACACAGATTTTAGCGCATTATCTGAGCTTGAAAATATGCGCGACCTGACCGTCTACAACGATTACTCAAGCTTTGCACTAGATACGTTAAGTAAAATGCAAGCATTGGAGAAGGTTAACCTGAACGTTAGTTTCGTTGAGGCTTCAAATGCGGCAACATTACCGAACTTAAAGACATTAAACGTAAAAGGTAACAGCTATTCAAACATGGTCAACTTGGCTAACTTTCCTGCGCTCGAATCAGCTGAGTTATTAAAAGTATACCATTATAGTAATAAAACCAAAATCACAACACTTGACGCTTTAGGTGTAAACACAAGTCTGAAATCGCTAAAGATCGGCGGCTTTACAGAACTAGAAGATATCACCCATGTATCTCAATTTGACAATTTAGACACCCTCTTTATTGACTATGCTCAAGCGGCTGATATCTCAGAGATAGCATCACTAACCAAGTTGAAGTCATTAACACTAAGCAACTTTTCTACGTTTTTTAGAGCTGACATGCTTGCCAGTTTAAACACACTGGAAAGACTTGAAATAAACAGTAGTGCCATTTATTGTGATGATCAGGAGCTATTAAAATCTCTTGATGGTGTCACAACAAGTGTTTCTAACTATAACTGTATTATGAAGCCGGTCGATTTGAGCTTAATTACCGATGAAGCATTTAAGCAATGTATTGAAAAGCGCGGATACCAAGATGCTGTACGTAATACCTCACTCTCTTGTGATGGCTCAGCAATTGAATCATTAAATGGAATTACACAGTTTGAAGCTATTAATAGTTTAACACTAAGTGGCTCCGTGAACAGTGCGTTGTTGCGGGATCCTAGCTTAGCTCAGCTACACACCTTAAAAAGTCTAGATATCTACAGACTCACGGGTGAACTAACGGCTAAGGCTACACTCCCTCCATCATTGACCTCCTTTGAGTTAAATACAAATCGCCAAACCGTATATGACTTCGCGCTTTTTGGCTTGCCTACTACCTTAATTTATTTAGACTTGGATAGCACCAAGCTGACAAACTATGGCTCACTTAAAGATTATGCCGAACTTACCCGCTTAGAGTTGAACTATACCAACGTTTCAGATCTGTCGCCGCTATTCAAGTTGACCAATCTGAATTATTTAAGTCTATATGGAAACCCAAATATCGACTGTGCTCAAGTAAGCACACTAAAAGAGTCGTTACCCAATATTTGGAATATCTCAAGTAGCTGTAATTAACTGCTAGGACGTTAGGTAATTCAAACAAACACAGTCTCATTGCGAGGCTGTGTTTCATATCCACAATCGCACTCTGTAGTGTTGTTATTTCGACCCCTGATTAAATACCAATTGAATTAATTCTCTAATCAATTTGAAGGGTTAAATACCCTCTTAGCTTCGTTAAAATTGCTCATTTGGAACAACTAAACAGCAAAATTTTTACCTTGCCTATATGGATATAAGTAACTTGGCGATAGCAGGACGCGAGAGCGGTGCTACTTAAGCTATTGCCCTGCCTCAAAATAACGCATTTACTTAATACAACTGGTATAAAATCCGCTATACTGGCGCAAAAATTTTTTAAGCAAGTTTATGGCGCTCAAATCTACAATTATCAAAGCCCAACTATCTCTCAGTGATATGGACAGGCATGTTTACCAAGATGTTAATTTAACACTGGCTCAACACCCCTCTGAAAACGAGCAACGTTTAATGATCAGGCTACTTGCTTATGCACTAAATGCCTGTGAAGGACTTGAGTTTACAAAGGGCTTATGTGCTGATGATGAACCTGAGCTATGGGTTAAGAATTACAGCGAAGAGATTGAGCTTTGGGTTGAACTAGGACTGCCTGATGAAAAACGCCTTAAAAAAGCGTGCAATAAATCAAAGCGAGTGATCCTTTATACTTATGGTGAGAACAATCAAGCTATTTGGTGGCAAAAACATCAGCCTAAGTTATACGACTTTAACAATCTGAGTATTTTCAGCTTGGATTATAGTGCGACTCAGGCTTTAGCCCAGTTAGCAGATCGCAGCATTAAGCTTACTATTACTATTCAAGATGGCGAGGTATGGGTAAGCTCTGATAGCGCTAATATTGAAATCAAACCACAGCAGTTAATGTAAGCTCCGGCCACAAAATTAAGACTAAGAATATGTGGTGCTGACATTTGTACCTGAATTTTATGCTAGGTTTGCACAAGTAAAAATCCTCCCTCATCAAGCCAAAGGTGACATTTGATGAGGGAAAAATCAGCACTTACAACTGCTTAGCAACGTCTCTTAACAAGCTTGAGTAAACAGAGCTATCACCCAAGCGTTTCGCCTCTGCTCGCAAACGCTCACTGATCTGCAACCGGGTATATTCATCAGGTAACAATGTATTTAATTCATAGGGTGATCGACTTATTAAAATGGCTTGCTCAAGTAGGTTAGTGGTATTATTTATTTGCTTTTTATATAAACTCTCACTGCTATGCAAGTCGTTTCCTTGCAGTTTAGCCATGGCTATTGATAAATCTGCATATAGCATAACCGCATCGTAATTAAACTCAGTACTTTCAACTTCAATCTTTGGCAATTCAGTCGCTAGGAAATCTTTTACCGTATTTTTAAACTCTTGTGGTGCTTTAGCAATAAATCTATCTATTTTAATAATATTAAATAAATCCTGACGTAAAGCTTCTTTTTCTATCGTTTTTTTAGGATCTGCACTTAGCGATTCAATATACTGCGGTAAAAACTCATTGCGAGAAACAGGGTTAGCCAATGCGAGTCGATTATAAATTCCCGCTTTTGTTGCTCGTGAGGTTTCATTCTGTTCACCTGATAAAGTCATAAAGTGGTCATCAATCAGCAGTTTGGCTTGGTCAAATGGAAGATGTCCAACCACAGTTTCCAAAATCGAGAAACCAAGTTCAGCATTGTCTACATTGACTAATTGAGCGCTGATAGTATCGAGCATTTGCTGCTTAGCTTGGGCTAAATGTTCAGCAGAGACTTTTGCTGCAGTGTTGTCCAAACGTAAAATGGACTCCATCACGTAAAGAAGGCCCAGCTTTGCTCGCGCCGAAACATTTATGAATAATACTGTAAGCTCCTCGGACAACTCAACCGGCGCTAACGTAGCCATATATTCAAGTACATATAGACCTTGCTCTGTTTCTACTCCCAGCTGGTGAACCATCGTCCATAAAAGGTTTATTTTGTCTTGTCGAGATATTGCCGGATTTTTCAAAATAGCAATAAGCTCAGCTTCAAAATCAAGCATTTCTTTTTTCCCAAAGCTGTGCCTAATCTTGGATACTAAATTATTTGCTAATATTTCTTTATTTTTGTCGCCATCGCTTATTTCCTTATCCATTACATAAAAGTCAGGTAAAGTTTCAATAAGCTCAGACTGGCTTATAAAAGGAGTAGTCGGCTTATCTGGCGAATTTATATTGTTCTCATCAGTTGATGTAGATATGAAATAAAGGACAACCAAAATAACAGCCAGAGATATACCTAGTAACAATCTTGCATTTAATTTCATATCCACTCTCACTTATCGACTGCTAGGGAAACTATTATATAGATTTCTAGGAGTGAAGACGGTAACCAAGTTACTACCAGTTACCTTTTTAAAAGAATAGTTCACAAATGTATCACAGCGGAACTTTGCTTTTATTTTAACTAGGCGACCATTTACTTCATCCCATTCACCTTCTCTATATTGTGCAGTGATAGTGTATTCAGGATCGAAATCTTTTTGAGCCCACCCAGCATTAATTATTTTATCATGCTGAGAGCCACGACCATATTTTGCTCCCCAGTATGATGAAGCGCTTTTAAAGCTACTCAATGTATTTTTATGAATCACTTTGTCATCATTCAATACTTCCAATACTTTTGAACCATCCCAAATGCCAACATGCCCAGCCCAGCCTAAGCCACTAATTGACAAGTCTCTTGCTACAACATCTCCAACACTCTTCGGGTTACCTGCAAACGCAGAGCTGCTTGCCACTAAAAGCAAGGTACTAAGTGATACTAATTTCATAAAATTTCCTTTTATTAGAAAAACCAACAAAATAATAACACCAAAACAAAAACGTTCAATAACTATATAAACCATGAAATTTAAGATACAAAAAAAGCAAAGATTCAACGTTGCGAAATATTAAAAAATAAAACAATAAAACACATAAAATATAGATTTTTATTTTATTCTTTATTTTGTTTTTTTGATGGTGACTTGCTTGATTAAAAATTATTTTTTTATTCACACCAAGTGACTGATATTTTTAAGACTTTAATTACGTACTAGATGTTTAGCGCCAAGCACTCGTCCATGGTGCCTAAAGCAGCATTTCTAAAATACTCGCTCAGAATTACACTAAGTGTAATCAATCATGTTTTACTCTATTTGAACTGGCAGGATATTTTCATGACACCCAGCCTGCATTCAAGATACTGATAGCACACCTACCAGTACCTTAAATACCACCAATTGGTTACAGTTTACGCCAAACAACTTAGTGCCTAGCTGCTGACCACGCGTCCACCAGTGAGCTTGGTATTCAGCGCCTTGATAAGTCACTTTGCCTCCGCCGGTATACGCCTTATTGGCATTTCATTCGTTACTTACCTATGACTTATCAACTAGCTCCCACGCATCACTTTGATCAGGCTTCTGGTCTTTTACCCACCATTTAGCGCAATAGTTTTTACCTTGATACACCGCCGTATCGCCAGCTGTATATATTCGCTCGGCACGTCATATGCCACCATTTGGTGATGTGCTTTGATTGGTAACTGTAATGGTGAAGCTCACTGCTTTGTCAAGTGAGCCATCAGAGACAGTTACTTGCCCTTGATAGTCGATATTTTACTGAACCTCAGACGCAGTCAACGTGATAGTTGTACCGCTACCGCTGTTGGTCAGTGGCGTAGGGAGCTGCCATGCAAAGGTGAGCGGTCTTGTGGTTTAGCTAAAATGAAAAAAGTGACGTGTGTTGGGGATCACTGACAGTTAGCTGATTAGTAGCTAGTTGTACAGCATCGAATACAATACTATCGTCACTTTGTTGTAAGCCACTCAGATTTAGATTAGAGTTGGCGAATGTTGTCTATCGATGTTTCCCACTAGAAAGTTACCCCTGTCTTACGAATTCCAATGCAATAAACACAAGCTCGATAGGCCATTGCACGCCTATGGCACACTCGCCTTCATCTTTGTGTAATAAAAAAGTATCTAGGTTAATTAAACTGTGCATTTTGGAGGGGTTTTATCCACAGAAAAAACAATAACAATAGCCGAGATTATTAGTTACATTTAGTACTTTAAAACTAACTTAAAGGTATCTCTGATCACAATGATGGCTATAGTCAGCTGATTACTATAACTATTACAATAAAATAAATAATTAAAATATTTTATTCTAGAATGGCTAACAATTAGAAAAACCAACCGTTTGTAAACATTTTTATGCATAAAGAACTAGATTACATTCAGTAAAAATCCTTTAAACAATCAATAAATATAGAAATTAAAACTTTTTAATTAGATACAGCCAATAGCTAAGTATCGCTATTTGACTATACTTCTGGTTTACGATTCATTTGGAGACGACTTTGCGAGCATTTCTTACCCTACTATTACTCATTGTGGTGTTTGTCACCGGCTTTGTTGCTGGTGTGTATACCTTACCGATAATGACGCAACCTCCAGCAGCCAGCAACGCTGAAATTCAGGCAATTAGTAAAGCCGCGACTCATAAAGGCCAATTTGTGAAAGCACTTAAAGACTCTGATGCGTTGCACTATGCCATCGGTGAAATATATTTCTCAGACAAGCATATTGCCTTTGCAGGTGAAATAGCCCCTGGTCCAGATTATCGGCTATACCTTGCCAAGACTTTTATTGAAACTGAAGCAGACTTTAAAATGCAAAAGCACACGATGCTCGAAGTTGCAAGAATAAATCAATTTTCACAATTTGTGCTACCAAGATATCTTCAGGCAGACTTAGCAGAGTTTCAAAGTGCTGTTATTTGGTGTGAACATTTTGAACAATTTATTTCAGCAGCACCGTTAAACGCTCTAAAATGAATGCAGTAACCTACTCTTTTTTAAACTTATATCTAGGAACTTTGTGACAGCAAGAAGGCACAAGATAGCAATAAGGTTCACGAATAATATTCATATCACACCAGTTACATTACTAATGCAGCTAAAACCACCACACTAAAAAATTAACTTATGTTGCTTAAATGCGAAAAACAAACTTGTAGATTATTTCATTTCGTCGCATATCTGTTGTATTAATTTTGATACAGCAGTATTATAAAACCACTACTTTATGGAGTGGTTCGTGTTTTTGGTCAGCCATTGTTATCTCACTTTTCACACAGAATAAGCAACACAATTTGTTTACATAACGAAGCGATACAAACTATAAAAAGGTATGATCCTAAATCTGTTCCCCATCAATAAAGTAGATGCTGGAAGTCGTTTTCAAAGAAGGAGTTAATAGATGAATACGGTAGCCGCAAATTCGTCTGACAACGCGATGGAATTAAACAAAGGATTCATTTTTTATCATGGTGAGGATTATATTCTCTCTGAGAACCAAGAAGTCGTTAAACTTGAACCTTTAGCATCCAAAGCTTTGCTTTATTTAATAGAGCATTCAGAGCGCGCAGTATCAGTCGAAGAGTTGTTGGTCAAAGTTTGGGGAAGTAAATTTAAATCGATGAAAGTCGTAAACCGCTGTGTGTGTTTGGCACGAAAAGCGTTAGCAGATGATATGCGTAATCCTAAATTTATAAAAACGATCCCAAAACGAGGGTATAAATTTGTTGGACACTGCATGATTAAAAATCATTGTTTAGAACTAACGGCCCATTAATACCAATTTTTCTTAATACTTGCTCAATTTGAAGAAGTACACCTGACGCTAACTCCGTTAGAAATTACTTATTTAGAACAACTAAATAGCAAAATTTTGGCTTGCCGATATGACCGTTAGTACCTTAGCGTGCATAAGATGCAGTAGTGGTGTTATCAACAAGGTTTTTTGCTTCAAAATAGATCACTTAATTAAGCAAATTGATATAACAAGCAATAGATAAGGAAACACGATGCTAAACACAATAGAAACGTATACGGTACTCATTAATGCTGAAAAGCAATATTCAGTTTGGTCCGCAACCAAAGCAATACCAAAGGGGTGGAGCCAAATTGATATTCAAGGCAGCTTAGAAGAGTGTAATGCCTATATTAACGAGCATTGGAAAGATATGCGTCCAGAAAGCCTACGAAAAGCAATGGAAAATAGTTAATAGCAAACCGCTCAAAAGTTACCGTTAACAATAACCATATAACCTTATGTTGGCAGGTTAACTACGAAAGCAAAAAGCAGAATATCAACATTTTGCTTTTTGCTTTTTATTATTTCGCTCCTAAAATTGCATATTTACTTGCAACAACGGCACACTACCACCATGTTCTAACTCAGCTATTCCAGCAATAACATTTATCCAATAATGAACAGCAACTGATTGTTCTAGGTCATAGTTATTACGTTGATGTAGCCAGCCCAGATAACCACCGATCGCCGTCGCAGCACCAAAACTTGCTTGGTTACCACTGCCGCTGTGCAAAGCACCAAATAAAAGGGATGACACAACGAGGCCTGAGCGTTGTCCCAGTTGATGGCTTAGTTCAGTGTTGAGGTAACCACGGAAAAACGCTTCTTCGCCCACCGCAGTAAACAGGTTGCCAGCAAGATTTGCACTGTGTGCCTCAAACAAACTAACACTATCATCTCTTTCTATGGCATAGACGTTATCGCGTGAAGAAACATAAGCCGCAACCAATAACAATGGAATATAAGTACTTGGTTTGGATAGATTCTCCCACTTGAATGGGGCTTTCCATAATTGTGATACTGGCGTGGCTGACACGGTGACGTCATGATCAAATTGCCGGTATTTGGCTCGACTTTGATACGCGTCGTAAGATGACATAAACATGCTGTTTAATGCCACATTTGAGGTGAAATCGGCCTTTAGCGTAGTGGCATTTAAATATTCAATGTCTAATACGTCGTTATCTCGATCATCATCATCGATATAATCATCTTGATCAGAGTAGTGGCCATATCCCGCAAAACCGACCAAAGTCGACGTGGCATACCATGTGGTTTTTTGGTATTGCCCATCCAAACCTTGGATCACTCCTGGAAGGACAAATCCTGATAGCGCCCCTAAATTAGGGCTATCACTTAATATACTCGGCTTAAAATCATAGGGGTCATTATCAGAGACTTCAGCATTTGCTGTATAAGAAAATAGCCATAACACAATGACCCCACCAATGGTCGAAAACTTCATGCTCTTATTCCTTTAACGTTAACTAGTTGCGCCACTTGCTTAGAATAAAAATCACGCAAGTGGTGCTGCTACCAATGCTACTTTTAGGTAGATTGGCAGTACCTCTTGACTACCTAAGAGACATAATTGAGGTAGCCTTTGTACAATCGGAAAAACACCCGCTCTGGTAACAGCTTCATCAACCTTAATAAACATAAAAAGTTGTAATAAAAGTTAGTTACTGGTATGCCCTCGTATAGCGCTTTAACACCACGCCACGCGCTATGTTGATTATGAAAATCAATATTAAAAGACACGCAGGTATCCATAGAGCGAACATGATGCAAAGTACCGCTTGGCATAAACAAAATATCACCGGCTTCCACGTCGACGACTACCGCTTTGTCCTTATCGTACTGAGCATATTGCTGTAGATCAGGTTGTTCGGGGTCAAGTTTGAACCAACGCCAGCCATATCTGCCACAATGACGACTATCTTCATATGGCAGTAGCGTAAAGCGTTTAGTCCCCTTGATTTGGAAGAACAAATTGTGCGTCAGTAAGCAGTCAAAATGTAGCGGTGTGACACTTTGCGAGGGGCCAAGAAAAAACTGGCAATATTTCCACCAATTACTATAAGCAATTGGCATAAAGTTACTAGGAAAATCATTTATATCCTGTTTCAATTCCGGTAAGGCATGAAATATTGGAATATCGTGACAATAAGCAGGGAATTCCCCTTCACCTCGCTCATACGCATCTAATTGGTCGCAATAATCTCCAAGCGGCATTGCCTCTTTAATAATATTGCCTTTTTCAAACCGCTTTACTGGTACTTGCTGATCTGGAAAATGCTGCTTGAAATAGCGGGTTCCCCACCCTTGGGTTGCTTGCCAATGTTTGATGGCCCCCTTAATCAGTACAGGGCGGCCTGGTTTTAAATAATTGCGCTTAAACTCAGAAGCTGTCAGCGAATCTACAATGTCAACTTTATACTTATCCATGAATTTTCCTTATTAACCCAAGTCAAAATTTGCAGCAGCGATAGTCGATTTATTGTGTTTTACTGCCGCGCTTTTTAGTAGTACAGGCAACATAAATAATGTTGCAAAAGAACTGGCTATCACCCCAAATGCTAAAGACACCGCCATTGGGATCACCATGTGTGCTTGTAAATCTGTCTCAAACATTAGCGGCAATAGACCGATAAATGTCGTCAACGACGTTAAGGTAATTGCCATAAAACGCTGACTAGCCACTTGTACAATGCGACTGCCCGGTTTTGAATGGGCCACCAATAAAATCAAGGCATCATTGACCGCGACACCAAGTGCTGCAATTACACCAAATAGCGACATTACGCTCATACCTAGTCCCATAACCCAATGCCCAAATACGGCACCAACGAAACAAAATGGCAGGACACTCAAAATCAGTAGAGGCTTTTTGTAGGAGCGCAGTGGAATGGCCAATAATGCGTAAATACCAAAAAGCGATAATAGGAATAGCACCGCTTGACGAGACATTCTGCCTTGTTGCTCTTTGAGCTCACCGTTTAGGTTAAATGTCAGCCCTGGAAACTCAGCTGATAGCTCAGCGAGAATACTCTGCTCTAACAGCTCTGAGATATCATCAGGGTCCGCAAGCAGCGGGTCCACTGACGCCATTAAGACAACATTTTGTCTACCATTATCGGAGCGAATTTCTGTGGGCGCTTGGATCAACTGATAGGTGGCTACGTCCGTAAACAACAATTCAGTCCCATCATCTAGGTGAATATATATGTTATCGAGCAGGTGTAGTTGAGCACGATAGTCTTGCGGATACTTGAGCATCACCTTAACTTCAAAGCTATCTCTTAGTACTCGCTGTACCTCAATACCATAAATTGCTGTGGTAACCTGAGACATCAACATCTCTGGTGTGAGACCTAGATTCTGTCCCATTTCATTTAATGCTAACCGAACCTCTACCTCCATATTACTTTGACTGTTTGTCACATCATAAACCGCAGACAAGACGTTTAGCTTTTGCTCTAGTTGCTTAGCGGCAGCATCAACTTGTAAAGGGACTTCCCCCACTACATTGATCTGAATATCTCGCGATTCAGGGTCGCCATCTAGTGTTTCTTGGATCCGATATTCTTTTAACCCTGGCATATTAGGAAGCGCTTGCCTCCAAAGCTTTGCCAATTCAAAAGTGTCTAATTTTCTCGCCTCATCATCTACCAACTTAACGTATAACTCCGCATTTTGCGGACCATCAAGGATCACCGCAGTGTGGGCAACCATACCTTGGCCATATTGTGAAGCCAGCGATTTATCAACATCTAACACGCTTTGTTCAAAAGCTCGTATCGCCTCTACCGTCATGGCTTCAGAGGCTGTACTTTCCATCCGAAGTTGAATTGAAGGGAAATCATGAGGAACACGGGCATCTCCAATCCACTTTACATGACCACCTGAGAGCATACCCATTGCAACCATAAATAACGCAAAAAATGCACTGACTACTGGCCAACGTTTTGGTAGCAAAGTTCGCAGCACAGGTTCATATACGCCACGAATAAACGACTGCATACCAAGCGCAATGGTGTCACGTAGTTTATCTAGCACAGGAGTCACCCGCTTCTTTGGGCCTATCGCAGCAAGGTGAGCCGGTAAGATCAATTTAGATTCGATGATTGAAAACAACATCGCGAACACCACAACAAACCCAATACTGCGAAATAACTCTCTTGATTCCCCTTCTACAAACAGCAGCGGTAAAAATGCAGTAACTGTGGTGAGTACGCCAAATACCGTCGCGACTGACACTTTTTCAACTCCTTTTATTACGCTGGCTTGTTGATAGCCTGTACGCTCACACTCATGATAGACACTTTCTGACACCACGATGGCGTCGTCTACTACGATACCCAGCACCAAAATAAAGCCAAACATGCTCATTAAATTAAGCGTTACCGATACACTTTCCATGGGCAGCAGCATCATAGTGCCAAGATAGCTAATGGGGATCCCAGCCATTACCCACATGGCAATACGAGGACGTAAAAATAAACTCAGAACCACAAAAACTAACAAAGCACCTGCAAACAGGTTTTCCATCATCATGTCCAAGCGCCCTTCAACATAGTAATTAAAGTCGAGCCAAGCGGTCGCCGTTAAGCCAGCTTCTAATGACGCTGAATGCGTAGCTAGATAGCGTTCAACCGCCTCTGATACGACCGCGATATCTTGCTCTGGGGCGGCACTGATTTGGAAAATACGAGCCGGTTTACCATCAAAGCTTGAAAAGAAAGCCCCATCCGCCAAGGTGTCGTTTACAGTGGCAACTTCCCCAAGCGGTACCGTGGCACCGTTGGATAAAGTAAGTACTGGGATCGTCGCAAATTCACCTGAGCGGTATGCCTGATTCTCCATTCGCACAGTGATTTCACCTTGCTCATTTCGGATAAAACCACCCGTTTGGTTTATTGAGTAAGCATTGATCCGTTCGCTCAATTGCGTCATGGTTAGGCCATAACGCCTCAGTGCATCAGGGTCTACTTCAATACTGACCTCAAAATCGCGACCACTGTCATGATCAACATATTGCACCTCAGGTAACAGTAAGAGTTCCCGTTGTAGCTTGGCTGCCGCCATTTTTAGATTTTTTTGATCTGCACTGCCGTACAAGGCTAGAAACATTACAGTATGGCGTGGCGATATATATTCAATCACAGGACGTTCAATGCCGACGGGGAGTGTTGATAACGCGTCAATTTCACGCTTCACACGGGCTAACAATTGTTGCGCATCACTATCGTCACTCAAGGTCAAACGAACTCGGGCCAACTCCTTGTTGCTGAGCCCCACCATACGGCGCACCTCAGGTAACCCTTGCAGTGCATTCTCTATTTTTTCGGTCACCCCAATTTTTACTTCAGCAGCCGATGCTCCTGGATACTCAACGATGATCTCAATTTGCTGATTGGGCTCAAGTGGCAATAACTGCTTATTAATAGACAAAAACGATAACACACCGCCAATCAATAAAAACAACATCAGTAAATTGACGGCGATAGGGTTTTTAATAAACCAAGCAATCACGTTGCGAAGCATCACTGCATCTCCTTGTTCGGTGTAGCCGTCTGTACCCACTGTTCACCTGATGAGATGTGTCTGACTTCAACTTGCATCCCAGCAACTGGGTTTTGCAGTGGAGTCACTATCAAGCGATCACCCGCTTCCAACCCAGCCGAAATTAATGCCTGATCTTCATAAAAGCTTTTAACGGTTAATTGCCTGTGGTGTAAGCGGCCCTCGCCATCTACAACCCAAGCGCTGCCTTGACGTAAAAATTTAGCTGGGATCGCTGTGTGACGGACACTCTGCTCAAGCTCTACCTTTGCTATTACATAATCACCAAATCGCAGCGCATCTAGGTCTGAATGTAAGGCTAACGGATCCATAACACGGACAACCACGTGATTTACCGCATGTTCACCCGTAGTGTTTTCAATACGTACAATTTCGCCATAGCGTTTTTTACTCAGTGATGAAGTAAGTTCAACTCGCTTTCCAATGAGTGATGGTGCGCGCTTTAGCTGAGCAACACTTAGTGGTAGTCGGATCTGTGCGATATCTGTGCTCATTAACTGCCCTAACACCTCTCCTTGTTCGACGTATTGACCCAGTCCCACCGAGCGCGTGGCTACAACGGCATTAAATGGTGCTCTAATCACCGTTTTGTTTAAGTCTCTTTGGGCAATCAGCAAGTCCGCCTTAGCAGCTTCAATGTTTGCCAGCTCCCTGGCTAGTTGTGGCTTATAAAGCGCAAGATCGGAAGGTGTTTGATCTGTGACACCTTGCCACTCTTGCTCTGCGACCTTGGCTTGCGCTTCGATCAAAGTGTACTCAGCTTGAGTGCGGCTAAGTTCAGCTTTTGCTTTTAACAGTGCGGCATGATAACTGTGCTGTTCAATACGGAGTAACGGGCCTTGATTACTGACCAAGTCGCCGTCGTTAAATTCGGCAGCCACTTCTTCGATCCGACCACTCACCTCCGCCGCCAGCTGAGTATGATACAAAGGTTCAACTCGACCTCGAGTCGTTAGGGTGATCGGTGCTTCCACTTCTTGCACTGTGATGGCACTTACGACGGGCAGCTGTTGCTGTGGTTCAATGACATCCGGCTCATCTTGGGCGCTTAGTCCAACAAAAGCGACCACACCAAAAACCAAAATTGCACCTGACAAGGCAACCGTTTTCAGCTTATTCATGGTGCGCCTCCAGCAGTAATACTGACAGCGATTGTAATTGATTAAGTAACGCAGGGATCCGAGCGCTAGCCTCGTGAACTGAACCAAGTACGGTGTCGGAACCTTGCTCCGAACGACCACAGACATACTCTTGGTGACGCCATAAAAGATATAACTGACGTAAGAACGCCTCAGCATAAAACGCAGTTTTTGGTACATGTTGGGTGATGCAGGTTTGCAAAAACCCTTCCCCTAATGGCGCTAAGTTCGTGACCCAAGCTCGCTCATCGTGCTGTGTCATGTTGCCGCCTAGAAGGAGCGGCCAAAAGTATACACAGTTAAGCCAAAAGTGCGCTAAAAATCGCAGTCCTGAATCGATAGATACTTGCGGGTCCATTACCGCAAGTTGTCCATTGTGCTGCAATACCAAGTTTTCTGGATGAATATCTTCATTTACCAATGTAAGTGGCCATTCATGTAACGCTTGCAGCTCATAACTCAGCGTTAGCGCGTCAATTAATGCCGTCGCTTCTGTTTCTATGCTTATTTCTTTAATAAGATTGATAAAGCGTTGTTTTTCAAATTGGTACTGAAGCTGTTGTGCGGTTTCATTTTGGCCCTTTAAACCGCCTTCAGTGGTCAAAAGTAACTTGCCCATACCGTCACAAGGCGCTGGCTTTTTATAAGCACTGAGTAAAGATCGCGCCAACGTGCAACCTGCCTGATGAGCTTGCTCAGAAGTAAAATCGGCAAAGGCCACTGCCTGTTCTAATTTTGACTCTATGACCCAAAATTGACCATCTAACTGGCCACTTTGATATTGCTGAGGGACTGCCAACTCACTACCTGCAAGCGCTTGGTAAAACAATTGCGTGCCTTTATATTCTCCGGCAATCAGCGACGCTGAATGGTTCTCTACTTCGCCATATGGAAAGCGCTTTCTAAACTTAACCACCATTGCGGGCTGTTGTGGCGATGTCACTTCATACGCAACGTGAATGTCCCCGTTTCCAAGCTCTTGGTACTGTATTCCTTCATGGCTTACAAACTGATCAGCAATGAGGTGATTAAGCTGAGTTTGACGACGTACTGATAACATTAGATACCTCCTGCTTTAACGGCTTTATCCAATGCGGGATAGCTGGTTTTTAAAAAGTCACCCGCCTGTTCGGCTTCTAGGCGCATAAAGGTTTTAAAATGCGGCAATAAATACAGGCAAGGTGCAACCACTAATGCAACAGCTCCTAACATCAATAATGTAGTTGAAAAGCCCACTTTATCTACACTTATCCCGACCGCAGACATGCTGACAGGCTCAATCCCTTTACCCATAAATCCAAGTGTTGCACCAATTCTTGAACGCAAAATATCTGGCACGGAAGCCATCACTTGCGAAGACAGAACCACATTTGCCCATACGGTTGCCAAACCAATTAGCGTCAATGAAACAAGTACTTGGTAAATGTGAATGTTAAATGCCATGGAGCCGATACACACACCAAGGAGTAGAAATGCAAAAAGCATGATGCGGTCTAACGACACTTTTTGGGCAATAAAACCGAACAACACCACACCTAAAATACTGCCGACTGCCAGTCCTGATTCAAGCAAACCTACGTACCAAGCTGGCAATTGCTCCACTTCTTTCACAAGGTAAGGAACCAGTACTTCCAATGGCGCAACAGTGAAATTGATAAACATGACAATCAATGACAAACCAAGCAGTATGCGTACTTGAAAAACCACTCTGAATCCCTCTAATACTGCATTCCACCAAGTTTTCACTCCCATCACACCACTACTCTCGCTGGCTTTTGTGTTAGCGCGGATCAGCAGTGAGCAAATCATCGCCACCAAGAAAGTCGCCGTATTGACCCAAAATGCCACCATCACACCAAACACAGATACTAATGCACCACCGAGCAGGCCACCAACGATCCCCGCCATCGCGTTGATACCCTCTGTTTTATTGATGGCCTCTTTGAGTAACGCTTTATCGACTAGCTGAGCAACAATACTGCGAGACGAGCTGCTAAAGAGCGCCCCAGCGGTGGTGTTCACAGTGAACAAGGCAACTAACAGTGCTTTATCAAAGTGGTCAAACATCACACAGGCCGCCAAAGCGACAAACACTATCGCGCGAATGATGTCACTCAAGGCAATCACATGCTTACGACTGTAACGGTCTCCGATGGGACCAAATAGTGGGGTTAGGACAACCCCTATCGCCATAGGAATGGCCAACATTGTACCCATCACAGCAGCCGATCCGGTTTTTTCTAGGATCCACCAACCTAACGCCAGCATGCCCACGGCATCACCAACTAATGAGAGGCTTTGTCCCAATCGGTAAATCCAAAAGTCTCTACCTAATCCTTGCTTTTTTGTGGTGCTTTTTTGCTCGCCCATTATTCTTCCTCAGTCAGTACTGCTGCACTTTTTTCTTGATTGTTAAGTTCAGTTACACAGGGTAAAAATCCACGTTCCATCAGTCTTTGGATGTAACGGTTTACCGTACCTGCGCTAATTTCTGGTAGACTGTGATGCTCCTTTTGTAACGTTTCACAGAGCAAGTCGTTATTAAAACGAAGCTGCTTATTGACCTCTGCTTCCCCCTCTTGCGCCTGCAACATACGATATAGCGGACGCTGCTGCGCTTCTGTCAGCATCTGAGTTACCCGTTTCGCCCAAAGTGTGTCATCGAGAATTTGCAGTGGATAACCTAATGATCTGGCTTGCTCGGCTAGGTCGTGGAAGGTCAATAAATTATGTGGTACTAAATGATATACCGAGCCTGCAGGTGCATGTTCGGCCAATGTATGAGTGATAGCGCAAGCTTGGTCAACCGGTAACATATCAACATATAATCCTGCCGCTGAACGAGGATAAGCCGACACTTGAATACAACCTTTTACCAGTGCCCAAATCGCATCTTTTTCATTGCATTGTCCGCTTTCTTGAGGACCGGTAATGTTACCTGCTCGCAAGACAAGCGTATCAAATCCACGTGCTTTGGCCTGCCAGATCAGCTGCTCTGCCGCCCACTTGCTGTGCCCATATCCAGAACTAAATTTGCCAGTTAACAGTTCAGGTTGCTCGGTAACTTGCGTTTCGCCCACATAAGCCGTGTTAGAGTAGACTGAAATGGAAGAGGCGAAAATAAGCCGCTTTTTCGGCCCTTGTGCGGCCAATTGCAAGCAAGTTGTTACGCTATCAATATTTGCAGCACGCAATGACTCAACACCATAGAAATGGTTAACTGAAGCTGCCAGATGGTATATTTTGCTCACTTGTTGGCCTAATGCCTCAAACGCCTCTGACGGCAGACCAAATAAAGGCTCACAGATATCACCGATGATGACCTTGATCCGCGAGCTGGCGATCTGTAGCGGCAATCCATACTGCCGAGCAGTTTGATACAACCTTTGCCTTGCGGCACTTTCGTCTTCAGCTCGGACTAAGCAATATAAAGTACTATCACTCGAATCTAGCAATTGCTGCAGCAGGTGGATCCCCCAAAACCCAGTACACCCAGTGATCAAAGCAGCGTCAACCTGAACATCGGTATTATTAGGTTGCAGTGTTTCACTCAGAGTGAGCGCGAGTTCAGTTCCATTCTTTTGCTCAGATTGCGAGGTAACAAATTGACTCAATTGACTGGCCGTAGGAGCTTGCAAGAACTGATCGAGTGTTAAGCTGGTACCGAGTTTACTGTTGATGTCTTTCAACACACTCACTAACAGTAGAGAGTCACCCCCCAGACTAAAGTAGTCGTCCTCCACGGTAAGGTCATCACGGTCAAAGTAGGATGAAAAGACACTTAGGATCTGTGCTTCAGGGCTGAGTCCATGAGCTTGAGGTTCAGACTTTGGCGTGACAGAAGCAGCAACTTCCGTATGGCTTAAGCGTTTTTCTCCCCACCAATAGGTTTTACGCTCAAACGGATAGGTTGGCATTACTTGACGTTGATAAGCGCCTTCTCCCAACATGGCGTCCCAATTAGGTTCAACCCCGCACGTCCATAGTTGAGCTATCGCTCGCAGCAACGACTGCTGTTCATGACCAAGTTGTTTTGCATTGCCAATGGTTGCCACGCCATAATGATAATCTTGTCGCTTCAATAACTGTGTGAACAGCTGCCCAGGACCTACTTCTACGCAAATATACTGCTGTGATTTTAGCAAGGCTAAACCATCAGCGAACTTCACTGTATGCCTTACATGCTCACTCCAATACTGGGGCGTTGCAGCTTTTACAAAATCGACCCACTCGCCGCTTCTATTTGAAATCCAAGGCGTACTAGGTTGAGTAAACTTAAGTTTCGTCAAATAACGCTCAAATTCGCTTAACATGGGAGCCATTTGTTGACTGTGATAAGCATGAGAAGTCTTTAGGCGTTTTGGTGACAGCCCTTCTTCAGATAGGATTAACTCGGCTTCCTGAATTGCCTCAAAACTGCCCGCAATAACACATGTGTCGTGACTGTTTTCAACGGCTAATTCAACACCGTCTGGCATCAAATCCGCAATACTTTGCCAACTTTTCGAGATACTTAGCATGGCTCCTGTGGGCATGCTATCCATTAATCTCGCCCGTTCAATAACGGCACCAAGGGCATCTTCTAGCGAAAATAACCCACTAAGACAGGCCGCGACCCACTCTCCTAAGCTATGCCCAAGATAAGCATCTGCTTGAATACCATAATAAGCCAGCAGCTTAGCTAAACTGTATTCCACAGCAAACAATACTGGCTGAGTGTTTTTGGTGATGGCCAGCTGAGCGTCATCACTGTGTAATAGCTGAATAATGTCTACACCGCGATTTAACGCATAGGCTGCGACTTGGTCTAAGTGACGACGATATTCAGGCTCACTGCGATATAACGCCATCCCCATTTGTACAAATTGGGTTCCTTGCCCTGGGAAGATAAACGCCACTTTGGCTTGATGTTGCGCTTGATGCTCACCAACCTGTCCGTATACTTCGCCTTGATGCAATAACACTGCACGCCTCAGCGGATAACGCTCGCGACCATGTACCATGGTTTTTACGCAATCTCGAGACAGATTGCCTCGGCGCTCAGCTTCCGCCAAAATGGCTTGGTTATAATCGCTCAACGATTTCGTTGATTTTGCGCTCAATGGTACAAAACTCCACGGATTAAGCTGCGCTGTTGCTTGCGTTTTAGCAGGCATATTCTGCAGCACCACGTGAGCATTGGTGCCACCAATACCAAACGAGCTAACTCCCGCCAATAGCGTTTCTTGCTGATTTAACGCAACCGCTTGCTGGTTTACTCTCAGTGGACTGGCCTGCATTGCAAAGGCAGGATTGGGCTGTTCAAAATGTGGCATCGGTGGAATAACGCCTTTATCCAATACCAGTGCCGCTTTGATGACTCCCGCGATCCCCGCAGCCGCATCCAAGTGGCCATAATTCGTTTTTAGCGACCCCACATAGGTTTGCTGCGCCGTCGCACCAAGCTCTTCATAGGCGCGACTCAAAGCATTGAGTTCAATTGGATCCCCCAACTTGGTGGCTGTTCCATGTGCTTCTACAAATTTAACTTGCTCAACGGATAAATCAGCGGCAGTCATGGCTTCAATTACCAATTCTGCCTGTGCATTTTCGCTGGGCGCGGTATAACCGACCTTCTCATTGCCATCATTATTTAGCGCTGTGGAACGGATCACCGCGATAATGTTGTCGCCATCTTCAAGGGCCTCTTTGGTGCGTTTGAGCACCACCGCAGCAACGCCACTGCCGGTCAAAGTACCTGACGCTTTTTCATCAAATGGTCGGCAAATTCCATCTTGCGAAAAGATAGCGCCTTCTATGTATTGGTAGCCCTTTTCATCTCCTAACTGAAGCGAACTGCCGCCCACCAGCGCCATATCACAATGGAAGCTTTCAAGGTGTTGCACCGCCACAGACAAAGCGGTAAGCGAAGTTGAGCAGGCCGTTGCCAGCGTCATTGCTGGCCCCCGGAGGTTTAAATGCCACGCTACGCGAGTTGCTAGTTGGTCTGGCAAGCTACCAGAAAACAAGCTCATGGCGTTGTGACTGTCGACATGATGGATCACATTTTCAATAAAGTATTGGCTTGGACTGACTCCCGCAAATACGCCAACCTTGCCGTCGACTTGGCTCGGTGCATATCCGGCGTGTTCCATAGCGGTTTGGCACACTTCCAAAAAGCAACGTTGTTGCGGGTCAATCATGGCCGCTTCACGAGCCGACAAATTATATAAATTAGCATCAAAGTCAGCGGCGCCCTCTAAATTCAGTGTTACTGGCACCCAATCCTTTGGCAATTGCGCTTGCTCTTCTGCACTCAGTTGATGCACTGTCATGCCACTTTGACCTGCACATAAGGTTTGCCAAAAGGCGTCGATATTTTCAGCTTTAGGAAAACGTCCAGCCATACCTATGATGGCAATGCTGTCTTCCAATTCTTCTGCCAGCTCAGTTATTGTTGTTGGTTCGCTTAGCATGTTTCTTTCCCTCTACGTTGACGTTGACGCGCTTGGCGTCGTTTATTACCAGCTTGACTACCTAGCTTGGGCTTAGCTGCAACTGTCTCATCACTTAACCAGCTGGCTTGTGCCGAAATTGTGGTGTGTTTGAATAAAGCCAATAATTCAACTTCTTTTTCGAATGCTTGATTTATCGCCGCTTGTAATCGCGTGGCGAGAATCGATTGGCCTCCAACATCAAAGAAATTGTCGGTTACTCCAAAGTCGCTATGACCCAAAATTTCCTGCCAGAGTGTCATTAAGGTTTGTTGTACCTGACCACTCGCTTGTTGCCTTGGGCCAGAACTCACCACCTCAGCAGCGGGTAAGGCTGAGCGCTTGATCTTACCGTTGACGTCGGTGGGTAAAGCTGCGAGTTCACACCACAACTGAGGCACCATGTAACTCGGTACTAGTGATTGCAATTGCGCTTTGACTTGTGCGGCTGGAGCTGTGGTTACAATATATGCAGCGAGCGCTGTGACGGTTTCGCCTTCGTACTGCGGCACCACCGCGGCTTGGCTTACTTCGGCTAAGTTGCACAGTACCGCCTCAACTTCTTCAAGCTCAACACGGTGACCACGCAGCTTTATCTGATTATCGGCGCGGCCAATAAACACCAAGTTACCGTCGCCGTCATAGCGCACGAGGTCGCCAGAGTTATACAAACGGCCATGGCTTGGATGCGTGGTAAACCGCGCGTCTGTCACATCTGGCTTGCGCCAATAACCTAACCCCACACATGGACCGCCGATGTATAGCGTACCAACAGCCCCAGGTGGCACTGGTTGTAATTGGTCATCCAATACAAACAACTTACTGCCTGGGCGTGGGATCCCCATGTGCGGTTTGCGATTGCGACTAATATCAAAATCCCCCAATGACACACCTACCCCCGTTTCACTCGGGCCGTAGGCATTAATAATACGGCGCGTTGGTGCACTCCAAGATTGCAACAGCGCATAGGAAGGCGCTTCACCTGCCGTTAAAATGGTGTGCAGTGCTGGATACGCATGAACAGGAGTATTGGCTAATACCGATGGGAATAGGATGGCAAAATTTACCTGCATGGTTTCAAGGGTTTGGGCCAAAGCAATGCCCGGCATAACAGCCATTTTGTCTGCTAACAGTAAAGTTGCACCATTCATTAACGCCGCCCAAAACTCTAATACGGCAGAGTCGAAGGCGATGGAAGCAAATTGCAACACCCGAGTACCCACTTGAATATCCAGTAAATTATCTGAATTACGGGCAAAGCCCATGACTGCACTATGCTGTAACAATGTGCCTTTAGGACGCCCAGTAGTACCCGAGGTATAGATCACATAAGCCAGTTGATCGCAACGAACCTTGATTTGAGGATTTGTCCGCTCTATAGACGCGATAATATGCTCAAAATCATCCAAAAATAAGCATTCCCCTTGCACTGACTGAGCAGTTTCTTGGGTACACAGCAACAAGTCAGCATCACTGTCTGATAAAATATAATCTCTACGTTCGGCTGGTAACTCAGGGTCTAACCCAATGTAAGCGGCACCCGCTTTCAACACAGCAAGGGCAGCAATCACACTGAGTTCATTACGCGGCAGGCACAGCGCCACCCTCGAACCTACTTGCACGCCTCTAGCTAATAGAACACGTGCTAAGCCATTGGCCTTTTCGTCGAGCATGCGATATGTCAGCGAAGTGCCATTTAACACCTCAACAGCAACGGCATCGGGATAAGCTTCTGCGCGGCGTTCAAACTCTCCGTGTAAGGTAGCGGTTTGCGGCCACTGACCATCAACTTGACTCCAATGACTAAGTTTTTGCTGTTGCTTAGGAGAAACTACACTTAGCTCATTGATAGGCATTGCTAACCAACTCGACAGTTGCGTTAATGCATATTCATAGCTACCAATTAAGCTATCAATCAGTCCGGCTTCAAACAAATCAACATCATACTCAAGTTGGATCACCATGCCGTCGTCGCTATGCTGAACAAACCAGCATAAGTCGAGTTTTACACTCTCAGGTTCACTTTCAACTGGAGTGATAGTTAACCCGTCTAATGTGACCGAATCCGAAGGCAAGTTGTGCAACGAGAAAGTGATCTGAAACAGTGGATTCATCCCAGCTAAGCGGTTGGGTGCAACAGCTTCAACAATTTGGCTCAGTGGTATGGTTTGATGATCTAGCGCATCAAATGCACTGTCACGCACCTGTGACAAGAATTGCTGGAGCGTCTGCTGAGGATCCAACTGACCGCGCAGTGGTAACGTATTCACAAACAAACCAACCGTGCGCTCAAACGCCACGTCATCTCGTCCCGACACAGGGAAACCTGTCACTAAGTCCGTTTCTCCGGTGAATTTATGCTGTACCAACTGCCAAGCTGCCAGCAGTAACATAAAGCTAGACATGCCTTGAGATTGTGCCAGTTGGGTCAAATCGTCAGTGACATCCTGAGTTAATACCACCTCTCGTCTTGCGCCTTGTTGACGGCTCAACTCTCGCTCCATTTGTAGCGGCAATTGGTGACTTTGCGGTGCAGCAGCCAAATGACCTCGCCACCAGTCTAAGCCTTCTTCAAGCTGCGTTTGCGGCAATGCCTGATACTGCCAGTAGTCTGAGCCACTGATCATGGTTGTGTTTTTGGCTTGGTATAAAGCCATAAACTCTTCAGCTAAAATGGTCAGTGACCAACCATCGGCGATTAAATGCGAGACTACAAATTGTAAGCACGCCTGCGCACCTTTGGTCAGCAATACCACTTTAAATAACGTATCTCCATCAAAGCTAAAGGGTTCTGCACCAAGTTGTTGCGCATGTTCGATTAATGATTCATTTGGCCCTAAATTGATGACTTCAAAGGGCGCAGGCGCGGTCGCTTCACGAGCATGCTGCCAAAGACCTTGGGTGTCTTGTTTTAGATACACACGTAAGGCTTTGTGACCCTGCCAAAGCGCAGTAACCGCGTGCTCGATACGACCAAGGTCATAGGTTCCATCAATCAATAACGCCAGCGGCATGTTGTAAGCACTCTTATCACCTAGCAAGCTCTGTGCAATCCAAAAGCTTTGCTGCATCAAAGTCGCGGCTTTACGCTCCACCTGAGGTAACTCTGCCAACTCGGTTTTTTCTTGCGTAAGCGGTTCGTCAGGACCAACCAAAGCAGCCAGTTCGCGAACGGTTGCCATTTGGAAAAAGTCACGCATGGCAATTTTGTAATTGAACTGCTTTTGTAAGCGCGATATGACACGAGTTGCTAACAGTGAGTGTCCACCAATTTCAAAGAAGTTGTCGTCTCGGTAAACCACTTCTAAGTCGAGTAATTCAGCAAATACTTGGGCGACAAACTGCTCAGAATTGGTTTGTGGCAATTCGCCCTCTCGAGCTTGCAATGCAGCCTTAGGTTCAGGCAATGCACGGCGGTCGACCTTGCCGTTGGCAGTCAGAGGGAAAGCTTCCATCATCACAAAATAAGCAGGCACCATATATTCAGGAAGACGCTGTTGTAACGCGGCTCGAAGTTGCTGTTCACTCGCACGACCTTGACTGTCCATGATATACGCCACCAAAGCAGTACCTCCCTGAGGCTCTTTGTGCGCCATGACCAACGCTTCATCGACGCCTGACATGTCACTTAGCAAGGCCTCGATTTCACCAAGCTCAATTCTAAAACCACGAATTTTTACTTGGTTATCGCAACGGCCGAGATATTCTAAATCGCCATCAACCGTTACCCGTGCCAAATCACCCGAACGGTAGAGGCGATCTCCATTGACTGTAATAAAGCGATCTGCGGTTTGCTCTGGTAAGTTGAGATACCCACGAGCCAGACCAGCACCTGCAACATAGATCTCTCCTGCTACGCCCACAGGCACTAAGTGTTGATGTTCATCAAAAATCAAAATATCAAGATCGGCTATACCATCACCAATTAAGCTGGCAGTGGCTGTCTGCTCAAGTACATCATTAGCTTGAATACGGCGGTGGGTTGCATGTACTGTGATCTCGGTGATCCCGTACATATTGATAATTTCAATTTCATCTTGATAACGCTCAAACCAGCCCCGAAGCGCCGTAAAATCGATTTCCTCACCCCCAAGTACCACGCGGCGCACTGGCAGTTGCTGACTACTTTGTAGGTTTTCTCGAACCACTTGTAAAAATGCCGATGGAGTTTGACTTAACTGAGTGACGCCTTGCTCACACAACAGTTGATGGAACGCTTCGCTGTTGCGTGTTGTTTCATAAGGCACCACCACCAATTTACCACCATGTAATAATGCCCCCCAGATCTCCCATACCGAGAAATCAAAAGTGCATGATGAGAACAGACTCCACACATCGTTTTCAGTAATTGGGATCCGTGTAGCGGTCGCATCAAACAGACGCACCACATTGCGGTGCTCTAGTAACACGCCCTTAGGCGTCCCGGTAGAGCCTGAGGTATAAATTACATAGGTTAAATCCTCAGGTTGACAACGCACCGGCGGGTTATCGCTGTTGTGGCTAGACATCATGGTCATTGCCGTATCGAGATACTCGACCGTGCTAAATTGCCCGCTGTACTGAGTATCGCCAATCACCAACGTAAGGTCAGCGTCATTAACAATATAATCAATACGCTGCTGCGGATGTGTTGGGTCTAGCGGCACATAAGCACCACCGGCCTTCATCACACCTAAGATTGCAATCAGCATATTAATTGAGCGATCTACACAGACACCCACTAAACTCCCCGCCGTAACGCCTCGTTCAATTAACTGCCAAGCAATACGGTTAGCGTGTTGATTGAGCATTTGATAGCGGATTGATTGTCCTTCACACACAATCGCAATGTGTTGCGGATATTGCGCAGCGATCCGTTCGAATCGGGCATGGGTCGTTTCATCGCACATAAAGTCCTGACGCGGTCGCTGGTATAGCTCACACACCTTACTCGCCACCTCATCACTAAGTAGTGGTAAGCTATCAAGCTGTGCCGTTGGCTGCGCCAACATACGCGCTAGTATCGCGGTAAAGTTAGACATCATGTCAGCAATTGTGCTTTCATCGAATAAGGCACTGCTATATTCCATTGTCAGCCATGTCCCCTCAGATTGAGGCGTAACATTGAGCAGCAAGTCGTACTTAGCTACGTCCAATTGTGGGTCGATGGCGCTTACCTCAAGACCATTAAGCTCCAAGCCGTCATAGGCCAAATCTTGATAGGACAGTACCGCTTGGAATACAGGCGTGCGGCTAGTATCTCTAACCTTTACGACCTCTTGCACAATGCGCTCAAATGGAACTTGTTGATTCGCCATCGCCGCTGCCAATTGACGTTGTACAAGAACCAGCAGCTGCTCGAAGCTCTGCTGCGCATCGAATTGCAACCGCAGTGGCAGCATATTGACGAAGAAACCCACTAATTGCTCAAGTTGCGTCGTCGCTCGGCCCGCCACTGGAGTACCAATAACAATGTCATCTTGGCCGGAGTAACGTCTCAACACAGTGGCAAAGGTCGCCATCATCACCATAAAGCCGGAATAACCTTGGCGTTCATAGCTATTCAATGTTGTCACCAGCGATTGCGGCAATAGGCAGCTATACGTCGCTCCAGCTTCACTGCGGGTCTGCGTGCGAGGTCTGTCGGTATATAACTGCAGATCGGGAGCATCGGCCAATGTATCACGCCAGTAATCCAGCTGTGCGGTAAACGCATGATCATCAAAATGTGATCTTTGCCACTGAGCAAAATCACCGTACTGACAGCTTAGTACCGGCAACTCTGGTGTTTGCTGGTCACAATAAGCACGATAGGCCTGTCGTAATTCATCAGCAATAATGGCCAAGGACCAGCCATCCGCCATGGCGTGATGTACATTGATAAGTAGTGCTACATCCTCGCTATCTAGCATAAAGACATCAGCACGAAATACTGGTCCTTGGCGTAAATCAAATGGCGTCGCGGATACCTTAGCCATCATAGCTTCAAGCTCATCCTCAGCGCAGTAGTGCAGATTAAAAGGCACTTTGGCGCTGGGGTCGGCTTGCTGGTAGGCTTGCTCATTGTCTAAAACAACACGGCTTTTTAGCACTACATGACGATTAGCAACCAATTCAATGGCTTTACTTAATGCGTCTAGCCTTACCTTACCGCGCATTCGGTAAGCAAGAGGGAGGTGGTACGCTAAGCTTTCTGGTTCCATATCGTGTAAGAACCACAGTCTTTCTTGAGCAAACGATAAGGGGTGTATCGCGTCAATAGCAGCGGCTTGGATGCGTTCTTGTTGCCCTGCCGCGCCATCGTTTTGAGCTTGTTGTAGCAGCGCTAGCTGATCCCCTAACCGCTGTTTTAGGAACACTTCAGCAATGGGCAGTTCGATATCAAATTCATCTTTTACTCGGTTTACAAGCTGCATAGCAAGTAACGAGTTACCACCTAAGGTAAAGAAACTATCTTGTAACGAGGGCTGTTTACCTAAAAGCTCTTGCCAGATATCAGCAAGCTGTGCAGCTTGACCTTCCAAGACACCGCTACTTGCCAATTGTCCCCAATCTTCTGCACTTGGCGTTGGCAATACTTTGCTGTCTATCTTGCCGTTTGCATTCAACTTAAAGCGCTCAACAAAGGTAATCGTCGACGGCAACAAATAGTGCGCCACTTTATCTGAGAGCCACTGCTGAAGAGATTGGCGAGTTAACGCATGACCTGGTTTTAGCTGCACATAAGCGGCTAAATAAACCTGCTCTTCGTCTTGACGAACTTGAACATAGCTAAGCTCTACGGCGTCATGTTGGTTCACCCGAACTTGCAGTTCTTCAGGTTCGATGCGGTGTCCACGAATTTTCACCTGATTATCAGTACGACCAATAAAGTGCAGTACACCATCGCTATCTTGACTCACTCTATCTCCAGAACGATAGAGTTTTTCTTCACTGTATGGGGTGAAAACAAACGCCTGCTCAGTTAAGTCTGGACGGTTTAAGTAGCCATGGGCGACACCTGCCCCACCGAGGTACAGCTCACCAGGTACGCCCAATGGTAACAGGCTACCGTGGTCATCCATTACTAAGTGATAACTCCAAGCACAGGCACGGCCAAGTGGCACATCTTGACCAGCAAGAACACTTGGTGTCAGCGCAAATGTGGTTGAGAAAATCGTATTCTCTGTCGGTCCATAGGCACTACACAATTGCCCCTGATAGCCACTAGCTAGTAAGTCACGGCAATAGCGGATTGGGATCACTTCACCGCCAGTCCAAAGTACCCGATAGTGATGTAATATTGTCGGGTCGGTTTGCACATATTGATTAAACAAGGCCACCGTCATAAAGCCATAGTCAACGCCATAATTCGCTAAAGCCTGCCCAAAGTCAGCGGGCGACAATACTTGCGAATGGGAGATCACGGCTAAGCATGCGCCACTTAGGAGCGCAGACCAAATTTCGAAGCTTGCGCCATCAAAAGCAGGGTTATTCATAAAGCTAACCACATTATTTTGGGTTAACTCACCTTGCTCTGGGTTAAGCACCAAGCGGCTGATCCCACGATGAGGAGTGATCACGCCTTTCGGCTTTCCGGTAGAGCCTGAGGTATAAATAACATGGGCAACGGTCTCTGATGAGACACTCTTAAACGGCGCAAGGGTAGAATAATGAGTGAGCGCTAAGTCCCTACTATCAATTGAGGTTAACTGGTTACTACTGAGCGTTGCTTTACTGTGCTTATCAACAAATACCAACTGCATTGCTGCTTGCTCGGCCACAAAATCTATTCGCTCTTGCGGCCAAGCTGGGTCTAACGGCACATAACCTGCGCCAGCTTTTATGATAGCCAAGGCATTGATAATCCAGTCTACCGAGCGAGACATCGCGATTGCAACAAGCGTATTTTTTTGCACACCTTGCTCAATAAGATAGTGTGCCAGCTGGTTAGCCTGCTCGTCTAATTGTCGGTAACTCAGTGCGCTATCTTGTTGTTTTACCGCTATACGCTCGCCGTGCTCGGCAACCACATGCGCAAAACCAGAGACGAGATCACTAGGTTCAGCCTGCGCCTCAAAATCGGCTTGTCCCAGCGCCATTAATTGCTCAGCTTGCGCTGCGGACACCAAAGAAAGTGATGCAATGGATGCCGATTGCGCTAAAACAAGCTCTCCAACAAAATGGATAAAGCCATTAACTAGTTGGTCGCCTAGCGCTTTAGGGAAGACATCCAGTGCAAACTCAAATTCACCAAACACCTGTCCTTCACGTTCAGCCATCGCGAGCAAGAGATCGAATTTAGCGGTGTCATGACTCATTTCAAGCTCGGAAAATTGCACCGTCTCTAGCTCAGCTCCCCCTCCTTGTTGGTCAAGCGTAAACAAAGTCTGTACTAAGGGGTTAACACCAGCGATCCGTTCTTGTTCAAGAGCGTCTACTAAATGTTCAAATGGCACATCTTGATGTGCAAGTACTCCTAACCACTGCGATTTAACCTGGGCAAGATAGTCTGTGAACGAAGCTTGATGCTGACACTGACTACGCAGAGGTAAAGTGTTAACAAATAACCCAACTACCCGTTCAAGTTCTGAATGTTCACGACCAGAAACAGGCACTCCAACTATCAGATCTTGTTGCCCAGTTAAACGCGATAAATAGGCATTATATGCAGCTAACAAGACCATAAATAATGATGCATCTTGCTGCTGGGCGAGCTTACTTAACCCAAGGCTAGTAGCATCATCCAAAGTAAATGCAATACTATAGCCAACAAACGAGCGCTGTTGTGGACGGCGATGTGGGGTTGGCAAGCTTAGCACCGTTGTCGCATCACCCAGCGTTTCTTGCCACCAATTGAGCTGCTCGGCAAGCTGCTGCTGATAACTATCACTCATTTGCCAGTGGACAACATCACTGAAGGTGATTACGCTTGGGTTTTGCACGGCTTCACCGCTTAACAGCCCCCGTAAGTCATCAAGCAGTAACTGACTGGACCATGCATCCGTGATCACATGGTGCATCATTAGCATCAGCACTTGCTCACCTTGCTTTGAACGCAACAGGTAAGGTGCAAATAAACTCGCAGCAAAGTCAAAGCTTTGTTCCGCTCGGTCGCGACACCAAGCCATGAGTGCCGCATCGGTATCAAATGTTTTAAGTTCAAGTGCTTGAATATCATCGCTGATATACTGTTGTTGCTGTGCCAGTTGCACCCTTGCTCTTAACATCGGATGTTGCTGCTGCAACTGCTCCATCGCGAGGTTAAGCTGTGCCTCATCCAAGTGTCCATGCACGCGCCACAACGTTGGCATATTGTACAGTGGCGTGCCCGGCTGTAAGGTCTCAAACCACACCATTTGCTGTTGTATCGCACTGAGTGGGAAATGCTGCAGTGGCATGAGTTCATGATGACTGATCTGCGCACGCGCCTCGGGCTGTAACTGAGTGATATATTGTGCCAATGCCTGTGGACTCGGCTGTTCAAATAGGTCTTTAACGGTAAGCGCATTACCTACTTCCAATACACGGCGTAATGTTGAGATCAGGCGCATTGCAAGTAGTGAGTGTCCTCCTAATTGGAAGAAGTCAGACAGCCTACCGATCCGATCGACATCAATTTTTAGTAAGGTCGCCATATGCGCCGCAAGTTCAGACTCCAGTCCCGGTTGCGGCGCTTCACCACGCTCGTCAATTCCCGCCTCCGCTAAATTGGGGAGAGATTTGCGATCCACTTTACCGTTGGCAGTAACAGGGATCTGAGCCATCAAGATATAATGGGTTGGCACCATAAAGTCCGGTAACCAAGCGGCAGCATGAAGCTTTAATTCAGCCAATTCAGCGCGGCTTTCTAAATAAGCAATGAGTACCCCGTTTTCGACACTGACGACACAGCGTTTTGTCTCTGGAGCTTGTTCCATCACAGATTCAATTTCGCCCATCTCAATCCGCATTCCTCGGATCTTAATCTGGAAGTCGCGGCGCCCCAGGAACTCAAGCTCGCCAAGATGGTTATAGCGTCCTAAATCTCCTGTTTTATAGAGTCGGCTGCCCGGTTCTCCAAATGGATTGGCAACAAATGCATTGGCGGTTAATGATGGTGCATTTAAATAGCCTCGACCTAATACCACCTCACCTGCAACACAGATCTCCCCTACCGCGCCTTGCGGAACAGGCAGCAGATCGGCATCGAGTAAATAGATGGCCGACTGATACACGGGCTTGCCAATAGGAAGTTGCGCGTAGAACGCTGCCGGTGTTTCTTTCATCACATGCAACGTCACATCATCACTACATTCCGCAGGGCCATAGGCATTCATCATAGGAATATGGGGATAACGCTTAAACCACCTTCTTGCCATTTCTGGCGGCAGTGCTTCACCGGTAGGAATAAGATGGCGCAAATCACCTAAGCTGTCATAAGCGCCTGCAGCAACTTCATCCATCAGTTGCTGAAGCTGAACTGGCACTGTTTGTAATACCGATACTTGATGACGTGTTAGGGCCTGTAAAAACAGCAATGGGTCAAGCACAGTTTCATCACTGAAAATTGCCACGCAGCCCCCTTTCATCAATGCGCCTAGGTACTGCCAAACACTGATATCAAACGACAATGCTGCGGTCTGTGCAAAGGTATCGACAGCGCTAAATTTAAGGGTATCTAGCGCCGCCCAATTATGGTTTACCATGCCCTGATGGGTGGTCATCGCCCCTTTAGGTTTGCCCGTTGTACCTGAGGTGAATAACACATAGGCAAGCTGCTCTGGATGTCGCACTACAGCGCTAAGATCAACGTTTTGCGTCGCTCGGTCATTTGGGTTTACCACACAAACGTCATCAAATGGGCCAGCTCTATCTGTGATCACTTGTTTTATATGATGCTCGTCTAACAACATGCGAATTCGCTCGGTTGGTAAACGCGTATCCAGCGGTAGGTAACATCCACCAGCTTTAAATATTGCCAACATCGCAATCATCACGTGGCAACTACGAGTGAGGTGAACTGCAACCGGATGATCCGCCACAGCACCTTGTTGTAATAACACAGCGGCCAGTCGATTGGCTTCGCTGTCTAGCTCTCGGTAGGTCAGGCTACGCTGGCCATCATCAACAGCAATTTTATCACCATATTGTGCGACGACTTCATCGAAGACATCCAAGTAATGTGCATTACGATGTTGAGTCGCGGGCAACGTTGCAAAGTCGTGCCAAATGCTGTTGTCGCCTTGATCAAGTAGCTCAAATTCTGCAATCACCTGTTCTGGCTTAGCACTCGCTTGCTGCAATAGCGTTAAGTACTTGTGTGCAAATCGGGCGATGGTTTCAGGTTCGTATAAGGTAGCGTCATATTCAAAGCGCAAACGTGTACCTTGCGGTAACGACTCAAGCACCACAGTCATGTCAAATTGTGGCTGATCCGCTGGCAAATCGAGTAATGTCAGTGGCTGTCCAGCTAACTGAAGAGAATCACTTGAGAAACTATTTTGCAGATCGAACATCACATTAAATAGCGGTGACTGTCCGCCACGAGAGAGCGCACTCATTACCTCATCATAAGGCAACATTTGGTTTGCCATCATGGCACCAAATTCATGACCCGATTGCTTGATAAGGTCAACAAAGCGCATTTGTGGTGAGTAACGTTGCCGATAAGAAAGCGTATTGACGAACATCCCTAATGTTTGCTCAAAGCCACTTTGCGTGCGACCAGCTGATACGGTGCCAATCACCAAATCTCGCTCACCGCTTGCATGGCTGAGCGCCAAACTAAAGGCACACAAATAAAGGTTAAATGGTGTAACAGCATATCGACTAGCCAGTTGCTCAATTTGAGCCACGACACTCGCTTCCAGATTAATATCATAATAAGCAGCGACAGGGTTACGCTCTGGACGCTTTTGGTGGTCAACCGGTAAGCTAATCCCTTCATTGGCTTGCTCTAAATATGCTTGCCAAAAGGCGCGTTGCGCTTGTGCTTCGGCGCTTTGCATCCAGTTCGTTTGTTGATAGCAATAGTCGTTATAATCCAATGCAAATGGTTCTGCGACAGCAAGTTCACCACCTTCATACGCTACAGCTAAATCATTGAATAACTTGTTTAGTGACCATCCATCCAAGGCAATGTGGTGTGCACTCAACGCTATAAAGTGTCGAGATTGGCTGTTGATTAACGTAACACGTAAAGGACAGTCGCAGGCCAAATCAAAGGCTTTGCTAACACATTGCGCTGCATATCGCTCGACCTCATGTTGATCATCACTATCAAGCTCAACCACTTCAAGCTGGCATGGGTTTCCTGCAATGCGTTGGATCACACCCGCTTGCTCTTCAAACCGTTGACATAGCACCGGATGCATATCGCTCAGCGCTATCAAGGCTTGCTGTAATTGCTTCGCGTCAAGCGCTGCACATTCAGCCACAAGATTGATGTTGTAAGCCGTACTTGTGGGCTCCAACTGCTGCATAAAATACATACGAGTTTGTGCAGGACTTGCTTGTGAGAATGATTCAGGTGTGGATATTGCAGCAACTTGAGACCGGTCAGCTTGCGTAAGTAACTCGGCTTGCTCTTCGAGCGTTTGCGCCATAAACAACTCAGCAATGCTTAGGTCTGTTGCTAATGCCATTTTCACTTCACTGACCAACTGCATCAGCAAAATAGAGTTACCACCAAGCGCAAAGAAGTTGTCTTTTGCGGTGGGTGTCACCTTTAATAGTTTATGCCAAATGGCGGCTAGTTTTTGCTGCTGTTGGGTCAGTGGCATGTCATCTATCACTTTGCCCCAATCAGCTTCAGTTGGCTCAGGTAAGGCCCGCGCATCTACTTTGCCATTGTGCGTAAGCGTAAATTGCTCAACTAGAGTAACAGTAGATGGAAGCAAATAATGGGCGACACGAGATTTCAGCCAAGTTAGCACTGATCCACGGTTTATCTGCGCTTGAGGTGTTACTTTGATATACGCAGCCAAATACGCCAGCTCACCGCGTTGTTTCACAACAACAACGCTATTTTCAATGTCTGGGTGCTGATCTAACTGATTTTTTAGCTCTTCAGGTTCTATTCGATGACCACGGATCTTAACCTGATTATCGATTCGCCCAAGGAAATGTATAGTGCCATCAGCTGCCATATACACCTGATCTCCTGAGCGATACAAGTTCCCTTCACCATAAGGGTTTTGAATAAATGCTTGAGCCGTTAGTTCAGGACGAGCAAGATAACCGTGCGCCAATCCTTCACCGGCTAAACATAGCTCACCCGGCGTGCCCAATGGCACTAATTGTCCTGCGGCGTTTAGTATAAGGTGACTACCCCAAGCACAAGCATGCCCAAGTGGTACATCTGTCCCTTGCACCATCGCTAAGGTGATCTCACAGGTTACAGAGAAAATCGTATTTTCCGTAGGGCCATAACCATTACACAATTTGCCTTTAAAACCACTTTCAAGCAGTGCCTTACAGCTCGGAGAAGACACCGCTTCACCGCCAATCCAAAGACGTCGATAGCTGTGTAGCATGCGCGGTTCGGTTTTCACATATTGATTGAATAACGCAACGGTCATAAAGCCATAGTTAATTCCCGTTTGTTCAACCACTTTGGCAAATTCAGTTGGCGCAAGCACTTGCTGCTCTGTCACCACAGCCAAGCAACCGCCGCTTAGCAGCGCCGACCAAATTTCAAATGTCGCGCCATCAAACGCTGGGTTATTCATAAAACTGACCACACAGTGTGAATCTAACCCACCTTCTGCTGGGTTCAGTACCAGCCTGGTGATCCCACGGTGTGGCGTCACAACCCCTTTAGGTTGACCCGTTGACCCTGAGGTATAAATAATATTGGCAACACTGTCGGCAGTTACGCTCTTAATTGGCGCCGTGATTGCATAGTCATTTAACTGAGGAAGCAGAGTGGGCAAAGAAAGTGACGAGACTTGCTCAGACAACGACTGCTCAGCAAATGCAATATTGATATTAGCCTGTTGTAAAACAAAGTGAATGCGCTCTTGCGGCCAGCGCGGATCAATAGGCACATAAGCCGCACCTGTTTTGATTATGGCTACTGCTGCAAGGATCCAATCCATTGAACGAGGCATAACAATAGCAACATTACCTCCTGCCTGAACCCCACTTTCAATCAAGTAATGAGCTAATTGGTTAGTCACTCGATCAAGCGCTTGATAACTCAGAGTTTTATCTCCTTCACGCACGGCAATTCGCTGTGGATACGCGGTGGCGCTGGACATAAAACTGCTGATAAGATCGCATGAAGTATGCTGAGGAGATACCAAAGACTGACCAAGCTTAAGCACTTGCTGTTGCTGCGCCGTATCAATAAGTGGTATCGCCGCTAATGGTTTGTCTGCATCTTGAACCACTTGCTCAACAAAATAAGCAAAGCCATTAACAAGTGCCTGCGCTTGAGCGTCATGGTAAAGATCGCTAGGAAGCTCAAAGCTCCCCTGACACAGCTGACCATCATAAGACATCGATAACAGGCAATCGAATTTGGCGGTATCGTGATCTGTGACTATTTCAGTGCAAGTCAATCCACCAAAAGTTTGCGATGCGCCACCTTGTTCAAAGTTGAACATCAGCTGCACAAGAGGGTTAATACCCGCGCTTCGCTCAACACCTAAACCATCAATAATAGCTTCCAGTGGGGCTTGTTGATGCGCAAGTATCTCTAACCATTGTTGCTGTGTTTTTGCCAAGTATGCTGTAAAACTGAGCTCAGGCTGGCACTGGGCTTTGAATGGCAGCGTATTCACAAACAAGCCAACTACCTCATCAAATTCAGTGCGGTCACGGCCTGCAACAGGCACCCCAGTTATTAATTGTTCAGCCCCTGTCAACAGCGACATATAAGCCGTATAACAGCTTAGCAATAAGGTAAATAAGCTAACTTCAGCATCCTGCGCCAACTCAGCAACCGCGCTAGATGCCTCAGAAGACAGACTAAAACTCCACGTTTGACCTTGGAACGTACGTTGCGGTGGACGCTTTTGCGCCGTAGGTAACGCCGACACATGCGGTGCATCATGTAAGTAGTCGCACCACCAAGATACCGCTTCTTGAACCTCTTGCTGATAGCTCGCTTGCTGCTGCCAATTCACCAAATCAGCGTAATGATAGGTGCTTGTGTCTTGCACTGGCTGATTGCTGTAAAATGCCATCAAATCCGCCAACATCACTTGGCTTGACCAAGCATCCGAGATCAAATGATGCATGTTAAATACTAATACCTGCTCACCACTTGGCCAGCAAAGTAAAATGGGCTCGAACAAGCCAGCTGACAGATCAAATGGCTGCTTGGCTATCAACTTAACTGCTTGCGACATAGAGGTGGTTTTGGGCACTTGAGTCACAGTCAGTGGTTGATTGTGTTCAGAGATAAACTGTAGGTTACGGGCCTCATCAATACGTGCGCGCAACATCGGGTGTTTGCGTTGTAAAAATGTCACCGCAGCCTCTAGTTTGGCACGCTCTAGCTCGCCATTAATTTGCCAAGCATTAGGCATATTATAAAGCGCGGTGCCCGGCTGCAGTTTCTCAAACCACAACATTTGCTGCTGCGTTTGTGTTAATGCAAAATGCTGGTTATCGGCAAGCGTTACTTGGGCCAGTACCTCACCCGGTGCAATAGTCGATTGGGCAACAAACGTGGCCAGTTCGCTTAAGTTAGGATAATCAAAAATCGCTTTAACGGTTGCTTTTTCGTTGAGTGAATAGTGCTTACGTAAGGCAGAAATTAGCTTCATCGCCAACAGTGAGTGTCCACCTAAACGGAAGAAATGCGCATCGCGGTACACTTGGCTTACTTCTAAATCAAGCAGTTGCGCGTATTGCTTTGCTAAATACTGCTCAATTTCCCCGTAAGGTGACTCACCCACTTCCGTTGTTCTAACTTGTGCCAATGTTGGGAGTGCTTTTCTGTCTACTTTACCGTTGGCAGTCACAGGCAAATTATCCATCACCACAAAGTAGCTCGGCACCATATGCTCTGGCAGTTGCTCCTGTGCATGTAGGCGCAGTGTATCGACGCTTAATTCACTTTCCAGATATGCTAATAAGAGCCCTTGTTCAGCACATACGATACAGCGAGCTGTGTTGGGTGCCATTTCCATCACAGACTCAATCTCACCAATTTCAATCCGCATACCACGGATCTTAATCTGGAAGTCGCGACGACCAACAAACTCCAATTCGCCCGCAAAATTAAAGCGACCTAAATCACCGGTTTTATACATTCTGCTGCCAGGCGCGCCAAACGGGTTTGCCACAAAAGCATTGGCGGTCAGTGCTGGAGCATTCAAATAACCGCGTCCAAGTACCACTTCTCCGGCAATACAAATTTCACCGATAGCGCCAACAGGTACCGGCTGCAGTGCTTCATCTAAAAGATATACACCACACTCAGTAATGGGTTTCCCAATAGGTAAAACGCTTTGATGAGCAGGAGGCGCTACAAATAAATGATGCAACGTCACATCATCACTACATTCTGCGGGGCCGTATGCGTTAAACATTGGAATGGAATAATTATCAAACCAAGTTCTCGCAAGACTTGGAGGCAGCGCTTCTCCGGTTGGGATCAAAATGCGTAGGGCAGCAAGCGGGTCATGTGCCAATTGCGCTGCTTGATCTATAAGTTGTTGCAACTGCGCAGGCACCACCTGCAACACACTCGCGTTATAACGTCCTAGCGCTTGCAAGAATAACAAAGGGTCGAGCACTTCTTGGTCGCTTAAAATAGCCACCCGAGCACCACACATTAATGGTGCTAAATGCTGCCACACGCTAATGTCAAAAGATAATGCAGCCGTTTGCACAAAACAGTCAGAAGTTGAGAATGACAGTTCGTCAAGCAATGCATAATTGTGGTTCACCATACCTTGATGGGTTGTCATTGCCCCTTTTGGTTTGCCCGTGGTACCAGAAGTAAATAGCGTGTACGCCAATTGAGCAGCAAAGCGTGGGATCTGTGTTAACTCTATGGTGTCACAACCAACTGCGTCCGAATCCACAACAGTAACGCCAGTAAACGGACCTTCACTGTCGCTAATCACAAACTCTATGCTTTGGTCTTCGATGAGACTGCGGATCCGCTGCGCAGGTAAGCGCATATCAAATGGTAAATAACTGCCACCCGCTTTAGCAATGGCTAACATTGCCACCAGCACTTTATGACCGCGCGCTAGATGGACCGCAACGGGTTGCTCTAGCTTCACTCCAGCCTCAACTAAAGCCCTAGCTAATGCGCAAGCCTGTTGGTCTAGCTGAGTGTAAGTCAGTGTTGTATGACTGTCTTGAACCGCGATAGCATCAGCAAACTCAGCTACACTGGCGTCAAAGGCGTCGAGATAGTGCTGATGGGGATACGAATTAGCTCGAACCGATGCATAGTTATCTACAAGCTGCTGCTCTTGGCTAGTAAGCGCCATTAGCTCGTATAGGGGTTGTTCTGGATGTTCGCATGCTCTGCCGATTAGCTCACGATAAGCGGAAATAAAACGCACAATCGTGGCTTCTTGATAGAGGCTCGCATCATACTCACAAATAATGTTAAGACCGTCATGCTGAGACTCTAAAGTGACCGTCAAATCAAACTGGGGGTCATCAACACGCATCCGCGTGCTAGACCAGTTCCCTTCACTGTTGCCGCCCCAAGTGATTGCGTTTTGCATATCAAACATCACGTTAAACAGGCTTTCACTGCCACTAATGCTATGCTGCACTCGCTCATAGGGTAGCTGTTGCTGTGCAAATGCTTGCTGATTTTCGGTGCCGACTTGTTTGCAGATTGCTTGAAAACTATTGCTAAGATCAACACTGAAGTTTAGCGCTAGCGTGTTGACGAACATGCCCACAGTATCAGCAAACCCACCCCACTCACGACCAGCAACAGCAGTACCTAAAGTAAGCTGCCTTTCACCATTTTGATAGCCTAGTTGCGCATAAAAAGCACTGAGGAAAACGTTAAATGGCGTTAGCTGCCAGCGCTTAGCCAGCTCAGTTACCTGCAGATTAATATCGTTACTGATCACTTGTTTATGCACAGCTGCACGTGCCTTATGATCCGCTTTTTTCGCAAAATCAAACGGCAATGCACTGCTAGGGTTATGCTCAGCTAAGTATCGAGACCAAAAGTCGGTACTCAACTCGGCCTGCTCACGGGTTAACCATTGCTGCTCTAGTTGGCAATAGTCGTCAAAAGCGCGGGCTTCTTCGTTGTGTTCAACACCATGATAAAGGCTATGTAGTGTCCGTAAAATAATATCTAGTGACCAGCCATCCACGATGCTGTGGTGTGCACCAATATATAACGTGGCACTATTATTATGAGTTAACAAAGCAACCCTAAAGAGACAATCTGTGTTTAAGTCATACACCTGCTGATTAAGTAAGTGCAGCTGTGTATTTACGTCTTGCTCGCTAGTACAGGCATGCTCTGTTACGCCATCAAAACGACGTGTTTCGCGCCATAATTTACCATCATAAGCAAAGCCTTGTGTCAGCACTTCATGTTGATGAATTAACTCGTTTACCGCGACAGCTAACCGTTTTGCATCAATGGGTGTCTGGCTCGTTAATGTTACTCCTAGGTTATAGGCAACACTATGAGGGTCTAATTGCTGCATAAAGTACATCCGCTGCTGCGCCGCTGATGCGAGCTTTTTACCGGTAGCACAAGCGGCTTGAAGCTCGACGTTACGCAATGGCTGCAGATGTACGGCCATTTCATGTAACCTTGGGTGTCTGCTAATACAAGCAGGGTCTAATTCAAAGCCGTGTAAATAAGCATGATGAACAAGCTTCATTGCCGCGATGGAATCACCACCCAAGTGATAAAAGTTGTCGGTTCTGCCTACCTTCACCTCGAGCACGGTTTGCCATAACGTCGCCATCGCAGCTTCTAACTCACCTTGTGGGGCGATGTATTCAGATTGCTCGCCACGATCAGCTGCGCTCGGCTCAGGCAAAGCTGCTTTATCAATCTTGCCGTTGGCATTTAAAGTAAAGCCAGAAACTTGAGTAATACTAGACGGTAACATGTATGGTGGAAGACGCTCAGCAAGCCAAGATAACAGCTCGGCTCGGCGCTCCGCCGACAATGTCGTCGTATTGGTAAAACATATAAATGCGGCTAGGTACTTTTGGCCGTTGCGCGTCATAACACGAACATGACTTTGGGCAATATCAGGGTGTTGACCGAGTTGCACCTGTACTTCCTCAGGTTCAATACGATGTCCCCGGATTTTTACTTGGTTGTCAGCACGTCCAACAAAGTGCAGTACGGCATGTTCATCCATCCACACCAAGTCACCAGAACGATACATAGTACCTAAGTTAAATGGATCACTCACGAATGCTTGTTCTGTTAATGTTGGTGCGGCTAGATACCCTTCCGCTAATCCATCACCCGCTAAGTAAAGTTCGCCGGTGACACCAAGTGGAAGTAGCTGCCCCTGAGGATCCAGCACATAATGATTGGAATAGGCACAGGCGCGTCCCAATGCAACCGAGTTTTGCTCTAGCGCTAACTCATCAAGCAGATGCGTGGTAGAAAACACCGAGTTTTCTGTGGGTCCGTAGCAGGCAATCAGTTTCCCTGAAAATGAATGTTGTAATAGGCGACGACAGGTTTCGACAGGGATCACTTCTCCACCGAACCACAAAGCCTCGAGACCACATAAGATGCTCGGATCAACTTGCACATACAAATTCACCAGCGCTACGGTTAAAAAACTATGCGTGACACCATGCTGAGTAAGTGCATTACCAAAACGCCTTGGATCTTGAACCTGCTCTTGTGAAATAACGGCCAACGATGCCCCATTTAATAGCGCCAGCCACATCTCAAAGCTACAAGCATCAAATGCGGTATTATTACAAAAGGCAACCACACTGCTTTGGTCGGTATCAACATGGTCTAAGTTGAGTGCAATACGATTGAGGCCTCCGTGCTTTAATATCACACCTTTTGGCTTCCCCGTAGAGCCCGAAGTATACAAAATACAAGCTCGAGTACTCGGGTCCAACTCACTTATCACAGGTTCAATAGCCGCTTCACTTAACGCTGTTTTATCAAGGTTTATCACCGCAACGTCGGGCACTCGCAGAGTAAAGCTTTCCCCGCACACAAGAGCGGCAAATTGACACTGTTCATGCAATAAAGTCAGGCGCTCTATGGGAGTATTTAACGCAATCGGTACGTAGGCGGCGCCCAGTTTAACGATTGCCAAGCACGTCTCAACCAGTGCGACTGAACGTGGTAGCGCCACCGCTACGGTATCTCCACTAGAAACACCAAGCCCCTGTAAGATGTGCGCCAATTGTTCACTGCGCTTGTCCAACTGCTCATAGGTAAGGTGAAGCGCTTCCTCTCGTACTGCTATTTGCTGCGGATGAGCTGCGACTCTTGCCCGAAAGACACTGACTAAGTCGCTGATCTCAGCTTTTGCCTGGTAGCTTGGCTGTCCAAGCTCTAGCAATGTTTCTGCTTGCTCTCCAACCAGGGCTAAGGTGTTTAATGGCGCTTGCGGTGTCGAGGTTGCAGCCTCTAAAAAACCTAAAAAGCCGCTAAATAGGCTATGAGCAATCGCTTCACTGTAAAGTGCGGTTGCAAATGACATCTCACAGCTATATCCAGATTCGGTATGGCGCAAACATAATAATATCGCCATTTGTGACAAGTTGACTTCAGCGCTTTGGCTGCAACTGGCAAATCCAAGTTGTGTAAATGAAGCGCAACCGGCATGACTTTCTAGTTCATGTTGCTGCGCCAGCTGGCTAAGCGCTTCATTTGATACGGGCGCAGCAGAGGCTAAAGTGGTCTCACATTCTCTAATTGCCTGAGAAAAGTCTGACGTAAAGTCAATATTGAACAACGCTATTTGCTGCGATAGAGGTGCAGCCTGTACTGCAAGCACTTGCTCAGAATGCAGGGTAAGTCTTGCTAAATAAGCGATAAACGCGGTGAGCAAAGTACTGCTGGCGGATGCTTCAGTTGCACTTAGTAAGCTTGAAACATCGGCTACATAGTGCGTATGCTCCTGATTTGCCGAATGCTGTGTATTTTCTGAGGCCGGTATCGCTGAGCGAAACCCACGTTTCGCTTGACTTTCGAACCAGCGCGCTGCTGTCGATAATTGCATTGAAGTCTTAGAATTATTGTTCATTTTTGTATTCCGTGAGTAAAACGTTCCTAGGGAAGCTCAGTGTTTATGGCGAATGTCAAAACTGGCGGCGTGAAAATTAATATGCATGCGAAGGCTGTCTGCGGTGTCGACACCCAATCGACCATCGCAACGACTATGGCTGCAATCTTGATGGTCGGCACGTACCGTCAGTTTTTTAAAATGCTGTGTGATCGATGGAAAATGGATGCTGATAGGGCCAAATTTAGCGGTTTTCTCCACCGCCCCTTTGCCCCCTAACCCATTAAACTTTCTCTCTTTCCAAGTGATGGATTGGTATTGTTCGGCACTTAAGTAATCACTGGTGATTTGACTCTCCATTGCGCCGGTATCTAAAAACCAGAGTTGATTTGTACTTTTTGCCTTGGTGATCACCATAGGGTCGTCAAACAGCCAGACGAGATTTCCGTTTTTCTCTTGCTGCAGTGTAGGCTTTTTGATTTCAGCGATTTGTTCTTCAAAATCAAGCGTTAAATCCAATGCTTTTATGATTGGCCAGCCGATAATGCCATCAAGTTGATACCAATTAATCCCCAAAAACCGCTGTTCGAGTTCAGTGTGATCAACAACGAGCGCAAGCTGATCTTGGGCTTTAACCGGACCGAGCTGAAACGGTGGCAAGCGCACTAAGTCAGCCTTGACTGTATTTGCAGTTGCAGTATCGATTTCGACTTGCTGCTGTGAGGCAATATCAAGTTGTAATTGCTTCACCACTTTGTCTGTCACTAGACTTTGAGAAGCACCGGTATCGAGCACAAAGTAGAATTCATGTCCATTTAGCCTCAGCTTTACTCTTGGCAGAGGCACTAACCAGTGGCCTTGCAACGGGATGGAGGCTTGTGATTGTTCGAAGTAAAGTTGTGGTAAAGAGCCAGAAGCGAGCGTGTTGGCTATCACAGCACTACTATGCGTAGGGGAAACAATTCCCTCGTCAACTAACTTGCGGATCTTTTCGTATTGCTGTTGCTCAGTCAGCAACGCAAGCCACTGCGGTAATACTTGCGGGACTTCCTTATATAGCTTTGCCAACTCGGTTTCAGCCAACGTAAAGTTGCCAGCTAGCATATGACGATAAATGTCGTTTAAAGTGCTTTGCTGCTTCTCGGTGATGGCTTCTAGTTTCGGTGCCCAAGCGTTTATCGCTGGGTCAACTTGTGCTTGGCTCATTGATATACCTAGGAATAAAATCAAAATAAAAAACAAGGTTCTATACTGCATCGTTCACTTCTATACATTGACTTTGTGTAATTTGCTGGCGTAACTGGGCATGTGCAATCCGCATTGCTTGCGCTTTTTCTTCCGCGACAATAACGAGATTCACGCATTCGTTGGCACCATCGGAACACACTGCCAATACCGATATCCCGTGCTTGGATAGCTGACTTTTTAACGCCTGAGTATCAATAGCAAACTGATTGCTGAATAACGTAAGCAGCAACAGGCTTTGACTTTTCTGTATCTTTTGAAGAGCATGTAATATTTTGTTTTGTAAAAATAATTCCATAATAAAACGCAGTTCAGCCGCACCTTTATCAACACAAAATAGTCCTAGGTGTTCGCCATGGGGCAAGACTTGCACGCCACTCAATAGTGCTAATGCACTTACAGGGGGGCGCTCGCCACCAAAATGAATATGAGTGGCTTTTGGCGTGTTTGGATTTTTTGGACACTTTAGCGAAAGTATTAAGCGCTGTTGTCGCAATAATTGTAACGCGGGGTAATGGATCACAGATGCACCAAATTGTGATAAAACACACAGATCGTCAAACGCAATATCGGTGATTAAATTGGCTTCTGGAATAATGTTAGGATCGGCATTACATAACCCTTTTACTTCTTTCCAAATTTCAAGGCGACTTGCATTTAACGCAACAGCCCAGATTGCTGCAGTTGTATCTGAGCCGTTGCGACCTAATGTGGCGATTTGTCCATCTTCCGCGCGAGCAATAAAGCCTTCACTGACATTAACGTGCTTGGCTTGTCTCGCAACCTGTTGCAACAAACGACTGATCTTCTCAATGGCTGGCTGATGTTCGGATTTTTCACCGCATAAATGAATAAACTCTGCGGCATCCAAATAGCCACAACTGAGCCCTAATACACGTAAAACACCGATCATGATCTGTGCGCTCAGCCGCTCGCCGAGTGTGAGTAAGTCATCATGAGCCACCTCCGGGTAATCAAGCAGCTCAAGTGCGTGGTCACATAGATCATAAATCACATGTTGGGTGGCGGTGAGTTCAGGCTCTGCCTGTAAAGTTAGGGCGCATTGCCGAAGTAATTCACTGTGGAACAACTTGACTTGTTCTAATGCGCGTTTTTGGCTCGGTTTGTGTGGGTCAGCAAGAATGGTTTCAAGATCATTTGTCACGTTGCCACAGCCTGACACTATCACGATGACTCGAGTGTGCTTCTGCTGTTGCTGGATAAGCCTTGCGACACGTAATATCGATTCAGCACATCCCAATGATGCACCGCCAAACTTCATGACAACGGGACAATTCATCTTACTTACCCCTGCGCTAGTTGACTCATGCTAAGATCAAGCAGTTCAAGCGCACGCTCGAGCTCATCCATCGAGATAGTTAAAGCTGGTAATAAGCGCAATACAGCCCCAAAGCGACCACCAGTTTCTAAAATCAAGCCATTGGCAAAGCATTGTTTTTTGATTGCTGAAGCCAATGAGCCATCGCCCAAATCAGGGTGCTTTGGTGATCTGGCTGTGTTTGGGTGAATAATTTCAACTCCTAACATCAAGCCCCGCCCCCTAACATCCCCGATAAAGGTGTACTTTTGCTTCAGTTTTTCCAACTCGGCTTTAAGCCATGTCCCTTTTTTTTGAGCAGCTTCGGCCAATTTATCACGACGGATAATTTCCATACCTTTGCGACCTGCAATCATCGCCAACTGGTTTCCTCGGAAGGTGCCGGTGTGCGCCCCAGGTTTCCAGTGATCATATTTTTCACGATACACAACAACTGACATTGGCATGCCGCCACCAAGTGCTTTTGATAGTAAAATCGCATCCGGCATGATGTCAGCACTTTGAAAGGCGAATAAATCACCAGAGCGAGCGAAACCGCACTGAATTTCATCGAAAATCAGCGGAATATCGTATTCATCACACAATTGACGTAAGCCTTTGAGCCACTTGGCAGGGGCAGGAATACAGCCACCTTCCCCCTGGATTGCCTCTAATATCACAGCAGCAGGCTTGGTTATACCGCTTTCTGGGTCGCTAAAGACGGTTTCAATATGGTGTAAAGAAGTCTCTATTAACTCGTCACCTTGTACCAAGTAAGGTGAGCGATAGTCATAAGGGAAAGGAAGATAATGCACATCAGGCATCAATGACGCTACAGCATCTTTGGCACTGAGATTACCGGTAAGTGATAATGCACCGGCTGTCATACCGTGATACCCACCATGAAACGCAAGTACCGTGCGACGTTTTGTTGCAGTTTTGAATAGCTTAATCGCAGCTTCAGTGGCATCTGCGCCAGATGGGCCGCAAAATTGGATACGTGCTTCATCACGAAACTTTTCTGGCAGTAAACCCAATAACTCTTTAGTAAACGCATATTTTGCGGGTGTTAAAATATCCAATCCTTGCATCACTTCATCTGTATGAAGGTACTTAATTAACTCTTGTTTAATTTCTGGATTGTTATGACCCAGTGCTAATGTCCCTGCACAAGCTAAAAGATCGACATATTCTTTTCCATCAGCATCGGTAAGGATTGAACCTTTACCAGAGACGATGACTTTATCGATAACTCGCGAATACGTTCTTGCACTTGACTCTACGTAGCTTTGATAGGTGTACCAGCTTGCTGTATCTTGTGATTCAGTGTAGTTGCTTGTTAATTCCTGTGTTCTATCCATTGTGTTATCCCCCTCATTGTTACATTGAAGTTTCATTCACATTACAATTAAGGCTGGTCAAGATATAGAAATATTCACACCACAGCAACGACTGTGAAATAATTTAAAATAAAACAAACCTTAAAATTAACACTACAAAAACAAAACCAAACCTTTTCATAAACACTAAATCCATATTAATCAAACAGTTACAAGTCATTTAAACTAAAAATTCGATTGAGTTGCTTTATTTTTGCTATTTACTAAAAGACTGTTGGAGCATAGAAAAGCCACTTCACAGCGGAAAAACAGGCACATTAATGCAAATATAGGGATAAAAATCACTTTTAGTCGTGCTGCGATGACTGCTCTTATCATTTCGCTACCCTATGTGTAAAACAAATGCTGACAGCTTAAGGTGGGAGGAGGGATAAATAAAAAAGCCACACTGCTGGAGTGTGGCTTGGGAGCATTGCATGGGTGTATAGTTGCAATGATTCTTTGTGATAATGCAAATACTTAAGCAGCTTGCTCGTCGTCTTGTCCTAACCGAATTAGATAATCAAAAGCGCCTAAACTTGCTGTCGCTCCCCCACCCATCGCAATAATAATTTGCTTAAACGGTGTGGTGGTTGCATCGCCTGCCGCGTAAACGCCCGCTAAACTTGTCGCCCCTTTGTTGTCAATTTCAATCTCACCAAAGCGACTAAGTTCGACTTCACTCGATTTTAACCATTCAGTATTTGGCACCAGCCCAATTTGTACAAAGATGCCAGCGAGTGCTAACGAATGAGTGTCACCGCTTACCCTGTCTATATAGTTAAGACCGGTTACTTTGTTACCATCTCCAACGACTTCAGTGGTTTGTGCGTTTTTGATAATGGTAATATTCGTAAGGCTGTTTGCTTTTTTGATCAGCACTTCGTCAGCTCTTAGTGTATCGGCAAACTCTAATACCGTGACATGCTCAACAATATTTGCTAAATCAATCGCGGCCTCTATACCTGAATTTCCACCACCGATCACCGCAACGGGCTTACCTTTGAATAACGGACCATCACAGTGCGGACAATAGGCAACCCCTCTTCCTTTATATTCGGATTCACCAGGTACATTCATACTTCTCCAACGCGCACCGGTTGCCACTACCACCGATTTAGCTTTTAACACTGCACCGCTTTCAAGAGTGATATCAATGGTTTCGCCTTTGTTAATCGCCGCTGCACGCTGGTTCTTCATCACATCAACGCCATATTGGTTAACATGCTCTTCTAACTGTGCAACCAGTTTAGGGCCTTCGGTTTTTTGTACAGAGATAAAGTTCTCAATGCCTAAAGTATCCGCAACTTGACCACCAAAGCGTTCAGCCACAACACCGGTATTTAGTCCTTTACGAGCGGCATAAATAGCAGCTGATGCGCCAGCAGGGCCGCCACCAACAACGAGCACATCAAACACGTCTTTGTTGTTAAGTACAGCTGCTTGTTTTTCGCCAGCTTTGCTATCAAGTTTTAGTAAAATATCGCTTAGGCTTACTGCGCCTTGACTGAATTGCTCACCATTTAAGTATACGGTTGGCACGGCCATGATGTTGCGTGATTCGACTTCTTCTTGGAACAAAGCACCATCAATCATCGTAGTCGTAATATTTGGATTAACTGCCGCCATGAGATTCAATGCCTGCACGACTTGTGGACAGGTTTGGCAGCTCAGTGAAATGTACACCTCAAAGTTCAATGGGTTATCAATACCCCTGATCAGTTCGAGATCGTCTGCCGATGCTTTAGTGGCATGCCCGCCTGAGTGCAATAATGCAAGAACCAAGCTGGTAAATTCATGCCCCATAGGTACGCCTGCAAACGTAATTTCACTCTTTGTGTCTACGCCGCGAACTGACATTTGTGGTACGCGCTCGCCTTCACTCGATTCAGATAGTGAAATTTTATCGCTCAAAGACGCTAAATCTTGCGCCAACTCTTTTAGCTCTTGCGATTTTTTACTGTCATCAAGACTAATGACGAGTTCAATCGGGCGTTGTAGAGAGCTAAAGTGGCTTTGTAGTTGAGTTTTAATTTGGTTGTCTAACATAAATGGTAACCCTCTGCAGAAACTACAGTAAAAATTCGCAAAAACAATGAACTCTGTTCATCTGGATGGTTGATTTGGGAGTGCATACTGCACTCCCTTTGACAATTTAGATTTTGCCAACTAGGTCTAGTGAAGGTGCTAATGTTTCTTCGCCTGGCTGCCAAGACGCTGGACATACTTCTCCATCATGAGATGCGATGTATTGAGCAGCTTGTACTTTACGTACTAGCTCTTTAGCGCTGCGACCGATACCTAGGTCATGCGTTTCAATAACTTTGATTTCACCCTCAGGGTTGATTACAAAAGTACCACGAAGCGCTAACCCTTCCTCTTCGATCATTACACCGAAGTTACGAGTAATACGGCCTGTTGGGTCGCCAATCATAGGAAACTGGATTTTCTTAATCGTTTCTGACGCGTCATGCCACGCTTTGTGTGTGAAGTGTGTGTCTGTTGATACTGAATACACTTCAACACCCATTTCTTGAAGCTGTGCGTAATAATCAGCTAAATCACCAAGCTCTGTCGGACATACAAAAGTGAAATCCGCTGGGTAGAAGAATACGATTGACCATTTACCTAATAGGTCTTGCTCAGAAACTTCTACGAAGTCGCCACCATGGTATGCTGTTGCGTTAAAAGGTTTAATTTTTGTGTTGATTAATGAAGTGCTCATCGCTTTCCTCACTGTTGTTTAGTTTGAATTAATGTTGGCAATTGCTATTCGCCTTGGCTTGAGTACAAAGATAAGGGGAAGTGATATTTAAATAAAATGGATTGTTTGAATCACTGTAATCGAAAAAACTGATAATAGCTTTTTGAGTGATCAACTAATTTAGCATAAGAGTATAAAAGTACTGTAAATACGGTATGATCCAATCATCAGATATAACAGAGCGTTACTATGCACCCCTATTTTAATCATATCCAACTTGGCTACCTTGGTTTTGTTCCCTTTCTTGCCTGTATTGCATGGACCTTAATGACCGGCGCATCAGCTAACACAGTACAAGCGTTTCAATTTTATAGTTTTGGTATTTTAGCCTTTATGGCTGGCAGTTTATGGCGTGCAGGTCAACAAACGCAAAGCCAAGCGATACTGGCTGTTGTTGTTGTGATCCCCTATCCGCTACTGAGTTTTCTAACGCTCGAGTGGTCATTGGTATACTTATCCGTGGCGTACTGGCTGGTCTATCTGATTGAACGTTTATCCCCAATGTGGAAAGAATACCATAAGGATTACCAGAAAATGCGCACCGTGCTAAGCGCAATGGTTTTCGTCGGGCACCTCTTTATGATTTCTCAAGCCCTTGAACTCAGCGCTTAGGAAACTTGCGTCCCATGACCCATTAACTATAACTAACTGTAGGCGAACCATAGCGAGCTAAATTACTTTGATAAAAACGGCAGTTCCATTGCTACTGTTCTGGATAGTGAATATCGCGTTAGCGGTGTTTATGTACACCAATGGTCACACAGATTACGAGAGTTTCGAGGAGCTTTTTTGGTTTGCTGTTTCGTTCACGTTATTTTTTATCATTACCAAAGAAGTCGTCAATAAACTATTACGTGTAGCATTACTTGTTTATTCCGTTGGCTTACTACTGGATATTTTTGACAGCTTTATCGGCAACACTAATCTGCCTATTTTAGGCTTAGATACATCTTTGAAAAATCTAGGTTTTTTATTAATAAGTGTCGGCTTTTATCGCATGATCAAAGAAAAGCGTAAAGACGTTTACAAGCTAAAAGCAGAAGTGGAAAGAAGAAGGCAGCTCGAACAGCAGATGCGTTACGAAGCAAATCACGACTCGATGACCGGAGTGGGCAGTCGCAAAGCTTGCTTCGAAGGGCTACAAGCACATAAGTTTGCGGGTCTATGGTTACTCTATCTCGATGTCGATAACTTTAAACAAGTAAATGACACGTATGGGCATCACGTTGGAGATAAGGTACTCATTAGCTTCACACAAAATATGCAGCAATACTTTGGTTTGTCACATTGCTTTCGGATAGGAGGGGATGAATTCATTGCTTATGTGGATTGTGAGCTGCCTAACCTAGATGAAATCAGAAGTGCATTACTAAACGGGCTGCTTGAATACAATATCAATGTCAGTATAGGACAGGTTATGGTCGACCCTGCAAAGCAAGCTGATTTACTTATCCATGAAGCAGATAAACAAATGTATGGTGATAAGAAAGGTAAATCTCTTCGTTCCAGCTCTAGAGGCTAAAAGACCCAAAAGCGGTAAATTTGTAAACAAAAACTGACTTTTTTGCAGTAAGAATCATCAGTTGACTTGCTGCCCTCACTAAATTTGTAGCACTAATACACAATAATTGCTAAGCTATCGTTAATATTAAGTTATAGGGGAATGTGCAGTGTTTGCAAAGCTATTTACAAACAACGAGACCCAGCAAGCGCTCGAAAAAGCGCAACAAGAACTGCTCCAACTGAAACAACAAAATGAACAGTTAAGTGCCGAAAATGAATCACTCAAAGCAGAGGTGGTCAGCGCTCAGGTGTCTCTGAATGACAACACAGATAATCAATTACTGCAATGTGCGCTGACTGGACTTGGTCAAGTGCAGGGGATCCGCGAAACAGTACTCGCAAGCTTTATGGGGATCGAAGAAGAAAGCCATTCTATAGAGAAAGTAAACGCTGCCTTTTCTAAGTCGGAAACGGCATTACGAAAAATACTCGTAGGCATGGATCAGCTTGGAACAAATATGGACAAAATGACGGCCAACATCTCTGGCTTGTCGCAAATGGCTGATAGTATAAATACGTTTGTAACCACGATTTCTAAGATTTCAGATCAAACTAACTTACTGGCGCTTAACGCCGCCATAGAGGCGGCGAGAGCTGGCGAAGCTGGCAGAGGGTTTTCTGTTGTAGCTGATGAAGTAAGAGCACTTGCCACCAACACGAATGAATCAGCGAATGAAGTTTCAGATCTCGTGAAGAAAATCATCGACACGACGCACACAACCGTGAATGCTGTAGAGGAAATTCAAGCCTCCAATATTACCCTGTCCGACAGTATTGGACATTTAAATGATGAATATGAAGGGATTGTTGCATGCTGTGATTCAATGAAAGACACAATTTTAGTGTCTACAACACAGACATTTATCCAAACAGTAAAGCTTGACCATGTGGTGTGGAAGGGGGATGTTTACAACGTGATTATCGGTAATAGTCACAAGGGAGTAAATGATTTTGCCGACCATACAATGTGCCGACTAGGAAAGTGGTGGAGCGGCGAAGGCGCTGACAAATTTGGAGCTCACAATGCCTTTAAACGTTTAGATGCGCCACATAAAGAGGTACACCGTGCAGGCGTGGAAGCAATTAGAAAATTCCAATCCGGTGATCCTCAAGGCGCAGTTAAGCAGCTTAATCAAATGGAACGAGCAAGTGTCGAAGTAATGGACTTACTTGACCAGCTAGGGCATTGATAAGTAAAGCGATACACTGTTTTATCGGATACCCGCTTTAACACTTAGGGAAATTATACGACGCCATAGTAAATGACCTATAGGCTGTATGTTTCTTTGTGTATTTTGCGGGTATTGCAACATTTGCTGCCGCGGCGAATTTATCTAATTTATACGAATTATATTCATTAATTGGTATTAATCCCCCCAGACAAGAGCCAACCGCTACAAGATACCAGCCTAATTTGGTAAACTCTCCGTTTTGCTGATTTAGACAGTTCCATGATCCTTGATAAAAACTGGCGTATTCTCACTGTTGGCGATGGTGATTTAAGCTTTTCTTACTCTCTAGCAAAGTACCTAAAGCCAATTCATCTCACTGCCAGTATTTATGACAGCGAAAGTGCGCTTAAACATAAATACCAAGACAACGCATTTGATAAACTTGCAAATATTGGTATTGATATTATCACCGAGTTTGATGTTACCAAGGCGAGCTGCTGGCATAGGCTCTCTAAGCAAAGCTTTGATGCGGTGATATTTCAGTTTCCATTAATCCCGGCATTTGCCTCTTATGAAAGCTTCCAGCAGCAAACACTGAGCGTAAACACGTTAAATCGCCAGTTGCTAAGAAAGTTTTTACTCAACGCAACAAAGTATGCGTTAGACCCAGCAGGTGTAAACCTTGGGATAATCACCTCTAAAGACGTCAAGCCCTATATTGAGTGGAATATAGAGCAGAGCCTGATAACAAACACAGACTTGTGTTACCTCGGTCAGTCTACTTTTGATATTTCACAATTCCCTGAGTATCTTATCCGTAATGTAGATCGAGATAAACATGTAAAGGATACTAGTGGCGTCAGCTATTACTGGTCGATAAATCACTCGCACCCAATAACCTCAAAACTGCAAATGCCACATTACTTAGCGCCAAATCACTGTACTATTTGTAGAGCAGGCCCATTTGTCAGCGAAGTTGATGCGCTATCACATCAAGAATCGAAAAAACATAAAAGTATGCAGAAACACGAAGACCAGTGGCAATTATATTTACAGCAACACAAGTAAAATAAAGGTAAAAAATAAAACATAAACCTCAATTAAAAGCAGCCTAGAGGTAACGTTTAGAGAGTCTGAAAAATAAAAAGAATAAAATATACAAAAATATTTGAGCCGCTCACTACAGAAGATTAGACTAACGCCATCTGCAAACTCTTTACCTGCTTTTTTATCTACAGGGGGCATAATGCCACTCATTAACCGTGACTTTATCATCGCGATTTTATGTCTACTGTGCGCTATGATAACAATCCAATCAGGTGCTTCTATTGCCAAGCAGCTGTTCCCATTCGTAGGCCCTGAAGGAACAACCGCATATCGCCTTGGCTTTTCAGCATTAATTTTATGTTTGGTATTCAAACCTTGGCGACACTTACCATCAAATTGGCGGCCGCTTATTGTATATGGTCTGTGCTTGGGTGGCATGAATATCACTTTTTATTATGCTATAGAGCGTATTCCAATAGGCATTGGGGTTGCTTTAGAGTTCACCGGACCACTCGCGGTCGCGCTATTTTCTTCTAAACGTAAACGTGATTATTTGTGGGTAGCCTTTGCGATTGCGGGCATTTTATTGCTATTGCCTGATCTGGGTGATGTAAATGGACTTGACCCAATAGGCGTCGTATTGGCGTTAATTGCTGGCGCTTGCTGGGCGGGGTACATTTTATATGGTAAGCGCTCAGGCAGTGAGAGTTCTGGTGGGGCAACAGTTGCCATTGGTATGAGTATAGCCGCGCTCGCGATTGTGCCATTTGGCGTGATCTCCCAAGGTACCGCTTTACTAGATTGGTCAATTATCCCGTTAGGGATTGCCATCGGCCTGCTTTCAAGCGCCCTACCCTACAGTTTAGAGATGGTCGCACTGCGAAAAATGCCAGCACAAGGTTTTAGCATCTTAATGAGTGTGGAGCCTGCAGTTGCTGCATTGGCTGGTTTTTTAATTTTGGGAGAGTTACTCACTGTATGGCAATGGCTGGCAATATTGATGGTTATCACTGCATCTGTTGGCAGCTCAGTATCGAGCAAAGAGTAATACCAATTAGACTTAATACTTGCTCAATTTGAAGGTGTAAATCTGACGCTAACCGCGTTAAAAATTTCCTATTTAGAACAACTAAATAGGAAATTTTTGCCTTGCCTACAGGACGTAGGTACCTCGGCGTGAGCAGGACGCGGAAGCGGTGTTATCGACAAGGTTTTCTCATCTCAAAATAGACCACTTAATTAAGGAAATTGGTATAAACTCACTTAAAGAGGCTTCAATAGCTAAGCCTTCTAAACACTCATAACAGTAATTATCTCGAATTTTTAGTTTTCATCTAAGCGCAGTACTGCGCTTAGATGAAAGTATGTTTACTGCTCAACAATAGCTTGTGTTGCAATAGAAGTCGGTTCATTAGGCAACATTTCTATCTCTTCTTGCGCTTTTTCTGGAAACAAATAGGTATCGAGCCACTGCTCTTGCTCCCAAAGAACATGTAAGATGCTCTCTCGTGCTTTATACCCATGACCTTCCTCAGGTAACATGACTAACCTTGCATTACCACCCAAGCCATTCATTGCAGCAAACATCCGCTTAGACTGCATTGGGAAAGTGCCTGAATTTGGGTCTTCCTCACCATGGATCATTAACATAGGCTCGTTAATCTTTTCCGCGTGGAAGAAAGGTGACATATTGGCATACACATCTTGTGCCTCCCAAAAACTACGAGGCTCACCTTGGAAACCAAATGGAGTCAGTGTCCGGTTATACGCACCACTGCGTGCGATACCGGTAACAAATAAATCACTGTGCGCTAAGAGATTCGCAACCATAAATGCACCGTATGAATGACCTGCAATCGCGATACGCTCAGGGTCAGCAATCCCTTTTTCAACTAACGTATCCACCGCAGCTTGAGCACTTGCCACCAGCTGCTTCCTGAAAGTGTCATTCGGCTCGGAATCTCCGGCTCCCACTATAGGCATAGTTGGATCATCAAAAATAGCGATACCTTTGGCAAGGTAAGGCATGGGTCCCCAATAACCAATATAAGGAAATTGATAAGGTGACTCTCGTACCTGAGAAGCAACCGCTTTATCTTTATATTCAAGTGGGTATGCCCACATTAATACCGGTATTCTGCCTTTAGAGGGATCATAGTTGGTTGGCAAATACAAATTACCCGATAGTTCAACACCATCATCGCGCTTATATTTGATTTGCTCTTTCACAACTCCTTTAAATGCAGGATATGGGTGTGGAAACTTTGTTAACTGTTCTAGCGTATCAAATTGTAAATCACGGACAAAAAAGTTAGGCTGCTCTTGACGTGACTCACGTACAGTAACAAACCGCATTCCTTCGTCATCGAGTAATGCCCGAACTCTTTCATAATAAGGTGCACTAGATTGCCATAGCCGAGTCGATGTATTCGTTTTTACGTCAAATCGATCTAGAAATGGGATATTGCCTTGATCAGATGCGCCATTGCCGGTTAAAAATAAATAGCGACCACCAACTAGCTTCAGCACACGAGAGCCTAAATCACTGTTTTCATATACAAAACTACCAGGGTCTTTGTAGGCATCATTATAACTGCGCTCTGAAAATACCACGCGGTTCATATCTGGGTTGCGAGGTGAGAATATCGAAGCGCGCACACTACGATCTGAAAAGCGCCACTCATTTAAAATAGCGACATTATTATCAGCCCACTGAATACTTGCAAAGCGTCGTTCAACTTTTGCAAATAATTCAGGCTCTTTTTTGAAAGGTGCACTAATTGTGTACAAATAGTCATGATATTCAACATCTTTACTCATATCACCACCATCTTGCGCCTCAGCCCAGATAAGAGTTGCCCCTTTGTCGTCCCGCCACTGGATTTTACGAGGCCCTTCTCTCACACTGTCAAAGCCCGCGGGTAAGGCGTCTGCAACAGGTTGCCTTGCCACTTCAAATAGCGGGAACCCTCTCATGCCCCACACCTGCCATACCGCAGGGAAACGGCTATACGGTACTTGGTAAGAAAATGGGTCATCCATCATGCCTACAATTAGATTGGTTGAATCAGGAGAGATTGAAAAGTCTTTCAAGTAGGTGGGGTTACCAATTTTTTGGGCACCTGAATTAAGGTTAATTTTTATCAGTTGGCCTTCAGCATAAAATTTAAACAACTGAATATCATAAGGGCTTGATAATAAGTTTTGATAAGTTCTGGTCGATGCTTTTTTACCAGATGTTGTCTGCACGATTGGCGCCAACTGCGACCTATCACGCTCGCTCGGTTGTTTGCCATGGTTAACCGCAATGTTTGCAACAATTGCAGTGCTGTCAGGCAGCCATTGATAAGGGGTTGAGGTCACTATTCCATTTAAAGTCGATTGCGTTAATTGCTTCAGAGCGCGCTTTTCTATATCAAATGCCCACAGCGTAGAGCTGTTCGCTTGCTCAAGAATAAACGCCAGATAACGGCTATCTGCACTCCAGCTAGGTGCCTTTATTTTACCCTCAGGTAGACCCTGTACTTTGATCAGCGCCCCAGTATCCACATGTTTAAATTCAATTGAGCTATATTGTCGACTGGACGTTCTCATAAAGCTCTCAGGATTAAATTTAATGCCTGCTAATGCTTTTTCCGGTGTACCTAGCTCTTCAAGAGAAAGGACTCGATTACGCAGCATTAGCGCAAGCCATTTTCCGTTAGCGCTCAACTTTGAAGCTGGAATGAGAGGAGCATCAACTAACTTAGCAAGTTCTGAAGAAGGCCTCATATAGCCTTGTTCATTTGCAAATACCGTTTGTGATACGGCAGTTATCATTATGATAAATGCAACTTTTTTTAATAATTTCACTGTATTCACCTATCTTGGGCGTTCATTGTGCGATCATATAATGATTTTTGGAAAATGTGCACAGATTTGCGATGTTATGTAAAGAAAACTTGCGGTACCATTAACCCTGAAAAATCGCTGTTGGTGAGTCTGGTCAATCTGAAAATTTTGATACAGATAATACCAGTTTGACTTAATACTTGCTCAATTTGAAGGAGTAAATTCAGCGCCGTTAGCATCACATCTAGATGTTAGAAAAGTATTCATGATCCGAAGTTCAGGTTAATTAGCATGAAAAATGATAAAAAACGCGCTAATGTCACCATCTTTGATGTTGCCAAAGAAGCACAAGTTTCAAAGTCTACGGTCTCTCTCGTGCTTACTCAAAGTGAGAAAGTGAGCGATAAAAGCAAAGCCAAAGTGCTACATGCAATTGAAAAGCTGGGCTATGTCTACAACCGAGAGGCTGCTGCACTTAGAAGTAAGCGTACCAATTTAGTTGCCTTGGTGATGAATGACTTAACTTGTCCTCTGTGCGCACAACTAGCTGTTGAACTCGAAAAGCAGGTATATACGTTAGGTATGGTTCCCATGCTGGTAAGTACGAATGAATGTATTGAACGTCAACAGCAAGCGGTACAGGCATTTAAAGAATATAATGTTTCTGCCTTCATTATGATCCCTGCCAAAGGTACTTCCCGACAGTGGCTAGACAATCTTTATGACTCCGGTTTTTTAGTCATCACAATAATGCGAGAAATTGCTTTTGCCAAAGCCCCCTCGATTCTGCCCGACAATAAAAAGGGGACTCACCTTGCAACTTCTCACTTGATTGAAGTTGGAGCTCGACATATTGCTGCACTTGGTGAGCAAGACTGCTTTGAGTACCAGGCTAAACTGGCGGGTTTTCAAAGTGCATTAACATCACACCACGTTAAGCATCAGGCGACTGTTATTGACGTCCAAAATAACCGTCGAGCCGGCAAAAAGGCATTCAAACAACTGATCGAAACTCATCGTAATATAGATGCGGTTATGTGTTTTAGTGATTTTATTGCCTATGGCGTTGTAGATACGATGCGGGAGATTGGACTTTCACCAGGTAGAGATATAAAAGTGATTGGTTTCAATGATTTTGCTGATTCTCAGTTTATGACCCCCTCCTTGAGTAGTGTAAAAATAGATATTAACGAGATATGTAGACGCACTTGTCAAACCCTCTCAGAGCAGCTCAGTGGCACAACTCCTGCGGCGACAACCATAGTCGATGTAACGCTTCAATTGAGGGATTCTTCGTAAATATGCGAAATCGGCTTATAGACAAGCGCTTTGATTACTATCAAATTACATTTTAAAAAAATGCAAATATTTGCGGCCAAACCTATAGACATTGTTGAGAATCTGGATAGAATTCGCAGCAATCTCAGCCGTCTATATTTACATTTAGGAAATATGCACAAGTGACTGATGTCGACTTACACCAATTATCTTAATACTGTAGTCTATTTTGAGGTGAGTAAATCTTTTCGATAACTCCGCTACCGCGTCCTGCTATCGCTAAGGTACCTACATCCATATAGGCAAGGCAAAAATTTTGCTATTTATATGTTCTAAATAATAAATTTTTAACGCAGTTAGCGTCAGATTTACTCCTTCAAATCAAGCAAGTATTAAAGATAATTGGTATTAAATAAATCTAGTAAAAGCAAATAGATGTACCATACTAGAATGGCGAGTTTATACTTGGCACAACGTTACTTTTGTTGTCATATTCCTGTTTTTTAACACTTTTACCAATCGTATTTTAAACAGATTGGTAGTACACATTTAAGGTTCTCTTTCGTTGAATAACGCAACCTTTACAGAGAAACGCCGCTTTATTGTGAAGTTAGGCAAAATGCTTCATAAATACGGTACCCCTGCCTATCGGCTCGAAGCACACTTAATGGAAGTTGCCACTCACTTAGGGTTAAAGTCTTCTTTTGTTATGTCCCCAACATCCGTCACATTTGTGATTTGGACTGAAGGCCATGAAGAAGAGTACACTCATGTGGCACGGGTTGACCCAGGCGATCATGACTTAGGCTCGCTTGCTGATACTGATGGCGTAGTAACTCGAGTGCTATCCGGAGAGTTATCACTGCAAGAGGCCGAGCAATGCCTCGAAGCCATTTTGCATGCCCAGCCCCCATATAATAAACTCCTCACTGGACTTGCTTTTGCTACTTCTGGTGGTGCGTTTGCAATGCTAATGGGCACCAGCTGGAACGACGTCGTGTGGTCAGCATTACTTTCCTTGTTGGTGTTTTTGTTTGTACTTTGGGCGAGTATCTCCAAGCGCGTGACCCATATGCTTGAGCCTTTGGTTGCCATTGTTTCGGCTGTAGCTGCCTGCGCAGTCTCTGTGTATATCGATCCACAAATAAATATCCGTTTGGTTGTGCTATCGGCGATTATCGTGTTTATTCCAGGGTTAGCACTCGCACTTGGATTTGCTGAATTATCAGCTCGGCATTTGGTCTCTGGAACCGCTCGAGTCATGGACTCGATCATGTTGCTGTTTAAGCTCTATTTTGGTGCTTTTTTAGGTATCACGCTAGGGTTTGCGTTATTCGGGAAAGTCGATTTTGTCCAACCCCTACCATTACCAAGATGGACAGCGTGGCTTGCTGTGCTTTTGCTTTGTAGCAGTCTTGTGGTGATATTTAGAACTAAATTAAGACATGCGAGTTGGTCGCTAGCATCAGGTTTTATTGCTTATGCAGCAAGCATCAGCTCTGCGGTTTACTTTGACTACGCACTTGGTACGTTTGTCGGTGCATTTGCAGTGGGTGTCTTTAGCAATATCTTTAACCGCGTTGTCAACGCTCCAGCTTCTATTGTTGCAATGCAAGGTTTGATTGTACTGGTCCCTGGTTCTAAAACTTATATTGGACTTAATTCACTGATCGAAGGCCAAAGCTTTGTCCATGCGGATCATATTGGCCAACAAACCTTCTTAATATTTATGTCTCTTATTGCTGGCCTTATCTTCTCAAACGTTGTGCTGCCACCTAAAAAGAGCTTATAACGTGTAAAAGGAACTGGAAAAGTGACTTTCCAGTTCTTTGTAGTTGTGAATGTTAACAAAAGACTAAGCAAAATCATTCAAGTAAACTTAACTTAAACTACAAAACCTCCAACTTAACTTATTTTATATCTATATATTTCAGTACAATGGTAATTATTGAAGTAGAAATCCATTGAATTCACAACTATTCATTTCAATTCAAGATTTAACAAACCCCGCTGGTGTTTAATCTTTCTCGAGGTCAACCTCTCAATCACAAGTAATACCAATTATCTTAACTAAGTGGTCTATTTTGAGGCGAGAAAACTTTGTCGATAACAAGGCAAGAATTTTGCTATTTAGTTGCTCTAAATAAGAAATTTTTAACGCAGTTAGCGTTAGATTTACTCCTTCAGACTGAGCAAGTATTAAGGCTAATTGGTATAGGCACTCAAGGGGAATGTATGTTTCGCAATAATAAGAAAAAACTAGTAGTCTTAATCAGCCAATCTTTGCTCGGCTCGGTACTTTTTGCACCAGGTATAGCGCTCGCTGAAGAGAGCAATAATCAAGAAGCAGCTAAAAATGGTGAAGTTGAAGTTATTCAAGTCAGAGGGATCCGTGGCAGCGTTGTTCAATCACTCAATACTAAAAGATACTCTGACGCCATTGTCGATGCAGTAACTGCCGAGGATATTGGTAAATTTCCAGATCAAAACGTTGCCGAATCGCTACAACGCATTACCGGTGTTTCAATCACCCGCAGTTTTGGTGAAGGTGAGCGCGTTAGCATTCGAGGCACAGGTGAAAGCCAAAACCGAACCTTATTAAATGGTCAAGCCGTTGGTTCAGCAGATTGGTGGACCAACTCAGCGGCGAGTCGTGGTTTTAACTATACAATGTTACCCTCAGAAATTATTTCTGGGCTTGAAGTTTACAAATCACCCGAAGCCGATATTGATGAAGGTTCTATTGGCGGCACCGTGATTGTGAGAACACGTAAGCCACTTGAGTTAGAGGCAAATAAAATTGCAGGTTCAATTATCGCACAGCACAGCGAAGTATCAGGTGAAACCGATCCGCAACTATCCGCTATGTACAACTTTAAAACCGATGATGAATCTTTTGGTGCATTAATTTCTGTTGTTCGCCAAGAACGTAACTTGCGCCGCGATGGTATTGAAGCATGGTCTTGGACCTATCGTGATATCACACTTGAAGATGGTACTGTCGTCAACAATGTCTACAGCCCTGGCGGTGGGGGCTCAGCCATGTTCTCACAGCAGCGCGTACGCACAGGCATAAACCTCGCCTTGCAATATCGTCCAAGTGAAAATATGGACATTGTATTCAATGCCTTAGACTCTACACTAGAAGCTGATAATGAAAACCAAAACTTCCTTTGGTTACCCGGTTACGGCGGCTCACAATACACTGACATTACCGTTATCGACCACCCTGTCGTTGGCAAAATGGCCGTTGGTGGTACGCTTGGCTTATCTCCAAATGCCAATAATATTCTGGATGAGACCAAAGTACGTAACTCTGAGCTCAAAACCAAGTCGTACGACTTAAAAGTTGAACATCAAGGACAACTTTGGGAATCGTCATATCACTTAGGTTACACAGAAGGTTCGGGGGGGTCGCAAGCTGATCGCTCCGTTGGCTGGGAAGGTAATTATGTTCACAGCTTTGATACGTCACAAGTAGAAGATGTAAAAACCAGTTATGCCGCCGATCCAAACGACGGAGAGAAGTGGAATTTAGGTTTTTTACGCTATGACAGTAATGATGCCAAAGATGATGAAACTTACTTTCAAGCCGATTTTAAGCGTCCAATTGATGTTGCCATCTTCAGCCAGATCAAAGTCGGCTTTAAATACCGTGACCACAGCCGCTTTAATACCAAACACACCACAGACAATCGTACCGACTTAAACTGGAGTTTGGCTGACTACTCCAAAGCCATGCCATCTGATTATCTATCAGGCATAGGCTCTTCAGGCACAACACGCAGCTATGCGATTACTGATCCGGACAAAATACGCCAAGAAGGTGATGCACTAGGTTGGAATTACCGAGTATTGAAGGCCAGTACTTTCGATATCAATGAAAAAATTACCGCAGGCTACATTAAAGCGAATCTGGATGCAGATGGTCTACGCGGTAATTTAGGTGTAAGACTTGTAAATACCAAACAAACCTCATCCGCGTTTGCAGGTGAGTCAGGTGCTGAGGTCTGGACAACGGAAGAAAAGGACTACTTCGACATTCTTCCAAGCATTAACTTGGCAATTGACTTAGATGATGATTTATTAATGCGCTTTTCTGCGGCACGAGTTATGTCTCGCCCAGATTACGCCGATATGACCGCATCAACTTCATACAACCTAGAAACACAAACCGGCACTGGCGGTAACCCTGACATCGACCCCTATCGAGCGACGCAGTTTGATACCGGTATCGAGTGGTACTTTAGCGACGCAGGCCTTTTTTCTGCGGTATTTTTCTACAAAGATATTCAGTCGTTTATCGAGAGCCAACCAGCACTTGAAACTCACGAAGGTAAAGAAGTACTGATCAGCCGCCCTGTTAATGGGAAAGCAGGCCGCATTCAAGGCCTAGAAATCGGTTATCAACAAGAGCTATATGAAGGTTTTGGCGTTGCCGCTAACTATACCTATGTTGATGGTGAAGCAAAAGATGATGAAGGTAACGACATCACTATCCCTGGTAACTCTGAGCATACCGTTAACCTAAGTTCTTATTATGAAAACGAATTCATTAGTGCCCGCATCTCATACAACTTCAGAACAGGGTATGATACTGGTCGAGACTGGCCAGGATACATTGACGATTATGGTCAAGTAGATGCCAACCTTACCTATAACTACAACGAGAATGTGGCGTTTATTCTTGAGGCCATCAACTTGACGGATGAACATACATTTAGCTATCAGGAAGAGGGAGTTGAACAAGCACTGACCGGTGTTTATGCCGATGGAAGGCGTTTTAGCGCAGGAGTTAGATTTAACTTCTAACTCTGAAAAGTGAATGAAACTTTTACCACTAAATCTGGTCTTACTAGTTGCATAGGAATAGTTTCATGACTCGAATTAAGTCGCTTCCAAGCTAACACAGGTTCGACTTAGTAAACTCCCTGCCCGGAGTTCCAAAAAGCTGATAGCATTTGCTATCAGCTTTTATTATTTAAATTTCCTTTATATTATGGTTATATAGCGTATTAAAAATGACCATAGCAACCCCACAGAGCAGGCCAAGGATGAGTAATCAATAAAATGCGCAACAATCTCATTTCTGGGCTTATTTTTACATTTTTTCTAGGTATGAGCTGGCTAACAAAAGCCGATCTTTACGACGCCACTCTTGCCTATCAAAACGAAGAATTTACTCTCGCATTTTCAAAATTCAGTCGCTTAGCGCAATTAGGAAATGCTGACGCTATGTATAATCTTGGGGTGATGTACTTGTATGGGCAAGGCACCGAACAAAGTGCTGCAAATGCCTTTGCTTGGTTTTCATTGGCTAAAGAGTTTGGTATCGCTGAAGCATTCCAAACTGCACAACTTGTTTTGCAACAGTCAAACGACCAAAGTGGCCTAAAGGACTTTTTAAAACTTCAAAAAAGCCGCTTGTCAAACACCTACTTGCTTGATTCAACGCTCACTAAGCTTAAACAACACAGTACTACACCAACACTGAGTAAAACCCACGATGTTTTACCTGAATATCCAGATGAAGCGGTAAGACAAGGGATTGAAGGCTGGGTTTGGTTGGAATTTGACATCGACCAAAGCGGTAAAGCAACCAATATTGAGGTTATTGACAGCTACCCAAGACATGTATTTACTGCAAGTCTGCTAAATGCTGTGGAGAAGTGGCGATATACGGGTTCAAAACAAGCACACACGTTGATCTACCACTTTGCAACGCATAAAGATGAGCAATATCGCGAAACTTTGGCTATTCAAAAAAAGGCTTACGAAAAACAACTAAGGCAGAATATCGACGCTGCGGAGCGTGGTGTGGCGCAAGTACAATACTATATTGCTAACTGGTTGAGTATGAAAGAGTACAACGCCTATCAGTTACTGCGCTACCATTGGCGTTCTGACGAACCGATGAATGAGCTCTATCTCGCTGCCGCCAAAAATGGCTTGGACTTGGCACAATATCGCTTAGCTACTCAGCTTATTAATGCAGGAGCACATCAGCTTGGTGTACTCTGGCTCGAACACGCAGCACAGACCATGGATATTGCAAAATATCGTTTAGCAACTGTGCTGCTTAACACCGGTGAACCTCAAGATGTTCCTCATGCACTACAGGTACTCATCGAGGCATCGAATAACGGCCATTTACGCGCCACACTGTTATTAGTAAATACGTATTTAACTCGCCTCAGCGATAAAGCTCAGGCCAAGGCTTGGCTGCGCCATGGTCTCATCATCGATCCCGAACACCCTGAGCTGCTGCTACTTTTGGCACGGCTTGCAGAGAATCAGGCAGAGGCCAAAAAGCTTGCTTCTCAAGCATTAAAGTCAGCATCTCAGCGCAATTGGAGTAGTCATGCAATACACTTATTCCTGCAAAAGCTTGCTAACTAACAACATCTATTTAGCGCTTCACAACATTAATGTCTTCACCTGTTACCGTACTCCAATAACACGATGTCGCTTTCATAGTTGTTGATCCGATTGAATATTACGTGCCTGCCATCAAAGCTTGCTAGTATCTGTAGCTCGCTAACCCCTGCATAAAGGTGTAATCCAATAGGTTGAATTTCTTCAACCTTATTTTCACTACTTAAATAGCGGTAAAGCACCAATTGATGACCTCTTTTTAGTACAAAGTAAATTCCATCTCTATAAACCGCCGGTTGGTAGAGCGATAAAGATCCGCGTAACTGCTCAATATCAAATATCTCAGCGAGTGCCGTAATTAGGTATTCCCTAACTTGTTCTTTATACCCTACAAAACTAGAATTCTTATGAGTAAGAGGTAGATCAGGGAAATAAGTCGCCAAGGGCTGTTGCTCACTGCGCCCTTGAGATACGGTAAATTGCCATGCCTGCCATTTTGCTTCCATAGCAGGCTTCGCTCGATAATACAGCTTTCTACCATCCTGTGACCAATGCAAATCAGCAATTTCGGTAAAGTTATCAACTACTTTTTTAACTTCTTTAATAAAAGAGCTGATTAAATACACTTTATGCGACTTTGATAATACAGCGAGATACTCGTTATTAGGCGAAAGTAATAACAGAATAGGCACTTCCCCCTGGGGCATGGTTCCAAGCAAACTAGACGTTGGTCGAAAAGCATGTTTATGCCACAACTCAAATTGTGGCGCATCATTATTTTTGGTTGTCACCGAAGCATACACAAAATGCGCACCATCACCAGATAAAGCAGCAAGTAAATCCATCCTTGCGGGCGACGTTAACTGCTTTTGCGCCGCTTTGTTTCGTGAGTCTACGTCAAGCTGATAATAGTTTATCTCAGCTACCCCCTCAGTGTGCGCCGAAACACGTAACTGCGCATTTACATCAATTTCAGATATCACGCCAAATCCAGAGTATAAAACCTGTTGAACGCGACCTTTAAGTACACTCAAGTTTTGTTTGGCAAGCATGATAGTATCGTCCTGATACCCATGGCTCAGCGCGGAAAAAGACTGTTTAGAGAGCGTGATTTTTTGGTTTTCAGACTCTGTAAGTTGATTTAGGTTGAGCTGATAAACCCCCTGCTCTTTTATCTGATACAACAGCGTTTGTTGATCCACTTGGTAATGTGTTACGTCGCGAATAGGTAACGCAACGATGTTGATCACCATAGGGTTATTGTCTGCAAAAGTAACCTCTACAGATTGCAGATAGGTTCCGGCTTTGTCCCAAGATTTAGTGATAAAATGGCCTGCTCGATATTCAAACCAAGGCGCTGAGTCTTGTGCACTATTACAATTGCCAAGCACGCTATCGCGCGCGAGTCGCCACATTTCTATTGGGCCTTTGACGTGTAACGCCCGTACTTCGCAGGAAACCGGATCCGAACGCGAATAAATCAGCCAATTACCATCTAAAGACCAGCTTGCCGACTCTTCACTATACCCACTGTTTTTAATGGTATGGGTTGTTTTGGTCTCAAGATCATAGACTGCAAGATCAAACTGATCAGCGCCCTCTGCTAAATAGCTGTATGCCAAATATTTACCATTTGGAGAAAAGCTAACAAACACTTCAGCACCCGGGGAGGACGTGATCCGAGTAGCAGAGACTGGATCTTGTTGCACGTCACTTTGCCACTGCTCAGCGATGAATAACGCAAGTACAGTTACCAGTAAACCAATAAAAAATCCGAGCAAAGCAAACTGTACACCGCGCCCACGAGACAGCTCCTCTATTTGCTCAAGTAACGTCGGGGCTTTTTCAATTTGCGCAATACACTGATAACCTAGGCGCGGTACTGTTTTAATTATTTTTGACTCGCTTGAGCTGTCACCAAGCAGCTTACGTAGCTGTACCACCAGCTGGCTCACAGAATTATCACTGACAATAGTACCCGGCCACACCGTGTCTAAAATGACTTCCCGACTGACCGCCTGCCCCTTATTGGCAATCAACAGACGCAATAGTTCAGCATGCTTCGCTTCGATGCTTCTCCAAGAACCGTCAACACATACAGATAAATTACTCAGGTCAACAAGTATCTCATTGATTAAAAAACGTTTATCTAAGCTTTCAATCATCAACCACTAAAAATTTGTGAAACTATGGTTAGGCTCGTAATAAAAGCGTATTATGAGCATTAACTAAAGGTAACTTACTCGTATTATAAGTTGAGCACAATGTCAGCATCTCTCATCCGAACCGTTTCTTGTTGTGTATTATTTATTACAACTGCAAGTGATGCCGTTGAGCAAAATCAGGCTGCTGAAAACTCCATAGAACGCATCGAAATTCGTGCCTTCCATGACAGCGTTGTCAAGTCTCTCAGTAATAAACGCCACAATCAACAAGTTTCAGATACGATCAGTGCTGAAGACATCGGGAAGTTTCCGGATAAAAACGTCGCAGAGGCGCTGCAACGGATCACTGGTATCTCACTCTCTCGAGCACAAGGTGAAGGTGAACGGATCGGCGTGCGCGGCACAACCCCTGAGCAAAATAGAACCTATTTGAATGGCCAATATCTCGCCTCGGCTGACTGGTGGATCTCAAGTCAGCCAAGCCGAGGTTTTAACTTTATCTTATTACCCAGTGAAATCGTTTCCAGCCTAGAGGTATTCAAGACACCACAAGCTATGCAGGATGAAGGCTCACTAGGTGGCGCAATCAATATAAAAACCCGCGACCCTCTGTTTACACCTTCAGGCTATGGCGTTACAACAGCCCAATTCCAATACAGTGACTTAAGCGATAAACTCGACCCACAACTATCTGCAATTTACAACTACCATAGCAAAAGTGGCGATTATGCAGTGCTTTTTACTGCGACACGACGAGATCGCAGCCTCAGGCGCGACGGCTTAGAATCTTGGGGATGGCACGATAGGACGTTATACCAAGGTAATAATGATACTTGGTATGCCACCCAGCAGAGCCCACAAAATAAAAGCCAGACGTTATGGTTTCCAGGGGGGGGGGATCTGCGATTTTTCAGCAGCAAAGAGAGTTGCACGCTTATACAGTCAATGCCGCGTTCCAGCTTTCCCCGCGGCTTCGATTAAATAGTCACTTACTTTATTCTCATCTAAACGCAGACAATAACAATCAAAACTTTCTCTGGCAAAGTGCAAAGTCTATTGACCTAGGCGGCGGGGTAACCGATTTACACGTACAAGATGGTACTTTGGTGAGCGGCCATTATTTACCCACAGCTGCACTGTTCAATACCAGCATGGAAGCCATTTGGCGAGACTCGCAGGTCAGCACAAAAAGTGCCCACCTAGACTTGGTCTATGATGGCATTTATTGGTCAAGCCAGTTTCAAGTCGGTCTAAGCCAAGGTTCAGGCGGTACCAAAGAAGACGTCACCTCACAATTTTCTGCTAACACCCAGTTTCATGTTGATACATCAATGCGAAAAAACATCGTTACAAGTTATGGTATTTCACCGTTAGATGCACCTAGCTGGTTTATCACCGAAGCTCGAAATGACAGCCAAGATGGCAAAGATAAATCATACTTCGCGCAAGCTGATTTTGCGTACGATATCGACTTTAAACAGCTCGACGCGATTAAATTTGGTGTTAAATTCAAAGACCATCAACGAGACTTTTTGCGCTATCGCTCCAAAGATGGAGGGCTTGATGGTCTAGCCGGTGAGCTTGGCACTACCCTGGCCGCCTATCCGGGCACTTTTGTGGATGATTATTTGCGCGGCGTAGGTAGTGACAACACTTTAAAAAAGTACAGTTTTGCAGATATTGCACTGCTTGCCAAAGACTTTAATACGCTCAATTTTGAACAAGAAATAGAAAAAGCCAGTCGTTTTCATATTACAGAAAAAACCGCCGCTGCTTACGGTCAAATGCAACTCGCTGGTGAATCCTATGCTGCCAACATTGGGGTTCGAGTGGTCAAAACCTTTCAAGACTCTGGCGCATTTAAGCGTGTCGCCTCCCCCATCGATGCGCCAGACAGCTATATTTGGCATGAAGAATCTCGGGATTACAGCGATATTCTACCCAGTGCCAATATCAAGTTTGACTTAAGCGAGAGCCTAATTAGCCGTTTTTCCATTGCACGCGTCATGTCACGAGCGCAATTTCACCATCTTATGCCCTCCACCAATTACAACGTGACGCAAGCTCAAGGACAAGGTGGTAACGCCAATCTAGATCCATATAGAGCAGCGCAATTTGATGTCAGCCTTGAGTGGTACTTTGACGATGCTGGGCTCGCCTCAATCGCGCTATTTAACAAAGAGGTGGAATCCTTTATTGAGTTTGAACGAAAACTTGAGCGTCATGAAGGCATTTTAATGTCTATCGATAGACCCAATAATGGCGCTGGCGGCAGTATCCGTGGCGTTGAACTAAGTTATCAGCAAACACTTGCGTACGGATTTGGGCTAATCGCCAATTACACCTACGTTGATGGAAAACGTGATAACGCTGAAGTTGGCTTACGGGACAAAGTGCCTGGCACCTCTAAACACAGCACTAACCTCACTGCTTACTACGAAAACCACCAATTTAGCGTACGGCTTAGCTATAATTATCGAACTCAGTTTGCCACCGGTGTAGGCGAGACCATGATGGATAATTACGGCCAATTGGACGGCAGCCTCACGGTGAAACTAAGTGATAATCTCGATGCACAATTTGAGTTTATTAATTTAACCGACGAACAGATCTATACCTATGATCGCAACGAGTACGCACCAACCGGAGTATATGTTAACGGCCGACGTTACTATGCGGGATTAAGATATCAGTTCTGATCGCGATGATAATCGTTCCTGCACAAACCCTAAAAATAAATCCAATTTAGCGGAATGCTCTCGCTTCACTTTATAAATGGCATGCAAAGGAACTTGTGGTCTATGTAGTTCAGTAAATAGTTCAACCAAGGCTCCTGAGTCTATATCTTTTTGACAAAAATAAGACGGCAGTATGGCAATTCCTAAACCAGCCAATACTGCCTCTCTAATATGAAAACGGCTGTTTGCTATTAGGTTACCTTGAAGCGGATAACTCTTAGTACCATCATGCCAGCTATCCTCGACATGATTAAGTTTAGATAACAATATGTTATGGCTACTTAGTTCATCAAGCTGTGCAGGTTTACCACGCGCAGCAAGATAACTAGGAGCAGCAACAAACGTCGCGTTTACGCTAAGCAATTTCAACACATAAAATTGACTATTTTTCAATGCTGCTGAGAACCTAAAAGCCACATCTATCTCGTCTTCGATTAAGTCCTGATTTGCCGCGGTAAACATTAATTCAAGTTTTATTTGTGGATAGCACTTTTGAAAATCGATACAGATTTGGCTCAGAAGCATACGACCAATCGTATTTGGGAAGGTAATTTTTAGATGCCCTGAATGATGCACGCCAACTTGCTCGACCTCCTCTTCTAAATCGCGTAATGCGCGGAGGATCTTTTTTCCTTTCTCGTAAACCAATTTACCCGCATCCGATAATGCAAGTTTGCGTGTTGTGCGATTTAACAATACTTGGTCATACACAGATTCTAACTGTGCAATCGATTTACTCACCGCTGATGTTGTGGTGCCAAGCTGCTCAGCTGCACGACTAAAGGAGTGCTGTTCAGCAACGCAGCAAAATATCTTGAGTAAGTGAAGTTTGTCGTATTCCTTCCTCATTGTTTCTCATTAGGAAAAAGTCTTTGTATTAAATCAATATATATCAACTAAAAATAAAAAGTAAACTTAACACATCAAACAAAAAGGACATCAACATGATCAGCACATCTTGTCACTGTGGACAGATCCACTATCGAATTTTTACCACTGTCACCATCACACAAGCTTCTACGGGTGTACAGTTCGTTAAAGCAAATGGCCTTATCGAAAACTCAAGTCAATCTTTGGAAAGGTTTGTAACTACACGCTCAGAAACACAGTCAATCCGAGAGCATGGTTTTTGTGGGCACTGTGGTGCATCTATCTATATTTTGGATAACCAAGGTTATGTTTCCTATGCGATTAATCACCTTAGTGCATATCAAGTCGAGCACTCAGGTGCGCTGAACTTTGGATTATAAGTGCCACCGCTTCATTTTATCAGCCTTAACCGGCAACTAATCGCAAACATTGGTTTTTATTTTCGTGACAAGTAGAATATCGCAGCTACAACAAGTGAGTAAAATTCAGGATAAATAATGAAACTACTTAAGTCTGCTTTGGCTTTAGCGATGGGCTTTACCAGCGCTGCTAGCCTAGCTAGTGATACTATCACCATTGAAGATATACCTAAGATCCAGTCGGTAAGTTCAACGTCTGTCAGCCCTGATGGAGAGCTTGTTGCTTTTACACGCTCAGTACCACGTGAGCTTTACGTTGACAAAAATGGTACAAACTACAACGAACTTTACGTAGTTGATGACGAAGGTGTTGAGCGCCCATTTATCACCGGAAAAGTCAGTATTTCAAGCATTTCTTGGTCGGCCGATGGTCAATTTATTTATTTCCTTACTAAGAAGAAAGAAGATAAGCAACGTGCGCTTTATCGCATCGCCGTGAACGGTGGTGAAGCACAAAAAGTACTTGCGCTAAAAGGCAGAGGGATCTCTTCATATAACCTAAGTCCTGATGGCAAAAAAGTAGCTGTTCTGGCAATGCCAGCCGCTGAGAAATCAGAAAAAGAGCTGAAAAAACTTGGTTTTATGGCTGAAGTATATGAACTGGGTTTAAAAAACAAACAGCTTCATATTATTGACCTTACGGCTTCTGAAAAACCGCTGACCCCAGCGGCTCTTAATATCGAAGGGTATGTGAGTGAAATCAACTGGGCTGACGATGCCTCAAAGTTGCTCGTTAAAACTCAGCCAACCGCACTTATCGATGATAAGTACATGAAGTCACAATGGCATGTACTTGATGCGAAAACACAAAAAATCACCACTTCGTTCAAAACAGAAGGTAAGCTTGGCACCGCTGAGTTTTCTCATGATGGTAAATACATCGCGATTTTAGGTGCTGAAGATAAGCACGACCCTGCAACTGGTCGCTTATACCTTGCCGATGCACAAAGCGGTAAAGTAGAAGAGTGGATCCCGAACTTTATGGGTCACATTGGTGATTTTGAATGGTCAAACCGTAAGAACCAGCTAACTTTTATTGCAAACGTAGGTGCTGAAAGCTTTGTAGGCCAAATTAAAGTCGGCTCTAAAAAATACAAGAAGCTTATCAAAGAAGGTAAGTTCATCGCATCGAATCTATCTATCTCTGATTCAGACAAAACCATTGCTCTACGTGCAAACACCGCTAAGCACCCAAATGAAGTGTTTATGATCCGCTCAAGTAAAGCAACTCGCCTATCAAACTCTAACCCATGGTTAGATAACAAGCGCTTTGCAAAGCAAGAGGCTATTAACTTTAAAGCCCGCGATGGCGTTGAAATTGGTGGTGTATTAATTTACCCACTGGATTATCAAGAAGGCACCCGCTACCCATTGATAATGTCAGTGCACGGCGGTCCAGAAAGCCATGATAAAAACGGCTGGCTTACCAGCTATTCTGATCCAGGTCAAATGGGCGCGGCACGCGGCTATGCGGTATTCTATCCAAACTATCGTGGATCAACAGGTAAAGGTGTTGATTACTCAAAGCTTGGCCAAGGTGACTACGCAGGTAAAGAGTTTGACGACTTGGTAGACATGAAAGAATACCTAGTCAATACCGGTTTAGTAGACACTAAGCGCGTTGGTATTACTGGCGGCTCTTACGGTGGTTATGCGTCAGCTTGGGGTGCGACAAAATTAACCGAACACTTTGCAGCAAGCGTGATGTTTGTTGGCGTAACCAACCAGCTGTCTAAGTTTGGTACTACCGACATCTCAAACGAAATGTACTTAGTACACGCTCGTTCTTACCCTTGGGATAAGTGGCAGTGGTACTTAGAGCGCAGCCCAATCTACTGGGCAGGCCAGTCTAAAACACCATTACTCATCATGCACGGTAAAGATGACCCACGTGTGCACCCTGCACAATCAATGGAGCTTTATCGCTACATGAAAGTACAAGGTAAAGACGTACGCCTAGTTTACTACCCAGGTGAAGGTCACGGTAACCGCAAAGTAGCTGCACAGTACGACTATAGCTTACGCTTGATGCGGTGGATGGACAACTACCTAATCGAAGGCAAAAAAGACATGCCAGATTACGAAATTGACCATGCAGCAAAGCTAAAAGCAGTTAAAGACGCGAATAAATAAGCAACTCAGTTTGTTGTGAAGGGCGCTAATTTGCGCCCTTTTTTATCAAGGAAAAAGATATTGCAATTAACTTCAATCAAACTCGACACCGAGCGATTCACCCTTAGACCCTTAATCTCACAAGACGCCGAAGCGCTATTTGCCATATTCTCAGACACAGACGTCATGCGATATTGGAACACGCCACCTTGGGATAGCCTCCATGATGCAACGCAATTTATTAAGCAATCACATGAAGATTTGACCACTCAAAAAGCGCTCACATTGGCCATCGTTTCAAAAGGTGATAAAGCATTAATTGGTAAATGTTTACTGTTTAGCTTGGATAAAGAGTCACGTCGAGCCGAGATTGGCTTTGGTATTGCCAAATCTCAATGGGGGCAAGGTGTTATTCCAGAAATTGGCACTGCGCTCATTGACTATGCCTTTTCAACACTAAAGTTAAGACGCATTGAGGCGGAAATTGATCCCGCTAATATTGGCTCAGCCAAAGTACTCGCAAAACTTGGGTTTACTAAAGAGGGACATTTGCGCGCTCGCTGGGAAATCGCTGGCGACGTATCAGATTCTGCGCTTTACGGCTTACTTGCAAGCGACCCTCGGTAAAGAAAAGAGTAAAAATCAAAGGTATGGATACAGAGTTACCTTTGTTTGTATTGGGTTTTGCAATACCCGCGATTGACCGCTTTGCTTCTAAGTTTAACATGCTTGGTGTTGCGCCCACTTACTCGTTGCCGCCAGAGCTTGAAACTACTGGGTTTTAGGCTGCTACGCATTAGCTTGATCACTTCAGGCTCACTCAGTTCAAACTGTCGTTCGATAGCTTCAAATGGCGTTCTATCTTCCCACGCCATTTCTATGATCCTGGAGATTTCTGAGTCACTAAATTGCACTTACTTAATCTTGTTGTCTTTTAATCGGAACCACAGATACGCATCAAGTGTCAAAAAGGATTAAAAATACTTACGGCCAATCAAGATTGCCATCGCAATGCCGATAGGTAAGGTGTACATTATTCACCCAGATGCAACGCCCACCGCTGCACCAATCCCACCCCGATAGCCAGCCCCAAACCTATTTTTCCATTGGTATTTTGCTTATCACATTTCATTGACTGTTCCATCATCCAAACCCGTAGTTATACCAATTTGACTTAATACTCGCTCAATTTGAAGGAGTAAAACTGGCTGCTAGAAAGGCATTAATTATCCGCAGCTTAGGTTATATAGTCAGTGCCCTTCTCGTTTAAACCAAGCCTGTAAAAACTCGATACACTGAAGTACCGCAGCTGGCACAAATTGGCGTGCTGGATATAGCGCATATAAAGTTAACTTAGGCTTTTTTGCATCCTGTAAAATACTCACAACTTCGCCCTTATCAAGCGCTTCCCTGCAAGCAAATTCAGGTAAAAAACCGACGCCCAAGTGGCTTTTAATTGCTTGCAGCATAAAAAGAACATTATTCACTTTAAGAGGGCCTTTTACTCGCACACCGTCGTCTAGTGGCCATAAATTTTTACGTTTTGAATAACTGTATTCAAAACAATTATGATGCACTAAATCCTGTGCTGAATGGATAGCGGAATGACACTCTAAATACTGTTTTGATGCACATACATGATAAGTAAATCGAGTAATTTCCTTACCTATATAGCTTGAGTCAAACGGGCGACTAGAAGCCCGAAAGCCTAAATCGAACCCTTGCTCTACTAAGTCGACATCCTCATCTCCTAAATGTATTTCGAGGTCGACATCTGGATGCGCTTGCATGAAATCAGCAAACATTGCAGCCAAGTCAGTGATCCCAAGCACCATTGGCACATTTACCTTTAACTTGCCTTTGGGTGCTTGCTGTGACTCTTGAACAAAGGTATCTGCGTCTTCTAACTTATTGAGAATATCTTTTGCCCGTTGCAAATAGCCTTCTCCCACGTGCGTAAGCTGCAAATTACGTGTGGTGCGGTGTATAAGCCGCGCGCCAAGCTCAGCTTCTAGTCGGCTGATCTCCTTACTGACCATGGATTTAGACGTATTGTACTGCTCTGCAACACGAGTAAAACTGCGTACCTCAGTCAGTTTTACAAACATTTCTATCGCTCGTAGCTTGTTCATACTTTCCTTGATAATTGTTTCCACTATGTGAACTCTTGGTTCTCATTGTAGCTATATATCAAACATCATCAAGTTTATACACTGAGCATATCTTTTAGCCAAGAAGCAAATAAGGAAAGCAACTATGTATACGTTATATTACCTACCGGGTGCTTGTGCGCTAGCAACACAGGTCATACTAAGAGAATTAAAGCAACCCTTTGAACTTGTTGACAAACGCGGTGTAGATAACTTTTTAGCCATTAACCCAACAGGTAAAGTCCCAGTTCTTAACGATGGCGAAAACACGTTAGTAGAAGGAGCAGCAATCCTACTTTATCTACTCAATAAACACGAAAATAACCTTCTTCCTCAAGCTGATGCTTTTCATAAGCAACAAGCAATAGAAAACCTTCTTTTTGCCAATGCCACGATGCACCCAGCTTACAACCGCCTATTTTTTGCTACAGGTGCAATTGCAGATGAGCGTGCACGTCAGCCATTTTTAGAAGCGGCAGCGATTGCCATCAACGAATTATGGATGTTGGTCGAGAAAAAGCTCGAACAGCAAACATTTTTAGGGGGCGATCAAATTTCCGCTGCGGATATCATGCTGGCTGTATATGCACGTTGGGGAGCCTATTTTCCAGTCGATATTATCATTCCCGAAAAAGTACGAAAGATGTTAGCGGCGGTTGAAGCAAGGCCTAGTTTTACCGCCTCGATAGCGGCAGAGCAAGCACACAGCAAATGCGCATGAGCTTAATATGACTAAGGCTATTTCTAAACAACAAGATTTAGACAAAGTAACCGAGGTTATCCAGCAATATTTTGAAGGGCTACACCAAGGAGATATTAAAAAGCTGGATGTAATTTTTCACGCAGACGCGGTGCTCAAAAGTCCTGGGGTGAGGCGCACTAAATCACAGTGGCTAGATTTGGTTTCATCTCGACAAACACCCAAAAGCCAAAATGCAGCTTTTAATTACCGTATTTTGTCCGTGGATGTTGTAAACCATCAAGCAATGGTCAAGCTGTATTGCCCTCTGTTTGAACATCACTACATCGACTTTATTGGTTTACTTAAAGAAGATGGACAATGGTGTATCGTCAATAAGATGTACGATGACCTGTAGGAGGTAACCTGTGCCAATCATCAATATTAAAATCACCAAGGAAGGCGTTACACCTACTCAGAAACAAGCCTTAATAAAGGGGGCAACTCAGCTTATGGTGGATGTCCTTGATAAAGCGCCGAAAGTTACTTTTGTCGTCATTGAGGAAATTGAAACTGACGACTGGGGGATAGGGTTTGATCAAGTCTCTATGTTGCGACAGCAAACCTTAAGCCCGAAATAATGCACTAAGAAGGAGGCATCAAATGATGCTTCTTTAACCTGCAAAGACATTTTTTTTTTAAAGAACCTTATAAAATTCAGGTAAATAAAAATTTTTTTAAAAAAGTTTCTTGAAAAGTATTTGCTTCGTCCATAAATAGTATTGTGAGGACGCCGACAGGGTCCCAACCCAAACTAAGTAAATGTTTTATATACTATTTATTGGCTTTAATTGAAGCAATAAATAGCTTAATTATCGCTTTATGAGGATACAAATTATGCGTACAGTAGACCTATCTCCACTTTATCGTTCATTCATCGGTTTTGACCATTTAGCACAATTAATGGATGCGGCATCACGCAACGAAAAGCAGCCAAGCTTTCCGCCATATAATATCGAAGCTACCGGTGAAGACAAATACCAAATTACCATGGCTGTTGCTGGATTTACTGAGCAAGAGCTTAGCCTTGAGTCAGAAAACAACACCCTGACAGTCAAGGGTGAAAAGCAAAACAAACAAGACAAAGCCGATCGTAAGTTTATTCACCAAGGTATCGCAGAGCGTAACTTTGAACGTAAATTCCAACTTGGTGACCACGTAAAGGTGATTGGTGCAGGCCTTGAAAACGGCCTACTATTTATTGACCTTGAGCGCGAAATTCCTGAAGCACTCAAGCCAAGAAAGATTGAAATTGGCAAAGGTACACTCATCGAAAATAAATAATCGATTGAGCTCCCCCCTGTTTTTACATGATGTCACGTTTCCAAGTCGCCCTCGGGCGACTTTTTGTTTGCAAATAACTAAAGTAAGCAGTTCAAAACAGCCTTAAAACAAGCAAACATAGTGTCGTGACATACTTATTTTTTAAGAGCTGCTAAAAAGTTAACATTCGCTTTCTCCATACCCTTCCCTAATTCAGTTACAGAATAAAGCAAATTATGCTAACCTTGTTTATGTCACCTATCGCCAGTATCAAAGTACATTGATAGTATAATAGTTTAAAGGAATAGCATGAAATTTATCATCACGTCTACACTTCTCACCTTGCTATTAGCAACCCAACAATCACAGGCTCACGTCGAGAAGATAAAGCATTTCTCAAGCTTTAGAGACTTGAGTAATATCAGAATCATCGATGTTGATAATGATAATAAAAAAGACATCGTTACAATGATTAATAACGACAAGCAACGATTGTATATTGTAAATACACCTTCTGAAAATGAAAGTATAAAAACAACACTGACTGATTCAATAAAACTCGAGAGCGACAATGAATCAATAGATTCTTTTGAAATTTATTATGATAGACGATCTGATAATCACTTTGCTGTTGTTATAAGCCAGGCACAAAACGTACACCTTCTCAATTTAACTGCTAGAAAATATGTAAAAGCGCTCCCAAATGTAACCGCTGATATCGTTAAATTTAAAGACATAGATAACGATGGTGACGTCGAAATCCTGCTGATAAATGAAAGCAGTATGTCTACGCTCGACATGCACACACTAGAAACCAAAGCGCACTACAACTTACCACACTCTGACTTTGTTGTTGGGAAGTTTACCAATCATCTGTTTAATGAAATGCTGACATGGGACGGTAAAATCTACCGAATTCAAGATAGTGAAATGAATCAAGTTGGCACGCTTGCGGTAACAGGCACTTATTTATTTACTAAAGATATAAACGATGATGGAACAGATGAAGTAGTTAGTGAGGACTGTACTATCGACGTAAAAAATGGCAGTGTTATTTGGCCTGTAGGGAATTCTCTAGAAAATTGTAATCAGGAGCCTGGCTATTCAAAGTATGGCCGAGCATCAAAGTTCAACAACACTTTATATCAACTTAATACGAAAATTATTAACGGTTACGATTTTCCCTATAATCATTACCTTTTAGATATTGAATACTATGATTACCTAACTCGAGAAAAAGAGGTTATCGGTAAAAGTTTCACAGAAGGAGGTGGAGATTATCAACCTAAAATCTATCACCATATCTATAGCTATTTAGACTTGTATGGTGATGAGCAAAAAGAAAAGATTGAGCAAAATACTAAACTTCACGTCGAAGAAGTTTTATTTGGTGAAATAACTGAACTGGGATTCAATGGTGATGTGTATTTAGCCAACCAAGATGGTGAATTAAGGATTATTGATGTAAATAAAAAGATTTCAGCAGGCGCTTACCCCTGGAAATCACCGTACCCACCGTTTATATTCCAAGATATTGTAACATTCAGCAATATATCCCCTATCACGCAAAGTGAATTATGGGCAAAAGAAATTGCTGGTAAAGACACTACGCAACGGTCAGTGTTGAGAAAAATTTCTGTTGATTCTTTTGGAAGCAACCTTGTTGATAAAATTGTATATCAGACCAGAGGTGAACCATATGACGAATATATTTATAAAACTAAAATAATGAATATGGATGGCTCGTCATACACAACAAAACCTATTCTTGGATATTTTCAGTTCTTGGGTGATATTGATGGTGATAATAATCCTGAGTATCTTCGCCAAAATAATCACTTAATACTTGACATTACAAGGCCATTCGAAATCAAAGACTTTAATAGTGACGTGGCTAAATATAGCATTTCACTGGTTGCTGAGCCCAACTACAAAACAGGATTAACAGCATCAATAGACTTTGATGGTGATGGTGTTAAAGAGTTAGTATTCAAACATGAAAATCAAACGACAATTTATAATCTTGTTCAAAACAGCCACTCATCACTTGACCTCGGCGATCTTAAATCACTCCACACGTTTACCAATAACGAGATAGAAAAGCTTTACGTGACGACGCAAAATGGCACTTTGCAGTCCATTTCAGCACAAGGAAGCAAACAAGAAATCACGACCTTATGTACATCGTCGAAATTAATTGATATAGAACAACACCCTGACGGCCAACTCCATGTTACCTGTGAAAATGAGTTGGGTACCTTTAATTTGGCTAGCCAACAATATAGTAAGCTGGTAAGCCTTGATGTGGCTGCAAGCCATGCAGATATTAAAGTAATCGGTCAGGATACTTATTGGCTAGTACGACATGCTAATGGCAGAGAATTATATAAAATTTCAGAAAGTACTGAGCTGCCTTTTCAGCTAAGTGCAGCTGAGTTTAATACCAACAAATTTACCCCCGTGAATTTTGCTTTGTTAGATGAAAAAGATGCTTTTAACTATCGCTTTTATATTTCTAAAGCACCGAGCAAAGGCAATATCTCCTTCTCTGATAGAACGCTGGGTCATTTCAACTATACACCCACAACAGGCGAAGTCGGACTAGACCAGTTTGAACTTTCTATGAGTGTTGGAGGTAAAGCTACCGAAAGCGTCTTAGTCTCTATTAATATTGAAGGAACTCCACTTCTTATTGAATCTAGTTCACTTTCTGCCCACTGGCGTACTCCGCTTAATGGCACATTGTCATTATCAGGCATAGACGAAAATACTGTTCTTCAGTTCGGAGTGACTAGCACACCGGCTTCAGGTGAGTTTGTATTCAGTAATACAGCAACGGGGGAATTTACATATACACCATCGACTTCAACGTTAGAGCCTGCAATGCTTACCGTGAATGTGAGTAATGAGCATGGTCTATACATTGAGAAAGTCATCACTGTAAACCATACGAATACGACGCCGCAGGCACCACCAGTCGAATTCGAGGTCAATCAATCTGGAGTGGCTGACATCCCGCTTTTGGCTAAGGATGCTGATTCAGACCCACTTACTTACGAATTGCTCTCACAACCAGATAAAGGTGCGGTCGAGATAAATAGTAATACGGGGCTGATGTCTTACACCCCAGAAAATGATGCTACTTATGAAGTAAACTTTCAGTATCGAGTGTTTGATGGCATGAGTTATTCAGAGCCAAGCAATGTTATCCTTAACGTCAACACGACAAAAGCTGGCGTCAACAAAGACAATACAGATAAAGAGTCAGGGGTCACTGAACCAAAGAGCAAAAGTGGCGGAAGCATGCCTATCTACCTGCTCTCTCTGCTGATGCTGGTAGGGTTCTTCCGCAAAGTGAGAGTCTGCGTTACTGCTCCCAATTCAACATTGTAATAATCAGTTTTTACCCTTGGATCAATTTACTTGATCCAAGGGTAATATCCGATCTCTCTGGTTATTCATGATAAGAAAATTATGTTAGTTTATTTTATATTCTATTTGGATTTTAAATAAAACTTCATTATAAATAGTAGAAAACCTAGAAGGAATAACATGAAATTTTCTACAACAGCACTTCTCACTATATTAATAATGACGCAATCATCATTCGCGCACGTAGAGAAAGTTAAGCATTACTCGAGTATTAACCAGATCGGTTATATAAACGTTGTTGATATTGGTAATGACTCGAATAAAGATATAGTTGGGAAGATTAACAGTGATCATAAAACACTAGCAATTATTGAAATCAACCGTAATGATAAACTTGTAAAAACAACAGTGACTGACTCAGTGAAGCTCGAGAGCGAAGATGAGTTAATTAGCGAGTTTGGAATTTATTACGATCAAAGATCGGACAATCACTATGCAGTTGTTATTAGTGATAAAAGTAACGTACACCTTCTAAATTTAACTGCCAGAAAATATGTAAAAGTGCTCCCAAATGTAACCGCTGATATCGTTAAATTTAAAGACATAGATAACGATGGTAACGTCGAAATCATGCTGATAAATGAAAACAGTATGTCTACACTTGATATGCATACGCTAAAAACCAAAGCGCACTACAACTTACCAAACTCTGACTTTGTTGTTGGAAAGTTTACCAACCGTCTGTTCAATGAAATGCTGACATGGGACGGCGAAATCTACCAAATTCAAAATAATGAAATGAACCTGATTGGTACGCTTGCGGTAACAGGCACCTATTTATTTACTAAAGATATAAACGATGATGGAACAGATGAAGTAGTTAGTGAAGGCTGTACTATCGACGTAAAAAACGGCAGTGTTATTTGGCCTGTAGGGAATTCTCTAGAAAGTTGTAAGCAGGAAACACGCGACTCAAAATATGGTTGGTCATCAATGTTCAACGATGAGCTAAACCAAGTTTTTGGAACAATTAGCTTTAATTCGGACGGTATCACTGTTTCAAACATCATTTATTATGACTATCTCACGAGAGAAAGCGAGATCATTGGCAAAAACATAACTAGACAAAACGCAGACTACCAACCAGATACATATAATTACATTTATGAATATCTAGACTTGTACGGTGATGAGCGAAAAGAAAAAATAAAAAGCACGAAGAAGCTCGATGTCAAGGAAATAACATTTGGTGATGTAACTGAGCTGGGATTCAATGGTAATGCCTATTTAGCAAAGCAAGACAACAAACTAAGAATTATTGATGAACATAAGACGCTAGCTGCTATCAGATTTACAAAATGGGAGCCAAGCTTCAACAAAGTCACTAGTGCAACATTGAAAAATATATCCCCATTTACTCAAAATGAATCATGGTCAAAAGAAGTCGCAAAGAATATCGACTATTTTACAGCAACAACACTTGAAAAGGTGTCAGTAATTCCTTTTGCTAAAAATAGCAACGATAAAGTAGTGTATCAGCTCTATGATTGGGGCCTTAGCAACAGAAAGAGCTATATATTGAACATGGATGGATCTAATCACATCAAAGAGCCCATTATTGGCAGTTTCGAATTTTTGGGAGATATTGATGGTGATGGTAGTCCTGAATACCTCCACCAAGAAGGACATTATTCTGCCAATATATCAAAACCATTCGAAATCAAAGACTTTAATAGTGACGTGGCTAAATATAGCATTTCACTGGTTGCTGAGCCCAACTACAAAACAGGATTAACAGCATCAATAGACTTTGATGGTGATGGTGTTAAAGAGTTAGTATTCAAACATGAAAATCAAACGACAATTTATAATCTTGTTCAAAACAGCCACTCATCACTGGACCTCGGCGATCTTAAATCACTCCACACGTTTACCAATAACGAGGTAGAAAAGCTTTACGTGACGACGCAAAATGGCACTTTGCAGTCCATTTCAGCACAAGGAAGCAAACAAGAAATCACGACCTTATGTACATCGTCGAAATTAATTGATATAGAACAACACCTTGACGGCCAACTCCATGTTACCTGTGAAAATGAGTTGGGTACCTTTAATTTGGCTAGCCAACAATATAGTAAGCTGGTAAGCCTTGATGTGGCTGCAAGCCATGCAGATATTAAAGTAATCGGTCAGGATACTTATTGGCTAGTACGACATGCTAATGGCAGAGAATTATATAAAATTTCAGAAAGTACTGAGCTGCCTTTTCAGCTAAGTGCAGCTGAGTTTAATACCAACAAATTTACCCCCGTGAATTTTGCTTTGTTAGATGAAAAAGATGCTTTTAACTATCGCTTTTATATTTCTAAAGCACCGAGCAAAGGCAATATCTCCTTCTCTGATAGAACGCTGGGTCATTTCAACTATACACCTACAACAGGCGAAGTCGGGCTAGACCAGTTTGAACTTTCTATGAGTGTTGGAGGTAAAGCTACCGAAAGCGTCTTAGTCTCTATTAATATTGAAGGAACTCCACTTCTTATTGAATCTAGTTCACTTTCTGCCCACTGGCGTACTCCGCTTAATGGCACATTGTCATTATCAGGCATAGACGAAAATACTGCTCTTCAGTTCGGAGTGACTAGCGCACCTACTTCAGGTGAGTTTGTCTTCAGTAATACAGCAACGGGGGAATTTACATATACACCATCGACTTCAACGTTAGAGCCTGCAATGCTTAGCGTGAATGTGAGTAATGAGCATGGTCTATACATTGAGAAAGTCATCACTGTAAACCATACGAATACGACGCCGCAGGCACCACCAGTCGAATTCGAGGTCAATCAATCTGGAGTGGCTGACATCCCGCTTTTGGCTAAGGATGCTGATTCAGACCCACTTACTTACGAATTGCTCTCACAACCAGATAAAGGTGCGGTCGAGATAAATAGTAATACGGGGCTGATGTCTTACACCCCAGAAAATGATGCTACTTATGAAGTAAACTTTCAGTATCGAGTGTTTGATGGCATGAGTTATTCAGAGCCAAGCAATGTTATCCTTAACGTCAACACGACAAAAGCTGGCGTCAACAAAGACAATACAGATAAAGAGTCAGGGGTCACTGAACCAAAGAGCAAAAGTGGCGGAAGCATGCCTATCTACCTGCTCTCTCTGCTGATGCTGGTAGGGCTCTTCCGCAAAGTGAGAGTCTGCGTTACTGGGCACAGTCCAGCCTTGTAAAGGCAGGCTTTACTCTTGGATACACATGTCTGATCCAAGGGTAAATCATACGGGCACCCTAAATTTTTCAAGCCCTGAACCTAAAAGCTTAAAAAGTAAGAAATGATTTAAGTTCAGCTTACTAAACCGGAAGAGCCTGAAAAACAAACAAAAAAAGCTTGGCTATTTAGCCAAGCTTTGGGCGCGGTGTGAATAATCGCCTTATTCTTACCGACTCTGATCCTTTAGTTTATTTCCCTAATGACATCCAAACTCTCAATTTGGAGCTCAAAGATTCTGATAGCGATGCCCCGCTGTAAGTATTCCTTTATACCAGTTTGTTTCAACTAGCCCGAAGACAGGCGCTTAGTTGCGCAAATCAGTAATATTGTCAGTTACTCAACAATCATCATAATCTTTGAACTCTATTCCCTGCTCCCTGGCATCAGTTCCTTTTCCTCACTCATTCCCTTGCGCAGGTATGTTTACTGCTCCAGCTCTAATTAGCCTTTAAAGTTTGCGAACTCTGTTGTGCTTAGCTCGCCATTTGCATCAGCGTCTAGTGCTTTAAATTGCTCTGCAAGTGCCGTGTGTGCTTGTGCTTCGCTCATGCTGATTGTGCCGCTTTGATCTGTATCTAGCGCTGCGAAGTCTTCACTCGCCATTGCATTAACAGACGCGAAAGATAAACCTGTGATTGAAAGTGCAATTAGTACGTTTTTCATCATTTGTTCCTCAAAAAATGTAAATACTGTTCGTCTTATAAATTGGAAGGCTATTACTTAGCCTTTAAAGTTTGCGAATTCTGTTTCGCTTAGCTCGCCATTTGCATCAGCGTCTAGTGCTTTAAATTGCTCAACAAGATTTGGATTTACCTTTGCTTCGCTCATGTTAATTGTGCCGCTGCCATCGGCATCGTATTTAGCAAAGTCGTCACCGGCCATCGCATTAACCGACACCATTGATAGACCAGCAAGGGATACTGCTACTAGTAAATTTTTCATGATCTTCTCCTTAACGATTAGAGTGATGTGATAACTCGGCAAATTAACCTTCGTAGTTATCAAATTCTGCTTGGCTTAATTGACCGTCTTGGTCTGCGTCTAGCTCGTTAAATTGAGCAAGAAGGTCTTCATCTGCTTTTGCTTCTTCAATAGAGATGTAACCATCACCATTCATGTCTAGTTTGTCGAAATCAGTGTTTGCATGTGCACCTACTGATGCCAAAGTCATTACTGCTGCTGATACTGCGATTACTAGATTTTTCATCGTGTCTACCTCATAAGATTAAAAACTAATTTCTGTGTTAACCGTTTTGCTATTAAAGCTAAAACTGATTTTGCATTTGTTTTTGCGTTTCGTTTTTTGCTTTCGAGATAACTATTCCAACTTTGATGCCAAAATTAAAAAAGCAATATTTATCAGATAGTTAAAGAAGTTCGCTTGGAAAGGTTAAGGTTGGATTAAGGCTAACTGTTGCTAAATGGCGACAGCTGAAGGTATGGAAAATAAAAAGTCTTTATTTCTCTGAGTATTAGGTTGTCGCATATTTGCAACAACGCCACTTTTTCACACTAAGTTTTACAAACCGAACAGCGCTACTTGGTCAAAATTAGTTCACCTTTGGGAAGGGTTTGGTATCGTGAAAAAAATTTTTTCTCAGTCTTTACAAAAACAGGCACTTATTGCCATGTTTATTGGTGTGCTTCCAATACTCACACTGACTTTGTGGTACGCCCAAGCACTGTCCAAAAACCAACAAAAAACGCAGGATATTTATAATAAAAATCAAAAGCTTATTCTTGAATACAATTTTGTAAAAGCAGATATCAGTGCGCTTGAAAAAGCACTGCAAAATAATCAACTGCTGCAAAGTGAAACACTGCAAGAAAGCATCGAGCAGAAGTGGCAAAACACCAAAAAACGTATTCAATTATTAAAAATAAACCTACCCGATTCGCTGTTTGTTGCTAAATGGCGACAGTTTGCTCCGGATGAGATCAATGCCACCTCAAAAGCTGAAGAGTTTCAACGATTGGTTAAAGTGCTTAATCAATTCGAGGAAAGCTTTCAGCAAACACTGAATAAGCGCTTATCAGATCAAGAAGCCCATTTCGTGCAGCTGCAAACATGGTTTATGTTTGGCCTCATCATCTTGCTACCCACCCTTATCGTGATCAGCATCTTTTTGATCAACCGGATTTGTCAGCAGCTTAATCAGGTAGAATCTGCGGTATCTGAGGTGGGTAAAGGTAATTTTGATAAGTCGGTAGAACTTTCTGGTAGCCATGAGTTACAGCAACTGGGTGACAGGTTAAATTGGTTAAGGCTCGAACTTAAACGCATTCAACAACAAAAAGAAACTTTCTTGCGCCATGTTACTCATGAGCTTAAAACCCCTTTAGCATCACTAAACGAGGGAAGCAGCTTATTAAATAGTGGATTGCTTGGAGCTGTTAATCCAAAGCAGCAACGTATTCTCACCATAATGGAAAACTCTGTTGCAAAGCTTGGATCGCTGATCGACGATTTGCTCAGCTATAGCGCGGCCAGTCACCCTGATAGCCTACATCACAACGCCGAAATGAATCTTATCCAAAAAGAAGTCTCAACGCATCTTAGCGATAAGCTAGGAAAGACTGATGTAATAGTGAACTGGCAAAACCATGATGACCTCAAAGTGCCTTATCTTCCCTGCAAATTAGTGTTAACTCAGCTAGTGAGCAATGCCATCGATCACGCTAAAAGCAATGTCACTATTTCAATTAAAGAGCAAAATGGCGAAGTATTGTTGATAGTCCGTGACGACGGTGATGGCATCGACATTAATGATGCCGATTCATTATTCCAGCCATTTGTTCGTGGTGAGAAAAATAAAAATAATAATGGCAGTGGCTTAGGTTTAGCCATTGTCTCTGAGTGTGTGAAGCAATTAAAAGGCTATGTGAAATGGCTACCAGTAGAATCTGGCGCCAGTATTCAAGTCGCCTTTCCAAAAAGGGATCCAAAATGAAATACATCGCATTAAGTATCATGCTATTTTTGCTCAGTGGTTGTGCCACAACGGAGCATAACGTCGAGCAAACAAAGCAGTTTATTGGCCCTGTGAAAACAGAAACTAGCGCTAGGTTTGTGCCTTTAACTGAAGTGATCAAAGCCTTAGTCAGTCAATGCGCCCAAAAACATAACGTGACATTTAACCAATACTATAAAGGTGCTCAGCACTTACAAGGCTTTATTCACACCTATTGCGGTACAGACTCAACCACCAAGCAACTTAAAGCCATTGAAGCGCTAAGACTACAAGATTATTGGCCGGAAGATTATAACATTTGGTTTGAATCATTAGCTTGGCATACTCAAAACCTTCGTGAGCAAAAAATCAGCAATTATTACGCTGACAATAAAGCACAACAGCACCAAGCACAATTGCTACAAACACAGAAGCAGCTTGCTGAGCTGAAACAAAAGTTGGCAGACATAGAAACTCAACGTCTAAAAACCGATCTATCTGAAACCCCATCACTTGAGGAGGATGTACTATGAGTCAAATACAACAGGGTGCAAAGTTGCTTTTAGTAGATGACGATACATCTTTGACAGAGCTGCTGGCGATACGGTTAGAAAGCCATGGATACGAAGTTGAAGTAGCGCATCGTGGTACGCAAGCATTAAACATCCTCAAACAAATGCCCATTGACTTGGTTATCACAGACCTAAAGATGGCGCACATGAACGGTTTTGAACTTAATGAACAGATAAAAAAACACTATACGGGAATGCCCGTTGTGATGATGACCGCTCATGGCTCAATTCCAGATGCTGTCGACGCTATGCAACAAGGCTTTGTCAGCTTTTTAACCAAACCCATTGACTCTCAACAAATGCTTGATGTCATCAATGAGGCGCTTGCTGGAAAAGTAAGAACAGCCCAGACTTCAGATCCTAATAACTTTCATGGCTTGTTGTTTCAAAGCGCCTCAATGCGTCAGTTAGTACAGCAAATCCAAGCGCTTGCTAGTAGCAACGCAAACATCCTGATCCAAGGCGAGAGCGGCACTGGTAAAGAGGTGACGGCAAAAGCGATCCATCTGGCAAGTAATCAATCTCAAGGGCCTTTTATCGCGATAAACTGTGGTGCAATGCCTGCCCACCTTTTAGAGTCAGAGTTATTTGGCCATAAAAAAGGAGCATTTACTGGTGCTGTGAGCGACAAAGAAGGTTTAGTACAAGCCGCCGATGGCGGCACCTTATTTCTCGACGAAATTGGTGATATGCCGCTTGATTTGCAAGTTAAACTACTGCGTGTTTTACAAGAACGAACCGTTCGTCCGGTGGGCGGCCAAACCGAGCATAAGGTCAATGTTCGTTTTGTCTCTGCAAGCCATAAAAACATTCAAAGCGCTGTTGCCGAAAAACAATTTCGTGAAGATTTATACTACCGCTTAAACGTGGTGTCCGTTGAAATCCCAAGCTTAAGAGAGCGATTGGAAGATATTCCACTACTTGCATCACGTTTCTTAAGTGCTCTTAGCGATGGCGAAAAGCAATTTAACCAACAAAGTATTACGCACTTGTTGAATTACCATTGGCCGGGCAACATTCGCCAGCTCCATAATATTGTAGAGCACTGTGTCGCCATCACTCCAGGTAAAGTGATAACCGAAGATATTGTACAAAAAGCCTTACCAAAAGATTGTGTGCAAAATGCTTTTACTGGGTTGAACGAAGCTAAACGTCAATTTGAATATGACTACATTCAAAAAGTACTCGCGCTTTGTGAGGGGAATGTCTCAGAAGCGGCAAAACTTGCACAACGAAATCGCTCTGATTTTTATAAATTACTTAAAAAACACGAGATCCAATGCTAAACCTATTTATAGAGGAAGATAAAATTATGCCTCACACGGTCGGATGCCCACTACCTGCAACCGACTGTAGTGAAGCCTAAGACATAGCACTTCGCTCAATTAAGAGAGTGAGTTTGGGTAAAATGCGTTGCCATGTAGGTACGCTCGTAGTAGCTCTAAACAAGAGGTTTTTAACAAAAATAGCGCCCAACTTACCTTCTCAAATTGAGCAGGTAGTGAAGCAAAAGACGGCAAATCATAGTGTCGCCAGCTCCAAAGTACTTCCTTCCCTAAATACAGTGCCGTGATATGGCACCTGACAACATAGTCCAATTAATGGGGTCTCTGCGATGAAGATGCGCAAAAAACTGATAATTAGCTTTGTACTCACCGTTATTATTCCTATTTTGGCAATTTCGATTGTGAGTATTTCGCAAACCAAGAAAGATTCTCTTGAAAAGTTTTTAGACGCATCCGGCAATGAAATTCGGCAAGCGGAACGGTCATTTGTATTATTTTTTGAGCAAATGAAAAAGAGCGCCCGGTTTTTAGCACAGGCCGAGGCTGTACAAAATGTTAGTGAAAATACCACCACTTACTTTGGTGCAGAGAAACCAATGACTCCGTTGCAAAATGGTCAGAATGAAGCGCAAATTTATGAGCTTTATCGCGCATTCGGACAAACCCATGAAGAGTTACTGTTTGTCTATTTAGGTACGAGTTCTGGTGGCTTTATCCAATACCCAGCAGAACCTCTGGGCAACTATGATCCAACTAAACGCCCTTGGTACAAAAAAGCCGCAGCAAACCCCAATAGCGTTATCCTCACAGAGCCTTATCAAGGTGTTACAGGGCAAGCTATGGTCTCAGTCGCGACGGCGATTAAGCGTAACAGTAGAATGATAGGTACACAATCGCTGGACGTGACGCTCTCCACTCTCACTGATATTGTTAGTAACATTCGCTTGGGGGAATCTGGCTATCTACTTTTACTCGACGGTAACGGTATTGTACTGGCTGACCCAAAAAACAAAGACAACAACTTTAAACACAGCAAAGATCTCAACAGCCCACTTTATAACGCAATTCGAGATGTGAAAAACGAAGCCTACCTCACCATTGAAACCGATAATAAAACCTACGTTGCTAAAATTTATCGTTCATCAAACCTTGGCTGGCAGTTTATTGCAGTTATTGATGAAGATGAAATTTTAGCTGCTGCATACGATATGACTATTAGTATTGCGGTAATTGCGATGTTAATGGTGATTATTTTTGTCATTACCGCTATCACACTGGCAAATAAAATTGTCCAACCGATAGAAATGGTTTCTTTGGGTTTGAGAGAAATTGCCCAAGGAGAAGGAAACTTATCGAAACGTTTAAAGGTGATCAGCAACGATGAAATTGGTGAACTTGCAACCTGGTTCAACAAATTTCTCGATTCGATTAACCTGTTAGTGAAAGACATTCAGCATAATGCCGCGACACTCAACAGCGCAGCACTAGACTCCCAAAAAAGTATTAACGATATTCGTAGACAATGCCATGCTCAAGCGGATGACTCTGCCAATGCTGCAACAACAACTGAAACCGTGGAGCAGCTTGCAATAGAAGTGACTGGACATTGCACCCAGACACTTGAAGATGTGGTTAGCGCTGACGAGCATGCCCAACACGGCAACAAAACCATCGAATTAACCGTGTCACAGGTGGCAAGACTCAATCAGTCACTAGCTGAGTCTGCAAGTGCGATGAATCAACTTGAGAGTGAAAGCCAAGACATTACCAATATACTTGGTGTGATCCGCTCGATTGCAGAACAAACCAACCTACTTGCGTTAAATGCAGCCATCGAGGCGGCTCGAGCAGGAGAGCAAGGTCGAGGGTTTGCTGTGGTTGCAGATGAAGTGAGGACACTGGCACAACGTTCTCATGATGCCACGCAAGAGATTGAGCAAGTGCTGACTAATCTTATCGCGCAAACTAGAAATGTATCTAACCAGATGACGGTGAGTGTGAGCGAATCAGAAACCACAATTACGCAATCGCAAAGCGCTCAACAAGCATTTTCAGACATTACAGCAGCCGTATCACGCATTAAGTCTTCGGTATCAAATATTGCAGCACAAGCAACACAGCAAGGTCAAAATGCTGGTCAAACCAAACGATTGATTGGCTCTGTAGATGTTTCGGTAAGGCAAGTTGGTGACGGTGCGGCTGCACTTAATGCCGGAGCTGACCAATTGGTGGCACTTGCTAAAGATCTAGAGCAATTAGTTGGCCGCTTTGATATTGATGAACAATAGTTAACCTATCCCATTTAATTATTGTTACAAAAATGGTGTACTGCCCAGTTGTCCTCATATTGACAACTGGTTTAGACTGGGCAAACTTATTTATCTATAGAAAAATAACAATGAAGAAATTTAAATTCACATTGATCTCTACTGCTCTATTTGCAGTTCTTGGTTGCCAAGAAGCTCCGCAACAAAACCAAATTGAAGCGCAAACTCAAGCACAACAACAAGTGGCGGTGGCAGCACCTATCGCTGAAAAAGTTCCACATAAAGTGATGATTCATGGGCAAGAGTTTACTGATAACTACCATTGGTTACGCGACGACACTAGAAGCAATGAAAAAGTACTAGGTCATCTCAATCAAGAAAATGCCTACGCAGACAGTAAACTTGATGCGACCAAGCAACTCCAACAAACACTTTTTGAAGAAATTAAAAACAAAGTTGTTAAAGATGACCGTAGCGTACCGACATTAAACGGTAGCTATTACTACTTCACAGCAACGGAAGGCGACAAAGAGTACTTTACCTATTTCCGTAGCGAGCATAAAGACGGTAAAAATGCTGAAGCAATTTTTGACGCGAATACTCGTGCTGAAGGCCAGAATTATTATGGTGTAGGCGCACTACAAATTTCATCTAACGAAAACCTGTTAGCATTTGCTGAAGATACCCTCAGTCGCAGAATTTATACTATTCAAGTTAAAGATTTAACAACAGGTAAATTGTTAGAAGACAAAATCGAGGGTACGTCTGGTTCAGTTGTGTGGGCTAATGACAACAAAACACTTTACTACATCAAAAAAGATCCCGTTACTTTGCTTGGCTTCCAAGTTTTTCGTCACACTTTAGGTACACCACAAAGCGATGATGAATTAGTCTATGAAGAAACGGACAACAGTTACTTCACCAATATTTCTAAGAGCAAAGATAAAAGCACTATATACATTCACCACGGCAGTACCGAATCGTCTGGTGTGTCTCTTATCAATGCTGACGATGCAAAAGCCAAACCAGAGCGTTTCATTCCAAGAGAAGCAGGTCACGAATACAGCATTAACAAACTAGGTGATTGGTTTTACGTTCATACAAACAAAGATGCTATTAACTTTAAACTAATGCGTGTTAAGGCAACTGATGTAAAAGATCGGTCAAAATGGCAGACGGTGGTTGAGCATAACCCTGATGCAAAATTAGAAAGTATTGCCTTGTTCAACCAGCACCTGGTTTACGAAACACGCGAAAACGGTCTAACTCAAATCACGGTTAGTAATTTAGATAACAGTAAAAGCAAGCGCTTAACGTTTAATGACCCAGCGTATACGGCATACCTGACAGGCAACAAAAACATAGACACTGACTCGGTGAGAATTGGCTATCAAAGTATGACCACACCAGCTTCTGTGTTTGATGTTAATTTGGAAACTCTTGATAAAACGTTATTAAAACAAAATAAAGTGCTGGGCGACTTTAATCCTGAAAATTACAAATCAGAGCGTATATTTATCACTGCACGTGATGGGATTAAAGTACCCGTTTCAATTGTGTATCGCAAAGATAAATTCAAGCAAGATGGGTCTAATCCACTGCTGCAATATGGCTATGGGTCTTATGGGTTGAATGTCGAACCAACCTTTTCTATAAGTCGCTTAAGTTTGTTAGACAGAGGTTTTGTGTACGCCATCGCTCATATTCGAGGGTCAGAAACACTTGGCCGCCCTTGGTACGAAGATGGTAAAAAGTTAAATAAGAAGAACACTTTTAATGATTTTATTGACGTGACCAAAGCATTAGTAGAACAAAAGTACGGTGATGCCTCAAGAATATATGCTAGAGGTGGTAGCGCCGGAGGTCTGCTGATGGGGGCGGTGATTAACCAAGCTCCAGCGCTTTATGACGGTGTTCATGCAGCTGTGCCGTTTGTTGATGTCATTAATACTATGCTGGATGAAAGCTTGCCACTTACCACTAATGAGTACGATGAGTGGGGCAATCCAAATGATAAAACCTACTTTGACTACATGCTATCTTATTCACCTTATGACCAAGTGAAAGCACAAGCATATCCGAACTTGCTAGTTACAACTGGCTTACATGATTCGCAGGTACAATACTTTGAACCTGCCAAGTGGGTTGCAAAGCTACGAGATCTTAAAACTGATGATAACTTGCTACTATTTAAAACCGATATGGAAGCAGGTCACAGTGGTGCATCGGGTCGATTTAAAGGGATCCATGATATAGCACTAAGCTATAGCTACTTTATCGCACTTGCTGAGAATAAAATCTAGCTTTTAGCTTTTCTAGACACCAAAAGAGGCAATGCTTCTTTTGGTGTTGCCCGCTCGCTCAACCAGTTATGTTGGCCTGCGTTTCTAAAGCATAAACGCTCATGATATTCCTGCCAGTTATATCAATTCATCAAATTACGTGATCTATTTGTGGGGAAATGACACCAAGCACCCGACTCAATAAGCACAATGGAGATTACTAACAAATTGCACCATTGTTGACTATATTAAAGAGACGACACATTTTTATATCAGTGAAAAATGAACGTATTTCGCTATGTTTTTATCTGGTATTGTTTAACCCTGCCCTTCGATAACTGTGCGACCCCTCATAAGCCGGAGCTAGCTGCACCGATCGCTGTTACCATTTTAGTGGATGATGCTTATCCGCCTTATAGCTATCAGATAAATGGCGAGCTGTATGGCATTTATGTTGATATTGTCAAACAAGCCGCTCGAATACTAAGCAAAGAGTATTCAATTACTTTGCGGGCCATACCTTGGAAACGAGGACTTTCTTCGATGGCATCAGCAGAGGCAATGGCACTCATGCCTCCCTATATTCATATAAAAAAAAGACCCTACATCTGGCCATACTCTGTACCACTGCAAGAAGAAGTGGTGGTCGCTTTTTGCAATAAAGGGGTCACGCTAAAAAAGCTCCCACATATAAAACCGGAACAAGCCATCAATGTCGGCATAAACGCAGGATATATGATCTTGGATGAAGACTTAATGGAAGCTCAAAAATTAGGCTTGATTAAGCTGTGGGAGAATAAAAGCACAAATTCAAATATCGAAAAGCTTTCTCGCGGCCGCATTGATTGCTATGTGAATGACAGGCTTTCCACCTTACTCGGAATAAATAAAACATCTCTCGCTTCTTCTCAGCTTAGCAGTGGAAACATTATTGAAGATAAAGTGATCATGAGGCGTACTGCACATATTGGTTACTTAAAAGGCTTTGAAGAAAAGTATCCACATAAGCAACACTTTATTTTACAAATGGACAATGCACTTAGGCAGGTACTCCAAAGCGATACGACTGAGTAACTCAGGCCACAGAGTCCATCCAAATAACACTTTGCAACCTAAAAGCGATTGCTTTTTGAACTATTTTATAAACTTCATTGGACAGCCATGTAAGAACGCTATATTATAATAGCGCTTTAGATACTTAGAGCACTTACTACTGCTGCACTGTTTTTTCTTGATACTCTTTTTTTTAAAAAGTCGTTTATAGATATACCAATGCGTTACTAGCTAAGTTTTATCTATCGCTTTAACGGTGATTTTCACCACACAATTAATTTTTTGAAAAAGGTTTCAATTATGTCTAACACAGTAAACGGCACAGTTAAGTGGTTCAACGAAGAGAAAGGTTTTGGTTTTATCACTCAGGAAAACGGCGGTAAAGATGTATTCGTACACTTCCGTGCTATCGTTTCTGACGGTTTCAAAACTTTAACTGAAGGCCAATCAGTGTCTTTCACAGTTGAAGAAGGCCAGAAAGGTCCTCAAGCAAGCAACGTAGTAGTTAACTAATACGTTTTGCAAAAGAGCTGGTGTAAACCACTAGCTCTTTAAAGCCCCAACCCCTTGTAGTCCTTGAGCAGCACATCAGGCAACAACAGCACAATTCATTAACAATGAAATAACACCCGTAATATCTGTGATAGTCGTCAGTACTTTTGGCGAAAATTTTGCAGAATCTAATCCAAACATTTTCAGTGCAATTGGTACGAGCCCCCATGACTTCCCGCAATCACAAGCGAAGAGAGCTTCACTGATACAAACCCCAAAACCTGAAACTTCTGACCTCACCAGTATCAAAAAGCGCATCGACCATGAAGGTCAAGTAAAACAACCAAACAGCCTACCACAGCTTTTGCAGACAGTTTTCTGAACTCGAGTCTTATTTGGAATTAGCCGAGCTTACTGGGAAGTATATTTACACCGATAAAAAGCAAATATCTTTGATTATCAATCTATTTTGTCTCAACGAAACATCGAACCTGATAATTGCGTGAGACTTACAACACAACTTTCTCGGCTCTTCCACTGCGCAGTTGGTCAAGAGCAAGTGCTCACTGCTTATTGTTGAACACTCAAACAACGGCGCACAAATCTAGCAAATTGTGAACGTTTGTAGGTTTAGCCAAAAAAAAGCTTTAAAGCTGGTTGAATCGCGGTACCTTTGTTGTGCGAGACTCTCTAGATTTAATGTCAAAACATGGATAACAGGCAATCACTTCCTCTGAAATGACGCAATACACTCACGCTTGCAACCCTTTAAGCAACTTTTCCCAGCATAACTAAAAAATAGAGTAAACAAGATATTGTGGGTGCCAGTGTTAACTTTGCGGATCTCAGCCTAAACCCTTTTGCCATCCATTTTGTGAGGTTACCCATCCAAAAATACACAAACATTAAAATAAAACTGTATAAATAATCAGTATTCATGTTATTGTGCTTTAAAATTACAACAACAAACAGGGTAGTAAGATGTTACTGGATTCAGAACCTAATGCGCCGCAAGATTTTGACTTCATCATTGGCGATTGGAATGTAAGACACCGCCGATTGAAAGATATACTCAACGGAGGTGAAGAGTGGATTGAATTTGATGGGCTCTCTTCAACCGTTCATACTCTCGGTGGTTATGGAAACATCGAAGATGTCCAACTGAATTTTCCAAATGCTTCAGTAAGAGCAAAAGCTATTCGTTCATATAATTCTGCAACAAGAGAGTGGTCTATTTGGTGGCTAGATGGTCGAAACCCAAGTGCACTAGATACACCTGTTGTTGGTAAATTCTCTGATGGGATTGGATGCTTCTATGCAGATGAGCGCTACAATGATACTCCAATTAAAGTGAGATTTCTTTGGAATTCAACTAACCCCATAAAACCTACATGGGAGCAAGCATTTTCAAAGGATAACGGAAAAACTTGGGAGACAAATTGGTTAATGGAGTTCACTCCGAAGAATTAATCTGCTTCGAGCCAATAACAAAAGATTATAGCGTCAATAGCTAATTTTACGCCTTTGGCGCTTCCCATATTACATCTAATTTAATCTCAAACTCACCTTCTGAAATTCGCCACTCTCCACTTCCTTTTAGATAAGGCATGTTTAATTAGAACTCTCTACAAGATCACAAATAGGAGAAACCGATGAAGACATGAAGACAAATATTGCTTTAGCACAAGGTCATTTTATAGAAGTCAAAAAAGCGATAGTATGACATGTAAAGTTCAATTATCACAAAGAGTTCATCATGAACATTGTCAAAGTAGACACTAATAATGCTCAGGTTTATGCCAACCTTTACCAAGGTTATGGCGCAGAATTTTCTCCAATTATAGACGATAAACCAAACGAAAATGGTTTGTTTGAGATTTACCCTCAGCTTACAGGCTCTGTTACAGGTTACTTATTATATTTGGACGGTATCCCAGCAGCTCTCACGGCAATAGACGAGAAATCTCCAAAAGCATATGAAATCTGTGATTTTTATGTATTACCTTGTTTTCGTAAAAACAAAGTAGGAAAACGTTTTATCTCCAGTTTGTTTGAGCAGCTTGGTGGTTCTTGGGAAATCAAGCAAGTTGCAGGAGCGGAACATGCAACCAGTTTTTGGAGAGATGTGGTCGGGGATTATACCTCAGGTAACTACATTGAAGACATTTATGAAGACCATAAGTGGGGTACCGTAACAAGGCAGTGTTTCTCACACTAATGAATGCCATCATTTAAGAGAGAATAGCTGCTAGGATCTTGTTAACGAGTATTTTCATAACCCATAATTAATATTTAGTGGTTTTTGTTGTAATATTTTTGGTTTAGCTTCACCTTACCCGATTAAAAAGCACAATATATTAAAAACACTAAATTCAATAAAAATTCAAATTAAAATATAAAAATAAATTTAAATAAATTGAGAAATATGAGCGTAGCTTTAGCCACGCTCTTTTTATTTTTTGTTACTTAATCACATGTTCTTCATGGATAACATTAATGCTATTTGGATTTGTTAATGACAAAACCTTAACTGCTAGTGTTTTTCCTGCCGCATTTTCACATTCAATGATCTGATACAAGACAGGCTGTCCAGCCTGAGAATTATCAACTGTGATGTCAGTCATAAATACATCTGAATGGAATGGACCTTTGCCACTTTCACCGTGGAAGAGTCCAAGTTCAACTCCGCGGTTAGACAGTGTTGTGCAGCGTCCACTATTACTTTGACTATCCACACTTAGGCGACTCTCAACATGATACGCACTATGGTAGCCGTAGGTATTCGGACGGTGTACAAATTCACCTGCAGGCTGCGCGTTTATCTCCCATTCTACAAGTGGTGCACCAGGCACATTAACATATACGTCGTATTGTTCCCCTGATGCGCTGGTGCAAGAGACTTCAACGCGTTTATTCGCTGTTAAGTACTGCTCAGGAATGGTAGCTGTTGCCTGCTGAACATAATTACTTCCTGATAGCCCTTGTACGTTAGCATGCGCGATTTGCTCACCAGTTGTATGGTGATATACGTTCGCGTAACTACAAAAATCGCCCTCTCCTCGTGGGTGTAAATCAACCTTTAGGTTATGTGCAAATTCACTTGCAAGGATCGCTGTTGCTACAGGACCGTTGGTGTATTCAGTTACGCGTTCGAATCCATCAGTATCATGTGCCAGACTTGGTAAAGCCATACTATTTGCTGAGACAAATACAGCTGCTAAGGATAGTGCGAAACAAAACTTCTTCATTTTAAATTTTCCTTTTTTAATCTCATAGAGGGCATTGTTGTCTATTTGAAAGGGCCCGTTCGTAAACAACGAGTTGATAATAATTCCCAATGACAGCGCTGACAATAGCTTGTGAACACATTTTAATGATTTAAATCAATTTATCTAATTTTATTTTTAAAATGTTAATTTATTGAATTTATATGACTACATTTTAATCTAGGTTAATTTTAAACTTATCATTATTGCAAGCAAAAAAGTAGAAGATAGTAAATAACAGAGGAAAGGCCATTTAAAATAAAAAGTGAGCTAAGTGCTTTTATCTCGACACTCAACTCACCTTATTATAAAGAATAGAGTTTATAAGGGTAAAATCATCGCTGAGTCTTTACCAAACTCAAATACATTCGTTTTTCCACATTGTGCAAAGTGGTTGTTACTCATATAAGGTGTACCCTGCTGATTAATATCAGCTTCCCAACCTTGTCCATTGTTCACAAAAGCTTTAACTTCAAACCAACCGTTAAAGGTATGATTGCAATTCATCTCGACTTCCAAAAGCCAGTAGTGAGCGCCCCACTGATTAAGCGGCATCACACCAAAACCATCTCTATCATAACGTTTTTCAGCTCCCCACTGAGCAGGCCATACATCTGAGGTCCAATCGAGTGGGCTCCCCTTTGCACCATTTGCTTGCCCGTTTTGAGCTTCAGACCAGTCCAACATGGTGTCACCTACCTTCCAAGGCGCAGTGGTTACATTTCTCATATTTAGATGCTTTATTGGTAATGCACAGCGCATGGGATTAGCAGAACAATCAACACCACGCTGTAATGACGCGGTATGGTCAAGGCCACCACGAATGAACATATCTTGTCCTGATTGTGTCTGTGCTTTGATAAATACTAAAGTGCGCTGCCAATCCTCTAAATCCGGTGGTGGCGCTGTTATTTTACTTTGGTGATGAATTGCAAGTGCCTGCATCGCCTCAATTGACACATGTGCATAGCCATTCTCGTCAACTTTTATACTTTGGCCTAAGCACTGTCCTTCAACCTTTGCACCTGTTAATACATTACAATAAGTACCTGGCTCCATGCCTGTCTGCAATTGTTGGTTCATTCCAAAAGGCTCTCTGTTTATCGCGACAAATCCTAAGTTACCTCGAGAAAAAGCGATTTGGTTATTGCCGTTATCCCACCAATTGTCGACATTCCAATTTCCCGATGTATGGTTTCTAAACTGCATTGCTCCAGAGATCATTGGACGACGATGCTCACATTGCCACTGTGCACTGTTACAATTTAGATTACCGTTTTGATGTACAGGTAATGAAGGCGCGCCAGCATCAGTATTACCGTTAAACTCATAGCTAGACATGACTTTTGGATAGCCGTAAGGAAACGCCAACATAAATACATTAGCTAAGTCATAGAGGTTGCCATCTTTAAAGGTCACAATCGAGCCTGCACCTCCATGTCCGCGTTGATTGTCATGATTATCCGTAAACACTACCGCTTTATGACTCGGCATTAATCCCCATGATTCACCAAAACTTTTTAGCCACGCCAGCTTGCCTTGTTTAAAGGCGTTACTGAGCTTTATGCTATATTTAAATTCTGTGACTAACCCATTTTGATGATATTCAGATGCGGTAATGGCTTCACCGCCTTGATCAATCACCTCTTGAAAAATCACCGCTGGCTTATTTAATTTAGCAAGCACATCGGCAATATCATTTGCCGGCATGTGCTTACTGGCATCAAGACGAAAGCCTGCAACTCCCAGTGACAAGAGGTCATTTAGAAAGCCTGCAATAGTATTTTGTACGTAGTCTGCGTCAGTATCTAAATCATGAAGCCCTACCAGTTCACAATGCTGAACTCGCCAAGCATTGTTTGCGTAATCTTCAGAGTTGATTGCACATGTGTTATGAAAGTCCCGAGGGCTATATATTGGGTACTGCTTGTTACCGAAGGCATTTCCAGCAACGCCTTCACCGCTCCCGTGTGCCATGTGGTTTATCACAGCATCAACATATATATCAACTCCAGCTAACTTACAACGTGAGACCATATCGGCAAACTCAGCGCGATTGCCACCGCGACTCACAATCTCATAGCTTACCGGTTGATAACGCGTCCACCATTGTGAGCCCGTTATATGCTCATTCGGTGGTGATACTTGCACGGCTGCATAACCGTTTGGTCCTAAAAATGTTTCACACTCAGTCGCAACGTCACGCCAAGACCATTCAAATAAGTGAACAAATGTTGTTGGATCGCCCTGCGAGGCATTAATAGGGGCAGCTAAGCCTAACGCAAGTAGTGCTGTAGCCATAGATTGGATTCGTTTTGTTGTCATCATTATTGCACCTTTTCATGTTACACAAATTTAACAATATAGGTATCAATAATGATCGATCCATTGAATACGTATGCAGCAGTGGTTTTTTGTCAATGCACTTAGAAAAGAGGCATAAACACGACTTTGCATAACTTCAATGACATTTGCCCTACAACCACAAACATTAAGTAAACCAATGTAAACAAAACATCAAGTTTAATTGAATTGTCATCAATAGTGATTAGAATATCGACCCGAATAAATATTCGAAAAATTATAATACACGGGAAAATAAAAAATGATTAAAAAATCAATTTTGGCCTCTGCTGTTACATTAGCTTGCCTAAACGCTCAAGCAGACGTCATTATCTCCGAATATATTGAGGGTAGTAGCTATAACAAAGCAGTAGAGCTCTATAATGGTAGCAATACTGCGGTAGACTTGAGTGGCTACTCAATAAACTTCTTCTTTAATGGTGCAACCGAAGCCCGCACGCAAATCGAACTATCTGGAGCGCTAGCGCCAAAGTCTACTTACGTTATCGCACATGCTGATGCAGCTTCAGATATCTTAGCCAAAGCGCAGTTAACTAACTCTAGCAGCTGGTTTAATGGTGATGATGCGATCACACTGACACTTGATGGCAATACTATTGATAGCTTAGGTCAGCTAGGTGTTGACCCAGGTAGTGAATGGATTGATGGCGAAATCAGAACAAAAGACAAAACTCTAGTCAGAGATCCGGCGGTAACGCTTGGACGCACCGATCCTAGTGAAGCATTTATAGGTGAAGGGCAATGGCTCGCGCTGTCTAAAGATGACTTTAGTAGCCTAGGTGTACACTCAAACGGTAATGATATACCAGAGCCAGAACCTGTAAAGTGTGGTGAAGACAATACCTTAATCAGTACAATTCAAGGTGCGGGCGATTCTAGCCCAGTTGCGGGTGAGGTCGTTGAGGTTCAAGCTGTGGTCACCTCAAGCTTGCAGTCTGACACAGGTCTTAAAGGCTTCTTTATTCAAGAAGAAAGCGCTGATTACGACAGCGATGAAAATACTTCAGAGGGTATCTTTGTCGCATATAACAACACCTCGGTTAGCGTCGGAGATGTTGTGAAGCTGCGTGGTAAAGTTGAAGAAAAATATGGCCAAACGCAACTTATAAATGTTGATGCAATTGAACTTTGTGGTACAACAAACGTGTTTGCAACCGCCATAACATTGCCTGTTCAAAGCAGCCTTGAGGCATACGAGGGCATGCTTGTTTCTATTACTAACGAGTTGGTCGTCAACGATACATACGGACTTGCACGTTACGGCGAAGTGCGTTTAGCTACCGAGCGCTTGTATCAGGCGACTCAAATCGCAGCGCCTGGTGAGCCAGCAAATCAATTAGAAGCACAGAACAAACGCAAAGAAATTTTGTTAGATGATGGTTCGTCAGTACAAAATCCTGAGGTGATCCCATACCCTTCCCCTACTCTTGACGCTTATAACACGTTACGTTTGGGTGATTCGGTGACTAGTCTCGAAGGGGTCATAGGCTATGGCTATAGCCAATACCGTATTCATCCAACCACAACACCAAACTTTGTTCATACCAATTTACGTACACAAGCCCCTGAAGTGGAATCCCGTGGCGATCTACGTATTGCCAGTTTTAATGTCCTAAATTATTTTAATGGAGATGGCCAAGGAGCCGGATTCCCTACTCCTCGAGGCGCTGACAACGCTGAAGAGTTCGAACGACAAAAAGCAAAAACAGTCGCAGCAATCACTGCACTCGATGCTGATATTGTTGGCTTGCTCGAACTTGAAAACGACGGTTTTGATGAGCGCAGTGCGATTGCTGATCTGGTTAATGCGCTAAATGTGTCAGATCCTGTTAATACCTATGCGTTTGTTAACCTAAATACTGAGCGAGTTGGTGGTGATGCTATTACTTCAGGCATTATCTATCGCAGCAATAAGGTATCCGAAGTGGGCACACCAGCTTATACGGAAACTGTCCCCTTTGACTATGGTAACCGTCCACCAGTAGTACAAACTTTTAAAGACATCACTAGTGAAGAAACATTCACTGTCGTAATGGCTCATTTGCGTTCAAAGGGAAGTTGTTCTAAAGCTGAGGGCTTAGATCAAGATCAGAACGATGGTCAAGGCTGTTGGAATCAAACGCGTGTCAATGCAGTAAATACGCTGTCACAGTGGTTAAATACCAATCCAACAGGGGTAGTAGAAGACGATGTCATTATATTAGGTGATATGAACGCGTATGCAAAAGAAGATCCAATTAACACTTATATTACAAATGGTTATGCTAATATCAAACAAGCCTTGCATGGTGATAATTTAGACTACTCGTACGTATACCAAGGACGTATTGGTAGCCTAGACCACGCGTTTGCTTCAACTTCCATGATGACAAAAATAAAGTCTGTGACTGATTGGCATATTAATGCAGATGAGCCTGTTGCGCTGGACTACAATACTGAATACAAATCAGATAACCATAAGGCAAGCTTGTACGCGCCACACCCTTATCGCGCGTCAGATCATGATCCAGTTGTTATCGATCTTAAGCTAGCGGTAGAGCCTACTGTTATCGAGGGTGAATTTTCTGGTCTTGCAGGGTGGTTTTGGTGGCAACATCGCGAAATAGAGCTACCAGCAGGTTTTGATAAATTAGAAGTGTCAATGACAGGTCAGGGTGAAGCTAATCTGTACGTGCGCCACCAGCATGTGCCAAGCTTTTTCCAGTATGACTGTCGCCCATACCTTTGGGGTAGCACTGAGAGTTGCACATTTAATCAGCCAGCCGAAGGAAAATGGAACATACGTGTGCGCGGTTTGTTGCCGTATTACAATGTCACTATTAAATATAAGGCAACCAAAGCAAATTAACCTAAGGTTTGGCTAGTTAATAACACTTATCAGCTTTTACTAATTGGCTTATTTAGATTTTCTAAATAAGCCAATTCATCACTTTTCAAAGCTTTCCTTAACAAGTTGAGCTAAGCAGAGGCTTTAAAACAATTTTCTTATTGAAATGCGCTAGCCGTTAAACGCAGCTGACTGGACACTTGTCGGGGCCAAGTGGATTTTTCCTACGTACGCTATCTAATTGTACTTCAATCGCATTTGAAATTTTTACGTTTAGTGAAGCTGTATGAGGCTGATCACTATATGTTAATGAATTACCAGACACAGAGATGCGAACCGATTGACCATTACTCATATTGCGAATAGCATCTTTGGCTTTGACACCCAAGTCTTCACCAGCATAGAAAAACTCACCACTGGGGATCGCTTTATCCAAAGAGAAGATGGTACGAGCGCCGCTGAGTTTATCGTCATTTACAAACCCTGCCATTTCTTTTTTCATTTTTGACTCAAAAAATGAATCAACGAGGTTAGAAAGACCAGGAATGCTGATCCCCAAAAAGCGTGTTTCAATATCAACATCTAAATTGATAGGTCTAACACTTAAGTTGGATACTTCACCACTGTAGGGGTTGTAAGTTGCGGTTGCCCAAATCTCAGGTGTACTTATTCTTCCATACGCTTTGAATATAATAGAAGGTGTGTTTTTAAGGGTAATTTTTGACTTTGAATTAATACCAATGCCGCCGATCTTAGCGGTTACTTGACCATTCGACTCTTTCAATTCAAATACCAAAGGCCCATTGATACTTGTTGAGACATAGTCTAGGTCAAAGCTGCCATTAAGATTTGCATCCATCATCTGATACATTTGCTGTTTGATGTCCGCTTCTAGCGCATTTCTACGTGCGGAAGTCTTAGCCAACACTGATTTTACATAATTGTTTTGATCCAATGCGCAGCTTTGATAGCTACCATACGCAACTGAAGCCGAAACACGTGTAACATAATCATCACGGTTATACTGCTCGAACAAGTTATATAGGTTACATTCGCCAATATTATTATTAATTGCGGCAGAAGCGGCTGTTGGTACAACGCCAGCGGTAAGCACAGTTGCAAACACAAGTGACTTTGAAATCATTTTACATCTCCTTTGGTCTATTTCAGATTTCGGGTACACGTTAATATTCCCAAACTTCATTGTCAAAGAATAATTAACCTAATTAACAACCAAAGTAAGGGTGTAACAAGTTGTTACACAAGTGTTTTGTTTTAGAGTTTTCATCCTAGCTGCAATGCCTAGCTATATGACAAACGAGGCAAAAGACTAACGCCTAAGTTGTGATGCAAACTGACATACTCGCTGTGCTTCATCTGCGTTGCTTTGCCCTTGGGTAACCCAAAACTCGAGCTTAGTATCAATAAGAATAGCTTGACGGGTAGAATTACCCGGCTCAGGCTCCCAGCGCCATTTATTTACCGCTTGAAGTGCTGCGTCATCAAAAACCCCTTCTGGGTAACTCTGGATCACTTTATAGCCCCCAGCTTTTCCCTCAGGAGTGATAGCTATTGATAAAGTAACGCATCCAGAGAGACCCTTTCTAGCTGCATCTATTGGGTATAATGGCTCACTCCTTTGGGTTTGCACCCAATATCCATCAGCTTGTACCTTCATCGGTAAATGTCTCATATCAAGATATTGGAAACGTTCTGCCTGTTTTTCGGTTGCTGTGGTAGCCGCATTGTTACTTTGGCACCCACAAAGTAGTAGTAATGCTACAAGCGAGATTTTTTTCATATTTAATGATTCCCTTTAAATAAAAGCGATAACGAGTGTGTAGTTGAATCTTACATATTTTGTTTGCTGCGCTTAACAGATTTTTTTATTGTAAATCTGATAGGTATAAGCATCATGCTTGTCACCCGCTATATCTAAAAATGCCGGTAAACAACTTTTACGTTTCATGCCTAATTTAACCATAAGTCTCTGAGATTGAAGATTATCGACAGCACATATGGCTTGAATAATATTAACATTAAAGCTGTTGAATCCCTGCTCAATGAGAGCGCTTGCTGCCTCTAATCCGTATCCTTTACCAATCTCACGTTCAGCCAAGCGAAGTCCAATTTCCCCTATTTTTTGCGTTTTATCAACATATTTGAACACCAACTCACCGATAAGTTGTGCTCGCGTTTTATGTATAATCGCAAGAATAAGGCGCTCACCTGATTCTGCGTTCCAGGGTTTACATGCTTGTCTCAGCCTTTCTTTTGCAGACTCTCGAGTAGCTGGCAAACCAATATACTTAGAGGTGATCGGGCTTTTTCTGTGTGCGAATACAGCATCTAAATCTGCCATTGTCATTCGCCTTATCGATAACCGTTTTGTTTCAAACTGCATCTTCACTTTCCTTATTAACCAACGTAAAACACAACCTTGCGGCCTACTCAAACACTGGCGTTACATGCTTTACATCACCACAAGGACTATTAGTTAATCGTAAAGATTATCGTTTTTTACATTTGTTCACAAATTGGAGTCAGTGGTGTCTCTGTAAAACCTATACATCATGATAAATTAGGTTGTTTACTCCAATATAAGTGCTAGTAACGCAATGTCAGATTGCTGCAAAAGTGCATCAGCGGGCAAGTACAAGATTTGTAATACAAATATGCTTAACTAAGTGATCGATTTTGAGGCAAGAGTTTTTCTGTTTAGGTGTCCTAAACAAGAAATTTTTAACGCAATGGGCGTCAGATTTAGGCCTTCGAATTGAGCAAGAATTAAGACTAATTGATATAAATTAACGTCTTAACAAAGACAGTACTCCAGCAGTTTAGATTATGCTCACTAGCAAGCTAGATAATAACTCTAAAGGAATAACAATGAGTTCAAACCGTTTATACTCAATCAAATTACTCTCTGTGCTATGTGGCATGACTATAATAACTACCCATGCTCAAGCGCAGTTACAGACTGATAACGTTATAGGCTCAGCAGTAGAGTGTAATAGCAAGATAGACTTGCTCACCGACAACCTTAAAACAACCATAGGTCACCATTCTATACCCGCAAAAGCGCAACTAGAGCTAATCGCTACAGACTGTCAGCAAGCGCAACCTACTACAACTGCCGACCGTACACCTCCTGAATTAAAGTCCATTTATCTCAGTAGCAAAACTGTTAATGTTGAACAAGGCGATAAGACCATTAATGTAACCATTCGGCTTTACGACGAAAGCGGTATCAAGAGTACGCGTGTGTATCTATCTCCTCCAACAGGGTTTAATTGGGGAACCAATAAGTCTGCGGTTGCAGCAAATTGGCAACAAACGGATGAAGTAGGCGTTTATGAAAGTACCGTTAGCTTTAACTTTACCGAAACAGACCTCAACGGCACGTGGTTTTTGACCTTAGCGATGCTAATAGATAACAACAACGCAGCACGCTTTTGGGTACGAGATAGCGAAATGGAAGCTGCAGGCTTCGACCCGTATGTCACCGTGGTGAATAGTAAAGTCTCAGAAACAGTTGCACCAGAAATAAAGAATATCACCATTTCAGCATCAGAGATTGATGTAGATTCTGGCGACAAAAACATTGATATAACCATTGAAGCTTATGATCAATCAGGAATGTCCAAAGGGGTTGTGAAACTATCGCCACCAACTCAGTATAAATCAGTAGCAACTAAACAGGCAGAATCTACACAGTGGCAAGAAACGCAAGAAGAAGGGATTTATAAATCGACTTATTCATTCGTATTTTCAGGGGATGCTCTGCCTGGTGAGTGGCTTATTTCTTCTGCAACATTAACAGATAGCAGTGGCAATACTGGCGTTTTCAACCATGGGCAATTACACCAACTTGGTGTGCCTGTTACTTTCAAAGTAAGCAACAGTAACCAGTTAGACATTTTCCCTCCCCGCACTGAATTTGTTGCGCTTTCTACAAATGAATTGTCATCCGCAGTAGGAGAGCAAAGTATTACTTTACAAGTCACTATGTCTGATACTTCTGCTATGGAAAAAGGCTACTATGTACTGCGCTCACCAGAAGGCAGCACGGCTCAGGATAAACTATTTACCATCGAGCAGTGGCAACAAGGCGACAAGGAGCATGAACAAATAGGCACTGCAACAATCCAGTTTAGTGGTGAAGAGCTAAAGAGCGCTCAAGGGGTGTGGACGTTCGAGTCAAGTATCCAAATCGACTCGAAGGGAAATTACAGCTTCGGTGCGACGGCTCGCGAACTAACAACTTTAGGGGCAACACCATACCTGTTTGTTGATGTTGATAATGTAAGTAACCTTGCAGTATTAAACCTACCAGATCCGCATTCCATTAAACTAGGTGCTTCACAGACAATAAATTTTGAAGTATCGGAGCAGACACTGAATTTGTTGCCTGACTATTTCACCATAGAAATAGACGCAGCTTCTGAACTGGCTGTGGATGTTAAATCAGAAGATCAAAATTATTCCGTGACCTGTAGTAATGAAGGCCAAACTAAATCATGTCTGTTTAGTGGTATTAGTGGAGTTAAATCAACTTCTGCGGCGCTGACTATCACGCCAAATAAAATAGGTACTTTCCCTGTATCTTTGAGACTGACAAGCCAAAATCATGAGTTAAAGTATAGTGATAATCAACGCACTTTAGCTGTGTTGGTTGATGAGCCAACGTTATTTGAAGTTATTTTTAAGAACTGGGATGGCACCTTACTCTCAACTCAAACCATTGCTGAAAATGCTCCTGCAACAGCCCCGGAAGTACCACTTAGAGAGGGCTACACCTTTTCAAACTGGAGCGCTGACTTTAGTAAAATTACGCAAGATCTCACTATTACTGCAAAGTTTCAAATTAATAAATACCAAGTCAAATTTGTAGATTGGAATGATGCGTCAATAGCAACCGTTGAAGTCGAGCATGGCGCCGCAGCAACACCTCCGAGTGCACCAACACGCAGTGGCTATACTTTTATTGGCTGGGATACGACATTTGAACGCGTAACCGGTGAGATGGTGGTAAAAGCAAAGTATCAGGCGGATCAAGGCACCGAGAGTGCTGTACAAAATGATGCCGGTAGCTCTGGTGGTAGTGTTGGCTTTTTCATTCCGTTATTGAGCGCCTTATTAATCTCGTTTAGACGTAAGTATCGTGCTTAACTAAAAGTGATGAAAGAAACGGCTCAATATAACGTATTGTGCTGTTTCTTTTTAGGGCATCATCGATTTTTCTTTGCATATCTTTTCAATTGATTTTCGCTACAGAGCGTAACCCAATATAACACCTCTTGTTACAAACAAAGCGATGCCCCTTGGTGTGTTCTACTTTATATGTTGCTAAACTGCTAACAACAATCACTTATCAGTTAGAAGGAACCTCTATGTCACTACAACAATGGGGAGGTATTGCTGCACTCACCAAAGCTGCAACTTATCTATTTGGTTTTGTGCTTTTTTTCGGTGTATTAGATACCAGTAAGTATGATACTCCTGAACTTTCTTTAGATTTCTTAATACAAAACCGAGATACATTTTTTCTTGGCTATATTGTTATCGGCATTATCTTTAGTTTAGCCTTAATTGTGTTAGTGCAGACTATTTACCAACGCTTTAAGCGGTTTTCGCCCGAACTGATGAAGTTCACTAGTGTTATTGGTTATATTTGGGCAACAATCGTGCTGGCAAGCACTTTTGTATTCTTGACCAGTATTGAAGTAATTGCAGCATTGTATGAACAAGATCCAACCTTGGCACTAACGGTAAAGCAAACCATTTCTATCGTTGTTAATGCGCTCGGAGGAGGCATTGAATTAGTGGGAGCCTTGTGGGTGCTGGCAATCAGTTATGTTGGCATAAAACATCGGGTATTTAGCCCTCTATTACATTATTGGGGGCTATTGGTCGGGTTAGCTGGGGTCTTAACTTTGTTTTCTGGTCTGTCTTTTCTCATCGAAAACCCGTTTTTTGAAGTCACCACGGCTATATTTGGTTTGGGACAGATCGTATGGTTTATTGCACTTGGTGTTATTCTCATCAAACACGCACCTGCTGGGTCATCTGACTCATATCAAGGACAAACGAGCAAGCATTCACCCATATAAAAAGTAGCTTGAATGGGAAAAGAGCTTAACCTCATTCTGTTTCAAAGCTTCTGGTTACTAGCGGGAGCTTTGGATACCACCTCCACCGGTATTATACGCGTCTGTGTTCAGTGTTTTTTTGTCTAAAAGCCTTTGGGGTCATACCCGTTTCTTTTTTAAATGCTTTGTAAAATGACGAGCGGGCATTAAACCCTACTTCAAGCGCAATATTAAGCACTGATGACTTACTTGATAGCAAATGTGACTTTGACGCTTCTATGCGCCATTGATTAACAAAATCAAAAAAGCTAACTCCTAAGGTCTCGTTTAGTGTCTGGGAAAGATAATTTGGAGACACCCCCGTGGCTTGCGCCAACTTTTGTAATGTCAGGTTGGGATCTAAAAATAATGCCTGATCTTGCATAGCCTCGTTTATTTTGCTCACAATGCGTTTTGACTGAGCAGCCCCAAGTGCAGATTTAGCGTATTTTTTATTGTCCAATTCGTTTACTATGGTTCCATCGGTTCCTTGCAAGGTGCCCGCAGCTTGAAACTCCAAAGGCAAAAGTAGCCGTTGCTTTTGTTGCATCGCAAAAAATGTCACACACCAGATCAATACCAATGCTGTAAACACCTCAAGTCTCAGTGTCAGTATGGCCTGACCCAATAAATTAGATAAAAACGTAGTAAATAGTACAAATATCCAAATACAGATCAACGCAAAGACTAAGCGCTTAGCAGCATAAAAGTGATGGTTGTCTAGGTTGGAATAGTAGCCTTTGATATGTGCATTAAATACAAACAGCCGCTTTGTGATGATAATAAGCGTATATGCACATTCAATTAACCACATACATATAAGTAACAACATCGAGACCGCTAATAAAATAGAGAAGCGTGCACTTGGCTCTTCATTTTTAACGAAAAGTGCATGGTGTTGCTCTGGTGGAAGCACGGCCATCATCGCAGCAACGAGCATCGCGGGCCATAACAACAAAAATGCGCGCAATTGTGAGCGATGCAACGTCCAGCTGTCTACCGTTGTGATCCCTTCAATATATAACCTCATTGCGGGGCACAATACAAATAGCATGACAAACCCAAAAACTGTGTAGGCTTGATACCACGTCGGTAAAAACGTCTGCACTAAGGTGTTCATCGCCAGCACACCACAAGCTGACAAAAATAGTACTAAAGGTAAGCGAAAAGTCCGAGCTCGTTGATGACTCAGCAATACTGGCACACTTAACACAATTTGACCAACAAGCATTGCGCTTAACACCATCACTATCGGATCTGTCACTTTTCACCCCTGAAATGTTATAAACAGACTTATATAGTCCTTTGTTTTTAATACTTTTAAATTTTATTTTGGCACTTTTATGTCCGTGCCTTTACGCATGGACGATCCATTCGTACATAACACTTATCCTCAAATGGCTCTGTAAGCAACCACGAAACAAAAAGTAACCTAAATGGGTACTTCATACGACTTAAGGAATTGGTATGACACATTCAACACCAGCAGATGAATACAAACAAGACCCAAAAATACGAATTAAACTAGCAACACTATGGCTTTTAGTCATGCTCAATATGGCATACGCTGACATTCTTGCTTTTGTATCAGCGTTTATCACACCAGGTGTGATTGATTCACTCATGGCCGGCTACTCTGGCGATGTTAAGCTATCACAACCTTTGCTACTGATCTCTGCAATATTAATAGAGATCCCAATCGCCATGATTTTTCTATCTCAGTTTCTTAACTATCAATGGAACCGAGTATGTAACCTGATTGCCGCCCCATTAACCTTTGTATTTATACTCGCAGGCGTTGAAACTGAGCCATTTTATGTTTTCTTGGCAACCATTCAGCTCACTTTACTTTTATACATCGCATGGACAGCCATTAGGTGGCCTAATCCACTCACCCTTTCTGTGCAAAAAACACTTTCATAAACTCGCAGCCATTACATATTGTTGAATTTAAGGAATAAAACTATGTATATTCACGCTATATTACTATTTATGTTATTCGCCCATAGCACACTTACCCATGCTAACCTTGAACTCAGTCAACAAGCGTTTGATGAAGGAAACCTGCACCTTGCTCAGTCATTGTTAATCGAGCAACCGGCCTCAAGTTATAAAAAACCATTGCTGCTTGCCCACATTGCCATGAGGCGCGATGATTATAAAGCGGCGCGACAGCAAATCGAAGAGGCACTCAATCTTTACCCAACAGTGCCAGAACTTTATTTTGCCCACTCTCAAGTGGTGGCAAAAATCGCTGAACAAGCCAGTATTTTTAGTGTTGCAAGACATATCAAATCCCTCAAGCAATCTCTTATCAAAGCTGTTGAGCTTGCACCAGAGCACTCCGATTATCGTAGCGCTCTCATCAAGTTTTACATTAATGCCCCGTCGATGTTTGGCGGTGATAAGCAAGAAGCTAAAAGACACATTGAAAAACTAGAAAAAACAGACGCTTTCTCTGCTCTATTAACACGGCTATGGCTGTATGCAAGGTTAGACGAGCAAGCAAAGTTTACTTATGAACTTGAACAAGGAGTACAGCAATACCCTCTAGAGCCTGCGCTTTATCATACTTTAGGTGCACTGTACTACGAATTAGACAAGCCACAACTTGCCTTATCATATTTACGTCAAGCCACCGAGATAAAAGCACAAACCAAAACACAACAAAAATACAAAGCCTTGTCGTTAGTATTGATAGGGACTGTTAGTCTGCAACTTGAAGCGCACTATGATGAAGGCCAAAAAGCGTTAGAGCAATACCTAAATAACATGACCCCAAGTCATGATATGCCTGATAAGAGTCAGGTTAAATTTAAGTTAGCAACCATCGCCATACAGCAAAACAATGGTGAAATTGCCCGGCAATGGCTACAAGCGGTAATACGGGAAACGCCAAGCAACAAACTCAAACGCGAAGCGAAATCCGCACTCAAGAAGCTGACTCGCTCGTAACGAGTACTTTCGCTTTGCAGCAACATAAAGTAAGAGGGCTTACCTGCACTCTTACTCTTTGTGCGTAAATTAGCCGCACTAGGATTATGACCGCTCTGCATTACTCCCAGCGCATCACACTATCGTAGGTTTCACAATACTGCATAGCGTCTTGCGCTTCTACAATAAAAAGTTGCTGAGACTCAGAAACAGGATAACTGAGATATTCCGAACATTTTGCACTTTGGCCATTGCCAACCACGACTTTGGTTCCAGCCTTTAACGTGCATTTTACCAACTTATCCAGAGGTGACCATTGGTAGCAAATCTCAAAATCTTTGCGATAGTCAGCTGTGAGACCAGATGGGCGTGAAAATGACCACCATTGACCAAACTGGCTTTTTGGATTGGTGCTGTTCCACGCTCTATACACAACAATGTCTTGCGTGCTTTGATAAACGGCGCCTTGACACAATTTGCCTTGCAATGGCGCTCCTATCGCCTTGGAAAGTAAAGCGTCGTCTTGGATTGGCAAAAATTTATCGCTAAATTCACTTTGCACCGCAGTACTGCCGATACAGTATGACTGTGGCTCTGCTGTTGCCGCTGTGTGGGTATTGGCACACCCTTGAAGCGCACCGAGAGCAATAAAAATACCAACCTTCTTCATATTAGCTACCTAATTTTACTGATTTAACCTGAGGTTTAGATAAGGAAAAGGAATGCGCTAACTCTGGTTTTTAAAGTCACACTGAATTATTGCTGCTCTAGCCAGAGAGTTTTGGCGAAAACACCGCTTCTGCTCACACCGAGGTACCTACATCATGTAGGCAAACCGAATTCACTTCCAATAGCTGGGATTAGAAGTGAATTCAATTCAGTTCGCGCTAACACCAAATGCTATAAAAACATTAATAATCAAAACTTTAGCTTGATTTAACCAAGCAGGCTACGCTTTTGCCTTTTCCAATTTAACTTTGCTACGCGCCAGCGTTGAAATTGAGATTAGCTTTGGCTTCTAGTTCCGCTTACTTTTGCATTCCTGTCGAAATCCAACTATCAAAATCTGCAATTTTATTTCGACTCAGGCGACCCGACGGTGGCATGGCATGGGCTGCATTTACGTGAATAATGGCTTGTTCGACACTGGCTTCGACAGCCCCTTCAATACCTTCCACAATCGCCTCTAATTTATGAATACTATCTATGATATCAATGAGACGACTCTCAAAGTTCACATTGAAGCCCTCAATATTATTAGATAATACATAGGTCTCAGTAGTACGCAGCGCTCGTAATTGGGCTAATACATTTCGCGCATCTATTATTTGTGAAAGGTATTCGGTGGTATCTGCCGCTTTAGTTTTGTCCAAGTCGTGACCATGAATTGCTACTTGTATTTGTGAGGCAAACCGCACCACAACATCATAATCAGACAAGTCTAAAAACTCTGTGCCATCATCATCCGAAACTTGGATGTTTCTCATGCAATTGGTTGCACTGGCAAAATTATTTTTGACTTGATCAAAAGTCACTTGAGCCATGTCCATTCCCCCTTATTTAAACTCAATTTTTAATGGTTCAAAGTGGTCAGCAGTTGCAGCTTCATGACCGCTTACTACCAGTACCAATTGCCATGGTTTGGCTTTATTTTTACCACGCAGGATGGCCCCGATTAGATGTACTAACTCTTGATCTAAAGAGACTGATGAGGCTTTACTCATATGTTCACTGTGTCCGCCATGACCATCGTGGGCACTATGATCACCTAGTGCCCAATACGCCGTACTGACCGCTAAGTGGCTCGCCCTAAAGTCATCATTTTTAATCACCTCTGGCGTTACTTTGACGCTTGCTGGAACCAAATAAATGTCAGCTTGAAAGCTGTAGTCTTCAATGTCCATAGGCTTGCGAACAATCTTTAACTGCGCCGTATTAATCGTCGTAAAATTAGCCTCAGGTAATATCAGCTTACTTGTTTTGATTTGCGACTCAGTTACGCGCGACGCGGGTGCATGTGCGCCATAGCTTAATAACTCACTGAATAATGACGCAGTCGTATCAATGGATTGACGTGTAGTGCCATCTTGAAGATAGAAGTCAAAGCCAGCATCGCGATGCTTTTTAATCAGCTGCGCGATAACTTCACCATCTATAAACTCCTTGCTCGGATCCGCATAGTTATAGCCAACTTTCTCACTATCAAAGTACAACTCTGCACGGCCCATATTGGCAAACCGTCCTTCAACAGGCTTGGTTTTTCCTTCACTAAAACCTTGTGGTACAGGTAATGAGTCACTTTGTGTGCCGCGCATGAACATACGCCCACCAGTGACACAATATTCGTTATTATTTACACATTTAGCAGCATTTGTTTGCAGCCATTGATCGTACGCAAAGTCGATAAAAGCATGAAACGAATAGAAAACTGGATCAAACCCTGCTTGGCTATTATCTTCCATAAAGCAAACTGGTCGATTTGACTGCCCTTCACATCCAGCATAAATGGCGTGCATTGGGTTATGAATTTGCGCTTCAAACGCGCCAAAATTACCCGCGCGGTTATAAGGAGAGCCACCAAACTCACGCCAATTATTAAAGTGGATTTGGTATGCTAGAAGATAGGGTGAGGTATAACCACAACTAAGTGGTTTGTCCGCTGTCGAGTCTGAGCGATTGAAGCCACAGAAATTTGGATCAGAGACCGTCGAACTGCGTCTATTGTTACTAGGGCTCAGCGCTGGCTTCATGTTTCGATGAATTGAATACAAGGGTGATTGTGTATTCTCAAATGCCTTAGGGTAGCGCTGGCCAGTCGGTGCTTTGGTAAAGTTCCAAAAAGGGACTGTTACATTTTTAGTGCTTGGGCCAAACTTGCCCTCGGGATCAGCATTTTGTAATGCCTTTTCAAAGAAGTAAAACTCCGCCCGATGCCAATGCAAAAATGTATCTTTGGCATGTTCACACTGACCAGGATGAACTTTCACAAAATCATCATCACCCAGCCCTAGTTTGCTTTTCAGCAAGGGTCTAAAGTCACAATATTGCAAAAACTCATTACTATTACCAATCCAGTCCTGTTGTGTGCTCAATGCTGCTAATGGCACTACACTTTGGTTCTTAGGTTGCCACACGGTAGGGCAATTATGCACCCAAGCTTGCCACAAAAAGCCTTGAGGATCGTAAATATTGTCACGACTCTTTTGCTTCATTCTGGCAATAGCGTGCTCATAGGCCTTTAGCTCATTATCCGTCAAGGCATCGATGTTTTTTCTGGTTAGCACTTCATCATGGCGTGGCGGCTCGCTTGGAGGTGAAGTTAACTTACAGCCCCCAGTAAAAGCCGCCAGAGTCGCTAACGCCAATGAGCTTAATGTATTACTTTTCATCTTCATTTTCCTTAACGAGTATTACTTGCTCTCTATTAACTTCACTTTTTGCATCATGCCTTGATCTTCATGATCCAGAATATGGCAATGTAATACAAATTCACCGGTGTATTGTTGTTTTACATTGCCGTTAAAGCCTGGCAGAGACTCCGGATAGCGATACTTGCTATAAACCACAGTATGCGGTGCCGAGCCTGATAAATTGACGCCATTTTTGTCAGTTTGAGGCTTATCTGCGCCTTTTTCTATCGCTAATGTATCTCGCCACACCCATTGCTCTTTTCCATCAGGCCCCACTCTTGGGGCATAAAAAGGGTTCACATGAATATGAAACGGGTGCATTGGCGCAAGCCCTCGAGTACATAAGTCCCATCTTTGCCATGTGCCCAGTGTCAATTCTCGAGTTTCGATTTGACCATAAGGTTTACCATCTACAGAGAAAATAGTGTCTTTGTCTTTCTCTTTATCACTGAGATGATGGTTATCTAAAAGCACCCCATTGTTAATATCTTCATTCCAAATGTTCTGACAATTAAAGTCTTTTTTCTCTTGTTTTGCCGTTGCTATCGCTGCATTGACTGACACGCGAGATCCCAGATAAAACATCATGCTTTCTTTATTTTCGCTCTTATCCATCGCGGCGATTTCACCTTGGGTTGGTGCATCATGAGCACGGTAAGATATTAGCTCAGCACTGGTTGGTAACACCGCATCTTTGCTGGCAACAGGTTCACCTTTTACTACTATTTGTAGTAACTCAGCGGTGTCTTCTGGTACACCCTGCAAAGATTTTTGCGGTGCAGAGTCTAAATCCACTAACCAGTACACCCCCGCTTTACTTGGTGCTTGATACAGGTAGTCAGCACGATAACCAGGTTGAAGTGCTTCAATTTCAGTCTTTTGACCGTCTAATTGCCATCTATCGATGCGGCCGGTATTGAGACCATCAACCGATATTTGGTTCAAAAAGCCCAGTGGAACTGGGTTCATATTGTTTTGCCATTCAGGCTTATCGATCACAGACAACTTTATCGTTTCTCGTACACCTGCATGGATAAAGCGCCAGCGCTGAATTTCATTTGGTCGCATCTCAATTTTTGGTACAACCTGACCATTAATCAGTGTTCTTCGTTTGGTTTTTTGCCAGTCTCCAGGGCCAAAAATATTGAGTGCTTTATCGTCCGCTTTACAATCCTTAACGTACTCAGGTCGTTCATCGGCTTCATAATATTCAATGGTACCATTACAGTCATAGGCAACCTGCTGAAGCACAAACAGCTGATCTGTCTTGTCTTTGATCTGAGCTTGAGTACCAATATCTTTTTTAGGGTTACCGCCTTCAATAATAATGGCACCTGCCATACCACTAGAAACTTGTAATGCTGTAGAGCCGTGAACATGGGCGTGATACCAGAATGTTCCCTGAGGATGAGATTCAGGTATTCTCACTTCATATTCAAACCCTTGACCTGGCTGGATCTCAAGTAGTACGTTGTCACTTCGCTCGCTCGGTGATACCCATAAGCCATGGGTATGGAAATTAGTGACATTAAAGTTATGCGGGGTGTTGATGTGATTGGCTTCTTCATCTGATAGCATGGCATTTGAGTGATGACCCGCATGACCTTTTCCTGAGCATAAATAATCAGGTGCAAGTTCACAGCTCGGTAAGCGATTTTCAAGCGTGAAACGCAATACATCTCCCGGAGCAACTTTAAGCGTCGGTCCAACTGGTGCAGGTTTAAATTCTTTTTGGCCATCTTGTTTATACGCATAGTTTCTTAACCACGTATTACACCCTGCTATCTCTCGCTCGTGATACTGTACCGCTAAAGTAAAGTTAAGTGAGCCACCTTTTGATTGGATGACGGCAGGCGCTACAAACTTATCCAGTTCTGGCGCAATATATTGATAGTCGCAGCTATTTATTCCTTGGGCATGGGCTGCTGATATAAACTCGGGTGTTATGTTAACGGGGTTATAATCTCGTAGATCAAAGTAATTCGGTTCGAATACTTTGTGCTGCTCACTATGGTTTGGGTGATCCGCTGTGTGGCTCTCATGTGAGTGTTCTACTGAAGTACATGAGGCGGTCATAACCACACCTAAAATCGGTAGTATCGGGTTTTTCATATGCGCTGCTTATATGCGTTACAAGTATGTAAAAACAATATTAAAAGCAAAAAAAATATAGCGCTATTACATGGCATTACATCAAATTACGAGCGTCAAACTGTTAATGCTAAGTTTTTCGAATAAAAATCATATTCTCGGCGAGACATCGAGCACCTTAGCTCTGGATACTTTGTGGCTCAATATCAAAATTCAGCAAACCCTTTCCACTAACTCAAATAACTCGTCAAGCCCAGTACGTTGCTGCTCAATGGCTTGTGCTGCAAAACCCAAGCGTATATGGCTAAACCGACTTCCTTTATCAAGTGAAAATTCTGGTTCACATTGCACATAAATATCCTGCTTTTTCGCCAAACGAGACAACTCAGAAACATCACGTTTGCTATCCACCCAATATGCCATACCACCTTGGGGGACAATAAAATCAATATTTAAACGCTCCTTAAGTTCACTTAAATGTGTATTCATGGCTTGATGACGCGTCTGATACGCTTTAGTCATGCGTCTCATATGCCGCTCAAACCCGCCCTCTTCCATCCAGTAAGCCACTGCCAATTGAGTTAGCGCGTCATTCTTATGATTCAACAATTGCTTTCGAGCCACAAGCTGCGCTAACACATCAGCCCGAGCACTCAAATATCCGACTCTTGCGCCTGCAAACATGATTTTAGAAAAGCTAGAAATATAAATCACAATGCCACTGGGGTCATTTGCTGCCATCGGCTGAAGCGGTGGACACAAATAATGAAATTCATGATCATAATCATCTTCAATGATGAACACGCCGTACTGTTGACATAGCTGATAAATTGCCATCCGCCGTGGTACAGATAACGTAACCGTTGTGGGATATTGATGCAGCGGTGTCAAGTACAGCAATTTAATATTATTTTGCCGCAAACAACGCGCTAGAGCCTCAACTTTGATCCCTTCATCATCCTGTGCCAACGCAAAAATATTAGCACCGATACTTTTAAAAGCATGTCTTGCGGGAGGGTAGCCCAGCATTTCAATTGCCACTCCATCGCCTTTATTGATAAACGCACTGGCAACCAACGATAGTGCCTCTTGAGCACCATTACACACCAATAAATCGTCACAAATAAGACCCCGGGCTCGGCGCAGGTACGTTTGGATTTGGACTTTTAATAACCCACAACCTGCACCACCTGCGTAATGGAAGTGCTCAATATTACTCTTACGACATGCCTTCACTAAGTAACGCTTAAACTCATCATATGGAAATGCACTCAAGTCAGGCAAGCCTCCTGCGAAATTATAGCGAAAGCCACTGCGCTCGCTGTCTTTAGGAGGGTTAAGAACAGCAGCAAACCTTGGCGCGACTACAACATTTGGCGACAATGCCGTGCTCACCTGCTCACTACTTGATATTGGCAGTTGAGCATTTACCCAATACCCACTTCTTTCCTTTACGACTAGCCACCCTTCAGCTACTAAATTTTGTAAGGCGGACATCACAGTGTGGCGGTTCATTCCGTGAAGTTGCGCAAGTTTACGTGCAGAAGGAAGCTTATCACTTGGCTTTAATTTACCTTGCTTGATCATGCTCCGTAATTGATTAGCAAGCTTTTTATGTTTTGCCTCTGACTGATGAGAGTTAGTGTCTATCGAAATCACAAACTGGTCTATTTAAATTGTATATTCTGGTTGTTTTATATCAACCAAAAACAGCGCATTATGCAAGCAGTAAAACACAAGAGGTGCAATTATAATGCTATCAAAACAAACCTTAGAATCTAGCCGGATAAGATTGGTTCCACTGGCGAGTGAACACCTTCCTGAATTACTACGCTGCGGTAAAGATAGTGAGCTTTGGAAGTGGGTATTTACTAACTATTGTCGAGATCAACGCACTATAGAGCAATGGTTTTATGGTTCTGCTCAATTTGATGAAAGCGAACAATTAGTGGTAGCAATCATAGACAAAGCATCAGGTAAAGTAGCAGGTAATACTCGGCTTTTTAGAGTCGATAAGTTAAACCTAAGCGCAGAAATTGGCCATACCTTCGTTGCCACTCAGTTTCAGCGCACTCATATAAATACCCACGCCAAGTACTTGCTTTTAAAGTACGCATTTGAAGCAATTGGATTAGTCCGGGTGCAGTTCCAAACTCATGAACAAAATCAAAAATCTCGTGATGCCATCACAAGATTGGGCGCACAGTTTGAAGGTATATCTCTCAAAGATAGGCGCTTACCCAATGGCAACTATCGTAACACCGCACGCTTTTCTATTACTGATGAAATGTGGTCAGACGTAAAAATGAATTTAGAGGCAAAGCTATGAGCTATCCAAGAAAGTATTACACCGAAAACAACCAAGAAACACTATATGCACTCATCGCGATGAACCCCCTTGCAACGATTAACGTGATCCAAGCAAACAAAGTTCGTTCTGTTTTTATACCACTCACCCTAAGTGATGATAAAACCTACTTACTGGGGCACGCTACTAAAGATAACCCACTCTTTAGTGAAGATGATGATAGCTTACAAGCCATTTTTCATTGTCAGAATCATTACCTATCACCTGCGCTGCTTCCCGACATCCAATTACCGACTTGGCTATATGCCAACGTGATTGTTGAAGGTGAGCTAACCTTGGTCAGCCAAGACAATGAAAAATACGCACTAATGCAAAACCAATTACAGCACTTTGAGCAGTTTTCACGAAGCAATTGGCAGCTTGATAGTGTACCACAACCACAACAACGGTCTCTTTTTAATGCCATTAACTTCTTTCAAATCAGGATCACACAACTACACGGCGCTTTTAAGTTAAGCCAAAACAAATCACCGCATACCCGCATGCAGATTAAGGCTCACCTTGAGCAGTATAAACCCACATTGAGTCAACGAATTATATAAATAACCTGCGAGTTGAACGTAATTTGATAGTAATCACCAACATTAAAAAAAGGTGACATCTATGCCTGTTTTTACTATGTTATCCAACGGATTGGATAACAATCAACCTAAATCTGTATCTATACTGCTAGACTGACCTTAGAGTAAGTTACTTTGTAAGGCTAATTTTCACCAAAACCGAATATATTAGGCTGGTGCTGCTAATAGTGTCTCACCGCACCAGCTGCTATGTTTCAATAAAAAACTTCTATTTTAAGGATAAAATAATGAAAAAATTGACCATGCTTGTCTCTTTATACTTACTCAGCGGTTGTGCAACAACAGACTACACTACTATCCCCCTCAGCAACGCCTCGCTATCTAATCTAAAAACGTCAGAAACAGGGAACATACAGCAACGAGAGCACACGGTTACTGTCTCGTTTGATTACGCCATTGAAAATTTCAATGAAGCAACCAATCTATACACTTGCTCTGTGCTATTTATTAACGTTGATGGTACAGCCGTCACCAGCACCAAAAGCGGTAAAAAACATCCCTGTATACTTGATAGTGCCAACGGCAGTATTTCTGTAAGCTGGCCTACACCACTGGATAAGAGCAGAAATGCACCTCAAATGGTGCTATCAAGAATGAAATATCCAATTGAGTACTTTGTTACTATCCATCAAAAAACGGGCAAACATTCCACAAAATTAATTGCAAAGTCAGAAGTAATTAAAAGCCGTCTATAATCTGACATTGTGAATATGCGTTAGCCTCACAGCACGTAAAGCGTAACTGTGGGCTACTACAGTTCACTTTGTTGCCTGATCTGCGCCCTTGTGGGCGCATTGGATGGTGTAAAATATTCAACTTCAGCATCCGCCCCAAAGGCTTGCGTAAACAGTTCGGCTACCTGCGAGGGGGAGCGCTTGGGATCTATCATAAACAAAGGCTCAAGTTCAGCGTTATCAATACCTTTTTGCTGCGCTATATCCAATAGCTTTCTGCCCATATCAGCAAAGCCATTTTCATCTATACCACCCACTATCTGGCCTTCCACTTTAAATACTGCCACTTGAGGAGCTTGATCAAACATGATTTTATTACGCAGATATTGGTCTTGCTCCAGCTTCGCTTGATCGCTTGCGTGCTGACGTGAAGTGATTTCTTCTGCCACAAAACTCTGAAAGCTTCGGCCAGTGTATCGCTCAAAGATTTCGGCATTAGTTGGCCGATTTGAACCTTGGAAAACCTCAACCATAGCGCCATCGCCATATTTTTGCTGAACTAGTCGTTGCAGCTGCTTTACATCGCCATTAGCTTGTTTGATAAGCTCTCCAGCTTCATTCTTACTTGTTATGTAACCCTGCTGATTTTGATATGCCTTCAGCTCACCGTTGATAGTAATACCAAGCACAACTTCCTGTGTTTGCCCATGCTTCAAATAGGCTGATTGAGCTACATCAGGTAACACCTGACTTCTTTCTAGGATCTGCTTAATGTCATTGAGGGCTTCTGTTGAAATCTTGTTGATGGCTTTATTTTCTATCTGAAACATCAGATTAGTTTTTCCAACAAGGTCTGTGGACTGTTCAGTAGCGTGTGCTTTTTTTGAGGATAATGATTCAGCCCCGGTGCTCAACATCGAGTTATATGCACCCTTTGGACTTACCGAATTAAAATACATAACCTAGCTCCTTGATTAAAAATCAATATCGGTGTTTTATTGCCGCATGGCGGCGCCTTTGTAGTTTTTAGCAAAAAATACGCCAAATTTATGAAAGCTAAGTCTTTATAAGTAGAGCCAATTTTTTTAATTAAACACACTATATTGAGGCGAGAAAGCATGGTTAAAAGCTAAGCTAGTGTCACTTATTCTCGGCAATACGCCATAGTACTCCACTTGGATCCGTCACACAAAATTCAAGCATCCCCCACGGTTGTTCAACAAGTTCAGAGATCTGAGCACTAAACTTTTCTTCCAAATCTAATTGTAAAATGTGCTTGTACCAGCTTTGCGCATCCTCGACGAGCAAGTGCATCATGAAGTTTTGACTGTGAGTTGGCTCATAAAAGTCTTGGAGTAAAAATGAGCACATGCCTAATTTAAAATAAGCAACGCCCTCAAACTCAGAGGCCATTTCGAAGCCAATAGATTGGTAAAATCGCTTAGAAAGTGCAAATTTTTTAGCAGGCACGAACGATTTTATTTCAACTGTATTGAGGTTATACATTTTATTGTCCTTGTGAAAAATATATGGAGGAAAACCATTTTTGCACTGCTAACCTATGCGTTTTAAAACCAACGCATGATTACAAGGTAAATAGCTTTCAGCTCAGTTAAATAGTTTAAACTCCTGATAAGACAAACCTTTGGAGCTTTCTATTGTGCCATCCTCTGTGAATGTCACCAGAGCCCACGCTTCACATACATCTCTACAATTACCTCCGCTCCAAAAGGCAATAATAGCCTCTCGTTTGTCTGTACATTGCTTGATCGTCGCAGAATAATACCTGGTGGGGTCTATGCGTTCATATTCAGGCCACACATTAGATATTGAATGTGTTGTGACGCCAGCCTTCGAGATATAAACCAGTTCTTGCGTCAACAGATAAGGGTTGCCAAAGTGACCCGCTGACTCATCTAAGATGGATTGTTCAGGGATGTTACGATTTAACTCAAGAGAAACTATTTTTAATTGATAGTCCCCACATTCAGAAACCACTTCCTTTCTAACTGGACCGGGCTGCGCACCAGGAACTGATGGTGAAAACAATATAAAGCTCAACAATAGCCACAACATAATACAATCCTTTTTTATAAAAATACCAATTCGCTAGATGAGCTTGTTATACCAATTTTCTTAATTAAGTGGTCTATTTTGAGGCGAGAAAACCTTGTCGATAACTCCGCTACTGCGTCCTGCTATCGCCAAGGTACCTACATCTGTGTAGGCAAGGTAAAAATGGTGCTATTTAGTCGTTCTAAATAAGACGTTTTTTACACTGTTAGCGTCAGATTTACGCCTTCAAATTGAGCAAGTATTAAGACTAATTGGTATTAACCCTAATGTTACTCAACAACACTATCGCACTCGCGATAATATATCAGAGTTCGAACAACTCTCATAAAAGTAAAGCATTATGGTTTTGTTTGTACTTCAACCCTATCTCTGCCTAACTCTTTGGCACGATAGAGGCATTGGTCAGCAGCTTTAAAGGCGCTATCATCATCCAAATTTGCGATTGGTCGGCTAGCGCTCACACCGAATGATGCGGTGACAGAAATGCGCAGCTCACCTAATTCAAAAGGTTCAGAGCGCAATGCAGAAGCCATTTTTTCAACAGCATCTTGAATGTTTTCTCGGGCCTTTAACACCATCAAAAATTCTTCGCCTCCCCAGCGTATAAATAGCTCTTGAGGCTGAACAAAACGCTGTAAGCGAGCGGCTGCTATCGCCAATACAATGTCTCCTTTATCGTGTCCATAGGTATCATTGATACGCTTAAAATGATCCAGATCGATGATCACTAAGTGATACTCTGCTTTTTTGTCCAGCATACTGGGAGTGTGTATTTCTTGGTGATAAAGACGGCGATTTGACGCTCCCGTTAATGGGTCTCGATAGCTTAAGTCATGTAATCTGCGGTTATCTTTTCGCATCAATCTGGTGTTTACTCCAAGCCAAATTAGGATGATCACGGCAGCAAACAACCACAGAGCAAGGAGCCTTAAGCGTTGTTTATCTACGAGTAACTCAAGCTTAGAAAGTTGATGTTTGGCACTCAATAGATCTCTTTCTTGTGCGATCTGCTGAATTTCTAATGCGCTATTTAATGCAGATAACTGCCCTATAATCATTGCTTTTTCTTGTGTATGAGCAGCTTTTAACACGTTCAGTGCATTGCTGGACTCCCCCAGCCCTTCCAGTATTTGTGAGCGTGTAAATTGACTTCTAAGCAACCACCTTTGATGATTCAGCGTAGTAAATATTTGAGTCGCTTGGTTAATCAAAATGGCTGCTTCATCTAAGCTATTTTGCTGATAAAGCGCCTGTGCTTGAATAAGCGCACAGATCCCCTGCTGCTTGGCAAGTACTTCCTGTTTGGCGAGCTGTATACATAACTGAGCTTTTGCTATAGCAAGCCTAGTATCGCCTTCAAGTAACAGTAATCTCGCTTCATTTTTGAGTAATATTGCCTTGTAGAATTCACTTGTCTGTTTATTTTTGAAGGTCAGCGCTTGTTGGAATTTCTCTCTCGCGTCACTAAGTTGGCCAAGACGACCATACGCAAATGACTGATTTAACAGAATAACCAGCATATAATTGGGGTTACTATTTGGTGATAGCGCGTATAGTTCTTGTGCTTTGCCAAGATGTAATAACGCATTTTGCCATTGCTCTAAATGCACATAGAGCAAACCCAAGTTGTTATTAAAAAGTGCATTAAAGTCACTTTCTGGGTATGCCCCCACCAGCTTTATACCATGTAAAAAATACTGCTGTGCCTTAATCAAATCATTTGTCGCATTATATGCAACACCAGCCGTGTTATAAATCTCTAGCAATAAAAGCTCAGCTTGCGCGCTTTTTGCCAGATTAACACTGTGCTCAATGGCAAGTTGTGCTTGTGCCAACTCGCCGGCTCTGATCGCTCGCTTGGCATCCTCCTGCGCACTCCATGCTGCCAACCAATCTAGCTGGTTTGTAACTGCAAAAGTGTCAATCTCACGCTTTATCTGTGCAAATTTAGTATCGTCTCCCATCTTTTGTGCCGCCCGTCTTTGCGTCCACAACAGATAAACTTGCTCTATGTGTGATAAAGATTGACGACTTTCACGCCAAGCTGATAGTGCTTTAAGCGCCGTTGCAGGTTCAGTTTTTGCGCGCTCATAAATGCTCAACAGCGGGTGGTCAGGTGCAATACGTTTTAACTGTGCTTCAGGCGTCAGCCATTTTGCTGTGGCTGTGTTTGTTGCCTTGTCGGCTTGATGAAACCAAAATGTATCTAGCGTTGCAACGACGAGCAATAACAAAAGGGTAAGGAGCAGCGCTATAGATACTTTTTTGTACATATTGGATATTGATAATCAAAATTTATCTAAATTATACAATAATGTCACCGGCTTGCCATGACCTCTCTTCGCAGATAGGAGTCGAAAATGTGCCTGTACCTTTGCGTGTTGGCCCCCATTTCGCCAACACGCTCCTGTCATTTTACCTCGATTTACTTTGTGTAAAAGCTCACTTTTAGATACAAACGCTTTATACTAATTATTAACCAGCTAATACCTTAGCTTTTCGTTCAACTTGAGCTGGAATCAAACCCACAGACACGTATCAGTTGCTACGATGTGCAAAACTAAAACGTTGCTCAGGTACAACTTGACCACTTAAGTCGCGTGGCGTGGTATAAAATGCCACGTTAAGAATATCATTGTGGTTATCAAGCTCGATATGGGCAAACCCCCAGATAAAAGCTTTGTTCCAGACTAAGTCATATTCTGGGTAACGTAGTGCTTGGTAGTGAGCAAGCGGAGAATGGGTGCCACGCATTTTTGAGGCTGCACCACTAATGATAAGTGGTAATTTAGGCTTTTTATTATTCGGTAAAACCCTTGAGCAGTCATCTGTTAGTAGCTCCAAATCATGCTCGTGACCCGCGATATAGGCATCAGCATATTCGCATAATTCAGGTAAAATCAGGCGGCGAAGTACGTGTGCTTCGTCATATTTAGTGCCACCCACAGACCAAATCACGTGATGGCCATACACAATTTTCCATTTTGCTGTGGAGTGCTTTAATCCATTTGCAAGCCATGCCAGCTGTTTATGATCTTCACCATTGACGGGCTGCTCATGTCTTTCAATATCTTCAACCTTAGCTTGACCACTAGCAAGTGCACTGGCAAGTCCTTGCTCGCTACCATCAGGCTTTAGAGGAATTTCGTAATAATGCTGACCAGAGAGCAGCATATTAGTATCTAACACAAAAAACTCAACGTCATTGCCTTGTTCTCCTATGGTATAGCTGTAGTATCCTTTCCTGCCCATATGAAAGTTAGCGTGCTTTTCCATCCATTGTGTTTGTAATTTGACACCACGGCGAGAGGTTTTCCAATCATGATTCCCCAAAGCAGAATAAACGACCAAATTAGGATTTTGAAGCAACAAAGGGCTAAGTGGCGCTAAAATTAAATCATCCATACGCTGCTTATCATCCTTACCATCGTTTGCAGCAGCGCCGTCAGGGTAAATGTTATCACCGAGCTGAATCGCAAAATCACAAGGTTTGTTTTGACATAACTCAGCCATCGCTTTGCCAACCACTGCGGCACCTGATGCTTCAGTTGCTGTTTCTGTTCCTGGGTAAACATAAATCGGCGCATGATTAAACTCTGCAATTGGACGGTGCTCTGCAAGCCAATCCGCTTTTTCAGCCGCGATAAACTCGGCCTTCGTTTTTGGAGAATGAATATGTTTAGCCTTGGGATAATCAGGGTGGTACCCACCATCTCCAAAAGCCAAAAAATTAATATTATTTGCGGCCAGTGCCGTGCTATTTAGCGTCAATAGTAAAACAACAAGGGTTATTTTCATTATTATTGCACCGTGTTACCACGGTGCGCTCCTACCTATGGAAGTGGGCTGCGGTATTTAAGGGATAACTCAACAGCAGCATATTCTAAATTAACCAAAAATAATTAAAATGAGGTCACTGTCACCCCAATTTCAAATGAACGACCGTAAGTCTCATATTGATAGTTATACCGTGTATCCCCTTGGTAAATACTCATCGCTTCATCTGTGATGTTTATTGCATTAAAATATAGTTGCGTCTTGTCGGTGTAAAAATACTTCATACTCAAGTCGAGTTGCAGATGGTCGTCTTGATAAACATCTTGATTGTTTTCTTCAAATAAAAAACTTTTGCTTTTATAAGATGCACTTAGACGAGCACTAATGAGGTTACTTTCGTAGCCAACCATAAAATTAGCAATGGTATCAGATTGATTTGGCAAGTTATCGTCAGCATCAATTAATGTGCCGTTTGCCGAGATCATCAACCCATTTTGGAAGTTTTTCGTGTAGGCTAATTCTACCCCTGTTAAATCAGCTGCACCGCCGTTAATGCTTTGGATAACTTCTTTGTAGCCTTCCCATTTGCCATTATCTTGTACCTGCGCTTTGATAATGAAATTATCAATACTCTTATGAAAAACCCCAGCTGATAGCACCCCAATAGAACCTGGGTAATACTCCAAAGAAAAATCATAATTACTCGACTTGTATGGGTCTAGGTCTGGATTCCCCACCTCAGCTTTGCGTTCAATTTCAATCGCATCATCTTCTTGTGTAGTTTCGGTCTCTATAAGTTGGAATGCCGCGGCATCTTCAAAGCTGGGTCGTGCAATGGTTTGTGTATACGCAAATCGGGTGATCAGTTGTTCACTTAGCTCATACCTCAAAGTCAAGTTCGGAAGTAAATGATCATAGCTATCTTCCACTTGCCACTGATTTATTGCTACACGTTCTATGTCACTGACTTCATCATTTATCAACTCGACACGATTGCCTGTGGTTGCGTAGTCTGTATCCTCATACCTAAATCCTGCAATGACATTCAGCTTTTCAACATCAACCGTTAACATGGCATATAACGCTGTCACAGTCTCTTCACTGGTGTATGAACGCCCTTTGGTTTCAATATCTGTTTCAAGTTGATTTATCGTAAGCGCATCACGCTTGCTAAAGAAGTAATCTTTGATCTGGTTGCGACTTAGGCCAAGGCCAAATTTACCAAGATCATACTCTGGCTCCGCTGCGCTGAAATCTTGCGCTGTTAACGCCCCAAAACCATCATCGTATAAAGTTGCATCAACACGATTAAATTTTTCACGATCCGCATACTTACCACCAAACTTAAACTGGGCATTATGTCCAAGCAAAACAAAATCTTTGGTTAAATCCAGCCTAAAACTGATATTTTCATCTTCACTTAAGTTGTTCTCCCATACGATTTCATCTAATACAAATTGATTAAGCTGACCAGATGCTTCGTCTGCGGCTAAAGTAGGTGTCTTGCCATCAAGTACATAACCAAGTGTAAAGTCCTCTCCAGCAAATGCGGTGTCTAAACGATTTGGCTCACTTTCTTCAGACTTTGAGTAGCCTAAACTGTATTCAATAAACCAATCTTGTATTAGGTTTTCTCCACCTAATACCAAAGATAAAATACTTTGTTCTTCGTATCTGTCCTTGGTATCTCTGTCCATCTCTGCGCCTCGAAAGTACGCTGCACTTTGACTTAATTCGTCAGCTAACACATCACCTTTGTCAAATTTGTACTCATTACGCTGGCGAAACTCATCATCAGAAAACTGACTGTAAAGTGTACGCAAGTAATATTTATTAAACCCTTTGTGATGGACGTCTACGTTCAATGCCGCCCCTAAACGCTCCCGAGTAATACGATAATGACGTTGTTCCATTTCTTCGGCACCGAAAAAACTCACTTCTTCATCAGTATTGACATCGGCCATCTCAAGTGTCTTCCACCCGCCATCGGTTTCAATATTATGAGAGCCAAACTCACGCTCGAACCAAGAAACCGCTGTCGCAACGCCAACTTCAGTGTTGTTGTTCAGTGTATAAATATCAGTAAAGCTGAAGGAGGCTTTAGGGCTAGTTTCGCTAACTTGTTGGTTATGCGATGCTTGCAGCGTGACACTATAACTTTGTTGCTCGCGGTCAAATGCACTTAGACTTTTGACTTCAATGCTACCCCCAACCGCAGAAGCATCCATGTCAGGGGTCACAGTTTTACTTACCTCTAGACTTTGCACAAGCTCACTGGGGATCACATCCATTGCAACTGAGCGCACACCAGCTTCTGGTGAAGGTACATTAGCACCATTGATGGTCACATTATTCAAGTTTGGATCGATACCACGGATAGCGACAAAGCGCCCCTCACCTTGATCTCGCTGAATGGACAGCCCAGGTAAGCGCTGGAGTGCTTCTGCCGCGTTTTGATCTGGCAATTGGCCAATCGAATCAGCGCTGACAATAGACTTTAACGATAAAGCATTTTTCTGTCTATTTAATGCGCCAGCTTGACCTGCACGTTGCCCAATAACAATAATGTCATCCATTTGGTTCGACTGTGAGCCTAATTGCACTTGAACATTAGTCACTTGGTTTTCATCAATGGTGATGGTTTTTGTTACTGTCTTCGCGCCTAGATAGCTTATCTCAAGTGTATAAGTGCCAGCCGGTACATTGGTTGCTGTAAAGCGACCATCTCGCTCAGAAATAAGCGTTCTTTCTAGCTCTTTTATTAATACTTTCGCCCCTTCAAAGTGGCTTTTTTGTGATACGGAGCTAACTTGGCCAGTTAACGTGTTAGCGCTTGCTGCTGAGCTAAGCACAGATCCAGCACAGATCATTGCAACAGCTGAAAGTTTAAAGCTCGTCGGTAGATTTTTTTTCATTATTTGCTCGCACAGGTTGAGTTATACCAATTTGCTTAATTAAGTGAACTATTTTGAGGAAAAATTGAGCAAATATTCAAACAAATTGATATTGGGTTTTGATACCTCGATAAAACATCGTGGCTACCCTAGTGCGAAAAGGTGACGTTTTTATTTCACGTAGATGCTCAAACTCATGACTTTACTGAATAAATATGAATAAATTAGCCGTCTGAGCCAATTAGACCCCTTTACAAGCAGGGCACATGCTTACCAGTTGATTGGTTTAGTAAATAAAGAATATTCTTATTACTAACAAGTCCTTATACAAATTTTAAGTTAGCATCGCTGCGCCTTTTCTTACCGTTAGACCTCGCCGCTCGATGGTGCAAGCATTAAATGCTTGTAGCACAGTCATAACACTTACCGTGCGTAGAAATGGGTGATTTACTTAACCTAAATTCGGAGTTAATAGGTAAGTTAATCAAACTAATACCAAAGTTCAAAAGACGTAATACCACGCTAGTCAAAAGTTATGATGGTCTTAAATTTTAAAAATTGCAGTGCCTGTCATAAAAATACCGCCTTTACTGCGCTAAATTGACCCTATCGAGTCCAAGCACAAGTTTTTACCATGGCACGCCTTTTAGAACTGAACGATTAATATGAAACTGCAACCTTTTTTGTTACACCAATCAAAATGGAGCACACTTGTGGGATTGACGTTGCTTGCGATAACGGCCACTTACCACACCTCTGTGCCTAAACCCTTAGCAGATATTAATTTACTCGACTGTCTTGGTGAAGGTGGACTGGCATTAATAACCTTAATGTGGATAGTCGTTACTCTCCTTACTCGTCCAAAAGGTCTGGTAACTAACCTATTGTTTGCAGGATTAAGTGCTATGTATGTATCAATGCTATGGGATTTTTTAGACGAAATGGTGATTTTTACGCCGCCCTATTTAACTAGTTTTGAAGCTATTCCCGCCTGTATTGGTATGATCTTGATGAGTATTGCTGCTCACTATTGGTACAAAGAGCAAAGTATATTTAATCAAACATTGATGAAAAAGGAGCGGTTTTATCGCGATCACAGTATCACTGATTTTGTGACTGGACTTTACAGCATCGAGTACATGAAAAATCAGATAAGCCATGAATTGGCACGCTTAGAAAGCGAACATTGTACTTTTTGTTTAACCATGTTTGATATTTGCAATTTCGCCGCCTTTTCGCGTCAACATGGTCTACAAAAAAGCAATCAACTACTCAGAGATACTGCTGATATGCTTTCTTTAAGTATGCGTGAAAGCGACTTACTATGTCGATTTGCGGCAGATAAATTTGTCATCATTCATCCTCAAACCACACAAGCACAAGCCAATGCTTTTGCCGCCCGCGCAACCGCTTTTATTGCTCGCCACGCCAACTACCATGACGACAAAAATCAACCACAATTCAGCGCGGTAAGGTGGAGCAGTATTGAAATACATAACCAGCAGTGGGAATTTGAGTCGCTCATGACAAATCTTGTCGCTGCATTAAATCGCACTAAGGTCGCTGCTTGATGCAAACGCTTGAATGTCATATGAAGCAATTAGAAAGTTGTTATTTTGCACAGCCTCTCGTCGATTTAGCGCAGCAGTGTGGTGTCCATGCAGACATTACACTAAAAGGCAGCAAGCTATTTCGCTCAGATCTTTTTGCAAACACTACAACCATTTCTTTTGAGCAACTTGAGCGCATTATCATCAATATTTGTGCACAGCCAAGCTGTCGAGAGTTAAGCTTTATATACGGCCAATATCTACTCAACACACTTATCAGTCACTACGGCTCTTTACTGTTTAATTGTCGCAGTATACAACATCTCATCAATGTATTACTGCTCAGAGGGCTGACGATATTTCCGCTTTTCCATTTTAGAAAGTTGCACAAAGAAGATGGTTATCACTTAACTTTTTCACCGGCTATCGCCCAAACTAACGCCACAGTATTGCGTTTTCTATATGAAGTACTGGCTAGTATCCTCTGCGGATATGTTAAATGGCGCTGCCCTGAGGCACGCTTTACCATACAGTTTCCTTTCGATAAACCAAAAGAAATTGCGCAATATCTCAGTTATTTATCTCAAAGCTATAGCTTCCAGCACAGTGACTTTGTGGTTGCCATCAACAAGCCAACATTAATAAAGCAGCAGATCAATAACTTCCCATTTTTGGTCAACAAACAATTACAAATAACACCAAAAAACACACGCGGATTTCTTGCACAGTTACACCGGCTGCAATTGAAATACCCAAAGTATCACAGTGAGCAAATAGCATCATTAATGGGCATGAGTGCGGCAACGTTCAAGCGTAAACTCAAACTTCACAACACGACTTTCTTAACAGAAAAAGATAGGGTACACCGTCAACAAGCTATGTTTTATGTCGCTGAACAAGGCTACTCAAATGAACAAGTCGCCAGTGCACTACACTTTAGTGATATTACAAATTTTCGCCGCGCTTTCAAGCGCTGGACAGGGCTTACTCCTTCTTATTTTCGTAAAACCTAATAACATTTCCCCAACTTGAAATGTAAAGAATTATTTACCAAAAAATTACAAAAAACATTAACAGATAGAAAATTCGTAGATATCTTTGAAAAAACTTTCCCTGTAACCATACACTATATATTTTAACAATTTCTAGAAAATTATCGTAACCTTCTGTCTTTTATACTTATAAAGTTACTTGTCTAATTCTCGTAATGAACTAAGTAGCACTTTACTCAGTGTACCCACAACACTTTGTAAATTTTATTTGTATTATTTGTTTATTTTTTAATCTTGTGTTCTATTATAATGTAACTAGTACGAGTTGATGTACCCAGGTTCAGTTGACTTTGGTTACCCTGATATTCATTTGTTACTTTTTAATCAAATTGAGTTGAATGGTGAGTAGAGTGTCTACAGCAACTGCGCCAAATCGAACTTGTACTAGATAACACAACTAAATAAAACAACATGTAAGGAACAACAAAATGCGTAAATTAAGTGCAATTAGTTTTGCCATTTTAGCGGGCATGACCTCGGTTAATGCTCAAGCGGCTAAGCTCGTTAGCGTAAGTGCTGAAAAAGCAATAGAGAACCAATATATTGTGGTGTTTTCTACACCTTCAGTACTTGATGTAAATGACAGTAAAGCCGTTGCAGCTTTTGCTAAAAAGCAAGCTAACGAGTTGCAAAACAAGCATAATGTCAGCATAACAAGAGAGTTTGGCGGTATCCTTAATGGCGTTGTGATAAACGCATCAGCAAAACAACTCAAAGGGCTAATCCAAAACCCGAATATCGATTATATCGAGCAAGATCAGACTGTCACCGTAACCCCTTCAATTTCTGCAAACGGTGATCAAGCTAACCCAACTTGGGGCTTAGACCGAGTTGACCAACGCAACTTACCCCTCAATTCAAACTATCATTATGATTTTGATGGCACGGGCGTAACAGCGTATGTAATCGATACCGGTGTTCGTATTAGTCACAATGATTTTGGTAACCGTGCCACTCATGGTTATGATTTTGTAGACAATGATAACGACGCAACAGACTGCAACGGTCACGGTACTCATGTAGCGGGTACAATTGGTGGCGGAGAGTATGGTGTCGCTAAAAATGTAAATATTGTTGGCGTACGAGTGTTAGGGTGTAACGGCTCAGGCTCATATTCAGGCGTGATCGCAGGTATTGATTGGGTTAAGAACAACGCTTCAGGCCCTTCAGTTGCTAACATGAGCTTAGGTGGTGGTGCTTCTCAGGCAGTAGATGATGCCGTGAATAATGCTGTGGCAGCAGGTGTTAGCTTTGTTGTTGCTGCGGGTAACGACAATAGCAACGCTTGTAATTATTCTCCAGCACGCGCAGCTAATGCTATCACTGTTGGTTCAACAACAAGTAGCGACGCTCGCTCTAGTTTCTCAAACTATGGTAACTGTCTTGACATTTACGCACCTGGCTCAGGTATCAAGTCTGCTTGGTACAACTCTGACTCAGCAACAAACACCATCAGTGGTACGTCAATGGCTGCACCACATGTTGCAGGTGCAATTGCACTATACTTGGATGAAAACCCAAGTTTAAGCCCATCTCAAGTTGATTCACTGCTTAGCCAACGCGCTTCTAAAGGTAAAGTATCTAACCCTCAAAGTGGTTCGCCAAATGAGTTACTATACACACTTGCCGGAGGCACAGATCCAGACCCTGATCCAGATCCGGTTCCTAAGCTAGAAAATGGACAAGCAGTTACAGCTTCAGGTTCAACGAACCAAGAGTTGCTTTATACAATTGATGTACCTGCTAATGTAACGCTAAACGTGTCTATTTCAGGTGGTTCTGGTGATGCAGACCTTTATGTAAGAAAGGGCGCTGAGCCAACAACAGGTGTATTCGACTGTCGCCCTTACCGCTATGGTAACAATGAATCTTGTACTTCAAATTCAGGCCAGGGTGGCACTTATTACATTAAACTGCGCGGCTATACAAGCTTCTCAGGCGTATCACTAGTTGCAAGTTATTAAGGTAATACGTTATCAATAATTCTCATTTCGTTTGGGATTTATTGAGAAAACACGTACAGTGGTAGCCCTTATTGGGCTGCCACGTTTGTATTGATGAGTATAGTTTTAGATCTCCATTCCAAGTTGTTACAGCAACACTTTTACGATCATGTATCTCAGCATGAGCTGCACACTGAAGTTCCACTGATTTCAACAAGTATCTCCCAAGTTAAATTACGTGGCATTATCTACCATCGTAATGCTCAGGTTGCCTCGTCAATGCCAGAAGATTATGGCAGTCTCATTTTAATCCAAAAAGGGTCGGGATGGTGGCTTACTCAGCAATCCATAAGTGCCGCAGATAACATGCAGCTGATTTTTATTGAAGCAGAGCAAAAGCATATCTTTCACCTGCCAGCACATTATCATGCCATTAGCTTTAACTTTCCTATTAGCTGGTTGGTTAAACATACCGGCAAAAGGCTATCACATGGACAAGCAATCAAAATAACTCCAGCGCTCTCACAGCTATTTACTCAAGCACTATTCGTTAAGCAATTAACTAAAACCCAAGCCCAGTGGCTTGAAGCAAATATTCTTCAAAGCCTGAGCCATGCCCTACAATGTTGTCATCTACACTCACCGCTTACAGCGTTGAAGCAGCTGATAGTTAAACATGCGAGTAATGATGCGCTGTGTATCGATATGTTGTGTGAGTATTCAGGTTGGTCAAAACGGTATATTCATAAGCTTTTTACTCGCTCTGATCTCAGTGCCTCAGAATACTTAATTCGTACACGCTTAAATCACGCTTATTTTGAATTGGTAGAGCAAAATTCATCACTTAACCAAATCGCCATTAACTCGGGTTTTAAGAGCCAAGCGCACTTCAGCCGTCGCTTTAAACAGCTTTTTGCTCTTTCTCCTAAGCAAATTCCACAAAGAGTGCACTCTTAGGCAAAACCTTCCACCACAACATGGTATAATAAGAATCACTCTCATTTTTATAGCAATAAATCACTGGCACTGTGATAGTCGCAACTATCCTAGGTTCGTTATCAACATTGGCCAAACAGAATGATAAAAACCCGTGATGTAAGCAGATTGATATAGATATTCAGCGTATCTAACCTGAGTTTTAGGTAGCGCATCAGCTAAGGTGGTTTAGTTTTTAAAGGATAATAATGCGCAAAACATTATTTAAATGGCACAGCCTAATGGCACTGATCGCAATGTTGCCATTACTCATCATTTCACTCACTGGCAGCATGTTGGTATTCAAATTTGAGATAGATAGCATCCTTCTCAAAGATCAAGCCACCTTGAATTATGTAGGCCAAGATATTCAGCGCAAGCCAATGAAAGAGTTAGTCAATTTGGTTGCCGATGCGCACCCCAACTATGAAATTGGTAGTTGGGAGCTATTTGATGACGGCTACGAGGCCGATAGAGTTTATCTACTAAAACATGGTACTGATACTTGGTTTAAAACCTACCTCGATCCCTACCAAGGAGAAATGCTGAGTACGCCTGTGGGGATACACAGCGACTTTACCGACTTTATACTTCACCTTCATTACACCTTGTTGCTCAACGACAGCAACCGCTATTTTCCAAATATGGGCGTCGCTATCGGCTTATTTATTGCGATTCTGTTTACCTTTTTAGGAGCGTCTGGTTTAATTATTTACCGTCGTTTTTGGCGACGTTTTTTTAGCTTTAGACGACACACTCCAAGAGTAATCTTGTTTTCTGAGTTACATAAATTAATTGGAATATGGAGTGCACCGGTATTACTGTGCCTTGGGATAACAGGTGTCTATTTTAACGCCGTAGATTACTACCATGAGGCTTTTGAACATGATGAAGCTGATCATCATATTGTCAGTCAAGCAATGTTTAATCGCACACTCGACTTTGATGCAATGATGGCGCAGAGCCTTGATGCAATTGGCGGCTTTACCCCCACTTACTGGTTATTTCCGTTTGAACCACAACAAAAACATATCACTATTTTTGGCAGCGTTGCAGATACGAACCCTTTTATTAGTAACTACGCTTCTACTGTAAGCTTCGATGCCACTACAGGCGCACAAATTGCCGTGTATGACATTCGCACAGCAACCTCTCTAGAGAGGATAATTGATAGCTTTAGAAAACTACATTTTGGTCACTTTGCGGGGCTTCCCAGTAAAATTATTTGGTCTTTAATGGGGCTTGCGCCTATTTTACTTGGCTTTAGTGGTGTCTATTTATGGTGGCAACGAAAACGCAAAAAACATCAAAGTCGACGTTTGCGTAATGCCAATTTGCTTAATTAAGTGGTCTATTTTGAGGCGAGAAGATCTTGCCGATAACTCCGCTACCGCGTCCTGCTATCGCTTTGGTACCTACATCCATATAGGCAAGGCAAAAATTTTGCTATTTAGTTGTTCTAAATGAGAAATTTTTAACGCAGTTAGCGTCAGATTTACTCCTTCAAATTGAGCAAGCACTAAGTCAAATTGGTATAAATTCGCTTCTCAGTAAGCTAAGGCAGGGGCAAGGGCTGAGCCGCCACTTTGTTTTTGGACTCGCGTTACGCTATCCCAAATCTGGTCTGCACGCTTTGCTAAAGCTTAGGTACCTAGACCTTCTAGGCTAGACAAATTCACTTCCAATAGATGAGCTTTGGAAGTGAATTTGAGGCAGCTTCCGCTATGTATAATTAGCGCTCAGCGCTAGCTAAAACACACCCTGCACCAATAAATGTCATGCCAAACATTTTACCAATTACATGACCGGACACCCATTTTATCGCTCGCTTTTTAGCACTTTGAGCCAAAAATGAATACATACATAAACAACAAAAAGAAAGGCACATAAAAGTAGTGACCAGCAACGAAAACTGCGCTAAGAGTGGTGCTGAAGTATCGATAAATTGAGGGAATAACGCCGTTGTAAAGACAATAGCTTTTGGGTTAGTTAACGCCACCAGCACGCCATCTAGATATAGCCTCACTGCGCTTTTTTGTTTTTTTACACCACCTGGAAGAGATACCTGACCCAACCCTTTTCGCCATAAGTTGATCCCAATATAAATCAAATAGAGCGCGCCTAATATTTTCACAACCGTAAATGCCGCTGTTGAGTGGAGCAATAATCCACTCAAACCAATAACGGAGCAGCTCGACATCAACAACAACCCTGAAACGTTACCAAATACAGTTAGCAACGCCCGCTTAAAACCCACAGCTAAACTATTCGTCGCCACCAACAATGCAGCGGGACCTGGTGTCGCTGTGGCCAGCAGCGCAATTGTACAAAAAGCTAGCCAACTTTCAATTGTCATAAAACCACCTATTTCAGAGATGAGCTTACTCATTTAGACACGGTTTTAACCAGTGCCCAAAATATAGACACTTGCATAATAACCACATCACCGCTCATATTTAAAGCATTTTCAGTAATAAGAAATTAAATAACCTGAGGTTTGGATCAAAGCATGAGCTAGCTCAGTGTTTTTAAGACCATATTCAATTATCCCCTACTCTAGCCAGACTGCTTTGGAGATAACACCGCTTTCGCGTCCTGCTTTTGCTAAGGTACCTACACCTTGTAGGCAAGGCGAATTTACGTACCAATAACTGCCTATTGGAAGTGAATTCAACGCAGTTGGTGCTAAATCTGGCTGCTAGCAAGGCATTAATTATCTGAAGCTCTGATTAAATAATCAATAAATAAGCGTAACCGATATGGCATGTTGTCTCTATCTCGATATAACAAGTGAACCGTTCTCGGTTGCCCAGACCACTTTGGTAGCAAACGAACTAACTTGCCACTTTCTATCCACTCACTAGCCATAAAATAAGGGATAAAACCCACACCAAGCCCTTCAATCACAGCTCGAGAAACAACATGTAAATCATCTGCTTCTAGTCTAGCGGGAGGCAAAGGCGTATAGCTAAATTTTTCACCGGTGGTGGTCTCAACCAACTCCCAAACCCTGACAGGGTTACTTAAAATAACAGGCAGTTTCTGTAGTTCTTTAGGGTGGCTAATTGTATTTGCTTCAATTAAAGCTGGACTACTACACACTATTGACTTTACTTGCTTTAACGGCCTGCTTATCCAATCAAGCGGAACCTCGTCACAGGCTCTGAAAGCGAGGTCAATATGCTCTTTTTCAAGATCAATATTTTTATTAGACAGTGAAAGGTTAATAGATATTTTTGGGTATTCGCGCAAGAACGCATTAAAGATATGCGCTAACTTATATTGAGTAAAATTATTCGGTGCTGACACGTTAATCGTCCCACTCGCCTCTCCTTTTTCATCAAATAGCGCATCACCTGCACTTTGCAATGCTTCTAACAATCCGCCACAACGCTGAAAATATTGCACACCGCTTCCTGTTAATGTCACTCTATGCGCATCACGATTCAGTAATCGCAATTGTAATGATTGCTCTAAGTTTTTGATACGTCTGCTTAATGTAGAAATAGGCATACTCAATTCAAGCGCTGCTTTACTAAAGCTACCTTGCTTCGCAACGACCCAAAATAGTCGCATATCATCTAAAGAATAGTTAATTTTCATATTTGGAATCTAATATATCAAAAACGCTTATATCTTGTTGATATTGGAATATATAAACTTATCTTAATTTCATTCAATTAGTTACCCATTTATATGAAAAAAAATGCCATTATCGTAATGATGCTTGTATGTGCATTCTCTTGGGGCAGCGTATTCCCCTTAGCAAAAGTTGTACTCCAAGATATGTCAGGCTTATCGCTGTCCATTTGGCGCTTTGCGATTGCTGTTTCTAGCCTTTTAGTTTTTATGTATATAACCAAAAAGCGCATAGTTTCATTATCACTAACTCAGTATCTTGCGTTAGCAGTCATCGGCTCTATTGGCATTGGAGGGTTAAACTTTGCTCTGTTCTCTGGATTGGAGCACACATCAGCCACAAATGGCGCGTTAATCATGGCTTTAAGCCCCATTGTTACTGCACTTCTGGCAGCCATCGTTGATCAAACCTCCTTGCGGAAATTGCAGCTGTGCCAACTTGGCATCGCCTTATCAGGGGTTTTATTGGTCATTACCAAGGGTGATTTAAACAGCCTTATCAATTTAACAATCAATAGAGGCGATGTGACTATTCTCATCGGTATGTTGGCTTGGTCATGCTACACGGTCTGTGCATCCAAGGTATCGCATTGGTTAGCCCCCCTTGAATTTTCATTAATAACGATGGCTATGGGACTGACGACCTTGTTAATAATTAGCTTGTTTAGGGTAGAAGTAACACCTTGGGAATCGTTTATCACTTTGCCTAACTTCTCATTGGCGAGTTTAATTTACATCGGCGTCTTTGGCACCGTGGTTGGATACCTGTGCTGGAACAGTGGAGTGAAAGCATTTGGCTCCGCAAAAGCCTCGTTATACTTCAACTTGGTGCCGGTATTTGCTGCTTTGGTTTCTGCGTTGATGGGACAAGCAGTCAGCGCAATTCAGTTAATGGGGATGTGTGTTGTATTAACTGGATTAATGATGCCTACCCTACTGCGCTTTATTAATACCAAATATGCAGCTGTCACGGCCTCAAAAATTAAGAGTTAAAATTGGATAATGGCTCATTTATATTAGTTGGGGGTATTACTTCAATAGATAGCAGCATCAGGGTGAAATTCTGCATTGAGCAGTCGCTGCCATTGGCGATCCCACTCTCTAGAGCGCTTTAGCTGGCTTAAGCCTTTGTTAAAATCGTTTTTCAACACTAGGCTACCCTCTCGAGATTTAGGAAATAAAACGTGGGCGGTGTAGGCCAAGAATGGTTTGTCGCTCGCATGAATTAACGTGGCATGCTCTGGTGTAAAGGCTTTAATGAGCAGCGCCTGCATCGCGACATCACTTAGCAGCACCAAGTCAACGCGGTCGTTGAATAGCATGTTTAAGCTGTGTTTATCATCCGTCACCATCAACACATCCAACTCACCTTGCTCTACCGCTTTATGAAACTCTGGCACATATTCATACCCCAATGTTGCACCAATCCGAAACTTTTTCAGATCATATATGTTTTCCCATTTTGGCAAAGGAGTTGTCTTTCTAAAATAGGCGAGCAAATTGCCTTTATAAATCTCATCGCTACAATAAAACGAATCAGCATATTCAGGCTCACACACCCAGTAAGACGCCATATCAAATTGCCCCAAGTTAGTTGATTGAAAGCTACGCTTCCAAGGCAAATACTCAAAGTGTACTTGGTAGCCTTGGCTTTCTAGTGCTAGACGGATGATATGGTTAACAAAACCATCGTTTGCAAGTTGCTTGCCCGTATATGGAGGGTATTCTCCGGTGGCAACCGTTACTACACGCTTAGGTTGAGCCGAAGCGAACAATGAACAAGCCAATAAAATTAAACTCAAAAGTTGAATCATTGTTTCTTCACTATAAAAAACGTCTCTTTTAACTATAGTTGCTTTTTCGAACACCTTCTTCCATACGCTAATTGCCAGCTTTAATACCAATTTTCTTAATTAAGTGGTCTATTTTGAGGCGAGAAAATCTTGTCGATAACTAGGCAAAAATTTTGCTATTTAGTTGTTCTAAACAAGAAACCTTTAACGCGGTTAGCGTCAGATTTACTCCTTCAAATTGGTATAACTCCCGCCTTTTGTGGTTGAAATAGCGTGTTAGCGATGTGCAAATAACACATAGACACCCAAAGACTTCACTTATCACGTAAAAGCTCTTACAATACCGAGGCCATTTTTGTTGCAGATAGTTATGTATAACCCATTGTCAAAGCTAGTTTTAATGATAACGTTATTGGTTGCCCTTGTTGGCCAAACCATGGCTTTTGACTTTGTAGGCAGCAAGGTTTCAGCTTCAATCATAGAAGCAGCCGAGCATCAAACTGTAGTATTGAGCGATGGTAACCTGTCTACAGATACCGATGACTGTTGTGATACACAGTGCTGTGAAAATGACTGCATTTGTCCAGACAACGCATGTACTACATTTGTTTTCATCACACTTCGGCTCAACGTTCCATATCGATTACATACTCATGACCTAGATATTGGTCTGACGCATCGGTACACCGGACGGCATGTGCCGCCCCTTGAACGACCACCTATTTTACCTTCTCCATTAATACCGATATAGCCTGAACCTCAGGTTTTATATCCCGTAGGCTAACTACAACCAATACAAAATAATACCAATGTGCGTAGCCGTCAGTGTGCAACGGACACAGCATGCGTTGTAATACCACTTTGTTTTAATACTTGCTCAACTTGAGGGAGTAATACCAATTAGACTTAATAAAGCAAATTGGTAAAAGCAGAATATGTTGCAACTGAACTTTACAGCTTGAGTGCTTGGTATTGCTATTCAAATGAAGTAGACATTGCTAAACGTTGGTGTCACACCCAACGCTTTGTATTATTAGAGGTAAAAATGCGATATACATACTCTCCAGTGGCACTCGCCATCCTATTAGCTCCATCTATATCTCATGCTGGAGAACAGCATCACCATGAACATGACGACAATAAAATTGAAAAGATTCAAGTAACGGCATCACGCTTAGGACGGATCGTAACCGAGTCAGCAACAAGAACAGAGATTATAAATGGTGAGGAAATCCAAGAAAAAGCCCTAATGCGTCCGGGTAATATTTCAATGTTAGTTGCCGAAACAGGCGGAGTGCGAGTACAAAATACCTCCCCAGCCCTTGGCAGCGCCAATATTCGTCTACAAAGTTTATATGGTAGATACACCCAGTTATTGAGTGATGGATTGCCACTCTATGGCGGGCAAACAGCTTCAATTGGGTTATTGCAAATCCCGCCCACTGATTTAGCCAACGTTGAAATCATCAAAGGCTCAGCCTCCTCGCTTTATGGTGGCTCCGCACTTGGTGGAGTGATTAATTTGATCTCTCGTACTCCTTCAGATGAATTTGAAGGAGAAGTATTACTCAATGCTACATCAAAAAGTGGTCAAGACATCACTTCGTACTTCGCAGCACCTATTCATGACACCACAAGCATGTCATTAACTGCTGGGATACACCATCAAGCTCAACAGGATTTAGATGATGATGGCTGGCTTGATATGGCAGGATATGAACGTGCAACAGTTCGCCCTCGTCTATATTGGGAAGGTGAAGACGGGGAAAGCTTGTATTTTACGCTTGGCGCAATGACAGAAAATCGTGAAGGCGGTACTCGAGAAGGAGCAACACTAGCTGATGGTAACCCCTTTGTTCAAAGTCAGGACTCACAAAGCATAGACGCTGGCTTTATCTTTGATAAGCCACTGGCACAAACACTGAGCCTAAACCTACGAGGCTCGATGATGCACCAAGAGCATGATCACATTTATGGTATCGTTGAAGAAAATGACACCCATGAAAGCTACTTAATTGAGTCTAGCGTATCCGGGTATAACGACCATATTGCATGGCTTATTGGTATGGCATATCAAGAAGATAGCTTTGATTCACAGGACTTTTCAACTTTTAATTATCGCTATCAGGTGCCGGGATTATTTTCACAGGTAGATTATGAAGCAAGTGAAGATCTTGCTGTGTCATTGAGCGCGCGTACGGATTGGCATAATGAATTCGGCACTCAGTTTAGCCCGCGTATTTCGGTATTATACAACCCGGAACATTGGATTATTCGAGGCTCTTACGGACAAGGTTTTTTTGCCCCAACACCTTTTATTGAAGACATCGAAGATACGGGCTTGTCACGCCTTATGCCCATCACCGATCTTGAGGAGGAGGAAGCAACAACTGCCTCTATTGACCTAAGTTATGTCACTGATAAATTTGAGAGCAGCATTACTTTATTTTCCTCTGACGTTGAAAATGTCACGGCGCTAGAAGTTGTTAATTCGAATACGCCTTCACAGCAGCAACAGGTTCGCTTAATAAATACGAGTGGCCAGAGCGAAATACGGGGCGCAGAGTTACTACTGCGTTATCGTTGGCATGATATCAAATTCACAGGAAGCTATTTATACACAGATGCTACTAAAAACAGCATGTTCGATGCCTCTCGCGTACCACTTTATTTAACCCCAACACACACCGCTGGTGCAGTTATCATGTGGGAGAAACATGGCAGCCACTTATTGGGTTTTGAAGCTTACTACACGGGCACACAACACCTTGAAAACAACCCATACCGAACCAAAAGCGATGCCTATTGGCATCTCGGTCTACTTGGGCAAATTACAGTGGGAAATATTAGCTATTTTCTGAACGCAGAAAATTTACTCAATGTAAGGCAAACTAAAGAGGAACCGCTGCTGTTAACTGCACAAGCGCCAAGTGGCCGCTGGACAACTGACATTTGGTCACGCAATGATGGATTTACCGTCAACGCCGGGATACGAATAAAATTTTAACCTTAATGATTCTTTAACAAAAATAGAGTAAACTACCTAAACTTAGTCATTTTTGATTAACTAAAAAACAAAAGACAATGTTAATTCATTACTTTTAAAATAACATGTTAAATCAATGGCTGAGTTTACGTAGTTAACCTGGGGCTGGATAAAAAGAGCACTAAGTCCTTGCGGGTTGTGTTCACCCCATTTAACTAGCACGCTTGGAGAATAGCTTCACGTATCAAAAGCGTGCCTCGGGATAGTTATCCAAATCTCAGGTTAGTTAATAACTATATGTGTTAATAAGGATTATTTTAATGAAACTTAGTTCAATCGCCGCAATAGTCAGTCTAACGCTATGCAGTGCAACATTTTCTGTTGGTGCTACCGAACAAGAAGAAAAAACAGCAACAATCGGCGAACAAATCTTAGATAAAGTAAAAAGCAAACTATTAAATGGTTTTGGCTCTTTACTTGCCGACGCTGTATTTGGCTCTGGTGGCCCGCAATACGTAATGCTTAGCGAAGAAAGCCTACAAGCGATACAAGATAGAGTTAGAAAGGAAATTGTTCGTGATGCTGAGTATGACTTTATTGCAGAGTTTCGCAGTGTAGAAGCAAGCTTAAAACATTATGGAGATACCGTAAAATACAAGGGTGAAGATCCAGTGTTATTAGGTGGTCTGTTAATTAAAGCCAATGATTTAATTAACCACAGAGCACTTAACAGTCGCTATAATGATGACTTTTTCTACCTTGCTGATACCTACGCGCTAGCTGCATCTGTAGTAGTTGCAATATATACTGAGCGTCACTTAGCAGGGCTGGTACCTAAGTCTACCGTCGTGACCGCAGCAAGAAATTTAGCCAACCAACTCAGCACAATGCTCGCACAGAAAAAACAAGCCGATCTCCCACTTAGATCAGGCTGTGACGACCCAGACCCTTATGATCAAGCGGTTGAATATAGATGCTGGCTAAGAGACCCGTACGGTAATCACCTAGCGTCTTATGTGGTTGAACCTCAGTACCCTGAAGACCATGCTTATTGGGAGAGTAGAAAAGCACAAGCTGAGCTGGAATACAAACAAACAAAGTTTGATAAGATCCAAGCCGTTATCGACCAGTTAAGAAACCTGTAACGTATCGCATACTCGCGTACATTACAAATACGCTGAACGTGGCATAACTTTAACTTTTAGCTAAAGCGATATTACGCTGTTAACCATAGCTATTTTAGTTGATTAACTCCCTTTTATGCTAAGTTCAAGTTAAGTAAAAAAGCCAGTGACGCTATCACTGGCTTTTATTTTGATGCAATAGCTATATTACCTAAGCTGTTACAGCGCTAATCCTAGTATTTGCGCTGCTTTTTCTAAATCGATATCGCCGTGCTCACCCAAAGCAGTCATGCCGTTCTTTTCAAGATTAGCAACTACCGCCGAGATTGCTTTTTCGTCCAAATCGTAGTCTGTTAAACGCGTTTTAACTAGCATCGCTTCAAAAAAGTCTTGCACTGCTTTGATTGTTTTATCAATTTGCACCGCCGTGTCGGCTTCGTTAATATCAAAAACACGCTTACCTAACTGCTGGATTTTCTCTGCTTTTTGCTCTTTCTGTACATACATAAGCGCTGGCAAAACAATAGCAAGCGTTTGTGCATGATCTAGGTTGTATAGTGCGGTCAACTCATGCCCTATCATATGTGTAGACCAATCTTGTGGTACACCTTGACCAATTAAGCCATTTAACGCCATGGTAGCCGACCACATCACATTAGCTCTGACATCATAGTTTTCAGGCTCGCTCAGTGCTTTTGGACCTTCAGTGATGAGTGTTTGTAAAATACCTTCTGCAAATCTATCTTGTAGCGGCGCGTTTACCGGATAAGTCAGATATTGCTCAATTACATGAACAAACGCGTCTACTACACCGTTACTTACTTGACGAGGCGGTAACGAGTAGGTGTATTCAGGGTCAAGTACTGCAAACTGTGGTTGTACTGTGGGCGATGAAAATGCGCGCTTCTGCGAAGTGGCCTTTTTTGTCACCACTGAGTTGCCGTTACTTTCTGAACCTGTTGCTGGTAAAGTCAATACCGCTCCGATAGGTAAAGGGTCGCTAAAGCTTGCACCTTTAACCAAAATATCCCACGGCTCACCATCAAAATGATAGGCAGCTGCAACGAACTTTGCACCATCAATCACGCTACCACCACCCACAGCAAGAATAAAGTTGACGTCGTGCTCCTTTGCCGTGGTCACCGCCTGCATTAATGTTTCGTAGGTTGGATTAGGCTCTACCCCCCCAAACTCAATGACATCAACACCAGCCAGTGCGCTCATTGCTTGGTCGTATACCCCATTCTTTTTGATAGAACCACCGCCAAACAGCAATAGCACTTTTGCTTGCTCTGGTAATCTTGATGTTATTTCACTCATTTGGCCTTTACCAAAGAGGATTTCGGTTTGGTTTTTAAATACAAAATTAAGCATGCTTAATTCCTCTGTGTTGTCTATACGGTAGATATAACGTTCATTCTCTACACTTTGGCTCATTCTCAGTGTAGTTTTTATTGATTTTTGTCTTATTGTCGCCTGTCTGCTACTGGTTGTGGCTTAATCGCGCCCAATACTTGCAATAGCGATAAATATTTTTATGTTTAGGCGAGTAACCAAAAACAGTGAGAGCCTGCAAGCTATGCAAGGCGGTATTCGACATTGCACCACTACTCTTTTAATACAAAGCGCTGTAAATAAAGCACGGCGATTTAAAAGTCTGATATCGTTGCGCTTTACCTGTGTTAATGGAAGCATAATACGTGATTTGCGAATTGAGGAGAATTCGGATAAGTTTGGAGGAGCAATCAGAATTCTTATGGCTTAATATGTTATGTCCCATCTAACCCAGTTAAAAACCTTTGTTGAAGTGTACCGCTGCAAAAATATTACCAAGGCTGCTGCCAATTTAGGCATGTCGCAACCCGCAGTCACGGCACATATTCAAACAATGGAATCAGTGGTCGGAAAAGCCTTATTTGAACGCCAAGCAAGAGGCGTAAAACCAACTCCAACAGCACATGACTTAGCACTTCAGGTATCTAGTCATATTGACATTTTAGAGCAGAAGATAACCTCTATACGGGCGAGATCAGAGGCTGTGTTTGGAACACTAAACATTGCAGGCCCTGCTGAATACATCAGCTTTGTGTCGGGCCCACAAATTGCTAATTTACTCCAAGCAGGTAATATCAATGTAGTGCTACATATCGGCAATAAGATTAATATTTTTGATGCGTTGCTCAACGATACCGCAGATATTGCAATTGCTGCATCAACCCCCGATCCTGCAATATTCGACTATCTAGTGTTAGATAAAGAGCAACTATGGCTCGTCATGAATCGTCTAGAAGGACGAGAGATCCAAGACCGTAAGATCACCGCAGAGTTACTCTCAACCTATAATGTTGTAACTTACGATCAAGACTTGCCACTAGTACGACAATATTTTGACCGCGTATTTAATGCCAGCTGTAACTCCAATGTTATTGCAATTTGTCCAGACATTCGCGCCATCGCACACATTATCCGCTCGGGCATTGGTTATTCAGTACTACCAGACTACTTATGCCGTGATTTAATTAAAGCTGGAGAGCTTATCCAATTGGGATCTGTTGGCCCAGAGAACAACATCTACTTAGTATGGAAAAAAGGCGCTTTGAAGCACCCGCGTATTGCATTTGCAAAAGATGTCATCTCTGCATTTGCAAATATTAACTACCTATCGAATTAAAAACTTGTAAAAAATAATTCTCCGCAGATTTTTTCTCGGTTTCCCTGTTACTTTCATGTGAACGAATAGAGACGGGGTTGGAACAACAATGGACTATCAAAGCCAATATCGTGACTTAACAATTTATTATAACGCGCTAAAAAAAGCGACCAAACAAAATGGTGCTGTACCAGACACAACGCTAAAGTGGCTCAGGCTGGTTGAAACGACATTATTTGAATTACAAGAGCTTGCCCACATGGAAAAAGCCTATATTCAAAAATCAAGAACCATGAATAACCTGATTGAAATGGTATACTCTAGTGCGCCAAATTTAGAATAATCACCGTGCGGTTCGATTATAAAGCAAATAAAAAAGGTGCAGTTAAAAGCACCTTTTTTATTAAAACTGGCGAGCCTAATCTTAGGACGGAAAAACAGTCAGCTTATAGCAATTTTCTTAATTAAGTGATCTATTTTAAGGCGAGAAAATCTTGTCGATAACACCGCTTTCACGTCCTGCTCACGCCGAGGTACCTACGTCCTGTAGGCAGGAAAAAATTTTGCTATTTAGTTGTTCTAAATAAGGATTTTCTAACGCTGCTCACGTCAGACTTACTCCTTCAAATTGAGCAAGTATTAAGTCAAATTGGTATTACTTATCTAGTCAGTGCATTTTAGCAGTAAGTATGAGTTTATTCCTCGTAGCTAAAACCCTGTAGACAAGGTCAATTTACTCCCCCCATCAATACAATAACCAGCTGCTGGAATCTAATTTACGTACCAATACAGTAGCTAACCGCTATACCGTTATGAACTCTTCAAAGCTCAAATTAAATGCTGTGGATTTTGTAATGGTTGCTGTCGAACAATAAAGCCAATATAAAGTACCGCTACACACAACAACATAGGTAGTGCTTTTAAATACTCAAAATAATCATAAAAGAAAGTTACTTCCCAAAATATTTTTGCGAACTCTTCGTTAACACCCACCTTCTCAAGGTTACGAATGAAGTTTTCAACTAGCGCAAGTAAATCTACAGTAGTCATAAACATTACCAAAAAATATAGTGGCCCTTCTGCGTAATTCTTCTCAAAAGCAGTGCAAGAGCTTCCTCGACTAACCAATACAAGTAAAACTTGTCTATTTTTTAATAACGAAAGTAAAACTATATTAATACATAACTGAATCCCAAAAGCAGAAGTATTTTGTATGAAGTTACTTTCAACATTTGGAAAAATTAAGTACTTAATAATAGCGATCATGAAAACATCTAGGCTAAATATAGCTGCAAAAATTAACGCTAAAGATGCACAACTCCTATCACTTCGGAAAAGAATTAAAAGTATACAGATCAAACTACAAATAATAGGCTCAAATACCAGCGAGCTTAATGCTGTAGTCATTATTAATGTTACGAGCGTGCTCTTATCTTTCAAGTTATTTGGATATAACCTCGAGAGCGTCTCTGTATCATCCAAAATATCAGCAAGTCTTACGCGGCATAAATCTGCAAACTTTAATAATGTCCCCAGCTTAAAAGAACTTGCACCACTCAAATAATTATCCAGTGTACGTGTGCTAATATCTAAGTGCCGACATATTGTCTCTTTCGACATGCCTCGACGATGCTTAAGCCCTTGGATTAACTGTCCGACTCGCTGACTGACTTCATATTCTTCTGGTGTTTGCATCGGCTTACGTTCTTTCCCTTATATCCGTTACATTAAACGAGCTTTAAAGCAGTTATCTTCACCAGGTTACCAACTGTTCAGGCTAGCTTTATTATCTTTACGTGCGATTATTGCTGTAAACAGTACCATTACACATGCCCAAGTTGGAGCAGCCTTAAGGTACTCAAAATAATCATAAAAAAAAGTCACTTCCCAAAAAGCTTTAGCAACACTTTCTTCAACACCCAGCCTTTCCAGATTGCGAAGAAAATTCTCCATGAGCGCTAAAAAGTCGACTGATGCTAAGGTAAGAACCAAAAAATAAACGCTTGCCTCTATAGGGCTTCTCTCGAGCACAGATGCAGAGCGACCCCTCGTCACCAAAACACTTAAAAACGCTCTATTTTTAAGCATAAAAAGTAGCAGTAAATTTATACAAAGCTGCAAACCAAAGGCATAAATATTTTCAAAGTAGTAACTTTCAACAGCAGGAAAGATAATAAATTTCAAGCAGTAGGCGACGATAACCTCTAGCATAAAAGCAATAACAAATATGCCAATGACACTTTGACTATTTTTATCTTTATTAGCGTAGAAAAACAACACGCAAAGAATTATCAGTATAATATTTTCAAAGAAAAACAAGCTCCAGATAGAGCTAAAACAAACAATTAGAATACTAAACTTATCTTTTAACTTATGAGGGTGTAATCGCGATAACGCTTCTGTTTCATCTAAGATATCAGCCAGTCTGATACGGCATAAATCTGCAAACTTTAATAAGGTACCTAGCTTAAAAGAGCTTACGCCGCTTAGGTAATTGTCCAATGTGCGTGTACTAATCCCCAAATGCTGACATATTGTCTCTTTCGACATGCCTCGACGATGCTTTAGCCCTTGGATTAGCTGTCCGACTCGCTGACTGACTTCATACTCTTCTGGCGTTTGCATCGTCCTGATACCCTTTTGACTAATCGAGTGAAAAAACATAATGTGAAACCATTTACACAATATATCTGTAGATAAAAGGCTACATATTACTTTAGAAGTTAACAGCTATCTTCATTCTGCGAAAATGGCTAACATGCCTGAATTCATCAATGAAAGATGGATAATTAAACCGTTCTGTTTTTCTAGAGCACGATTTTTTATACTAATCACCTTAATTAAAAGGCCTATCTTGAGGTGAGAAACCTTGTCAGTAACTAGGCAACAATTTTCTATTCAGTCGTTCTTAGTAAGCAAATTTTAACACTATTTAGTGTCAAATTTGATCCTTCAGATTAAGTAAATATTAAGACTAGTTAATATTAGTTTTTTATTGGCTCTCTCTTGGTTCTTACTATCAGTCCTATATATAGTAAAAGTACACACAATAACATCGTTATAGTTTTAAGATACTCGAAGTAATCATAGAAGAATGTTATTTCCCAAAAGACCTTCGCTTTTTCCTCATCGACTCCCAAATGCTCTAAGTTACGAAGAAAATTTTCCATCAACGCTAAGAAATCAATTAATACAGAAGTAATCACCAAAAAGTATAGGGGGCCTTCCGCATAGTTTTTCTCAAACACAGAAGCAGATTTACCTCGAGTAAGAATAACAGCAATAGTCATTCGGTGCCGAAGTAAGATCAGTAAAAGAAGGCTTAAAAGAAGTTGGATTGAAAAGGCATAAATATTTTCATAATAAAAGCTTTCAACTGCTGGGAAGACAATATATTTTAACCCAAATGCAACAGACACCTCTAATGCAAAAACTGCTGCGAAAATGATCGTCAGCAACAAACTATTCTCATCTTTTCTAGCGAAAAATGCCAGCATGATTAACAAAAGAAAAACGATTGGCTCAATGACTGTCGCTTTTGCTACAGAGGCAAGCATTAATGCGGCTACACTCGTTAGTAACGACAGGTTAAATAGACTTCTCATATATTATTATCCTAACCACTAGAACTCTGTGTTTATGCTTCTGAGACTTGATCTTTCGCTCCCCCCCCTTTAGAGGAACCAGAGCCATAAACTTGTTTACATAACGAACGATCAAGGACTATCTTTTTTGGCTTCTTCTGAACAGCCTTCATTGTTCTTTTCCTCATTCTTTTCTCCGTACAGGCTAGAGAGCTTATCTGTATCTTCTAAAATATCCGACAGCTTTACTTTACAGATTTCAGCAAACCTAAGCAATGTACCTAGCTTAAACGAACTGGAGCCATTTAAGTAATTGTCTAAAGTTCTGTTACCCACGCCCATACGTCGGCTAACTTCTTCTCTCGTCCAGCCTTTTTTACGTTTTAGCCCTTGTATCAGTCGGCCGATACGCTGGCTTACCTCATATTCTTCTGGCGTCTGCATCGCCCCACCATATCTCTCGTTCACCCCAACTAAAGTTAACCAAAAGTTTACATGCGGTTAAATTTAAAGACAAGTAGATGACGGTATTATTTTTATGCAGACTGACATACAAAAGTATGCCTTCAGCTGAATACCTTATCACTATCTTGTAATTTTTGGTATAAATGGTTTTTAAAAAACACTCATTATAAAAAAGGGTAAAATCTATTTTACTTCATTATTTTCCTACTAGCTTGCTATTACACCCTCGCTGCTCGCCGCTCTTTTTCTAATTTCGATCCCCATGTACAATACTGATAATATCATTAATGAAGGGATTGCCTTAAAGTACCAAAAATAATCATAAAAAAAGGTGACTTCCCAAAATTGTTGCGCTATTTCAAGTGGTACTCCTAATCGTTCACTACTACGAATAAAGTTTTCAATAAGCGCCGCAAAATCTACAAACATCAAGCAGCAAGCTAAAGAGAATAGCGGGGCATCAACATAGTTTCGCTCAAAAATACTAGGCACTTTACCCCTTGTTACCCAAGCAGCTATCAACATTCTGTGTTTTATCGATAGCGCCATCATGGTACTGAGTAATAAATGCAAGCTAAAAGCGTAGGTATTCTGCATATAATAGCTCTCAGCCATAGGAAAAATAATGTAATTAAGACAATAACCTGAAATCAACGTTAGGAAATAAATGACAAGTAGTATGGAGATAATACTTAAACTATTCTTATCTTTATATGCGTAGAAGAATAACGCAACCAATAATAAAAAGACTGTTGACTCGAATACCATTACGCCTGCTAATGAGCCAAGCAATATGGTAAATATACCTCCTTTGTCTTTCATGTTTTTTGAGTACAAACGCGACAGCGCATCTGTGTCATCTAAAATATCTGCAAGTTTTACTTTACATAAATCGGCAAGTTTTAGCAGCGTACCAAGCTTAAAAGAGCTAACCCCACTTAAATAGTTGTCTAACGTACGAGTGCTAATTTCCAAGCGTTTACATATTGATTCACGGGTCATACCGCGTGTATCTTTTAAGCCTGCAATTAACCGACCAATACGTTGGCTTACCTCATGCTCTTCAGGTGTTTGCATCGTACTACCATGATTGTGTTGCTATCCTTTTACATTTAACCCAAACATTACATTTAGTTAATTATAAAGACAAGTCTCTCACGATAAAGTACACAGATAAAATTGCAAAAGTACACTACCGGAGAGGCAAAATGCCAATATGTTAACAAGCATACCAGCCCCTAACATGGAAAATACTCTACGCATCACCATCACAGTAAGTACAATTACAATCTCACCTATACAATAAGATGTTGAAATAAAAGCTAACTTTTTAGCGGCCAATAATCGTCATGAACTTTGCAAAAGCAACTAAGAACGTGTTAGCTATTTTGTAAATAGTATGACAAAGTAGACGAGTGCGGCAGTGTTTCCAATGGGTAACGGTTATACACAGTATATGATGTGAGTTCGAGTCTCGCCCTGCCGCCATCTCCTCTTTTGAATAAAGAAAGCGATAACACATCAAAAACCCATTACGTCTCCTTTACCAAACAAAGACAAAATCAGCTTAAACACTGAATTTCACATTACTCACTGAGGTTGTAATCCACGCGCCTGCGGGAGGCGCGACCAAGTGCCTTTTGTTGTCTACGCTGCTTTGCTTTTGTTTCAATCCACGCGCCTGCGGGAGGCGCGACGTAAAACTGTGCTGTTAATGAGCATTGAACAACTGTTTCAATCCACGCGCCTGCGGGAGGCGCGACGATGCAAAGAGCACGTAAAAAATCATCTTAAGCAGGTTTCAATCCACGCGCCTGCGGGAGGCGCGACATACCTCATTGTTTAACGCAGTCGATGTAATCTGGTTTCAATCCACGCGCCTGCGGGAGGCGCGACGCACCATAGTTAAACTAAGCGCGTACTTTTCATTGTTTCAATCCACGCGCCTGCGGGAGGCGCGACGACCATACCGGATGACTCATCTATTGAGATCATCGTTTCAATCCACGCGCCTGCGGGAGGCGCGACTTTTAACGTTATCCCAGCGCACCGGATTTAGGTAGTTTCAATCCACGCGCCTGCGGGAGGCGCGACTATCAGCCGTTGTCTGGCCATCATTAGGAACTCGTTTCAATCCACGCGCCTGCGGGAGGCGCGACATGAGGAAAACAATGATTGAAATCTTTTGTACTGGTTTCAATCCACGCGCCTGCGGGAGGCGCGACAGCCTTCTCTCAAAGGCACAAATACACTATCATGGTGTAGAGGTTTCCGCTAGCCATGAGCAAATGTATCAATATCCTTAAAGCTAATCACCAAGAATAAAATTTTTCTTATATTTTTAAAGAGCTTATAAAGTCGCTAGATCCACAGGGATTTCATGAGAACCAAGCCCTAGCGATTACAAAATTAATGGGTCACGAAAAATATCTAACGCAACTTTAGCACCATGATGCTCAACTTTGTTATGCCAATTTTTGCCAAGCTTGTAAAAACGTAAACTGTCGACTTCGGGGTCATAGATAGATAAAAGCTTATTTTTAAAAATAAGCCATTGCGTTGCATCTATTTCACACTCAAATACAGAGTATTGTACGCGAACGCCATAATCTAAACATACTTTTGCTAATTGCCTAAGGCGCTTTTGCCCATCTTCACTAGTAAACGAGACATCGTAAGTGACCAATACCATCATGGTTCATAATCCTTATTTTTTAATCACAAATGGCGGATAACTTGCTAAATCACCACGTAAGTGGCGTGCTAATAACATTGCCTGCACATGAGGCAACAAACCAATTTGCACTTTCTCTTGTAAAAAAGGGTGGAGTACTTCTTCTTGTTTCTTAGCTTGATATGCTTGGAACACTTGCTTTCGAGCATCATCTTTAATGGTCACGCCACCTAAACAATCAGTTTCAAAATCTCTCAAAGTGAGGGTTTGGTTGTTAAACAGCTTTAACGCAATAGTATCGACGGTATAGGCTCTAAACTCTTCTAAAATATCGAGGGCTAAACTGTTTCTGCCGGGTCTTTCTTTATGTAAAAAACCTACTTGAGGATCAAGCCCGACGCTTTGCAATGCACCGCTTATCTCTTGCCCAAGGACTGAATAGAGTAAAGAAATAACGGCATTGACTGGATCTTTAGGTGGCCTGCGTGTGCGTTTATCAAATAGCTGCTTTTCAGCATTGCCTTTGAACATATCAGCAAATGCAGCGAAGTAATGCGATGCGGCTTCACCTTCTAGCCCTAAAATGGTTTCGTAGGCAGTTGCACCTTTTAGTTGCTCAATAATTTGTTTTAAGCGTTCTATCGCTTTTTCGATTTGTGGTGTGGCTGTGTGATTACGCCTAAAACGCAACAGTAACATACGTGATGAACGAATTTTTGCAGCAACAATATGTTTTGCCAGTTCGTTTGCGGTTAATTCATCAACATTAAACTGCTGCCTGCGCAGCAATACATTACCCGTTTGCTTACCGACCACATTAGCTAAAAAGCGGCCGTGCATATCAAAAAAAGCCAAGTGTGTACCGTTTTCGCCACAAAAACCCAATAACTGCGGCGAAACCATAATGTTACCAAAGCAAAATATACTGCCTATGGAGTGGATTGGCAGCTGCATCAACTTTTGCTTCTCGCCTGCTATTTTTTGCTCAATCAACAAGGTTTCTCGTTGTTTGTGTAAATACACGCCGTCTTTGGTGATATAGAGCGAATTTTGTAGCTTTTTCATTCAGCCTCCATGTTAAATAACGACTCGATATAACGGTTTGAAGCATCATGTTCAGTTAAGTTTGGTTGGCAAATATCAATGAGTGAGCAAGCTTTACAATGTTTGCCTGTTGTCGGTGCGGGTGTGCTGCCGTTTATAAATAATTGTTGTACTTGTGCTATTAAGTCTTTAGTTTGCCTTCGCAAGCTTGTGTCGAATTCAATTTCAATGCGTTTTCGTGTTTGCCAATACCACAGCGCACCTTGCTTTACTTCAACGGCGAGCATTTCTTCAATGCACATTGCCTGCGCACAGAGTTGCACTTTATCTATGTCGTTAGTTTTTGGCTTACCGCGTTTGTATTCAACAGGAATAAACTGGTTACTTGTCTTATGGTGTTCAAGCAAATCAAGTTTGCCCGTTAAGCTAAGTTGTGGCGCAGTCACCACTACGCCACGTTCAAACCGCACGCCTTTTCGCGTTTCAGGCTCGCCATTATCTACACGCTCATGTAGCTGCCTACCATGCGCGGTTAAATAATTTTCTTGCCACACTTGCTCAAGGTGGATCAACGCACATTGGCGCTGACAAAAAGCAAAGTGTTGTAGAGCGAAAATGTTGATAAAGCGTGCGTCAGTCACTAGAAGCCTTCTATGACTTCAGGCTCCAGCCCTTGCAATGCACTGATCAATGAATCATTTAATGCTGCGGTTTCAAGTGGTAAACCTTTCTCGATATGATCTCTTAGGCTTTGGTGTACTTTGGCTGAAGAATATTGCCCCGACTTTGAGCCGTGCTGCCACCACACAAGGTGTGAAATCCCCATTGACCCCTCAGGCCGAGCTGATGATGCGTCTCCTTCAAATAATTTCACTAATACTGCTTTTATCTTTTCTGCATCTGCATCACTAAAGCCGGTTTTTTCAGCCAGTTGCGGAGTCATCGCGCCAAATGCAACATACGTGGCTTTGTCAACTCGATGTTTCATCCCCATCGTATCTGAGGACTTTTTACTGCCATCCCCTTCACCGCTGACACTTTTGGTAATTTGGGTACTCGTAATGCTCACAGGTTCAATACTAAAGGCACTTTGAATAGTGACGGGGCCGCGGATCGGAATAGATACGCCATCGGAGCCTGTCCCCTTAAACGCAAACACTTGGCCAAATGCACGCACATCTAACCATTTTTCACAGCACTTTTTAGCGGCTTCATCAGGCGCTGTTTTTTTGCTGTTAAACGTCTCTTTACCTAACCCAAATTCATCAGACTCAGCACGGTTGCGTAAACTAGTCATACCGTCAGTTTTCTTTTCATCAGATTGTACAAAAATACTCTCTCCCACTTCTTGCAAACGGTCTCGTATTTTGCGCTTTAAGCAAACATCGGTAATTTCGCCAAAACCATCATAATCTGTTCGAGGACGATTGCCGTTGAGTGGATCGCCATTTGGGTTAGCGTTTAACACGTTAAAAATTAATGCAAAGTCGATTTTATTTTGTAAGCTCATTGTGATATTCCTTTTCTTAAACGGTTTCTTCTAGTGGCGCTGTTGTTTGCGTATCAGTTACTTTTTTAACCCACAGACCTTGCTCAACCTTGTGGCTCTCTAACCACATCATTTGATTGTGAAAGCCAAGTAAAAACTCTGGGCTTAGCTTTTGGTTTGACGTAAAGTCAGCGGGGTCAAACATATCCGTTATTTGACTAATTACTGTTTTAGTTGCTTTGTCATATCCTTGGTAATTATTAAATAGCCTTTGTTGGTAAGGCACTAACGCATTGCTGATATTCAGCCAAGTATCAGAAGGTTTGTTGACAAATTGCGTCATAAAACGCTCAGCTGTTGTTAAACGGTTTGTCTCACTACTTGAAAGCGCAATTTTTTCAATCTTATTTGCCACCGCCAGTAAGCGACCAAACAAGTAGTCGCGGCTGGTATTATCTTGTTGTAATGCCATTGGGTATTCCTTTTGAAGAATTGAATTGGTGGTTCTGATATAAAACCCTTTGATCAGTGAGCAAGCTATCCCCACGTTTTGTAACCAAAGCCATGTTTGATCCGATTTATAAGCAGCTCGGTTAATGGCGCGGTGAAAAGCGCTTTGCATGATGTCTTGCGGAATAGATTTACCCTCAACAATGCAGGGGTATAAGCGTGTGATCAGGTTTTTCTTTAGTGTGTCGGCTGACTTAAGCACGTCTCCATAAACACCATCAAGTACCCTGAATAAACTCGGTGCGCTATACACCCATCGCCAATGCTCGTTGATTTTGACTCTTTGCTGCCAACCCAGATCTCGCTGCCATTGCTCTAACCGAGCTAAAAACTCTTTTGCTATGGTTTCACGATAATACAAAATACCCATACGCCCCGGTGTGGCAGAGTCTAACCCCAGCAGAGCAATTTGCTCATTATCGTCTAATTGGTTTTTTACTTTTATGCCGTTAAAATAACGCGTTAACTGACTGGCATATTCCCGCCCTAAATCCTGTGTATGATCAACAATGTTGCTTGTTTCTAATAAGTTTGCGAAGTCAATAAAGTCTGGTTCGGTAGCTTTTGGCACCGTTTTGCCTGACACCGCCCATGCCAGATAAACTTGATCACCATTTCTAAATACACTTTGCTTCGTTAACAAACAACGCAGTGCATTATGGGCTTTTTGTGTCACTTCAAAGCTAATGTTGCACGCTTCTTCATTAGACAAGAAACGACCTCTAAAGGTATAACCGCTTTTGTCGTTTGCGGAGATTAATTTGGCTTTATCACCACTGTGGCGTATTTTTGCAGGATGATTGCTAGCAACAAGTTTATTTTCTCCGGTGGCATAGCACAACGCTGAGTTATCACCATTTTGGCTGTCAAAAGCAATCCAACTTTGCTGAATACTGGGGTCACGCCAAGTTTTCGCTTGCGGTTCGCCGGGAGTTTCTACGCTCCAGCATACAAGTGCTGAGCCTTGATCAAATAGTCCTTTTTCTTTTGGTAGTGTTTTGAGTAATGTGGGAGCTTCTCCAGCATCTTGCCACTTTGTCAGTAACTTTCTATCTTGCTGATGCAGCACTTTTTCAGCAATGAGGTCTGCTACCACAGTACCTTTGGCAATGTATTGGAGCACAGCAGTTACAGCGGGGTGGCTATACCCTGAATCACACCACGCTTTTAATTGCGCTTGATATAGTTCAAACCCTGGCTTTTTAACCCCACCAAAATCAGCGTAGTCTTTCGCAACGTATTGAATTTTATCCGCCAATGGGTGTGCACATAAACCGCTACTACGCCCCGCAGACTGCTCGGTTGCAGGTAATACAATTTGCGCTTTTTCAAGCACCTCAGCACGAAGAAACTCACCTCGATTGTTGATGACAATATGAATGTGTGCATTTTGAAGAGTATGACAAATCGGCATGACTTGCTGTTCAAACGGCAATGTATCGTTGCGTTTTTCAAGCTCATCATAAGTTTTATAGAGTGTTGTTAACCAAGTCATAGGCAGCGCTCCGTTTGTTCAGCGCTCTGAATATTATGTTCAAGCTCAAAACTTTTGGCATTCATTTTTCTCACATGGCGCGTAACCGGACATGCGCTTACATGAGGATAATCAATCACTCCGTTTTTCATTACGCCATGCCAAAATCGGCTGGTCAATTCGTTGTTGCCGGTTTCATCAGGATACCCAAAACTGTGGAACATTAGGCCAAAACCTAGCTCGTCAATGTTGTCGTAAGCGCCTTCTCCTTCGCCAAACACGCAAGGCTCAACATATCCTTGGCAGTCACGAGTGCCTAAAAAAATGTCTTGTCGGCCACCTTTTTCAAGCATGCGATTTGCTATGGCAAAGTGCTTTCCATCAACCCTATCTCGTGCTAGTTCAGGTCGGTGCTCATTCCACTCAAAATGGGCTTCTACTTGGTATTCAACCTCATGCAAAAAGGTGTAATAAGCCAAGGTATTTCCCCCGCTCCAGTTTAATGGTTTGGTACCCTTGGTTTGAGTGCGTAGTGGTTTTATCACCCTAACTCGGTCAACATGCCAAACAAGCGTCGGCTTCCAGTAAATTGACTTTAGTACCCCTTTTATTGCCTCGTAAGTTGGAAGGTGGTATGTGCATTTTTCACCTCCTACTTTTGTTATAGGATCGGTAAACAATGCGTACCTTCCCCATAATCTAAAGCTAATACTGTTTTTCACTTAGCTCTCCTTGTTAAAAACACAATTATTTTTTAAAAAATTAAATCTTGCTGAGCATTTGCTACCTCTAGGCTCAAGCCAAAATCTTGACTGTAAAATGCTTCACTTAAATAAAACACAGCTTCGTCTTGCGCGATTGGGTATACAGCCTGTTGTTCATTGAGCTTTTGCCATACGTTAGGAAAAATGTTCACACTGTACTTTTGCGCGGCTTTTAATAAATTGTGAAAGGTCACAGCATCAAAAGCCTTATTGATAGCACATAGCTGTGTGATGATGGATTGCGCTTCATCATTAAATGGCACGATCACTGAGTGGATCGGCGCATCTATCGCTTTGAATTGTTTGGCGGCAGTCATAAATGACTGCTTTAAAGTAAACTGTGTTGGGTTGATATTATTTAGATTGCTACTTAACAAATTCAGTAAGCTTTGGCCGCCCTTGAGTGGATATGTCATCTCCTTAAGACGCTCGAAAAAGTAGTATTGGAAGTACCGCTCCATCGCCTCTGGTTTTAGTAAATCAGCTTCATCAAACTCCGTAAATATGCGGTTTGTGGCTGCAATTCCAGTCCTAATATCGTGTAACATGCCAATATTCTCGTCATTTGGATTAAGCACAAACACGTTACCTTTTTGCTGCTTACCATTACGGTTACAACGCCCCGCCGCCTGAGCAATAGAATCAAGGCCAGCCACAAAGCGGATCACACAGCCAAAATCGACATCAACACCCGCTTCAATAAGTTGTGTACTGATACAAAGTGTCATCACCCCCTCTGATAACCGCATTCTGATCTCATCTAAAATCGCTTTACGATGCGCTGGGCACATTCCCGTACTTAGATGGAATATTGCCATTTCATCACTAACTTGGTGTTGCAACGCTTGAAATAGAGTTTTAGCCCACGCTTTGGTGTTCACAATCACCAAACAGCTTTGCTCTGCCGCTAGCTGTTTTTGAATAAGTTCGGTGATTTCAGCTGCATTCCACCCTGTTTTTTTAGTGATGTCTTGTATACTTACTCTCTCCAATTGCTGATAAAGCTCGGCAATATTTGGAGTTAATTCATTTTCTCGTGGTAATTGCAGCTCACCTAAATGCTTTATCTGTTGTGGTAATTGATTAAGTAAAGGTTGAGTTGCTGTACACATCAGTGCTGTGGTGCGGCAAAAACGCGTCAAATAATTAAGGGTATTATTGAATAAGTGCACACAACGAATGGGAAGTGTCTGAATTTCATCAAACACCAGCACCGCATTACTAAGCTGGTGTAATCGCCTTGAGCCACGTGTACCACTTGCAAATACTGTTTCAAGAAATTGCACCATGGTGGTCAGTATGATGGGCTTATCCCAATTTTCACAGGCCAGTTTTGAGCGCCACGTTTGTTGCTCTGGTTCCAAATTACAATGGTGCTCTAACACCCAATCGTCTGTATTTAGCCCCTTGAGTACATTACGAATAGCCGCGGCGTTTTGCTCAATAATTGAAGTAAATGGAATAATATAGATGATCCGATCAAGGTTATGCCTATTGGCATGGTGCAGTGCGAATCTCAGGCTCGCATAAGTTTTTCCTCCACCAGTAGGTACCGTTAAGCTATAAATACCAATCTCTTCTTGGGCGCGATTAACGCAGTTTTCTGATATTTCTGAGCGAATGTGGTCTATCGGGTTAACTGGTACATACTTAGCAATGAAACTTTCTATTTTATCGCATGCCAGCCCCCAATCAGCTGGCTTAAAGCGTTCAGCTCGATTATCTGGTTGCTCAAAGTCCGCACTGTCGATCCGATCGGCATCAATTAAGCAGCTAAATAGCAATTTGGTAAACATGCCAAAATAATAATCCTGCTCAATTACAGAAAGCTCGTACTTTTGAAACATACTTTTAAGATTTTGACTGCACTTAAAAAGACCGTTATAGCTGGCAAGAGATTGTGCTTGCGTAAGTACTTCAGGATCAGCTTTTTCTACGCATTCACTCAGGTGCGTTAAGTCGTCGTGTTTTTTGATCCGATTAGCAAACACATGCTCATTTTTTGACAAGCAATCAATTAATCCACTGTGGTGAGATGCGATACAGATACTTAACGCTTGTACAATCGCAAGACCGAAAGGCACTAGCGTTTGGTCTTGTTGCTGTAACTTGTCCAAATGCGCCAGTAATGCCTGATAGACCCACTGCGCCCCCGCACTGGAGTGGTCAATTTTACCTTTTAGACTTTTACTCGCGGAACTTTCAGTACTTCCTTCATCATTATCTGGGTTATAGCCTGCTTGCTCTTGAATAATAAGGCGCATGTAATGCTGGAATGCGCTGCTGTATTTACCAAAATCATGCAGTAAACCGATTAACTGTCCTTGCTCAGTAAAGCCTATTTTAGTTGCTAGCACCGCGCTAATCTGGCTTACACCCTGCAAGTGCGCAAATACACTTTGATGATTACCATGCTGAATATCTGGATGCGCAATATGCGCTAATGACTTTGCCTGCTGAAAGTTACTCATTACCATCCCTGTCTTTTCATACCATCCATTAACATAATAAACATATCTATTTACTTTCCTGGAAACAAGTAAATTCATCCTAAGCAAGAAAACGAGTGGCGAAAAATTGCGCTTTACAAAAAAGTACAAGTGTACTATTTTAAAAAAGTACAAGTGTTCTTTTTTGGAGATAAGGATGAAATTCAGCTACTTTAACGATAAAGATGGGTCTGTATTAACTCGTGCAAGCAGAGGGATAACAGGATTGATGTGTACGCTTGCGCCACCAGTAACGGCAAGGCTTGGGCAAGTACTATTAATGAGTCCACATGGTAAGCGTGACTACCGGTTTAAAAATAAGAAGCCTAATGGCGAGATGAATATTTTGACTTCTCTTGGCCGTGTGCATGTGAACATCTTTGGACTTGGTTCAAAAACGGTTATTCTCAGCCATGGTTGGGCCGATAATAGTAGTTGTTTCGATACCTTAATACCTGAGCTAGTCGCAGCAGGCTATTGCGTGGTTGCCATAGATCATGCAGGTCATGGTCAATCTTGTGGTAAACGTGCACATTTGCTGGCGTTTATTGAAGCCCTTGACACCTTGATAGAGCAGCTTGAAGCACAACGCCATGAAATTGTAGCATTAGTTGGGCACTCCATGGGCGCGGTAGCATTAATGAACTTACCCGATTACCATTTACATAATCGTGTTATCATCAATATTGCAACACCTGTACAGTTTTTTGAGTTAATGTTCGAGCGTGTAACCCGTGCGGGAATTTCTGAAAAAATGCTAGCCCAAGTGTTAGACGCTATTACGGCTAAATATGGTACTCACTGGCACCGTATCCGAGATAAGTTTCATGATAGTGTGGCTCAGTTTCAACCTACTTTTATTCACGATACTCAGGATAAATTTGCGCCATTTGAGCATGTGCATGCGCTCATAGCGACAGCACCAGAGCGTTTAATTCAAACTTCAGGCCTTGGACATCGCCGCATTTTAGGCGATACTGGCGTTATCAAAAGTATTACTCAAAGAATAACCGCATAACTGATGAATAAAGGCGAGAAAACACGGCTAAGCATATTAGAACAAGGGATGCGCTTTAGTAGCCAATATGGCTTGATTGAAGTAACTATCGGCGCTATGGCAAAACTTTGTGGCTTATCTCGCAGTGGACTTATCTCTCACTTTGACAGTAAAGAAGATATGCAGCTGGCGATTTTAGATTACTGCGAATCGCAGTTTATGCTTCACGTTGTAGCGCCAGCAAGAGATGACGATCCACTGACTCAGTTAACAAAACTGTTCTCTATTTGGGCTGATTGGACACGTGAGTTATTTAACGAGCCACATTTAACCTGTCCTTTTATAAAAGCCTTGGTTGAGTTTAACTGCCATACCAATAGCCCAATTCACAAAAAAGTTACCGAGCAGCATAATCGGCTTTTTGGTTACATAAAACACAAAGTAGAGCTCGGTATTCGTGCTGGTATTTTTAACCCTCAGTTGGATCCTCAGTGTGCAGCTTACGAGTTGTACAACTTGTATTTAGGACATGCCATCGCAAAAAACACTGTATTAACCGAACACGCAAGTGAGCTATTTAAACGCAATATTGAGCACTTACTCACCAGCTATACTAACAAAACTTAAAACAGGAGCCATTAGGGCATGATAGAACGTGTTTCTACACCAACCGATGAGATAGTTGAACAACTGACAGAGTTGTACATTGCAACCTTTTCAGCCCCTCCTCGTAATGAGGAAATTGATAGTGCTGAGATCCGTTTACTGATGATAAAAGAAATCACAGAAGGCGATGTACATGTGATTTTTGATACCTCAACACAAAAATTGATCGGTAGTTTGTCTATTGTACCAATAGCACACTTTAAAGATAGAGCACGTTTCAAATTACAAACTGGCTTATATATTTCTAATTTTATGGTAGACACCGAAACTCGTGGTAAAGGCATTGGTAAGCAGCTATTACACGCTGCATTAAGTGAAGCTCAGCAAGAGATCCATACACGCTGTCGCGTGGACGCATTAGCTGTAAATCATCTGTTTAGCACCCACGGTTTTGAATTGGTCGCAAATTACACCACAACAATGAATGGCTCTGTCGCTGAACGCAACATCTATACTTATAACGCAAAGCGCTAATATGTATTGTTATTAGGGCTTGGTACTCTAGCAAGCGCCAGTAGTTCAGCTTGCGCCAGGTTTACTCCTTCAAATTAGCAAGTGTTAACTAGGCACATTATTACCGAATTCATCCTCTATTCTTTAACGCCAAAAAAATGCCACCTTAGCGTTACTAAGGTGGCAAAACCACTATCTACAGTGTGTTATATCAACCCACATACATGGGTTAATAGAACTCGTCGAGGGAGTTATTCGTGGTCGTGAGACGCTTCTTCAGCAATACCTAACCAAACAAGCTTTTCAGGTACATAGTCAAGCTCAATAGTGTCTTGCAATGTTGCTGATGCTAAGTCATATTTTTTAATTTGCTGAGCAATTGGGTCACTCACGTAGACCGCTTGCTCTGCTTGAGAAAATGTCATTTGAAATTTGTGGCCTGTCGGCATGGCGGTAAGATCAGCATCACTCACTTGAGTCACACCGCTTATTTCCCAGTGCTGTTCATTGTCATGCTCATGGGCTGTGAAAACGCTCAATTTACCCGCGGTGTCCATTGCTACCAAGTGCTCTCCACCAAAACTAAAGCCATAGCTAGCAATACGATATTGTTCACTCGCTTGCCACTCCAACTTCTCAATATGACCAGTTGCTGGCGCTAGCAGAACAAGATCATTACCGGCAGCAGCGATAAACTGGTTTACTTCATGATGCCCTTTTATGGCGAAGATCCGCTGCCCCTGTGCAAAAAAGTCGGGGTTTGTTACTTTAGTAGCGTTAAAGCTTGAGCCTTGCTGACTGATAAGTGCAACACCGTCAGCACACGCAAACGCAACAACATCTTCGTTTTGTGCACTGCCATGTAAAGCAGGGCAGTTCAAGTCAAATACTTGCGCTTGATGGAAGTGGTCGCCATGGGCATGATACAAACCGATTTGCGAAGGCAGTGACGTTTCACTCTCTGGTGCTCTTATAGTGCTGACCAAATACTCGCCTCTAGCTTGCGCAGCGCCGTGCATATAGGTGTTATATTGCAGTGTTGCGGCCTCACTTTGCTCGCCACTAATGTGATGCTCACTAAACATAGTAACGCCTGCATTTTGCGCCGTTTCTTCGTCACCATCGGAGAATACCGCAATACCTGACTCGCCAACGGTTACATGAGTAGGCTTTACCGAACTTAACTGAAAATCAACCAAAGCAGGCACATGTTGATAGGCATGATAATGATCACCGTGTGCTTCTCGATATAAGCCACCATCAACAAATTCAACTCTACCCTCATCGCGCTGTACTAAAATTGCAAAGCGATGATTTTCTGACGGGTAAATATACTGTGGGTAGCTAGTCGCACCGATTGCATCAATTAATGACTTATCTGCTGCTGAATACAAATTGACAACGTTACTCTCAGCGCTAGTAACTAGGATACGACCCAGTGTATCTGTATTACTAGTGTGGTGATCGGCATCGTGATCATCATTGTGGCTGCTATCATCATGAGTTGATGACTCAGCTTTTACAATTGTGTGTTCAGTACCGCCGCAAGCAGAAAGAACAAGTGCAGAAATGGCAACAGCCAAAAGTTTACCTTTTAGTACCATGAAAGAGTCCTACTCATACATATGTGATGTTATAACTTTAATAAATGCTACATTATAACAAAATAAAAAACAACTCGAGGTTTAATTTGCTTTCTACTGCGTTGTGATATAAAAAAGTAAAGTGACAAGTATTAAGGAAAGAAACTTGGATTATCTGATTGCAGTCACCTTATTTGCTATTGCTTCTTCAGTAACCCCCGGACCCAACAACATCATGGTGATGTCGTCAGGCATGAACTTTGGGTTCAAAAACAGTATCCCATTACTTAGTGGTATATGTGCAGGCTTTGCCATCATGCTACTGCTAGTCGGTCTTGGGTTTGCAACACTGTTTGCCCGCTATCCCATACTGCATTATTTACTCAAGTGTATAGGCGTTGTTTATCTGCTTTTCCTCGCATATCAAATTGCCAAGTCATCAAGTATCAAACTCGCCGAAACCCACACAATGCCATTTTCATTTCTAAAAGGTGCATTATTTCAGTGGGTGAACGCTAAAGCGTGGATAGTTGCAGTTGGGGCGGTTTCAACTTATACAACGACGGGTACAGAGTTTACATATCAGCATGTCATGATTAGTGTCGTCTTTCTTTTGGTGTCGTTTCCCTGCGTGGGAGTTTGGCTGGTGTTCGGTTCAACACTCCAACATGTTTTAAAGAGTGCTAAAGCACGTCGGTGGTTTAATTTTATAATGGCAATGCTCTTGGTACTTTCAGTTGTCCCCATCATCATTGAGATCTTTGCAGGTTAAGCGGCAGACCTGCAAAGATGACCGTGACGCTTGTTACCTTCTAGCAATGACCCATACAGCATGCACAATCCCCGGAATGTATCCAAGTAACGTAAGCAGGATGTTCAACCAAAAAGCACCACCTAGGCCTACTTGTAAGAAAACCCCCAGAGGTGGCAGTAAAATTGCGATAATAACTCTCAATAAATCCATATTTTTCTCCTAGACGTGATGAATACGATGTAGCAGCAACAATGATGCCAGCAATAAACTTACTTCCTTATCTAGCCAGAGAGAACGGGGATAACACCAGCGCTAATCAGGCGTTCGCATCTAATCGGTTGTCTCGTAATATTATGCGTTGCTGGACTAACAACTAGCTCTGGCCATAGTTAGTTAGAGAATTATTTACAGTATAGAAGATAAAAAATACAGAGGGATGTAAATTATACCCAACAATTATAAGTGAGTTGACCATGTAGAAGTAATTGACATGTACATTCAAAAATCGTTAAACCAAAATAGGAGAAGTGTAAATATTAGGTTGAACTGCCTCTCTTTTTATTAACAACTTGTTTTGCCGATGAGCGCTCCAATTGTAGCTTCTCACCAAAGAAGTGATCGTATGCTAAAAGCGCAATAAAATAGAAAAAACCGAACACACTAATATCTATTAGCAACTTACCAACATCCAAGGGTTCACCTATCATGAGATAATCGAAATCCCATACATAAAAGACCACTTTGGTTAAGATCAGTGCTGGAAATAGTGAAATAATAAATTTCAAATTAATGTCCTTTTAATTTGTCCGTTAAGCAACTTATTGGCAGTGTACCTCCTTTTTATAGCGATTGCACGCAATATACAAACAACACAAAAAAAGATACAAAATAAAAACCAAAAATTAACATGACCAGATAATGGCAATACTTATACCAATTAGACTTTATGCTTGCTCAATTTGAAGGCGTAAATCTGACGCTAATAGCGTTAAAAATTTCTTATTTAGAACAACTAAATAGCAAAATTTTTACCTTGCCTACATCGATGTAGGTACCTTAGCGGTAGCTAGGTGCCTCCCAAAGTAAGCAAAGCGAATTTATGCGAAAAACGTGAAAACTAGCCATAAGAAAGACATAATATGACTTTGTTAGTGCGCATACCGATTAGCGCTATTTAAGGAAGGCTGTCGATTAGCCAGTCTATAAATACTTGAATACGTTTGCGTTTAGGTGAATGAGGGTCATAAAGTACATAACGCTGCCAAACTACAGGGTGCGGAATATCAAAAAGCTGTACAATAAGCCCTGCTTGTTGAAAGTCTAAAAATAATTCCTTAGAAACCAATGCAACGCCTTGCCCTTTTAATGCTGCACTCAGCGCTAAATCATTGGATGAAACACGTGTATGCGGCCCTTTTGCACAAGCACTCGTGGCACATAAACCTTGCGCCTCAAACCACTCCTTCCAGCTCACTTTATTGTCATCGTGATGGATTAAATCGCATCTTGCTAAATCCGCGGGCGTTTTAAGATCGAGTTTTGCTTTATAATTTGCTGAGCAAACTGGGTAACTTTTATCTCCCCCCAAGTAAATCTGTTCAAGTCCTATAGGGCAAGCTAAATCGGCCTTAGTTGAGAACCGGATCGCTACATCAATATGATTAAGCCTGATGTCTTCTAAGCGGTTAGAGCCAAGTACACGAATTTGAATATCATCATAAGCGTCATAGAAAGAGCATAAATTGGGCATTAACCATAATGAACAAAATGACTGTGTTGAAGTAATAGTTAAACTCCCTGCCATTTCTTGCATTTGGATCTGATTTAAGCCATCAATTAGACGGTTAAATGCACCTTGAGTTGACGTCAACAGTACCTCAGCGGCTTCAGTTAGGTGCATGTTACGACCTTTTCTAACAAATAATTTAACTTCCAGGGCTGTTTCTAGTTGGCGCATTTGTTGGCTCACCGCAGCTTGTGTAATATTCAATTCTGATGCGGCTTGTGTATAACTTTGCAACCTAGCTGCACTTTCAAAGCAACGTAACGCATTTAGGTATCTGAGCCTCTTATCCATAAGTTCAACTTATATTAATTGTAATTAAACATCGTTGGTATCCTGCCATATTTTGAACCAATATACAGTTATTGATTTCGTAAAATTAGTAAAGGAAAGACGATGCACTACAGCAAACCCAAGCCTAAATGGACGCTCGTGAACTGGTTAAATTTCATTGGCTCATACTTAAAACTTGAACACGTGATAAAGCATAAATAGCCAAGCGCTCGATAATTATTACTTTTCGAGCCACCTACATTTTGTACGTAAATTTGCTTATTTAGCCGTGGTATACCTTGAGCACATTAGATACTAAAACGCGCAATACATTTGTATTTTTGCTATTTAAACTGCCCAGTAGTTAACTTTCAAGGTGAAACACAAAAGCTGTTGAAGAACACTTTTTGTTACATAAAATCTAACGATAAATTGCCTACCTATAGACAGAGAAATTGTTATGGTAAAGGGGACGCAGGTAACCCCTGCTCACCGCGATTGTTTGGTATCGATAAGCCATTCAACGTGCTGAAAAATTGGGCTCTGTTTATCTTTCAAGTTTGTTTTTGCAGCAGTTTGGGTTCACTTGAGTGCACTTAGTTCATTGTTGCTCAACAGTTGCCTAGATCACTAAACGGCAAACCAAGCGCTGCGACTAAAACTCACTCAGGAGAAAAAAGTAAAACGGTAAAGATCAACAAGCCCTTATAATAATAATATTTTTTGCTCAATTTAACCTGAGGTTTGGATAAGGAGTGGGCTAACTCATTGTTTTCAAAACCACATTAAATTATCCCTTCTCTAGTTATACAGTTTTGGGGGAAACACCGCTACCGCGTCTTGCTCTCGCTAAGGTAACTACATCCTGTAGGCAAGGCGAACTTACGTACCAATAGCTGACTATTGGAGGTGAATTTAACGCAGTTAGCGCTAAAACTGGCTGCTAGGAAGGCATTAATTATCCGAAGCTCAGGTTAATTTAACTTATCGCCATGATGTAAGAAAGCCATGCTGACACAGAAGCAGCATTGCGACTCACCTGTTTTATTTAGGGGTTTTCTGGTCAAATTGATAATTAACCAAGCAAAAATAACACTATCACAATAGGCAAGGAATTTTATGCTAAATACACATCATTCAGTCGGTGCTGTCTTGTTAATGATAAGTACCGTATCTCTCGCACAGGATAACGCAGCACTCCATCGCTTGGCACCAGTAGCAAAGCCACTATCGCAAACTGTGGCTTTTAATTTAGATCCCAAAAAAGATGTATTTTCGGGCAGTACAGTCATTACACTTGAGGTTTTAAACGAGACGTCATTCATTGAAGTTAACGGCCTTGATTACAACATTGAAACCGCAAAATTAAACGGAAAACAATTTTGCAATCTTGAAAGTCAAATGCTTAAAACTGGTAAAGTTAAGCTCAGCTGTGAGCATAGCTTCCCCAAAGGTCGTTACACCCTGACGATGGATTATACTGCACCTTATAATCGGAAAAGTGTTGGTTTATATAAAACGATTGATAATGGAGTTCCCTATCTATTCAGCCAATTTCAAATGAGCGACGCACGCCGTGCATTTCCTGTATTTGATGAACCTGAATATAAGATCCCCTTTAAAATAACCATCACAGCGCCTGAAGATCAAAAAGTCTTTACCAATACACCATTGCTAAAAACAACAAAATCAAAAGGGCTGGTTACTCATTACTTTGATAAAACACTTCCACTACCATCTTATTCACTAGCGATCGCGGTTGGACCATTTGAAGTGCTAAAAGTACCGGGAATGTCTGTTCCTGGAAACCTAATTACACCGCAAAACAAGTCAAGTCTTGCCGCATATAGCATTGAAAATACGCCAAAAATATTAACAGCACTGGAAAAGTATTTTGACATTCCCTATGTCTATAAAAAATTGGATCAAGTCGCCGTACCTGAGTTTCCTTTTGGAGCAATGGAAAACGCAGGCCTAGTAACATACCGAGAAGATATTTTACTTATCGACCCAGCTCGTTCAACTCAACGTGTTCGTATTGATCACCTCAATATTATTACTCACGAGTTAGCACATCAATGGTATGGAAATTTAGTAACAATGAAGTGGTGGAACGATTTATGGCTCAACGAAGCATTTGCGACATGGATTGCATCCAAAATCACCCACCAGCTCCATCCTGAACTGGAATCTAACTTGGCATTGCTGCAACACTACGCGATGGACTTTGATGCTCAAGCCACGACCTCTCCTATTCAAAAGCCAATCAATACCGAAGCAGACATTATGGATGGCTTGTGGCTAGCTTACAGTAAAGGCAGTGCCATTTTGTATATGGTCGAACAATGGTTAGGAGAGGACGTTTTTAAGCAAGGCATGCGAAACTATGTCCGTCAGTATGCACATAAAAATGCCGAGGCAAAAGATCTCTGGAGCGCATTGAGTAAAGTCTCGAATAAAGAGGTTGCCGCTGTGTTAAACTCTTTTGTTTCTCAAGCTTCTTTTCCACTTCTAACCGTGGAACAAAAGGGCGCAACACTGACAATATCACAACAACGTTTTGCGATTCACGGGCAAACAGTACCATCTCAAACTTGGCACATTCCAATCATTCTACGTTATGGGAAAGGGGAACAATCGGCCACCACATCGCTGCTACTCGACGCACAATCTAAGCAAGTCACGCTGGCATTTGAACCTGAGTGGATATTACCTAATGCCAATGTCACAGGTTACTACCGCTGGCAGCTTTCATCAGAAAACCTCATTGGCTTAACGCAGCACGCCACCAGCAAGCTCAATACACGTGAAAAACTGGATGTGCTTGATAATGTCGAGGCGCTATTAGATGCCGGAAAGATTGATACTGCCACCCTCATGACAACATTAGGCCACTATACTAATGATGACCACCCTGAGGTCGCTAAAACCGCATTGACGAGTTTACTCAGTCAATATCATTTGTATAAAGAGAATATTGACCAAAAGCGCTGGGCGGCATTTTTTGCCACCTATATTGAGCCTGCATTTAAGCATTATGGGCTAACAGCGACTAAAGAGGAGCAACCAGCTAGCTCTGAGATCCGCGCTCAGCTAATAGAAATACTGGCTTTTGAGACTAAGCATAGTGAGATTATTACCCACGCCAAAAAGCAAGCGCTACTTTATCTCAGCAACGCAGATAAGGTTGACCCATACCTAGTAGAAAGCTTTTTAAAAATAGCAGCTTATTATGGCAGTGCTGAGCTATTAAAGGCATATCAGCAGCAGTTTGAGTCAACGACTAATCCAAGCAAACGTACGCACTTGCTGTCAGCAATGGGTTATTTTGGTGAGCCAGCTTTGCAACAAGAAATGCTTAAGTATGCGCTCACTAAGCAGGTCACGGCCTCTGATTTAGGGTATATCTTAGCGGGTAACAAACAAGGTAAAGCGCGAAAAGCGCGTTATCAAAAATGGTTTTATAACAACTTTACAAGCCTTAAAACAAAACTCCCGCCATTTGCGGTTCCAAGGTTACCTTTCTATTTATTTTCGCGTTGTGATACATCACACCTCAATCAAGCTAAGCAGTTTTTCGAACCGATGCGTTCCGATATTGATGGGCTAGAAAAGAGTTTGCAACAGCTTGAGTTAGCTACAAAAACATGCGTCAATAAAAAGCAAAGAGAATTAAGTTCAATAACGGCATTTTTAAACCAATTAAGTTGAGCTTGTGGTAGTTATACCCAACAGTGTTGACACAAAGTCGATTTAAAACTTCGACAAAGGATAATAGCTAAGGGCAACCAATAATTATCCTAAAACAAAATTATATTTATACCAATTATCTTAATTAAGTGGTCTATTTTGAGGCGAGAAAATCTTGTCGGTAACACCGCTTCCGCGTCCTGCTCACGCCAAGGTATCTATATCCTGTAGGCAAGGCAAAAATTTCGCTATTTAGTTGTTCTAAATAAGAAATTTTTAACGCGGTTAGCGTCAGGTTTACTCTTTCAAATTGAGCAAGTATTAAGTCTAATTGATATTAATCACCAACCAAAGGCGGCGTAGCAATTAGACGCCGCCATTTTTAGGACTGCATACATGTTCAGAGCGTTAGTAATTTACTTATTTTTTCTACCTTTTTGTTCACTTGCACAAACAGTAACAGATCCCTCTCGTGATAGAGAGATCCCCATTGAAACCTACTTTCCTGATAACGCGGTTAACTGCTCACCCACTGCTCGCTGCGCCGTTGCAATGTTAAGTGCAGGGTATGGAGTGTCGCATAAAGACTACCAATTTTTGACGAAAACGCTCAATCGAGCCGGTTATTTAGTCGTCGCGGTTGGACACGAATTACCAAGCGATCCACCGCTGTCTGTAGAAGGTAACTTATACGAAACACGTGCTGAAAATTGGCAAAGAGGTGCAGACACCTTATCTTTTATTCGCGCCCATTTTAAAACTCAGCTACCAGCGTATAACTTCGATAAAGTATTGCTTATTGGACATTCCAATGGTGGAGATATATCCGCATGGCTTATCAATCATGGTGCTACATTTGCTGATCATATTATTACATTGGATCACCGCCGCGTACCGCTACCAAGGGATCCAAAAATCAAGGTGCTTTCCATCCGAGCAAGTGATTTCCCAGCAGATCCGGGCGTATTGCCAAATAACGAAGAACTTAAAAAGTATCATAGCTGCGTAGTGACCATAGCAAAAGCAAAGCATAACGATATGTCAGATGAAGGACCTCATTGGTTGAAGCACAGTGTTGCGCAAATGGTGACCGCCCACCTTAACGGGTCACCCTGCCAGAATTAAACAGTGCTTATAGTAAAGACTTTATCAAAAACACACTGTCTTATTGGTAAGGTCTTGTTAGCCCACACATTTTATTAATTCGGTTTTGGATTTCCCAATATCAAATTGCTCAACCATATCGCGAAGCTCATTCGCTTTACTCAGTAAAGAAAGTCCTGAGGCGTTGGTCATCTCAACCAATGTATTATTTTGCTGTGTAATGCCATCAATTTGCTTAATTGCAAGGTTGATTTGCTCAATGCCAGAAGATTGTGTATCGCAAGCTTCTGCTATTGTTTGCACTTGTGAGGCTAAACCATAGACATTTTCAACTATGGTTTTCAAGGTTTTTCCTGACTCTGAAGCCAATTTCGAGCCTTGCTTCACCTTGCTGGTGCTATCGCTCAAAAGCTTTGAGATGTCTTTTGAGGCACTTGCGCTGCGTAATGCTAAATTCCTCACTTCAGCAGCTACTACTGCAAACCCTTTGCCTTTTTCTCCAGCTCTTGCAGCTTCAACAGACGCATTAAGCGCCAACAAATTGGTTTGAAAAGCAATTGAATCAATAACCTCTATCACCGTAAGGATTTCGCTCGCACTTTTCGTTATTTCTGCCATTGACCCAATCGTCGCTTCGACCACTTCTCCACCTTGTTTTGCTTGTTGATTAACCGAGATTGCAAGTTGGTTCGCTGATTGTGCATTACTAGCATTAGAGTGTACGGTTTCGGTGATTTCTCCCACAGATACACGTGTTTCTTCAATAGAAGCAGCCTGTGAAGATGAGCGCTCACTTAGCTCTTCAATACCTGTGGTGATCTGCTGAACTGAAACAGTGATCGACTCAGCCATCGCAATCAGTTTTTGGATCATATCTGCTAAATTCGCAACACTGGTATTCACAGACTGTTTCAGCAAGGCAAAATCTCCACTGTAACTTTGCTCGACTTGTCGTGTTAAATTTCCCTGCGACAGGCCGTCCATCACATTCATACACTCAGTTAGTGGTGCTTCAATGGAGTCTAAGGTCTTATTCATCGCCAAAATTATGCTGGCATAAGCGCCCTGATGTGTATCAGCCTTTGCTCGATGATGTAAATCCCCCTCGCTGGCAGCTTCTGCAAGTTTCTCTGCATCTGTCAGCATTTTCTCAATCGCATCAATACTACGCACCAAGCTTTGATAAATACGCTCAAATTCGCCCTTGTAGCCAGCTTTATTTAGCTCTGGAAGTTGGCCATTTGCTATACTTTCTAGGTAGTCACTCGTCAATGCTACGGGCTTTGATACCGCATCTAATGTTTCATTAACACCACGGATAATTTTTCTAAATTCACCTTGATGCTTGGTTTCATCAACACGTGTAGATAAGGCTCCTTTGCCTGCTGCTGCAACCAAGCTATACGTATCTTCAATCAGTAGCGATAGGGATGCCGTTGCATGTTCTAATGCGGTATGGATCTGGGCAAACTCGCCTTTAAATTGCGTATTAACTTGCTCAGGGATCTCTCCTTTAGAAAGTGCGATGAGGTGCTGTTTTGTTTGTTTTATAGGTTGCTCTACTGCATCAAGCAGTTTATTTAAACCATTAGCAATCAGCTTCATTGAACCGACATAGCCTTCCAAATTCACACGTTCAGACAGCTTGCCAGCAGATGCTGATTGAATAAGTTGTTCAACTTGTTTTTCAGCGCGTCTTACTTGACTCAAATCTGCAAATTCAAACACGGTTCCAAGCAACACACCATTTTGATCAGTGACTGGGTTGGCCGTCGCTGCAATAATGACGGTGTCAACACACCATTCCCACTCCAGCTGCTTCAGCAGCGACCCGGCGGCTTGTGCAAGGGCATCCGAGCTATGGAGTAATGCACTGGGAATCGCGCTGTGTACTACTTGCGGTGGTAACTCTAGTTGTGCTTGATAGCGCTGGAACAAAGCCTCACATTGACGGTTTACATAAATAACCTGATTGTGGTCATCACATAGCATCACAGGAGCCGCTACATTGTCGAGCGCATAACGGATCCTTTGATTTTCTCGAGCTTGTAATTCAAGTTTTTTAGTCGCGTCAAGTAGGTTAGTTTGCATTTGCCGCAGGTTGAGTAGTAAGTCACCAATTTCGTCGTCACTGTGAACTTCAACCTCATTGTCGAGTCGCCCCTGTGCAATAGCTTTAGCAACAACAGAAGCATGATGAATTGGTCGCGTAATTAAACGCTGCATATACCATGTCAACAGCGCTAAAGTCAGCAACGCGCTTATAATAGAGCCGATCGTGCTTAACAGGATCACCTGATGCTTCGTCGCTACAGTCACGGCTGTACGTTCTTCAACAAGGGTGTTGATCTGTTTGTTTATTTCATGTAAGTAAGCACTTGCTTTTCTATCAATTCCTTGAACAAGGCGATCTGCTAGTTGAGTATCAAACCCTGATTGTTTAAATACAGCAAAAGACTCACGATACTTTTGTCCTAATATGAGATGCTCTTCTTGGAAGCTTTTAAGCTTATCTTGAAGAGACTGTGGCAATGTGTAGCGCGATAAAATTGTGTCCACCTGTGACTGAACGTTACGCTCTTTCGCTTCAAATCTTGTCCAATATTTATCTAATAAGGCAGGATCACTACCTCGAATTAGCACATTTTTCCATTCTTGTACTTGAGTTTTAAAGTCATCCAGCACTAAATTAATCTGCTCTCTGGCCGTCAACTCATTGTCGATAAGTTCATCATATTGCTCGGAAACCTGTTTCATCGTAAAAACGGTCATCATGGCCCCGACTAACATCACCGCTAACCCGACCGTGACTGCTATGATCAGTTTTGCTTTGACACTTTTCATCGCACGTATCCCTAATTATGAAAAGATTATTACATAAAGATAGAGCAGGATTAGGGATGTCACAAATATTGCAATTTTATTCATAAGGTAAAAGTTGTGACATTCGTCATCATCACAGCGTCATATTTATTTGATAGGATAATTTATTGAGTGATAAAGGAATAACGATACCCAATAACAGCTGTTGGGTAGGAGTAACTAGATGCCTGGCTTTTTTCGCTACCCAACTTCTTGGCTAATAACAACGCTTGTCACTTGGCTAGCGGTTGCTATACCGAGCTTAACATATGTAAAGCAAAGTGTTCAGTGGCTGCCTTGGTTTCAGCATATTGCAATATTGCTATTGGTATTATTATGTATCAACGAATCTGAAAAGCACTATGGATATAAGGCAAGATATGCAATGCTCGTTGTACTTGCAATACTGATCCAGTCTATCAGTATCACTTCGCCTGCTGCCATCCATCTCATTTATAATGTAAAAGTTGTCGGTATACTGGCATTCTATGTGCCCCTTAGCTTTGCACTTGGCTACATTATATTTACATCGTGCTTTTACGTCGTTTCACAGCACTTCTTTTGGCACAATGGATTTGAATACTTAAATGCCGTGTTGTTTGCATGCTTTCAACTTTTTGCTTTTGTTGTGTGCAAGCGAATGCAAAAAGAGCAAGAGGCTAAAGAAGCGCTACAACTGGCGCATAGTCAGCTTTCTGCAACCCAGTCTCTACTCAGCCAAAGTATTGCTAAGCAAGAAAGGTTACAACTTGCGCGTGAGTTACATGACGATGTTGGACACCAAATTACCAGCCTCATTGTCAACTTAGACGTTGCACGTCGAACCGCTGCGCAGCCGCTGAACGAATTGCTTGATAGTTGTTACCAGCAAGCCAGAGAGACACTTACGTGTATTCGTGACCTGGTAAGTGATAAACGTAGCAATGAGCATATAGATTTATACGATGCCCTCATCAAACTAACTGAATCTATACCTAGATTGAACATCGAACTTGATTACGAACATCATCCATTACTTGAAAAGCTGAGTTATGCAAACTGTGTTTTAAAGTGCTGCCAAGAAGCGATTACCAATACATTAAAACATGCGAAAGCTGACAAAATGCAGGTGGCCGTATATAACCACAATGGGTTAACCATAAAGATCAGTGATAATGGTATCACACTTAACAGTATACGTTTTGGTAATGGATTAGTCGGTATGCAAGAGCGGATTGAAGAGCTTGGTGGCAGCCTGTTGGTTGTAACCAAACAAGGTGTCACATTAACTATCCAATTTGGGGCGACTAATGACTAAAATTTCGGTGTACCTGGTCGACGACCAAGCGCTTGTACGACAGGGAATGCGAGCATTGCTGTCACTTAGTGATGACATCGTGTGTGCAGGTCACTGCGGCAGTGGCGACGAATTTTTACAGCTAGTACGACAGCATAAGATCAGTACCGATATTGTTCTTTTGGATATGCGCATGCCTACTTTAGATGGTGTTGATGTACTGAGCGCATTAGATAATTTCAACGTGAATTTTAAAGTGATTATTCTCACCACGTTTAATGACACTACCAAGCTGAAACAAGCTATGGCGCTTGGCGCCAAAGGCTGTTTACTCAAAGATATAGAATTAGAAGAGTTAATCGCCGCTGTCCGACAAGTTCATCAAGGTGAGATTATTGTTCAAGAAGAGTTGGCTGAGACAATGGAAAAGCCAGATCTCACGTTAGACAAACTGACCACCCGCGAGCGAGATATATTACAACTAATTGCCAAAGGCTATTCTAATAAAGAAATAGCCAACACCTTATATAAAGCGGAAGGTACTATCCGAAACTCCGTATCTTGTTTGCTATCAAAGTTGCAAGTTCGAGACCGGACACAAGCAACATTAAAAGCAAAAGAATTGGGGTTTGGAGAGTAGAATTACTACCTAGAACGAGGTAGCTTTGCCTCCATTTGCTTACTCAGACGGCCACCCCCGAGACCTGGCTGTATGTCAGTTCATGTCATTTATGTCTTTCCATGCTTCAAAATAGCGCTGTTCGCTAATACAATGGTTAACATACCTCTTTGTAACTTTTCCCGAGCTTTTTTTGAACAACCCAAACTTACCGCTGGTTTACCACCCCAATTACTCATTTAACTTTGATCCGCAACATCGCTTTGTGATGAGTAAGTTTGCACGTCTATATCAAGAGCTCAAGACACTAGGGCTAATACAAAATAATGTCTATGAGCCAGAGCTTGGCTCGCCATCGCCTCTTGAGTTGGTGCATTGTGAACAGTACCTTTGGGACTTGTGGCATAATCGACTTGACCCAAAGGCAATGCGAAGAATTGGCTTACCGTGGTCAGATGCACTGATGGCACGTACCTTTACTGCGCCACTTGGCACACTGAAAACAGCAGAGTTAGCATTGCAATACGGTACAGCTTGCCATCTTGCAGGAGGCACACATCACGCACATTTCGATTTTGGTTCTGGCTTTTGTATGGTAAATGACCTTGCTTTTGCCGCAACAGAACTTATCAACACACAAAAGATCACCAATGCGCTCATTTTTGATTTAGATGTTCACCAAGGCGATGGCACAGCAGCTATGCTGAAGCACAACCCGTACGTATTCACCTGCTCAATTCACTGTGAAAAGAATTTTCCATTTCGTAAACACCAAAGTGACTTAGATATAGGGTTGGATATTGGTTTAACAGATAGCCGCTACCTCGATATCGTAGCGAACACGCTAGAGTCTTTGCTGCTGGACCTTAACCCTGATATTGTTTTTTATGATGCTGGGGTCGATGTTTGGCAAGGAGATAGCCTTGGAAAACTCGATATATCTTGGCTTGGCATTGCAAAGCGAGATGCGCTGGTTTTAGGGTTGTGCCATAAACATGGTATTCCCGTAGCCACCGTGATTGGCGGTGGCTACGACAAAAATCATCAGCGTCTTGCAAAGCGTCACGCAATAGTAGTTCAACAAGCTGCAAAAATTTAAAAAATAATTGATCTTTTTTCTGTCACCCTTCGTTTACTATCATGAAGGGTTTGAACAGCCCTCGGGCTATTAGGATAACCCCCCTTCACGATGGCACTGAATACGCGCACCAACGGTGCGCGTTTCTCTTTTTTCGTGTTACTCCCTGTCACTCAAATAAACGAAGTTTCTTCCTGAACAAATATATCGCACAGCTTGATGACAATAGTGTTAGCGTTACGACTGCAATAACAGAACTAAAAGTGTCATCAAGGTAAACCCCTTCACCAATATTTCCAAACCTATACACAGTAGCGGCAGCTAATAAACAAGATAGAAAGTGTATACCTATTATTGTGTAAAACATTTGATGAGCGATACGTACTTTGTCATTTATTAAATTCAGCGCAGCAAATACAATAGGCCAGATAATGGTCATAACGAACATCGGTATTTCCATTCTAAATACTTGTAAAATCGAAGCTTGTGGTTGCATACATTGAAGCCTCGTACAAATGATCAGGTTCGAGTCATCAATCAGAAAATAATAAAAAGACCGGCCAAGCATTATCAATCCAACTAAGACAACCAAGGCTTTGGCATTTTCAGGCTTTGAGATGGTTTTAACAATATTCATAACTATTCAGCACCCCCAACTTGACTCGTTTAAGCTGCACCTCATTTCATCATCTATTAAACGGAGGCAAGGTTTTTAAACTTCAATAAAAAATACAGCACATAACTCATACGTTGGCTGCAAATAACAAGGTAATGACTATGGGCCAACAAATTTATTATTATGCTCAGCCAATGCCCTTCGAACTTTTTTAATTATCAGCGGGTCGGTTTGTTTATTAAAAGCCATACAGCCGCGTTGTTGATTCGCTTTTGTTACTTCTACTAACAGTTCAACATCTTCGTATTCCATGTCAGCGGCAGCAAGCGCCTCCCCCATCAAGTACTCCGTTGACATAACAAGATCGATACGTCCTCTAAAGAATGGCTTGTAAAAACTAGTAGGCTCCGCAGAAACTATCAAATGTTTACCAGCTACAAAGCCATTTTTAAGCAAAAATTCATGATAAATACTGCCTTTGACCACTGCCGAAGTGTAGTTTTTCGCGTCTTCAAGTTGAGTAACCTTAATATCTTTTCTAGATTTCAGTTTAAAAAAATACATCGGCACGGGACGGATCAAGGGACACGCCCATTCGTAGTCTTCCTCACGCTGCGTCGTGCGGTAGATGGTATAAATCAAGGTGTTCGGCCTACTCTTTGCCGTCTCCATTGCGCGGATCCACGGAAAGCTTTTTATTTCATAGTTAACCCCTGCCATCGACAGCACTTCACGTACTTTGTCGGTCGCTCTACCAACAATGACTCCCTCATCATTGGTATAGTTGTAGGGACGCCACTCCTCAGTCACCACAAGCAAAGTGTTGGCATAACTTACACCACTTAATAGTAATATCAGCAATAAAGGCCACATTACAAAAAAAGGACAACGCCAAGCGGCTTTCTCAGTTAAGCTTTTGCAATTCCTATTTAACTCATGCAACATATTGCAAAATATAATTTTTAGATTATTAATATGAAAAGCATAGTACTATTTATTTTTCTTGCCGCTTTTAGTTTGACTTCTTCAGCTTCGGAGCAGTCCTCACAGAACAAGCCATCAGAAAACCAACAACAACAGGCTTTAAGCCAATTACAAGAACCCATGTACCGTCCATTAATCGAGCGTTACATCCTTGATGAGCTAAAAGCGGTAAGAGAAGATCAAATGCGTCTTAGAGCTGACATTGAAAAAAAAATCAGCCATTCACAATTAGATACCGCTGATCGTGCTATCACTTATACCACCGACACCATTAATAACGTGCTCTTTCTTATAACCGCAGCTGCTTCAATTTTAGTGGTCGTTGGATGGTCATCATTTAGAGACATAAAAAGTAAAGTTGAAGATATTGTTAGTCAGCGTGTAGGTACTATTACCGATGAATACGAAAAGCGCCTACAAGTATTAGAAGAAAAGCTACGTGAGCGCTCTGAGGAGATCCTCAATAATCAAAAGAAAATTTCAATCACCAACGAAGTACACTCACTTTGGATGCGAGCAAACCTAGAAAGTGATATGAATTCTAAGATTGAAATTTACGATGAGATCCTCAACCGTAAGCCCGAAGATGTTGAGGCTATTGCTTACAAAGCCGATGCGCTATTGGAGCTTGGGCAAACTAACACCGCTATCGACCTATGTAATCAGGCATTAGAAATCGACAGCGATTACGGCTATGCCTACTGGCAACGGGCTTGTGCATACGCCATGCTCTATCAACATGCAGATGCAATGGCTGATATTCGTATGGCGCTTGAGTATGCACCGAACTTAAAGAATGAGTTACAACATGAACCAGCTTTTGCTAGCCTTGCAGACAACCAAAGCTTTAACGAGCTGGTGAATAGTTAAGGTGTTTTAGCAGCTCGGTTTGTAATTGAGTCACTGTCTCGAGCTGCTTTTTTGACTTGATCAAAGGATTACCTATTTGATGGACCGAAGCACTTTGCAGATTAAAGTGCTTTTTTAGTTCATCCATCAAGCTACTTTCATAGAAAAGTGCAGCTAATGAGCCATCTTTAAGCGCTTGGGTTAAGCCGTATTCCAAGCAACGGTGAAGGTTGTTATCTTCCTTATTGACGTAGAAGTACACTGTAGACGGGTAGAGCAATAGATTCTTTCCATTGTAGCTAAGTCGTTGATCTCCAAAAGACCTTATTTCGGGTATTACTTCAATTATTCCCCTCGGAAAGACCCTGCCGGTACTATTTGTAAGCACTCGATAGCAGGTGAGGCCGTCCATACACGTTTCGACTGTAAAACCTGACTTTTCGAAAATCTCAACATCAGGCCAGTCTTTACCTAATAAGACCTTGAACTTTTGCAACTCCGATAAGGACAAATGTGTATTTAGCTTGGCCTTATCAGCGACATTTTTGACCAATACCCTAATACCAAAACTGCCAAATGCAATTGGGATAGCTACAGGCTGTGCTTGCCCATCCCTTGCAGCTGTAGAGACAGTCCAAAATACATCAATGTTGTGCTTAATTAACTCTTTAAACTGTCGAGACTGGTTGATTGGTAAGTCGATGCGCTCCAACCAGTATTCGCCATATCTATGCTGTGATTTATCTAGGGCCAAGCGTAAAACCGACAGAAAGTATTGATTCTGGGGCGTTCCATTCTCTTTCGCTACATCTACGACTTTGATGACTTTTGGGACGGCAATAACGCTACAAGATACCAGTGTCAGATATACCAAAAAGATAAACCTAGTCTGCATTGCTATTACCAGTATTGCTCGACAGTGATCTGACCGGGCTTTGCCCGCCTATGACGTTCAAAACCCATCTTCTGTAACTGAGCACTGAGTTGTTTTACCATATCGGGATTACCGCACAGCATAAAATGGCTTTTGTCTGGGAAGTGTAAATAACCAAAATGCGCTAATAATTGCTTGTTTTCCACAAGCTCCGTAACTCGTCCCTGATAACCCACTTCAGGTTGCTCTCGCGTTACTAAAGGGATATAAGTAAACTCACCTCTTTGCGCTTGCAGTTGCTCTAGCTTTGCTCGGTAGCACAAGTCAGCATTGAGTCTAACGCCATGAATGAGGTGCACTTGTTTTACCCGTTGCCATATTTCACCGTCATCCAACATAGACAAAAATGGTCCAATGGCTGTACCTGTGCAGATCATCCATAGTGTATCGCATGGCGGTAATTCATCTAGGGTAAAAAATCCATTGGCCTTATGAGAGACCTCAATGAAGTCCCCAGCTTTGAGCTGATGTAACGCAGGGGACAGGTTGCCTTCAGGTACACTTACAACCAGAACTTCATGAGTTGATTCTGATGGAGAGTTCACAAAAGAGTAGGCTCTGGACGTTCGAACGCCGTGTTCAACTAAACTTAGCTTAGTGTACTGACCGGCCTTAAAAGGCGCGATATCTGCTCTAAATCGAATACTAAAAAGCGTTTGTGTCCAATGAACAATGTCGATCACCTCTCCTTTTACCCACTGTGACATGATTTCTCCAAAAGTAGCTATTCACCAATAAAAAGCAATAACATAACCATGGCAAAAAACAGGCGTTTGTCAAAGGTTTAAACACCACGGCTTGCCCAGTTCAATTGGTAATGGCTCCTTAACCACAATCTGTGCATCGACTTTAGGTATTGAGAGAGAAAACTTATCAATATGGGCATTGACCATCGCTGCGTAATCCTCTTTTGCAGCACCCAACGCATAAGCTTTCATAATATCTGGCGTATTCAAATTTGGTTTATTGCTACCTTGCTTTAACAGGCGCTCTAACTCAGTAAGCCAAGATAGGTAGTGCTGCTTGGCGCTCATCAACTCATCATCTAGCTCAACTTCTGCCAAAACTTTGTGATAGCTAGCAAAGTCTTCATTTAAGAGATGTATTCCGAGGCTGTTTACACTTACTTGCCTCATTGCTTTATAATTTTCATCATCTCGATATTGTTTTGCTGCTTCTTGAAAATAGCGTAGCGCCTCTTCAGACTCACCTAGTGCAAACGTAATATTCCCAAGTGCAGTTGCAAGTCCTGCCCGCATGTAATCTGGAAGGAATCTTTTTTCTATGTTTTTAAGCAAGCTATAACCAAGAGAAGGCTGATTGATTCGCGTATAGGCAATGGCAATATTCACTTTAAGTGCCGCTTTATACTGCGAGCTAGTCGCCTCATTCATTGCGCACCGATAGTGCCAAATGGCCTGTTGATTTTGTTCGCGATAGCGATAAGCGACGCCAATATTGGCGAGTAGTTTGACTTTATTTTCCTCGATGAGTGCATCAAAATCTTTATTTTTTAACGCTTCCAGTGCCGTTAACAACACTGAATTATTAAATGTAATTGCCCCCGCACGAATGGCAAGGCTATGAAGCCGATAGTAGTCACGTAGAGTGAGATCGTCTCGCGAGAGTGCAATTTGGTATGCTTGTATTGCTTCACCTGGTTTATTTTTAACTAGCGAGTTAAGGCTAACCCAATCCAGCCCAACCCCACTATTTGTCATCAAAGTAAAAAGAACTATAGCGAGCATCGTCACTACTCCTAACTCAAACCAGTTTATATCAATTATCTTTATTAAGTGGTCTATTATAAGGCGCGAAAATCTTGTCGATACCTCCGCTACCGCGTCCTACTATCGCTAAGTTACCTACATATATGTAGGCAAGGCAAAAGTTTTGCTATTTAGTTGTTCTAAATAAGAAATTTTTAACGCTGTTAGCGTCAGGTTTACTCCTTCAAATTGAGCAAGTATTAAGTCAAATTGGTATTAATTTGTATGAAACAAAGTGGCTTACTTAAAACTCTACCACCTTTATCTTGTGCGGGCTAATTTTCAATACATCAAAGAATGATGATCAAAAAAAAAGCCGCTAGGAGCGGCTTTTTTGGGTGTGATTCGCTTTGTTTTAGGCGTGTCTCCAAAACTCTGCGATTACGTTACCAAGGAACTTTTTAAATTGTATTAAATTGACTCTAGCGCAATTTTTACCATTTCATTGAACGTACTTTGACGTTCTTCAGGTGGTGTTGCTTCACCAGTAATAACATGATCACTTACAGTGAATAATGCCATTGCTTTTGCACCATACTCAGCCGCAACACCATATAGGCCCGCCGTTTCCATATCAACGGCCATTACACCTAGCTTGTCTAATTCTTTATAAAATTCGCTATCCGCTTGATAGAAAGTATCTGTCGTGAATACATTACCAATTTTTGCATCAATACCTAAACGACGCGCGGCATTTACACCATTTTCCAAAAGACCAAAATCAGAGATAGCAGCAAAATCATAGCCACGTACGCGAGCACGGTTCACGTTTGAATCTGTACTTGCGCCTTGGGCAAAAATAACATCGCGGATCTTAATGTCTTGGCTAATTCCACCACATGTACCGATACGGATAAGGTTCTTAACGCCGAAGCTAACTATAAGCTCACGTGCGTAAATTGACATAGACGGAATGCCCATGCCTGAGCCCATGATGCTGACTGGCTTACCATTATAAGTACCTGTAAAACCAAACATGTTGCGAACGTCAGTTACCTGACGAGCATCTTCCAAGAAGTTTTCTGCAATGTATTTTGCTCTTAATGGATCACCCGGCATTAATACCGTTTCTGCAAAATCACCTGGCTTTGCGCTAATGTGTGGAGTGCTCATATTGTTTCCTTTAGTTAGGCTTTTATTTCGGCCTTAAAGCCTTCACCGTACTGTGTTGCGTCTAAATCAAACCACTGGGCAAGCGTTTGACCTATGTCAGCAAAACTTTGTCTCTCTCCTAACGGAGTATTGTTCATACCCGGTGTATATGCCAATACAGGCACGTATTCACGCGTATGATCTGTGCCTTCAGCAGTTGGGTCACAACCGTGATCGGCAGTAATTAAAAGCAAATCATCTACTTTTAATTTGGCAATAATCTCTGGTAAAAAAGCATCAAACTGAGCTAATGCTTCAGCGTAACCTACTGCATTCCTGCGATGACCAAACTTTTCGTCGAAGTCGACCAAGTTGGTGAAAATAAGGCTGTGCTCCGGTGCAGAGTCCATCACTTCGCTTGTTTTTGCTAGTAGATTCAACAAACCAGGGGCTTTATGCTTTTGCGTTATCCCTTGATGTGCGTAGATATCTGCAATTTTACCAATGCTAATTACTTCGCCGCCGTCGTTGGCTAGCTTATCCAACACTGTTGGCGAAGGTGGTAACACGGAGTAATCTCTACGGTTACCGGTACGAATAAAGTCGGCACTTGAAGTGCCTATAAATGGCCGCGCAATCACTCGTCCTATATTCATTTCATCAAGCAGTGCCCGTGCGATTTCACATACTTGATAAAGCTTGTCAAGGCCAAAAGATTGCTCATGAGCGGCTATTTGAAAGACGCTATCAACTGAGGTGTAGCAAATTGGCTTACCAGTTTGCATATGTTCTTCACCCAGCTGCTCTAAAATAGTGGTGCCCGACGCGTAGCAGTTCCCTAAAATACCTGGGATTTCCGCACGCTTGCACAACTCATCTATAAACTCTTGCGGGAAACATGGGTTAGTATTTGGAAAGTAACCCCAATCAAACAATACAGGTACCCCTGCCATTTCCCAGTGGCCAGACGGTGTGTCTTTACCACTTGATAATTCTTTTGCATATCCCCAAGCTGCACTTGGCTCGATATTTTGTGCAACGATGCAGGTTTCTTTACCCGCAGCTTCACATGCTGCGATTAGACCTAGTTTAGAAAGATTAGGTAAATCGAGTGCTTCACCTTTTTCTTCACTATATGCCTGCAATAAATGTGCGAGAGTATTAGCACCTAGGTCACCAAACTGTTCTGCGTCTGGTGCTGCGCCAATGCCTAGGCTATCCGCCATTAATATGATTGCTCTTGCCATAGATACCTCTCTATACTGCTTAGGCTGTTATTTATTCTTAAATACATGGTTACCGTAAGCGTTGGTTACTTTATGTTTGGTTAAAAAAATCGTACAGGACATAAGTCCGCTGTCATAAAATAGTCACAAAATTCACGAAAAGTTGCGATCTTGCAAATTTCAATCAATTGCCTTCAGCGGACATAAGTCCTGTTTTGAGTCCGCCAAACCCGTTAAATTTGCTCATTAAGCGAGGCAAAAGAGATTAATCGTGTCTTTTTTGCTATTGTGATCTTCCAACATAAACAACTGCTGGGTGTGAACTTTAGTGACACGAACTATTATAGCCATAGCTGGCGCATCTGCGTCTGGTAAGTCTCTTTTTAGTCAAACGATTTACAACGAATTAGTGAATGAGCTTGCCTCAGGCGCTATCGCGGTAATCGAAGAGGACGCCTATTATAAAGATCAATCGCATTTACCTATAGAGCATCGTACTCAAACGAATTATGACCATCCTGATGCGTTTGAACACGAGCTGTTACGCGAGCATTTAACAAAGCTTCGCCAAGGTGAATCTGTAGAGGTTCCTACCTACGATTACGGACAGCATACACGTAGCGATAAAACCCGAATAGTTAATCCTGCAAAGATACTAATCGTTGAGGGTATTTTATTGTTAAGTGATCCTGCATTAAGTGAAGAGTTTGATATAAAGGTGTTCATTGATACACCTTTGGATATTTGTTTGCTGCGTCGCATGCAAAGGGATATAGAGCACAGAGGAAGAAGTTTGTCATCTGTGGTAGAACAATATCAGGCAACGGTAAGACCGATGTTTTATCAGTTTATCGAGCCATCCAAGCATAATGCCGACTTGGTTGTGACCCGTGGTGGTATGAATCGCGTTGCGATTGATATTATAAAAAGTAAAATAAAATATTTGCTACAAGAATAACGGGAAATTGGCATGACAACAATTATGAGCCTAGTGGGTATGATGATGCTCCTGGGTGTAGCATTTGCGTGTTCGACTAACCGCAGTGCTATTAATAAGCGCACCGTAGGCGTCGCATTTTTACTGCAAGTCTTAATAGGCGGCTTTGTACTCTTTATTGAAGCAGGCAAAAACGTTTTAGCTTCAATGTCTAGCGCGGTTGCAAAGGTAATCAGCTATGCTAATGATGGCATTGGCTTTTTATTTGGCCCTTTGGCTCAACAAGACTCGCTAGGATTTATTTTTGCAATTCAAGTATTGCCGGTAATCGTGTTCTTCTCAGCACTTGTGGCTGTGTTGTATCACCTTGGCATAATGAATTGGATTATTAAGATTTTAGGTGGCGGCTTACAAAAGCTGTTGCAAACGTCACGACCTGAGTCGCTTTCCGCTACAGCAAACATCTTTGTTGGTCAAACGGAAGCGCCTCTAATCGTAAAACCGTTTATCCCAAAAATGACGCAGTCAGAATTGTTTGCAGTCATGGTGGGCGGTTTAGCAACAGTCGCCGGCTCGGTAATGGCTGGTTATGTTGCGATTGGTGTTGAACTTAAATACCTAATAGCAGCAAGCTTTATGGCGGCACCGGGTGGTTTCTTAATGGCAAAAATGATTGTGCCAGAAACCGAAAAGCCACATGAAAATTTATCAGATGTTGATAGTGGCGAAGATAAACCTGTTAATGTAATTGATGCAGCAGCATCTGGTGCATCAAGTGGTATGCACTTAGCACTAAACGTAGGTGCAATGCTACTTGCATTTGTAGCGCTAATTGCCTTACTCAATGGTTTATTAGGTAGTATTGGGGGAATCTTTGATTACCCAACACTGACACTACAAGAAATTTTAGGCTACGTCTTTGCCCCTGTCGCTTGGCTACTTGGGGTACCTTGGTCGGAAGCTGTAACGGCAGGTAGTTTCATCGGCCAAAAATTGGTAGTAAACGAGTTTGTTGCCTACCTAGATTATATGAATTATCGCGATACGTTGAGCACACACACTCAAGCGATTGTCACATTTGCTTTATGTGGATTTGCTAACTTATCGTCGATTGCCATCTTACTAGGCGGACTCGGGGGTATGGCTCCCAGTCGTAGAAAGGATATCGCTCGCCTAGGGCTCAGAGCAGTGTTAGCAGGGTCTATGGCTAACCTCATGAGTGCAGCAATTGCAGGTTTCTTCCTCTCGCTAGCTTAGAAACTTATTGAGATAAGCCGCAGTTGCAAAACAATTGGTTGGTTGCTTTAAGGGGTTAAAGTGACCATACTAACTTGAACGATACTTCACCAAAGGGCCTTTTAGGCCCTTTTATCGTTTCCAGCTATCGCTCACTCTTCCCCCTGTAAACTTTGCTATTTAATACCACATTAAATTATACCTTTCCCTAGCCAGACAGTTTTGGGAATAACACCGCTCCCGCGTCCTGTTGTCGACAAGGCTTTCTCACCTCAAAATAGACCACTTAATTAAGAAAATTGGTATAAGCTAAAAACTTTGTACGCAGCTAAAGCCTTAAATTGAATATGTATAAAAACACCGTAGTATTGCTAACATCACTGTATCTTGGTGCAACTATGATGCTTTTAAACTCTTTAATGTAAACAGTTTTTCATGCAGTCCTGTTACTAAACTCACACCAACTAGCACTAATACGCTGCCTAAAATGGTGTTTATACCTATTTTTTCATCAAGAAATAGATGTCCCCATAAAATGCCAAAAACCGGGATCAGAAAGGTCACTGATAGCGCCGAAGCCGCGCCTAACTCTTCTACAAGCTTGAAATACAAAATATACGCAATCCCTGTGCAAATAATACCAAGCCCAACGACCGCACTTATCACGGTTGAGTTGGGAGTTTCTCTTATCGGCATAAAGAATATGAAAGGTAAAACAAATATGGCAGCTCCCCACAAGTTGCCATGAGCATGATTAAATGAAGTCATCTGTGGTGCACGTTTTGTGTAGTGCGATGCGCCCGCATAGCTCAGTGTCGCACATAATGCCGCTAAAATAGGCAACCATGCACCTTCTTTGAGTACTGCGCTATCAAACCCCACTAACGTAACAACACCGGCAAGGCCAAACCCACACCCCATCCATACCGACTTATGCGTTGGCACTTTTAACCATAATGCTCCAATTACCACTCCCCAAAATGGCGCAGTTGAATTTAAAATAGATACCATTGACGCATCAAGCGTTTGCACAGCATATGCAAACAACATAAAAGGGATTGCTGAATTGAACATGCCTAAGATTAGAAAATGTTTTTTATAGCGCCAAAAATGCAAATTGCGCTTCAGCAGTAATGCCACCACACTCAGTGTAACCGCACCTAATATCACCCTAAATTCAATCAGTACAGCGGGTCCTAGCTCGCTCGCGGCTAGCTTCATAAATAAAAAAGAGCCCCCCCAAATTGCAGCTAATAGTACTAATCCCAATAATCCTTTCACGATAAACTCCAGAAAAATACTAATGAGCAGCTACCATAAGCCGATACGGTAATCGAGCACAAGCCATTTTTGGCACTCAAATTAGCAAGTGCGCGTTACACAACTTTTATAGCCAGCTTGCTAAGTGAAGTGGCCATTTATTTACGTAATCTGAGAGTGGGATAAAATAAGTTAACTCATTTTTTTACAATCACGTTAAATGATTGTCTTATTCTAGATAAGCGAATTTTGTAGAGCACGGTGCTCTTGCACCCAGACACCTGCACGCATTGCTAGCTAAAGAGACTGTAATTGCCTTAAGCTCAGGTTATGGTTAAGACTACCCTTGATAAAAAAGAGAAAAGCGGAAAGAGCACAGAATGAGACGTTATTTTTATATATGTATGATTACTTTGCTTATTCTAGCTGGATGCAGCAAAAAGCAGGCTATAGAACCGATAACACAGGTACAGTTAACTCAATTACCTGTTAATCTTGCGACGCTCTCTCATGATGCAGCATTAACCTTACTACTTATTGACGATCATTTACTACAAGTGTGGGATAACCAAAGCCAACAGCTCATGAAACAGATTGAAGGCAGTAAATACCAACTTACTTTTCGTGACGCTTTGATAGCGCCGAGCAAGCGAAGTGTTGTTAGTATTTCAGACACGCAACTCAACATCTGGCAATTACACACGAACGAGGTAGTAAGCTATTCATTACCTGAATTTGACTCATTTATTCGTATTACGAAGGCACAGTGGTCCAGCGATGAGCAGCTTATTGCCCTTGGCTACAATGACGGCAGCGTACTGCTGTTGAGTTTAGATAAACAAACCATCACGAAAATACACCTTCATGAAAGCAGCGTCACACATTTGATTTTTAATCGGAGTTTAACCTCTCTCTACTCTGCCTCTTTAGATGGTCATGCTAAAAGGCTTGAATTACAGAGTAAAGAAATCACGATAGACTATGCGCTTCCTCACCGAATTACCAGTTTAGCTTTATCACAAAATGAAAATAGACTGTTTGTTTCAGACGCCCTCCAAGCACAGGAGCTCATTGATACTCGTTCTGGCGAGCCTGTTTTATCACTCTCCTACCCTCAACGCTTCAAGTTTTTTCGCGGTGCCCAATTTCTAGCTAGCGATGAGTTTTTGTTAACAACCTCATCCAAAGCCTATATCTCGTTATGGGAACTTGTATCTGGAACAGAGATCATAAGCTGGCCAATCGCACAACGAAGCGGTGGCAGTACCGTTTATGACTTCCACCTCTCTGATAGTAACGTGCTTACAACGATTAGTTCGGATGGTATGCTTGAAAAGTGGGCTGTGACACCCATTTTGTTTGATCCTAAGAGACAATAAAAGGTAGCATTCGTTATAAGTAAAAAATAATAAAAAATCGTATGGATCACCTAAACTTCGAAAACCAATCGCACTGTTTAAACTGCCACACACAGTTAGCTGGCGAGTACTGCTCAGGTTGTGGGCAAAAAAGAGCCTCAAGACTCACTTTCAAACACTTAGGTGTACTACTTCAAAGTGCATTATTCGACTTAGAGTCACCATTTTTTAGATTGCTTTTTGGGCTGCTATTGCAACCCTTTAGCACCATTATTGGATACTTGAATGGACAGAGGAGTCGCTTTGGTAATCCCTTCAAGTTTAGTTTTATTCTACTCACCGTGATCGTGCTTGCCTCGCATCTACTTGAAACCAGCTTCATGCCCAGCAGTCAGCTTTTGGAATCGAAAGAGCAGCTCAAATGGCAATCTGAAATCGCACTATATGAAGCAACGCACATTTATCGCGTCTTTATTCTGGCATTCTTACTCGGATTAGCCTCTAAGCTAGTGTATCGTTCTGCGCCCTACACAATGCTGGAGTACACCATAGGACACCTACTCATTCTAACCCTAAGCGTACTGATATTCTCTATTCCACTCATGCTAGAGATCTTCAGCGAGCAGCTTTACGCTATTCTTTCGCTCTTATTTTCTGGTTTGTACAGCATAATACTTAACTATAAAATGGCGGAAAATGAGCTGGCAAAGTGGAAAAATTGGGTTCAGGCAATACTTGCCTACGCGATAGGCTCGACACTATTTTCTGCAATGCTCACATTTTTATTTGGGGTATACAGTGGTTTTACTCACAAGATTTGAGCGGCATGCGAATTAACTTAGATTAACTTAGCTAGGGCTAGACAAGGCTGAGCTTGTCTAGCCATTAACACTACTGTTTTAGCTGGGCTTTTGCAGCCTCAACCTTTTCAAAATCCAAACCTAATTCATCTACCGCTTCTTTGATCAATGCAGGATTTTGCATTACTAAACCCATTAATTGTTGAAGCTTTTCAGGTGGAATACCTAATTGCTGAATTGTTGCCATTGCCATCATTGGGTTTTCCGTCAGCTGGGTAAACACCGCTTCAATTTGCTCGTCTGAAATATTGTGCTCTTTAAGTAATGCAATAATTGGATTCATCTTGTTTCCTAACTGTGTTTTACTAATCGTGCGGCATAAAAACCATCAAATTCCGAATTTATTCCCGGAAGTAAGCAAAGTGAGTCTTCTAGTTGCCAGTTGGGGTTGTTCTCCAAAAAGCGTTCAACCTGTTGCTCATTTTCAGCGGGTAGAATCGAGCAAGTTGCATAGACTAATTTACCGCCCACTTTGCACATTTGACTGTAGCGCGCCAGAATATCTGTTTGTAAATCAATAAGTGTGTCTAAATTTTGCGAATTCAAGTGCCACTTTGCATCTGGGTTTCGCTTTAGTACACCTAAACCTGAGCAAGGTACGTCCAACAAAACACGATCAAACTTTTCTTTTTGTCGTTTGATGGTTTTGTTATTTTGAATAACGCGGGTCTCAGCAACATGAACCCCTGCGCGTTTCGCCCGTTGCTTTAGCGTTTCAAGTTTATGCTCATGAATATCCAAAGACAGTAATCGACCTTTGTTTTCCATCAATGCAGCTAAGTGCAAGCTCTTTCCACCAGCTCCAGCACATGCGTCCACCACTTTATGTCCAGGTTTCACATCTAAAAATGGTGCGATCTGCTGAGAGCCTGCATCTTGCATTTCAAACCATCCGGACTGAAATGCTTGAGAGCGAAACAAATGGCTATTTGACTCCACTTTTAAGGCAATATGCGCATCAAGTTCAACGTTTGAAACCTTGATCCCCTCTTTTGCTAAAGATGCTGTAACCGTTGCAATATCACTTTTGAGAGTATTGACTCGCAAATATTGCTGAGCACTTTGATTTAGCGCGTTAGCAATCACCTGCCATTTTTCACCGAGCTGTATATGCGCCACTTCATTGAGCCAATCCGGCAATGACAGACGGATAGCTTCGGGGGCCTGCTCTATCAAGCTTTGTAAACGCTCGACATGATAACGCTCGGTATCTACCCACTCCGGCAACGCCTGCTTGGTTACAACTTGACAAGTCAACCAATAGCCAAACCCATCTAATGGTAAATTCTCATGCTCAAGCAAGTAAGTCAGTAATCGTTTAAAGCGGAAAATATGGTAATAGTTACTCACTACATACTGCCTTTCATCAAGGCTCCACTGCGGGTTATTTTGCAGTAGTTGAGTTAATGCTTTATCGGCATGGAGGGAGGTGTCAAGTACATGTTCAATGCACTCAGATAAAGTTTGAACTAATGCGCGAGTTACAGACACAATATGGTCTCGGTTATTGCTAAAATACTATTTTAGCGTGCCTACAGAAGGGCTTCAATTGGAGTTTGTGATCTTTGCTGAGAATCTTGAAGTTGTGGAGCAAAACAATACCAATTTGACTTAATACTTGCTCAATTTGAAGGAGTAAATCTGACGCTAACAGCGTTAAAAATTTCTTATTTAGAACAACTAAATAGCAAAATTTTTGCCTTGTTATCGACAAGATTTTCTCACCTCAAAATAGACCACTTATGGTATAACGCGCTCCACAACGACTGCCGTATTATTTAACAGCTAACCAAGGGCCGTCAGCCGCTGGAATGTTCCCTTTGGTCCACCATTTAGCTTCATATATCACGCCATTGTAGCTAGCACGGTCACCTTTTAAGTAGACTTTATCAGCATCCCAAGCTGGTACACCACCCACTGGCGGTTCAACAGGGGTTGTAGGTAAGTCGTCAACCACTCGAACTTGAGGCCAACTTGCGTGGGATTGATAAAAGTTTGTCACGCATTTTTCGTAGTCTCCTGGTACAAGTGCCGAATAAGCCGTTTGATACCCAACAAGTTTACACTCGAAAGAATAGCCTCCGGGGCGGTCTGCGTAATATGTCCAGTCTCCTTCCCAGTTTGTGTATAGTACGTCAGTTGCGCCATCTAAATTTAAGCTACCATAAGGTGTTTGCTGCCAGCAGGTGTTTTCTTCATCCGCAGCAATGGCAATATTATAGTAATGTGATAGCCCTTCCCAATAACGGATGCGGTTAACAGGTTGACCTTTGTCACGGTTTTGTGCTCCGCACTCGATACCACCATTAATAATATTAATAGTGGTACCAAAACCATAACCAATCCCTGCATCTACCTCACGCTGTGACGGCACCCAAGTTTTGTCAATCACATGCAGCATCGCCGGCTTTGGTGCTTGAGGAGTTAAGAAAAACCAAATTGCGGACGCTAAATTTAGCCAAGAATCAGCAACTAAACCTGGGTTATTAAGCAATACAGTGGCGTCGCCATTAAACATGACTTCACTGAACGCACCGTAATTAAAGTGATAAGATAGCTGCTTTGCACCACGACCAAAGTAGCCTTGCCCAGTGCCACAGGGCCAGCGACGATTCTGCCAATCATTTTGACCACACCCTGTAGTATAACCAACCTCTCCTTCTGACCACCCCATTTCACGTACATGCACCAAGGCTTGTTGCCATTCTTCAAGACCTAATGGGTTATCAGAAATGTTATCTTTGGCAATGTGGCCTCCAGTTTCTTGGGCGAAGTGCGCAAAAGCGGTGACGATTGAGCGTTTACAGATTGCATCAGCATCGCGACCATCGGTGTAGTCGCCGCAAAAAGCAGGAAACTTACCAATAGCACGTAAAAAACGGGTATATGTGTATTCAGGCGCAGCCATTTGGGTTAAAAATCGCCATTGTGCTTCACCAAAGACACGCTCAGCTCGCTTAACGTTATTAGGATTACTAGCAAGGTTAGGGGCAATTCCCTCAACGATTGTGTTATCTCGGGTTTCTAGTGCCTTAGACCAGATGGCATACATTGGATTGTTTGTTTTTGCGCCCTCAGTTGCAGAAAGCTCTGCTCGCGACACGATATAGCCTCCCGGATTTTGCGGATCTGGTTGCGGACTCATAGCTATTGCCTGACTTGCAGTAATAGCCAGCGAAATTACTGTTGCTAATTTAAGCGTTTTCATGTTTTTTCCTTTACACGTTGTTGTTAATAGTGGAACCCACTAACTTAACAATTATTAACAAAATGACATCGCTGTCAAATCTAACGACCCGAAGCTCAATAACAGAGTCTCAAAAAATGAGCACGACCAAGACTTTTTGGTACGTCAGTCAACGTGATATGCTAAGGCCAACGCTAATAAAAATTGATTATAAATAACAACAATAGAGCTTCTTATGAAAATCACTCCCTTGCAACCAGAGCATTTCTTACCCGTTATTGAGCTTGGTAACCTCGTTCATGGTGATAACTACTTAGATGAAACCGGTATCGAACAGATGTACCAAAAAGGTTGTAAAAACGGTATCAATGCTTCTTTTGTTGCGCTGGGCGAAAATGATGAACTACTTGGTTTTAGAACCACCTACAGTGCCGGACAATGGCCAATTGACAAATGGAGCTCGCCAACACTTTGGCCGGTTGATGAAACTGATATGGCTTACTTTAAGTGTATTGCTATCGCGCCCAATGCACAGGGGCAAGGTATAGGACCACAATTATTAAGCCATGCAGTGGCAGCACTAAAACAACAAGGTGCAAAAGCTGGTGTCTCTCACCTATGGAAGCAAAGCCCAGGCAATGGCGCAGTAAAATACTTCACTAAAGCAGGTGGTAAACTCATCAAAGTACACGATGACAAATGGCTAGACGATTGTATCTATCATGGTTATGTCTGCACTATTTGTGGCACACAGTGCCACTGCCAAGCGGCAGAAATGGTGCTGGAGTTTTAATATGTCCGGATTTGATCCTCTAACCCAGCCACATTGTCAGGGGCAAGCTTTTGCCAAGAGTTACTGGGCTGCAACCTGCGACATCGGTGAGCCATCCACAGCACTTGATAGTCCCTTGCAGGTTGATGTGGCAGTCATTGGCGGCGGATTTACTGGCTTACTGACAGCTTATCATTTAGCGACTACTTTCCAGCAAAATGTGGCATTATTTGAAGCCAACCAAATTGGCTTTGGTGCAAGCGCAAGAAACGCAGGGTTTGTTTTACCAAGTACAGGACGTTTAGGTTATTCTCAAATTGCTAAAAGATATGGTGTAGACATCAGTAAATCCATCTACCAAGAATATAATGATGCGGTAGATAGAGTGCGTGATCATATCAAAGTGAACCAGATTGAGTGTAATGTCCAAGCATCAGGTTACCTTAAAGTAGCACATAATCAGCAAGCATTTTCGCTTTTAAAGGCGCAGTCTGAGTACTTAAATTCCACAATGGACTGTAACAAACACCAACTGCTTAACCAGCAACAACTCCGTGACGCTTATATGCGTAATCAACAGGGATTTGGCGCACTGCGTTTTGATAATGCCTTTGGTGTCCATCCATTAAAATTATTAATGGGTTACAAAGCGATGGCACAGCAAGCCGGAGTAAAGATATACGAAAATAGCTTGGTCACACACCACCAAAGCCCAAATGGTAAACACCATTTAGAAGTTAATGGTCACAAGGTATCAGCAGATAAAGTGGTGATTGCAGCAAATGCCTATAGCCAACGCAACTTATCTCCTTTAACACAAGGTCGTTATTTGCCGATCTTAAGCAGTATTATTGTTACCAACCCTCTTAGTGATGACGTGTTAAATGCCCATGGTCTATTCACTGAGCAAGTCGTCATGGATACCCGGCGACTCAAGTATTATTACCGCCGACTTCCAGATAATCGCATTTTATTTGGTGGGCGTGGTGCTGTATTTGGGCACAGTCAAGATAACTTAAAGTATCAACACAACTTACAGACGGCCCTCAAAGATTGCTTTGCAAAACTGCCATTTACAGTAGATTATTTCTGGAGTGGTTATATTGCGGCAGCGCTTGATGATATTCCACATATTTATACTGAAAATAACACCGGTTACATACTCGGCTACTGTGGCTCAGGAGTGGCATTTAGTGCGCAGGCCAGTAAACGCCTTGCTGAAAAGTTAATGGGACAACCTGTACCTAATTTACCTATTTATACTAAACCGCTACCCACATTTCCGCTGCCACAATTACGTCGATTTGGCCAGCTCGCTTATTACCAATACGCACAAATAATGGATAAACTAGGATAATGTACCACTTCCAAATTCGTCCAGCCCGACCATGCGACGCCTCCTCGCTCGCAGCCTTATCTATTCAGGTGTGGCTCGACACGTATGCGTTAGAGGGAGTAAAACAAGAATATGCCGACTATGCACTTACCACCTTTACACAAGCATATTTTTTAGCTTTGTTACAACGTGATGAAATCAGCATTTATGTTGCTGAGCATGATGGTGCAATACAGGGATACATTCAAGCTAACAGGTCTTCACAATACGGCGACCAAGATCTTGGATTCGAGATTGAAAAGCTTTATGTATTAAGAAGATGGCATGGTAAGGGAGCCGGCTCGCAACTCATCACGGCCGCATGTGCCGATCTAGGTGAAAAATATTGGCTGTACACATGGGTAGAGAATGAATCAAATCAATTTTATCAAAAGCTTGGGTTAGCTCACTGTGGTCAGTTTGATTTTTCATTTAATGGCAAAGTGATTGCAAATCATGTTTATACCAGTCAGATTGACTAAGCACGCCATTTTTTAAGCTTAGAAGTTGCTTTGCTTATACAGGGGATCAGAGATACAGCCTCGTTTTACAACGACCTGTATCTCATCATTACATAAACTTGATTAGAAGCTATAACGCAAGTTCAAACCGAAGTTATCGTATTCATCTGCATTTCTGTAGCTGATATTAGCTGAAATGCGGTCTGTAAACTGGTAACCAAGCTTAGCTAGGTATACAAAGTTGGTTTCACTTTCGTCGTTTTGAATACGCTCAACACCAAGACCAATGCGCGCAGATAATGCGCCAAAAGCATGCTCATACGCAGCTTCTAAGTGATAGTGGTCACTATTATCACTGTCTTTATCTGAAAGTTGCTGCTGATAAACTTGACCATTGTTATACACTATCGTTGTAATACCTGAATACTCAACGTCTACCTCATACCTTGAGTAGCCACCGTAAATATCCATAAAACCTGCATCACTAACATCAAATTGGTGCCCTACCAACAAGGTCAAGTAGTCTAAATCTGTATCCACTTCTAGGGGTGTATTTATACGTAAACCGTGATGAACCTCTAGCTGAGAGCGACTAATATCATCGCTAAGTACTGCATAACTTCCTTGAAGATAAAAACCATCGAAAGCCTTATTTGCAGTAACCACAACACCCGCTGGTTTTACCTCATCTAAGTTATCAATCGTTATTTTACCATAGCCAAGCTCAACAAAATCTGTTGAGTTTGCAGCACTGGCGGTTGATACTAGTAAGGCTGAAACTGCTACTACTTGCTTTAATACTGAATTCACGATTTACTCCATATTGCTCGTATGTAATACCAATTTGCGGCACCGAACAGTCACGCATATTGGTACAATTCGCGGCGCATACTACTGTATTTTCGAACAAAAACAACAAAACTTTTAAATAAATACGGCTTCACTTTGTAACAAGCTTTGTCTAATTAACTAGTCAGCAGCATAAGTAATAGCGCTTAGTCCACAGTTAACATACCGGACATTATTACTAGCAGGTTATTCTGTTTCTTAGATTCAATATAATTTTTAGCGCTTATTGGTAGCCCACCAGCTCAGCGAAACCTTCTCCATCAAATCCTCCAGAGGTTCTGACTCGCCCTTCCCAATAGGGGATAGAAAGCTGATTCCTAGAGTCTCGATTAATGGCTTCAATGATAATTGGTGACTCACCATCAAGCTCTAACTGCCATTTAGAAGGATAATGAACACCATCAAGCGGTATTGACTTTAGCACCGTTAGTTTAATTTCATTATGTTCTATCTGCTGTGGCGATTTTCCATCGCTTGCAATCTTGGTACCTCGACAATCAGTATAGCTTTGCTCATTATCACGAATGCAAAACACCATCAGAGCCCCCTGTTTGCTGTCTTTTGCGCGGATACTAAACCAGTCCCATCCACGCTGTGTTTTACTTATAAAAGCTGATGACCACTCTCTATCAAGCCAAGCTTTACCTGATACTTGATGGCTTTCACCGTTAAAGTAAAGCGTGCCAGAGGCATTTAAAAATGGGTAGCTATAATACATAGATGCATGACCATCTGCGGTCTTTTCGCTATAGCCATTTTCCCCATGTAATACCAAGGGACTATCATTAAGCTTAATATTAATACTGTTGCCGCTTTCGCTTGCATGCAGAGACAGAGGCAAAAAAGCGCTTGAGTCACTTTTTAAATACCAGTCGTCAAGGCGCGCAATAAAAGGAGTAGTCGCGATTTCTATTTGACCTGCGCGACCATAACGCTCATAAGCTTGATGAGACTCATCATTTTGAATCGCAAAATGCGCAAAGTAGAGCTGATCATCCCACCAATGACTCGCGTAATGTGTGTTTGGGGCGGATACTCTAAATAACGTCCATTGCACCCCAAACGCTTTGCCTAAATCGCTGTGAAGATTTGCCGTGATATACCACCATTCAATACCTTGATCTGGATGACTGCCATGATCATGAGGAAAGCGTAGTTGATAATCCGGTGATACAGCAGTGCCTCGCACTTGGCTAAAAAAGCGCGTTTGAGCCTCGGTGTCGTTGGCAGGCTCTGGCGTACAAGCCACACATAGTGCCAATATAAATAACAATAAACACAATCTAGTCTTCATGTAATAAGTCCGCAACTGCATATCGACTGAGCTTAATGAGCGGGGCAATACTTACCAACAAGGCTAAACTATAAATACCCATGATAAACACCATAATACTTTGATACGGAATCAAAAAAGGAATGCTCCAGCCAAACCCGACAGGCATTACAAACTTCAGTAATACCCAGCCCAATAACCCACCTAATACCATTGCTAATACCAGGCTTACCAATAAGATAATCGAGCTTTGCGACAGCTTAATCTGAAATGCTTGTAGTGTAGTGATCCCCAAGGTTTTAAGCACAGCCAAAGGTTGCACCTGCTTGACTCCCAAAGTGAGTAATGACACCCAAAGACCAAATAAGGCAATCACCACTATCATCAGGTTCAGAGCATTGGTCGCGTAAAATGTATGTTCAAATAATTGTGTCGCATATTTTTTAAACACATGATTTTCAACAACTTGTGATTCGGTAAGCTCAAATTGTTGTAAAAGTTGCTGTTTTAAGTCGAGCTCATCAGCTCCTTCTTTTAAACGCAATGAGAAGCCAAAAGCCTCGTAATTAAACTTGGCTTGTAAAATGGCTGTAGTAACCACCACAAAAACACTGCGCTGCTCACCATAATCATAGTAAAACCCTGTTATTTCGCAGTTAATCTGACGCTCACCCTGTTTGATGGTGACGTATTGACCCAATCTTATGCCATGTAATAGTTTACTTGGTTCATTAGCAAGGCACCCACTGCGCGGTATGCTGGCTTCGTGGTACAGCGTTTTTGAAGTTGGTGGAGCTCCAGAAAGCAACGTAAGATTTTGGTGTAAATCAGCATGAGAGCCAAAGCTGATTAATCTCACTGATTGTGTATTAGGGTCACTATCATTGCGCTGATAACTGCCTTCTGCTTGCCAAAAAACACCAACAGTATCAACTTCCTGCCTTGCTGATAACCATTGATACTGCCAGCTTTCTATATGATTTGGCCGAATATAGAGCTCGGCACTTAAACGACTATCTAAATGAATTTGCAACGCAGTGCTAAAGCTTGCAACCATAATTTGCAACCCCACCGACGTACCCACAGCCAGCAAAACTGCATAGACGCTCGTGGTTAATACTCTGATCTGCTCATGACTATCGGCTTTCATCCACTTGAGTAATGGCCGGGTTGTGGGTATACACGCAAACGATATTCGCAGTACCACAGGCGTAATAATAAAGAACACCAGCAATAAACACACACAAAGGCCAAGCGCGAAAAAAGGATTATCGCTACCAATATAGAAGTACCCTGCTATCAGTCCTGCTCCTATGACACAAAGTACTTGAAACCTTTTCTTACGATGGAAAGTCAACACATTGGTTTGTGCATAAGCAATGCTCGCCAATACCAACATATTTAGCATAAAGGCTTGTAAAACGACCACCCAACTGAAATGAACCGGTAAATGCCTGTCCAGTTCGAAGAGACCTTTCAGTGCGAGTGTGATTTCTGCCACCAAAGCATTCGAGCCGACAAAAGCGATACCGGCACCGAGCAATGCTGCCAAAAAGCTAAGTAGTATTATTTCTATACTTACGGCGACAACAAGCGTGCGCTGAAGACAACCCAGCAATATAAGTTGCTGATGTAATTTTTGTCGGCTATGCAGACACAATTTAATGGCATTGAAACTTAAAAAAGCGCCAACAACATAACCCAATAACGCAAGCGCTTTGAGATTGAAAAAGAAGGCTTGTGACAGGGAGTCGAATGATTGCGCCTCGGCACTTTGCAGTCGCGCTTTGTTGGCAATAATGGCGTTTACCTGCGCACTATTCAAATGAAAGTCTGAAATTTCTATGTAACTGATTTTTCCTTCCAAATGTAACAGGCGGTCAACCAAGGCTATGTCTGCCAACGCGATATTCCCGCTAAGCCCTGGTAATACGACAAACACACAATCAACACCGGCAATTTGCATACTTTGATGCTGCTTCAAGGAGAAGCGCTCCGCTAATGCATTGGAGATATAAATAGTGTTAAAACCAAACTGCATACTGGGATTTTGATTTTGTTGACGGTCTGACTGACTCCCTTTGCCAAGCCACTGAAGAGTATTTACACCTTTTATACGTACTTTTTGACCTTCGACTATTGTGACCACCCCTTCAGCCACCGGCTCAGCAGAACGTACACCTGCTTTTCGTAGCGCCTGCCAAATAGTCGCTTCAAGTGTTTTACTACCGTGAATTGGCCTCACAAAGTGACTGATTGGATTATTTATCAACGCACTGGTTTGGTGGTAGCGGTTACTCGCTTCTTGATTCAGCCCTTGGATTGCACCTAATAACGCACTCCCCAGCGACAAACCAAGAACAAACAGGAAAAAGAGCCAAAGGTGTCGGCGATAAAACTGGAAAAAAACCCCCAGTATTAATCTAATTTCAAGCGCTGTAGGTAAGGCCATGTTTAACTGAGAGTGCTTAACCATAAGCGCGCTTATTCTCAATGGTCACTTTTCTATCTAGGCTATTGGCAAGGTGTTGGCTGTGAGTAACCATAATCAGGTTCACCGACTGCTCTTGGCATAGCTGACGTAAAAGTGACACAACTTCTTCGCTTTTGGCTGCATCTAAATTGCCTGTAGGCTCATCTGCTAATAGCAACTGAGGTTTATTCAACATAGCCCGTGCAATACCTACTCGCTGTTGCTCCCCACCAGATAATTGATGTGGTAAGGCATTGAGTTTATCTGCAATCCCCAAGCGTGAAGCCAGTGTTTTGACTGTCTGTGGTGCTAGTTTTATATTGTTGAGCTGTGCTTGGAAAGTAATATTGTCGTATACGTTGAGTACTGATAGTAGTTGATAATGCTGGAATATCATGCCCAGGCTTCTGCGATATCTGGCCTGCGTTGTGTCGTTAAATTTGGTAATATCTTGGCCGTCGATAATGATGCTGCCACTGTCAGGCCTGAGTAGCCCACCTATTAAATGGATCAATGTGGTTTTGCCAGAGCCGCTATCTCCTACCACTGCCACTTGCTCATTTTTACCGATACTAAGATTAAGATCACTTAAAACTTCTCTGCGAGACTCTCCGTCACGACGAGAGAAGACAACATTTTGTACTTCTACCACAGACACATATTCCTTTCTTATACTAATTATTTTAATTAAGTGGTCCACTATTTTGAAGCGAGAAAATCTTGTCGATAGCACCGCTCCACGCCCTGCTCACGCCGAGGTATTTATGTTCTGTAAGCAATGCAAGGATTTTTATTTAGTTGTTCTAAATAGAAATTTTTAACGCAATTAGGCGTCAGATTTACTCCTTCAAATTGAGCACGTATTAAGGCTAGTTGTTATTAAACATAACTTATGCAGCGATCACCAAGGAATTGCATCTCCTTTGTAGTCATAAAAGCCGCCACTTTGTGCATCAACAAAATGTGATAACACGCTATAAAGCCCAGCAGCCGACTCCTCTGGTGTAACTGGTGCCTCAGCTCCCCCCATGTCTGTTTGAACCCAACCAGGGTGCAATGCAACGGTACGGATCCCATCAACTAGTAAATCATTTGATAAGCTTTTAATCACTGAGTTCACTGCAGCTTTGGAGCTGCGATAAATATATCCACCACCTTTGGTATTCATTGTGTGGCTACCAACTTTGGATGACACCGCGGCAAATATTTTTTCTGTTGAGTTACTTAAGTGGGTATAAAAAAGCTCAGCAAGTCGCATGGTAGCAAAGACATTGACCTCCATCACCTCACGCCACGCTTCAATATCTGTTTCTCCAAAGGCGTAACCCTTTGGTCCATATATGCCAGCATTATTAACGACAATATCAATGGCAACTGGCGCAAGCTTTTCGCTCAATTCCGTCATTTGATCAAAATTAGTGACATCTAGGGCGAACACCTGAAGTTCAGGAAACGTCGCAGATAACGCATTTAAGTCAGTTGCAGCTAGCGGATCTCTACATGTTGCCAGCACATGCCACCCCGATTGCAGGTAGACCTTAGTTAACGCAAGTCCAATCCCACGATTAGCACCTGTTATCAGTATTGTTTTCACAGAGTCAACTCCCAAGCCATTCAGATAAAAGCCGCTGGTGTTTATTCACTATACATGATGAGCAACTGGATAATCCACTTTTTAGACAAATGGGATTTCTGTATTCATCATTGCTCAACAATGTATTACCGTTTTGTGTATGGCTATGATTTGTTTTCAATCCAAAGTATTGCCTGATTTTTATCTCGAAAATATTTTACCTCCCCAGTTATAATCCAATTACCAATCAATGCAGCAAGACGATGCCACTTTTTGCCACCATAAATGGCCACTCTTTTAAACTCGTGGCTGTGAGATAATACTATCTGAAAATCGTCCCACATTGCTCTGAGCTCCCAGCCTTTAAAGTCAATTGCATCAATTAGTGCATACACCTGTGGCGACTTTACCGTTTTTATAACCTCTTCAATAATAGGCATAATAGTAACGTAATCTTCATGGGTAAGTTTACCGCTGAGTGTTAAAGTTAAGTAGATATCGTTTTGACGCCTCTCAGTGCCTATAGAAATACCATGAAACGAGTCTGACATTACGCTTCCTATTAACATGTAAACCAGCTAAAACCGAAGTTGCAAATCCAACTAAAGCATATGTAAAGCTGAGCATTTACGCCAATTCATAAATTTTTGACTTCTGTCAGTTCCTGTTCAGATTTCTAGTACTACTATGCGCGCCGTTGAGTTGATGTAGCTCAATATATGGAAATTAAAGGGATGAACATGAAAAAACTACTATCTATCGCAGCTGTTTCACTACTTGTTTCAGCGACCGCTCAAGCTAACGCAGGAAACGTTCAAAAAGAGTGGTTCAACGCTGCTAGTTACACAGACTACGATAGCTCCGATAACAGCCTACTGATGCTTTCTTCTGATTACTTTTTCGCACCTCAAGAATCAGTTGGCGTATGGGATGACTTTGGTTACCTAGATACAGACAGTAATGTTGGCCTAAGCTATGCCAACGATGATTTCTCAAATGCCTTTTCTGCTCACGGTGAAGGGTTTATCACTAAAGAGTGGTTTGTTACTGGTAGCATTTCAGATCTTGGTGAAGCTGACGATCATTACTCTTTTGGCTTTGGTTACTTATATAACGAGAACCTAAAGCTAAGTATTCGTCAGGAAGAGTTCGAACATGGTGATACAACTTGGTTCAAAGCAGAATATAACCATGAGCTCAACTCTACAGATTATATTGGTTTTACCATTGAAACCGAAGATGAGTTTGATTACCTAAACCTAAGTGCTCGTTATTTGATGCACGTGGGTGGCGAAAGCTACTTCACAATCGACGTGGAACATAACCGCATTGACATCGAAGGCTTTGATGACAATGTGACGAATGTACTAGCAAACTACTACTTCACTCGTAACTTTGCACTTGGCCTTGGTTCATATGACTCAGACTTAGCGGTGGAAGCGAAGTACTTCTTCAATGACACTTACTACCTTACAGGTAGTGTTGTTGACACAGATGGCGGCGAAACAAGCAACCTAACTTTTGTTGCACAGTTCTAAGTTGACACAATATTGAGGTACACCAGTACCTCATTGATACTCCCCCAACAACTCAACATCCCTTCGCGACCACACTCCGCGTTGGGGTGTTTTTCACATTTTGAAACAAGCTACTCATCTAAATTGGGTGCATTTCAGTGCTTAATCGTTATTATGTATCAAAATAATAACGGAAACGCCTATATTATGATGAAAATAAAAACACTCGTGCTCGCCATTGCTACGGCAGCCGCGCCTTTTGTTTCAGCGTATCAAACAGAAGATACTCGCTTACTTCGCTTTCCTGACATTCACAAAGATAAAGTCACTTTTGTCTATGCTGGCGACATTTATATCGCAGATACCAATTCAGGGAAAAGTCAGCGATTAACTGACCACATTGGCTTTGAAACTTTTCCTAAGTTTTCACCAGATGGTAGCAAAATTGCTTTTGCCGCTGAGTACAATGGTAGCCGCCAGATCTATGTCATCAATGCCGATGGTTCAGGGTTAAAACAGCTCACCTATTATAACGATGTCGGCGCGATGCCTCCCCGCGGTGGTTTTGATTATCGGGTGATGGATTGGACGCCTGACGGCAAACATATCGTGTTCAGAGCAAACCGCACCCCATGGGGTAAACGCATGGGTCGCCCATATATGGTACCTGTCGAAGGTGGACTTGAGCAGCCGATGGCCATCCCAGAAACCGGTGGCGGTATGCTCTCGCCTGATGGCAGCAAGTATGTTTACACCCCTATCGACAGGGAGTTTAGAACCTGGAAACGCTCACGCGGTGGCCGTGCACAAGATGTGTGGGTTTACGACCTTGAAAACAACACGTCTAAACAGCTCACCACTGATAAAGCAACGGATCAGCAACCGACTTGGGTAAATGACAGTATCTATTTTGTATCTGATCGTGACTATACACTCAACCTGTATAAATATCGCGACGGTAAGTCTCCAGTAAAAATGACTGACCACAAAGACTTTGATGTCTTGTGGCCATCAGCAGGTCCTGACGCCATCGTTTATGAAAATGGCGGTTACCTATATCGTTTTGATGAAGCGACAAAGTCTGCCAAAAAGCTAAACATTGATGTTGCTGGTGTGCGCCAATATGCCATGCCTTACAGCAAAAATGTCAGTGATTTTATTGATTCAATGGATATTTCACATGATGGTAAACGTGCATTGTTTACTGCTCGTGGTGAGTTATTCTCTGTTCCAGTAAAACAAGGTCCAACTCGCAACCTTTCTTACACTCCAGAAGGCCGAGAGATTGAAGCTAGCTGGTCACCAAATGGCCGTTATATTGCCTACATGAGTGATAAAACAGGTGAATATGAGATCTATCTTAAAGATAGAGCAAATAACAACAAAACCATCCAGTTAACCGACAATGGTACCATCTGGCGCTTTACGCCAATTTGGTCGGCTGATAACAGCAAACTGCTCTTTGCTGATAAAAACCACACGCTATGGTGGGTTGATGCGAAATCTGGTGATACGCATAAAATTGATACCGCCAAATACGATGAAGATGGTTTAACCGAATACACTTGGTCACCTAACAGCGAAGATATTGTTTTTGTTAAAAACAACGAGAACCGCTACGCCTCGCTATGGCACTATAGTATCAAAGATAAAAAGGTCACTCGACTGACTGACGAAATGACCAGCGAGCGTAACCCGACTTTCTCGCCAGATGGTAACTACATTTACTTTACGTCTGAACGCGACTACAACCTCACCTTTAGTAGCTATGAATTTGATTATATGTTCAACAACGCCACACGTATTTACAGCGTCGCGGTAAACAATCATATCAAGCCATTAAACGCGTTTGAAAGCGATGAGTTAAGCATTCAATCAGACGATGAAGCAAAAGCTGATAGCACCAAAAAAGAAAATTATATTGATGCCAACGGCTTTATGTCTCGGGTTGTATCCCTCTCCGCTCCAGCCGGTAACTACGGTGCGCTAACAGGTGTCGACGGTGGCGTTCTAACACTAACAGGTGGTGCATTAAAGCTACTTGGTAGCGAACCTGATAGCAAACTAGAAACAGTTGCCGAAGGGGTAAGCAGCTATAAGGTTGCCGCTGGCGGTAAGCATCTAATTGCTCGTGCTGGCAATAATTACAGTGTTATCGCACCTAAGCCAAAACAGGACTTAAAGAGCAGTCAGCTTGACCTATCTAAGATGACACTGAAAATCGACCCTAAAGTTGAATGGCAACAAATGTATGTAGAAGGCTGGCGTACATTGCGTGATTGGTTCTACGACGAGAATCACCATGGCCAAGATTGGGATGCAATTTTAGAGAAGTATCAGCCTCTTGCCAATACAGTTGCGCATCGTAGCGACCTAGACTACGTACTAAGTGAAATTGCAGGAGAGATAAACGCCGGTCACATTTACGTGCAATCTGGTGATGCTCCAACAGCCGAGCGCAAAAAGCACGGCTTGCTTGGTGCAGAAATAAGCGCTCACCAATCAGGTTATGTGAAAATTGAACGTATCTTTAAAGGTGAAAATTGGCATGAGAACTACCGCTCACCGCTTGACGAGACTGGCGTCAATGCCAATGTAGGTGATTACATCATCTCTGTAAATGGTCGCTCAGTAAAAGAAGTAGTTAACTTTTATGAGTTACTTGAAAATACCCAGGGTGAGCAGGTTGAGCTGGTTCTAAGCAAGTCTCCAAGTGCCGAAAATAGCTGGAAGACAACGGTCAAGCCTGTTGCCAGTGAGCAAGGACTACGTTACATGGCTTGGGTGCAATCACGGGCTGACTACGTAAGCAAGCTTTCCGATGGTAAAATCGGCTACGTCCACCTGCCAAATACGCATTATGATGGTAACCGTTCTTTATTTAAGAACTTTATGCCACAAACAACGAAAGAAGCGCTGATCGTCGACGATCGTTATAATGGTGGTGGTTTTATTCCTGAGCACATTATTACTTGGCTTGCTCGTAAACCGCTTAATTACTGGAAACGTCGTGGTGTTGAGCCAACAAAAACTCCACAATTTGCCCACGACGGTCCAAAAGCGATGTTGATCAACGGCTATTCAAGTTCAGGTGGTGATGCCCTACCTTACTATTTCCGTCAAGCAGGTCTAGGTAAGCTAATTGGTACACGCACTTGGGGGGGCTTAATTGGGATTTCCGGAAACCCAAGCCTTGTTGATGGAGGCCAAGTGATAGCAGCAACCTTCCGTATCCTAGATAATGACGGCAACTGGATCATTGAAAATGAAGGAGTAAGCCCTGATATCGAGGTGATAGATAGGCCTGAATTGATCCACGCAGGTAAAGACCCTTCTGTCGAGCGTGCTGTCGAAGAGTTATTGAAAGAGTTAAAAGACAACCCGAAAAAAACACTAACAGTGCCACCTGCACCAACTAAGTTTTAAATTCATATTCAAAGTGGTTTAAAGGGTCACCTTTAAACCACTTTTCAGCCTCGCTTAAGTCACCGGCTTCATCACTCACACTAGCACGTTATAAAAAAGTTACTGGTACGTAATACTCCGTAATCGAATTTTTCCTAATTTACGTCTACTTTTATCTCGTGTGTTTATTACATATACCTATATGCTTAAGTTCTAAGTTGCTTTAGGTACGCAATCTGTATCCTAACTTATGCCAATTTGCTTAATCACATGATCTATTTTGAGGTGAAAAGGCTGTACCAGTAATCAGGCAAAAATTTTGCTATTAAGTTGTTTTTAATATGAAATATTTAACGCTGTTCGTGCCTTGTTTACTCCTTAAAATTGAACACATATTTAAACAGATTAGTACTATTTAAGCCTGTGGTATTGCACAACATTCACCGTCACAAAGGAGCAAACCATGAATGTGCAAAACAAAACGGATCAATCTGTTGTTGAAGTAAAAGAAGAAATTGATGCCGGCGCGATGCTAAGTAATGCCCAAAAGCAACAAATTAAAGCCCGTGATAGTCAGTATAAAGCTGCTGATTTATCCTGTTTGAGAGCAATTGCACAGGCTGCAATTAATGTTGAACTCTTTACCATCCCACTTTACATGACAGGACTTTATTCAATTCAAGGAACTCACCAAATTGCAGATCCGTCAGATCTATACCCCGGTCGCTACTGGCCTGGACTTAGCCCAACAGCGGGATATATTCCAGAGCACCGCCTAAACAAAGGCTACGACGTAGAGCTTAAGCCCCTATTTGATATCGATACTTTGGTGGGTGATGATGATGACCCAAACAACCAAAAGAACGCTTTTGAACTTTCTGTGAACCAACAAGTGTTTAACGGCGTGTATAGTGTTTTTATCGAAGAGATGTTGCACTTACAACTTGCCTCAAACATGGCAAGTAAGCTGGGTCTAACACCAAGTTTTACCAGCCCAGCGCTAATTGATGAACAGTATGGCTGGAAGTGCTATAACAACCAAAGTGGTATCCCTCATATTTTAGACTTTGCCGATTGTAGCGATGACTTGTCTAAGCTCAGCCCTGAAGTTCAGGCTTATTTTAAACAGCTCTTTCCAAACAAGACGTTAAAGGATCTCCGTGTCAATGCCACAGAACTTAACAAAGAGCAAACACTACTCTTTATGTTGATTGAGGAAACGGAAGAAAACGCCAAAAAAATTATTGAGAACTCATGTGTTAAAGTGAATGAGAACACCACAAGACCAAAATATTTTGAGCAAGCTCCCTTTGATTGGTGGAAGCCAGATTACACCGAAAATAACCTACCGCTATTTGGTTCGATTGGACACATGTACCTCTGCTATTGGGATTACATTCAGATCCAATATGATGATGGCACGAGCTTGCTCGACTACGCGACCATTCAGCGTGACTATTTTAATGAACGCCCCGGTAATAAAGATTACAAGGCGCAATTCCCTGGAATTAAGGGCTCACTTTACGTTCAAGAAGATCACACTGCATTAAAAGAAGCACTAATGAATAACGTGAATGCCATTACCGATCAAGGAGAAGGCGATGGTGTAGCTGACATGATATGCAAACGCTGGGCTGATGAAAAGTGGGCACAAACTTTACTGGCAGCAAAAGCGGCTAAAGCTGATGATACCCATCTCAGTACCGTAGAAGAGAAGTTTCAACCTAGCGCGGAAGCATTGAAAGCGGATTATCCTGCAAGCCCCGAAGAGGGCCCAATTTCAGGGTCAGCATGTGCACGGATCACCAACAAGTACAAAGACCACTTTCAGATTTTTACAGATACGATGAAGCTCATCGTCGAATTTGAAAAGCCTGCAAACAAGTCAAACGAGCGCTACATCACTTGGCCGACTTGGTTTGCTGAGGGGAATAGCTGGAACGAGGCATTGTTGGATCCCAAAGGTGGTGATAAAGCGGCTAAAGCCAACCCAAATCTACCTTGTGTAACCAGCGTTGTTAAAGCACTAAATAACTTAAAACTGACATCCAATATTGGTAATACGCACCAATTATTTAGTCAATCTGCAGTGGGTACGATTAAAGGGTTAACCACAGCACTTGACCGCTATTGGTCAGGTAAAACCAATGAATTTCCAGGTCCTGCGATGGGTGGCTCTGGCGATAGAATTTCTATCTGTTGGGCAACAACTGGAATTGCACCTGATTTAGTTACAGGGATTAAAGCACAAGATCCAAATACCCTCTACCATGCCTGCCAAGGGATGAGTTACACCGACATTGGTGCAGACAACTTACCACCTCCTGAGGTTTATCATAGCTGTAAGGGCAGTAACGATTGTAAAGCTCAAGGTGGCTGTGGTTTTGTGCATAGTACAACCGCAGGCGGCAGCTGTGGGGGGAGTGTATCGACTGGGCCAAAAAGTGCGCCTGCTGATAACAAGTGTAACAACTTGGGCGGCTGCGCAGTACCTATCTCTGCTTCTCAACTATTCCCAGAGCTTTCTGGTGAAGACAATGAATACGAGATGCAGCTATTTAAGTTTGACTTAAAAGATAACACCTTCTCGCCGATTAAATACAAAAATACAAAAGGTCAAAACGAAGATTTTATGCCCTACAAAAAAGGGGACGCTGTATACGATATTGCATGGCAGGCTTACTGTAATGCCAATGGATTGTTGAAAGAGGATAATACGCCCATGGATAAACCAGAGCCTTCAGATATTCGCCTTGCACTGCCTCCATCAACTTGATTGGGAGCGAGTATGAAAAATCCAATCCGGACACAGCAGTTTGCTGCGTCCGCTACACAACAATTAACCAACTTAGGATTTGGTGTTGGCCTTCGCAGCCAACACTACCCCGTTATTATGTCTCACTTAGCGCGCGAAGTATCACTTGGTGTAGACTGGTTTGAAATCATCAGTGAAAACTATATTGATAATCACGGCTATGGTCGGCATGTGCTTGCTCAACTCAAGGAGCAATATCCACTCGTGATGCATGGTGTATCAATGAACATAGGTAGTAGCGATCCACTCAATCTTGAATACTTGGGTAAACTTAAAGCGTTGGGTGAGTATGTCAAGCCGCAGCTTATTTCTGATCATTTATGCTGGACAGGTATTACAGGCCTAAATAGCCACGATTTACTGCCAATGCCACTCACTGACGAAAGCCTGCAACACGTTATCAAGCGTGTTGACCAAGTACAGAGTTTTTTAGAGCGCCCTTTAATACTTGAGAATCCATCAACATATCTTGAATTTCAACACTCGACCCTCACTGAAAGCGAGTTTTTTAGTGAGTTAGTCAAAGCAACTGGCTGCGGTATGCTGCTGGATGTAAATAACGTTTTTGTGAGTAGTTTCAATCACGGGTTTGACGCTGAAGCTTTTATTCGTCAGCTCCCTCATCAACACATTGTCCAACTCCATCTAGCAGGTCCTAGTGACTGCGGTGATTATTTAATAGACACTCATGATCATCCAGTACCCGCAAGAGTTTGGCAACTCTATCAACTGGCGCAACATTTAACCGGTGGTGTGTCTACTTTGCTTGAATGGGATGCCAATATCCCAAGCTTTGGTGAACTTGTGGATGAGTTAAACAAAGCAAAATCAGTGCTTGCTGGACACATTCCAGAACAAGAGACTGGCACCACCCTTAACGCCATTTCAACTCCAATCGTTAATGACAGAGCAGAATTAATCAAATGAAAACGCCAGATTTAACGCAAACTCAGCAGTGGCTTAGCACAGTTTTAATGGTGCGAGGCGACCTAGAACAAAAGCTAAATATCGCAGCCAACCCTCATGGTGTAATGCTACATGACTGTATAAAAAGTACGAAAAAATTGGGGGCGATGAGAAGAGTCGACATCTATGCAGCAGGCTATGTGATGCGGTTGGTCGAATGCCTAAAGGGCGAGTTTGCGCTGCTTAACCAATTTATGGGAGAGGAAGTGTTTGAAACATTCGCCAAAGCTTTCATCGTCAGCCTCCCCTCAGAGTCTTGGACACTGCACCAGCTTGGCGGGCGCTTCGCTGACTTTCTGAGGCAAACAAAACCCATTGGAGATTTTTCCGCTCATCAGCAAGCGATGCTGAGTATACCCGCAGAGCTTGCCAAGTTTGAGCGAGCAAAAGCACAAGCTCTACTAAAACCCGGACCAGAAACCGCCCTGCCCACCCCAGCAATAAATGAAATAGAGCTACTGTGTGGGATAGCGGAGGACTTTACTATCGCAGTGCCAGAATCAGCACAGCTTATTCATACCGACTACCCCCTGCTACCACTTATTGCGCAACTTGAGCAATCTACACCATACACGATACCAGAGCCAATGCAGACGCATATTACAGTGTCTCGACAGCAATACCGTATCAAGGCTTGCACGATAAGCGATTGGCAAGCAGACTTTTTACTCCATCTACAAACTAAGCCTCTGCGCTTACGAGATGCAATAAGCTCCTGTGCTCATCACACCAATGTGGCTGTACAAACGCTCCATTCACAGCTAGCCGTTTGGTTACCAAGCGCAATGAATGTGGGGCTGGTAATGCGAGTACCGTAGCAGTAAAAGCCTCTGTAGCCTTTAGGTGAGGTAGGGTTCTCACTGTTTCACAACACAGCGGAGCTACTTTTAATTTTAGCCTATTTGACTTTTTAAACTATTATTTAATCTGGGATTGAAATCGGTTAGTTATGCAAACCTCGATTTTTAACCAACCACAATATCGTTTCGCTGGATCGGCAGCTGATCGTACAAAGGTGACATAGCTATGCTCATTTTTGACTTAGGCTCATTGAACGATAACTCTACGGGCAAGGAAAAGCACGCTATCTACCAAATAGGTGTGTTATGAATTTAAGTAAAAAGCTCTTTGTAGCGTTCGGCGCATTAATACTGCTAATGACTTGTTCGAGCGCATTTGTTTGGGTTAAAGTTTCAACCGAAACAGCTCGAGCATTAGAAGTTAAAAATGACGACTTACCCGGTATATTGTTATATAACAAACTCATCGATATAGAGCATAAGCTCAAAACATCAGCGCTTGAATACATCAACGGCGACATTAGTAAAAAAAGCGATTTCAACCAGTTATTTGCTCAATTTAAGCAAACTCAGCAGGAGCTGTACAAGTACGAGTCAGCCAAGCAATCTGATCGGGAAAAAATGGCAATAATCTTAAATACCATGACTCAATTTCACGAAAAAGTTAACCGCCAGGTATTCGATTCCTATGATCCCACATCTCACGAACGGATCAAAAGCCGCGTCTATAAGCTCAAACAAACCATAGGTGAAGATTTAGAGTCCATTTTAGACAAAGCCAAAGAGCAAGAATTCAATGATGCGCTGCAGTCTACCAATTTACAGGAATCCCTCAGCGATGATTTACCTGGCGTGCGCTACTACCTTGAGTTAGTCGATGAATCAGGCGATATGCTCGCGGCAATTATTGCCTACACCATGGGTGAACCGGGAGCAAAAGCAGAATTTAAGGAAGATTCTGATAGTTTCAAGCATTATCTCGCAAAACTCAAACCACTTGAACAAAAAGCAAACGAAGTAAAAGACATTGCAACCATTGAGTCAATGTATGATGAAATTCAAAAAGAAGCGGAGTACATATTTAGCGAGTATGACGGCGGTGCAAAAGCTCGTGCAGTAGCTAGCCTTCAGCAGCTCGACAACAGCTTATTGGTCGAGCTTGCAAAAATTCTCAGTGTTTCATCTGAGGAAGAGCGCCACGATGCAGAAAGCGCACTCGACTTGCTAGTAGATGGATTAAATACCACGCTACTTATCATCATTCTGATCACATTGATTGCCGCAATATTCGGTGCAACCATTGCATTTTTCATCAGCAAATCAATTGTTTCTAGATTGAACAAGGTACTGGAAGTGGCTGAACGGATCAGCGAAGGAGATATATCCCAACCAGATATTAGTCACGACGGTGTTGATGAAATTGACGGTCTTGCGGATGCCACAAACAAAATGTCAGCATCGCTGAATACTCTACTTGTGGCTATCACTAAAGTGGTTCACGATGTGCAAGTCTCCAGTAATGAAATCTCGGATACTAATAGCCAGATAGCAAATAGAAGCCAAAGCGCGTCAGAGCAATCTACACAGGTCGCAACTGCAATTGAGCAAATGAGCGCAACGGTTTCTGAAGTAGCCTCGCAAAGCCAAGTCGCTGCGGGGCATGCAGATCAAGCCAGAGTTTCAGCCAGTGCAGGTGGCGACTCGGTTGGTCAAACCATAACTAAAATAAAAGAAGCATCAAGTAATGTACAAAACACCGCTGATAATGTAACCAACCTAGGAGAGCTTAGTAATCAAATTGGTAATGTAATAAGTGTGATCGGTAGTATCGCAGAGCAGACGAATCTACTGGCGTTGAATGCAGCCATAGAAGCTGCTCGTGCAGGTGAGCAAGGACGGGGTTTTGCCGTGGTCGCAGACGAAGTAAGGACATTAGCAGAAAGAACATCCAAAGCCACCGATGAAGTAGTGTCAACTGTTCAATCTATCCAAACACAGACGGAGCATGCCGTAGCCTCAATGGAAAGCAGCGTTGCACAGGTTGAGCAAAGCGTTACTATGGCTGAAAAAGCCGGTTCGCTATTAGAAGACATAGTAAAAGGCGCATCGGAAATCGCAACGATGATTCAATCTATTGCAACAGCAACTGAGCAACAATCTGTTGTGGCCAGTGAAATGGCAAAAGATATTGCTCACATAGAGCAATCTAGCCAAAGTTCATTGAATGATACTCAAGTCGCTGCGCATTCGGCCAAAGAACTAAACCAACAAGCTAAAGCGCTATCGGAGTTAGTTCAAAGATTTAAGCTAAAACGTTAGCAAATTAAGTGCGGTTAAAGCCACCGCACCTCTCCTTATCAACAATTATTCTTATTCGTCTCAACGGGTTTTCACATCCATAAATTCGCCTTTTAAATGGCTGATTCACGTCAAATAAAATTCAACTAAGCGCAATAAATAATGCAATAACCCTCAATCCAGTGTATAAGTAAATCAGTGCAAAATGCCTCTTTACGCTGCGTGCTATATATCTAAAAATGAAATACTCCGGTATGTCTAACTGGCCTATCTCATTTTCCTCGATGGCATTTAATCATAACAATTCGTTACGATTAAATGCCATGAAACCGCAGCTTTACTAAAAACTAATTACAGTGCACATAAAAATAATTTATCTCAATAAAGACTCTCTACTCTCTGGTTGTAACAATGAAGCTAAGTAAAAAACTCTATTTCGCATTTGGTACTCTGATTTTACTCATGACACTATCAAGTATTTTCGTATGGTTTAAAGTGTCGACTGAAACAACGCTCGCACTTGAGATCAAAAATGATGATCTACCCGGTATGATCTATTACAACAAATTATTGGATATAGGTCATAGACTTGAGGCATCTGCACTGGAATATGCGAATGGTGATCTGAGTAAAAAGCAGCAGTTTAATAAGTTATTAGAAGACTTTAAAGAAACACATGAAACCTTGTATTTCTATGAATCGGCCAAAGCATCTGACCGACAAAAAATGGCTGAGATTATGCGCTTGATGTCTCAATACAATAAACAGATAGATGCCACGATTTTCGCCAGCAACGGTAATGCACAAAGCAGCACCCGTGCTATTCAGCTCGCAGACAAAAACTATCTCCAACCTTTGAAAAAAATATTAACTGTCTCTGCAACTGAGGAACGAGACGATGCGACTCAATCTCTCGACCAGTTGGTTAATGGATTAAACTCAACGCTTTTGATTATTATTACTATTTGTATAATTGCCGCGATATTAGGCATAGTAATTGCTCACTCATTAAATAAATCTATTATCACTAGATTAAATCAGGTACTAGAAATTGCTGAGCGTGTCAGTAATGGAGATATTTCTCAACCTGATATTATTCATCAAAACCAGGATGAAATAGACAGCTTGGCAACATCAACAAATAAAATGGCAGCCTCCCTTAACCACCTTCTAAAAGAAATTAGCAAAGTTGTCGGTGAGGTGCGTACCTCTAGCCATTGTATTGCTGAAACAAATAATCAGATAGCTGTGCGAAGCCAAACATCTTCAGATCAATCAACCCAAGTGGCTACCGCAATTGAAGAAATGAGTGCCACAGTGTCGGAAGTGGCAGCACAAAGTCAAATTGCAGCTGGGCATGCAGAGCAAGCTCGCTCTCTTGCTAGCCAAGGCGGTAAATCTGTCGGCGAAACAATAGACAAGATAAGAGCAGCGTCAAAGGACGTACAAAACACCGCAGGCAATGTTACTAGCCTTGGAGAGCTGAGCAGCCAAATTGGTAATGTGATAGGTGTCATAGGTAGTATTGCCGAGCAAACTAACTTGCTCGCGCTTAATGCAGCCATAGAAGCAGCGAGAGCTGGAGAGCAAGGACGAGGCTTTGCTGTCGTAGCAGATGAAGTTAGAACCTTAGCGGAACGCACTTCACAAGCCACTGAGGAAGTCGTTTCGACAGTACAGTCAATACAGCAACAAACTGATCACGCGGTCAACTCAATGCAAAGTAGCGTCAGCCAAGTAGAGCAAAGTGTCGTGATGGCCGAAGCCGCTGGCTCTCAACTTGGAGAAATCGTGAAAAGTGCCTCAGAAATTGCTTCCATGATCCAATCTATTGCAACAGCAACAGAAGAGCAGTCAGTTGTGGCAAGTGAAATGGCGCGTGATGTTTCGCATATTGAAGAATCAAGCCGAAACTCACTGCAAGACACTCAAGTTGCCGCACGCTCTGGTGAGGCTCTGAGTACTCAAGCAGCAACACTGGCGCAACTGGTGCAAAAATTTAATTTGCGCACGTAAGGTTGATCAATCAAGCGCTTTATTGCCATTTTTAATCTATAAGTTTAACCTTACGTGCTTGTGTCTCAAGTGCGTAAGCATTCTTATCTTGTAGGAATGAATATCGCTGCGCAGACGCCACTCTCAATTACGCAATAATTGGCCTATGAAATGGCTAGCTTACATCTATAACCCGCGAATTAAATTAGCCTCAGGTAGGGTCGAAACTAATTTCTTGTGTAAACTTGGAGCAATGGGAATTTACTCTCACCAAACGATAACGTTAACGAGAGGGTTTCCCCACCATTAAAGTGCTCTGAAAGCTCCATAGGCATGATCCGTTGACCATTTGCCGTCAATGCTAACAGGTGTTTGTGCGTTAATGTGCGCCGTCCACTTGATTGGTTTTTAAGGGTAACTGTTGCAAATCGTTCACCGCTATCATTACTCATCAGCACAGCGTTAAGCACTGTAAAATCACTGCTGTCTGGATACACCTTAGCATCGTTTGGAAAGGCCAGCTCCATATGACTTGGTACTACACTGTCTATTGTCAACGCCTCTTCTGCAGCTTGGCTCTGCACAGCCAACAACATCCAAAGCGCGCTCATTATCCTTTTATACATTTTTTATTTTCCTATTCCTGTGAACTGTTTAACCTGAGACTGGGACTATGAGTAAGTTAGCTCGTTGTTTTTGAAAATGGAAGTAGCGCCAAACCAAACGTGTTAAAAAAGACATCCCTCATCCGAAGCTCAGATTACTCGAGTATGCCTACGATTTATATACGCTATAGCTGCCAACTCACTTGAAACTCAACTAGCTTAACAAGACTTGTCGCCACACAGGCTACTTTCTGTTGAACACAAAGTTGTGAGCCTTTAGTAAATCCCGCAGGCTGCGTCAATTATTTGCTTTTAGCTTCGCGATAACTCTCTCTGCGAGCAGTGTTGCTGATGCTGGGTTTTGTCCCGTAATTAACTGACCATCTTCTATTACATTGGTTTGCCATGCAGCTGATGAGGAGTAAATACCGCCACGTTCGATAAGCCGGTTTTGCAATAGAAATGGGACGATATCCGTTGTCCCTAAATCACTTTCCTCTTGATTGCTAAACCCTGTAACCCGCTTACCTTTAACTAAATAATCTCCGTTCGCAAGTTTAACATTCGTGATCGCTGCTACACCATGACAAACAGCAGCAAGTACTCCATTTTTATTTAAAATATCGGAAGCGACACGCGCAACATCACGATTGTCAGGGAAATCCCACATAGGCCCAGATCCGCCACTAAAAATTACCGCATCATATTCATTTGCATCTATTTGGTTTAGTGGGATCGTATTGATCACCTTAGTCATTAACTCCGCGTCATTTAAAAAAACCTGATGGTAATCGTCCGGCTCAGCCAATGCTTTTGCATCTATTGGTGCAAGGCCACCTTTAATGCTGGCAATATCCACGTTGATATTAGCCTTTTTTAAACGGTAATATGGGTGTGTTAATTCAGGGAGCCAAAACCCTGTTTTTCGCCCCGTAGTGCCAAGTTGATCATGGCTGGTTAGTACGATTAATACTGTGTGCTCATTAGATGCGTTTGCCGCCGAAGTAAAACTGCCAATCGTCAAAATAAAAATCAAAAATATCTGTTTAATCATATGCTAATCACCCTATTTGTTTTCAGTGATTACACTGTAGCGCGCTTCATTACCTACTTCATTTACATAGGTTGATAACACCTGAAAGTTAAACTCATTGGACTCAAATAGATTGGTCCAACTCAAGCATTGCGATAAAGGTTGCTTGTTAGCGACACTTTTACTTTGTCTATATGGGATAGCTATCTTGTTGATAGCACACTGCCGTAGCAAGGTTTTTGACAGCATTTTTTTATTGGAGAGTAAGTTTCTTAATTACGAAGATTACGATTAAAAGTCGCAGATACAACATTAACCGCCTGTTTTTGTATCGGAATAACAACGACTCAAAGACGTTGCTATTCCGCGTACAGTTTTATTATTCAATCAATGATGATTGTTATATTGACTATAGTGTCTCATCTAACCACTTGAAGAATTCGCGCTGCCATACTATGCCGTTTTGCGGTGTCAGTACCCAGTGGTTTTCTTCAGGGAAATATAAGAAACGGCTTTTTAGTCCACGTAATTTAGCTGCCTGAAAAGCTTGCATGCCTTGGCTTAGAGGAACTCGGTAGTCTTTACCACCATGGATCACAAACATGGGAGCATCCCATTTGTCGACATAGCTGATTGGATTAAATTGCGCGTAAGCCTTGTTGATTGCCGCGTTATTTTTCTCCCAATACGCACCACCAAGTTCATTGTTCACGAAGAACATTTCTTCCGTTGTGCCATACATACTGCGTAAGTCAAAAATACCACAGTGAGAGATAAAGGTTTTAAATCGCCCTTCATGTTTACCAGCTAAGTAAAATGCAGAGTAACCACCAAAACTTGCACCAATAGCTGCAATTCGTTTGTTGTCAACGTAAGATTCTTTAGCCACATTATCTATCGCATCAAGGTAGTCTTGCATTACCTTGCCACCCCAGTCTTGGCTTATGTCTTTATTCCACTTCACACCATGACCTGGCATACCACGACGATTTGGTGCCACCACAATGTAGCCCTGTGATGCCATCACTTGGAAATTCCAGCGGTATGAATAAAACTGAGACAACGGTGACTGCGGACCACCTTGTAGATATAACAGGGTTGGATATTGCTTGCGCTTATCAAAATTAGGTGGATAGATCACCCACGTTAGCATATCTTCACCGTCTTTTGTCTTCACCATTCGTTTTTCAACATTCGGTAAATCAAGACCTGCATACAGTGCTTCGTTTACGTTGGTTAGCGCGACAAGCTTTTTGCTATTAAGATCAAAACGGAAAATCTCTTTCGCTTGGTTCATGCTATTTCGCGTAACCACCAGCTGACCATCCAAGGCTGCAACGATGCCATTGACATCAAACATACCCTTGGTTAACTGCTTAATTTTTGGCTTATCTTTTGTTTTACGATTTACTGCAACCTGAAACAGCTGAATTGTACCGTCTATTGGCGCGATAAAATAAATGTGCTTACCATCGTGGCTCCATTCAAAGCTACTCACCGTGCCATCCCAGTGTGCCGTCAGGTTTATTTCTCTTTCACCCAGATTAACAATTATGTCGTTTTTATCAGCTTCGTTACCAGGCTCATCCATACGCAAAAAAGCAAGCTGGCCTGTTGGCGAAAATTCAGGACTTTTATCATAACCTAAGTTTTGCTCTGTCAGGTTTGTGGTTTTCTTACTGGCTAAGTTGTAGCGATAAATATCAGTGTTGGTGCTTGTTACATACTCTGTGCCGGTCAGTTTTTTACTGACATAGTAGATATTCTCACCTTTAGGGCCCCAAATGTAGTCACTGGAGCCACCAAATGGTGACGTTGGACTATCAAAAGGCATCCCTTTCATAATGTCGACTTTTTCTTCCGTGATAAGGTCTTGATAAAAAACATGTTTAACGCTGCCATCTTTCCATGTATCCCAATGACGGTAGTTTAAATCGTCAAATACATAAGCATTGGCTTGAGTTAATGCTTGGTATCTATCTGTGGCTAAAACAGACTCTACTTTAACGCTATCATGGAATAACTTTTTGCTACCATCAGGTGACACATTGTTATCTGATAGCACTCCCTGATAAGCGGTGAGTAGCTGCGCAGTGCCGCCTTTTAATGGTACTTGATACACTTTACTATCAAAATCATTATTCTCAACGCTTGGTGTAGTAACTCGGTAAATCACATGTGTTTTATCTTTAGATAACCCAAGTGCACTTACGCGCTTTACTTGCCATAGCTTCTCTGGGGTCATTACCTCTTGGGCTGATACCCCCACTATTGGTGCTAACCCTAAGCTAGCACATAAAAAAATTCGCAACATCGGCAAATGTCTCCACTAATCAAAACCCAGTTAGACTACATAATAAGAAGAAAACTTAAAAGAATACGCGACAAGATACTTTAACCCTAAGCAAAGTTGATGAAGCATGGCCACTTTACACCATAAGGTGATGGAGTTTTACTCAATGTAGTAAGCCAGCCTGCGTTTTACTGTAAGTTATCAGTACGGTACTTTTTTGGTGTTTGGTTGAATAGCTTCTTAAAAGCTTGGACAAAAGCAGAGTCAGAGGCATAGCCCAGCTCAACGGCAACTTCCTGTATGGTTTTTTGCGAGTCCAACAATTGCAAAGATAACACTAACCTTATGTTTTGCCGCCATCGTGCAAATGATTGAGAAAACTCTCTAGCGCATAATCGAGACAAAGTACGCTCTGAAGCACCCACTTTAGTTGCCCATTCCTTTAACGTAAATGAAAGATATGGCTGCGCTTTTAGTTGGGAGAAAATGGATAAAAGCCGCTTATCAGCAGGAATGAGCAAAGGGATTTCATAACTTGTTGCCACATCAATTTGATCTCGCAATACCGTCAATAAATGCGTGATATTCGCTTGTGGTTGCTTGTGCGTATTGGTTTCAAACAGCATTAATATCAATGCTTTGATAAAGGGTGTGACCTGACAAGATTTAGGTTGCTGCGCATATTGAACATACTTTTCAGGGTTGAGGTAAATCGCTAAAAACGTTGTATTGGTCACTGCGATGGATTTATGAATTGTATGTGCAGGTATGTAAAGCATGCCATTGTGAGGCACTATGCTACGTTTATCCCCAATATTTGACTGTAGTAGCCCTCGCAATGGAAACACGATTTGGTGCCACGAATGACAGTGTAAGTCATCAATATAACCAGCCGCCATATTAATCGTCTTTGTTATGAATTGTGTATGCGGAGCGTTTTTGATTAGGTCATTTGCTTGCATTTTGGCGACTTATCAACATTAAACGTCAGTTATTATAAATGACGCCATGATAATTTGATATAACATCTATGGCTTACATTAATCGAAAGGTTGAAAGATGAATATTCACTTTATCATCCATGAACATTTTGAAGCGCCCGGTGTCTACGAAGTATGGGCTGAAAAACGCGGCCACACCATCACCTACTCACGAGTTTATCAAGCCGAATCACTTCCAAAAAGTATCGAAGACATAGATTTTTTAATAGTAATGGGCGGCCCTCAAGATCCGTCAACAACGATTGAACAATGCCCACATTTCGATGCAAAAAGTGAGCAAGCTATTATTTTAAGCTCCATTACAGCAGGAAAAGTTGTGCTTGGTATATGCTTAGGAGCCCAGCTTATTGGTGAAGCACTAGGAGCAACATTTGAACCTAGCCCTGAACGTGAAATCGGAAAATACCCGATAACCTTGACAGAAGCCGGGATGCAACACACGCTATTTAGTCATTTTGGACAAGTATTGGATGTGGGTCATTGGCATAATGATATGCCAGGGCTTACCAATGGAGCACAAGTAATTGCATATAGCGAGGGGTGCCCAAGGCAAATTGTCGCCTATCAAGAGTTGGTATATGGCTTCCAGTGCCATATGGAGTTAACGAAAGAAGTCGTCGCATTACTTATGGCAAATGAGGACTTAACTAAAGCGTCTCACTATCGATTTGTCGACGAACCAGAGGTATTACTTAATCATGACTATCAAGAAATGAATCAAAAGCTGCATGATTTTTTAGATAAGTTAGAGCGCTTTTATAGCAATTCGCTTAATTAAGTGATCCGCAACAGTTAGCGTTTTAACAATATAGCGTGATATGAAAGCGTTTAAGTACTACGGTTGCCCATACCTGAATAAAGCGTAGTGCTTTTTAATTTGTTTGTTTAGTAGAGGTAACACTATTGCAACCACTGAATAAAACGCCGACATAACACATTCTACTATAAGCTCTTCAGATATGAGCACCGCGCTCGTGTTTTTTAGTTGTAGGCACTGCTGTTCAAAAGAGTACATCTTTTCAAATGGCGATTTTCCTCTCGATGTCCGCTTTGTTCTTTGTGGTGTAAGTCGGTATTTTTATATTGATCAAAGTGGCAACGAACGCAATAAATCCTTGGTCAGAAAAGGCGGGGCTTTTGCAAGTATAAGCTAAATAATAGTTGGGGAGACTTAGTGCGCAAAATGTTAAAACACTGAGTGTGGAAGAAAGAAAAGAGAGAGGCTGGCTTTATTTTACTATCTGCGAAGGGGCGTTACTTGGCGTTTCTAAATACATTCAGTGATGACTGTCAGTGTATGCCCTTCGCCGTATTACGATGTATTTAGGTATTACGAATGTTACGCTCTCGTGTATTCGTCGCGAGATAGGCTTAACATAGGTCAAGGTACTGATAAAATGATTCTTGTATGCTCAAGCTTTATCAAAGGAGTGCTTAGATGAAAATGCTGTTACCACCATTTTTGTTCTTAATTTTTATTATTGCTATGGGCCTTATTTGCTGGGCAGCAGGCTTCCCACATTCATTCGGTTTTCCATATAACCTAATTGGCATATCTATTATTGGTATTGGCTTTATCATTTCAATGACAGGTAAAAAGTTATTCAAAAAACTCGAGACTAACATTATGGCGTTTGATGAACCGACGGTCTTGGTAGCAAGTGGGATTTATAAATATACTCGAAACCCGATGTACCTTGGATTCACTGTCGCCATATTTGGTTTTGCTATACTTTTAGGTGGCTCTCTTTCATCTTTTTTACTGACAGCTGCTTTCTTCTTAATAACTGATAGATGGTATATACCGTACGAAGAGCGAATGATGCACGCCAAGTTTGGTGCAGAATATGAAGTATACTGTAGAAAAGTTCGCCGCTGGATTTGAAGCGTAACAGAGCAGCAACATACTCTAACTCTGACACCCACGCCAATTTGCATCGACATTGTGGTGGGTGCCTGTGTTTGGAGGGGTGCTAAGGTGAATTAAACAGTATCTAAAAAAGGGGGATGCCAGTAAAACCGGCCCTCCCCTTCACCGAAAATATATTACCGTCAATCCCTTGTAGGTGCGCTGGCATAAACAAGCTCAACTAAGTTACTCATCGTTTTGGATTTCTGCATATAGGCTTTTTCCATGTGCGCAAGCTCTTGTAGCTCAAATAGCGTCGTTTCCACAAGTGATAGCCACTTAACCGTTGACTCAGGCACTTCTGGTTCCTTCATGCTCGCTTTTTTTAATGCCGCATAGTAAATATGCAGATCGTTATACTGGCGTAGATAATCCATATAATGTCCTTAATAACTAACCCTTATGTTTATGAAATTAAGCTTATCAAAAACTTCGCCTGAAAATTCTGCCGAACAGAACATTTCACAAAATAAAAAAATACAAATAAATAAAAATCAGAAGCTTAAAATTAATCCGAACCATTTTAGCAACATTAAAGTAAAACAAACTTGCAAATTTAGTACATGCAGTTACAATCCAGATTTTACAAAATAGAAACAGTAACGGCGTAAAATTTACCTTTCGCATATCCGCGAGCCCGATTAAAAAGGATTAAGTGAGTGGGCAGAACCCGATTTAAGTGTACAGGTGATGATCTTCGAAGACTGCGAATGTCGGCTGATAAAACCACCCAGCAGATGGCTGACTTAGTAGGGATCCGGCGGCAAACCTATGAAGAGTATGAAAAAGGAATTCGAAAGTTTTCATTCGAGTACTTTTTAGAGTGGAGTACTTATTGTGGTATGGATGTCAACCCAATTACAGACTATTTTATGGATTTACGCTCCAAAATGAAGGACGTAAAACTATGGCGAGAAAGTCCTTCTCCTGCAAAAAAACGTAAAAGCCCCAAAGGTCAGTAGCCTTGATGTGTTAACACCTACTCGTTAATAGTACCTCTTTAGTTTCACTTGTTTACAGCATAAGCAACAAGTGATTCTCATTTTTGGTGTTTCGCGATAAAGTAGTGCTAACCAAAACACCGAAAATAATCCTGAAGGGAAATCAACATGCAGCTATTCAAAAATGTAAGAGTAAGCATACTAACCTTTTTCTTTATCATGATAAAAGAGTTTATAAGTAAAATAATAAAAGTCACTAATGAGCATTTACTTGATAGCGCTAATCGTGACAAATATTGTGCTGAATGCTATCGCAGCGGTAATGTCATGACAGAGTCACAGCAGTATCGAATAGTGGGTGGTTCAGGTTTAGACCAAGCTAAAGACCCAAGAGGTGAGCAGGTTAACAATATTGCTCCTTTAGTGCTCAATGCACGAGAGCTGCATAAAGTTACGGGTGGCTCTGGTATGGACCAATACGATGATCCAAGGGGATAGAGGCTTACAGATGATCAACCTAACAAGCGAAATTTCTGGGTGCAGTATAACCTTAAGCCGTACTCGAACTTTGTGATGATATAAAGAATGAAGGAATTTTAGTACATGAAAACTTCGTGGTTCTTTTACTGCATAGCTATGGTTTTTACAGGGCTACTGTCATATTTATACTTCTATACCAATTTTAATTATGCCTTAGTTATTTTAGGAACGCTTATTCTCATCGCCGTGTGCTTTCGTACTCAGGTTAATATTGTACATATCATCTTAATTTTATTCTTGTTTACAGCTATTGAGCTTGGGTTACTCAAAATGATCGCTGTTTTTATGCAAGAAGACCCTGCGTACAAAAAGAACTTTATGGTCTATTTAATACACTTTTTTGTTGATGTCTCTGTTCTTTTAATACTAAGAAAACGGGTGATGTATTCTTTATTATTTATGCGCCGCTTCCAACCCGATAACTGGAGAGCGATCTACATTACCTATGCTGATATTTTATTATACGGTATCTATATATTATTTATCGTTGTGGACTTAGCCGCATTTGTAGAAAACTTGTTTCGAAATATGGACTATATCTTCGGCGTCTCAGAAGCAACGGCCAAACCCTTCTGGAGCTGGAATTGGGTTTACAAAAGCTACCCCTACGCTAAAAGTATTCTACTTTCTTGTGTTGTAACTATTTTACTCGCCACTATTTTTGTAGAAAATCAACGCCCAGAACAGGAAGATGATGGCAATGACAATGACAATGACAATGACAATGACAATGAGATAATGCACAAAACCGATAAACAATCGCTGTGATAAAAAGAAGGAATTAGCACAGACACCCACGCCAATTTGCAACTATATTATGATGGGTGTCTGCTACCTAGTTTCGTGAGATTCTTGCTATTCTTCTGTTGATTTGGTCACCCTACAACCCTTGACTTGCTTAAAGTTTGGGACAGATGTCCGTGAAACTTCCCCAGCAAGACCGCAAAAGTAGTGACCCGCTCACTGCGTTTTGCCACTGCTTTCTCCCTTGAAACAACAAAATTTTGTATGTAAATCTCCTTGGTTGTTTTAGAATGGATGTTGAACAATCTCAGGTGTTTTTTCACCCTCGGTGGCAAGCCTCGCTGATCAGGAAATTTCTAGTGCAATGAAGTTAAACACACGTATTATTTATGTCGAAGATGAGCAAGATACTGCTGATATAGTTAGTGCTTACCTTGAACACGCGGGTTATTGTGTAACTCACTTAACCACCCACGAAATTGCGAAAAAAGTGTTGTATAAAGAGGATTTTGACTTAGCCATTCTGGATATTATGTTGCCTGATGGCAGTGGCCTTGAACTGTTGCAAAGTGCCGTTGAGCACAATATCCCGAGTATTTTATTGTCGGCCAAAAAAACAGAGGCTGAGCGCATAGAGGGGTTCAGATTGGGAGCTGATGACTATGTCTGTAAGCCATTTAGCCCGCGAGAGCTAACGTACAGAGTAAAAGCGCTATTAAACAGACTACATCCCACCAAACACGGTCGTGTTCTTTACTTTAACGGGTTACAAATAGACCCTGAATACCATACTGTAACACTCAACGATACCGCCATCCGTTTTACAAGCCTTGAGTTTGCGCTGTTATACACACTAGCCAGCAACGCTAAAAAAGTCTTCTCACGGGATATGCTGATCACTCAGGCATGGCCAAATGCTTCCGACATTACTGACAGAGCAATCGATACACATATTGCGAACCTGCGCAAAAAGCTCAATGACAATCGACAAAACCCCTGCTGGATACAGACCATTTACGGCCAAGGCTACCAGTTTATTGCGACCCCATTAAATGAAACTACAAACTAAGTTACCCCTAGTGGTAGCAATGTGCACCATTGCCCTACTTGGCAGCTATTATCTACTTTCCAGTTTCAGTGCTAACAAGGCGATCATTAAGTTTGATAGCAGTGCACTCATCACGCTCTCACGCGCATTCACCCAGGAGCTTGAGATGTTTCAATTTATACATGCCCTCTCTCCCCTTGACTCCCAAGCTGAGTTGATTGCATTGTTAGAAAAAACGTATCCAAATCATTATTTTATCGTGCTAGTCAATGATAAAGTCGCACAGCATACATTTCATCAACATGACTTTAAATTAGAGGTACTTATTTCATCTCCTAGTCATCAATTTACTGTCACAGATGAAAACAAGACGATCGTTATGCAGGCGTTTATGGAACCTGTCGTGGTACAAATCAGTCAGCAGCATACTGAAGTACTATGGTTTTCAAAAGACATTCTAAAACAGCATAGTCAGGATATCGATATGCGCGCTTTACTGCACAGAGACTTTGCCTTTTGGCTCGCAATACTCTGTGTGTTGGCGGTGCTCGTGTCATGGCTTAGCGCATGGTACTTCCTGAAACCCATAAAGTCTTTGAGCCGTGCCTTTAGACGTATTGAGTCAGGCAATTACCGTACCCAGGTTGAGCATATAAGTAATGACGAATTTGCTGTACTGATCACGCGCTTTAATCAAATGGCGGCTGAGCTGGCAAAAACCACTGCACAGCGCGATCAGCTTACGGCCGATCTGGCCCACGAACTCAGGGCTCCCCTGACCAGTTTAAGAGCAAGAATAGAAGCGATCCAAGACGGTATATTACCTGCCGAATCCGATCAATTTAACACTCTGATAGGTCAGACCGTTTCATTAGATAAGCTGATTGAGGACTTACATGCGCTTAGCAGTGGTAAGGTCTCTCTCACAGCTTTAGATATACAACTCTTACAGCCAGCAAACCTTATCAGAGACTTATGTGAGATTTATCGGCCATTGGTTGAGCAAAAAGGAATGACGCTGTTTTGCAATTGCACCGACAACAGAAAGGTAATGCTAGATGCCCAGCGCTTAAATCAGGTGCTGCTAAACTTGATTGAAAATGCGATTAAATACGCTGCTCAGGGCGGTGAAATCCGGCTTATTGTCGAACCTCAAGGGACCCAGCTTTGCATCCATGTTATCGACAAAGGGCCAGGGGTTGATCCCAATAGAATAGAAGATATTTTTAATCGTTATTATCGTGAACCTGGGCAGCAAGACACAAAAGGCCAAGGTCTTGGACTGGATATTTGTGCCCGCCTCACCCGTCAAATGGATGGTAATATAGGCGTAAACAGTAAGTCCAACGAGGGAGCCTGCTTTACGCTAACATTTACTGCTTTGGAAGGACCCTAGTTAGACTGTCTGTTAAACAGCCTCACCAGACATAACGCTTACTGGGTGTCGATTGATATTGCCATCATCTCACTCCCGGTTCCTTGCACGACAACATGATGTTCCGACACTGCATCGATATAGTATTGATTGTCAAGATAGTTGTGCCACAACACACCTGAAAACACTTTGTATGCATCATGAGCCGACAAAAGCCATAGCTCTCCTGTTGCATTCGTGCTGCTGGTGTCACCAACATAACCCAACAAATAGCCTCCTTGGGCCACAACTTGGGTTGAGACCTTACTGTGATTTTGCGGGAAGTAGAGATCCTGATTTCGCCAGTTTGGTAGCACCACATAAATATCCTTATCGGTTACCAGCCTAGCTTTTAACCCTGCGAGGTTGATTGCCACGTCACCACTTTTGATATAACTTAAGCGACCAAATTCATCCCCCTCATTTGCCGTGCCGGCCAATAACGTGGTCAGGTCGCCTCCCAGCCAGTTAACAGGTTCACTGTTTAGCTCGTCTAAATCAAGAGCCACAGTTCCCTCAACGCCGTTGATTTTGACATTGAACTGCTTTGCCTGATTGTTCTGCAAATAAAACAAGTACTGATTTTGTTGGCTATCTTCCCAAAGTGTGACATCGCCGACATTTTCGTACTCAAATACCGCCTCATGCCGATAAGGCAGCACAGTGTCCAGATAATTCACCAACAAGTTACCCTGCTGGGTATAACCTGCAAAATAGTTGCGCCCATCGTAATTAAACGCAGGCAGTAAACTGGGTACGTCTATCTGCTCAGAAATTACTTTAGGGTAAATGTACCCACTGTCTTTAATTTGACCCAATGCATGACCCCCTGCGTCCTTATTCAGGTTAAAATACAGGTCTTCATTATTCTGTGAAAAACCACCTGAGATCTTCATATCATCATATATGGCAACCGTTTCCCACTGCCCATCAACGAACTGCGCTATCTGATTAGCGTCACTACCGACAGGAGAGGATAGCGCATAGAGTTTGCCTTTGTTCGCTTTTACCGTGTATGCATCAAAACTGAAATTAACAACCCCCATGGGCTGGCCATTTTCAAACTCAAGTTTGTGAACCATGTGCACATTCTCGTCCCAGGAGCTAAACCACACTCCCTCATCAAACCATTCATAACCCTGTCTTATCAGGCGCTTATTGGCATTCTCCCAGACAATTTTCGGCGCTTGATTATCTCTTGATATCGCCAGTTTTCTGCCCAACAAACTAACAGTAAAACTCTCACACGCCAGCTGATACTCTAATCCCGACAGTTTCTCGGCCAGTGTACACGTCTGTGGTCCCTGTAAATCTGCAACTTTTGGCACTATACCTGGCTGATAATCAAACACAATCGTTTCTGAATTGAACGGGTGTACCGTGTCACCATAGCGAATATCCAGCCCGTATGCAGGGCCAATGTCGGCGTGTACCTTCACCTGGCTGGTAACACAGTTTACCGTTAACTCATAAGTATGCTTTTCACTTTCCTTTATTTCGGAATCACACTGTGTCGCAATAGACGATACCTTGATGTCTGGCGCTTTAAACTGTTTTCCTGCCTGCGTAAACTGATAGTCTTGTTCAGCACTCAACGTTTCATTGTGTCCCATCCATTGCAAACTCACCGTTTCAAAGTCTCCCGACGTAGTTACGTTCAGTACATATTGATTGTGGTCATCCGTTTCACGTTCAAGCGGGAGTGTTGAGTTTTTTGAACCGCCACAGCCTGTCAATATACACAGGCTAAATAGGCTTAAACCTAAGGAATAATGCATAGTAAATCCTCGATAGTTATGGTTAATAAGTCACCTTCGATCCTGAGTCAGTATTAGTCTGACAAAACGATAACTTAAATACGCTGCGTGTTATCACACCCGAGGGTATTCGTAAGTCATCACTGAAAGCACTTGTAGTTACAGAAAAAGCAAATAATGCCTTGATCAGTCCCCAGTTTAATGACCAATTGTTAGGGAATTATCAGGGGGAAGTTGTTTTGTGATTTCATATCAGCAAGGCGCTGAGCGAAATAGACTCAGCAGCCAGCCTATACTTAGCCCGTACTTCATCAACTAATCGACGTCTTGAGCTATTCGCTCGCTCGTGTGGGGCAAACTGAGCACTCACACTGTCTAACAAGTTAACGGCAAAAATCAGTGTTTCACGCTCTGCTTGGTTTAGTGTTTTTAACTGGCATAGCTCATTAATTTTTATGATGGCAAATTCCTTGGCAGCAATGTCCTCTGGCAAGCCAGTTTGAGTACACAAGCCATAGGTGCCATCCAAAAAGTGCTGCCATTCATCCGCAATATGCTTCGACAGAGAGGTCGTTAATTTAGGATGACTGGAGACATATCCAAGGCGACCAAGTCGCGTAAGCGTTTTTCGGTAACGTGCCGAGAATAAAGCATAAATCTTGGTTTGATCCTGCTCTTCCAAAATAACGTTCAGCCAAGATGCATAACCCTTTGCGTAAAAAGTCAGTATATGGTTTTCTTTAAATTGACCAAAGAAGGAATCACACCCTAAATTCACGTTGAGCGTATAGGAAGCCCGAGGCATTAATTGACTATCCTGAAGCGCTTTCAGCTCTTGTTCGGAAATATTGGCCACATCCAGTAGCTCTTGCATAGTATAGAATGTTGTATTGAGATATTGGTAAAGCACCACTGTTCTTACTCCTTTATATCAAAGTCCACGACTTAAATAGAAAATTAAACAGACTGTTTTCTTTGTTAGATAACATATATACATTCAGCGTTTCACTGTGCCCCATCCATTGCAAACTCACCGCTTCAAAGTCTCTCAACGTGGTTACGTTCGGTACATGTTGATTAGGGTCATCCGTTTTGCTCTCAAACGGGAATATGAGTTGGTTGAACCGCCCCCCCTGCCAATATACGTAGGATAAAACCTAAAGAATAATGCATAGTAAACCCTCGATAGTTACGATTAATAAGTCACTTTCGATCCTGAGCCAGTATTAATCTGACAAAGCGATAACTTTAATACGCTGCGTGTTATCACACCTTGGGGTATTGGTAAGCCATCAATGAAAGCAGTGCAATGATAGAAAAAAGTAAAATAACACCTTAATCCCTACCAGTGTAATGAACAATTGTCAGGGAATTATCAGGCTGGAGTCATTTTGTCATTTCATCTCGGCCAGGCGCTGAGTGACATATACCCAGCCGCCAACCCATAATTAGCCCTTATTTCATCAACTAATCGACGTCTTGAGCCATCTGCTCGTGTGGGGCAAACTGAACACTCACACTGTCTAACAAGTTAACGACAAAAATCTGTGCTTCACGTTCTGTTTGATTCAGTGTTTTTAACTGGCATAGCTCATTAATTTTTATGGTGGGTGTCTGTGTTGGGGAGCTTAGCATCTGTGTTGGGGAGCTTAGCACAGACACCCACCACGATTTGCATCTATGCTGTAGTGGGTAGACTGTAATTTTTCCCCCTTAAAATGGTCATTCACCAACTCAGGAAAATACAGTACACCCAACATATGTATAAAAATATAATTGCTTATATAACCAGCTTTAGGTGTAATGGGTACATCGTTAAGCAAAAGCCACGCTGATTTGCCCAGCTATTTTACCGTCATTGAGAAAAGTATTAGTTAGTTCAATCTAGAGAGGTTTTCACTTGAAAGAAAAAATCAATTTAAAAGAAAAATTTTCAATGTTCAGCGAATTCTGGACTCCCAAAGTTATTGCTGAAATGAACGACTATCAATTTAAATTAGCCAAATTTAAAGATGATTTTACTTGGCACAAGCATGATGACACTGATGAGGTTTTTCTAGTGATTGAGGGTGAAATGGTAATCGAGTTTCGAGATAGTGAAATTGCGCTTGCAGAGGGCGAAATGTTTGTTGTCCCCAAAGGTGTTGAACACAAGCCATCCGCTAGAGCGGAATGTAAGGTGTTACTCGTTGAGCCAAGGGGTGTTATCAACACAGGTGAAAGAGTTGGCGAGCTAACTGCTGAAAATGATGTTTGGATTTAAACTGCTAACCTATCGCTCTAACGGGCGTTATATCACTATACGGCGTGACTCGCTTTTATTTATCCTTTTGGTATTGGTTAACCTGCTAGGGTGCTCTGAACAACAAAAAGTAGATAGTAAAATTAGCAAACAAGTAGTAGATGAGTGGAACGCTAAAATCGAAGGACAACGTCAAAAATCCAATAATTATAATGATTTTAAAGATTGGTTATCTTCTAACACACCAAAAGAAGACAAAAATTCTACTATGATAAAAAGCCTTACTGGCACTTCTAACTACGTAACATTAGATACCATAGCAAGTAAAACAGATCCGAACTGTTATATCGACATATCTTTACAATTTGAAGTTTCAGTCGATTCAATCGTCGAACATTATAAAGTTAGTGCTACACAAGTATGTCGATATAAAAATATTATATAAAAGGCTAGCCAACCCAAAGTTAATTCAAATCAATAATGAGAGTTAAAGCAAATTAACACAGACACCCTCTCAAATTTGTATCTATATTACGATGGGTGTCTGCTCTCTAATTTCGCAGCATGTTGACCAAATAAAACCAATAAGTTTTATCTGATAGTATTTGTTTATGCGTTAATAAACACTTCTGCTAACTTATCTAGCCGATCCGCTCTTAGACAATCGACAACCTCTGCCTCTACATCAGAAACTATTCCGCTGTGTTTAAGCTCAGCGAAGGCAGCAATGTATGATTCCTCGTGTTCATACCAAGCACAGCGTTCACCGAAAGATGAAGTGAACTGATAGGTGATTAAATAATACTCCCGAGATTCTTGCCATACCTCGGTTGATTCGGTCGCCTTACGACCCTTGGCTTGCTTAACAAACAAGCGGAAAATTTCAGGGTTAAGATGATAAAAGCCGAAGCATACGTCGAGGCACTCGGTGAATTCCTCTTCTGAAAACGTACTAATGTCAATCTCAGGACGTTGTAGTAAACGGAACAGATAATCAGCTGTATATGGAATGGGATCTAGATAACCCACGATATCACACACTAATTTGAAAAATACAGTGATAGACATTCTCCCAGCTTGATGCAATTGCTTGAAACCAGGCTCAACTGTACTTTCGAAAAACTCAACATCAAACTCCATTCGGTTTGCGGTCATTTCAGTTGAGTAATAGTCATAAAATGGGAAGCCAATTCCAAGCGCAATACTATTGCGACAAGCCATTTCAATATAATCTGGCTGATGGTGATCCACCAATTCTCCCATGCAAACATCAAGCTTGATATCAGTGAGCACATCTCCCATTATTTCAGCATATTTTTCAATTTCTTTTATCTCAAGCGCTGCGGTTACATCAAGATAACTATCAAATAATTCTTCACTAAGCGCAACCACTGTTTTGGTATCTCCCGCTTCCAATGCGTTTTTCAATACAGTTAGATTCCCTGAGGTATAATCATTATACCAATTGCCAAAATAGTGTTGAGTCATGATGCGGTTTCCTTGTTGGTTGTGTGTACTACAAACTGGCTTTGATGGCGCAAAGGGTGAAACAGGATGTAAGGTAAACGAACACAAGCAACAGCGACGCGTAACGTGCGAACAATCGGGGTAAAATACATCCTTGTTTGAACTTTACTATTATTTCTAGCCAGTCACATAACTGGCGGCGAGCTTATCTTATTCAAAGATATTTGACCACAATATGAGGCGCTTTATTCGTCTTATTTTTAAAACTTGGATTATTAACTGTTCAAAACGCTTTCTATGACAACTCAAACCCGGTATTTATGATGGTAACAAGGTAAAAACTAACACAATATTTTTATATATATTATTGTGGACACCATATAAAGGAAGTTAAGGGACGGTGCTCAAAGCCACTTTAAATCGATTATCTTCTATGTACGTGGACAAAATCTTATTATATTCGCCACTTCCTTGGATTTGGGCAAGACCAAGGTTGAAGCGCCTGATGATCTGTTCGGCATTGGGATGTAACATGCTCACGCCAATATGAAGCGGCCAGCGAATAAGCGCAGGGTGATATGCTTGTAGTTGATTGTATTCAAGCTTTTTTGAGCGTTCATATTCAAACGCAAGATAATCTGCAATGGCAACTTCAGCTCTTCCTTTATTCACCAGCTCCAAGCAGGTATGTAAATTAAGCACGTCGATGATGCGTAATTCATCAATACCATCGAGTAACGCGTGATAACCGTATCCTCGAACAGTCGCTACACTTCGATAGCGCAAGCTTTTAAGCCCCTGATAGTCGATTGGGTTGGTCTTTTTACTGATTAGTACCATTTCATTGTAAAAGTAAGGCGCGCTAAATAAGATACTTTTACGTCTTTCTTCAGTTTCCCAAAGTGCTACAACTAAATCTATTTGCCGATTTTCAACCATCATCATAATACGACTAAATGGTGCGGTTTTTATTTCAAATTCAATTCCTTGTGCTCGAAAGGCTGCCGACACAATATCATTGATAAGACCCTTGCCGTTTTCTTCGATATAGGGTGGCCACGCATTATGCCCACCTGTCAGCTTAGTTATTTTTGGCTGTGCTTGTATTGAAGTTAATGTGAATAAAAAAACAAGGTAGATGAGTTGTATTCTCATAAGTACACCTGCCACCAGCTGCTTACTCATAGTTTAGACTAATAAAATACATTTACTGAGTTGACTGTACGTAGCGCACTTTTCTTCGCGTGTGAGTTCTTCATGATATAAGCCCTAAAATTAATTGTTAGAGCTTGCCAAAGTTCTTTGTTATCTTACTTCTACAAGATCGCTACAGAGAAACCTAGATGGAATTTACAATCACTAGAATTCAAACCCCAATAGGGATATTCAGATTAAAAGGTCTTATGCCAGAGACTGCGGTGCTCAGTTTCTCTCATGCTGAATTTATGGGGTCGGATGGTTGGGTTGAAATTGACCTTGAATCTGATGGTGGGCGCTCAATTTTAAGCAGGGTCGAGGCCGATATTATCTTACATTTACGGAGTTAATTGTATGAAATACATAAAGATAAGTTTATTTTGACTAGTCGTGATAATTTATAAATACTAACACAGACACCCACTGCAACTTCTATCTGTGCAACCTTGGAACCTGTGACTTCCCTTCAGCTTTCTTACTGCACTTTGTACTTATATTGAGCGTGGAGTGTGTGTCCGTGGATTGGCGACTTATTCATTGATATTATAATTTATCGCTGATAGGTTATTAAAACTACAAAATAAATTTAGCTGAAGCTTTGTTTTTCAATTGGTAGATAAGTGGGTAATCAAGAGTTAACCGCTTATTTACTGTTATAGCGCTAAGGAAAGAATATGCGAAAGCTGGTAAGTTCTGGTTCTCATCTAGAGGAACCAATTGGGTTCTCTCGCGCGTGTCGTATAGGTCAAAACATAGCCGTAGCTGGCACCGCTCCGATAGCCAATGGTAAAACGGTATTTATTGGAAACGTGTATGAACAAACGAAATATTGTTTGGAGATTTCGCTCAAAGCGATTGAAGAAGCAGGTGGCAGCATTGAAGATGTCATTCGCACTAGGATAATGCTCACTAATATCAAAGAGTGGGAACAAGCAGCTAAAGCCCATGGAGAGCTATTTTCGACTCAGCGTCCTGCTTGTACGTTTGTCGAGGTTAAAGGTTTCATTGATCCTGAGTGGCTGGTAGAAACTGAAATTGATGCAGTGGTATCTGAGTAGTAATAATTGCTTGAGAAAATAACTTGGACATCTATTACAAGAGAGATTATGTTTTGGTGAGAGTCTGCAATTTCCACAACCTCTTAATTTGTAATTAATTTTAGCATTTAGCGAAACTACCAAAAATATTATCGAGATATTTTTGTGTTATTTTTCAAGGAAAGGCAAAGTGAATTTTCCAAAAATAAAAACATCACGACTAATTTTAAACCAACTTGAAAACGCAACGAGCGCAGACACCCATTGCAATTTCTACCTTCGTTATAGTGGGTATCTGCTATCTATTCCTTCTATCAATTCTCTCTTGGGTCACTAAAAATATTTAATCCAGTGCGCTGATGTCTTGCGTTTGTATTCCGCAAACCATTTGCATAGAGGGTATAAAAGTACACTTAAGCACATCGCAAAAAGCCACACTTGCCAGACGTGATAAAAGCCGAAATATGCAGTTTTATCAATGCCATAATGCATGTTTTTGCCAAATAACCACTGCGCCACCATGCTAGAAACAAGCAATGCGTATAAGTGCATGATGTAGAAAAACATGGGAGCCGAGCCCAAAATTCTTACAGGCTCTAACAGCTTGAATGCGCTTATTTCTAACGCCGCTAATACAAATGCGCCAATTCCCAAAGTCAATAAAATAAAATCAAGAGACGGTGGATATTTGGTGAAGTTGAAAAAGTCCATCACAGTCAAAAGCGCGGTTGCCTGTTGAGACCATTCAAGAGTTTCGCCGTAAATGTTTAACCCTCTTAAAATCAATAACCCTAATAAAAGCAGCGCTCCACTTTGCATCAACATAGTTCTTCGCTTTTGCGAAGTTATTGAACTAGAAAATAAAGGTCCCACCGCATAGCCACACAGAATAACACCAATCCAAGGTAAAACTGGATAAGAGGCTTTTACCTTAATTAAAGCGCCTGTGACTAAATATCCTCGGTCATGCAAAATCGTCCATAGCGAATAACCAATCTCATGCGGCGCAAACTCTATGGGCGATAATAAGTTATGCCCCGCCACTATAATTACACCCAATATTGCGATGGTGCTTCGAGGTAAAGCGACCACAATGGCTAAAGCCACCATACTCACGCCAATGGCCCAGATAACTTGCAAGTAAACTGTTTGATAAGCGCCAAACCAAGAGAAATTGACTAATGTCATTTCTAGCAAAATTAAAAATAAGCCTCGCTTTAGCAAGAATGACTGAGCTGAACGCTTTGCACCGTTTGCGGGGTTTTCATACAGCCAAGCAGACAGACCTGTCAAAAACACAAAAATTGGCGCACAAAAATGTGCACTTAAACGGGTAAAATATAGTTCTGGACTCGTAGTTTGAATGTCCATAGGGTCAAGCACTTGAGCATGTAAGAAGAAACGTTCTCTCACATGATCAACCAGCATAAATAACATCACGATGCCACGGAGTATATCAATGGACGGCAAGCGCGTTTTACTGTTTTGAAGATGATTCATTACACCTTTTCTCGTGTTTTAAATGAAAAAACAGCCTAAATAACCTGAATTCGGGCTAATAACTTGTTCTCTGGCCGCTGTTATCCCAACAGCTGCGTTAAATTTGTTTGCAATAGGCTAACTATTAACACACAAACTTGTCTTGTATTAAGAAATAACTTTTGGCTAGCGTGATATTGCACCTTTTGAACTTAGGTATTTTTTATTAACCAAACACTTACCCCAAGTTCAAGTTAAATTCGATTACTCAAGCTGCTGCTTTTCAAATAGTGAAATTACTTAGAACACACTAAGACTGTTAGCTCATATTTAAGATCAGAACTGATACTTCACCGTCGCGCTGTAAGTTGTTGGTGAACCTGGCATAGTCCAAAGCTTGTGGTAAGAATTTTCAAAGTAAGCCTTATCAAACAGATTATTGATATCGAATTTCATGCTTACCTTGTCACTTATCTCTATCGATGCTGACAAGTTAACGAGAGTGTATGATGGCAAAATGAAGTTTGCATCTGTTGTTTCGCCTAAACGATCACCCACATAATTTACAGTTGCACCAAGGTAAGATACTTTACCTAAAAGTGTGGTGTAATGTTTTAGTGAAACATGGCCAATATGATCAGCAATATTAATTAAACGCGAGCCTTTTGGAATAGGCACGCCCCAATCGGCATTAACCACGTCATTTGCTGTTTTTGCATCTGTGTAAGCATAAGCAAATTCAAGCACTGTATCACCTGTCAGCTCAGTGGTTAGTTGAAAATCAACACCTTGGCTTTCAACTTCACCTAATGTTGCCGATAAACCCGTATCTGGCTCAGCGGTTAACATGTTGGTTTTTTGCGCATCAAAAAGTGCAATACTCCCCGAAAAACGACCTGCAATACTTTGCCACTTTGCACCGATTTCGAATGATTTGGTTTCTTCTGGTTCGAACGCATTACGGTTTGAATCAAGACCCGGATTTGGTCTAAAGCCTTCGGCATAACTTGTATACAGATTAACTTGATCATTCGCACTATAAATAAGACCAAAGCGTGGTGTAAACTCAGTTTGCTCTTGGCTTTGAGCTTCATCACTGCGTAAGTTAAGAATGTTTTGCTCAAACTTATCAACGCGTACCCCCACTAACACCTTTGACTTTTCAGTCAGTTCAATGAGATTTTGGGCATAAAGGCCTAAGCCTTTTTGATTTTCCTCTGTCAGCGTTTTTTGTACTGGTTCAGGTTGAACTTGAGTGTAATCTGGATTGTGAGGATCAATGGTATAAGTCGTATCACCCGAGCCCCATGCCGTGCGCCATACTTTGTAGTCGGTATCTATATCAAGATTATAGTGATCAACACCCACTAAAATATTATGTGTTAAGCTGCCAAGTTCAACTTCGCCATTTAATTCAAAGCGGGCTGATACATCGAGAGCTTGATAATCTCGATCTCTTCGTTGGCGCGACAGTAGATTTTCGTCGGTATAAACCAGTTGTCTACCGGCTGATAACTCAGTATCAGAAGATAGGCCTTTAAAAGAAGAGTCTCGGTAAGCAAAACCTGTCAGTAAATGCCAATCACCGTTTAACTTATGAGTTAACACTAACTGATGACCTAGTGCCTCAACTTGGTGCGCGCCATCACGAATATCTCCGTAAAAAGCATCCGCTTTCACACCATCAAAGCTATTATTCAGAATATATACACCTCTATCTAAAGGCTTTTTCTGATCGAGTACTTCCATTTCGTAGCTCAGGCTGGTGTTATCAGAAATATTCCACACTACCGATGGCGATAAATGTAAGCTTTCGACTGAAACATGATCTCGGTGTGTATTTGAGTCTTCGTATGAACCATTTAGTCGATATGCGGCCTCTTTATTCAAGGCATTGGTATAATCAAATTCAAACTGTTTCTTACTGTAATTACCCAATGTTGTTTGAATATAACCTTGTTCGTCGAATTGCGGTTTTTTGGTGATGATATTGATAGTGCCACCCGGTTCACCTTGTCCATAAAGTGCAGAGCCTGGACCTTTCATCACTTCGATACTTTCGATGTTAGCGGTGTTCCTATTACCGTTATAACCTCGAGAATTAAAGCCATTCACTAGGTAACCTGATGGGTTATTTTCATCTCCAGAGAAACCACGAATGGCAAAGCTATCGAACATACCACCTGAGTTATTCTGTCTAACTATACTTGGTGAAAGCTCTAGGGCTTCCATAAAACGGGTAATGCTCTCACTCTCTAGCGTGTCAGAGCTAATCATATCGACTGCTTGCGGAGTTTGAACTATAGGCACATTACCACGGTAAGGTTGCCATACACGTTTAACTTCAATGTGTTCAATGTCTTCACTTGAGTTTGATTGAACAACATCTTGCGCAATGACACCATTAGATGCCACCAAAAGTGAGAGTAGTAATTTATTTTTCAAAAAGACCTCGATTTCATGAATGATAAATTCAGTACAATATAACATAGCAGAAGCCATTGTTGTTATATACTGAAAAGTAAATTGACTTTATCTTTGCGCATTTAATCGAAAATTATGACGTGATTGAACTTTAAAGTTCACTCTTCGAACAACTAAGGAGCACGCTAATCATTCATTTGAGTGCGATGGTCGCTGTTATGATACTAATTCCCTGAATTAACTTGAGATTGAAGTAATTAACCTATAAGCACACTAACGTAAGCTGCTCTTGTATTCGCTATTTGTGATGTGTATGGTGGCAGGCATTATACACTCCCCCAGATATATCCAATGCGTGATTCTTTAAGAACCAAAGTGATAGAGGTTTGCACTAAAAAGATTAAGCACAAAGGTGAGAATGTTGGTGTCTCATTTTACGCTTTTTTTGCTAATAAAAATGATGATCCAGAGCTGTTAATGGAAGCTGCTACTTGGTGGATAAAAACACACCGGCTAAATCATTTCGAAAAAGCCAGCAAAATCATTGAAATGATAGAACTTGGTAAATAATTACTTGAATCACTAGAAGTCAACAGCATCCATTTTCTACCTTTGAGTAAAAGGGCTCGTTTATAGAGCCCTCTTCAATATCACTAGCCTCATACTAGCTCAAGTATTATGCAGCGACTTGTCCTTTATGGATCAACCTTTCACACAGTGCTTGCCATTCGTTGGTTTGTTTTTTGCCTTCAATTCTGCGACCAAACAATGTTAATACCGTCTCACGATTGGCATCGAAAAACTCTATTGAAGTCACCACAGTGTCCCCATTATCCGTTGGTTTTCTAACCACAAATGCACGTGTTAGCTCATCAGCTTTTATGTGTAGGTTAAAATCAGGATCAAGCACATTATACCAAGAACCAACTTGTTTGAGGTTGTCGACTTTGCCAGAAAAAATCTGCACCGCACCTTGATTACCTACGAATACCATGATCTCTTGCTTGAATGTTTTTGCCTGTTGAAAAATATCTTCAAGTGCAAAATTATGAAGCTCAAAACTCCACGGCGAGCCTACCAATTCCAGTGCTTGTAAGCGCTCAAGTTGATGCGACGCTAGCAATTTTGGAAAGTGGTGTACATCTTCAAGTTCACCCCATTGCGTTCTAAAGTTGTCTAGCTGCGATGTGCTCGGTGATGTTAATTCAACCTCTGCTGACTCAAAAGGTACAACGGTCAATGGGCGCGATGATATCGATTGATAGCGTGCTTTTATATTTACTAGCTCATTAAAATCTGAATCCGCAGTCGTATACACTTTGTGTACTGCACACCCATGTTTATCAAAAAATTGGAAGCTTGTGTGGCGCTCAGTTTCAACTAAAAAGGCACTCTGCCAGCGATATAAAAATAGCCTTAAGTCAATGCCTCCGGGATTAATAGCAATGCCACTTAATTTCCCGTTATTCTCTGAGACATATAGCTTTTCATACACTCCTTTGATCTCATTGACTACCGAGCCATTGCGAGTCAATGCCATGACCTTGCCTAACTTTTTTAAGCTTTTGAGAATCTCAGGCAACTGCGCCTCATCTAAGCGCGTTATTGACGCTGTTACCGGTTCATCAAGCTGAGCATATAACAGTTCGGCCTCACTCACCCCCAATTGCATTGCAGCATCAACTGGTCGAAGCCTTGGCTCACCCACAAGTAACGTTTTATAGTCTTGAATAAGTTGGTTCATTATCTCTCCTTAAAAGCGCCAGCTGATCTGGGTTTTAATGTTACGGCCAAAGCCATAGTCACCAATGCCACCACCTGTACCAGCCATAAGTTTGTATTCTTTGTTAAAGACATTATCAATGGCTACTCTTAGGTTAAAAGCACTATTAATGTCCCAACTTGCATACAAGTCAGTCAGGGTGTAACTCTTTTGCGTTTGTGTAGCATATTGCCGGGTTGCTCTGTCCATCACTTGTACATCGCGCGAGCCACGTCGCACTATTTGCGCGCCAACCTGTAGTGAGTTATCAAACAATGATGTACCTAAATCCAGAGCGATTTTATCAGCTGGTAAATACCAAAGTGGTTCGTTATTTTGATCTTCGCCATCAATATCACTATAGGTAAAGTTGCTGTAAAAACGTGGCGTTGCAAAATTCACTTCTAACTCAACACCATCTCTGTCGTTGCTTGCCCTATTAGCATAACGCGGTGCAGGGACAGGGTTTATAACGTTACTGGTGACTGATGTGATCTCATCATCCACCGAAATATCAAAGTAAATAAAACGTGCGGTTAATGTGTCGTTGTCTGTAAGTATGTTATTTGCCTGATAAGTCACACCCACTTCAGTGTTGTTACTATATTCTACGTCCAACTCTAAGCCTGGCTGCCTGCCTCCATATTGGTCATACAACTCGTCAATTAGAGGAGCTCGAAAACCTTCTTGGCGGTTTGCAAATACGGCCCATTGTGGCGTCAATTGATAGTTTACGCTGAGCGCTCCTGCCCAGTCGCTGTGTGTCAATTTAGTATCCAGTGTTGAAAAAGCTTGTTGAAATTTAGCAGTTGGCGAGGTGCTGTAACGCTCATAACGAAGCCCTGCAATCACGGTAAGTTGCTGCCAATTAAATTCATCCTGAATATACACACCAGAGCGCTTTTGTGTGCCTCCAGGTTGTGATGTCATCTCAGCAGTAGTTGGAGTAGTGCCGTATTGCTCACAAGCATACGTCTCATAATTAATTTTTAGACAAGGTAATGCAGTCTTTTCTCCAATTCGTTCTTTATCGGTATACTGCACCCCGTAAGTTACAGTATGTGACCCTAAGACACTGGTATTCATTACATCTAAGGTGGTGATATTGTATTCGTAGTTTGACTCAATACCGATATAATCTTTTAACATCCCTACCCCATCAGATTCGGTAACCTCACTGCTGGTGAAGCCAACTTTGGCACTCAAATCAATTAACGCATTGTTAGCGGGGTTATATTCATAGCTGAGGTTAGCAACTGACTGTTCAACTTCACGATATACTGTGCCCCATGCGCCGGGATCTGTGGTATTGAACTCAGTTCTTTGGTCGTCTTTGGTTTGTGTATAACTTGCGCCTATAATCGCATCATCGCTAACAAAGTACTCCCCTTTGAGCAATACAGAACTATTTTCAATCGCAGAGTTTTCTAGCGTTTCATCATTGGAAAGTTCCCAATCATCACTCTCTCGCTTGACTATTGCGCCAAGAATATCCAATGAGTCATTGGGCCTTGCGAAAGCTACAACTGAACCATTTTTTTGTTCATTATTGCTGTCATAGCCTAGTTTTACTTTAGCTCCCGCAGATTCGCCATCTTGCAAAAAGTCAGCTGCATCTTTTAACTCAAATTGCACAACACCACCAAGCGCTCCGCCACCATGCAGTACTGTACTAGTACCGCGCTTAATGCTAATGGAGCGATAGAGATCAGGATCTGTAAATAAGCTTCCCATGCGATACTTTTCAAAAGTCTGCAACATACCATCGATGGTAACCATTACATCCTCTGCGTCACTAAAACCACGGATATTAAATTTATGACCCGTCGATCTTGGCCCACCATTCGCTGAAACGTTTGCAATGGTGTCTAGGGTATCAAACACATTACTGTCCAGCTTACGCTCAATCTGCTCTGAAGAAATAACATTCACTGCCTGCGCAGACTGTAAAGCTGTTTTTTGTGTACGAGTGGCAGTTACCGTAACTGCATCAAGATCGGTTTTTATTACTTCGGATGATTGAGTAGCAGAAGAAGCTGCTTGCACCCAGGTGGCAGAAGTTGCAAGCGCGATGAAAAGAGTTAATTTAGATAAACGCATAAGAATACTCCAAGTGTCGTTATTGGTATTCATACTTCAGCTCTGCCCCTGTTTGTCCCTAATGCCCATAGAATAAATACAGGCTTTCCTCAGTGAAGTATGATTTTCGCGGCGCAATATAACACACCCAAACCTAAATGGTAATTATTTTTATTCGCTTTTAACAATTAGATTTGCAACTTGGATATTTAATTCGCTTAGTTTTGCAAATAACGACACCAGGGCTTCACTCGGTACATGTTTATCTACCGCAATAAAAATAGTTTCGGAATTATCTAGATGCGCGAGCGCTTGCACTAAAGTATGCTCAGCGCTAAAGGGTTGTTCATCAATGGCGTAACTCACTTCATCATTGCTAAGCAATAGGCTCACAACCTTGGGGGTTTGCTTCAATTCAACTTCAGCTTGTTCGCCGGCACTGGGTAAGTTCACCTCAAGTACATTTAATTTCACCGCCACACTGAGTAGTAAGAACACAAGTACGATAAATAATACATCTAGCAACGCAGTCAGATCGGCGCCAAGATGCTGGGCTTTCGGAGCTGGTAATTCAAGCATGTGCTTCACCCGTCGATAAAAGTTGGGCGTTCATACACAGTGTTAATTCACTTTGAAATCGATCCACCACAGCTTGCAATACCCCATAAACGAGTAAACATGGCATTGCGATAGCCAATCCAGCCATTGTCGAATACATGGCTTCCCACAGTCCGTCAGCCAAGAGTGCAGGTGTTACCGCTTGCTGGGTTTTAGCTATTGTTTTAAACATCAATACTAACCCCCATACAGTACCAAACAGTCCCATCAGCGGACTCAAAGTACCAATAATACTTAACATCGCTAAGCGCTTTCGCCATTCAAAAACATACTCTTGCAAGCATAATGCGGCACGTTGTTGATCCCTGAAAGTCTGTTTATTTTGCTTAATATTACGCACCTTTATCCATGCTTGGCTGAGCACCCAGCAACGCTCAATGATGATGGCAAACGCAATAATTGATAAACAAAGAAACGGCCATTGCATCGGCCCAAGTTGAGAAAACCACGACTGCATTGTTTTATACTCACTTTAAGATAGAGAAAATTTAATAGGTACGGTGAATAAGGCCTTTACCGCACTACCGTTATGAATAACTGGATGAAACTGCCACTGCTCAACATTTTGCCGAGCAGCGGTGTCTAGACTTTGGTATCCACTGCTTTTAATTAACGTTAAATTGGTGATCCTTCCTTCTTGATTCAGTTCAATCTCAAAAATACTAACGCCTTCAAGACCGCGACGCCTTGCCCTAAGCGGATAACTCAAAGCGGGTCTTGGCGCTTTAAATAGCGGCAACTTACTGAGTCGTACTGGGGTATTGTCATTATTACTGATTTCGCTCGGTCGCTGAGCCGTTGCAAGTTGTTGGGTCGTGTGCTTAGGCTCCTCCATAGGAGCTGCCACAGGTTTCACGGGTTCAATCTGTTCCGTTTTATTAGCAACTTGTATGTCGTCTGGTGTTGTAGTTTTAACTGGTTTTTCCTGCGCTTGCGATACCGCTGCCGTTTCTGATTTTATTTCAGTCTCACTGTCTTGGCTTTTTTTTAGTGCATGAGTAACGCCCTTAAACTGAGATGATACTGCCTGAGACACAGCCTTAGACGCTGTTACTGGTGTTGGAGAAGAAAACGAAAGCACCAAAGGTGTAGTTACTTTACTTACCTCATGGGCGCTGACACCTGCGCTCCACTGCGGCTCCACACTAGCTGGCGATATCCACCACAAACCATGTAGAAATATGGACACTGCAATACAGAGAATAAATTTCATATTGATAAAAGCAAATGATAACTGTTACTATTCGCAATAAATATAACAAGTTTGGATTTGTAATGAAAGCTAAAATTACAGCACTATTGACCTTTGGATTACTTACCTGTGCCACATTGCAGCAGCCAGTCTTTGCTGATGAAAGTGACCAAAAGATTGTCGTTTCTGGCGGCTCTATCACTGAGATTATCTATGCGCTTGGCGAGCAAAAGCGCATTGTAGGTGTAGATAGCACAAGTGTATTCCCAGCTGTTGCCACCCAAAAACCACAAATAGGTTATGTAAGAAAAATTAATGTCGAGGGAATTTTGTCACTTAATCCAGATCTCCTCCTTGGCGAAGCCGATACAGGCCCAGACAAAGTGTTACAACAACTCCAAGATACTGGATTACAGACACACATTTTTAGTGAGAATGACAATCTCTCAGGTGTGGAGGCAAAAATAGCCAAAGTTGCACAGCTGCTAGCTGTTGAACAAAAAGGCCAAGCGCTTATTGACTATATTCAAGCTGATAGAAAAGCACTGATACACGTGCTTGAGCAAGTCGACCACAAACCAAAAGTGTTATTTGTATTAAGTCTTCGCAGTGGTCAGCCAATTGTTGCAGGAGCAGGAAACTCAGCACATGAGGTGATCACCGCAGCAGGAGGGATCAATGTTGCAGCCACACATTTTGAGGGTTGGAAGCCGTTAGCAACTGAGTCAGCTATCGCGATGAACCCTGATGTGATTATTAGTATGGGGCGTCATGGCGATCAAAAAGCGACGGATTTAAGCCAAGTGCCTCACTTTAAATTCTCAAATGCAGTAAAAAACAACCGAGTTTTATTAATCGACGGAACATACTTGCTTGGTATGGGTCCACGTACACCTCAAGCTGTGGTCGAGCTGGCGACATTACTCCACCCTAACACCACTTTGCCAAATGATTACCGATTCCGAGCTGCTCAGTCAGCACCAGTAAATGAGTCACTATAATGCTAGCACTAGAGCAATCTTTGATCCCCGCAGATGTCGCTAGAAAATGGATGATTGCAGGACTTGCTGTTGGCTGTGTTTTGGTTAGTGTAATTGGCTTGACAGTAGGTGGAGTAGACATCAGCTATGAGCGCCTAATCGCTATTCTTTTTTCGAGTCATGAAGATACCCTAGAACAAGCGGTGATCTGGCAGATCCGTATGCCAAGGCTCGTACTTGCTGTTATTGTTGGAGCAGGGCTTGGTGCTTGTGGCGCTGCAATGCAGGCTATTTTCAGAAACCCTCTTGCCGATCCGGGCTTAATCGGCATTTCAAGTGGTGCCGCACTTGGTGCAATTAGTACTATCGTGCTTGGAAGCTCATTACTTAGTGACTTTACCGCTTACTACGGAATTTATGCCGTGCCAATTGGTGCCTTTTTAGGCTGCCTTTGTGTGTGTAGCATCATCTACCGGTTATCTAGTCAAGGCAATCGCTTTACGATTGTTAGCCTCTTGTTAGCGGGAATAGCCGTTAATGCGATTGTCGGCGCTGTAATAGGTATTTTAACCTTAATTAGCTCAGATCAGCAGTTACGTGATCTCACCTTTTGGAGCATGGGGTCGCTTGCTGGAAACAGCTTTCAGATGATCATTCCTTCGCTGTGTTTGATGCTGGCATGTTGTTTTGGCTTCAGCCGTTTAGCGCAGCCTCTCAACTTGTACTTATTAGGTGAGCAACAAGCCAAGCATTTGGGAGTAGATGTCGTTAGTCTAAAAAAGAAAGTGTTCGCCTTTACCGCTTTGTGTACAGGTGCCGCAGTGGCGCTAACTGGTATAATTGGCTTTGTCGGCTTTATCGTGCCACATATAGTACGCTTGTTAATCGGCCCTGATCATCGATATTTATTGCCCGCTTCAATGCTTGGTGGTGCCATCTTATTATGTTTAGCCGATTTGCTTGCGCGTACTCTCATTCTTCCCTCTGAATTACCAATAGGCCTTATTACCAGTGCACTGGGTGGCCCATTTTTTCTCATTATGCTGGTTAAAACATATCGTTTGAAGGAGCTGTAAAATGTTAATTGCCAACAAAGTTAGTGTACAAGTAGGGAAAAAATCACTGCTCAGTGGTATCGACTTTGCTATTCGCCCCGGTGAAGTTGCAGTTGTCCTCGGCCCAAATGGCGCAGGAAAGTCAACCCTGCTAAAAGCGCTATGTGGCGATATAACCTTGAGCGAAGGCACTATCACCTACCACCAGCAAAGGTTGCACGACATAGACAGCTTGTCACTTTCACATCTGCGAGCAGTGCTTACACAGCAGTATGATTGTGAATTTCCATTTAGTGTACAAGAAATTGTAGATATGGCTCACTATGTCCATCAAGAGAGTCATACTGTGGATTCATTGCGCCGCTACTCTAAAAAAGCGATGCAAATTTTATCTGTTGAGTACTTAGCACAGCGCAGCTTTACTCGACTTTCAGGGGGAGAAAAGCAGCGGGTACAGTTTGCTCGGGTACTTTGCCAGCTACTGCCAAGTTTAGACGCAAAAAAACCATGCTATTTGATGATTGATGAACCGACAGCCAGTCTGGATTTATACCACCAATATCAAGTCATGAAGCTAGCACAAAGCATTGCAAAACAAGGCGCGGGTGTAATAGCTGTAGTCCATGATCTGGCACTTGCAGCCAGTTTTGCCGATACCGTATATCTGCTAGAAAAAGGAAAACTTGTTGCATCGGGAGCACCTGCACACGTGTTGAATAAAGCGCAGCTTCGCAAAACCTATGGGATCGAAGCACAATTAACTCAATCCGAGACATTTTTGCCGACGCTAGGTGTTTCTAGGGAGTTTGACCTCAATACCGCACTGTAATGAGCATTTGAGCAGGCTGGTCAACACCGGCCTGCTCCTCATGTTTATAGCTTGTGCTGGGCTAAAAAATGGGTCAAAGGTAAAAACAGAGGCTGCGGCAACGCATCCAATGCAAACCACCGCCAATGCTTACATTTATCTGGCTCTTTTACCTGTGCATGGTGATCATCACACGTCGCTTTCACAAACAAAGTCACATAATGCTTTTGCTCTTGCGCAAAAAAGTCATTGGTAAAGCCGAGTTTTTCTACGGTAACTACGTTCAAGCCTGTTTCTTCAAGCACTTCTCTTTTGGCACATGTTTCAATGGTTTCCCCATACTCCAAATGCCCACCAGGGGTCGCCCATGTATTGGCACCATGTGCGCCTATGCGCTCACCAAGTAAGATTTTATCTTTATACATGATGATTACACCAACTCCAACGCGTACTGCTTGCTCCATTTCTTTTCCTTATGCCAATTCGCTTAATACTTGCTCAATGTTAAGGCCAGTTAACCTCAACTGTGACATTCTATACTATTACCACACAGTCCATACGTTATTTTTGAAACGCAAACCTGACGATAACAACACGACATTGGCACTGTGCTAATTCACATCTACGTTCTTATTTCTCCCTAACGCTTGTGAAAACGAGTATTTTATCCCACAAGTAAGGCTTAGCTTGGTTAAAATGGCATTACATGCGACAGCATAAATCTTGCTAGTTTCGGCGCTTACCATTGACCCAAGTTTGCTCGACTTTCGTTGCTTTGATTTCTTCTGCAGTCAACTCGAACAAGTTATTTTGCAATATAATAAAGTCAGCTTGCTTTCCGGCTTCTAAGCTACCCACTATATCATCTTGGCGCATCGCGTATGCCGCGTTAATCGTATATGCCGCAATAGCTTGTGCTAAAGAAATAGCTTCAGGTTGACGACTTATCGCATTCGCAATCCCAACAAATGGGTTCAATGTACTGACATTCCAGTCACTGCTGAGTGTCAGCATTGCGCCATGATCGAGTAAGCCCTTGATAGGGACTAGGCTGCCAGCGCGCTTTCGCCCCAGTAGAGGCTGCATTTCCTGCCAGTGCGAGGGCTGTGCAAATTCACCTGCTACTTGCGCATCAGCTATCACACCTAACTCAGCAAACTTTTTGTAGTCACTGGGGTCAATAACCTCAACATGAGTAAGACGATGTCGAGCTTTACCATTAGATGCTGTACTGATTGCGTTTAGTGCCTCATGTACTCCTCTATCACCAATGGCATGAATATTAAAATCGAAGCCGCTCGGCTCTAACGCCTTTAAATACTTTTCTAATCGCGCTTGTGTAAAATAATTCAAGCCACGATTTTCACTCCGCGCTAACAAATCAATATGATATGGCGCTTTCATAGCCGCGGTGGTATTAATCAAAATACCATCCATATAAAATTTAATCTGATCTATTTTCAGCATGCTGTCTGGTGTGACGTTATACATTGACTTAAGTGCTCGTATTTGACGCTCATCATTCGCCTGTGGATAAGCCCAAAGCCCTAGACTGACTCGTACTTGTAACGCACCATCAGCTTGTAACTGCTGCCACGTATCAAGCTGACCGCGCTGCCAATACACACGAGCATCACTGATAGAGGTAATACCGTGTTTTAGTAACGTAGGTTGCGTATATTCGACAAAACCATCATAGTTTTTGAGCTTTTCATCCCCCTGTGCTTGCATCGCAAGATCCATCACGATATTGCCTGCGTTGTCATACAAGATACCATCGGTGTCTCCTAGCTCATCGCGTCCAATTACCCCGCCAATTGGATCGCGGCTTTGCGCATGGATATTGGCAAACTCAAGTGCCTTGGTGTTTACCCACATAGAGTGAGAGGTCTGCTCCATGATAACCACAGGTCGATTTGCAATTACTTCATCTATCAACATTTTTGGCGGTATAGCCAACTCCAGTAGCGTATCAATATTATGTCCATACCCTATCAGCCATTTAGCATCAGGGTGCTCAGTAGCGGCTCGCACAAGCACATCCTGATAACCTGCAACGGTGTCATATTGCGACACCGTAAAATGTGTCGCGTTTGAGGCTGATTCTAGAGGATGAATATGAACATCATGCAGACCTGGCAAGATCATTTTTCCTTTTAGGTCGTGTACACGAGTGTTGTCTCCAATATAGGATTGTATGCCATCCATACTGCCTACGTACATGATTTTCCCATTTTTTATAGCCATCGCTTGTGCCCACGGATGAGATTTAGTGACGGTATAAATAGCGGCATTACTAAACACCTGCTCGGCATGTTGAGTGGCTATTGACTGAAGCTCTTCGGTCATCAAAGGGGACTCAGCACATCCAGAAAGAGTACAACTTAAGGCTGCAGCCGTTAATGTGATTATCATGACAAGATCTCGAATACGGTGTTTTATAAAAATTATCTTAATTAAGTGGTCTATTTTGAGGCGAGAAAATCTTGTCGATAACTCCGCTACCGCGTCCTGTTATCACTAAGGTACCTACATACATGTAGGCAAGGCAAAAATTTGCTATTTAGTTGTTCTAAATAAGAAATTTTTAGCGCCGTTAGCGTCAGATTTACGCCTTCAAATTGAGCCGTTATAAAGTCTAATTGTTATTAATATAGTGGCAACTTATATGATGTGGTAGAAGCCACAAAGAGGTGCCGTGTTTTTTGTATTTTAGTCGTTAAAGTAGCCTGTGCACACCACGTTGAGCAATAGCCAAAAGCAAACTGCCTGATTAATCAAACGACTTTTTTCACTCCCAAAGGTAGCCGTAATGCGTTGTAACACTGTGTAATATGCGAAACCTGCAGGTGGTACTAATATGAGGACGGAAATTGTTTATCATTATTGTGAGGTCATTATGTGTACTCGAGTATTTAATAACTGGGATGGTGCCAACTTAGCTACTGCTCGAAACATGGATTGGATGTTTACATTGCCGACCAGTCTATTTGTATTTGAAAAAGGGCTCAAAAAGTCAGGCCTAGAGCCAATATCAGCACTTAGTGCAAAAATAGAAGCTCATCATAATCCACTAACTTGGACATCTTCTTATGATAGTGTTGTTGCCATGGTTGGAGATGATTGCAGTGGATGGGCAGCGTCAGATGGTATGAACTCGGTGGGGTTAGTCGCAAATGTGTTGTATGACTCAGGAGCCTCATACGGTAAGCTTGATTGCAAAAAGAAACAACTAAGCGTGTTACGCTGGCTCCAATACGTATTGGACAAGTTTGTGCTGGTTAAAGAAGTTGTGGATACGTTTAACAAGCAAGATATTCAAATTGTAGGAGCGGAGGTGCCTAATAGCGAAGGAAAAACAGCCGCATTACATTTGATAATTTCAGATATCAGCGGTGACTCAGCAATTATTGAAGTCAATGATGGCTTATTTAACATTTATCATAGCACTGCATATCGCGTTGCCACCAATGAACCTAGTTACGCAGCCCAGCTTAAAATTAATGATTATTGGCTATGGCAATGGAGTGAAAAGAACAACTACCCAAGTCATACCATCCCCGGCGGCCCATATTCAACCGACCGGTTCGAGCGCGCCACTTTTTATCTCAACCATTTAGATACACCAAAAGATGAGCATGATGCCGTCGCGCAAGCAAGAACGGTTGCTGCGAATGCTTCGGTACCCTATGGCTATAACTTTATAAGTAGTGCTAGCCCAAATATATCCAACACATTATGGACAAGCATTGCTGCGCATAGAAGCCAGATATATTACTTTTGTAATGCTCGAACACCACATATTGCTTGGGTTAACTTAGCGAACTTTAAGTTTGAAACCCCCGTGAGCGCCTTTACGTTAATACATCAAGCTCCTACGGGTAATTTTGTTAATAGTAGCCGCAATGGCAAACTCAATAAGCATTTTGAAGCAGCAGTTGATCCATTTAAAAAATAGAACACGTCAGTAAAATGTAGTGATCTATTTTGAAGTGGGACACCCCTTCGGTAAACAGTGCTTGATTGGCACTTCTACTGTGTCGCCCCACAGGATGTGGGGTTTGATGATTTTATAGGTGCACAACGCCTTTATCGCCTGAGTCACATAGAGTCATCTATGCTACGCAGGCTCCACCTTGTATAAATACCAATTAAATTGCTGCAAAAAACAAACCTAAAAGATCAACGGGCTCTAATAATTGAGTGCCATATTAAAAGCCATGACCAATAGCAAAACTGCAAACACTTTTTTAATGGTCGTAACAGGAAGGTGATGAGTCGCTTTTGCGCCAAGCGGTGCAGTAAACCAAGAGGTGCATACAATGCCTGCCAATGCGGGTAAATACACAAACCCAGCAAAGCCATCCGCAAAAGTGAAGTTGGCACTTCCCGCGCTAATGTAGCCAATAGATCCAAAAAGCGCGATAACAATGCCACACGCCGAGGCGCAGCCAATGGCTTTTTTCATATCAAGAGAAAAATATGTGAGTAATGGTACCAACAGTGCTCCCCCACCAATTCCTATCATGGCCGATAAGCCACCTGTGATACTTGTAAGTAAGGTGAGGATTGCTTTGTTTGGAAGCTGTCTATCAGGCACTTTTGTGTTTTTACTACTTTGCAGCATCTTGAACGCAATAAGTGCCACGCTCAGCGCAAATACAGCCCGTACAGCGCTTTCTGGTAGTAATGCGGCCAAAAACCCGCTGATCAGTGCACCTAATGCAACACCAGCCATTATCCAAGGCGCAACTCCCCATGGCACATTACCATTTTTATGATGCGCAATTGCAGATGAGGTCGATGTAAAAAGAATAGAAGCCAGCGAAGTGGCAACGGCAGCTACAACCACTTGCTCTGCGGGTAGCACTTCAAAATACAATAAAATACCACTTAATATTGGGACGATGACTAATCCGCCACCAATCCCCAACAATCCAGCTAAAAATCCCACTCCACTTCCTAACAGAGCGCAAAATACAAACAATAACAGTAACTCACTCATTCCATTTATCTCTTTTAGTTAAACCGTAACACTCAGGTTTGTTCCCTAAGTGCGGCGAGTATATCAATATGATGCACTGTTATTGGTGATTTTACTGAAGATAAGTATTGAAGATTACTCATGTTTTACATGAGTTAATTGCAACTCAGACACTTAGACACCTAAACACCCAGACATCCCATTGGATTTTATGTGAAATCGCTCAAATTTATGAGTAACGCTTGGGAAAAATTGCATCAATTGGGCATGCTTATGAATCAGACTCATGTTTTATGTGAAATAAAACCGTTTTTCTTCATGCTCTGATCCACGTATAAATTTTACATCACTCAACGCTCGGCACCGTCTCAGTACCTCGTGCAACGCTCTGTATCTTAACCAGGTGCTGTCAAGGTTATTCGTCGAGCAAGCCCGTATAAACAATGGATAGCGATTATGAATAACGAGTTTACTTTTACCATCAAAAAAATTTACCTAGATGAGAACTATCACCCGTCTAACAGCACACGACTCACGACTAATTTTGCCAACTTAGCAAGAGGTGAGAGCCGTAAGCAAAATTTACGTAACGCGTTAAAAATGATTGATAGCCGCTTTAACGCACTTGCACAGTGGGATAATCCAACTGGCGACCGTTACTCTGTGGAGCTAGAGATTGTGTCTGTTGATATTGACGTTGCGGGCAGTGGTGAAACCTTCCCGTCGATTGAGGTGCTTAAGACTTATATTATTGACCACAAAACGAACCAACGAGTTGAAGGTATTGTCGGCAATAACTTTTCTTCTTATGTGCGCGATTATGACTTCAGTGTATTACTACTTGACCACAACAAAGATCGCCCTCAGTTCAGCATACCTGATAATTTTGGCGACCTTCATGGCAAGCTCTTTAAATATTTTGTCGACTCTGACAGCTACAAAACACATTTTAATAAGCCACCTGTAATTTGCTTGAGTGTGTCTGATAACAAAACATACCACCGTACAGAAAATCAGCATCCAGTACTTGGCTATGAATATCACCCAAATGAATCTTCCTTAACAGAGCAATACTTTAAAAAGATGGGCCTACAAGTACGCTACTTCATGCCACCAAATAGTGTTGCCCCATTTGCTTTTTACTTCTTTGGCGATTTATTAAATGATTACACAAACCTTGAGCTGATCAGTACCATCAGTACCATGGAAACGTTCCAGAAAATCTATCGACCTGAGATTTATAACGCCAATGCGGTGGCTGGGAAACACTATAAACCAAACCTAAAAAATCAAGATCACTCTATTACCCAAGTTGTCTATGACCGTGAAGAGCGCAGCCGACTGGCAATTGAGCAGGGTCGCTTTGCGCAGGAATATTTTATCAAACCTTACCAAAGCTTACTTGAGCAGTGGTCAGCAAATTACGCTGTGTAATACCCGTTGTCTTAATACTGAATAAATTTGACGCTAACTACATTTGAAAATTCCTATTTATAACAACGAGCTAGGTTACTTAATTAAGATAATTGGTATTCTCATCGAGAAAATGGAAAAATTGACTATGAAAACATTACTACCGACCTCCACAGCGGGGAGCCTACCCAAGCCTGCTTGGCTTGCTCAACCAGAAACACTATGGTCGCCTTGGAAATTAGGCGGTGACGAACTGATTGACGGCAAGCACGATGCGTTACGTATTGCTTTGCAAGAACAGCAGCTTGCAGGCATTGATATTGTGAGTGATGGCGAGCAAACCCGCCAACATTTTGTGACCACCTTTATAGAGCATCTAAGTGGTGTAGATTTTGAGCATCGTCAAACCGTAAAGATTCGTGACCGCTACGATGCTAGTGTCCCAACGGTGGTAGGACCCGTAACCCGTCAAAAGCCAGTTTTTGTCGAAGACGCAAAGCTGTTACGTAGTCAAACCGATAAGCCTATAAAATGGGCATTACCTGGGCCGATGACAATGGTAGATACTTTGTACGATGCGCATTATCAAAGTCGTGAAAAGCTTGCATGGGAATTTGCCAAAATTTTAAACCAAGAAGCCAAAGAGCTTGAAGCCGCAGGGGTTGATATTATTCAATTCGATGAGCCTGCATTCAATGTGTTTTTTGACGAGGTTAACGACTGGGGAATTGCAGCGTTAGAGCGAGCAATAGAGGGATTGCAGTGTGAGACTGCCGTTCATATTTGCTATGGCTATGGGATCAAAGCCAATACGGATTGGAAAAAGACGTTAGGCTCAGAGTGGCGCCAGTACGAAGAAGCATTTCCAAAACTACAAAAATCTAATATCGACATAATTTCATTGGAGTGCCATAACTCTCATGTCCCCATCGATTTGTTAGCCTTGATCCGTGGGAAGAAAGTAATGGTTGGTGCCATTGATGTTGCAACCAACACCATTGAAACGCCAGAAGAAGTTGCCGCCACACTGAGAAAAGCGCTTGAGTTTGTTGATGCTGACAAACTATACCCTTGTACAAACTGCGGCATGGCACCGCTATCTCGGGAAGTCGCAAGAGGTAAGCTAGCAGCATTGAGCGCTGGGGCTGAACTCGTACGCCAGGAATTGCTAGCGAAAAAGTCAGCTTAAGATGTAACGTTGATCATCGCGCCAACGATAAGATAAATTCAAGCTTATGTGCCGCCGTCAAGGAATGATTGTGGCGCAACTTATACCACTACAGAACAACTATCTGTGCTCATTCTCCGTGTGAACCAACATACTTACAATAGCGCTACACCACATAAAGCAAAGATTGTTAGCTCACCCTTACCGCCACTTTGGCTGGTAAACGCTAGGCAGTCAGTAGAAACGCGATCGCAAATGCGAGCACAAATGAAGCCATCATGGCTTTTTTATTCATCACTTTGGTAGTTACCTTATTAGGTTGCTTCTCATGACCAGCTTTTACATGACAGCTTGGACGCTCAACTTGATGGTTGTCAGCAATGGCTATTTCTTTAATTTGGATACCGAAGGTCGCACATAGAGATTTAACCGACTCAGGAGAAGCACTGCCTGTCTTTTCTATTCGCTGAATTGTTCTTAAGCTAATTCCACTCACGGCAGCTAAATGTGCTTGGCTCCAAGCTTTGGACTCTCTCAGTTGTTTTATTTTTGCATTATCTAATTTCATATCCATAATTACTTTCTCCGGTACAAAGCGATATTAACTATTATCGGGAGAAATCCTTGTGTTAGTGATGTCATTTATGCGACAGCTTTACGTCATCATTATGCCAATAGCAGACTAACACAGAGATCATAGTAAAACGAACGGTTGGACAGTCATGTTTAGAACAATAAATTTGTTTATTTCTTCTTCAGTCTGTTTACCTCGTAAGTTCGTTTTTACAGCAGCTTAATTGTTATACAGAGCCTAGTCTCTCACAGCCACATGAATTGATAGCGCAGCAGCTCGCTTAAATTACTCCTCAAGATTTAGTCACTACCATTGCTATTACCGTTAACACGTCGAGTTTTTATTTCATTCTATCGAGTATTGAGTGACATAAGGTTTTAGCTGCATAACTATATATTCTTTATAAAAACTAAATTACAGGTGGCGATATGCCTTTTGGATTAAAACAGACGCTTATTTGCACTTTACTGGCTAGCGCTGCATTACCAACAGTCGCGCAGACTGAAGTAGGATTACAGGCTAAAGACATTTTTGAACTGGAATATGCCAGCGACCCACAAATATCACCTGACGGAACAAAAGTGGTATACGTGCGTAACAGCAACGACGTGATGAAAGACGCTAAGCGCCAAAACTTATGGCTAGTGGACACCAAATCAGGCGCTCAGTCACCGCTATTTTCCGATGAACATAATTATAGCCAGCCTAGCTGGTCGCCTGACGGTACTAAATTAGCGTTTGTCAGCAACCTATCTGGCAGCACTCAAATCCATGTCCATTACGTTGCACAAAACCGCACAGCACTGCTAACGCAACTGCAATCGGGAATAAGTGGGTTAACTTGGTCACCTGACGGAAAGTGGCTAGCTTTTAGCCAAAAAGTTGCAGAAAAACCTGCTGTCATTGCTAAAATGCCAGAAAAGCCAAAAGGTGCAAAGTGGTCAGATCCAGCTATTGTCATTGATAAAGCTTATTATCAAGCTGACGGTAAAGGTTTAATAAAACCTGGGTATCGCCATATTTTTGTACTTCCAAGCGAAGGCGGTACACCGCGTCAACTAACCTCAGGAAGCTATCATCACGGTGGAAAGCTGGCTTGGCGAGCAGACTCTAAAGCAATTGTGTTTTCGGCAAACCGCATCGCAGACTGGGAATATAAGCGTCTAGAAGGTGACCTATTCGAAGTTGATTTTAAGCGTAACATCACGCAGCTTACCTCGGATCCTGGTCGTGAATATGTCCCTAGCTTTTCCAAAAATGGTAAACAGTTGGCTTATCTCAGTACATCAAACGAGTTAAACCCTTACCGTAATAGTAAGCTTAACATCATGAATTGGGGGGACAAAACCTCCAATATGATTGCGAAGGACTTTGACCGCTCAATACAAGCTCCAAGATGGATCAGCAGAGACAGGCTTGTTTTTAGTTATGATGACCATGGCAAGCGAAAGCTCGCGAGCATCAACACGAAAGGTAAAATTAGCGACATCACAGATACAGTGTCTGGTACAACGCTGGGTCGCCCGTATTTGAGTGGTGAATTTAGTGCGAATTTCAGTGGTAATATTGCATTTACGCAAGGTTCCAGTGAGCGTCCTGCGGATGTTGCCGTCACCACAAGAAAGGGTAAAGTAACACGGTTAACAAATTTAAATGAGGATCTGCTGGCACACACAACCCTTGGTAAAGTGCATGAAATCACTTATAAATCATCATTCGATGGAGAACAAATTCAAGGCTGGTACATCACGCCTCCCAATTTTGACCCGCAAAAGCAATACCCTTTGCTGCTAGAGATCCACGGTGGTCCGCATTTAGCTTATGGCCCTCATTTTTCCGCAGAATTACAGCGTTACGCTGCACAAGGGTATGTCGTATTTTACGACAACCACAGAGGCAGTAGCTCTTACGGCGAGCGTTTTGCTATGCTGCTAAAATACAAATACAGCTCAAAAGAAGATTTTGCCGATCATAACTCTGGCGTTGATGCCATGATTGCAAAAGGCTTTATTGACAAAGACAACCTGTTTATTGCTGGTGGCTCTGCTGGCGGTATCGCAACAGCGTACGCGATAGGTCTAACTAACCGCTTTAACGCAGCAGTTGTAGTCAAACCTGTGATCAACTGGCTCAGTAAAGTGCTTAGTGCTGACAGTGGCCTGGGCCAGATCCCCACGCAATTTCCGGGTATGCCGTGGGAACATGTAGACCATTATTGGCAACGCTCACCACTTTCGCTCGTTGGCAATGTAACCACCCCTACTATGCTAATGACTGGTGAAGAAGATTTACGTACACCAATGGCTGAAACTGAGCAATTCTATCAAGCACTTAAGCTACGTAAAGTCGACTCTGTCATGGTGAAAATTCCAGGGGCACCGCATGGAATAGCCGGTCGTCCTTCTCGGATGATCAGTAAGATTGAACACACCTTAGCTTGGTTTGAAAAATACAAAAAGTAAGTACTATTTACTTGTCCAAAAGATGAAACTATAAATCGATTTAGCACGCTCTACTGGTTCACCTTGCAGATCCTAGGGCATCAGCAATATTGATATTGATCGAGTACAGCTCGATTATAAGTTTCATTTTGAACAAGTATTGAGGTAAACAGGCATTACCACCAATCGCTGCCCAGTTCAGCTTTTGGTGGGTGCTTATTAAAAATAGATTTAAAGCACTGAACTCATTTCTTATAGCGCTTCAAGTTTATTAGTGCTCAACAGAAGTGTTATTCAACGAATAATTCCAGACCTTGTAAAAATAAAAGACATAGCCAATTCCAAAGGTAATAATTGAGATAATTATCCATAAAATAACGTGGCCTAAATTGCCAAATAAGTCAGTATGGCAAATCATCTTTCTCGACCTTCCCTGCTCATCAATTAACTCTGAGCGGTTGATGATAAATTTGGAAAATGAGTACGGGAAAAAGAATGCTCCGATGCCGAATGTAATCAGGATCAGAACAAACCAGAGTATCAAATGACCCAAAATATCGAGTGTCCCTATATGCGCTTGAATTTTCATTTACTATCCTTTTTAATGTTTAATTAATACTAAAATAAAGCCTTCTTCATTCTGGTAAGACGTTAGAGTAGCAAGAACTTTAACGCCAAAACAAATTTAATACTCAGATATCACACCAGTAACGCTACTCCCCATCAAAGGTCTTCCAATTTCGCAAAACATATCTACTTTTGCTGTTTCAGGTGACAGCAAAAATGTGTGAGTAGCAACTTTCTTTCATCATCTAGGATAAAACTTAAAGTAAAAGTAAAAGTAAAAGTAAAAGTAAAAGTAAAAGTATAGAATAACCACATGTCCGACCAGTCCAGACATTTTGCATTAACTAATTGATAATTGGGAACAATAAAGCAAAAAGGAATAATTTTTCCTCAAACCAAATTATTTTAATTATATTTTTCCACTTTTCACTATATTTTGCCTTTGATAAGCTACGCGTTTTAGCCTATTTGCACCTATCCAGTTACAAAATTTAACAAGGTAATCTATGAAAAGAACACGTGCGGCGATGCTTATCGCGAGCTTGACTACAATTCCAACCGTATCTGCTATCGAGCTATATAAAGATGAGCAAAACAGCGTCACTGTCGGTGGCTTTATCGATGCTAGGATTATTCATACACAAGGCGAAAGTGAACTGGTAAATGGCGCATCACGCATTAACTTTGATTTCAAACGCCAGTTAAAAAATAACTGGCAAGCTTTTGCGCTTCTGGAATGGGGAGTTAATCCTGTAGGAAGTAGTGATATTGTTTATAACAACCGTTTTGAATCTATACAAGACGAGTTCTTATACAATAGATTAGGCTATGTGGGCGTTAAGCATGAAGATTATGGTCAAATCACCTTGGGTAAACAATGGGGTGCTTGGTACGACGTAGTCTATAGCACAAACTATAGCTTAGTGTGGGATGGCAATGCAGCTGGTGTTTATACATACAACAAAGATGATGGTGCTATAAATGGTACTGGCCGTGGTGATAAAGTACTACAATACCGTAACAGCTATGGTAAGTTCAGTTTCGCTGTTCAAGCGCAATTAAAGTCTGATGACTTTTATACCTGTGACGTCGTGGATATTTCACTTAACGAATGTGAAGCTTTGTTTAACCAGGGTAATAATGCAGCACAAAAGGTAGAGTTTAACTCGACCTATGGAGCAGCTCTCACTTACTCGGCAACTGAGAATTTAATGCTCACAGCGGGTATTAACCGAGGCGAATTTGATATTGTCTATGCCGGTGGCAGAAACCAGTCAGTTGAAGATTTAATTTATGGCGTTGGGATCACCTACGGTAACTTTTCTCAACCCGGCTGGTACGGTGCGGCAAATATCAACAAGAATGAAAATCACGACACTGACAATTTAGGACGTTTAATCAAAGATGCGGTTGGAGTGGAGTCGTTAATTAGTTATCGTTTTGACAATGACATCCGTGCTTTTATTGCATACAACGTGTTTGATGCCGGTGATGACTACGTCATTCAACCTAATTTTAATGCTGATCCAAACGATGTGTTTAAGCGTCAATTTGCGGTACTTGGTATGCACTATCTAATGAGTGAGGACACCATTTTATACATAGAAGCACGTAAAGATTTTAGTGACTTCTCAAGTACAAATGCAGCGCAAGAAGCGCAAATGTCGCAAACCGAAGACGATGGTATTGCCATTGGCTTTCATTACAGTTTGTAATTTCACCTGAGATTTTTGTTCATCAAACAAATGTGGGCAGGGGCTTAATTTAAAGCCTCTACCCACTATCTACCGAATTAGCTCATGTAACTACGGCTCAAAGCCACAACGGAATACGCGAGTTGTGCGCTGCTCGGTACGACAGTTTGTTTCAACCGTACGTGTATGTTCCGTTGTGTATGAACTCTCTGACAATAAGTGCAACCAACCGGTATAATTTGCCTGCCCCATAGACTGACCACCCCATGAATTGTTATACCAATAGGTCACTGACTCAGTCTTATAGTTAGTAGCAGGACAAGTTGATATTACATGCTGTGTGTCCCAGACAAATTTTGTTGGTGACAAATAACTATTAGGTTGCTCCCATAAGTGACCAAGATGCAGAACCCCATTATAGTTACATGTTTTATGTGTCACAGTATAGGTTTCTTGCCTTGTGTCACATACACGAACATTTCTTACTACCTCTTCCCAGTATCCACCTGTTGGGCACTCATCGCGGTAAGCTTCAGCAGAACCTGCGATTATAGTCATCGCAGCGGCTGCGATTGTGTATATTGATTTCATATTTTTCCTTAATTGTTTTTATTTTATATAATCAGATATAATTTCTGACTTAATGTTTTAAGTTGATCAAATTTAAAAAGATAAAATCAACCAGCCTAAAATAGGGTAGAGAGGTATACACTTAAAATAGTTTTAACCTAATCGAATATATAATTTATCAAGCATATTGCATTACATACCCAGTTTTGCACGTTGCTCTTCGGTAAACAGATCTTTTAATTCGTTTAGTTTTTCATAGTTAATTGAAATGTAGTTCGTACCATATGGACTACCAACGTTACCAACTCCAATTTCACCTAATGAATAAAGCTCTTTTGACAACCTAATAACCTCTTGTTTCTGAAAGTCATCAAGCTCTACACTGCCCAAAGTTTGCTGGAGCGTACGTTGCCTTTGTTCCATAGCAATCTTTGCTTGTTGGTGCTCAAACTCGATATATTTATTTAGCTGTTCTTCAGAAAGTAGCTCTTGAAGTGCTTCAGTATATTCGTGAGCATTTTCAGTTAACTGCGCATTAACTTGCGCTTTGGGTAGCTGTTCACCCTCGCTTGCTCCTTGCCATGCAAGGTAATCTTTTTGCGCTTTTTCTTGCAACAGTTGCTCAAGCTGAGTGCTTACCGACTCATCAAGCGCTAGTTGATGTGAGAGGTTGCGAGACACTGGTAATACACTATGGTTCGCTATTGCATTAAAAATATCTTTTTGATTTGTTTGATTTTGCTGTTGTGAATTGTCGAATGGATTGGCCGCACTAGCTTCTTCTTTATCATTGATATGTTGCACAGTCGCAGTACTTGAAGAAGTACCAACATCCAGACCATCACTTTTTAACAAAGTGTGAACCTGACTTTTTAGCGTATTAATTTGGGCTTTTAAATTTGCATTTTCATTTAACAACTGGTCTAACTGACTATTAGTACTGTCGTTATTCATTTCAGAATGAGTAGCGGTTTCAGCGGGGTTATGGCCAAATTGAGTTCCTGATATGGATAGTGCGACATAACCCACCACCAGACCACATATAAAAAATAGCACTTTTTCTTTCATAGCGTCTTATTATTATTGTTTATTATCACATGCGCTACATTTAACACCGCAGCACCTACAAAGAAGCAAATAAATCACTTTCTTAACTTATTATTATCACAAAAGGTACGTATTGCAAACGCTGTTACACATCAAACACAAATTGTGATTTTCAATATAGGCATCGTAATTAATCATCAACAAATAAAAAGTTATCTATACTTTTCAAAAAGTTGAAAGCGAAAAACAACTTAACCTTAAAATAATTGATTCTATTCAGCCTGCCTGTTACCAAAGAAATAAGTAAAGCAACCGTCATAAATAAAATATTATTTATAGCTATATTGCCGTTAAAAATTGTAGAAAAGATCAAAAATACAAAATAACAACAGCCAAATAACGCTGCTTCATTTTGATAGAGAGGGGAAAAAGTGGGCACACATAACAACGCTTTGCCGAGTCAGATAGGAGCACTAAAATTACAGTGGTTGCGCTAACTAACTTGTTATACCAGCTTTCTTAATTAAGTAGCCTATTTTGAGGCGAGAAAATCTTGTCGATAACCCCGCTACCGCGTCCTGCTATCGCCAAAGTACCTACATTCGTGTAGGCAAGGCAAAAATTTTGCTATTTAGTTGTTCTAAATAAGAAATTTTTAACACTGTTAGCGTCAGATTTACTCCTTCAAATTGGTATTACTCTCCGTCGCTATTTATTCACTCTTATATTTACCATGTGAGCTTTACAGCTCTGCTTGTTTAATGGTTTTAGAAATGAGCGTTTCAAACAGCTCAGACTGCCCAGCGGGTATTAATTGGTTTTGTAGGGCTTTTCGTTTGTTTGAGTCAAATAATCGCTCAGCCAGCCAACCGATTAAATACATCAGTGAAAGACAACCACCAGCAGTTGCTATATTCCCTTGCACTACAAGAGGTTGGTCTTGAACGTCTCCTCCAATGCTTTCAAGCGCAGCTTTTGCATCAGGATTGGTTGTTAATGGCTTACCTTTTAGCAAACCAAGTTCATGAAGAACAAATGAACCGGCACAAATTGAGCCAATTAACTGTGTGTTTGGGTTAAGATCCAACGCTGACATAAACTCTGTATCTTGCAAAACTGCTGGAATACCGCGTTTACCACTAGTGATAAGCACCACATCTTGATTTATCACCTCTGAAATATGTCCATCAGTTTTGACTTCTATGCCAAGGTGAGAATGATGTTCAGACTTAGTTCCCAGTATACTCACCGTCCAGCTATCCACTGTGCGACCAAGTAAGTCGTACATCAGAAAGAAGTCTACATCGGTGAAGTCATCAAACAAAACAATACCAACCTTATACATAATATTCATATCCTTATTGCTGTAAATGTAACCCACCTCACACTTTCTAGCCAAAGTTAGCGGCTGAATTCTCGAGTAATTTTGACATAACTATCTCGTGCAATTATGCCAATAAAATGAAAATGTGATTTAAAGGCAATGACGAGCTCGTTCCTACTCCAAACTATAGATTAAGTAATGATTCTAGGCCCAATGTCAGTGTAGTAATATGCTAATGATTGACAGCAGGTTAACGCCCAAATTTTTGTGTCAACACGATATCGCCGATATCTGTATTTCTAGATGATTGCATCACAAAATCTACAGCTCTTATAATATCTTCCATCGGTATCGGAATTAGACCTATAGATTCTCCTGACTCAATATCATTTAACACTTCATCTGTCCCTACATAGCCAGGGTTAACAGTCGTAAAACCGATACCTTCATTTTTATACCCCACTCGAAGGGAATGAACTGCGCCACGCAACCCAAATTTAGAGGCAGAGTATGCAACTTCAGAGGTCGTCGACAGCTCAAGGCCAGAAGTTGCTCCCATAAAAATTGCTCGCGGATTTTTGGCTCTACGTAGGTTTGCTAGTAACCCTTTTACCAGCTCGATCGGAGCAAGCTGATTTACATTTATTATACTTTGAGTTTCAGTAAATGAGGTTTTCTCAAAATCATACTCTTCTGTAAATGCTGAAGACTCCCAGATCCCTCCCATATATAAAAGCGCATCAATTGCCTTATCTGATATCTCATCTATTACTTTTCTAATACCCTCAAGTGTTGAGATATCTGCCTCAATCCACTGGCCTACACTTGAACGTGTCCGTGATACCGAGATTATACAATCTCCTTTTGCTGCGTAAAATTCGGCAACAGCTAATCCAATCCCTCGGCTTGCACCAACGATCACTATATTCCGTTTTTTCTCTATCAAGTCCAATTCCTTATTATACTTAACCTGAGATTTGTCCCAGTAATGCAATAACTCACTATCCTTAAAGAACAGGTCATTTATTCATAAGTAATGATTACTGCTTCCTTAGGGTAGTCCTAACCCAGAGTGGCAAAACACGACGCTAAAATTTAGCCAAAGTAATTAAACCCTACCGCGTTCCAAACCCAAAACGCGTGAATAACGCTTAGATAACTGAGTGCACACATCACATAATGTACTTTAAAAAGCCAGTGTAACTCATTCATACTTATCATCAATGGAAGCTTTATTACTTTCATAAAGGTCGTTAAAACAATTGCTAACACCAAAGACAGCAGAATTTTTACCTCAATTGTCGGAAAATTTATGTTAAATTTGTATTCATCATAGACAATGCCTACATTCATTAATGTAAAGCCCACCGTAGCCACAATTATCATTGTTGAGCTACAGCATGCCAACTTTTCGAATGTCACTAGCCTTTTGCCTTGACGAACTCGAACAATACACAGTAACAAGGTCAATAACGATAGCAAAGAAGCAATTGCCAACACTAAATTGAAGTAAAATGGACTTTGCAAAAAGCCCACCCGCTCATAATCGCCAGACCACATACTCGCTGAAAAACGCGCTATATTTCCTGTATCATCGCGATAAAAGTAAAAAGTAGGTGTATTTTGAGATTCAGCTTGGAAGGTGTCTCCTTCAAGATGTTTTAGTTTTATTTTACCTCCAGCCACTATCATGACTAACCTTTGTTGCTCTTCAATAGTAACGCTTACCGACGCATGCAACGCAGCTAGCTTCTCTAACTGGGTATATGAACGACGAGTACTCAAAAATGTTCCCGTATAATCTTCAAGGTTCGGTTGGCTAACTTGCTGTTTTAAAACTTGTGCATATATATTTGTTTGCAGAGGGGGACTTGATCGCGACACTTTAGTCTGGCTTATCGGCTTATTTCGATAGTATTTGTTAAGTATTGCGGTAGGTAAGGTCTCAACAACGTGTCCCCCTCTTCCCGATACATTAGTTGAAATGAAAATGCCTAACTGATTTTCAGGGAACATTACCATATTGGCAGCAAACGTATGGGTCGCCCCCGAATGATAGCGCACCTTGTAACCTCTAAGCTTGCCATCAAACATACCATGGGCAATCCCTGTTGCCAGTGGTCTATCATCGTATAATCGATGTGACATTGCTTTTTGGGTAACTGGCTGAACTAAAAGGTTGTTATCATTCATTAGCACTGACATATAACGTGCCATATCATTGGCAGTTGTAGAAACTGCCCCTGCACCGCCTGCATGCCCAATAAACTCAAAAGACTTGGCAGTATTATTCCCTTTTCTATCTTTAAAATACCCTGCTGCAAGCTGCTGCTGTAGGTCGGACTTCATTGCTGTAAAGGCAGCTCTTGCGTTTACAGGTTCTCGTAATGTTGTATTTTCCATACCCAACTTAGAAAAAATATGTTGCTCCATGTAAGTCGCCAAATCCATACCCGACTGCAACTCGACCAGATAGCCTAGTAAAGCAAAGCCATAATTAGAATAGGATACATTGACACCTGGCGGCCAAACTCTTTTGGGCATATATGTTGCGAGGTACTGCTCTATACTAATAATTTGTGACGGGTCTTCCACGAATAAGTGACCAGCATCCGCTTCTTCAAAACCCGCCCGATGACTTAATAAGGCACGTATTGTAATAGGCGCAAAAGTATCTGGTATTTTAAATTCGCTTAGGTATTCATTGATATCAGTATCCAGAGATAGCTTTCCCTGTTCCACCAGCTGCATTACCGCAAGAGCCGTCATTGTTTTGGTAATAGAGCCAATGCGAAACAAAGTTGCATTGGGATCAACCTTGGTTTGGCTTGCTACATTGGCAAACCCGTAACCCTTGAGCAAGATAATTTCCCCATCTTTGACAATCGAAACCGCAACTCCTGGCAGGTTGTGTTGCACCATGGCTTTATCAACCCAGTCATCAACATAGGTTCTCAGGCCTTCGAAGTCTTCCTTTGTTCTCCTCCCCTTCACGTCTGAGATTTCATTACCATCAACTACTGAATGCGGCTTGGTAGCTTGTACCTGTGCTTGTACCTGTGCTTGTGCTTGTACCTGTGCTTGTGCTTGTGCTTGTGCTTGTGCTTGTGCTTGCGCTTGTACACTAAAGAATATGCTCATAGCTAAAGTGAATACAAAAACCTTTAGGACAAATAAACCATCAACAATCTTTGCTTCCATACTTATACTCATTTCCTTATTGTTTGCGGTAAAAAATTAGTGTCCAAAGAAGCACAAAGATTATTACAGTAAAAGCGTTAAACTTTTCCATTAGGGCTTTCGGTAAGTGTAGGGTTAACTGCGTGCTAACCCTATATAGGAGCCATAGTATCAAGTGTTTTTCCGTAATGGGTAAGAACTTGAAGTGAACGGACGCAATGGTTGTTTTGTCAACGAGTTCATAAAAAGGCTACTGCTCAAGCATCGCTCACTGCTACATTGTTATTGTTTACGCTTGTACGTGTTGACTGCCAACAGAGTAATGAACCGAGTGTAACTGCGATAACCCCAACCCAAAATCCTGTTGTTAGCGAAATGTCTAATATCCACGAGGCGAATATACCGGAAAATACTGGAGTAAAATAAGAAATGACAGCAAGTAAGATCATATTGCCACCAATTATAGCCTTGTTCCACAGTGCGTAGCCTAAAGCCATGCCACCACCAGCCACGACTAACAAGCACACTTTGTAAAACGAAAAGTTAGATTGCAAGCTTTGTTCAATTAAACACCATTTAACCCATAGCGTTATCGCTGTAAAGATGAAGAACAAAGTAATTGCATTCTGACCATTTGATAACATTTTGGTGAGATTACAATAGACAGCCCAAATAATTGCGCCCCCAAAAGCAAGGCCAAAAGCCATGGGATTGCTTACAATACTGCTTACTAAACTCTCGATAGATAAACTAGTATCGCCCGAAACCACCATATAAACACCTGTAAAAGCAAGTATGCTACCGCAAAACAGAAGCACAGTGTTCGCACTGTTACTTCGGCTAATTATCGCGCCTAGGATGGTAAATAGTGGCCATAAATAGTTTACAATGAGGACTTGGGCAGACTGTGTTCTAGAGTTTGCAAAGCCCAGAGATAAAGACAAACAAAGTTCATATGCAACAAACAACACCCCGCCAAAAATCACATAAGATTTTGGGTAACTTTTCATCTTTGGAAAGCCTAAAAACAGCACGAGAAATATCGCTGCCACTGAATAGATTAAGGTAGCCCCCCCAATTGCACCAAAATCTTCACTAACGATACGCATAACATGCAGTACTGCACTCCATACCAATACCGCTAATATACCAAATACTGTAAACTTATATTGCGCTTGCAAGGATTGACTCCATATTTATCTGGGAATAAAAGTTCTCTCTCCCAGCGTGCTGAATAAAGGCGAACATGTCGGAAAATATAACATTCACAAAGGGTTTTATAGAAAAAACTATCAAGTGCTATTCGCTATAAAGGTTATAATTAAGCTCCGTTTGATTTCTGTTTGTAGATATTATTTCTAACATTAACGCTTCAAGCGCTTGTAACTTCGCATGAACTGCTCTTCGGTTAGTGTACCTCCAGCCCCAAAGCTCAAGTGTTTGCTCTAAAACGTTAAGATATCATAATGGGTTACTGATAATTGATAATAGCTGATGATAGCTGACACCCACTCTAAATCGATACACACCAATGGTTGTACCTTTGGCCTAAACACGAGTTTTTTAGGCTATTAAAACACCAAAATAAATACGATTTCATTGAGTGTAATAAAATCCTATTCGTAATGGGTATAACTTGGCGTTATTATTAAAAGGTGCTTTTTCACTTTTCTTTGAGTGGTAAGCTATTTGATAACTCCTCAAGCTTGTCGTTAATATCTTTGATTTGGTGCTCATCACTTACTGACTTTTTAACTTCATTAAGCGCCATTTTATACGCCACATCTAGGGCGTTAGTCTGTGGTATTTCAATATGAGGTTTAACGCCAATCGCTTCCCAGTTTGTTTTCGTTTTTGGATTAATGGCCTTCGCTATAGGAATACCAGCTCTAAAGCCACTTCCTAGTTCATAAAACTGCCAAGGATTTGCGCCACCTTTCGTTCTTTCCCCAACCAATGTAGCCCGCTCTAGGTGTTTTAAGTTATAAGCAAACTCCTCTGCTGCGGAAAACGTGTCATTACTCGTGAGTATGTAAATGGGAGTGTCCAGATGAATTGAACCGTTAACATTAGCAAAAGTACGGTATTCACGGGTAGAGTCAGTCACGCGCGAATAAATGCTATTTAAGTGGGTGTTTGGCTTTAAAAAATAACTACTAATAAACTGCACCATTTCAGCGCTGCCGCCCCCGTTATTACGAAGGTCAAATATAAGGGTATCTGCATTTGATACAAACCCCATAACACTTTCTACTACACTTTTTGAATTTTTCGATAACTCAGCAAATCCCCAAAAGTCAACATAACCTATATTGCCATCGAGTACTTCAACTCGATTAAAGCCTGAATTTTTCCGACTTAATTTGGTAAACCAGGGTTCACGCTTTGTTTTATTATTCTGGCTTTTATTAGGGTTTTGCCATTGTACAGTAAAGTGCTTGTCAAACTTTTGCAATTCTGCGGTTAATAGCGAGGCAAATTGTTCTTGTGACTGACTGCTAGTAAATTCAGAACTTGTTTTCAGCACGGTAAGAGCATCTGAAATTTTATCTATCTTTTTTACTTCAACATATTGTTGCTCAATGTTATCTGTAAGCGCATTCAATATATGATTTTTATCAATATAACTGATATCAGCATGTGCCAGTGGGGAAAAAACAATAAAACCCCATATTATAATGCCACTCTTAAATTCCATCTTTTTCCTTTATTAGCATAATTATATAGCCTATATTCTCGGGCTAAAGCTAGTACTAAGCAGCAAAACCCTGTTTTGGTTACACTCTTTCTAAAGAGCTTTTTAGTTTTCATCACTTTAAAAAAGGTTACTAATAGTTTTAACTGCCTCTTTTATTAAAGTTATTTAATTTAATAAAAGCTATTTTTATTGCTCCCCCTTGAACACAACTATATCAATAGTTCTAAACTGATTTATATATTTTAGGTCATACTAAATTTAGCTAATCAATATACCTGTTGAGAACACCAAGCACACATAGTAAATACCTTCCCCTAAGCACTATCAAACATATTGAAATAACGTTGCGCATGCTCCTGTTTTTGAACTTCGGGGGTTCGACTTATCACTCAATCTCCACCCCGCTCTACACAAAAACTGACTTTTGCGCCACCGCTTGGGTTATTGCCCAGTTTAAGCTGTCCACTGTGGTTTTCAATAATAATGCGAGACAGCATCAAGCCTATGCCACTGCCATCGGCTTTGGTGGTATAAAATGCTTCCGCGGCTTCGTTTAGGTTAGAGAAACCGGGGCCTGTATCTGTGACCGAAAACACTAATTTATCAGCACCTACGGTGATATTGAGTGTAACTTCTGGCGAAGGCGTGCACGCTTCATGAGCGTTATTAATAAGGTGGCAAAGTACCTGTTTTATTTGGCTCGTATCAAAAAAACCGAGCAGGTCGGCTGTGCTCTCTATCTTTAGTTGCGGGTAGATACTTTGTAGCTGAGCGCAAAACTCATTGAGCGCGACAATTTGCTTGTGCGCAGGAGGCAGTTTGGCAAGGGAGGCATAGTTGCCCATAAAAGATTTAAGGTAACTGGCACGCTCGTTAATAAGTGCAAGTCCACTGCTAAATCTATCAATATCAATATCTCCATTTAAGCGTTTGGTGAGGCTACGTGCTACCGTACCAATTGGCGCCAAGGTATTATTGATTTCATGGCTTAAAATACGAACAAAGCGCTGTAAGGCATCCTTTTCTTGTTGATATAAAATACTATCGAGTTGCTTTAGCACCAGTAAAGTATGGGGCTTATTCGCGATGTAGCAGCTATCATGTTCGAGTAAAAAAGCATGTTCTACACCACTTAGCATGACAGAGACTTTCCCTTGTTTTCGCTCTGCTTGTAATGATTGAAACCAACCAGATACGTCGTCTTTATAGCAATCTAGAAACGTTCGCTCTGCGTAGCTGTTAGCAAATGCCACTTTTTGACTGTCAAATACAATGAGCGCACAGTCAATCTTTTCAATAATTTGCTTTAGCAGGTCGCTGTGCTCTGCAAGCGCCCGCTGATCAGCTTGCATAGTTTGTGCTAGTGCATTTACATGCTCAACAGTTGAATGCAATTGTCTATCTTTTGCGTGTACAGCCCTTAGGGCATAATCACCTTGGCGGAGCGATATCAGCAACGTGTCTATCAAATTTATGGTATGCTGCCTCGTTGAGCCAAAGTGATAAGCCAATAAAACACCGCACGCTATAAATATCAAATCAACAAGTACAATCAATGTTATTGGGTAATGATGGATCATGAGCAGCACATTTACGATAACAAGTAGTAACGCATTGAGTAGCCAATGTCCAAATCGATAAAACACTTAAGCCGGCTCCTATTCGTATTTATCCATTTTGCGATACCAAGCACTACGAGACAAACCAAGACTTTTGGCTGCTTTTGAAACATTACCACCATGAAACGCTAAGCGGCTAAACAGTGCCTGCTCTACAATTTCATCCAGCGTTAAATCGTGATTCTCGGGTATAACTGACGTACTTTTTGTTGTTGAGTGAAGCGACTGGTCTGAGGCGCTATTGAGTGCCAAGTCACTGGCAAAAACTTTAGCGTTTGCACACGTGAACACAACCCGTTCCATCATGTGTTTTAATTCTCTTACATTACCCAAAAACTCATATTGATTAAGCGCTTTGACTGCACAAGGCATTAAGCTCGCGAGTGGTTTTTTATAATTATGACTAAACTGGGATAAAAAGCGTTCTGCTAGTGGCAAAATATCTTCAGGACATGATCTTAACGGCGGTATTTCTACTTCAACCGTATTGAGTCGGTAGTAGAGGTCTTGGCGAAACGCTTGATTGGCGATAGCATCATGAAGTTTGCTATTAGTCGCCGATATGATTCTGGCCGTATTTTCCAAAACTTTGTGGCTACCAACAGCAGTGTATTTTCTCTCCTCTAAAACCTGTAACAGCTTTGCTTGCGAGCGTAGTGACAAGTTAGCAATTTCATCTAAAAATAATGAGCCGTTACTCGCGAGCGTAAATGCCCCAACCCTATCTTCTTTGGCATCTGTGAACGCGCCTTTTTTGTGCCCGAATAATTCAGAATTAAACAGCTCATCGCTCACTGCCCCCATATTAATTGAGATAAAACTGCCATCTGCGCGTCGAGAATGCTCATGTATATACTGCGCGTAATAGCTCTTTCCCGTGCCATTTTCACCAGTGAGCAAAATATTCATCTCACTTTGCGCTAACTGCGTCAGTTGCGCGAGCACTCGCTGTTTGTGTTCGCTTTGTGTAACAAAGTTAATTGACCGCTGAGTCTTTTTAAGGCGTTCATTTTCAGCGGAAAGGCGTACTAAGTCTTGTCTGTCAGCACGCTTCTCAATGTGTACTTTTATGCTGTGAGCAAGGCGCTCATCGTCCCAAGGTTTTTCGATGAAATCCGCTGCACCTTGCTTGAGGGCATTCACAGCGAGATCTAACGTCGCCCAGCCAGTCATCACTACTATCGGTAAAAGTGGGTCGATTTGCATCAATTGGTAGATTGCCGCAAGGCCTTCTTTACCACTGGTCGTATCTTGGGTAAAGTTCATATCCAATAACACCAAGTCTACTTCTTGCGTACTCACATAATCAAACGCTGCATCTGGTGTTACGACGCCATGGCAAGTATAGCCTTCATCTTCAAGTAAAAACTTCAGACTCGCTTGAATATCAAGCGAATCATCTACTATGAGCACCTTTTTCACATTATTATTCCATTCTTAAGCTAACCGCAGGTTGGACTTTTATGCAGCGCTTCACCGGCACGTATAACGCAAAGCACACCGCCGCAAATACCAGCAACAAAGTCACTGTACCTGCGCCGAACATTACGCTGAATGGCACAACACCACGGAAAAAGTCTACCGCAAGATAACACAAGATATAGAAAATTAATGCAGAAATCATCAAGCCAGTTAAGGTATGGGCAAGGTTTTTCTTGATAAATAACAACATGATCTGACCATCTTTTGCCCCTAAAGTACGGCGAATACCTATTTCATGTCCAGACTTATTTATCGTACTTAACCCCATGGCGTAAATACCAATTAAAGAAAGCGTCAATGCAAACCCACCGACAATCAAAAACACATAAATGATGCTAGTGAAAGCCCCCATCATAGAACGGTGGTTGTCGTAGTGATCAAAGATATAGCTGGTTTCGAGCTTGCTTGAGAGCCTACTTAACACGCGATAGAAGGCTTCGTAACTTTGGCTTGGCGGCAACTCAGTAATGAACTTAACCGCCATTGCATTTTCCTTTGGCGCATATTGATGAAAACTAAAATAGACTTCATGACGACGATCGCTGGCAACAACGTTCATTTCATCCACAGCAATACCAACTATTTTAGCGCTTGGCCATTTTGCATCACGTAACATCAGTGAGCGACCCAATACTTCCCCACTGCCGAACAGAGCCTCTGCGAGAGACTGGCTAATGATCACGACGGGCGCAGCTTCTGTGTTGTCTTGTGCTGTGAAGTTCCTACCGCTTTGCAACTCGCGCTTAAACAGATGAGATACCGCTTCAATATTTATGATTTTATCGGTATACACTTCGCCCTCGCTTGTTAGCACATCAAGCTCCATCTCACGTTGATACACGCGCCCTTCTTTAAATGCAGGATCCAATGTCATTCCCACGACTAATGCGCTTGCCATTTCGACCGATTTATCACTCGAAAACTCGCTTTCTGTTTGAAATTGCAACTCAGTTGAGTACACCCCTTTGAGAGCTTCGCCGTCAATATTTCCCGCCATAGAATACATCACATAGCCTATGGTGCTCGATGCCATCAGCATAAAGCTCACTAAGATCACCTGCAAAGACAGTAGGCGTTTTGACATCAATCCCGCTTGTTTTCCGGTTGCACCTCGTGTGCCGTCTCGCAGTACATCATTGATGTTAAAATTAGCGGTTTTCACCGCAGGTAACAGCACTGCAATAGCAAATACCAAGCTTATCAGCAGTAGTGACACCAAGATGGTGACTGCATTTAGCTGCCAATACCACCAGTACGGCATTTTGCCACCAAACATCATATTCATAAAAAAGTTCAGCGCTCGCAAACCGAGGTCTGTTAATAATAGCGCCACAACCCAACTGCTAACGCAGTAGACCAAGCCCTCGCAAGCATGCTGCTGAACCACCCTTAATTTTTTCGCGCCAATCGCGGCCCGAATAGCCGACTCTTTTTGTCTCTCAATGATTTTGGCAAAAAGTAAGTTACCAATGTTAATTGAGGAAATAAGCAAAATAAGTACGATACCAGCCATAAACAAGGTAAATATAAATACCGCTTCACCATCGGTGTTGTATTCCACCAAGGTCATAGATTCAACACGAACAGCTTTATCTACCTCAAGCGCTGACTGACTAACGCGCTGCTTTGCATAATCAGTGAAGAATAAACTTAAACGCTGCTCAAGCTTTGCCTCTATCGTCTTATTTGGCATCTTATAAATAATATCGATGACATCAGCCGGTGCAGTGTTATTGCCCTTAAGAGGCAGCCAAAGTTTAGAAAATATCGGGAAGTTATTGTGTTTGGGCATCACACCGATTATCTCGTAAGGCTTTTGGTCAACGACCATCGTGCGCCCTATAACATCTTTGCTACCTTGAAATAGATGCAACCAGAGATAGTCTGAAATCACGACCACATTTTGGGCAGCTCCCACAAAGTCATCAGCAGTATAAAATCGCCCAAGTGCTGGTTTAATATCCAGAAACTGAAAAAAGCGTTCATCAACATAGGAGCCTCGATAATGACTGCCTCGTTCAGCGTCACTTACCCAAACACTCGCTGGCGCAATATAAAGCCACTCCTCAAGTTGTTTAACTTCATCAAGTTCTCGTAGTTGTGGCAGCATGCTGTATTCAAAGCGATTTTGCATGCTGATAGGGTTACGAACCTTAAAGATCCTGATTTCTGGGCTGCCACTGCCCACTTGGCTATGTGAAAATGCCACCGTATAAATATAATTAAAACCAATCAAAGATATGGTCAAACTACCAACCATGATAAACATCATCAATAACGTGAAGCGCATTGATTTGGCGATATTTCTCAGTGCATAACGAAAGTCTAGAAGTAATCCCATACTAAGCTCCAACGACTTTGCTTGCGCGCTCAAGCTGCTTTTTGTCTCTTAAAATTGTGCCATCTAGCATAGAGATAACACGGCTAGCGTAAGTCGTAGATTCGATATCATGCGTTACCATACAAATCGTTTTGCCAGCAGCATGAAGCTCGCTTAATAACCCTAACACTTGCTGTGCATTGTGTGAGTCCAAATTACCGGTCGGCTCGTCCGCAAGGATCAAATCTGGTGAATTAATCAAGGCTCTTGCAACCGCAACACGCTGTTGCTGTCCGCCTGACAGCTGAGAAGGAAAATGATTGATGCGGTTTTCTAATCCCACCATCGACAGCGCATCTTTGGCTTTTTGCTCCATTTCTTTTTGGCTAATGCCGCCGATATAAGTCAACGGTAACATGACATTTTCGAGCACGTTTAAATCACTGATAAGATTAAAGGCCTGAAAAATAAAACCGATATGATTGGCACGAATATGAGCACGCTCGTCCGAGTTTAAATTAAACGCTTGGTTACCACTGATAAAGTACTCGCCGTTACTTGGCTCATCAATCAAGCCCAAAATTGACAGTAACGTTGACTTGCCGCACCCTGACGGTCCCGTGATAGCCACAAACTCGCCGGGCTCTACTACGAGATTAATACCATCTAGCGCTTGCGTTGCAATTTCGTCTGTGTGAAATCGCTTTTCGATGTTGTTGAGTTGAATAACTGAGTTCATAATGATGTCCTGTTAACGCACTAGCACTTGGCTATCTTGAGTGTATTTTTCCATATCGGAAATGATGATAGTCTGATTTTTATTAAGGCCTTCAAGCACTTCTATATAGTTTACCGAACGCTGACCAAATTTAACTGTTTTTTTCGTCGCCAAATGTTTATCAACAACAAAGACACTGGCTTGATTATTTGCCACGGCATTGGCAGGCATGGCAACAAAAGTAGCGTTTGATTGATGACTGGTCACAATTACGCCTTCAATATTGAGCTTGTCTCTGGCTTCTCTTGGCAGTGTATTTGTGATGCTTAGCTCCACCTCCACTTGGCCATTTACCACCTTTGGAGAAACACGATTAACAACAGCACCAAAACGAGAGGTGTAGGTGTCTATCATCGCTTGTTGCCCAACTTGTACCTGTGGTGCATCTAATTCAGCGACATTAATTTTAGCGACTAGTAAGCGGGGATCAGCGACCTCAGCTACTGAGCTGGTGCTAGCTAGCTGCATGCCTAATTCAATAAATACATCTTGAATTTGACCTGTGATGGGCGCACGCACTTTAAGCGCAGTAATGTTCTCTTTAAGCAGCTTAATTTCAGAATATAAACTGGCTTGCTCGGCCTGCTGAGCGGTCATTTTCGCTTGCAACACAGCTTGCTGAGTAGCGACGCTGGTTTGTTGTAATTCAACTTGTTTTTGACTGCGCTGCATTGCAAATTCGCTGCGCTGATGGTCAAGCATGGAAATGGTACTGTTACCTTTGTCTATCAAGGTTTTTTGTGCTTGCCACTGGGCTTTTTCAGCTTTATAGGCCAACAAAGCGTCGTAGTGAGCCGTTTTTGCTTGCTGTACTTTCGCTTGCAATTCAGCCAATTCAGCTTCGTGTTGTGCTATCGTTTTGCTCAGCAAGCTTTGTTTTTGAGTCAATGTTTGATGTAAAGCAGGGTTTTCTAGTCGCGCAATTATCATCCCTTGCGTGACCATTTCTCCAGGCTTTACCAAGACCTCAACCACTTTCCCTCCGCTGATACTAGTTACCAAGTGGCGTTTCTCTAGTACTAAACTACCCAGCCCCTTCACACTCAGCTCAAACTCTCCTTGCTGCACTTTGGCGACGATTAATTCATCTTGAAAAACCACATTCGACGCGCTTTGTGTATATGCTTTGGTGAAAACGACCAAGCCCCCGACAAGTAGCGCAATAACCAGCAACACCACTTTAGTCATTGGTAAGCGCTGAGTTTTTGCTAGTTTTATATCCATACTCTGTACTCCTCTTTAAGAATACAGGATATAAATCAAGTTTCAGGCCATTATTTTTTTCATTAATAATCAATACGATAAACTATTTCAGTAGAAAATAAGATAGCAGGTGTGTCGAAAGTGAGACACAGTAATTAAACAATCTGTCTCGAAACTGGAACAGTTCAAAAAGCGGGAAGCAAGAATCCGGAGCATCCGTGCTGTAATTCAAAAATGTTTGGTGGTGTAACTGACGAGTAATGCTTGAAATTACTCGGAAAGCTTGAGCATTAACCTAAACTAGGGATAATAATACCAATTTGACTCAATACTTGCTCAATTTGAAGGAGTAAATCTGACGCTAACAGCGTTAAAAATTTCTTATTTAGAACAACTAAATAGCAAAATTTTTGCCTTGCCTACAGGACGTAGGTACCTCGGCGTGAGCAGGACGCGGTAGCGGGGTTATCGATAAGATTTTCTCACCTCAAAATAGACCACTTAATTAAGAAAATTGGTATAACTTGTTCTTTAGCAGCTGTTATCACTTACTACTGCGTTCACTTTTTTGCAATAGTATGGTTAGCGCTTAGACGGGTGGTGTGTTTTAGTTTCTGATGTGTGCATTCGCTTTGTGCAGTTAACAATGACTTCTCGCTTTTCGTCTTCGCTAAAGCGACTCCAGCTGGTGATTTCTTGCAGTGTCCTAAAACAGCCAACACACACATCGTTATCGTCCAAACAGCACTGCCTTACGCAAGGGGAGTGGATAAAGTAATCATTTAAATTTGCCATCAAAGGTTCCTAAAACATCCCTAAAATCGATACCTCGAGTGTACTATTTGACAAGATCCTTTTCTAATAATAGTAAAGTTTTATTATTGTGTTGTAGTGAATCAAATTGACTGTACCCTTGTTTTTGATAAATGTGTAATGCTCGCTTATTTTTGGCAAACACATCCAACCAAATACGTACCATCTGTAATTCAACTAATACATACGCTTCCATCAGCTGCAGCGCTTTTTGCCCAATACCCATTCCTTTTTTGCTAACAACAATACGGCGAAATTCGACGCTATTTTTATCTGGTTCAGCAGCCAAAAGTATAAAACCAACTATCTCATCTCCGTCCTGTATATTCAAATAATAGACATTAGGCTCAATAAACAATTGTTGATGAGCCGTTAGTGTACTACTCAAAATAAACTCTGTATTTTCCTGCGCGCTTTCCATTTCACATAAAATTGCCAATTCTACAAACTTACTTGGTACTAGCTTTATCATCTTCTTTAACCTGAATTTAGGATAGTTAGTTAACTTCTCTTATTTCCTCTTGACACGACGAGGCACATCAAACCTGTGCCACCGTCATTGAGCCGTGAATATAACCATTACTTAAGCAATTTCGCATTCAGATCATTGATAAAATCCGCATTGTTCAATCTCGTATCTTGCGTCACCAACCAAGCTTCAAGTGTATCAATGCTCGCTGATTGATAAAGCGTTGCTAGGTAGTTTTGAAGCGATATATTAAGCTCATCACACAGCGTTTGCAGACACACCCAAACTGCTTCAGGCATTTCTATGGATTTCCTATGTTTTTTTAGTTGCGAGTGTTGAAACATGCTTAAGAGCCCAACCAATCCCAGCGCACTCTTTTCGTCTAAAGGAGCTATCTGTTGAGTTTGTATAAACTTGGGAGGTTTGGGGAAATCAAATATGAACTCAGGTGAGCTGTTATTACAGTACTGGTACTTCACTTCTGCACCAACTGATAAATTCGTAGCTTCACATGGAATAGTAAAAGGAACGTTAAGACTACTCTCATGCTCACCGAGCATGTGCTCTTTATACACAGTAATATGCGTATTCAACTTAAAGCCGTCGCCTGGCTCATACTCCTCAGGGATCGTTAACGTTCCAGTCAATACCGAGCTATCTCCTTCACTTAATTTTTTAACGGTTGCGCGCTGCAAATTAAAAAACTCACCGACTTGAACCTCAGCATCGCTTCTTTTTAATGTGGCAAAAAGCGCTATCGACTCGGGGATCAACACGCCATCTTCTTGCAAATATGGGAATAAATGCTTAAAGATCCATACTTGTGGCTCCCTTTTTAGGAGGGCCGTCATCGTTTCCGAAATAATAATATCGAATTTCTCTGCATCTCTTGGCTGCCATTTTAGTGCATCGGTGCACACCACTTCATCAATGCAATGTACAACATCCAGCTTATCAATAAGTTGCTGTACTGCTGAAACATTCTCTTTATGTATGTCGAGTAATGTTGCTCGAACTGGTAAGTCGGGGAGCATAGCGAGTAAAGGAACAAGCAAGGTTGCATAGGGGCCTGTACCTGCGTATAAAATACGTACTTCAGATAAGCCTTGGTTTAGCTTGTCTTCTATCGCAGCTTTTACCCCCTGCATAAAGACAAGGCTTCGCAATTGTTCTTGAGTGCACTTAGCTGCTTGCACAGGGGAAATTGCAACGCCAAACTCGGTGTTCACATTACTCCAATCATTCATATCAAACTCAGTTTCAATGCCTGTCAGTTCACCTAGAACTTGAGTGAATGCTTGAAATAACACACTTAAATTTGCAGTATGTTTGTTCGCGGCAAAAATGCTATTCAGCAAATCCCGCTTAAATTCTTGAAGTTCCATTGTTTTCCTTGAAGTACGCTCAGATACATTATTAAAGCACTAAAACACTACTTTACAGTATCTTTGACCCTTTTCTTATATTGTTTTTTAGATCAACTCTGTTTTTGTTTCTGATCAATGATGGCGCTGCAACTGCTGTTAAACTGAGTACTCTGAGGCTTGCAGAAAGTTACACAACATACTGTTTTGGGATTTAACTTGGTATTGTCAGCAACTCAGATTAACTATATTTAGCCACCCAATCAAGGAGCAACATGATGAAAGCTGCGTTAGTGCATCAATTTAAACAGCCACTAGAAATTCAAGAAGTTGAAAAGCCTGAGCTCACCCAAGGGTCGGTCATTGTAGAAATTGCCGCCTGCGGTGTCTGCCATACAGACTTACATGCGTGTCACGGTGATTGGCCGGTAAAACCAAAATTACCACTAGTACCCGGTCATGAGGGTGTTGGTACGATTATCGCAAAAGCTGACGATGTCAAACATCTGGCCATTGGAGATAGAGTCGGCATACCTTGGCTGCATAGTGCCTGTGGTCACTGCGAGCACTGCCTCAAAGGCGATGAAAACTTATGTCCAGATCAACTAAATAGTGGTTACTCTGTGGATGGCGGATATGCTCAATTTTGCAAAGCTGACGCAAACTACGTCATAAAAATTCCAGCAGGCCTATCGTTTGTTGATGCTGCGCCATTGTTTTGTGCGGGTGTCACTACCTATAAAGCGTTAAAAGTATCACAAGCCAAACCGGGAGAGTGGGTGGCTATTATTGGTGTTGGTGGCCTCGGTCACTTAGCTGTGCAATATGCCAAAGCCATGGGGCTAAATGTGGTTGCAGTGGACACCGGTGAATCAAAGTTAGCGCTTGCAAAGGAGCTTGGCGCTGATTTATGTATCGACTTTCAACACCATGACCCCGCACAAAAGATGCAAAAGCAACTTGGCGGCGTCCAAGCCGTAATTTGTACCGCGGTCTCAAAGCCAGCCTTTACGACATCATTTAACAGCGTAAAGCGTGGAGGTACATGCGTTTTAGTTGGCTTACCACCTGAAGAAATGCCAATCCCGATTTTTGATACTGTACTTAAAGGTATCAGTGTAGTTGGTAGTATCGTGGGTACCCGTCAAGATCTCACTGAATGCTTACAGTTTGCCGCTGAGGGCAAAGTAAAGGCCATTATTGAAACCAAACCACTTGAGCAAATCAATGATATATTCGATGATATGCTTAACAGCGAGATTAACGGAAGAGTTGTGCTTACCTTTGACTAACCTGTGCAGGCGTGCTGAACACGATTCCATTTAGCACAATAAGGAATAACAGCTTGGGCGCGCCAGTTGTTATTCCATGTTTGAATCATGTCATATGAGTATTAATACTTTCTACGCAAAAAATAACCCATACAGTACCAGCAGTACTAACGTTAATGAAAAACCATATCGAACACGCTTTAGCACGGTCTCATCTTTCAATGTTTTAAAAATCACACCACCTAATGCCAGCCACATTGTGTCGACCACTATCGCCACCACATAGCAAATACTGGCAGCAAGCAAAGTAGCAACTAGATTTGAACTTGCAGGCACTGAAGCAGTTGCAAAAATAGCGATACAAGCCGCGTAAGCTTTGGGGTTAAGGAGGTTTAAAATAAACCCATCTTTAAAGCTAGGTAGCTGTGCGCCAGTTTTATCAAGCGCCGAGTTGTTTGCTGCAATTTTATAGGCGACGTAAATTAAGTAGGCCGCTGCAAGCCACTTTAGCACGAGCGTCACCTGAGGCTGACTTACCAGCAATCCAGCCACTCCCGTAGCCGCACAAATCACTGCTACTAACAATCCCGCCAAAATACCAGCTAAGAACGGGAAACCTTTTTTCACACCTTGGCTGGCGCCAGCTGCCGCAAGTGCTAGCGGCGCAGGCCCTGGTGAGCCAAGCAACACCGCAGTTGTAATTCCCACAGAAAGTAGAGCTTCGAACATCATCTTATCCTTATGATTTTTTATATTACGAGTTCGCTTGATAGATACCACAGACGTAGCCAAGCGACTGGCACACCTTCACGACCAAGCAATAACTCGGGAGTTTTCTTATATTGAGAATAAGGCTCTTGGGAACAGAGCCTTTAATTAAGTGTGGAGTTACGCCTCTGGGACGCGAACAAAGCCTTCCATTAGCACGCGAGCGCTGCGGCTCATGACGGCTTTTTTAGCTTGCCAACGGCCAGACTCTTGCTGTGCTTGCGCGCCAACCTTTAAGGTGCCTGATGGGTGCCCAAAGGTCACTGAGTTAAGATCACCGCCACCTGCAGCTTCGTTAACTAGGGTGCCAGGAATTGCCGCCGCGGTTGCTATCGCCACAGCGGCTGTGCCCATCATCGCATGGTGCAGTTTACCCATAGATAAGGCACGAACGTTTAAGTCGATGGTATTGGCTTCCACCGCTTTACCGCTCGATGCAGCATAAGATTTAGCGGGTGCAACAAAAGCAATTTTGGGGGTATGTTGGCGAACTTTCGCTTCGTCAATATGACCTATCAACCCCATTTTCACTGCGCCATAGGCACGGATCTTTTCAAATCGCTCAAGTACCGCTGAGTCTCCATTAATCGCTTCTTGTAACTCTGTACCTTCATAACCTAAATCGGCAGCACGGAAAAAAAGCGTTGGGATCCCGGCACTAATCATGGTCACTTCAAAGGTGCCTTCATCAGGCACAGTTAACGTATCGACGAGATTGCCCGACGGAAACATATCAACATCTGGGTCGCTTGGATCCATAAACTCAACCACCACTTCTGCTGCTGGGAAAGTTACGCCATCCAGTTCAAAATCGCCCGTCTCTTGCACTTCTCCATTGCTGATAGGAACATGCGCCACTATGGTTTTGCTAATATTCGCCTGCCAGATTTTAACGACAGCAACACCGTTCTCTGGCACTTTATGCGCGTCGACTAAGCCATTGCTGATTGCAAATGCCCCCACTGCAGCCGTTAAATTGCCACAGTTTCCGCTCCAATCAATAAATGGTTTGTCGATAGCAACCTGACCAAAAAGATAATTCACATCATGGTCGGCTTTGTCGCTTTTACTTAAGATCACTGTTTTACTGGTACTGGAAGTGGCTCCCCCCATACCATCGGTATGTTTACCATAGGGATCTGGGCTGCCAATTACACGTAACAGCAAGTTATCTCGCGCTTCACCCGGTTGCTGCGCGTACTCGGGTAAATCCATTAAATTGAAGAACACCCCTTTAGAGGTGCCACCACGCATATAAGTGGCGGGAATTTTAATTTGCGGCTTAAATTGACTCATGGTTACACACCTTCCGCTTCAAGGAAGTCTTGAGCAAAGCGTTGTAACACGCCGCCAGCAGAGTAAATAGATACTTCTTCAAAGGTATCTAAGCGACAAGTCACAGGCACCTCTACACGCTCACCACTTTGACGATTAATCACAAGAGTTAAAGTAGCACCTGGTGCCGGTTCCCCCTCAACGTCATAGGTTTCTGTACCATCGAGTTCAAGCGTTTTACGGGTTGTGCCCGCTTTAAACTCAAGCGGTAATACTCCCATACCGATTAAGTTGGTACGGTGAATACGCTCAAAGCCTTCTGCTGCGATAACTTCAACTCCAGCCAAACGTACACCTTTTGCAGCCCAGTCACGAGACGAACCTTGGCCGTAATCCGCGCCAGCAACGATGATCAGCGGTTGCTTACGCTCCATGTAGGTTTCGATGGCTTCCCACATTCTGGTGACTTTGCCTTCAGGCTCAACACGCGCCAGTGAACCTTGTACTACTTCACCGTTTTCTACCACCATTTCGTTTAACAGTTTGGGGTTGGCGAATGTCGCACGCTGCGCCGTTAAGTGATCACCTCGGTGTGTCGCGTATGAGTTGAAATCTTCTTCTGGTAAACCCATTTTGGCCAGATATTCACCCGCCGCACTACTTGCCAAAATCGCATTCGATGGTGACAAATGATCCGTCGTGATGTTATCGCCTAAAATCGCTAATGGACGCATGCCTTTCATGGTACGCTCACTCGCCAGTGCCCCTTCCCAATAAGGAGGGCGACGAATATAAGTACTCGTTGGACGCCACTGATAAAGAGGGTCGTTGTCTTCACCATAGTCTACCGTGAGGTCAAACATTGGTTCATAAACGGCGCGGAACTGCTCTGGTTTTACGCTTTCTTTGATCACCGCATCGATTTCTTCATCGCTTGGCCAGATATCTTTAAGTGTGACCGGATTACCTTCTTGGTCACGACCAAGCACGCCATTTTCAATATCAAAACGCACAGTGCCTGCAATTGCATAAGCCACAACCAAAGGCGGTGAAGCTAAGAAGGCTTGCTTTGCATAGGGGTGAATTCGACCGTCAAAGTTACGGTTACCCGATAACACCGCGGTTGAATACAAATCACGGTCAATCACTTCTTGTTGGATTTTCGGGTCAAGTGCACCACTCATGCCATTACAAGTTGTACAAGCAAAAGCAACGACACCAAAACCGAGCTGCTCAAGCTCAGGCAGGAGCTTTGCCTCTTCCATATAAGAGCGTACCGCTTTTGAACCCGGTGCAAAAGACGTTTTCACCCAAGGTTTACGAGCAAGACCTAATTTATTGGCATTACGTGCTAGTAAGCCTGCGGCAACTACATTGCGTGGATTACTGGTGTTAGTGCAGCTGGTGATAGCAGCAATGATCACCGCACCATCTGGCATCAAACCATCTTGTGGCGCTTCAATCTCTTTGACGATACCTTGATTGGCAAGATCGTTAGTTGCAACGCGGCGATGTGGATTTGACGGCCCTGCTATATTACGCGTCACTGTCGACAAATCGAACTTAAGTACACGCTCATACTGCACTTTTTGTAAAGAATCAGCCCAAAGCCCAGTTAACTTAGCGTATTTTTCCACCAACTTGATTTGCTCGTCATCACGGCCTGTGAGCTTCAAATAATCAATGGTTTGCTCATCGATGTAGAACATGGCCGCGGTTGCGCCATACTCTGGTGTCATGTTTGAAATTGTCGCACGGTCACCTAAATTAAGGTCTTGCGTACCTTCACCGAAGAATTCTAAGTAGCTAGAAACGACGCGCTCCTTACGCAAAAATTCAGTAATCGCCAATACGATATCCGTTGCGGTGATCCCCGGTTGGCGTTTACCAATGATTTCAACCCCGACAATATCAGGCAATCGCATGTAGGACGCCCGACCAAGCATCACGCTTTCCGCTTCAAGGCCACCCACGCCAACGGCAATAACGCCGAGTGCATCTACGTGTGGCGTGTGGCTGTCGGTACCAACAAGTGTATCTGGAAAAGCAACACCGTCGCGCGCTTGAATAACCGGTGACATCTTTTCTAAGTTGATTTGGTGCAAAATACCATTGCCCGGCGGGATCACATCGACGTTTTTAAATGCCGTTTTAGTCCAGTTGATAAAGTGAAAACGGTCGTCATTTCGACGGTCTTCAATCGCGCGGTTTTTCTCAAACGCATCTTCTTCATAACCAGCATGCTCTACTGCCAAGCTGTGATCGACAATCAGCTGAGTCGGCACAACAGGGTTGACTTTAGCTGGATCTCCGCCTTTTTCAGCGATAGCATCACGTAAACCCGCAAGGTCGACTAATGCAGTTTGACCCAAAATATCATGGCAAACTACACGAGCAGGAAACCACGGAAAGTCCAAATCGCGACGACGTTCAATAATTTGTTCAAGATAATCATTGAGTTTTTCAGGCTCAGCGCGGCGCACTAAGTTTTCAGCAAGAACACGTGAGGTATAAGGTAAAGTCTCGTAGCTACCTGATTTTATGGCTTCTATTGCCTCTTTTGTATCGTAATAGCAAAGCTCAGAATCAGGTAAACGTTTACGGAATTGAGTATTCATAACAACTTCCAACAATCTGTGACGGAGAACAGGCGGCCATGACGACCGCCAGAATAGACTTGAGTCGTGCTCGTTTAACGCTCAGAAATAGCAGGAACCGGACGTAATTCTTCGCCAGTGTATTCTGCTGATGGACGAATGATACGGTTGTCCGCGCGCTGCTCCATAACGTGTGCAGCCCAACCTGTTAAGCGTGACATAACGAAGATTGGAGTGAACAATTTAGTTGGGATTTTCATAAAGTTGTATGCTGAAGCATGGAAGAAATCGGCATTACAGAATAGCTTTTTCTCGCGCCACATTACTTCTTCACAGCGTACAGACACGGGGTAAAGTACAGTATCCCCCACATCTGCTGCTAGCTTTTCAGACCAGCGTTTGATGATTTCGTTACGAGGGTCTGACTCTGAATAGATAGCGTGACCAAAGCCCATGATCTTTTCTTTACGCTCAAGCATGCCCATCATTTCTTGCTCTGCGTGATCCGCAGATTCAAAGCGCTCAATCATTTCCATTGCCGCTTCGTTTGCACCACCGTGAAGTGGGCCGCGTAGAGAACCAATCGCACCAGTAATACATGAGTGCATATCAGAAAGCGTTGAAGCACAAACACGGGCGGTAAAGGTTGATGCGTTAAACTCGTGCTCGGCATAAAGGATAAGCGACACGTGCATTACGCGCTCATGCAGCTCACTTGGCTTTTCACCATGAAGTAGGTGTAAGAAATGAGCACCAATTGAGTCGTCATCCGTCTCCACGTCGATACGAACGCCATCATGGCTAAAACGATACCAGTAGCAAATAATACTTGGGAAGCTCGCTAACATGCGGTCGGTTACTTTACCTTGCTCGTCAAAGCTTGCTTCACCTTCAAGGTTGCCAAGCATTGAACAGCCAGTACGTAATACGTCCATCGGGTGTGCGTCAGCAGGAATACGTTCTAATACTTCTTTTAACGCCTGCGGCAAACCGCGCATTGCTTTTAGCTCACTTTTATATGCGTCCAGTTCAGTTTGATTTGGTAAGTTACCTTTAAGGATAAGATGAGCCACCTCTTCAAACTGACAATTTTCAGCTAGGTCCTTTACATCGTAACCACGATAAGTCAAACCTGAGCCCGACTTACCTACCGTTGATAGTGCTGTTTTTCCCGCTACTTGACCACGAAGGCCCGCGCCACTTAGTACTTTAGCCATATTATTGTCTCCTGAATTTTTTACCTGCTGGGTATTGATATTTTGTGCTGCTGAGTAACCCCAGCAGCTTTAATTTTTTACTTATTTTTACCTTCGGCGAAAAGTGCATCGAGCTTTTGCTCATACTCGTGATAACCAAGGTAATCATACAAATCCATACGGGTTTGCATGGTATCGAGTACCGCTTTTTGGTCACCGTTTTCTAAAATGGACTGATATACCAACTCTGCCGCTTTATTCATCGCTCTGAACGCACTCAATGGGTAAAGCACCATGTCTACCCCCCACTCTCCTAGCTCAGCCTTATTCCAAAGCTCAGTCTTGCCAAACTCAGTGATATTCGCGAGGATGGGCACATCAAGTGCTTCGCTGAATGCGCGATAGTGTTCTTCTGTTTGTACCGCTTCTGCAAAAATGCCATCCGCGCCTGCTGCAACATAAGCTTTTGCACGCTCAATTGCCGCCTCTAGCCCTTCTTGTGCAAAAGAATCTGTTCTTGCCATGATGAAAAAGTCAGGATCGGTGCGCGCATCGACTGCTGCTTTAATACGGTCAACCATTTCTTCTGTCGACACGATTTCTTTATTCGGGCGGTGACCACAACGCTTTTGCGCCACTTGGTCTTCCATGTGTACCGCTGCAGCCCCTGCTTTTTCCATATCTCGAACGGTTTTAGCAATGTTAAATGCACCGCCCCAGCCAGTATCAATGTCAACCATCAAAGGAAGATCACAGGCAGAAGTAATTCGACTTACATCAGCAATTACATCATTTAAAGATGTCATTCCTAAGTCAGGCAAACCATATGAGGCATTAGCAACGCCACCACCTGAAAGATAAATAGCTTGATGGCCAATCTTTTTTGCCATTATCGCGCTGTAAGCATTAATAGTTCCGACAATTTGTAACGGCTTATTGGCTTTTAGTGCCTCACGAAATTTTTTTCCTGCGCTCATGATGATGTTCTCTCTTATATATGTGATTGATTGCTTGCTAACTTGGCTGCGATATTATTTTTAGAATATTGAATATGTCGACGCATCAATATTTCTGCCAGCTCTGGGTCGCGGTTACTGATTGCACGAACAATATGTTTATGCTCGTCAAATGCAGTGGTAACCCGAGGCCCTGCCATCCCTAACTGTACGCGATACATGCGCACTAAGTGATATAAACCATTGACCAGCATAGAGATGAGGCTAGCATTTTTACTGCCAAGGATAATGCGGTAATGAAAATCAAGGTCACCCGCTTCCTGATAGTAAGAGTGTTGATTTTTGACCTCATCGAATTGGCTCGACAGAAGACCTTCTAAATCTTGTACTTCACCCTCGGTCATGTACTGTGCAGCCAGTCTTGCTGCCATCCCCTCCAGCGCCTCTCGAATTTGATAAAGCTCCATCAAACCTTCTGGTGTAAGGGTAACAACACGTGCTCCAACGTTGGCTTTACGTTCAACCAAGTGACATGACTCCAAACGATTAATTGCCTCACGAACAACCGCTCTACTGACCTCGTATTTTGTCGACAATTCCATTTCGCTGAGCTTGGAACCAGCAGCTATCTCTCCTTCGACAATTTCCTTTCTCATACGAAAGAATGCTTTATCAGAAGAAGTAACTGCTTGTTCGTCTAGAAAGCTCATCATTAGTTAGTCAGTCATCGTTTTTTAAGTTGTAGACAATATAGTGTTAGTTGACGTTAACGTCAACTAACAAAAATACAAATTGTCGACAATTCTTAATATAGACACTATTCACCAATTTTATGATGTATTAAAACTTACCGTTGATTCATTCATCACGTACAGAGGTAACGACAACATTCATTGCGCAGGATAACAATTCTGCATATTATGATATGTAATAGGACAAAAGGCTGACCATTAGCAATGTGGCGTTACCCCCTCATCACAACAATATTTCTGCTGGCAACAGGCCTTGCCAACGCACAGTCTTATTCTGTGTTGGTGTATCATGGCGCAAACCCACCCTATTATTTTGAAGAGAAAGGCAAACCAACAGGCATATTTGTCGACATTTTTCAGGAGCTGAGCAACCTGACCTCACATCAATTTAACTTTATTCCACTTTCTGTCGCCAGAGGACAACGTTACTTTGATGGTGGTAATGTAGATATCGAACCCGGCGTAAACCCAGTTTGGCGTAAAGCCGCTAGAGTACCCGGCATATATAGTATTAACTACGCGTTTTCAACAGAGGTGCTATTAGGACGAAAAGCAAACTGCAAGGGAAAGCAACAACCTGAACACTTTTATGGTGCGCTCGTCGGCAAGGTAAGAGGGTACCACTATGACACATTCGAAGAGCACCTAGGCAAAGATAAGATCTCCATTTACGAGAATATTTCTGAAAAAGAACTCCTCGCGCAGCTTGAGCATAACCGTCTAGATTATATTATGATTGGCGCAGAAACCGCGGATTATTATATCTCTCAGCAACCTAAATATCGTGATTTTTCCCCTTGCTTTAGAATAAGCCGCTTGCCGGTGCACATGCGCTTCCAACCTCATTTGACACAGCTAAATCTGGAAATAAACACGGCGCTGAGCCGCATGATTAATGACGGCAAAATAAAGGCCATTTATGCTAAATATAAAATAACGCATTGATGGCTAGAGCTGCAGCTTCACGTCTTGCTCACGATACCAATGGTCAGGTAGTCCATCTTCTAGAAAAAGAGTAGTATTAGCTACTCTTAATTTACTCACGTTACCAAATAACCAAGGAAAAAACTTGATAGAACGTATTGAAACTAAACAACGAATGAGCCGCATAGTTAAACATAACGGGACAATTTATCTATGTGGTCAAGTCTGTAAAGATGCCGAGCAAGGGATAAAAGAACAAACCGAGACCATGCTTGAAAAAGTTGACGAACTGCTTATTCAGGCGGGCAGCGACCGCAAGCACATCCTTTCTGCAACAATTTATATTAAAGACATGAAATATTTTGCTGAAATGAACGAAGTATGGGATGCGTGGGTACCGCAAGGGTATGCACCTGCACGTGCTTGTGTTGAAGCGAGCATGGCTCGTGATGCTTTGCTTGTTGAGATTTCGGTAGTCGCTGCAGAAATCTAGCTGATAAATTAAGGTAAGTGCGATTAACATTGCACTTATCTGTCATATCTGGCTCTTCGATACCGGCAAAGCTTGGCAATAACACCAACCCAGATTTCCTCACGTCATTAGATTCTATTTGCTGTTAGTGAGCATAAGCTGATGCATTTCTTCATTGCCTTAATCTTGCAGGTTTGAGCTCTAATAATTTCGATTTTTAAATACCATGGGTGTGAGCAGCATAATTACTAAGATTATGAACGCTATTGTAAAACCAACTTGCTGAACCATATTAGCACCAGAAAAACACATCAAAGTGGCTATCGTCAAAACAGCAATTTGAGCAAACCCAATTAAGCCTCTTTTCCCACGGTTTCCATCCCCCTTAAACACCCAAAACAGAATAATGGGTAGCGATAAAGCAAGCAAAATAAGTAAGGGAAAAAGCAACCCTGATGCTGCGTGTACCATCTACATTTCCTATTTACCTATGCTAACGTTAAGTAATGAGCCGCTAAACTACTATACTGACAGCACGGAAGTTAATTCAAAATAGTACCAAACGTTCCATTGAAAATGTTGCGCTACTCGATACTTTCCACAGCCACCAAATTAAGACCTTCACTCGCTGTTGGCGCTTCAAAGTATTGGGTTACATGATGAAATACAGCTTCTGTATCAAACATTGACCTTTCTGGTTGTTCTACCCGACGCATAGCGATTTGAGATAAACATTGCTCGTCGGTTAACGCTAGATACCAGAGCTCATAATCACTATTTACTTCAGAACATAGTGATACGAACCATGACCTTTGCTTGACAGTATTTGCTGGGAAATCCATAACAACATTAACCCCAATACTTAATAAGTTTTGCACATGAGATTTAACAAAAGGTTTAATGAGGTTTGAGTACTGAATGTAATCATCAAAAGTTTGAATTTGAGAAGGATAATGCGCTGACAACCAATCATCTTCTGAAATTAAAATTGCATTATTTACAGTAGCGACTGTCTGAGACTTTGTCGATTTCCCCGCCCCCATCTTGCCACAGAAAAAGAACAGCTTTCCTTTATTTTCCATATTTTCTCCATTTGTACTTAGCAATCACTTAATTGGTAAAAAACACTTTTGTGTAGAGTTGCCTTAGCTTTCTTTGAATTATACATCATCGCTACCCCACTATAAGTGGTGCCTACTTCTTGGGCAACCCCTGTAAATAGCACGCTAAGCGAAAAGTGTAACCCCCCTTTACAATTACTTCTGGCTATAGCGATAAATTTGGCAACTTGGATGTTTCAACCAACTTTGCCAACGTGATTGATATCGCTTAAGCCACATTTCACTGGCTTTTTCATTCGTTTTTGCGTTTATATTAACTTGCAAAGCAAACTGTGCAAGGTCGTCAGAATTAAAGGTCATACTTTGTAAAATCGCAAAGGCGCACGGTTGTGAGCGAACAAACGCGCTTGACGCTATTTTCTTTATCCAACCATCACGAGGGTTTCCACAGTCATGTAAAAAATCTTTATTAATGCCCCATTGTGGCTGAGTTCCACACTCTATTGTATAAGGTGGAAACTCTACAAAATAGCCAGCATAACGTGCTTCCACCCAGTTTGGGGTCCAATTAAATATTAAAATAGGCTTTTTGTTTTTGTACGCATCTTTTAGGACGCGCACCAGTGAAAAGTCGTCAGGTAAGTTTTCGACTCTATAATTCAGGTTTAATGCTCTAATTCTCGCTGAATCGTTCTTTTCCCATGGACCGTTATAATATACACCTCTTGGATCACCACCTTCGCTAAATAAATGTACACAATCGTTTAAAGCTCGCCAATCAGGTAGCTTGGGGCATAATTTTGCGACATAATCCGGATACCACCACTCTTCTCGTGTAGAAATAGGATACGTACCCGCCTGCTGAATATCACCCGAATGCAGCAATTGTTCTAGTTTATCTTCCATTGTGCCTTGCCATACCTCAACTTGCACATCAGCATGGTTATATTTTAAGTAATACCACTGCCCTACGGTTGGCAAAGAAATAAACTGTGACTGAATTCCAGCGTGCTTGAGCAAGCTGGCATAAATATTAGACACCACCAATTGGCTTGCCCAATCATTAACAATGATGCGTACTGGTTCTGCATGAGCAAAAAACCCTCCACATAAATACAGTAGTCCTCCTAAAGCCACGCGCTTACATCGTAAAGTATTCATATTGAATCAAGCAAACAGTGTACATTTATTAAGTTATAGCTGCTCGGCTCTAGATTGTGAACTTAAACCATTAGCAAACACACATCAATGCGTAAATCACATTCATCCACTTCGAAGATCAGATTTACGTGTTCAAAAAAATATAGACTGTTCGGCAAACAGGTCGGCGCTTTGTGGTAACCACTGTTCATAATGCCTATAAAATCATATTGTCTAAATTACCATGGCTACCAATATAGGTAGACTTCGCGATAACCATGCCACGTCAATTGCGTGTTTATTTGTTCGAATGAACTATCACATTAATTAAGCGCGACCGCCTCTCCCGTTAAGTCTACAAATAACCAATAGCGCTTATTGTTAAGCTAACAAGTAAGCTAGCGCGATTAAAACAAGCACTTATTACAACTGGTTTATGTATCCAACCAAAGGGAGAGCGGCTTTACTGCTTTTGTGATCAAGGTTGCTGTTTAGTAGGTGCTATTGCTATCTCACGAATACATACATTTTGTGGTTGGTTGTATGCGAACATAACCGTTCTTGCGACATCATCGGCACTCAACGCTCCACCAATGTCTTTTTTCCAGTTTTCATAGCCATCTTTTATGTCGTCAGAAGTGGTATGAGAAAGCAACTCGGTTTCAACTGGCCCTGGGGCAATCGTAATTACACGAACATTGGCTGAGGCAGCCTCTTCTCTTACATTCTCAGAAATGGCATGTACAGCGAATTTAGTGCCGCAGTATGCCGCATGATTTGGAAATGTTTTTTTACCTGCAATAGAGCTAATGTTGATAATAGTTCCCGTGTTTCGTTCTAGCATAGGGGCAAGTGCGGCTTGCATACCATTCAGTAACCCAATAACGTTCACATCAAACATGTGTTTCCACTCACTTGGCTCTTGAGTGTCAATTTGTCCCAGTAGCATAACCCCCGCATTATTTATTAATAAATCGACCTCTCCAAATAATTGCTCTGCTTTCAGTATTGCTGCTGTAAAAGCATGTTTGTCCGTAACATCAACTTTTTCGCACAACGTATTGGGCAAATTCAGTGCTTCTAATTTTTCTACTCGACGTGCGAGCAGCAGCAATGGGTGACCTTGTGCGCTTAATTGACGTGCAATTGCTTCACCAATACCCGAACTCGCACCTGTAACAACAACTAGCTTTTTCATATTTGATTACCTTTTATCGATTAAAATTGAACACCCATCTTGTAGCGAAAAGCAATAAACCATCGCTTTTCCATTAAGCTTTAATGCTATTGAGTGACTAGGTACTATCTTAAAGCTAGTTTATTAGTGCATATATATCATTTCAGTTGAAACACTGTTGCACCTGAGCAACAATAAACATCACGACTATGTAATACTAATCAGTTGCTCGGATTTTGAACTCTAACAATGATGCTTCATTAGATCTTTTAGAATAAGGAGAGTGTTTAGTGATAATTGACCAAATAAGCTTGGATGATATTCGTATTTTTGCCGTAGTTGCTGAACAGGGTAGCTTCACTAGCGCGGCAGAGTTGCTTAAGGTCTCTCGGTCACATATATCAAGAAGAGTAAGTGCGCTTGAAAAACAAACTGGTTTGACGCTGCTACAAAGAACAACAAGAACATTAAAATTAACGGATAGTGGTAAACGACTGGTTGCTCAATGTCATAGCGCAATACAAAAAATTGAATATGCCCTAGTAGATGCCATTAATGATAATGATAATCTTAAGGGAAATATCCGAGTCAACAGCGTTGGTGGGTACTTGGGTGAAGTCTACGTTGCGAGTCTCGTTAGTGAATTTATGAAACTGCACCCTGAAGTGTCTGTTGAACTTGATTTTAGTAGCCATCGAGTTGACTTAATTAACGATGAATTTGATGTTGCATTTCGTATGGGGAAGCTCGAAGACTCAGGTTTTGTCGCACGGCAATTATGTATGATAGAAATGTGTACGCTCGCAAGCCCCAATTATTTAACTGGTAAACCGGTGATTAAGCATCCAAAAGAGTTGCAAATGCATTGCTGCTTAACCGGCTCTGTTGCACATTGGCGCTACTTGCACCATCAAACAAATGAATCATATTCCGTCTCCATTGACGGTACCTTACGCTGTAAAAACGGACAAGTATTAATCAGTGGTGCTCTTAATGGACTCGGGATAATACGCGTGCCTCGGATTTATTGTCAAAATGCGATAGACGAAGGAAAGTTGGTGGAAGTGTTTACTGAATGGCATATTCCAAGTGTTGAGTTTTCTCTTCTTTATCACAAGGATAAACATCAAGCTAAGAGACTGGCTGCATTTATTGAATTTACAAAAGCATACTTCTTAAATACTTAGCTAGTGGCGTCCCTTCGTTATTCCGAAGTCAACCGTTTAACAAAATAAGTTATCAACAAAGTTTTAGGTAAAGCCAAAGGCTTCCATACTAAACAACCTTAACTGGGGATAAATAGTTAAAAGTAGATAAATACTCGTATTTTTTAGAAAAGCAAATGCACGATTAATTAATTCGTCATACTCTTGTCCTCATCGGTACGCCACTGGTGCGCGATATTTAGGGGGCATAAACTGCCCCCTAAAACATTTAACGTCTCGCTGCCCAAAACACGATCACCACTAGCATGTTCGCAATCAGCAAGTAGGGCATGGTGTTATCAACGCCATACAGTCCAGTACCAACTATCGGCCCACTGATAATTCCCAACCCTTGAGCAGCCGACACTATACCAGCAGCCGCGCCTTGTTCGGTAGGGTTGACCGAATTAGCAGCCAGTGCAGAGACCGATGGATAAATCCAGCCCATACCAAACCCAGCTATTGCATAACTCGCCCAAATAGTCATGGTATTGACCGCCAACACAGCGCTTACAAACCCAACAGCAGCAATGAGCCCGCCACACAAGATTAGTTGTTTTGGTTGCCATGTTAATTTCTGCAATACAATCTGGGCAATAATCAATGCAACTCCAACAATAGCCAAAGCAACACCCGCAGCCCTAGCTGCTTGAGCGGGTTCAAGTTGGAGCTGATCAAGTACAAAAAAGCCAACTATAATTTGCGCCACCGCCACACTAAAAGTGCTGACGAATGCGACTCCAACAGCACTTCGCAAACGTTTATCACCGAGGCTTACTGTATTAGCCGATGGCTGAGCATGCAGCTCTACTTTTGGTAATACGCGCCATAGAACAAGCAGCGCGATAACCGGAAAAAAGGCTGTAATATACAATGGCAAGCTTAAACTTATTGGCCCAAGCAAACCAGCAAGACCAGGGCCAATCACCATTCCAGCAGCACTTGCAGCGCCAACTCCAGCCATTGCACCAGCACGGCTATCTGGTGCTATATGGTCTGCTACCAACGCTGCCGTTGTTACAGGTACCGCCGCATAAAAAAATCCAGCGATCCCTCGACCAACAACAATACCGATAAAAGCCATCACAGGCAGTATTGCACTGTGTAAGGCATAATCAATAAACAGCGCCAATATAAAGTAACTAACCACAAATCCAGTGAGACCGAACAACATCACTGGACGGCGACCTTTTCTGTCACTTAGTCTCCCCCACACCCGTGCCATGATAACCCAGGCTAACCCAGCTACAGTTACAGCGGCACCTACTTGCCAAGCTGACAATCCTATAACTCGAGCAATGGGTGCAGCTAAGGCCGAAAAGGCCATCATTGCCATAGTGCATACAAAGGTTTCAAACATCATTGGCTTTAAGCTAAAAGATGTTGCCTGCAACGATTTAGTATTATTCCTTATGCTGGTCATTTGAGCTCCATTTCATCAACAGGTTTTGACAGTTTTCCGACTTCATCTATTCACCCAAACATCTGTCCTCAAGATGATTGTCATCTAGTGTGCGATCAGTGCGTTGCTGGTTAACCGCCGCACTCTTCGCTGCTCGATATAAAAATGCCCGCACATCATCAATAGGAGGGTCAGGGTTGCGCCTTAGCATATTTTCAGCAACCGATTGAAAGATATCTTCAGCTGTTTCAGCACAACCAACTTTTCTGATGAGAAATCGGCTGACTTCTAGTCGGTACTTTTCTATTGCCCCCGCCATAGATACAGTATACACCTCTGATGAGCTACGGCCTTTTGCTGAAAATAACTTCTAAGTTATTGATAAATCTTTACTAACCACATAACTACGGGCTAAGAAAGAGAATCCAGGCAATACTGTAAGGCTTCGTGTAACAATACCGCAAATAGAAATCACTCTCAATAACGAACTGCAATTAGGTACAACAATAACCTGGTCAAAAATCATGCTTTCTACATAACTTGCTACTCGCTGTCGCGTTTTTTCAAAGTTGTACTTTTAAGATGCTGTAAAAAGCTTAGATCCAAACTCGGAGTTATTAATTTAGGGGATAATTAATCAAAAACGTGTACAGCAACCTTATTTCAAAGTGTTTTGATGCTAAAGCGAAGCAATTCGTTGCAATGTTAAGTAGAGCCTGACACAACCATGATGAACAAATATTAGTGCAGATCAGTATTAACTCAATAATACACGCAGGCACAGTATCTAATCAGCTTGCCTTTTAACCTCACTGATAACGAATAACACCGTATTGATTACTTCGGTAGGTTTTTCAAATTGTATGTAATGCGACGTGTTATGGAATAATTTCAAATGACTATTAGATGACCATGATGCTTGGTCGTTAAACATATAACGGTCTTGCTCCATTACTGCCGGCACAATATCACGGCTTAAACCTGCATTGGCAAGTTGTAGATCAGACATTTTTGTGTAATTAACAATGTTACCGAGAACAAACATAGGTCTGTCGCCAAAGTTTCTTAGTGAGCGGATTTGTTTTAGACCAACAGAGTAATTCAAAATTTCCTGAGATAAAGTATGATCAGATAATGGTGCAAAGGCTTTCACAGCTTCTGAATGATACTGTGATTGATTTGGAAAAGCGAAACTAGCCTGATTATTTATAATACGAGTTAAACCTATTATATCCATAATGGGCTTAACTATTTGGAAAACTGAATTTTTTAAAGATAGAATCAATGGTATTTCAACATCTTGAACTAAATCCATCTGCTCTGGATGAGGTGAGTCTATCAACACAATACCAGCAACTTTTTTTTCAAACAGCTCAGTAAATTTCGTAATATATACACCACCAAATGAATGACCAACCATAATATATGGAGGTTTCTCATTCGATATAACAAGCGCTTTATTTAAATCACTCGCAATATCTTGCATCAAATTGTTTGTTCGGGGCCGAGGGTCACTCCACATGATACCTGCGCGATCATAAGCACAAGTTCTCGTTGTTTGAGCTAATTGGTCATGAACAGCTGACCAACTTAATGAACCCAAAGTATCTAAGCCTGATTCAAGAATAACAATAGGCGTACCTTCCCCTCTGCAGTCAATGTGCAAAAAGCGAGAACCTATATCAACTAATGAGCCGTTAGCTGGATACTTTAATAATGTATTATTTCGAGAGACTTGTTCATAAGTTATACCGAAACTAAGAAGTAACAGTACAAATAAACAAAAACTTAAGACAGTTTTGCTTTTAGATAACAACGGTAATACCCTATATTTAATTTAAGTAGGCTAACACCTTCCTAATTAACACACAAATAATTGAATAAAATAATCAGCACTAGTGCACACGCCGAGCTTTAAGAACACTGTCAAAATTCGGTTGTTATATATTTTTATTCAAAAATCTAGAGATAAATAAACTTCTAACAGGAAGTTATTAATCCTACTAGGTTTGCTGATATTTCTTGTAGTATTCATCATTTCATCCATTGTCATTTTGCGTCCTTTTGTTTAGGAATTTGTCATATGCCGAATATATAGTGCATGTTTAACAAAGTTAACCGTGTAACCAAAAAAAGATACATAGCATTAAATTATCACATCGGATAATTTTTATGACTTTAAAGTTGATTCTATTGATGACATTACAGGCGTATTCGGCCAGAAGCAAAACGAATAAGCAAAAGTCTACTGTGTAGTATTCCTTTGTTAAAGCATGTTTCAGCATTTTGCTCACTCCGAGCTGACCCTCGGCAAGCCTAACTTTTTAACTAACGTTGCAAATTGCTCATTTGTATATGGCCCAAATACAAATTCGTCGTGCTCTGCAAACTCGTGATCTTTGATTTTATCAATGTAATAAAAAGAGCAAGTTTGATATGGGCAAGCATAAACTGATATATATTTTTTATTAGCGGTAATATTTACAGGCTCATGAATACGCCCAATATAAGCACCTTCACCAATGCTATAACCTAAAGTTTTAATACCATTAATATAGTAAACTTCATACGGCAACTCTTCCCAAATAGGGGAGCAACCAATTAGAGATAATGTTGCCAAAGCTAGAATTACTCTCATAAGCCTCCCCAAATACTAATGCATTGCTTAAAGGCGTAAAAATGTTTGGTTACAATTGGCGAAAAATATGCGCAGGCCACGCCTTGTTCGTCCCCCTTTAATATACATATTAGATTTTAAATACTGATGACTGCGAGCATATCTTCATTGTCTTCATCCATACCAACCTCAACAAAGCCAAAGCTAGAATAGAACTCCTTAGCCACAGGATTCTTAGGGTTATAGCAAATTTCTATTTCCTTAAGGTTTGCAAGCTGCTTAATTTCGGCTAAAGCAAGATCTAACGCTTTACGACCAATGCCATTTTTTTGGTGTTTATGATCAATCATAAACCGCCAGATTGAAACCTTTGTAATCGACTCTTTAGCCCACATAAAGAAGCCGACAGGCTCTTTTTCCAAGTATATTGCTCTGGTTTCATACCCATCGTTAAACATAGATTCAACAAGTGACCACATATTACAAGCAACGTATTCTTCTTGCTCCTTTGATACATCAAGCTCACACACTGCTTCGTAATTATCTTTTGTAATTTGACGAAGTGACACTTCCAAGATTTTCTCCTTAAAGCTGGTGTTACCTACCAAAAGTAGACAGCTTAATTTATGCATACCTGCTTGCGTATTCCATTGGACTTAAATACCCTCATGCTGAACGCAATCGTACGCGGCTATAAAATATTTCAATGCACTCAAATATACTCACTTTAATTTCTTCAAGCGACTGATATTTGAGTAAAATACTAACTCCCGTTTAATTTCGAATAAAAAGGCTCCATCACCACATTATCCCAACAGTTATTTCTTCTACTAGTACTAGTTGTAGCTCCTATGTTACCTATAAGCCCTTGGTACATTAGTACTCTGCATTGAATATCTCTAACCGAGTGTGTAATCAAATCGGCTCAGATTTCTCTGCGCTCAATTGCCATTTTCAACGCGCTTATTATCAGTAATTCTGTCATTTGCGTATAAAATGACCCACTAACTATCGCTTGAGGAAATAGGTCCATCACTGCCATAAAGTAAAGCCATTGCCCTTTACACCATATATACGTGATATTTGTCACCCATTTCTCGTTTGGAGAAGCCGCAAAAAACTTCCTGTTTAATACATTTTCAGCCACATTCGGTGTCGCATAGCTAGACTGAAGAGCTACATTGAATGGAGCTAGATTGACGCTCACTTCAACTCAGAATTACACAAAATTGTCTATTATTCGTATCGAAACAACTCTAAAGTAAGGTAGCTATTGGTGTTTTCATATTTCTAAACATCAAAGCCTAAGCATCGTACAGGGCAAGACGCTGTGGTTAACAGAGCTTAAGGGGTTATCGCTAAATAGTTTATTCGGTTAAGCCAGCAAATATTCACAATTTGCTAGATTTGTGCGCCGTCGCCTTTTAAGGGTTTCACAGCAAGCGGTGAGTACTCGCGGGATGGGCAGTTGGTTGTTACCTGGAGGTTTTGTGCAACTGATAAGACAATTGCTTTAGTAAAAATGCAAAAGCGCTCTAATAAAATAATAATTACACTCGGTTGCTGATATATAAATTTAATTGAACATGTCATGAAAAACCCACTCTAATTGGGAGTGGGCTAATTTAAAAATTGTTACTTATGGAAAGCTACTTTTTAGAGAGTACCAATTGGGTTAATCCGTTGGGGTTTATCAACACACTGAGTGACTGCATAAGCCGCAATTCTATAATTACTACCTAAACATATACCTACTTTGTAGGTTTTACCTAACTCTAGGTCGAGGGAATCTAGGTCAATGGGGCTTTCTATTAATTCATCTGTCAGATTTTTACAATAGTAGATACCCGTATCCGTGCTCGTTCCTTGTGTTGAACCGTCCCCTTCTAAATTTGGAGCGACCTGACCATTATCCCAACCATAGTTGGTGTTAACATCTGTAATAAACAACCAGCAGGTACCATTTTTAGGCTTTTGAATGTCTGACGGTACCTCAAAGCTAATAGAACCAGATGATGGCATTAGCTGTAATTTGTTAATGCTCGTTTTATCGTTCACTTCAGATGTGCCACAGCATTTATCAATAAGTGCGCTTGCTGCAATCACATCCGCTTTTTTTGATTGTAAAAAAACACCTGCAACTAAATAAAACTTGGTTGCAGAATCAAATTTGGATAAACTTTCAGTACAAATCTCAACTTTACGATTAAAATACACGTTATTCATTGGCTCAGTATACTTATCAGTTAATGCATCGCCATTTTCGTCTTGCAGCTGATACCAAATTTTGGCCTCAACGCCTTTTGGTGGTGAAACTTTTGGCCCTGTATATTTAAAGGTCAAGGCTTTGTTTTGATTGTCCCAGGAAATGTTAGACAGGTATGATTCTTGAGGCTGTACAAATACTTGTTTACCTCCTTTAAAAGTTTTAAGCACAGGAATATCACGCATCCCTTGTGCAGGGTAAGCCATGTTTTTGCGGTTTTGGTACCTCAGCGGTGACTCTGCCAAAATCGTGAAGTCTGCGCACTTACCAACTTCCAACGATCCAACCCATTTATCCGCGTGGCATTGCCAGGCAGCATCATAAGTCATCGCTTTAAGAGCTTGAAATGGCGTAAGTCGTTCATTCGGGTTTAATACTTCCAGGCTTTGATTTGGCGCACTTTCCATTAGTCGAGTGATGGCCTGCTCCATATAACGCAAAGGTCCCATAGGCGTAACACTATAATCACTATGAAGTGTTATTCGCATACCATGGTTATTAATGGCTGATGCACATAAATCTAATTGGTCTGCTCGTTGTTGACCGATAATAGTATTTTTAAAATTCCACCCCCAATAACCGACATGCCCAATAGTAAAACTTGGTGAAATGCCAAGGTGTTCCATTTCAGCCATGGTACTTGGTGAAAGCAAGGAGCAGTGCTCAATTCTGTCTCGACGTTGGTCTATAGTGTTTTTCGTAATACCAGCTTGTTTAAAGGCGCTGAGCGTTCTGTCTATCGCGTGATCGCCATTAGCATGCGTCATCGTCGGCCAACCATAATTGTTGGCTATTCTCATTAGTCCATTAAACTCTATTGGGTAGCCATAATTAAACAGGCCTGTAATATTCTGCTCTGCTAATTTTTTTATTTTATCTTCATTTTCTTCATTGAAGTCTGACTGTTCTGCATGGGCAAACACTTCATAATTTTCATTACAATCATACGGCGTATACTGATAGCCAGTTAATCCTTGTGAAGAACCATCGGCTATAAGCTTTAGAAAAGAAAGATTAAAGTCTTCGTCACCTGAGTTGGGCAAACCCAAAGAGCCGATGCTTGTATTCAATTGATCCAAACTATCTATCAAGTAAGCACCGCCTATGCGTACCTTACTCTTTGAGCTTTTGGCATACGCTTTTAAAATCTCTATTTGCTTCTCATCTAGCGCAGCATCCAACATATATGTGCTACCATGAGACACCGCACTTTCAAACAGCTTATCGAACTCTTGTTTAATTCGTTCTTTTGCTTGTAGCTTAATTTTCCCGTTTTCATAGTCATATGTTTCTATCAGAACTTTTAAAACTGGCACCATTTCAGAGAGTTCTTCAAGTACCCCGTTTTTACCTGTACTAACTTTTTTTTGTTTTTTACTTCCATTTTCTGCTTCTACGCTTATGTTATGTTCATCAATGACCTTAATCGCCGCATTATTAATATATGCCAAATGTCCTGATGTATTTGTAATATAAATCGGCACAGAATTAGATATGCCATCTAACTTATCCGCATTTATAACTTTATTCCCAGAAGAGAATAATGAAGGATCCATATTATGCCCTAGAATCCAACCTTCACCAGCTGTCATATTGTCTGCTTTTTCGGTCAAGACCTTTTTAACCCAATCAAAATTATATTTATCTTTTGGAAACACATTCTCCCGAAGTTGCTGACCATAAAAAGGGCTTAAATCTAACCCTGCATTAATTACCGCGCTGGGAATAATATGCACATGAGGCTCAATAAATGCAGGAATTAAAGTGGCTGCACCTTCAATTTCTTCGACCTTAGGTACTGAGTCTGAGAATTCTTTTTTTACATCTTCAAAACTACCTGCAGCGCAAATTTTTCCATCTTTAATACCTATTGCTTCGACATTTTCATTCATTCCCTCTCGCATAGTTAAGATTGTGCCGCCATTTATAGCGTGCATAATAAAACTCTCTGTCGCGTTATCTTCGGTTTGATCATTCAATTCGCAAGACGGGTTAAAATCTTTTGGCAATAAGCTTTGCCATAATTTACTGCCACAAGCACAGTTAAATATTTGATTACATTTATGAGTCATTTTTTATCCTTAATTTGAAATAGATAGTCTATTCTTCATCTAATGCAGTTCTTTTTTTAGCCAAGCACACAAGCATGGCTGCGAACAACACAGAACACATTTACAAATGAAGGGCAAAGTCACAATAAAACAATTAGGCAATGAGTTTAGGTAGTTTATACATACAATATACAGTAGCACACGAAATGGAGAGTAAAAATTACACAGAGTTACACATCTCTTGCAATCCACTTCCTTTAACATGTGACATGTAAACTTTGGTTTTTTGGTAAAGTCATCAGCAGAGTTTGCAGCAAAGTTATTCGCTGACTTTCAGAGAATTACGGCAGAAGCACAATTTCGTTAACAATGAGCTTTTTACTACAAGATATGACACATGAATTTGAAAAAGGCCATTACACTTCATGCTCTTAAGTTATTTTAAACGTAAGGCGCTTCTCGTATTCATAAATTAAGATTCATCGCTCAAACAGGCTGTATTCGGGCGTGGTAAGATTAGCCTCGATACTTCTCAAGCGTCCTCGGTGAAAACTTTACTTGGTGTCTGCCCCTATAAAATGTACTTGAGCGACACAGCCAAGCTTTGAGAATCACTCTTAAGTGCTTGTTATAAGTAATTCAGAATAAACTTCTCTTGAATAAAACCATTTGGAAATACAGTAGCTTCTATATTTGTAAGCTTAATACTTTTATTCAATTCGCCAAAAAGCGGAATACCTTTACCTAAAATGATTGGTGCTTTTGTAATTGTCATTTCATTGAGTAGTTGAAGATTAATAAAATTCGTAATTGTAGTGCCGCCATCAATATAAGCATGTTTATAGCCACTACTTTTGAGTTGACTTATTAGCTTCAAAATATCACCTGAATACATCTCAACTTTGTTACGTAAATTTTCAGGTGGCTCTTTCATTGTATTACTTAATACATAGATTTTTGTATCACCATAAGGCCATTGCTCAGGAGTCAAGTTAAAACCAGCAATAGCATCCATGCATTTTCGCCCCATAATCATGCAATCAACTGAGGCGATAAATTCATCAAATCCCATATCAGGGTTCTCACTCATATCTGCTTCAGAATTTCCTGCAGTGTGCAGCCAATCAACATCGCCATCAAATGTTGCTATATAGCCATCGGCACTGGTTGCAATATAAACGGAACACTTCATAGCTTATTTTTACTCCGAAATTGAGATTACTTATAACATCTCAGTTAAAACGCAAAATCTAGTTGGCTATCATCTGAATCGGATCGAAACCAAGCCAACGCAATTTTATTCACTTATCAAACAGTCTGATAATTATTGAACCCTCTCCTAGAAGTTTAGCTGACAGCTAAACTTCTAGGCGACCAAACCTAAAGGAGAAAGATCAATGAAATCCTATTCTACTTTTCATTAATATTATTGTGGAATTGGCCTTCATGCACACATTTTATACGTTTGCATACCTGATGGACGCGGTAATAAGGTTGTTCATCAAAAAATACAAGCTGATAAACATGAATTACTTAAACTGACTTCACCTTATCTTGAAGATATTGTTATTGGTGTCGTGTCATGCATTACTGGTATTGGATTAGTAATTGATGTGCTGAACATGATAGCGATTTTGTGCTTATGCCAGTAATAGCTGAATTTGACAGGTAAGTGTTGTCGGAGTAATAAGCTATTTCGCCGTGATTAGACACCGATTGATGCGCACTAATTTAAGCAATGCATTAAATCGTTTTCACCTTAGTTGAACCTTTAACTAACTGGACGAATGAGCCATCCGTTTGAGTGGCGCCAGATTAAGGTTAACTGATGAATATCTAGTGGCCCAAACATTAAGTTGTATCGACTGACTTGGGCAGTGGTGGTCGCAATAAGCTCCCTCAATCTGTGTTTGCCAAAAACGGTTTTAACGGCCAAACATAACGAAGTTGGACAGGTTTAGGAATGACTAATACAAATTAGCAGCTAAAAAGAATCGTTATGCTTACTGGATCGAAGAAGGTTCATATGTGTTATGTTGCAGTACTAATCTCCAGCACTTTTATTATTCTTCTCCGAATCACCACCGAAAATAGAGCCAAATCCAAACTAATAATGCCCAGTAAGAAATTTTGAAAGTACTGCTGACAACACAAGAGTAGTTAAGCCAATTCCCCACTGATTAGTTAAAATCAAATAAAATGAACCTATGAACAAACTAATGGCAATAATATTTTTAATCATCAACTACTCCTTGTTGAAACCCTATGCAATATAGACATAATAACCTCCACACAGTGCTAACTTTCGACCTTCGTGGGTTAGTTAAAAAGCCAGAGCCATAATTAGTTTGTCAAATAACTAAACAGCAGATGCTAGCATGAATAGACGTAACATACTTTTCATGGCTTAGATACTCATAAAGAGATCATTGAGGTTGCCTACACTGAAGATAATCGCGGCGCACAACCTATTCATTTCAGAGGTATATCTATTGCTAAAAACACGATTAAAAGCTTATCAGGCAATACTTTTTTCCTTTCACTACTCGCTGTCACCCCCCCCTATGATGACTATATTTTTCCGCATCACATACACGAAACCACTTTTTGAAAATAGCTAAGGTGCGCAGCTAAGCAATATCCCAAATAAGTTAAAGTTCATACTTCCCGCTGTATGTTTGCAACACAACGATTAATCAGTAGAACCTATATCATGACAGTTTAGGAGCTTTTGGGTCACACTGATATTCGTACAACTGAAAGGTATACTCATGCTATTGAGCCAAAACTTAGTTCCACTCTCAGCCCACTGGAGCAACTTTAATAAAGCTCCATAACCCCTAAACACCGTCCACTTAAGTATTTGCTTTCTTGACAAACTTCGCTGTCACCATCATTTCACCAACACCATCAACCTTGCAGTCAAGCTCATGGTCTTTTTTATCTAGCACACGCCTTACCAAAGCTTTAGTGCCTATTTTAATGACTTGTGAACTACCTTTGATTTTTAAATCTTTAATTACTGTGACTTTATCGCCATCAGCGAGTAGTGTGCCGTTGGCATCTTTTACTTGAAAGTCGTCCTCTTTAGCAGTCGCATTAGGATCCCATTCGTAAGCACATTCAGGGCATATTAGTTGACTTTGATCTTGATAAACATATTCAGAATTGCATTTGGGGCAAGCAGGTAAAGACATAATTAACTGTATCACTTTTAAGGCTGTGTATCATCGGCATATGATACTGTAAAAGTGAGTAGAGCGTCCTCTATATTCGTCTTTAAATCGCTATTGAATTAAGAATAGCTACCCAAAATGTTGCGGCACGGCAATTGCTTAGTAATTAATCTATATTTCATCATATAAAGGATTACCTATGCTTGTTAGTCAAACTCAAGGGGTTGGCTCACCAACAATTTATAGCAGCCAGAGCCTGAATCAACCAAAAAAGGCTGAAGCGGTACAAAAAGACACCCAAGTCTCCATTAGCCAAACCGCTAACAATGCCGAACATAATTGGCAAACTATTGCCTCTAAATACAACGTTCACAATATTTCTGCGGCAGAAGCACGAACTATGTCCCGAGAACTATTCGAAGGAGGGTTTATTGATTCAGGCCAGATGATAGCTATCGGCGCGCCGATATCTATGACTGAAAACCCACATGAAAAGATTGATTTACTTGGAGATATGAAGCGTACATTTGAAATTTCAGCGGCTAGCGGCGGGCTCAGTAAAACATCACGAGAGATTTATGCTTCGGCGATCACTACGCTTGAAAATCTCGCCAAGACACACAGAAATAATATGCCAATTTGAGGAAGCAAACCTGATGCAAATACCAATTAGACTTAATACTTGCGCAATTTGAAGGAGTAAACCCGACGCTAACAGCGTTAAAAACTTCTTATTTAGAACAACTAAATAGCAAAATTTTTGCCTTGCCTATATGGATGTAGGTACCTTAGCGAGAGCAGTACGCGGTAGCCGTGTTATCGACAAGATTTTCCTGTCTCAAAATAGCTCACTTCATTAAGCTGATGGGCACAAGTTGATATTCGTTAAATTACAGACACAAAAAAAGCAAGCCATAGCTTGCTTTTTCTTCATCTATTAAGCGATTAAAGCTTAACGATGTTCTCAGCTTGAGGACCTTTTTGGCCATCAGTTACTGTGAATTCTACTCTCTCGCCTTCAGCAAGTGTACGGAAACCGTCACCTTTGATTGCGCTGAAGTGTGCGAACACGTCAGGGCCATTTTCTTGAGCGATGAAACCAAAACCTTTTGACTCGTTAAACCACTTAACGGTACCTGTAAGAGTGTTAGACATAATACTAATCCTGATATAAAAACAAAAACCAATGCTTTGCATTGATGAGCTATGCCCATGTGGGCGCATAGACCTAAATTTGTAGAGTGGATAAAACTTCAGGACGGTACTACTACAAGCAAACACTTATACAACAACGTAATGGAGATTTTAAAACACTGACTCAAATTCTGTCTATGAACATCATATAGGGATTCCACCCTAAGTCAATGTATTTTTAATCAGCAATATGACTCGTTAATGACAAACCTCAAAATTTTCTTGTGTATTTTTTCAACGCCTTATTTTTAAAGGCATTATTTCATCAATCCCGCGCCATCACTGATAATTGCAATAAAATATTCATCAAGTTATAGCCCCTTTTTGGGTGTTAATTCTTGAACGAGTTGTATCACTTGCTCTATCACTATTTGAGGTGCTTTCATTGGCACGGTGTGATCGCTATTTTGTGCAATAATCAACTGAGAATTACAATGTGATGCCAACATATTTTGACCTTCTCGCCATGCTTTTAGATCACGTTTGTTCGGGTCAAACGCATACTGCGCTGCAATCACCCGACATGGGACATTTTTAGGTATTTGATGAGGTCTAACACTCGCCACAGTTTCACTCAATGCCTGAGTTTCACGTCGTAACGCCCTGGCAAAAACACTGTCAGGTAACGTATCTAAAGGTGGTAGTAATGTGTCAGGGGTGAGTCCTTGGGTTTTATCGATAAAGTAGACTGTGACAGGATCTACGTATAGTAAAGCGGCTATTTGCTCAGGGTAATAAGTAATGTAATTTTGCATCACATAGTAAGCATAGGAGTGGCCTACATAGATAAACGGAGTACTAATATTCAGCGCTTTTAGTAACTGCTGCAAGTTTCGATTGTCAGTATCTACACTATAAGCTCTATGGCTAAGTTCACTCTTTCCGTAGCCCTCACGATTGTATGCCAACAGCGTATTTGGCACCCGCTGTGACAAACCTTTTAACACCAAAGTCCAGTAAATTGCGGGCGCAGCAGAGCCAGTTTCAAATACAATAGCCGGATCGCTTCCCGCCACATGATACACTTGCAGTGAAACTGTATTTGCAACAACAATACGCTCTTTGATGGTACGCTCAAGCACAGCCTTCGCAAAGGCTGTGCTACTGGCAACAATACAGAATAAAAAAAGCAGCTTGTGACACATCTATTTTCCTTGATGTTAACCTTTCCACTTGGGAAACAATGTAGCAGCCAATAACCAAATCCGCTATGGCTTGCATTGCGCCTGAGACTTGAGCTAGAGCTTAGCTAAGCTTATGTTTTATCGTGCTAAAATCTGTAATAACAGAATTTAGATGTCTGCTTTTTATAAGATAAACTTAACTTTGCTATTTACTCGAATTAAAAAGTGAGAAGCAAGCAAAGAAAGCCCGATACATAAAGCGGTCAACATGGTTGCTTCAACATCAGTAAACATTTTTAGCAAGCTAAGAAAGAATGAGTGAATAAAGTAGACCGCTGATGAATACAATGCAATATTTTTACTGTTTCCTGATACTTTTATTTTCGTAAAAGTAATGAAAACAAAAGGACACAGAATTAAAAGTGAGAAATAGTTATCGAACCCTTCATCCATGCTGGCTTGGGAGTAGTTGATATAAGACTCTAGCAGTAAGAAAGCAAGACCCAAAGCACTCAGCGTTGTAGCGCTTGTTAAACTAATCTTAGTATGAATGCGATGCTTATTTATCAAAAAACCAATACAGAAAAATGGATACGAAAAAAATAAAGCATTTCGATGAAACCAATTTAAGTTGAAAAAGTTATCTAGCCTACTCCCTTCAAAATAATGATAATTTCCTAAGTATTGGATCAGTATTCCTAGTGCGGCAGTGGCAACAATAGTTATAACCAAAATAGTAGATGAAAATCGTTGCAATGCGCATAGTAATAACGCTGCTCCCAACATTCCCGCGATATACCACAAATGATGGTAACCAACGATGATGTTTTTGATTAGCTCAATAATATCTTTTAACGAAAAACTCGGTAATGAAAACCAAAAATAGGAATAAAATAGCATCCACACTGCATACAGAATAAAGACTCGCTTCAACCACGTGGTTTGCCTTCCTTTAGCTAAAACAGGAAAAAAGTAAAACCCGTTAATGATCAAAAATACGGGGACTGCAATTCTAAATACACCTTGAACTGTAAGGTATGATCCCAACGCTGATATTTCACTTAAAAAGCCAGCATGTAAACCAACAACCATAAAAGCCATTGATAGTTTCAGAATATCGAGAGAGACATTTCTATCCATAAGTTATACTTACTTTCCTCTTTTATAGACGATTGAAATATTTTATCAAAAAAACAGCAAAATAAGCTGCAAAAGTTCACTTAGGACCCTAACTTAAACTAAAAAGCGGTCCTGTCGTTAAGGAAGCTTTATTGAGCTATTTTTAGCCATGGAACAGGCATATAAGAATTAGTTTTTTTAAAGTAATTTTTATATCCCAATACAACAGTTATTTGAAATGCCCTGCGTAAGGACATCGATTACACGTCGACACACCATAGTAGCAATCCACTGATTTTATTTGGCTTTACGCCGCTCTATACTCATGTAAGTATTCAGTAATGGCGTGACGTCAGTTTCTGATAGAGGGGGATATAGGTGGTTTCCTTGGATCAGGTGGCACCCAGCAAGGTTTAATGACTTTGCTTGTATCGGTGTTTCTACACCCACAGCTGTACTCTCGATCTCAAGTGTTTTTGCTATTTGGACTACCACTTTGATTAGATTATTCTGTGAAGCTAAAGACTCTGATGAAGCCAAAAATGCCGGTGGGATTTTTACTGCGTCGAATACAAAATCTTGTAAGTACAGCATGTTAGCATGACCAATACCAAAATGGTCGATAGCAATACGAATCCCGGTTTGTTCTAGCTCCTGTAAAACAGTTGGTGCTGTCTCGATTAAATCAATGATATCTACTTCTTTAATTTCTATTTCAACTTGGCGATACGCTATTTGATGCTGTGCTATCTGTGCTAAAAACTGCTTCATCAACGTTTGATCTGTTAATTCCACCAAAGAAAAGTTAAACGTGATAATTAGATTGTCAAAAGTACTGCACCAAGTCTGCATTGCACGTAGCGCTCGCTGACGGATTTGTTGACCGATTTCAATCATCAATTCACCGTCACAGGCAACTTCAAAGAAGTCTTTCGGTAGCAGTAGTTGATCGCCCTGTTGCCATCTAGCTAATACTTCTAGCTTTTTAATTTTTCGTGTGTGGGCATCAATAATTGGTTGATAAAAAGGCACAAATGCTTGATTTTGTATCGCTGCAATAAGGTCGCTCTCTTGTTGCAGCCGCTTCTCAGCTTCATGGTCTAAACGAGCGTTATAAAATTGAAATTCTGTCTGTTTTATTTTCTTAGCTCGGTACATAGCGGCATCGGCATGTTTTATTAATGCTTCAGAGTCCTCGCCATCATCTGGATAAATAGCGACGCCAGCGCTAACGCAGGCTTTGATAGTTACTCGCTCGAGCGTATATTGACCATTAACACACGCCAATATTTTACTAATCACTTTTCGGACATATTTTTTGTTTTTGATACTGTCAATGAGTATCACAAATTCGTCTCCGCCCACTCTTGCAACAGTATCACACCGCCTGATTTGCCCAGTGAGCCTACTTGCGATTTCTTTGAGGAGTAAGTCTCCGTAATCATGGCCGAGAGAGTCATTGATTTTCTTAAATTTATTCACATCTACAAATATCAGAGCAAATTGATGCTGCACCCGCTTGGCTCTTTTGCACGTCTGAACGAGTCGGTCATGAAGTAATAGTCTGTTTGGCAGGCCCGTGAGGGAGTCATGATGAGCCAGATGGTTCATTTTTTTCGCCATAAGCCTTGACTCTGTGACGTCTTGAAACACCATCACGGTTCCCAAGTATGTGCCGTCTTTAGCTATGATTGGCGAAAATGAATCTTGGATTGCAAAGGTTAACCCTAAATGATTAGTGATGGAAGTAAGTTCAGGTAGACAAATTGTATGGCCTTGCTTGAGACAACGTTCAGGAAATTCGTTGAGTGGTGTTTTAGTGACCTCGTGATACATAGGCATCACATCATCAAAATGCCGCCCCACAACTTCTTCGCTCAACATCGCCAACACCGCTTCCGTCACAGGATTGACATAAGTAATAACACCCTGAGTATCAGTACATATCACCCCATCTCCTATTGAATTTACTGTAACTTCGAGCAGCTCCTTTTCTGCTTCAAAGGCCTCAGTTAGCTCTACCTCTTTTTTCATGTCTTTGAAAATACATATATAGCGACAATGTGAGCCATTAAAATACAGTGGCACAACGATAGCCGTCATCGCGCTACCGTCACACTTAAGAGTACAGTTTGGATTCTGTTGGCCAAGTAACACAGGTAATAACCCTTGTTCTGACTCAGGTTTAGTATTTGAGACCGAGATTAAAGCGTCTAATGACTCCCCTTCCACAGAAGCAACATCAGCAAACAAACACCGCGCCTGATCGTTAGCCTGTACAACTACCCCTGAGCCATCTAGCAACAGCTGAGGAAAGGGTGCATTAGCTCCTAAGTGAATACTTTGTTGCCGTGATACACCGCACCTGAAATACCACAACAGTAACGCTAATATAACGAAACATAAGGCACAATACACAAAGAGGTTCAGGTTAAATAAAGCAAATTTATCGGCCATCAACACCACTATCAGAAACACAATGCTAATACCTGAAAATATTACTTTCATCGCCCAACTAACCTGAACTGAGTAAGGGAAAACGCTTTGGTAAAAACACGACACACACAACACTAAAAAGCCCAGAGCCAATAAGATATTGTGTTACTGTCTGATACCAAAAAATGCGAGCTTAGGTAAGTTCTAACTATTGTTCACGACAGTAGTAAATTCAAGTTTGTAGGAGCAACGGCAAAGCGTAAATAGCCAAAGATTTGGATAAGGAGTCGGCTAATTAGTAGTTTTTAAAGTCACACTAAATTGTTTCCAAATCTAGCCAGAGAGTTTTGGCCAGAACACAGCGCAGGTGCGGTGTTATCCCAAGGTTTGCTAACCCCCAAATACATCACTTAATTAAGATAACTGAAATTAAATAGCAATAATGGTAAACGATAGCGCTCTGTAAATAGGCTTTACAAAGCGTTTGACAGAAAATGTAACAGGCCTCGAGATAACTGCTTGTTGTCTAGCAGAGACAATTCCGTAGCCGTGTTAAATTGATCTCCACAAGAGTAATATCCAACCATCTGGCTAACATGACATTGTACTGTTGCGCTGTGGCTACTGAGACCAGACAGCCAACTCATTTCCACTTGGCTCAACAAAATGAAAGCGGCGACCACCTGGAAACGTAAATATTGCTCTAACTATTTCACCTCCAGCTTGCTCTACTTTACTTTGTGCTAATTCCAAGTCATCACTATATAGCACCACTAATGCACCGCCGTTAGCTTGCTTTGAGCTACCTTGCGCTGTAAAAAAACCACCATTCAACCCTGCGTTTGAAAAAGCAATATAATCAGGCCCGTATGATTCAAACTGCCAGTTAAATACTTGTTCAAAAAATGCCTGAGTAGCGGGTAAGTCTTTTGCTGCCAATTCAATATAGTCAATATGATTATTCATTGATTTCTCCTTCTCGTGTTACCAATATTTTCGTTTGTTTTCAGGTTTTGCACTTTGTAGTCACTTCCATATCAGTGATACAGTGTAGGCAATTTTATTCAGCGTTTATTATTGATTGTGCGATTATTATCTTTGCTCTCTACTTTAGGAACTATCACATTCATGAGTTTCACTTCTTCGTCTACTGCTTCTGAAACAACAGCACCGCTAACCACACCTCAAATGCTTGGACAAAAGTTAATGCTCGACTTTCGTTATTACTGTCACGACCACAAAAAAGCCAGTGCCGATTGCAGAATACCGATGACCACGCTCCCCCCTGAATTGGCAGAATTAATTAGCCAATACGAGATTGGTGGTGCTATTTTGTTTTCCGAGAATGTACAAGATACGACTCAAATCGTTGGCCTCAGTAACGCACTTCAACGCGCTGCACAAAATAGTAAAAGCAAGCTTCCTTTATTTGTGGCTATTGATCAAGAAGGCGGCCGGGTTGCTCGCATTAATCGTCAACAAGCCACCTCATTTACTGGAAACATGAGTATTGGCGCAACTTACCTACAACACGGTGATAGCTATGCAACAAAAGTCGCAGAGGCAATTGGTAAAGAGCTACATAGTTTAGGCATTAATGTTAATTTTGCACCAACAGTCGATGTCAACAGCAACCCCAATAACCCAGTGATCAATGTACGTTCATTTTCCGAAACGCCTGAAGTTGTCGCAAAGTTAGGACTTGCTCAAGTAAAAGCATTTGAAGACGCAGGCGTGATCTCAGCGTTAAAACATTTCCCAGGTCACGGTGACACCCACGTTGATAGTCATACTGGTTTACCCCGAGTTGATCACGACCGCGAAACGATTGATAGTCAGGATGTATTTCCATTTGCAGAGATCATAAAGGCACATCCACCAGGTATGATCATGACTGCACACATTCAATACCCTGCACTTGATAGCAGCACACTTGTAAATTCCCAAGGTCAACGCATGATTAAGCCTGCTACCATGTCTTATCAAATTATGACACAACTTTTGCGGCACGAGCTTGGCTACCAAGGGGTGACGGTGACGGACGCTTTGGATATGGCCGGGATCAGTGACTTTTTTAACCCAGTTGACGCCACTATTGCAACGTTTAACGCCGGTGTTGATATTGCACTGATGCCGATTGCAATTAGAAGCCCTAAAGACATTGAACGCTTTGAACAATATATGAGTAAGCTGGCTCAAGCCGCTGAAAGCGGTAGGCTTGATAAAAGCCAGCTGAATGAGTCGATATCCCGTATTACCACCCTAAAAAATAAAATACCCAATACCGCGGCATCCGGCGCAATCGCACACTCTACACTTGGCAACCCGAAACATCGTGCATTAGAAGCTGAGCTCGCCCTAGCTGCAATCACACAAGTAAAAAATGAAGGACTGGTACCACTTTCAAATGACGTTAAAACGCTTCATCTGATAATGCCCGACAGACAAAAATGCTTGGCCCTTGAGCAAGCATTACAGACAATAAGTCAACATCCACTAACGGTGACTTGTACCAGTTTACAAGCATACGACCCTGATATTGCACTCAAAGCAATGTCACAAGCTGATGTGGTCATTGCCGCTCATGCTTCTCCGCCACAAAGTGCTGTAGAGATAGGTGGGATGGACGACGTTAAAAAACTACGTGCGCATGGTGTTGCGAAAAACGAGCAGCCCGCCGCACTGCAAAAATTACTGAAACAAGGTAAACAATTGGCAAAAAAACAGGTTTTTATTAGCCTAAGAGCCCCTTATGAAATTAGTACGTTTGCACCTTTCAGTGACGCAGTGTTAGCGAGTTACGCCTATAATGTAGATATAGTTAACGGTGACAAGGTCTCGGGTCCTGCTTATACCGCGTTGGCTAAAGTGCTATTGGGCATAGCAAAAGCGCAAGGTTCTCTACCCGTGACTATAGATAAGTGATGGAGACTTTATGGATCCCAGTGCTTCTTTGAGCGCACCATACGCAATCAGAAAAATGATTAAAGATGGGGACTATAGCGGTCCAACTAAGGGGTTTGTTCCAGGCTTCACCCAGTGCAATGTAATCATTTTGCCACAACGTGAAGCCTATGATTTCTTCAACTTTTGCCAACGAAATCCAGAAACGTGTAAACTGCTTATACCACCAACGGATCCCGGTTGCTTTCGTGCTGATGAGCTGGGAAAAGAGGTTGATATTCGCCACCACATACCGAAATATCAAATTTTTAAGAATGGACAACAAGCACAAAAGTGCCTGCAGATTGAGCAACTTTGGCGAGATGATTTAGTCACATTTTTCTTCGCCAGTTACCTGTCTTTTGACTACTTACTCAGCCAGTATGGTATTGCTTCTCACTCGGTAAACCCAACCACTCCCTTACCTCTTTACATCAGTAACATTCCCTGTAACCCAGTTGGTAAATACACCGCAACACAAGTACTCGCAATGCGGGCGCTGTCGAAACCAGACTTAATCAAGACAATTCAAGCAGCGACCCTAAGCCGTCTTCCCTTTGCGATGCCACTACATTTTGGCACACCACAAGAAGTTGGTATAGACGATATTAGTAAGCCTAATTTTGGAGAGCCTCTAACTTTTAGTCACAATCACTTACCGGTATTTTGGGGTTCCAGTTTAACTGCACAGTTAGCGATTACCAAAGCCGCGCCTGAATTTTGTATAATGAATTGTCCACATCACTTGCTGGTAACAGACATGCAAGATTTAGAATTAGCAGTACACAAATAGGAAAACAGCATGTTGTTAAATTGCGATTTAGGCGAAAGCTTTGGCGCTTGGAAGATGGGCTTAGACGAACAAGTCATGCCACATATTGATATGGCAAATGTCGCTTGCGGCTTTCATGCGGGCGACCCAGATGTACTTGCAAAGACACTGACATTGGTCAAAAACCACCAAGTAATATTAGGTGCACATCCGAGCTACCCAGACCGGCAGGGGTTTGGCCGACGCTCGATGTCCCTCAGTGCACAAGAGTTAACACATCACCTGCATTATCAAATCGCAGCTATTGATGGGATGGCACAGGTGCAACATACGAGTCTACATTACGTAAAACCACATGGCGCACTATACAATGATATGATGAAATCAGAAGCTGTGATGACCACAGTTCTTAACGCCATTGCGTGTTACCCCAAAAAACTGAAGTTGATGATATTGGCCAGTGCAAAACAAGATATACATCAAAAGCTCGCTGAGCAGCACGGTGTCACGCTAATTTTTGAAGCCTTTGCAGATAGGCTTTATCGTGACGATGGGCTTCTAACACCTCGTTCAGAACCACTTGCGGTGCATGACAAAGCCGCACTGCTAGCGCAAGTTGAACAACTACGCAAATATAGTCGCGTTACTACGGCATCAGGTAAGTCGCTGACATTGCGTGCCGATACTTTATGTGTTCACGGTGACAATGCGGCCAGCATTGCGTTAATCCAAGAAATAAAAAGCATGATAAATCAGTAGATTGTGATACTTTACAGAGATGGATTTCATCATTTAAGGAATAATACATGCTGCTAACAACTGAGAGACTCACTTTGCGCCCACTTCTTGAGTCCGATTGGGCGCTTTGGCAAGCACTCCACCAGCACCCTGATGTAATGCGCTATATCGGTGATATAGCCAACGAAGATACAGTACGGGAGAAATTTAACTCACGCTTAAGTGCAGGGCTTGGACAGTGGCGCAAGGAAGACAATAGCTGGCTTACGCTGGTGATTGAGGAAAAAGCAACCGGTATCGCCGTAGGGCTTCACGGCTTTTTAAGTATGTGGACGCCTTTTCAACAAGCAGAGCTGGGCTTTATGATAGCCCCCGAGTTTCAAGGAAAAGGTTACGCTTATGAAGCCTCTCAAGCGGTGCTATCACTCGCGTGGCAGCAATGTAATTACCATAAGCTTGTTGCAACCGTGACTCAAGGTAATCAAGCTTCACATCGGCTGCTGAAAAAACTCGGCTTTGAGCTAGAGGGCACATTAAAGGACAACTATCAAATTGCTGGGCACTGGGTAAACGATGAAAAATTTGGAATGCTAGCCCCATAACCTGTGTTTGGTACAACGAACCTGAGCTTTGGATAAGAAGTGCGCCAGTTCATTGTTTTTAAGCCCGCATCAAATTTTTCCTTATGTAGGGCATTTTGATAATAACTAAGCAAATTGACGCAGTTAACGCTAAAGCTGACTGCGAGAGCGGTATTAATCACCCCGATTTTTGGGTTAATTAATACACTTTTAGCTGATAACTGGCTTAACTTTCATTCTTTCCGGGAAAAATATAACCCAAATTAGTAAATTAATGCGGAATTTTTACATTCATTAACACCCAAGTCTGTACTTAATGTCCCTAAAAAAGTAAGTTGATGGCCGGATGTACGCCATAGTTCAGGATCAATAATAATGAATAAAAAAATATTCCAACTTTCTTTGATAAGTTTAGGGATGCTACACCTTAGTGGTTGTGGTGGCTCAGGTGGTGACGATAAAAACGCACCGCCACAGATAGTTTCAGCACTTGAGTCCAGTGCCGATGAAAGAAGCTACGTCAGTGGCTCAGTGACAATTTCTGATAGTGATGGCTCCGTTGCAACCCGTACCGTAAAACAAACGGAAGGGCCAGAGGTTATCGACCTCACACTCAGTGATTCAGGTCTTTCATTTATTGCCCCTGAGGTCTCAGAAGATACCAATGTCGTTTTCTTAATCAGCGCTACAGACAATGATGGTGACAAAGCCGAATCAAGTGTGTCGGTTACGATCAAACAAGTTAATCAAGCGCCGGAGCTGACAGGCGGTGCCTACAACGTAGAGTTTAATGATACCCTTGAGTTCACCCTTGATGCCAAAGACGCAGAGAGTGACGCCATTACGGTTACTTATGAACCACCGCTTTCTGGTGATCTTACTCTAATTGATGGATCAACACAGACATACCGCTACACGCCACACAAAAATAGCACTAATAGAGAAGTGTTGCGTTTTAGTGCAACTGATGGCGCATTATCCACCGAAGCTGAAGTGTTGATTGATGTAGTTGATACCTCAGCGCCACAATTACTATCTAGTTACCCTGAGTCTGACACGACTCCCTTTAGTACAACAGATGAGCTAGTGCTGCGCTTCGACGACAACATGTCTGCATCTTGGGTAACTGAGATTGGGACTCCTGAGTGCAATGGCGCTATTCAACTTCGTAAGATGAACGACCAAACTTGTGTACCTTTTTCCGTTGGACAAGCACAAGAGGATGTACATTATACTCTGACCTTGCTACCCAACGAGTCGCTGCAAGCCAGTTCACAGTATGAGCTCATAATCACAGATGCCGTGACAAATTATTATGGCACAAGCGCGACACAAGCCCAGACGATTAATTTTGTCACTGCGCACACAGACTTACTGATAACTGAAATCTCATCATCCAAGTTCATAGATGATAATCGCTGGGTAGAGTTATATAACGGTACCAATGAAGCAATAGACTTAAGTCAGTATCAGCTGGTCACCGAAAGCGTTGCACTTGAGAATTATACTGATGGAGGTACGCGGGTATTTCCATTAACAGCGCTATTATTGCAACCTGGTGAGTATATTGTGATACAAAACCAGCATGGCCCGCAAACGTGGCAAAATAGCGTCTCCAGTTCGTCGCAATTAATGTTGATAGGTGAAGGCTTGTACGCCCCAGCATGGTATCAATCTGGATATGTAGAGTTACAAAACAAGCAAGGAGAAACCGTTGATTTTGTGCGTTTTGGCGAAAGCCAGAACACGCCAGCGACCGCTTCACAGTGGCAACAAAGTGATCAAATGCAGCCTATTTCTACTCAGTTAGGCCAAAGCTTAGTTAGAACAAACTTGCTTATTGACAGTAATACGATAGATGATTGGCAGCCTGCATCATTTTTCACTCCAGGTGGCAAAAACGATGTACTTTGCGATGAGGATGCTGATTTAGACGGGATCCCAGATTGTGCTGAACAGCCTGGTGGCAGCTTTGCAGGTTTACCTTTATATGAATGGGGGGCAAGAGCTGGGATCAGAGACATTTTTATTGAAGTGGATTACATGGACAGTGAAGATGCCGGTATTATTCCGCAAAAACCTGCCCTTGATAAAGTGAAAGCAGCTTTTGCAGCACAAAATATCGCGGTACACTTTGATGTAGGAAATTTATACCATCAGGCAGATGGGTTATCACCGGCACATTATGACCTTGGTGGTGGTAGTCGAATTCCTTTTGTGCAAACCACTACTTTTGCCAGCACAGAAGCCGCACCTAGCGTACTGGATCACAAAGCAAAGCATTTTGACCTTAAACGTAAACCTATTTTCCACTACATGTTGATGGCCAACAGCCAAAAAGAAGACGGCAGTCAAGGTTCATCCGGTTTAGCAGAACTGTTTGGCAATGACTTGATGATTTCACTTGGTAATTGGGGGCTAAATGTTAATTCAGAAATTGCAGCCAATGTAACTTACAGCTTTCAAGCTGGCACCATTATGCACGAACTAGGTCACAACCTTGGCTTGTATCATGGTGGCAATGAAAATGTAAACTTCAAACCAAACCATGTGAGTGTGATGAACTACCTATATCAACTCGATGGCTTGCCAACGGTGGGGAATAAAGAAGGAGATCGGTACTTAAGTCGATGGTTTTATAGTAACGAAAACTGCTTCCCTAAGGGAACTGCACTGGTAAATAGCCCAGCAGAAGGCTTAGAACATTTTATAATTGACTACTCGCATGGTCATAATAAGCCAATAAATGAAGCGAATATCGATGAGTCAAAAGGGCTAAACAACGATAAATCTGAGGCAATCGACTTTGACTGTAACGGTAGTACCTCTGATCTCCTAACCAACTTTGACCTTAACGGTGACAATGACAATACCTCGGTCCTCAATGACTATGATGAATGGTCAAGTCTGATACTCAACTTTACGCAATTTTGGAGTGGTGCGAATAGCGGCCATGCAAAGCAAGATATGGAGTCTCGGACGCAGAAATCCATCATGCACAGTGATAGACAAGCGGTACAGAAAGAAAGCGAGCCATCACCTGCGGTATTTGAGCAAATTAAACGCTGGTCAAACTATCAAAACTAAATAACCTGAGCTGCGGATAATTAATGCCTTTCTAGCAGCCAGTTTTAGCGCTAACTGCGTTGAATTCACTTCCAATAGCCAGCTATTGGTGCGTAAATTCGCCTTGCCTACAGGATGTAGGTACCTTAGCGAGAGCAGGACGCGGGAGCGGTGTTTTCCCTAAAACTCTCTGGCTAGACAAGAAAAAACTAAGTTGTACTTTAGCAACAATGAGTTGGAACATTCCTTATCCAAACCTCAGGTTAAATAACCTGAATGGGGATAAAGCCCTTCAAACTCAAATAGCCGCCAGGTGCTTTACGCAACTTCGCGGCTATTTTCTCTGTCAACTCTCGAATTGATGTGGCGAAATACTTAATTTGACTTCAGTCACTGTTGCGCTGCGTTGGTAAATCACTTAAATACTCAACAAATTCAATTTCAAAGCCTGCTGGGTCAATAAAATAAACATTTTTTCTATATGGATGCTGCGCACCCACTTTATCAACGTCGTATCCCGCCTCTGTTAGCCGCTTTACAACACTTGCTATATTTTGTACAACATAGGCAAAGTGTGCAAAGCCAACTTGGTGACCTGTAAGTACCCTGTTTTGCCCCTCTCCGTGATCGCTAAATGCAATATAGTGATAGTCATCGCCGAAGTGCAGCCAACTCCGTGATTTTCCGTGCCACTCTCCTTGTCCCTGACTTCTCACCTTCCAATGTGGAAAAGCCGCTTGATAAAATGCCAGTGTTGCTTTTAGGTCGCTTACAACTAAGTTTACATGCTCTAAATACATATACTATTCCTTACTTTGCGCTCGATGCGCACTTCGGTGTGTTGTTGATACGCTGCACACCATAAAACCTTAAGTTATGTTTAGGTAAAGCGATTTTTTAATAAAGAGCAAAGTTACAGCGCATATTTCGACATCAGGAATATTCAGTAATACCAATTATCTTCATTAAGTGGTCTATGTTGAGGCGAGAAAGTTTCGCTATTTAATTGTACTAAATGAGAAATTTTTAACGAAGTTAGCGTCAGGTTTACTCCTTCACATTGAACAAGTATTAAGGCTTATTGGTATAACCTAAGCGTGAGGTAACGGCTTACTCTCTTAAGTTATTACACCCTGCTATAGAGTTAAATCTGCTTGCATTAGGCCAGAGTCAGAGAAATACAGCATTGTATTAGTAAACAGCAGCACGTTCATCGCAAAGAGTTGATTAAGCCGTTATAAACGCCATAGTAGAGAAAATAATAAGCAACAGGATCAGCTATGAAACACTTTTTAGCAAGCGCAGCCATCGCCAGTACGGCATTGACACTGCAAGCTACTCCGCTACAACCAACCGATATTTTTAACCTTGAATACGCCAATCAAATAGACATCAGCAACAACGGCGACAAGGTATTCTTCGTGCGTAACCGCATGGACATCAAAAGCGACAGAAAAGTCAGCAATATTTGGTCTGTTGATCTGTCAACAAACGCGATGCAGCCTGTGACTTCTGGCCTCCACATGGACTATGCCCCAGCTCTATCACCGAGCAATGACAGAGTCGCATTTATCTCCACTCGTGATGGTAGCAGCCAAATCTATGTGAAATGGCTAGATACCGGTGCCATTGCAAAAATCAGTAACTTAACTCATGGCCCATCAGGGCTGCACTGGTCACCAGATGGCAAAAGCCTCTATTTTAGCCAATTTGTACCAAGCCAAAAAGCACCTCCAGTTTCCATAAAAGGCAAGCCTGAAGGTGCAAAGTGGGCAAAGCCACCCGTGTTTATCGATGATGTGTATTACCGTGCTGATGGCGCAGGCTATACAGACTCTGGTTTTAATCATATTTTTAAGCTGGATGCCAATGGTGGGAATGCCAAACAAATCACCTCTGGTGATTTTAATCATAGCGGTGTAATTAGCTTTGCTGACAATGGAAAAACCCTATATTTTTCAGCTAATCGCCATCAGGACAACCAACTAAACCCAGCCAATAGTGAAGTCTACAAGCTAGACTTAAGCTCACTTGAAATCACTGCGGTAACCGACCGAAAGGGGCCAGATAACCACCCCGCCGTCTCACCAGATGGTCGATACCTTGCCTACCTTGGCTATGACGATGAAAAAACCAATTATGAAAACAGTCTACTTTACGTCAAAGACCTCAAGTCTGGTGAAACCAAAACCTACGCCACCGATTTAGATAGAAGTCTAGACTCCGTTACATGGGCAGCCAATAGCCGTGGGGTCTATGTTAGCTACGATAATGAAGGTAAAACCACTTTAGCTTACCAGCCTTTAAAGGGACGTTTTGAACAAATAACCGATGCCATTGGTAGTGTTAGCTTTGGACGTCCATATTCAGGTGGCGACTATGCCATTAGCGACCGTGGCCTAGTTGCATTTACATTGGCTGATCCGCTACGACCCGCCGACGTTGCCATCGTAAAGCGCGGCGAGCCTAGGCCTATCACAGCATTAAATGAGGATGCTTTAGGCGATAAAACACTGGCAACCGTTGAAGAGGTATGGTTAAAATCAAAGCATGATCAATTGCCAATTCAGGCATGGGTTGCCTACCCTCCTGGGTTTGATAAATCTAAAAAGTATCCACTTGTGCTTGAGATCCATGGCGGCCCAGTTGCTAATTATGGCCCACATTTTAGCGCTGAAGTTCAGCTTTTTGCAGCTCAAGGTAATGTTGTACTGTATATGAACCCACGCGGTAGCGACTCCTACGGCAAAGAGTTTGCACAAACTATTCACCATAATTACCCCAGCCATGATTTTGACGATCTCATGACTGGCGTCGATCACTTAATTGGTGAAGGATATATAGACAAGAGCCGCTTATTTGTTACCGGAGGTTCTGGTGGTGGCGTATTAACTGCGTGGACTGTTGGCCATACCGACAGATTTGCCGCCGCTGTAGTAGCAAAGCCTGTGATCAACTGGTATAGCTTTGTGTTAACTGCTGATTTCTATCCATTTTTTGCAGATTATTGGTTTCCTGGTAAGCCATGGGAGCATTTGGATCATTATATGAAGCGCTCGCCAATTAGCTATGTAGGTAACGTGAAAACACCGACTATGCTACTGACAGGGGAAGCCGATTATCGTACACCGATTTCAGAAACAGAGCAATATTATCAAGCGCTAAAACTGCAAGGAGTAGAAACCGCGATGGTAAGAATCCCAGACGCTTCACACGGCATTACCAAAAGGCCATCTAATCTATTAAATAAAGTGGCGTACATTCAGTGGTGGTTTGATAAGCACGATCCGAAGAAGTAGTAAATCACCTGAACTCGATAAAACACTGAGGTCAGCCGACCTCAGTGTGCTTTTAACTATTAAATTAACACTTAGACCAACTTGAAAGGTGAAAAGCATATTCACTTCATTTACAACCCTTCATGGTACAAACTAACCCTATGAAAAAAATGGGGTTTTATTTTTCAGCAACTTTTTTACGCTTGCTATATTAAACGTACTTTCTATGGCGATTACTTGGAAAGTGTGAGCATATATTAGCAAGAAACGCAGATTACCTAACTAACAATACTTTTTCGCTTCAGTAGCGTGTACTTACTTATTATGACCGACTTATCTCAAATTTGCTTACGGTATGAATAGCACTCATTGAGTCCTTATCAGTATAATTGCGAGCGTATTAGCAGCAGTACGTAGTAATGTTTATTTAGAAATTAATTTTTTAAGGATGATCAATATGGATTACCTTTCTCTAAACAGAAAAGCTTGGGAAGAAAGAGCGATTGCGCACTTTGATTCGACGTTTTATGACGTAAATAGTTTTTTAGCGGGAAAATCTTCACTAAATACAATTGAATGTGAGTTATTGGGGAGTGTGTCTGAGCAAAGCATACTTCACTTGCAGTGTCATTTTGGCTTGGATTCACTTTCACTTGCTCGACTTGGTGCCAAAGTTACGGGCGTCGACTTCTCGCAAGAGGCCATTAGGCGCGCGAATACACTAGCACAGCAAACAAAGCTGGAGGCAACTTTTATTTGTCAGGACATTGAAAAGTTTGGCAGCACCAATACCGACAAATTTAATATTGTATTTGCATCCTATGGTACGATTTGTTGGCTGCACGACCTTTCATCGTGGGCCACCACGATAGCCAATGCCCTGAAACCGGGAGGTCAGTTTTGCTTTGTTGAATTTCACCCAAGTATTGATCTTAATATGGGCTACTCATACTTTGCAAAGCAGCAACCCGATGTAACAACAGAGGCTACTTACACCGAAAACCAACAAAGCGATACTCAAACCATCGCTACTTGGCCTCACTCAATCGGCGAGGTGCTCACTGCACTAATGCAAGCAGGCCTTACAATCACACACTTCGATGAACATCCTTTTAGTCCGTATAACTGTTTTGACGGGCTTGAGGCTGTGCCTGGACATGGTTTCCAGTTACTTCACAAAGGTCAGCAAGTCCCTTTACTATTTTCAGTCATGGCAAAAAAACATGCAAATGAGTAGTTTGCGTGTTTTAAGCTTTTTGTTCAGAAAAGTTACCAACCTTTAGACATTTGCTTGAATCGTCGTATTTGTCTTCACTTCGCTCAAATTCCATAACAATGCTTTTTTAAAAACTGTTTGATCCACCATCAAAACCCAACATTGAACATCAAAAAATTAACCTTTAGTTATCAAAAAAATATTGAAAGGTATTTTTATAAGTTTCTTATAATTTTGATCTAACTTAAGCGAAATTACAAATAAAAGGTAAAACACTGTTATTTAATAAAAAATAACGATTCATTTTTCCGAATGCTGTGATTTATTTTTCTGGATTTTCTCTTTTTGATTTGTGAACTAAAGTTTAACGCGAACGTTACGACCAATTTATTCAAAGGGGAGCACCCATGAACAAAAAATCAAGAACGATGTTATCAGCTGTTGCACTTGCAGTGACAACGACTTTATCTGCACCAAGTTTTGCAGCGATAAGCGAAGCAAAAACCAACCAATTTTGGTGGCCAGAACAATTAAACCTCAGCCCTCTAAGACAGCATAGTCCAGAATCAAATCCATACGGAGCAAACTTTGACTACGCAGCCGAATTTAGCAAGCTTGACCTAACACAGGTTAAACAGGATATTGAACGCACACTCACCGACTCACAAGATTGGTGGCCAGCCGATTGGGGGCATTATGGTCCATTTATGATCCGCATGGCTTGGCACAGCGCAGGAGTGTATCGTGTTCATGACGGTAGAGGCGGTGCAGCAGGTGGTCAGCAGCGTTTTGATCCTTTAAATAGTTGGCCAGACAATGCCAATCTAGACAAAGCAAGAAGACTATTATGGCCTATCAAGCAAAAGTATGGTCGTAGTCTGTCTTGGGCGGATCTTATGGTACTTGCAGGAAACGTAGCACTTGAGTCAATGGGCTTTAAAACCTTTGGCTTTGCTGGTGGTCGTCAAGATGACTGGGAGCCAGATCTCGTTTATTGGGGTCCTGAAGACGCTTTCTTAAAAGACGAGCGACGCGACAAAAAAGGCAAATTGAAAGGGCCGCTTGCCGCAGTTGAAATGGGACTGATTTATGTCAACCCTGAAGGTCCCCATGGTAAACCAGACCCACTCCTTGCAGCAAAAGATATTCGCATGTCATTTGGACGCATGGCAATGAACGACGAAGAAGTTGTTGCGCTTATCGCCGGTGGCCATACGTTTGGTAAAGCACATGGAGCCAAAAAACCGTCTGACTGTGTGGGTAAAGAACCCGCTGCAGCAGCAATAGAAGAGCAAGGCCTTGGATGGAAAAACAAGTGCGGAACCGGTAAAGGTGCAGATACAACAACCAGTGGTTTAGAAGGCGCTTGGACAGTAACCCCAACTCAGTGGTCAACAAACTACTTAGATAATCTGATGAACTTTAACTGGGTAATAACGAAAAGCCCAGCGGGAGCAACACAGTGGATCCCAGATAACAAGGCCGCAGCCAACTTAGTACCAGATGCACACATAAAAGGTAAGCGCCATGCACCTATTATGTTTACTACAGATATCGCGCTAAAAGAAGATCCTGAATATCGCAAAATTGTTGAACGTTTTCGCAAAGATCCAAAGCAATACGAAGAGGCCTTTGCAAAGGCTTGGTTTAAGCTAACACACCGAGATATGGGACCACGCGCCCGTTATATCGGCGCTGAAGTACCGAGTGAAGTACTTACATGGCAAGACCCAATTCCTCAAGCTGATCACCAGACAATTGACGATAAAGATATTAAGACGCTGAAGCAATCTATCCTCGACTCTGGCCTGACAACACAAGCGCTGATCAGAACCGCATGGTCAGCAGCATCAAGTCACCGTGTGACTGACATGCGAGGTGGTGCAAATGGCGGGCGTTTACGTCTTGAGCCACAGATCAGCTGGGAAATTAACAATCCAGAAGAGGTAAAAAAAGTACTGGCCAAGCTGGAAGACATTCAAACCAACTTCAATAAACGCGCAGGCAAAAAAGCAGTATCTATCGCGGATCTTATTGTATTAGGTGGTGCCGCTGCTATTGAAAAAGCAGCAAGTGATGCCGGACACAACATCAGTGTACCGTTCACCCCAGGTCGAACAGATGCCTCACAAGCACAAACTGATGTGCTCTCGTTTAGCTACTTAGAGCCAAAAGCCGACGCATTTCGTAACTACTACAGTAAGGATGCCTATATGTCACCAGCTGACATGTTGGTAGACAAAGCCAATATGCTAGATCTCTCCGTGCCAGAAATGACCGTGTTACTTGGAGGTCTACGTGCGTTAGATGCCAACTATCAAGGTGTTGATCACGGTGTATTTACCGACAAGCCAGGACAATTAAGTAACGACTTTTTTGTCAACCTGCTTGATATGTCAACCAAGTGGTCGAAAGTGGATGGTCAAGAGGGCTTATATGAAGGTCGTGACCGTAAAACTGGTGAAATCAAGTGGACGGCAACACCTGTGGATTTAATCTTTGGCTCAAACTCTGAACTTCGTGCAGTTACAGAAGTGTATGCCTCAGACGATGCCAAGCAGAAGTTTGTTGATGATTTTATCGCAGCTTGGGTAAAAGTCATGCAACTGGACCGCTTTGACCTAAAATAACCGCGCTCACTCAACAGGGTCTACACTAGACCCTGTTGTATCTAGCCTGAGGCTTTAGCCCTACTCTGGCAACAAGACCTGCGCCTGTCGGCAAAGCTAAGTTACACGCCAAGCGCTGACTCAAATTATTGCAACGCCAAATTGGTTCTAGGCAAAGAGGTAAAACACAGACGCGTTTGCATTTCACCTGTTACCAATTCAGTTTGTGTAATGTCCCAGCTATTATAGAGACGTAGCTGTTTATCCTGTTGCACATAATAAAACCCTAGCTGATCCAACCGCGAAGCCCACCTAAACGCTAAAGCCAGAACGCAACGGATAAAAACACTCAGCTCTCGGTATAACATGGGTTTATCACCGCCCCAAAGCAATTGATAAGGCCTATTGGCACGCTGTAAAGCCCCTTGCCAAAATCGTGAAAGCCGCTCATTCTTAGTTGCACTTTGTATCTCACCGCTAGGATTCCAGAGGCTGATAATCGCCCCTGAAGCTTCAAAGCGCAGTGGCCGTGTTGGTCTAAAATACACATCCAAGTATAGTTGCCATAAATCTGGTTCAATTCTCATTTGTTATACCAATTTGCTTAATTAAGTGGTCTATTTTGAGGCGAGAAAATCTTGTCGATAACACCGCTTCCGCGTCCTGCTCACGCCGAGGTACCTACGTCCTGTAGGCAAGGCAAAAATTTTGCTATTTAGTTGTTCTAAATGAGAAATTTTTAACGCTGTTAGCGTCAGATTTACTCCTTCAAATTTAGCAAGTATTAAGTCAAATTGGTATTACACCTTATCTTGATATGTGACTTAGGCAAAAAGTTTAAAGCTTTATTCCTTTATTATGCTAGCTCTCAAATGAAAATAACCTTATGCGCCTGCGGGAGGCGCGACTAGATAGCCCTTGATTAAAGTTACCAAGTCCGTCGTTTCAATCCACGCGCCTGCGGGAGGCGCGACGTCATTGAGGCGTGTTACATCGACATTAAGACAGGTTTCAATCCACGCGCCTGCGGGAGACGCGACTTCTTCTATGGAATTGGTTGGCTCTGTTGGATTAGGTTTCAATCCACGCGCCTTCGGGAGACGCGACCAACTGTAAGAATGAGCCAAAGCCACTTAGTACAGTTTCAATCCACGCGCCTGCGGGAGACGCGACACGCGAGCCCCTACTGGAGTTGTCATCACATCTGTTTCAATCCACGCGCCTGCGGGAGACGCGACAAAATTTTTAACTTACTAAAAATGAAGCGTGATGGTTTCAATCCACGCGCCTGCGGGAGACGCGACTTGCGACGCAAACCACATATTGTAAACCCGTTGGGTTTCAATCCACGCGCCTGCGGGAGACGCGACATTCATAACGGCTCTTGGATTTCGTTGTGCTGGGTTTCAATCCACGCGCCTGCGGGAGACGCGACATTCATAACGGCTCTTGGATTTCGTTGTGCTGGGTTTCAATCCACGCGCCTGCGGGAGACGCGACCACTAAAGTTGTGGTGGAATTTAACTACCGAGGTGTTTCAATCCACGCGCCTGCGGGAGACGCGACTTTACTTTTATTCGTATTCGATATCGTGCCACTGTTTCAATCCACGCGCCTGCGGGAGACGCGACAATCAAACAACTCAATTGGAGTAAGCATGTCAGAGTTTCAATCCACGCGCCTGCGGGAGACGCGACCCAGTAATTTATAATTTAAACGGTAACTAGGACGGTTTCAATCCACGCGCCTGCGGGAGACGCGACGCTTTAAGCGATAAGTATTTGTCAGACCAAAGCTGTTTCAATCCACGCGCCTGCGGGAGACGCGACTTTTCTCAGGAGTGATTTCTGCACCTAGCTTTAATGTTTCAATCCACGCGCCTGCGGGAGACGCGACGCATGCACATAACTAAAAAGATCATAGTCCTTCGGTTTCAATCCACGCGCCTGCGGGAGACGCGACTGTTCAAGTGCGTCCTTCAGTTTGAAGTAAGGCTGTTTCAATCCACGCGCCTGCGGGAGACGCGACAAATGTTCGTGACGGCAGTTACTCGAAGGTGATCGTTTCAATCCACGCGCCTGCGGGAGACGCGACCTTTAGCCATAGCTCAATGGTCTTATTGATATCCAGTTTCAATCCACGCGCCTGCGGGAGACGCGACTGCCTTGCTTTCAAGGCACAACAACCCTAGCACGGATTGCTGTTTTCCGCTAACTGTCAATTAAATGGGGTATAAGGCCCGTTTAACTGACGCAAAAAAGGAATTTTTCCATATTTTTAAATAACTTATAAAATCGCTAGATCCCTGGGGTTTTGATGAGTACGCTGCCCTAGCGATTTAATCGACTTCATATTTTATACCATACACTATGTAAAAAACTTAACCCCTGTCAATCGCGACTTATATACAGCAATAATTTGTCAGTACAGCTAACAACGCACGCTACAACACGCTTTGTGCCTATCAGCATGGATCATTTGGTCAATACAGCCACTCGCTTGCGTTCATTTTCAGTAAAACTCTTTATTAATAGGGCTTCAATCTGCTCTGTTGCCATTGGGGTATTACCATACTCGGCTAAAATGGTTTGTTTTTGGGCTTGAAACGTGTGCAGCTTTTGCTGCCAATCTAGGTCTTGCTGTGTTACTTCAAGCACACGCATCGCAACGTCATCACCAAAATCAGCACTTAATTCGTTGTAACTTCGTTGCTTGAGGTTAGCGTGTAAATCATGAAGCTGCGCCGTCGCACGAAACAAAGACTGCTCGGGCTTTGAAAGCTGACTGATATTTGCTTCTATAAGTTGCTGTTTTTGCGCATCGCTTAAGCGAGTGTCTGATAAAATCTGCCAACGGTTCACTGTTTGCCTATCCCATGCGTTATCCTCCTCAAACCACAGCACAATTAGCTCTTTGGTAAAAAAACGACGCTGTAAGGCGTGCAATTGCTCAAGCCGCTCTGACAAATTAAGCTGCTCATCCACTTGCCCTAATGCTTGTTTAAACTCCACATATCTACCAGCTATTTGATGAAGGCACTCAGGCAATAAACTTAGGTGATCAGCCCACTGCTCAACTTCTTGTAAATTCTGTAATGCAAAAAGCCAGTCATCGATTAGATATTTATCCTCTTTACTGAAAGGCTTGCACTCAGCACTCACAGATACCGAATTGATAGATTGTGGAGCCTTACTCTGTTCGTATTTAAGAGCAGGTGCAGTCACTAACTGGGAGAAATGACTTGACCGTTGCTGCTGAGTAAAAATCAGTAACATACTCAGAAATACGATAAGCAGCAGGCTCCACTTTTTCATAGTGCTAATGCCTTCAAGCGGCGGATATGTTGTCTATAAACTGTTAATGGATCAGTTTCAAACAGATGGTGAATGCCAATTGTTTGGTTTACCTGATCTAAGTGGTTCATTTTGAATTGGTTATTAATCACTTGGCCTAAATTACTAGAGCAAGCCGACACCAAACCATCGTTGGCTTCATCAAATACTTGTGAGAACAAGGCTAAAGCATTGTCGGCAGGGTCAAAAACATTCGTCCATGCTTTGCTGCCACTCCAAGAAAAATAATGTACGCCATTACTGGCTAGGCTTTGTGTTTCAGCGCAGTAGCTACTCGGCACACCTTCAGGATATTTTTGATTGAATGCCAAGGTTCCTGCTGTTGTTAAGGCGCTGAGTGCTTCTAGCGCGTCTTTTGGTGCGCCTGACTTACCTGACAGTAAATCAATTAGTCCTGCAAGCGCGTTAGCAAGGGAAGCTAAAAACTGCTCTGAGAATGAGCCACTATCAACGCCACCACGCACCACATCCGCAAATCGACTGCCCCAATTAACGCCACCGATACTGGTTACAGACGCTACCCACTCAGGTTTTACCGAGGCCACATAGCGGATAGTTTGTGCACCTTGGCTGTGGCCGATTAAATTAACTTTTTCTTGCCCTGTTAATGCTCTCACTATTGCGACTTGCGCCAACAACTGCTCGCCACGCAATTCTGAATTATGGGCAGAAGATACTTGTGCAACATATACCTGACCACCTTCTTCTTGAATAACTTGCGGGACGCGATAGAAATAATCTACACCCAGCAAATTATCAAAGCCAAACAACCCGTGCACTAATATCACCGGATATGTTAGCTGCTCTTCACTGTGCGCGGGGGATCCCACGATTGCCAATACCCCAAATAGGGCGCTAAGAATTAACCTTTTCATGTACTTGCTCCAATTGTTACAATTTAATAACAATACAACTGTAGAGGACAATGGTCAGAGGTCAAGCCAGAATGATGTGTTAAATGAAATTTTAATGAATCAAAGGTAAACAAATGTAAATATAAAAAGGGTGCAGAATGAGAAAATTAGCAACTGAATATCTACACTTTAAATTGTTGCTGCTGGTTTATTGCCTATCTGAAGCTTGGATAAGAAGCAAGCTGGCTCATCCAAGCTTCGGGATTAGCGTTTATTGACAATCTGCATTCGGATAGGTTGCCAAGCCATCAAGATGAACACGATAGCTATTTCCTGTAATCGGCGTTGTACCGTAATGCCCTGCATCAGCACCTATGGTAAAAGCCTGCGATGCTGGGATCCCTGCTTTAATAAAAGCTTCAGCGTCTGTTTTTGCATTACCGTAGGCGCGCACGACCTCTATACCTTGTGCTTCTAGGCGATTAATTTCAGCGGTTTTATACTCAGCCGTCTTGAATAAGCTGGTTTCGTTACTCAAGGAGGTGCGCAAAAACCCTTGCGGTAGGCCCATCCAATTTAACCAACCGCGTGTCCCTTTTGCATACCAATATACGCGCGCAGTCAAAAATACAGGTTGATAACCCAAATCTAAATAATGACGGACTAGATCGTATGCCCCGTCTTTTGGTGAGGCGTGATCTATTCCTGTATAGTCGCCGATTTGCTCCGCATCGGACTCTGTTAAGGTGCCATCAATATCAAACAACACAGCTTGAGTCCCAGGCTCTACCACGGTGACATAACCCTGCGCCCCAGTACCGTCAGCAGGCACCCCAGCGTATATACGATACTGTCCTGCAGGTAGCGCTGGCAAAGAAATAAAGGCCTTGCCATCGCCATTTGTCGTTTGCTCCCCAAGGTAATGCCAGTTCGAGTCTGACTCACTGCGATAGTAAAATTCCACAGCTTCAAACTCTAAATCTTTGTGGGTGATACTACCATAATCAAACTTTGCGGTGATCTGGGTCACGGTACCACTCGCTGTTACTTGATCATGCACCATATGGTAGCTCGGTAGCCAAGATAAATACTTATTAAAGTGATTAGAAAAACTGCGCTTTTCCATATTGGGGGCAGCATACTGTGTTTCTAGCTCACTGATGTTGGGACACTTTGGGGCTGCTAGTGAAGAAAATGAAGCGAATAACGCAACGGCTAAAATAGAATGTCTCATGCACGACTCCGTGTTTATTATTGTCGATAACAAATACATCACTTGAGGATCACTTTGCTATTCTCAAGTGATAAAGCGCAAGGCACGATAATCATCGCCCTGTCATAAAACGCTAGAGCATAAACTCGAAATGTGTCAAATATGTTAAATCAATATTAATCCAAAATATAAACCCTACGCTGCTAAATTAGCCTGTATCCAGAAAACTCTATCGCATTAGAAGCACGTATTACTTTCCATTCAAGATAGCGACCATTGCTTCGATACTGACTTCCTGACATCCTCGTCGGTTACTACCGCTCCAAAGCGGGCTAAAGTCACCTTTCCCTTGCTTTTCGGCTGCAACGCGTAAAGGTGTCAACGCAGCAGATGCGTATGGGAAGCTTGGTGTTTGCTCGTAGATAAAATCAAGTGCAAGCATTAGCCGATTCTCAATCCCACGAGCTGGTCGACCGGAAAATACATTTGTCACAGCAGAAGGCTCAGCTAATGATTTAAGTGCATGACGATGAACTTGCGTGGTGTCAGCTTCATCACAGAGTAAAAAACTAGTACCTACTTGTGTTCCACATGCACCAAGTTTTTGCATCATCAACACATCTTGATGTGAAGCAATGCCACCTGCGGCAATCACCGGAATAGGTAACTTCTCAACCAGCTGTGCTACCAATTGTTTTGTTTGCAATTGCTCATCAAGTTTAGCTTCAGTAAACGTTGCTCGGTGACCACCAGCTTCAATTCCTTGAGCGATCACAATGTCTGCACCATTTTTTGCCAACCAAATTCCCTCTTCGACTGTTGTTGCTGAAGATAAAATCGTCGCTCCCCAAGACTTTACCTTTGCCACCAGTTCTGGCTTTGGTAAACCAAAGTGAAAGCTGATAACTGGAGGTCTGTAAGGAGCAATCGCCTCAGCCATCTCCTCATCAAATGGCCTCCTAAGTACACCAACCTCATTGTCGGGTGTTAGGCCAAATTCAGCATAATATGGTGCTAGTTTTTGTAGCCACTTACTTTGCTGTTGCGTATCCAACTTGGGCATATCATGGCAAAAAAAATTAAGGTTGTACGGCTTGGATGTTTGTGCCCTAAAGTTTTTTATTTCACACACCACCTGCTCTGCGTTAAGCATGCCACATGGGATTGAGCCTAAAATTCCAGCCTTGCTTGCTGCGGCTGCTAAGCGCCAATTTTGCACGCCTGCCATTGGCGCTTGGATCATAGGAATTGAAATATTAAGTAATGTAGAAAGCTGCATTATAAAGTCCTTGTTTTTATCGTAGCGCTGATACGCTCATACACTATAAACACGCTCTGTGTGGGGCCAGCAACATAGTAAAACACAACCGTGTTCATTAGACACCTTTTTGCTCGTTGGCACTCGATTTTAACCTAACGCATACGTGCCTTCATCTCCTGCGTTTTTGGCATTGTAATCTAAAGTAATTTGCGTAGCGGCAGCCTTGAGTTACACTCTCGTAGATCTCACTGCGCAGTTTAAGGATGTACCATGCACGAGCATACACAACGTATCTGTGATTTTCTTAGCGAAATAAACTTACCCTACAAACTCCACTCAGTAGAAGCAGACACATTTTTACCTGGTTTAAAAACTGTCATGGGCACACTTTATATTGATACCGATAAACTCATGTACCCAGGTGATATACTTCATGAAAGCGGCCATATTGCAGTATGCGAGCCTATATATCGCAAGCAACTACATGAAGATGTGTATAAAAACGGACTAAAAAATGGCAGAGAAAAGCAAGCCATGCACGCTGAAGAAATGGCAGCAATTGCTTGGTCTGTGGCCGCAATCCAGCATATTGGATTGCCAATTGAAGTCGTACTACACCAAGATGGCTATAAGGGGGCATCCTCAAACTTAATTGATGCCTTTAAGAGCGGCGGTGGACTTGGCTATCCACTGCTCGACGCATGGGAAATGACATGCCCTAAAGCGGGTTTTCCTAAAATGAAAATATGGATCAGAGAGCGTCGCTGGATTAATGAGTAGGTTAACTAGTGGTTCACATGAGGTTTTGTTCTTTTTGTCATCACCAACTCAGCTAAACAGCTAGGTTAGTGATGACATAGTGCTCCACTCTTAGAGGCTAAAACCAATTATCTTAATTAAGTGGTATTAGTTCTTGTGGAGACAGCTTACCGTCTTCATTGCTGTCTAGTTTATCAAAAATAGCCACGAGTGAATCTGATAATGCGGCTTCGCTTTTTGAGATGAACCCATCTTGGTCTAGGTCAAAGTCGCTAAACTCGGCTGCCATGACAGCACTTGACCCTAGTGCCGTAATGGCCAAACAAAGAGTGATTAGTGGTTTCATGATCCCTCCTAACCTTTAAAATTAGAAAATTCAGACGCACTAAGCTGACCATTTTTGTCCGCATCCAACTTCTCAAATTGACCAAGTAGTGAGGAGGACATCGAAGCCTCTTGCTGACTTATTTGACCATCTTTATCTTTGTCTACATCTTGAAATGACAAGGTCGCCGCAAGTGCCATTGTGCTCACTAATACGCCAATCGTTGTTGCACATACTGTTCTAAGTTTCATCACTATTCTCCTTACCATGCTAAATTAATTTGGCTTACACTCTTTTATTAGCCTTTGAAGTCGTTAAATTCAGACTGGCTTAACTGCCCATCTTGATCCGCGTCAAGGTCTTTAAACTGCGCCATTAAATTTGGATTCGCTTTAGACTCACCTAAAGAAATATAGCCATCCCCATCGGCATCGTATTTATCAAAGTCTGCGCTGGCATGAGCTGCGACAGATGCAAAAGAAAGTACAAGAGTTGATAATGTGATTGCTAACGTTTTCATATTTGATTCCTCTAAAATAACTAAACTTGTTATGCCTGCTCCCCACCGTGCGTGTTGAAGCTTATACCAATTTGACTTAATACTTGCTCAATTTGAAGGAGTAAATCTGACGCTAACAGCGTTAAAAATTTCTCATTTAGAACAACTAAATATCAAAATTTTTGCCTAGTTATCGACAAGGTTTTCTCGCCTCAAAATAGACCACTTAATTAAGCAAATTGGTATTACTGTCGCTATGGCCATTCCAACTTTAGTGCCAAAATTAAAAAAGCAATATTTTTCAATATGTTAAATTTATTTATATGAGCGCATTCAGAGTCGATTCAGTAGCGTTGTTGCTATTTGGCAACACCAATCCAGAGAAGATAGAAAAAAGTTAAGTAATTCATAAAATTAAACTGTCGCATAAAAGCGACATAGTCAATAAGAGGTCTTTTAAAAGGAAAGTAAGTTTGCCGAAAAAACACCAAAACAATGGTTCTGTCACCATTGTAGCGAAAAAGCCATCGACATAATTTACAACATAGAAAAAAATAAGCTCATAAATATCAACTAGATATAAACACTCATGCTAATGTTAATCTATATTCGATAGATTTTTTGGTAGGAAATAAATACAAAAGGCAAATGTGTTGCTATTTGGCAACACATTTGCTTCATCGACGATACGTTGGATTAAGGCAGACAACGAATCAGTATCAATGCAGCGCTTTACCCATTAGATTGGCTTTTTAGCTCTTCCAGCATACGCTCGTCACCCATCAAGTTTTTCAAGATTGCTTTGACCTTTGGATCTGCTGCGTTTTCATAAAGAGACAACAAATCTTGCGCGATTTTCTTCTGCTGTTTAGGGTCTGAGCCGGACTGAAAATATTGTGACATCAGCCCTTCAGCAGCTAAGCTCTTTACGTAATCGTTCTGCTCTTGTTCAAGCATTTTCACAAACGATTGTGACAAACGCTCATCAACAATAGGAGTGCGTGACACTAGCTCTAATGCTTGTAATCTTAACTTTTCATCGTTCATGCTGTGCGTCATATTAAGAATGGATTCTACCGCTTGGTAATCATATTGCTCTAAGTCATTGCGGTTTAGCATAAACATATTCATTTGTAACTGACTCATTGCAGCTAACCGCTCTGCTGCTGGTAGACTGCTATTGAGGATTTTCTGTTTTAATTCGTTACTTACTTGGCTTGCATACTCAGGATCGGTTTTAATCCGCATTTCATAGTCTTCAGGTAAGTCTTCATAAAACCCATAAATTGGATTCTCTGCTTTCATTTCTGCTATTTTTTGCTGCTCACGCTTTTCTATTAGCGAAAACACCAAAGATTCAAATTCTTGAGGCGCTTGTTCAGACAACATTTCTGACTTTTCCATCGACAGCGCTTGTATACGCGACTCTAGCTTATCGATTCGGGTCAATAGCGCAGCAATATCTTGAGTTTGCTCGTTCGCTGTGCTTGCAAAGACATGGTATTGCGTTGCCTGCTCTGTAGATTGATAAGCGGGTGCAGGATAGACTTGAGTTGCAACAGGACTAGTCGCTAGCTTTGTTTGGATAACATTAAACCCAGAAAAAGCTAATGCAAGAACCGAACAAGAAAGCGCAATATTGAGTTTAAGATTTGACATGAGCAAGTTACCCTTTGAAAAAGTAGCAATGTAATACATCTGCAAGATAAATACTGTAAATGATTGTATTGTAAATTGATACAGCTTCGTCTAGTTAACCTAAACTTGGAGTAAGAAGTTATTTTTTAATACAAGGTACATTTGTGCGTCAATAGCTACTCTATTACAAACCAGTTTAACGCAGTAACAAGGGATAACAGCGGTTGGATAACAAGTTATTGTCCCAGACTCAGGTTATACCTATAGTTTAAATGAGGAGTGAGCTAACATATTGTTTTTTAAGTTTACCTTAATTTATACCAGAGCGCTTTAAAGCTGGCATAACGCCCCAGCACAGTCGATATAATGTAAAACGGAGTTTAATTGGAACCAATACTGGCTAAACAACACTATAAATTACATGTCCTAAGTTTGCTTGGCATCGCATTTATTATGGCTATCTTTGGTAATGGTGCACTGTGGCACAGTCACCAAGCGCTGCTACAGTGGTGGCTTCCAGCGGTGTCAGTGCTGCTGTTATTACACTTGGGATGGCGTATTAGGCAAGCTAGCTTGAGTGTTGGCACTACTGCGCTGTATTTGGACATCAAACTCTGTTGGGTCGCGCTGCTGTTATGTAGCGGTGGAGATCTCATCAATGTTAACCCCTTACAGATTTACCATCGCCAAGATACCGTAATAAAGCACGACTACCTCATTGACTCAATTTGGTTATTTGCATCAGGTTATGGTCTTTTGCTGTGGCTACTCGTTAGAATGCTCAAACGGGAGTTCTCGCTCACAATCACCCAAACTACGCTATTAATCGTCGTGGCAGCAGTGTTGTCTTCACTGAGTTATTACCAACTCTATTTACCTAATATAAGTTTATATTCATTGCTTTTAAGTGCTGGCTATAGCTTTTTGGTGGCGTTACTTGCGGTGTTTGGTGGCTGGTTAGCGGTTCAAAATTTACGTCTTGGCTTGCGACTAAATTATGCTGTTGCCCTTGGCTTTATTCTAGCCATGGTTGCTGATGCTATCATCGGACAATTTTGGCTCTTTGCTAATAATGGCGAAGGGTATTTCCCCATTGCCAGACATGTAAATTGGATTATTTATATTAGTTCTCAAGCACTATTGTTGTTATTTCCTATCGCCCTGATACGCACTCACACAATGAACCAACACTTACGCTAAGCTACCACCACATAAAAAGGCCGAACAATGTCGGCCTTCTATCTACTTTGAACGTAAGCGTAGATATTATCTTTTTATGATCGCATTGTGATAAACGTTTTGTACGTCATCGACATCTTCTAGCATATTGATTAGCTTTTCGAATGTTTCAATCGCTTCTGCATCATCTATTTCTACATGTGTTTGCGGCACCCAAGTGATTTCATCCACTTCAAATGTGATGCCTTCAAATGCTTCTGTTAATGCAGTTTTTGCTTTGAAGTACTCAGTATGTGGAGCAAAAACCGATACCTGACCGTCTTCTACTTCCACGTCAGTCACATCGACATCAGCCATCATTAGCGCTTCCAAAACTGACTCGTCATCATCACCTGCAAAGCCAAGGATTGCAAAGTGATCAAACATATGCGCAACACAACCTGGACTTCCTAGGTTTGAGCCAGTTTTGGTAAACGGTAAGCGTACATCTTTGATAGTACGATTCATGTTATCTGTTAGGCAGTCAACGATGATCATGCTGTTACCTGGGCCATATCCTTCGTAACGTGCTGGCGTGTAGTCTTCACCGGCACCACCGGCTGCCTTTTCAATTGCTTTGTCGATTACGTGCGCAGGAACTTGATCTTTTTTTGCTTTATCGATTAAACGACGTAACGACAAGTTAGTTTCAGGATCTGCGCCGCCATTTTTAGCAACAACGTAAATCTCTTTTCCGTATTTTGAGTTTACTTTTGTTTTTGCCGCCGCCGTTTTTGCCATGGCGTTTTTGCGGACTTCAAATGCTCTGCCCATCTTAATGCTCGTTTTGTAAAAATTGTCGAAGATTTTACCAAGACATTTGAGTTACGGCTATACCCAATTATCTGTGTAGGTAATTAGCGGCACGTTAAGCTTAAGAGGTTCACTTACTCAGTAGCCAGTAGCTTGGCTTATACGATAATGTTGTGGCACAGCTAAATAACTACACTATAGTTACTACTGTTAAATAACCTACTATGGGTAAGTTTGTTATGATCATGTTTGGCTTAGGAAAGGCAAAAAGGGACAATGACCTAGACGCTCCTCTTTTTCAGCACATAAAAAAAACCACTGCGTACCTTGAGATTGATCATCAAGGAAATACTATTGAGGTCAGTAATCGGTTTAAGCAGCTATTGGGGTATGCACCCGATGTACAGCTTACTTCAATCAATCAAATTTGCCGCAGCCCAAAACACAAAAGCGCACTAGAGCAAGCCATTACGCAATTGGCGAACCAATCTCAAGTTAGCGTTGAAATAGCCTTCGACACCGCAAAGCAAGTAATTAAGCCATTACTGCTTGAGCTCTCCAAAACACCACAAGGGAGGATTGTGTTGATTGCAACAGATATTAGCCATTACCGCACCACTATCAATACTGCACGAGCAAGCCTGCAAGCACTTTCATCTTCGTTTGCAATGGTTGAATTTAACGTTGATGGCACTGTTTTATCCGCAAACGACAAGTTTTTATCTTTGCTGGGTTATGAGCTAGCTGAGATCCAGAATCAACATCACAGTATGTTTGTTGAAGATAACGATGCCAAAAGTGAAGACTATCAATCGTTTTTACAACAGCTAAACAGTGCAAAAAGCTTTGAGGGTGAATATAAAAGAAAAACAAAATCCGGTAAAACGGTATGGCTACATGCCACTTATACCCCTATCGTTAACGCCAATAATCAGCTGAGTAAAATAATAAAATACGCTATTGATATTTCGGAGCAAAAGTTTCAAGAGGCGACATATCAGCATCAAATCAGCGCCATCGAGCAAACTCAAGCGGTTATTGAGTTTGACCCGAACGGCAATATCATTACCGCAAATCCACTCTTTTTAGATGCCGTTGGATACAAGCTGACAGAAGTACAAGGCCAACACCATCAAATATTCATGGATAACAATGAGGCTTTAAGTAGCCAATATATCGCTTTTTGGCAAGCTCTGCGGCAAGGGCTGCATCAATCAGGCGAATTCAAGCGCGTCACTAAAACAGGGCAAACACTTTGGATACAAGCAACCTATACACCCATACGTGATGAAAGCGGTGACGTTTACAAAATTATAAAGTACGCCTCGGACATCACAGCTACCAAACTCGCTTCTTTTGATTCTGCTGGGCAAATTGCGGCGATCAATCGTTCACAAGCCGTCATTGAATTTGATTTACAGGGAAATATTTTAAAAGCCAACCAAAACTTTTTATCCACTATGGGTTACAAAGAAGAAGAGGTTATCGGCCAACATCACCGTTTATTTGTTGCAGAAGACTATGCTCAAAGCACCGAATATAAAGCCTTTTGGCAACGCCTTCAGCAAGGACAGTTTGAGTCAGGCGAGTTTCATCGTTTGGCCAAAGGAGGCAAAGAGGTCTGGATCAGCGCAACCTATAACCCAATTTTGGACGAGCAAGGTAAACCACTTAAAGTGGTCAAGTTTGCGACCGACATAACCAAGCAAAAGCTGAGCCATGCCGACTTTTCAGGGCAATTAGCTGCAATCCGCAAGTCACAAGCGGTGATCGAGTTTGCAATGGATGGAACTATTTTATGGGCAAATGAGCTATTTCTTGACACCATGCACTACAAACTGGAGGAAATTCAAGGTAAGCATCATCGCCTTTTTGCCACAGCTAAACAAGCAAACAGTGCCGAGTATCAAGCGTTTTGGCATAAGCTTAATAGAGGCGAGTTCGACTCAGGGCAATATCTAAGGCACGATAAGCATGGTAACCATGTTTGGATCCAAGCATCTTATAACCCTATCCTAGATCAAAAAGGGAAACCTTTTAAAGTCGTCAAATATGCAACCGATATTACGGCTCAAAAACAAGCTGTTGAGTGTATTAAAGCGGCAATATTCGCGATGGAACAAGGCGACCTAAGGCATCGTATCACCGTGCCGCTAGATGGCGAATTTAGCGTACTTCAGCAAGCTATGAATGGCTTATTTGATAAGCTGAGTGATTTGGTCAATACAATCAATCGCGGCGCTGAGCAAGTATTCGATGTTGCAAAGCAAATTGCCAGCAATAACGAAGACTTAAATAGCCGAATTGAAAACCAAGCCGCGAGCTTGGAAGAAACCGCAGCAACAATGGAAGAGCTCACTGCCACCGTCAAGAAAAATGCAAATAGCGCCAGTCATGCTGCCGAAAAAGCGACATTTGTTAGCGAGAAAGCGCATTCAGGTAAAGCATCAATTGATGATGCCATCACAGCGGTGGGAAAAATAGAATCCTACAGCACGAAAATATCTGACATTATTAGCGTAATTGATGAAATTGCTTTTCAAACTAATTTACTGGCACTCAATGCGTCAGTTGAGGCAGCACGAGCAGGAGAGGCCGGTCGTGGTTTTGCCGTTGTTGCAGGTGAAGTCAGAAACTTAGCACAGCGCAGTGCATCAGCCGCGCGGGAAATTAAGTCGTTAATTAAAAATAGTGTGGATGCAGTAGCACAAGGCAGCAAGCTTGTGTATGAGTCTGGTGTAACCTTTGAGGAACTGATGCAGTCTATCGCAGATGTCAGCCAGATGGTCGAAGAGATAGACAATGCAGGCAAAGAGCAAGCGGATGGGATCTCTGCGGTATCCACCACGATTGCGCAAATGGATAACATCACCCAACAAAATGTGACGCTAGTAGAAACCACTTCCCGCTCAGGAAAGCACATGGAAAATCAAGCTAAACTACTCACCGACCAAGTTGCGTTTTTTCAGCTAAACAACCTAAACGATGAGTAAGTGACTTGAAATTCGGATAATTGATCTGAGTTCGGTTTAATTAATGCCTTTCTCACTGCTAGCTAAGACACATTCATTATCCTCAACTCATAGGCTAGAGCAAAGCTAAGATAACTTCAGCTTTGCTTACCTCAAATTGTTTTGGTTGCTCCACATTCAGGCTTGTCACTACACCATCTTCAATCACCATGGCGTAGCGCTGCGAGCGCAGGCCACCAAAAGCACCGGTATCCATGTCCAGCCCAATTGCTTTTGTGAAGCTGCCATCACCGTCGCCAAGCATCATAATGGCTTGTGCATTTTGTGCTTCACCCCACGCTTTCATCACAAAAGCATCGTTTACTGATACACATGCGATAATATCCACACCTTTGGCGGTAAATTCATCTGCATTAACCACAAAACCAGGCAGGTGCGCAGCTGAGCATGTAGGTGTAAATGCGCCTGGCACGGCAAAAAGAACTACCTTTTTACCGGCAAAGCAGGTAGCGACATCATGATTAACCATGCCATCAGCGGTGAGCTCGCTCAGTTGTGCCTGAGGTAGTTTTTGTCCAACTTCAATCATTTTCAATTCCTTCAATTTATACCAATGTTCTTAATTAAGTGGTCTCTTTTGAGGCGAGAAAACCTTAACGTGTTGCTTCACTCAACATCAGAGTCTATCAATACGCTTTATATCGACTTGCGGGATCTCATAGCCTGTAAACAATAGCCAGTTTTTTGTTTCAATAAACTCCAGTCCCCTACTGCGGCTAAAACTGCGCTCAGGCACTCGGATAATGTCTTTATGTTGTTTACTCGCAAAGTCAAAGTAGCTAATGCGAAAATCACCACGATGAACAGATAAGTAGTAGATACCTGAACGAGACACTGACCAGCTCGCGCTTGATGCTAAATATGCCCCAGTAAATAAATGCTGATGTTCTTTAGACATCAGATCCATTTTCCACATTTCTTGTTGTTCACTTTTGTATATGTATAAGGCATCTTTGTAATCGATCGCTGTCGTCCCAGCGGTTAACTTAGTCACGGGCTTTTGATGTGCCTCTATTGACACTCGAAATATGTCTTTGCCATCTGAGACATATATATGCTTGTCGTCAGAGGACCAGCTAGGCTTGCCATGATACTCAAGACCTGTTTTTATTTGGATCACTTGCTTGTCGGCGACATCCAGTAGCTGGAGCTGACTCCCCTGCGATGATTTAGTGATAAAAACCACTTTGCTGCCATCTTTGGACCATGCTGGATGCAACGCTTGTAACTCTAATTGGGTTAGCTGTACTCGCTCGTCACCTTTGAGGTTAGACATCCACACTTCATCAAAGCCAGACTGATTAGAAATAAAAAGCAACTGCTCTGAATCTGATGAGTAATCAGGGTAACGAAAGCTCACTTGTGAGTGTAAAATTGGAAATGGGGAGCTTGCTACAGTTGCACTTAAATCAAGTTTCATAATAGAAGTATCTATCTCCCAATTATGAAAATAAAGCGCTCCGAAAGCGCTGAAATTTGGGTAGCTGAGCCCAGAAAATGGTAGCGAGGCCAATATCTTGCCGTCAAGTGACACTTTATATGCTTTACGTGCACCATGCTCTATAGATGACACCACAAGGTAATTGTCAGTAGGATGCCAAGTCACTCCTCGTAAGTCATCATGACCTTGTAGAAGCGTAATCTCCCGACCTGAGTCCAGCATTTTCAGGTAGAGGTTTTCTAAACCATTGGGTAAGTTGCGACTGATCACGATTTTAGACGCATCGGGTGACATCACAATACTTTCAGGATAGCTATCTTGACAGTTCAACTGGCAATCTAAGACCGTTTCGGTCAGATGAGTTAAGTCAAGTAAGACGACCTGCCCGCCACTACCTTCACTTTTTTTCGCAACAAACCCAAGTAGATTTTTTTCTGCCGAGTAGGTCAGTGTGGTCGTCGTGTTTACAGGGCAATCTGCGAGCACTTTTTGTGCTTTAGTCACTGTATTTAGCGATTTGATGGCACACTTACCCGTTTGCTTTGCAATGAAAAATACCGTTTGGTTGTCTCGCGCCCACACCGAAACAGACGCATTTTCGTTACCATTGCTGAGCTTAACAGGAGGACGGTTTGGATGAGTAAGATCTTTTAAATACAGATGTGCATGACCACCGAGCTTTCGCCATGCAAAGGCCATAAATTGCCCATTAGGAGAAATACTTGGAAACAACTCTCGCCCGGGGTAATCGGTTACGTCAACGAGCGCATCGTTTGGACGGTCACTGTTCAAATACAGCATTAAAGTGACGACTAAAATACATAAAGTTGTCAACATCATGACTTTGTTGACACTTATAAACTGTGCAATATTAGGTTGTACCTCAGGGCTAATAGCTGCGGGTTCAAAATGAGGAGGAACTTTTAATCTATACCCTGACTTACGAATGGTTTCGATAACCTCGTTTTCTGTATTTTCAGTGCCACAATCCAGTGTTTTGAAGGTTTTTCGCAAATGCCAAATAGCATTGGTCAAGGCTTTTTCACCAACAAAAAGATTGCCATCCCATACTTGAGCAATGATCTCTTCACGTGTTACTACGTTGGGGTAGGCACGTGCCAATACTGACAATACCTCAATAAACTTTGGTTGGACACAACACACTTTCCCATCTTTAGACATACTATGTCCAATAGGATCGATGTTTACGCCTAATAACTGAAAAGTAGTGTCGTGCTGCATGATTTCATCTGTGAATAAGTATGCAATAAATCATACCTAAATTAGTGTCTAAATGAAAAAATTTACACGATGAATGCCACTTTCATATTTAAATCCATCTTAAAGTATTAATTAAACATCTGTTTTAAATGCTTATTTTTAAATAGATATTAAATAGAGCTAAAAACGTTAAAGAATAGATATTGGTATCATTGCATGTACCAAAGGGATGGTCAGAATGAGCAACACTGGTCCAGAATATCGCCTTTTGTTTGTGAAACAATAAGGCATTCCCCGCCCAGCAGACCCTAAATCAATGAACAACAATTAGAAAAGGGATCACCGTGTTACCTAATAATAAATTAAAACTCATTACCCTATCTATCGCACTCGCATGTAGTCATTCCACAACTGCACAAGCGCAACAGATTGAACGTCAACAGGTAGAGCAAACGAGCTCGACAACCAACACTCAGGCCGAAGATCAGGCGCTTGAAAAAATAGTGATCACCGGATCGAGGATTAAAAGAGACAGCTTTTCGGTGCCAACACCAATTGCAACAATGAATGCGGAGTCTTTGAATGATGCTGGGTTTGGTTCACTGGCGGATATTTTGTTCGAAGAAATGCCGCAAGTCAGCGAAGGAACAGGTAACGGAAACTCGCAAAGTAGCGTTCAAAATACGGGACTTTCTACAATCGACCTCAGAGAGTTAGGGGTTAGCCGCACGTTAACCCTGATTGATGGTCGCAGAGTGGTTTCCAATAGCTACTCAGGCAATTACGTTAGCCTCTCAACTATCCCTAAAGGCATGGTTGACCGAGTAGAAATCATCACCGGAGGCGCTTCAGCTGCCTATGGTTCTGATGCCATCGCTGGGGTGGTAAATATCATTACGCAACAAGATAAAGAAGGGGCAACTTTCCATGCTCGTGGAGGAGAAAGTACACAAGGTGGCGCAGCAGAATACACAATAAGCGCAGACTACGGTACCAGCTACGACGATGGTAAGGGCTACTTCTTTTTCAGTGCCACGTATGATGAAGAAAAAGGGTTAAGTTACTGGGATAGAAAACGTGCCCAACAGCAAGACAGCTGGGACTACGATGAAGACCGTATGTGCAACGTGATGCTAACAGCAGCTTACGATCCCGACACAAAAACAGCCTATCAATGTATGCGAGACATCGACAAATCACAATGGACTAGCCTCAGCGATTCTATCCCTGGTGGCGTCTTTGACGAGTCGAGCAGCTTTAAACCCGACGCCGGTTTTTGGTACGATGGCACTACGTTAAGAAACGATTGGCAAGAGGAACGCCACGGCATTAACTTCAACCAATTTACGATGTTAAAAGTGCCAGATAAAGATATTTCTGCAGCAGTAAAAACTGAGTATGAGTTTGACAATGAAGTAGAAGCCTACTTCCAATTACAATACAGCCGCAACACCTCACGCAATGTCAAATCACCAGAAAGTGAAGATGAGTGCGATGCGATAGTTACATACGATCCTGCAAACAATCAATTTGGCTCAGATTGTATGGGCCGTATCCCCTATGATAATCCCTATATGCCTGACGCTATCCGCGCAGAAGCAAGTTCAAAAGGCGTAAAATGGGATCGACTGTTCTCAGAAGTGGGAAATATCATCAACGACAATGAAAGAACCACGATTAGGACATGGGGTGGATTACGCGGCTACCTGTGGGATGACTGGGAGTGGGATGTCTCCGTAGGTTATGGCAAGTTCAAACAGGAGCAAAACCGTAGTAACGAGATTTTTGTTGCACGTGTCAAACAAGCACTCAACGCCGAGCGTCTAGCGGACGGCACCATTCAGTGTAAAGACGAACAAGCTCGAGGCCAAGGTTGTGTACCAATCAACTTATTTGGTGAAGGGTCAATCACAGCAGAAGCCGCTAATTATATTCGAGCTAATCCATCCATAACCACAGATATCGATCAAGTTACTGTATCTGGTTTCATCACCGGCGATTTATTTGAGCTCCCTGCAGGTGCTGTAGGCTCTGCTTTTGGTTTCGAATATAGAAAAGACAGTCAGAGTGTCGCTACCAATGTGCCTAATGGCGGTGTAACCTTCAACTATGTACCTACTTTTGATGGTGATGTGAGCGTGCGAGAAGCTTTTGCTGAGCTTTCGTTGCCGTTACTAAAAGATGCCCCCTTGGCTAAGTCTCTCAGTGCAGAAGTGTCAGCTCGTATTGCCGATTACAGCTGGGCAAATACAGGGCTTATCCAAAGTTATAAAGCTGGATTTATCTACGAGCCAATTGAAGGTTACTCAATCCGGGCCAATTGGGCCAGAGCGATGAGAGCACCTACTATCACAGAGCTAATGTCTCCGCCTCGTGGTGATTATGATAGCTTTGATGATATTTGCGATGGCGTTACTGCCACTTCAATGGAGCCGGGACATGATAACTGTCGAAAAGAGGCAGGGATCCTCGCTACCATTGCTGCAGAAGGGAAGTTTGAAGATGAGAATAATGGCTATTCTCCAAACTCAGGGAATAATGAGTTGTTTGAAGAAACAGCTGATACAATTACGCTTGGCTTGTCCCTTGCCCCTTCGTTTATTCCCAACCTTAGAATGGCGTTAGACTATTATGATATTCAAATCGATGATGCAGTTACGGCGCTGGGCAACGAAGATATCATCAAATTCTGTTATGCCTCATCCATGGAATATGGCAGCGAAAATGAATTTTGTCGCGACATCAAGCGTGATGAAGAAGGGCAGATCTTTGAAGTAAATCAGCGCGTTATTAACACTGATGAAATTCGCACCAAAGGTTACGATATTGCCATGGAGTATCTGTACGATGCCAGTGAATATGGCCGCTTTAAGGTAAAAGCGGATTGGACGCACGTCATTGAGTATTCAATCACCAGTACGGGTCCTGATGGCCAATATGAGGATTTATACGAAGGCTACTTAGGCGATGACATTTTTGAAGACAAGGGCGCTATTGCACTGACTTGGTACAAAAATGACTGGCGTGTGCGCTGGAGTACAAAGTACAAAGGTGCTGTGGAAGCAAGTCGCTCTCGATATGAAGATTGGCAAGCTGCAATGACGAAAAATGATGCCCGTTGTGCCGCTGGAGAGTCAAGCTGCATCAGTAACCCTGAGCCACTGTGGCAAGGTTCACTGCCATCGGTTGTCACCCATAGTATCAGTGTAAACTACAGCATGGATTTGAATAACGATCGCTCTTTATCGATTTATGGTGGTATCAACAATCTATTCGATGAAAAGGGACCGTTTATTGTCGGTGGTAGAGGTAACTTTGATAGTGCTTATGGTTCTGGTGTTGGACGCTTTGCGTTCATTGGTGCCAAGTACCAATTTTAAAGTAAATACTGTGGTTTAGGCCACGGTAATTACAAAAAAGCCCCACATTAGGTGGGGCTAAAATCATGATTTTATCGATACAGACTCAGCAAATGTAACGCTCTTACTGAAACGGTAGGCTGCGGTGCTACAGTTCACCGCTACACAACAAAACCATGTACAACAAGACTGTGAAATCCCCCTAAAACGACGTTAAGAGTTCAAACGGTAACCATCTGCTCTAATGTGGGCCGGTGTTATTTTGAGGTGTTAACCAATCGCTTTGCCACACATAGTTGCCATGTATGTACAAAAGTTTATCGCCTTGGATAAGCCCCCTATCCGCCTCGGTATATCCCAGCACTTTATCATTACTAATAGGCAAGGTGAGCGCTGCTCGGCTGCTACCACGGTAGGTCAACGTGGAGTCCACTCCTTGTACTACTTCAAATGCAGCCAGGTCATTAGCAGTATACCAAGTGGAGCTAGCGTCACTCTCTTGTTCGGTAGTCCAATACACAATAGGTAACGTAAATCGCGTCACTGATTCATTGTCTTTTAGCATCGCCAGCGTACGATAATCATACTCCAGTGGCGTAAATCCCCCTTCAAAGATATGTGCTTTTAACAGCTTAGGTGCCGCCGGATCAGCCACATCAAATAAACTCACTTGTGTACCTGAAGCGACTTCAGAGTTTGGCTCCGTTACATGTTGCCCAACGCCAAGCAATAAGCCTTCGCCAATTGGGTGTAAGTATGAGGAAAAACCGGGTACTTCTAGGCTGCCAACCATTTTAGGCTCTGTAACATCCGATAAATCTAAGACATATAAAGGGTCTGTTTGCCTAAAAGTAACAACATAGGCAGTATCGCCAAAATACCGCACGGCGTACACATCTTCATCTACTTGATTGGTTTGTGGGTTCACTTTACCAATTGGGGTGGGATATTTATCATTTGGTAAAGTGGCAACTGTTACCAATGTGTTGCCTTCTGGTTTTAGAATATGCAGCTTGTGGCTATTTCCCATGCTAGTGTCATATTTACTTGTGAACACTCTGAGCATACCGTCTTGTTCATCAAATCGCGTTGCCGCCATGTTACTACTCACCTGTGCAAGCTGACCTTCAACCTCTCCTGTCGCTTGATAAGTTACCCCTTCATTATTTAGTGTCAATTGGTGTAATACTAAACCATGAGGTTGCCAAATCGCGGTATTGACCTCATCAGTGTTATCGGCGAATGTGTAGTTATACAGATATAGCGCCGTCGCTGACATATAAAAGCCCGCGGTTCGGGTGCTTACGCATGTTGTTTTAAAGTCATCAGGAGTGTGAATATTCACTTGGGTTATGGTGGTTAAGCCATGGTAGCCATCTAATGCCGTTGCATCTGCAGGCAGATAGCAGCTATCTGCTGCGACTAATGGTGCTTCTGCGTTTGTTTGTAGGTTTTTAAAGGTAGGGAGCAGTGCGTTGACATCCATATCCATTAGTTGGTTATAGCTTGCTAATCTGTCATTGTCCGTATATCCACTGTAACTCAATGTATGTTCAGCTATTACATACAGAGTATCACCTATTAGGCGGCTACCAACTAGTGAGCCATCCATCCGAAAGCGTTTCTCGACGGCTGCTTGTTCGGGCATGGATACGTCACTGAAAGCCAGCTCTATAAAACCTTGATAATCCACTTGTGGCTGGATTGACTGTATCGATATGTCGTCTGCAAAGTCGTAATCATAATCCATCAATACACTGATTAACTGGTGATCCTGTAAATAGAGGTTTTGGCTAGCAAACGCTGAGTCCGACACAATAAGTTCATTCACTTGTACTGGCACTTCGTCAGCCACAGTATCTAACACTCTAACGAAGGTTTTACTGCTGTCCCCCTCGTAGGCAACCTCCGTCGTCCCAGTAATATACAAATAGCGCCCGTCAAACTTGATCCGGTCGCTTTGTGATACCCCATCCACAAGTTGGTTTGTCCCAGAGTATGGCGTTGTTACGGTAGTAGCGGCTGGGTTTTCCGACACGTCTTCGCCGTTTTTCCCCCCTCCACTTGCGATAAAAATACCATTTTTAACAAACTGACTAAATTGCGCTGTGGAAGATGCTTGTAGCGGTGCCGTACTGTTATTTAGCGCATTAAGCGCTGGCAACATCTTATTCTCTTCATTGTTGCTGCTACCACCACATGCACTCAAACCTGCAGCAAGTGGCAAGCTCAACCAAATTTTGTAATTCATAATGTTATCCTTGAAAGTTAAGCGTCAATTAAGCCTAAACTTTTACGCTGGCATTTCTGTTATCATCAGCGTTTGTTTTGTTATTTAATGTTACCCTTTCTGGTAATTTGTACCGCGACTGGTAAATTACACATTAGGGCAGGCTGACCACTCACCGCCAAAAAACGACTACCATTTTGTTTTAATACTGACTCAAGTTGAGGAAATCAAACACTGACGGCATTACCGCTTTTTATTTAACGTCACCAACATGGACACAAATGGCTTGGTGATAACAAAATGCAACAGTGGTGTTATCAACACTGCTTTCTGTCATTAAAATAGATCAGCTAACGAAACAAATTTGTATCACTCAAACTGGAGTTTCACATTGAAAAAGTTACTAGTGGCCTTAACTTTGCTGCTCGCCGCCAAGGTAAGTGCCAATACAGTGCCATGTGACGCCAATGACAGCGAATGTACAGCTATTGGCCAATGGCGTTTTGGTGTCGCACTCGGTGGCGGGGTGATCACCAACCCACTACATGGCGGTGATAACATACCTTTGATTGCAGTGCCTTATATCAGCTATTACGGCGAGAACCTATTTTTAGATAATGGAACATTAGGCTATACACTCTACTATCACGACCAATTTGACATCAGCTTAATTGGCACATTTAACACAGAACAAGCGTATTTTGAGAAATTCCACCCGAGTAATATTTTTGTACAAAAAAGTTTGTTAGATGCCAGTGCTGAATTACCTGGAGGTGAGTTTCTCGCGGAGCAACGTGTCATCTCACTTGATGATATTAAGTCAAGGAAATGGGCAGTTGATGGGGGAGTGCTAGCACATTGGATTATCAATGATAATGTCAAAGTAACAGCATCATGGCTGAGCGACATCACCAACACATATCAAGGTTATAATGCGGATATAGGTATAAGTTACCGATTCCGCTTCAATAATACACCAAATGCCCATGCACTCATCAAAGCAGGACTAAAATGGAAAAGTAGACAGTTAATCGATTACTACTATGGGATTGATAAAGCCGACACCCTTAACTCAGCCTTGTGGTATGAAGGTAGCTCAAGTTACCAGCCCTATTTGAGTTTTGCTTATTCATATCCCATAAGCAAATCGTGGACTTTCAAATTTAACGCGAAATATCAACAGCTTGACACTGTTATGACAGATAGCCCGATAGTCGAGGATAGCTATACCGCGACAGTCTTTGTCGGGGGAAAATATGAATTTTAGGTTGTACTTAATAATAATTATAATGTTTAGTGCTTCTAGCACCGCCTCAACCACACCTAGCAATGAAGTTAACTTTGAAATTAAACCCATTACTTGTATGGTAAAGCAAGCAGGACAACGCTGTGAAATGACCGCAAAAATAGCGTGGCAATCTCCCTTCCAAAGAAATTTGTGCTTATTTCAAGAAGAACAAAAACTACAATGTTGGGAGCAAACTGCTGAGGCAAAATCAACACAGACCATCTCGCTATCAAAATCCATGATTTTTAGCTTGAGGGATGCTAAAAATAACATGATTGCGAAACAAACTATCGAACTACACACAAGCGTCAACCAGCAATATCGACGCAAACTGAGAAGCGACTGGAGTGTGTTTTAATGGCAAAAGTATTACTAGTTGAAGATGATGTTAAGCTTGCGGAGTTAACCGCAAAGTTTCTTATTCACAACGGCTTTGAAGTCGTACAATTGCACAATGGCATCAATGCGATAAAAGCGATTGAAGCAGAAAAGCCCGATATTCTTATTCTTGATATCATGTTGCCCGGACTTGATGGTTTCTCCATTTGTAAAGCGGCTCGAAGTGAATTTAAAGGGCCAGTTTTATTTTTAACTGCCAAAGATAGCGACTTTGATCATGTCAAAGGACTAGAAATTGGTGCCGATGATTATATTATTAAACCAGTAGAACCCTATGTATTGCTGGCTCGGCTAAACGCCCTATTAAGGCGCACACAAAGCGAACAAGTACAATCAGACTCTATCGTGCTTGGCAAGTTACGGATCAATAAATCAGACAGAAAAGTCTATTTATCCAATCATGAAGTAGAGCTCACCAGTTATGAATTTGACTTATTGAAGACACTCGCAGGTCATGCTGGAGAAACCCTCAGCCGTGATTACATTTACAAACATGTAGTTGGACGTGAATACGATGGCTTGGATAGAAGTGTAGACGTACGTATTAGCCGTCTGCGTAAAAAACTCGGTGACAACTTAGAGCAACCGGCTCGACTCATTACCGTTTGGGGTAAAGGTTACCTTTGTTCAAAGTCTGCTTGGGATTAGTTTATCTGTGTTAAAGCTATTACTCAGCTTATATGTAGCTGTGTTTACCAGCATTGTTATTATTAACCAAGTAAGTGAAGCAATTTGGACGCATTGGGTGCATTCTGCACCTGACGAGTTGCGCCATGCAAAAACCATAGCACACACACTGAAGTCCAGTATTTCTCCAAATAGCTTACCCAAAGAGTCAGACACCATAAAAATACTCGATATGGATGATGTGGCTTGGTTGCCAGAACAAGCTAGTACCCTAAAACAGGGTGGTATATTAACGAGTTTTGATGATACCGGCAGTGCTTGGCTGACTTTCAAAATACCAGAGTCAACTTTATTGCTGCAACTAGGGCCGCTCGCCCCTGCAACCTCTGCGACCAACAAGCAATGGCTTATCAAGCTACTCTCTTATGCTGTATTGGCCTTTTTACTCATGTTGTGGATAAGGCCGCTCTGGCTTGACCTTTTACAACTTCGCTATATTACCGAATGCCTCGCTCAAGGTCAGGTGCCTAAAACGACGCGACGCTCTAGATTCTCTGCTATCTCTAATCTTACAGAGCAAATCTACCACTTAGCATCGCAAGTGGCACGACTGATTGACAATCAAAAGCTATTAGTCAACGCTGTGTCTCATGATCTGCGTACCCCTTTGGCTAGACTTAAATTTGCTCTTGCAATGCTACCTGAAAACAGTCGAGAGCAAGGCAATGATATGGCTGATGATGTGTTGGAAATGGAGGCCATGATAGATGAAATGCTGGCCTATGCGCGGCTAGAATTTGAAGTAAAAAAGCTGGAGCTGATCCCGCTTAGCCTTAATGAGTTAGTTCAAGACCAAATAAGCAAGCTAAGTAAACTCACTGATAAACAGGTTTCCTTTCAAGGCAGCTGCGATGAAATTATCCTCCTAGCCAACCCACATTATTTATCTCGCGCTATCCAAAATATTGTGCAAAACGCAGACAAGTACGGCAACTCAGCCATCATGATCCGTACCGAAAGTGACAAAAAATATGCCTATATTCAGGTCGAAGATGATGGTAATGGGATCCCAAAATCACAGTGGGAATCCGTATTTGTGCCCTTTTCTAGACTTGATGCAAGCCGTAGCAAAGGCGGTGGAGGGTATGGACTTGGCCTTGCAATTGTACGCAAGATTGCCACTTGGCATAAGGGTAGCTGTCATGTTGGTTGCTCAACTGAACTTGGCGGAGCTAAGTTTACCTTTATTTTGCCACTCGCACATCGCACAAGCAGTTACTCTGGCACCAATGCGAAATTAGAGTAGATAATGGCCCAGAGTTTACTTCGACTATGCTGGAAACGTGGGCGACGGAAAACTGTATTAAACTTGAGTTTATAAAACCTAGTAGCCCTTATCAAAATGGCTTTGTGGAGAGGTTTAACCGAAGTTACCGTGAAGAAGTGCTAGATTTATACTTGTTTGAATCACTGCAAGAAGTACGTGAAATCATAGATGAGTGGTTAAGTATTTATAATTATGAGCGGCCTCATGATTCACTTGGTGATATGACACCAATTGGTTACCTTGAGGCAGCATAAAATTCTACGAAAGAGCTGTACTAAATTGGGTGGAGTTACAGATTTACATAACGCTAAGCTTGCTGTCGAATTTGTACAGCGCATCATGAATGATCACGACTTCAATGGCATACGCGAGCTTTTTTATGGCCAACAGTACATACAACATAACCGAAACATCGCAGATGGAATTGAAGGCGTCATTGAAGCTGTAAGCAGTCTTGTAAATAATGCCCCTGAGTTCAGTTACGACATCAAACATATTTTCGTTGATGGTGACCATGTCGTATTGCATTCACATGTAACTTTAAAGGCCAAACATCGAGGCATTGAGACCGAGGGGTTTAATATTGTGGATACATGGCGTGTGGAAAATGGGCGCCTTGTCGAACATTGGGATACCATTCAGGGCATTAGCTTTTCTATGCGCCTGTATGCACTTCTTACTGGTGGAAAAGTTAGGAACAAAAATAGCATATTCTAGCTGGTAGTATTTACGTATTTCTCGACGCCAAAATCAGTGTACCGCACACGAAAAAGCTAGCATGACTTGTATAGCTTGGAGAGTTGTAGCTAAAGGCTTTATTTGGTTAAACCAGCAAACATTCACAATTTGCCAGATTTGTGCGTCGTCGTTTTTTGAGTGTTTCACAGTAAGTTTTCAATACCTGCGCTCGACCTGCAGCCCTGCAAAAAACCCAACAAAATAGTGTTGTGAGCTTTATCCAAAAAATCAGGTTCGATGTTTAGTTAAGACAAAATTGGTTAAAACTCTAAAATAGCGCCTTTTTTATCGGTGCGTATACATTTACCCGTAAGCTCCACTAACTCTAAGTAAGCCTTGAGTTCGAAAGGCAGGACTTTTAACATGTGTTGTCGGGGCTGTCCGCAAACCTTACGTAATCGGCTGTTTGGTCATTTGCCTTGCATGGTCGGTGCGTTTTTTGATACTGGTAAAGTCAGCGGTTTCAGGCGTTGGAGCTAATTTAGCTCTATTGGGGTTTTAGTCGACTTATGCCATACAGGCAGCTAATGCGGCCTCGTCTAACAAGGGTTGAGATTTGAAATCTGCCTTCCCAAAATCTGCCAGTACATTCATCTTCTTTATTTGCCCTGCGGGCAATCTCCTCGTTGAGTACCCGCATAAACCAGCTAATATCTACCAATCTTAGTCTGTACTTGGCAATATATTCATAGAGTATCAGCTGTTCTAACTCGATTAGTGGCTCTTCCTCGATAAACTTCCACGTTATCCAATTACCTTTAAATAGCTTGTGTCAGCAAATGCGGTGCTTCTGCTAAAACTCCTTAGCTAGACAAGTAAAAAACTAAGCTGTGGCTTAGCAGCAATGGGTTGAAACAGTAACACCATGCTATCATTCTGTTATCATTTTTTTATCGCAAGTCATTAATTACTATAGATTTATGTAATACCCTGTAATGTATCTTTGTTTAGCAATTTGGTACACTAACTATATAGCTCTAACTTCCGGTCGCAATAACTTCTTTGTTGGCGACTAAGCCATTGTGAGAGGGCAATATAGGTATTTTTCTCTGCTCTGATAATCAGTCTTTGATAAAGATAGTGCGGACTTACTCGCACAATGAAAAACGACACAAACAACAACATGCTTTGAATGCAATAAGAGCCGTGATGCAAAAACAACAAAAAAGAAATGTTTTCCCGCCCGCGATTGACTATGTAAAACCCTCAGTAAAATGGCTACTGAAACATTCAACTTATACTCAACTTAAGTCTTTCTTGACGTTAAAAAGTACCATGTTTTCAAGCCTGCGATTTGACTTTATTGGCACCCTGCATGGGTTGTTCCACGGTTACCGCTTTGAGTGTTATTTGGATTGGAGGCCAGTATGAGTTTTCTACCTACAACCACCAAATAATGCGGTTAATTGGGGGCTTAACAACGGAGCTGAAAATCATTAAGCCCATTAAGTACCGCCATTTTATTGAATTTAATAATAAGTTTTATTTTATATAGAAATGAACACGGCATGGCTCACATGCCAGCTCATCGTTGTTTTAACTTTTTGGTTACCTCAGGGTAAAACCTGAATATGGAGTAAATATGAAGCTAACCAAATTGATCAAGGGAATAACATTCTCTTGGTTATTTACGTGCATGATGTACTCATCGAATCTTTTAGCTGAAGGTGTAACGCTCGCTTTCACTTCCCAGAATCAGGGTGATTATGTCACTTCTTCGTTTACTAATTCAGCTCAGCAACAAATAACCATTTTTGCTGATGCAGGAGAGGGAGAAACACTCGACGAAGAAAAAGTGACAATTTATAACACTGACTTTTACTCTGATACGGTGATATCATCAAAAGATGATAGTGGTCTTACACGTAATAGAGGGTATAAATTATATACAGAAAACAATACAGCGTTTAAGTTTCTAGGTTTTTCGATTTATGCTCAGTCAGGTTACAATGTTGTTAATGGTTATGCTTTGCATGTTGAGCTGACAGGTTATTCTGCCTCCGGTAAATTCGTCGAAACTTACTCAGTGGGTCAGATTGACCTAGAAGAGCAACGTCCAATTAACCCTGCGGGCGATGCTTGGAATAACGTCTATAGAGTAGATATACGCTTTCCAATGATCAACAGTAATGGTCGACGCAATGGAAAGTATGGCTATAGACACGTTATAGAATCTGTTCGTGTATCAGATGCTGTGGTTCCAGCTAACACCCCGCCTGTTTTCAGAAAGCTTATCGCCGGAGCAGCTTATCAGCTCGGTGGCGAACCGGTACAGATAACTTCGCAACTTGAGATATATGACAGCGAACTGTCAGCACAAGGTGACTATTTTGGTAGTACACTCACAATCATGCGTGATGGCGGCGCAAATCAGGAAGATGTTTTTTCACATCCATATACTAACTTGGCTGAAAACGGTAACTTCGAAATCTTTGGTCAACATTTTGGCAAGGTAGAGAAAAACTCAGAGGGCGTGTTAAGAATAAAGTTTGACCGTAAATCTGGCGATAGTTCCAAGCTTTCAAAAACTAGCTTAAACACCGCCATTGCTCAAATAAAATACAAAAACACTTCTCAGACCCCCTCAGATAACGTATCACTTAAATATACCTTTAATGATGGTATTTCCGATAGCCAAGGTGACAATACACTAGGGGTAAAAATTGCTTTTCCAAACCGCGCACCAACAGATATAACGCTTGCTAAAACGTCGTTTAAACATAGTGAACTTGGCACATCGAAAGTCTTAGGTGCGTTGTCAACGGTAGATCCAGATACTGGGGATACACATACCTATGAATTAGCCACAAGCGCAACACAAGCGACTGCTGGTACATGCTCACTGCCCAACGGTGACTCTGGTGACATTGACAATATGTACTTTACGATTGTTGAAGGGAGTTTGCATGGCAAATACAATATGACCGGATATAACGGGTTTAATGGTAACTTCTCAGTCTGTGTGCTAAGTAAAGACAGTGAAGGCGAAACATTTAAAAAACCAATCGAATTCAGCATTATAGATGACGAGGCACCAGAAGCGCCTTCAATACCTACTATGACTGATGCTTCAAACTCTGGAAGCAAGTCTGATCAGATTACCAATATAAAGGAACCAACATTTACAGGTACTGCAGAACCAAACTCGACTGTGATACTGTATGCTGAGCGGACTGTACAAAATCTTCAGATTAATACAACTGAGACGATTGAATTGGGTAGAGTGAGGCTGCCAGACTATCGCAATACTTGGGAAATAAAAGCCACAGGTATCCTTAAATACCCAAACCGTCGGGAAATTGATGAGACTTCGAAAGTCTACGCAACAGCAACAGACTTTGCTGGAAATACCAGTGCTGAATCAGCAAAACAGACTGTAAGGATAGATGCTGTCCCACCGAAAGAATATCCTGAAATCGTATTATCCTCTTCGAGTGATACTGGACTATCTAGTACAGATAAACTAACAAAAGAAAAGATACCAACATTTACCAGTACCAGTTCAGGGGATAGTAGCCACAGATATAGCTTGTATAAGGTTGGTAGTGGTACATCAACGTATGTCACCGATTTTAATACTGGTAGTTTTTGTTGCAGATTAACCGCAAGGCTTCCAACTAACCTAGCACTGACTGATGGTAGCCATACTTTTAAAATTGTCGTGAATGACGCAGCGGGTAATACCGCAAGCGGTTCTAGTAATACTATTGAGGTTGATACAACGGCTCCAACGGGCATCACTGCCGCGTTTGATCAAGACGACTTCACCAAAGAAAATGAAAAAACCGCGAGCATCACTATCTCTGGCTTAGAAAGCCAAGGTAAGATAACAGCAACCATTACCGTTGAAGGTCAAAATGCAACACCAATAGTTAGAGAAACACTGATCACTTCAACAACAGGTACGCAAAAACTAGAGAATATTGATTTAACAAGCTTACCTGAAGGTACGTTGAAACTGTCTGTGGTTGTGAGCGATTGGGCTGGTAACGAAAGCGCAGCTGCGACCGACACAGCTAAAAAACAATATAACGCCAAACCTGTGATCAGCGGCACGCCTGCGACTCAAGTAAATGAAGACAGCCCTTATTACTTTAAAGCCAGTGCGACAGACACCGACGCAGGTGATGCGCTTACTTTTTCTATCAATAAAAACCTAACTGATCCCAAGCTTTCGTGGCTAACCTTTGATACGCGCACAGGTGAGTTTAGAGGTACGCCGAAAAATGAGCACGTAGGTAAAATTGAAAACATCATTATCAGTGTAACTGATGAAAAAGACACTGTCAGCCTACCAGCGTTTACATTGGAAGTAGTTAACGTAAACGATGCGCCAACGGCCATTACCGCATCAGCGACAGAAGTTAATCAATCAATAACTGGCGAAAATAAAACAGTTATTACCGTTGAAACCACAGACGTTGATGCGAGTGACAGTCATCACTATGCCTTGGTAACAGCAGGTACAAGTGATAATGGTCGCTGTGCAGCGAACACGGATAACACAGCATTTACCATCACGGAAAATAAACTGCTTTCTAAACAAAAACTTGAAGCACGAGACTACACCGTTTGTGTACAGAGCAATGACGGAACGACAGCTTTTGAGCAAGCGTTAACGGTTAAAGTAAAAGATGATATTGCACCTGCAACGCCATCGGTTCCTGCGCTTCATGTTGACTCGAACTCGGGTATAACTACTGACAATATCACTAATGACCGCACTCCAACTTTTATCGGCACAGGTGAAAATGGTTCCACTGTTATCCTCAAACTTGCAAATGGTGATGAGATTGGTCGTGGCGTTGTGAATGAAGGAAAATGGTCTATTACCTCGTCGGAGCTAGCTGAGAACTCAGCCACATATGTCATTACAGCAACGGCTACTGATAGCAGCGAATTCAGTGACGATAGCCCAGCGTCAGTGGCGTATACGCTTATAATCGACACTGATAAACCAGTGACTCAACCAACAATCAAACTAAGCGGTGATTCAACTAGCAGTGAAAATGATAAACTGACTAACAAAACCACGTTTACTTTTTCAGGTACTGCTAGCACAGACGATACCGTAGAAATACTCGTCAATGGTGAAGTGGTTGGTTCTGCAAAACCGGGGAGCGATGGCAATTGGTCACTTCAGCCTGCAGGCACTTATAGCGATGGTGATCATACTTTTGCTGTGCGTGTGGTTGATAACGCGGGCAATACACTTTTCGGTGATAACATTACTATCACGGTTGATACCAAAGCTCCTGCGGGTATTACAGCGATGTTTGATCAAACACTGATCAACAAAGCCAATGAACAAACGACCAGCATTACGCTTACCGGCTTGGAAGAAAAAGGCACACTTAAGTTGACTTTCACAGGTCAAATGGTTGATGGTCGCATGCCAGAGCCAATTGTACTTACACCTGATTTTGCAGCGGTTAATGGCAAGCAAACTATCGCGAATATTGACTTATCTAGCTTTCCCGAAGGTGAAATTTCACTGTCAATACTAGTAACCGATGAAGCGGGTAACACCAGTGACGCCGTAACAGCCTCAGTGACAAAGCGTTATAACTTCAAACCTGAGCTATCTGGTCAACCAGCAACTACGGTAGATGAAGACAGCGAGTTTGACTTTACGCCGACATTAACAGACACCGACGAAGGCGATACTCATACCTTTACGATCAATAAAACACCTAGTTGGGCGAAGTTTGAGCCTACCACTGGACGCTTATTTGGTACACCAAAGAACGAGCACGTGGGTGAAACCACAGGGATCATTATTACCGTTAACGATGGTACAGATGAAACTAGCTTAGATAGCTTTGATCTAAAAGTGATTAATACTAATGACGCACCGACTGGTGAAAACGTAATACTTAACGTTAAAGAAGGTGAAACACTAGAAGTTAACGCGACAGGTGGCTTGATGGAGAACGGCAAAGACGATGACACTGCTAATAATCTTGATGAAAAGCTTATTGTGCTTGCAGGTAGCCAACCCAAATACGGCACGCTGACGTTAAACCAAGACGGTAGCTATAAATATATTCATGATGGTAGCGAAAACCATCAAGATAGCTTTACTTTCTACTACCAAGACAACGCCAAAGCAGAGTCTGATAAATATACTGCGACTATTACAGTTGAAGCCGTTGAAGACGCACCGACTGTTGCGAACGATGTGATTAACCTAACAGAAGACACGCCATCGGCAAAAGTGGATTTGTTAGCCAATGACACCGATCCTGAAAACAATATGGATAAGTCTTCGATGACTCTGGTGATTCAGCCAACCAAAGGTAAGGTAAACGTCGAAAACGGTATTGTAATCTACACCCCGAATGACAATGTTAATGGTGAAGATAGCTTTACTTACACTGTAAAAGACACTCAGCAGCAGGTATCGAAAGAAGCCAAGGTGCAAGTTAACATTAGGGCGGTAAACGACGTTCCAAAAGCAGCAGGCTTCATCGTTAACATTGATGAAGACACAACATCAGACGCGTTAGCGGTAAGAGCAACAGCAACTGACGTTGAAGACATCAACCCGAAAGGCGACATTCGTATTACTCAACAGCCAAGTAAAGGTAGAGTCACCATTAACCAAGAAGCAGGTACGCTTGTTTACGCGCCAAATGAGAACGCAAACAAAGAAGACAGCTTTAAGTATGTGATTGCCGACAACGATGGCGCAGAGTCAAACGAAACGGAAGTGTCTATCAACATTGGTGCAGTCAATGACCGTCCGACAGTTACAAACGACACAACGACGACCAAAGAAGATGAGTCAGTCACCTTAGCTATTTTAGCTAATGATGAAGACATTGAAGATGAAACATTCGCAGCTGCCAAAATTACGTTACAAGATGGTGGTGACTACGAGTTAGCCAAGGTTACTGTTGGTGATAATGGGGAACTAACTATTACGCCTAAGCAGGACAAAAACGGTCTACTTACCTTTACTTATACCGTAGCTGATAGCGAAGATTTGCGCTCAGAACCTGCTAGTGTTGAAGTGACAATTACCCCTGTAAACGACGCGCCTGTGGCAAAAGAAAACACAGCACAACTGCTAGAAGATGGCAGTGTTGAAGTGAATGTACTAGGTAATGACACCGACGTGGATAGTGAGTTGAAATCAACATCGGTGACTGTGGTTCAACAACCAAAAAATGGTACCGCTAAAGTTACTGTAAAAGGCGCTATTTTATACACGCCAAATGGCAACTACTTTGGTAATGACGAGTTAATATACACAGTTGAAGACACCGAAGGGTTAGTGTCCAACCAAGCGAAAGTAACCATCACCATTGAGTCGGTCAATGATGCACCGGTAATTTCAGGTACGCCATCTCAGTCAGTTGATGAGGATCAAGCCTATCGATTTACGCCAGCTGTTAGCGATGTGGATCAAGATGCGTTGACGTTTTCTATCGAAAATCAGCCTAGCTGGACACGCTTTGATGACGCGACGGGTACGTTAACAGGTACACCAACCGAAGGTCAAGATGGCAACTATGCTGGCATTGTCATTTCAGTAACCGATGGTAAAACCACAACCAGCCTAAATGCGTTTAGCATCACAGTGAATGCCGTAAATGATGCGCCTGTGATTTCTGGGACGCCAACACTTAATGTGAAACAAGATAAGCCTTATCGCTTTGCGGCGTCTGCGTCAGACATTGACTCCGAGTCGCTGACATTTACTATTACCAACAAACCAAACTGGGCTGAGTTCAGCACAGAGTCTGGGGTGCTGTCAGGTACACCAACACGTGATGATGTAGGGACTTACCGTGGCATTGTGATAAGCGTTAGCGATGGTTTGCTAAGCGACAGTCTTGCTACGTTTAACCTCGAAGTGTTGGCAGTGAACGCAGCGCCAATTGCTAACAATATGCAGCAAACGGTTAAAGAAGACGGTACAACCAGCTTTGTAGCCAACGTCAGCGATATTGACGGTGACACCTTAACTGTTGAAGTTCAAAACCAACCACAACGTGGCCAACTTTCAGTTCAAGGTAAGGTGTTCAATTACACGCCTCTACCTCAATTTAATGGTACAGATACATTCACTTATGTCGTCAAGGACGGTACATTCACCTCTACTGTCGCAACCGTAACGATGATAGTAACAGCAGTCAATGACTTACCCATCGCGATAGATGACAGCTATTCATTCACCGCGACTAATTCTGGCCAATATACTTTACCAGTCTTAGAAAATGATACCGATGCAGACGGTGATGCACTTCGTATTGTCGGTGCAAAGTCATCATATGGCAGTGTTGTCATTGAAGGTAACGCACTGAATCTGCTTGTAGAAGGAATGTCACAAGGACAGGCTGTGATCACTTATGCTATTGAAGATAGTAATAAAGGCAGAGATCAAGGCCGAGCAGAGGTCACGATTTCAAGTAATTCAAACAGCGACACCAGACCAACAATTATCGCGCCACCGGCAATTACAGTTAATGCTACAGGCTTGTTTACTAAAGTCGACCTAGGTACAGCCACGGCCAATGACAGTAATGGGGTTGCCCTGCCAGTCTCGCTTAATAAAGCTCAGCCAATATTCTCGCCGGGAAATCACCTTGTACATTGGAAAGCACAAGACAGCCAAGGTCAAGAAGTGGTTGCAAGTCAGGTGGTCAAGGTTAATCCTCTTGTCTCTTTGCAAAAAGACAGCCAAGTGAGCGAAGACCGCAATTACCATGTAAACGTTTACCTAAACGGTGATGCGCCAAGTTACCCTGTCACTATTCCGTATACAGTAACAGGTACGGCTGACGCAGCGGATCATGATTTACAGTCTGGTGAGTTTATTATTACCTCCGGAACGCAAGCGAGCATTGAGTTCAGCGTATTCGCAGACAGCGAAGTGGAAGGCAACGAAACCATAGTCATTAGCCTAGGTGATAGTGTAAATGCAGGTGCTAAATCAACCACAACTATCACAATTGTTGAAGACAATGTAGCACCAAACGTGCGTACAGTGGTTTCGCAAAATGGTGAGGAGCGCAGTCTAGTAACAGCAACCAACGCAGAGGTGTCGGTTACTGCACAGGTTGCCGATGTGAATCCAAACGACCAAGTAAACGTTGAGTGGCAAGCTTCAAGTGAGCTTGAAAACTTATCATTCACTGATAACGTATTTACATTCAATCCTCAGTCACTTGCGGTTGGTATTTACAAAGTGGTGGTGATTGCTTCTGACGATGCTACACCTAGCCTGTCAACTAAAACTGAAGTGTATATTGAAGTAGTCGATGCACTCGCAACCTTGTCAGACAGCGATAGCGATGGCGACTTGATCCCTGATAACCAAGAAGGCTACCAGGACTCAGATGGTGATGGTATTCCTGACTACCTAGATAACATCGATACCTGTAATGTAATGCCACAACACGTGGATCAATCGTCACAATTCTTAGTAGAAGGTGATGCTGGTGTTTGCTTGCGTAAAGGTGCCACTGTTGCACAAAACCAAACTGGCGGTATACGGCTGTTGGACAGTGAAGTTACCACTGACACTGAAGCGCTCAACATTGGCGGTATCTTTGACTACATTGCAGTAGGTCTGCCAAAAGATGGGGATGTGTACAGCATTGTGATCCCACAACGTAAACCTATTCCAGCCAATGCGGTATACCGTAAGTTCAAAGATGGCCAGTGGAATAACTTTGTGATTGATGCAAGCAACCAAGTGCTATCTGCACGTGGTGAGCTAGGCTTCTGCCCTCCTCCGGGGGACTCCCAGTGGACAGACGGTATGACCGAAGGTGATTACTGTGTGCAGCTGCGTATTCAAGATGGTGGTGCGAACGACGATGATGGCGTTGCTAATGGAACTGTGGTGGACCCAGGTGGTGTTGCAGTGCCAGTATCAGGCAATAGCTTACCGGTCGCAAACAGCGATGCCTTGACCGTATTTGCAGGCCAAAATGTGGTATTCGATGCACTAGCTAACGATACGGATACAGATGACAATACGCTAACCATTACTAGTGCATCAGTCGACTTTGGCCAAGTTGACGTGGTAGAAAACCAGTTAAGTTACTCAGCGCCCGCTATGTTTGTGGGAATTGCAACCATTCAGTACGGTATTACAGACGGAGTCGGTGGTACAGCACAAAGTGTGGTAATGGTTTCTATCGTCAATAACCAAGCGCCAAATGCGATCAATGACAGTGCCAACACAGATGGCACTACGATAATGCTAGACGTATTGGCCAATGACACCGATCCTGAAGGTTCAGCACTTACCTTAGTCTCAGCCACCGCTAAGTACGGTACTGTTACTATCGAAGGAGCAAAATTGCGTTATGTTCCAGCAAATAACTTTGAAGGTATAGATACTATTCGTTACGTAATTAGCGATGAATTTGGTACCAAAGCAGAGGCTGAAGTAAGTGTCACAGTCAAGACCACACCTCATGGCAAAGTTGAAAACAGTTCATCCGGTAGCATGGGTTTACTGAGTCTATTACTGATTTCTGCATTGGTGCTTCGTCGCAGCAAATCAGGTTTACCTGCATTTGCACTGGTGAGCAGCATAGCGCTAGTAACCACGTCAGCGATGGCTAGTGAATGGAAAGTTGCGGGTACTGTCGGTGTCACATCAGCGGACAGTGACGTATCAAACGAATCGTTCGCTACCACTTATCTAGATGAAAAAAGTACAAGCTGGTCTATCGGTGCTTTTTATCAATTAACTCCACAGTGGGATATTGGTTTGAGATATATTGATTTGGGTGAAGGAAAAGTTGAGTTCAGTGGTCTATCAGCAACACCCGGTGAAATACATAAAACACTGTCTTCTATAGCCCCAGCTCTTCCAAAAGGTGCTGCATTGCAGGTTGGCTATGAAACCAATCTAGCCAGCGAATTAGTAGGTAAGCTGTTTGTCGGTGTACTCAGTTGGAAATCTGAAATTAACAGTAGGCTGAACAGCAGTGCTAGCCTGTTACATAAAGAAAGTGGCGCCAACGGTTATGTGGGGGCTGGGCTGCATTACCAGCTGAATAGCTCTATTTACTTGGGTGTTGACTACAGTCATTATTTTATTTCAGAGAATAATATTGATGAAATTGCAGCATCAGTTAGCTATCGCTTTTAATTGAAATAAATTTACATAAAGAAGCCAAAAGCCCTATATGCCATATAGGGCTCAGGTTGTTGATAAACCCTGCTTTTTGAGCAGGGTTTATTTTTTCATACCATTACTCAAAAAGATTAATACCAATTTGCTTAATTAAGTGGTCTATTTTGAGGCAAGAAAATCTTGTCGATAACTCCGCTACCGCGTCCTGCTATCGCTAAGGTACCTACATCCGTGTAGGCAAGGCAAAAATTTTGCTATTTAGTTGTTCTAAATGAGAAATTTTTAACACTGTTAGCGTCAGATTTACTCCTTCAAATTGAGCACGTATTAAGTCAAATTGGTATAACCCCATTATCTTTCACGACCTGCAAACTCAACTTCGGCCATCTCAATGGCTCCACGTTTTTGCATCGTAATAAATAAACGCTTGCCATTGTTACCGCCAAAAGCAACATTGGTTGGGTGTTTGCCTGTCAATTTAATTTCTTTAAGTAATTCACCCTCTGGTGAGGCTACAGCAATAACACCTGCACCGTAACGAGCAATGTAGAGATTGCCTTGGTTATCTGCACGCATGCCATCCAAACCAAAATCATTAAACGTAATCAATAGTTTCTTGTTACTGATATTACCTTGTTCATCTATGTCATAGCGCCACACTTTGCGTTGTACGCTTTCGTTCACGTACAGGGTTTTATTATCAGGACTGACTTCTATGCCATTCGTCGTCCCCATACCCGCTTCGAGTAAAGTTACTTCTCCTGTCGTGTTTATACGCCATAAATTCCCGCTGCTGGCTTGCCAGTTTGGATCACTGGCAAACAGAATGCCATTATCCATAATCGCAAGATCATTTGGTTGGTTCATGCCATCATGGTGTGCAAATAGACTCACAAATTCTGATAAATCACCGCCTTGTTTGAGCGCGCTACTGGTGACTTTCAGAATATTGTGGTTGATGTAATCAGCAATATACATGTTCCCTTCTTTATCAAAACGAATACCATTACCAATAGAGCCATTTTTGAATGTCAGTAGCGTTTCTACTTGACCCTTTGCCGTTACCTTGCCAATACTTCCTTGTTGTTGATAGTTCACCGCATACAACACTCCTGCGCTGTCAACCGCGGGGCCTTCAATACCTTGCGTAAACACGCCATCAACGATCCAGTCCTCGGTATCTGCATTTGTATTGGCTATCACACAGCCGCTGCTTTGTAGTAACAAAAAGCTCAACAAAATTTTTTTCATGATGTTCCTATTCAATGCTTATTTACTGATTGGCAATGAAGATAGAGCGTTCGCATCGGATAAATACCGGTAATGACGATTTCATCCGTCAAGCTCTGTAATGCCAATAACTGTTGATTTAAGTTCGAAGTTTGTGAAGGTTGTAAAGCCCCTTTACACTCCTCCAGCACGTGTTGGCTAAGCTCAATCAATTGCAATACCTTGAGCGCAGTTGCGTGTACTTCAGTCAGTTCAGGGCTATGCCGTAATAAGCTTGCATCCTGTAGCTTCATTTGCCAGTGTTGTAACTGCTTCTCAATTTGGACTAATGCAGCGACATCTCCTGCAACATACCGTGTAACTAATTGGTCAAGTTCTCGGACTTGACGACTTTCAACGCCAAGATAGTCAACAAACCGATTGAGTGGTGCTATTTGATGATATTCGTCCTGTAAAAATTTAATATGATGACGTGTGTAGTAGTGACTTGGCTCAACAATCTGTGCAATATGGGTAAGTAACTCAAGTGTTTTAATACGCTCTGACTCTCCTAGTGTTGTGCTAATTAGTGAGTTAAAACCCAAGCGCTGTTGCACTTTATGCTTAAGCCCAATAACGCGATGCGAAAAGTCACTAATATGCTCGAGCCGTAAATACATGGCGTCGCTATCAGTGAAGCTTTGTGCAGACCATAAACGTTCAGCGATAACAAAAAGCCGTGGCCAAATTCTGACATCAAGATTATGCTCAGTAACCATTTCGCTCCAAATTGTCGCTTCTCCCCCTAAAATCAGGGCATGATTATCACGACTAAGTGAGGCCGACACATTTACAGGGGCAGGGTTACTTATGCTTGCAATAGTCAGAGGGTAGCGGCTGTTACCTATCATGATTGCACCGCTGTTTATGGTTCGGTTAAACTCAAATTGTAGTGGCCCCATCCAGCTGTCCATCGTCGCGATAAATTGCAGTGTCTCACGTGTGATTGGTTTATCCGTTTTAACCAATTGGTGCAGATTGCTATTTAGCTTGATCAGCACCTGCTCACCCAACACCACCAACTCTCCTTCAATTGCGCTGCCTTTTAAGCGTGGAACAGTAAAGGCAAGACTCATCACACGTGGCTGTGTGAGGTTAATTTGCGGTTTTTCTGGTAACGGATCGTTACGGTAGTGGAATGACGAATACTGGGGTTGATCGATATAAAAACCCGTTGACAATATGCCTGCATACCCAGCTTTTGCTACTGTATTTAACGAGTCATGACCGCGCCACGACTGTACTAAAATATCTTTAGGCAGTGCGGGGTGAAAAATTTCATCCCACCCCATCATCGTTCGCTGATATTTGGCGATTAGCTTTTGTACACGTATATTAAAGTAGTTTTGAAGATCATGGCCGTTTTTTAACTGATGCTGCAACATCATCGCCTGTATTTCACTATTTTCAAGCCAATGCGCAGGCTCAACTTCATCACCGCCAATGTGAAGGTAACTATCAGGAAATAAACTCACCATTTCAGCCAGTAAGTTATCAATAAATACATACACTTCAGGGTTAGCAATATTGAGTAACGGTTTGAAAACGCCCCAGTGGCGTTCCATCTCATACGATTTAACCTTGGCCATTAACTTAGGATACGCCACGGCTATAGCGCTCGCATGACCAGGCATGCCAAATTCGGGCACCACGCGAATACCTAAAAGGCTCGCGTACTCAATTACTTCCTTAACTTCAGATTGGCGGTAATAGAGCCCATCAGAGGCCATTTTGGTTAGCTTCGGGAACACCTTGCTTTCTATACGCCAACCTTGGTCGTCAGTTAAATGCCAATGTAATACATTCAGTTTTGCAGCAGCCATACCATCAAGTTGGCGCTTTATAGTTGCAATTGGCATAAAGTGACGAACGCTATCAATCAGCAGGCCTCGCCAAGTAAAGCGCGGAGCATCTGAAATACTGGTATAGGGAAACGACAGCGGCTTGAGAGGATCCCCCGTCGCCAGTTGTAGTATGCTTGAGATGCCGTGTTGCGCCCCAAAAACTGATGTTGCCAATAGGGTTATCCCATTTTTATCTATGTTTAGCGTGTAGTCTTCTGGCATCCCCAGTTGAGGCATGCTTAATTGGGTTTCAGCCTGTTTTACACGAATAGTTAAATCTGCTTTCTCCCCCTCAACAACGCGTAAAGCAATAGGCTTTCCTGCAATACGCTCAAAGTATTGCGCTACTCTAGCAAGCTGAAACGCTTTTCTCTGTGATCCAAAACCATGAACTGCTATTTTTACTTCGCTGTTGAGCGTGAGTGTGCCTGTGCCCATTTCGATTTGTTTTGGCATCGGCATAAGTGGCAGTGGCGCTGCCGCTACTGCAAATATGGGTAACAATATGCTAAATAGGATAATACTAAAGGGCATTTTCATAATGACATTCCTGCGTCTCTAGGCTCGGTAGTAAGTGCTCAGGGATCAGCGCACCGTGATGTTGAATAACCTTAGCCGCCACTCGGTGAGCAAAACGCGCAGCTGAACGCAACTCAGTGCCTAACAGCCACTGTGCCATAAACCCACCAGCAAATGCGTCTCCAGCGCCACAGGTATCTAGAATAAACGCTGGCTTTATATGTTGCGCTGCAATATAAATGACTGGAGTATCATTAGAAGAAACCAATAGACATGGCTTTGCGCCTTGACGTATGACTAAAATTTGCGGCTGCATGCTTCGTTGTTGGTGCAAAGATATAATTTCATTGACGCCTTGCGTGCCGTATACGGCATATTCATCCGCATCAGTCAAAAATGCAATATCTACTAGTGGCATCAGAGCCAAATAGCTCTGCTTTGCCTCAGAGCTAGGCCACAGCGCCTGGCGGTAATTATTATCAAAAAATATCATGCCACCGGCTTCTTTAAACATGGCTAATGCTTGGAATAAACATCGCCTTTGTGAATCACATAAAATGGCAAGACTTACCCCTGAGAGGTAAATCGCATCAACCTGTTTATCTTGTAGTGCTTGTATGAGGCGTTGCTCTTTATTGAAATACGCTTTTACTGGGCTTTTATCGCGGGCAAAGGTAAAGCGCCTTTCACCATTATTATCAAGAGATATCCAATATTCACCCAAACAACTTTCTGGTGTGACTATAATATAATCTTGATTAATATGAGCGGCTGATAGCATCGCGGTCAAATCAGCACTGGCACCGTCGGTGCCCAAAGCAGTAGCATAACTTACTGTGATTTCGTCATGTTTGACTTGTCTGAGTAATTGCGCCAAATACCAAGCGGTATTAAAAGTGTCGCCACCAAACGCAGTCACCCCATCAGCATTGTGCTCCACCATACATTCACCAAAAAAGACTATCCGTTTTATCATTGACTTCATGAGGTTACTTTTACCTCTTCTGACAACTCGGCGTTTCTTGGTTTGGTCACTATGCTCGTCAATACCCCAAATAGTAGCGCACTACACAACGCCGGAATAATTGGGTTACCAAAAAAAGCCAACCAGCTGTCATTCGCCCCCACAAGCAACGTAGCAATAAAACCAGCAAGTAAAGTGGCCAAACTACCTTGCCAGGTATAGCTTTTCCAAAAGCGCCCTAACACTCCCATCACACAAAGCCCAGCCAATACAAGCGAAATCATCTTGGTGATATAGCTGATGATATTATTTGATAACACCGCAATAAATAATGCCAAAAAGACTGTAATCAACATGGCTATTTTTGATGTTAGTAGCAAGTTGCGCGGCGTAATATTACTTTTATACCACGCTAAATAGATGTCAGAGACCAATACACTCACACCAGCAATTGCATCTGAACTGGCACTCGACAGCGTTGCAGAAATCCCCGCCAGCAAAATTAAACCACCTATCAGTACGGGCATCGCCGTCAACGCTAAATAAGGAAAGGCAAACGCAGGGTTATCTAAATTCGCGTTCACGGCATAGGCTCCTATCCCTATCACCGCAGGAATAAGCGAAAACCCTAAATAAAGCACTCCTGAGATAAAAAATGATGTACGAATACTCGCTATACTTTTAGCCGAATAGATCCGCTGGCGAAACGAGGGGGTTGCTAAGACGCCAACCAGCACTGCAAGCGCCATGGAGATTGCTGGCAACATACCTATGTTTTGATATGAAAATAGCCCCGCATCTTTGGCAACAGTCACATTGGTTAAACTTTGCCAGCCGCCTACCACGTCAACAACAAAATAACTCATTAGCAAAAAGCCTGAGAATAAAATAATGGCTTGAATGGCATCCGTCCATACTACTGCAGAATACCCACCTAAGGTCACATAAACGGCAAGTCCTATCCCAATAATGAGCTTAGCACTGGTTTCATCAAGTCCTGTTAACCAAGCAAGGTACATGCCTCCACCAATTAAATGTGCGCCCAACCAACCAACGCTGGCAGCATAAATCAATATTGCTAGTATTTTTTTAACCATTTGATGGTTACCAACATAACTTGCCAACTCCTCACTCATCGTTGCAAAGCGCTCAGCCCTGACTGGAGCAAATAACCAGGCAAGTAATAAAATTCCCATTGCTCCACCAACTCCATAAAGCGTGCCTGCCCAGCCATGTTGATAAGCAAACCCTACCGCTCCCATCGATGAGCCAGTGCCAACCATAGTGGCAACGGTTGTACCTAATGTCAGTAATAGTGGCACTTTACGCCCAGCCAATAAGTAGTCACTATTTGAACGTTGCCATCGCGATGTCAACCAGCTCACTATTATCATCACCGACAAGTACAACAGAAAAATAAGCAAATACATTTGCTGGTTATCCATCATCTCTTCCCTCTTGTGCAGCTTTGTATGGCTACGCCTGCTGATCTTTATAACAAGTAACGTCAACCTCTACTTTGCAATCCACGACCAAATCAGCCACCATACAGATCCGTGCAGGAGGGTGTGCTGAAAAGTACTCAGCAAAGACCTTATTAAAAGATTGGAAGTATCTTGCATCCGTTAATATCACCGACACATGAGTGACATGCTCAAGGCCATAGCCTGCTTCAGTCATAATCGTGATGCAGTTTTCAATCGCTAGGCGTGACTGCTCAACGATCCCGCCTTCGACAACTTCCCCATCTCGCATCGGTGTTTGCCCTGAAACCTGAAGCCAACCACCAGCCTCAACTGCTCGTGCAAAGGGTAAATGTTGCCCTCCGGTTCCTGTACCGCCCTCAGCACCTATTCTTCTTATTGTCATATTAACCTCTTGATGATTTTAATGAGTTTTAACGATTTAAAAATCGCCCTGCACGACCAAATTCGCAGATGTTATCTAGTGTCGTGCCTTCCACATAGCTAAGGGTACCGTTCACCCACACTTTCACTATCCCTGTCGCCAGTTGTTTTGGGTTGCTGTAGCTTGCTCGATCTAACACCCGCTTGGGATCAAACAAAACCAGATCAGCAAAGTAACCCGTTTGTATACTGCCACGTTGTTTTAACTTAAAGCGGGCAGCTGGCAGCGCTGTCATTTTATGGATGGCCAATGCCAGCGGCAGCGACTTTTGCTCTCTACAATAATGTCCAAGTACTCGGGGAAACGTCCCCCAAAGCCTTGGATGAGGATGAGGATCGCAGGGTAAGCCGTCAGAGCCAACCATACTGTGCTCGTAACTTAGAAATTGCCGCACATCACCTTCCAACATACAATGATACACCGCCCCTGCGGGTTGCAGACGTTTTGCGGCGTCAAGTTGCGATACTTGCCAATGCAAGGCTATGTCTGCCAAGCTCTGCTGTGCCAGCTCAGGGTACGGCTCAGACCAAGTAATAAAAATATCCGTATCACCTGTCACTTGATTTAGATCTAAAGTGCTAGCGCTTGCGGCATAAGGATAACAATCACAGCTTATTTGATGGGTTTGCCGATGTTGCTCAAAATGGGCTAAAACTTCAGGCGCTCTTCCCCAATTTTCTTGGCCTGCACATTTAATATGTGAAATAACCAGCGGTAACTTGGCATGCTGAGCTGTAGAAAACGCCTCATCCATTGCCCGCAGCACCCCCTGAAACTCTGTACGCAGATGTGTGGTATAGATGCCACCAAATGGTGTAACAACCTCGGCCAGTGCGTTGACTTCGGCTTTATCTGCTCCTTTGGCATTATAGTAAGCAAGCCCAGTGCTAAGACCTATTGCCCCTTGCATCATTGCCTTGTGCAATAAGTCTTTCATCTGATTAATTTCTTGTGTCGTGGCAGCGTGAGATAGGTCATCCATTACCTGCGCCCTTAGTGTGGTATGTCCAACTAGCATGACCAAATTCACACTTGGCGCAGCCTCACTGAAAGCCCGCTGATAATCCTTTAGTTCACAGTAGACAAACTCAGCGCCTTCACCTAGAAGGTTAATTGGGTCTACGGGTGTAGAAGTTGGACTATAAGGCACAGCACTGATCCCGCAGTTTCCAGCAATAACCGTAGTCACACCTTGACTTACCTTGCTTAGCATGTGCGGCGCTCGCAGTACCTCAAGATCATCATGAGTATGCACATCAATGAAACCGGGTGCCAACACTAATCCCATGGCATCAATATACTCTCTTGCAATAACATGAGCACAATCACCTAAAGCAACAATTTTATCTCCATCAATGGCAACATCGACTATTTGCGCCTTTGAGTGTGGCGTAAAGTAAACCGTTGCACGCTGAATAAGAGTATCCACATAGTTGGAAGCGCCAGTCATTAATCCCCCAATGGAAAACGTTTATCTGCAGGTGGTGAGTTACTACTTTTATCTCTATGTTGATCTAGCTGAGTCTTTAATCGTCTGAGCTTCTCCCTTGAGCGCTTTTGATTACGAATAGCAACTTCGCTTGATAGAATATCTATCGCAGCCATCATGGCATAACGTGCCGCGCTCGGTTTGAAGATATAATCACTTTCTTGGGTTTTGATTGGTAAATGGTGATCAGCTATATTCGCTAAATCACCGTTCGGACAAATTGCGATAATTTGCGCACCATATTCTTTCGCTATCAAGGCGGCATCTCTCACATCAGGAGAGACGCCACTTAGCGATAAACAAATCACCACATCTCCTTTGTTTACCGTCGCAGCAACCATGCGCATCATCATCGGGTCGCAATGGGCATTGCTGAGCACGTCTAAACGAAATAATCGATTTTGACACTCTTGTGCCATCAAGCTACTGCCACCGCCAACACCAAAAATGAGGCAATGACGTGTCGCACAAATTATCTCACTGGCTTGCTCTACCGTTGCTTCGTCGATTAATCCAGCATTGAGGGTCAAAATCTCTTGGATCGAGGTATAAACCTGAGAGATTTTTTCTTTTTCGATAGGCTCAGCACTCGTAAAGCGCTCTCCAATTGCCGCTGATTGCGTAAGCTTAAATTTAAGGTCACGTACGTTATGACACCCTAAACTACGTGCAAGGCGTGTAATACTGGCATGACTCACTTGCGCTTTTTCAGCTAACTCACCAATAGTAGCGCTCGCTGCAAAGGTCAATTCAGCCAAAATCAACCGTGCGACTTTCTCTTCAGCCGGACTAAAATGACCCAAACCTTCTTTAATTTTGCTAATAATATCCACTACGTCGCCTTATACCATTTGTCTTAATACTTACTCAATTTGAAGGAGTAATTGGGTATTAATTAAAAATAGGTTGAAATAGTATGAGTGATCACCCAGTCCTGCTCAACGACGCCAATTTCCCGCCATTTATCAAAAGTAAGGCAAGGGTGGGATGTTGAAAAACAAATCATATCGCCCACTGCCACTTCACATTCAGACTGCACACTGACCAGCGCATGTTGATCCATGATTTTTTCCACTTTAAGCGCGCCATTTATCTCTCGGAGCTGCTTTGCGTTTACAGAATACATCAGCTCAGGGGTTGGCATGCCAGCATCAAAAGCCACATCTCTTTTGCCCAGTCCAACGATTATCATGTTCGGCTCAGGTGTAGAAAGTACGTATGCCCAAATGCTTAAACTTGACTGCAAACTATCACCGATATCGCATGCAAGCTGGGATCGCGACAATACCGCATGTTGAGCATCCTGATAGATACCAGTATCGTGAATTAGGTAGCAACCCGGGCGCAGTACCAACTGAAATTGCTCAGCATATGGACTTTGATTAAAAGTACTTGCCACAACATCGTACCATGCAGAGCCTGCGCCCGAGATGATAGGCAAGGCCTCTGAAAACACACCTTGCTGCTGTAATTTCTTCGCCGTTTTCATCACCGCATCAACAAATTGCTGGATTTGCTCCTTGGCATCATCGCCATGGATCACTCCTTCATAAAATCCAATGCCTGCAATATTTAAATAAGGATAAACTTGGCATGCTTCAGCTAGCTTCCCTAACGTCTTAAGATCACGCCAACCAGCACGCCCTCCCATCACACCCACTTCCAATAAAATGGAAAGGCGCACCGAGTATGCACTAGAAAACGCCCCAAGCGCTTGGGCATTGTTAATAGAGTCCACAAAACAATAGAGTTCAACGTCAGTATCACGGAGCATGTTTGCAACTTGTTTAAAGTGGTACAAGCCGACAAGTTGGTTTGCTAAGATCACCCGCTGCACTTTGGCAGCGACGGCCACAGATAGCTGCGCTACCGTGGCTACGGTAATAGCCCACGCACCGTGGGCTATTTGCAACTCAAATAACTCTGGAGACATTGTTGTTTTACCATGAGGAGCTAAAAGGGCTCCACTTGCTTGGGTAAACTGTGCCATCCAATGGGCATTATGGGTTATTGCCTGCTGCCTAACTACCGCAACAGGCAAACTGACTTCTTCAGCCAAAATATCCCATCCTCTACCGTTTAGCTTGTCTAGATCTCCAGAGCCCTTTGTCATTACTCTCTTCATTGAGTTAGCTTCCTACTTAGCTCATACCAATCCAGGCCACAGCGTTAAAAAGTGGCACGTACACTTAAAGCAAAGCGTCTGTCGGTGGTGAAGTTGAGCGCTTGTGTCTTAGTACCACTCTGATCCATCTGATATTTAGTTTTGGTCTCTGTGTCCAAAATATTGCTAGCCTCAAAGCCAACTTTCCAATTATCGTTAATGGTGTAGTAGAGACTTGCATCTACCATCGCTGACGCCTCTGCGTATGCTGGTACATACTCTTCGGACTCTCTGAGTGTTAATAAGTATTCTGAGCGCCATGTGTAAGCAAGACGAAATGAAATGTCTTTATATTCGTACATACCAATGATATTGAAGTTTTGATCTGAGTATCCCTGTAGCGGCAAACCATTAAAAACCCTAAACGTATTACGGTTATCATCCAGCGGGTTGCCATCTTCGTCAAACCCTAGCGTGCCTTTCGATATTTCGTTTGGATCTTCCAAACCGTTTTGATCGATATAAGTGAAATTAAATTGTAGCCCTAGACCGCTCCACGCACCCGGTAACATGTCGTAAAATTGCGAGTAAGAAAACTCTACCCCTTTGATAGTGCCTGAGCCAGTATTGGCAGGGCCATAGGCTGATACATTGTATTCTTCACTGCCATAAGACACGTCAAGGTCGAACGCTCGGTCACGAATAATGTTATCTAACTTTTTGTGGAATAATCCCAAAGTCACGTATCCTGCGGAAGCAAAATACCACTCAGTGGTTAAATCTGTATTAATCGCTTCTTCAGGTTCAATATTTGGATTACCAGAAAGCGCCGTCAGGTTTATATCATCCAGCCCGACAATAGGGTTTGTGCCCTCATCGTAATCTGCACCAGGCGTCTGTAGCACAGGTACATAATCCAAGTTAAGAATACTAATATTTCTTGCCGCTACTAGGCTTGGATAATACAAAGCTTTTGACGCACCAAAGCGCACTACTACATCTTCGGACACGCCAAAACTAAGGTTTAAACTGGGTAACACTGCGCTGTAGTCAGTACCATCCACCGTACTCAGTTCCGACTCACCTCCAGCAATGTCGTAATAGCGCTTGTATTGCGGTTGCTGCATCACGTTATTTAATGAACTGCCCTCTGCTCCTCGCTTAATTAATGCTGGTTGAACCAATGCACCTGTTGACTCCAACTGATAGTTTACGTAACGCAGGCCAACATTACCGACAACCGGAATACCTTGAAACTCAATGTCAAAGTCACCACGAACATAAAACTCTGTGCGCTTCTCGTTCGTTGCACTGATATTATAGGCAGCAAAAGGTCCATCTACTCGATTAGGCTTATCTTCATAAGGTACATACGTGCCAGAACATACCCCATTATTTTCCGCACTAATGGTGGCATTATGCCACCCTTCACGACACCCTTGACGTAAAGATGCCGCATAATTTTTTACCAGCTCCATTCGAGGAAATAAAAAGTCATTGACCGTACCCATGAGTACTTTTCCATCGTAATAATCTGAAAAATCAATGCGCTCAAATAACTCAGGACGATTCACAGCAGCTGCCGCATTACGGTCATCTTGGATCCATGGTGTCCCAATGGCAGACCAGCCTTCATAGGCGGTATCACGAACGGTTAAGTCTTTATCTGACATATAAAAACCTGAACTTACACTGGTAAAGTGACCATCAAGTTCATATTTAAAATCTAATTTAAAGCTATCTGACTCTGCCGTATTTCGCTCAACCTGCTCCATGCCACTGCCTAAAAAGACGTTAGGCACAGGTCCGTTCCAATCTTCATTCGGTGACCAGCCAGCAGTGAGCAGGTTATCACTTAGAAACTCTACGGTAGGTCTTGAACCACGCATATCTAGGAAGTAAGGCGCAACAACATGAACATGATTGCCTCGGGTCTGTCCTGACATACTGTAGTTTTGTACGTCTTTATCAGAGTCGATGCGTTGATAGTCAAACTCTACCGTTAACCTGTCTATTGGTTTTAGGGTTAACTTAAATGAGGTGTCTTTGACTGTATTTTCATTATAGTTCCAGCGGCTACGGTAAAAAAATGGAGTTTCTGGACTCACACCTAACGCAATGCCCGATGTCACAAAGCCACCTTCGGTGGTAAGTGGGAAGCCATTTTCCACATCGTCCATCCAATTTTGTGACGAGCCCATATAACTTTTAAATCCTTGCGCCGCTTGGCCTATTTGACGTTCATTCCATTCAAGCGATGCCTCAGAATAAATATGCTCTATGGTTGCAACAATGGTTTCATCAGCGTTTGCCCACTGTAGCGATGACGTAACACCTGTTCTTTTGCGGTCATTCGTCGCAGTGCTCATATGTATAGCGACAGGCACATGCCAAACGCTACCTTCAGGTTGCCCAGGCAAAGCGGGGCCATCTACAGGAGATGAGGGGTCAACGCCTATTATGCCACCCCATTGATCTAAGGTAGGAACAAAGGAATCCCCTCGGGAGTGGAAATTACCTAAGCCAACACCATCGCCTCGAGTTTGATATTCTGATGTAGAAGCCGCAATAAGAAACCCAAATTTGCCCCCATTGGTTTCCCAACTATCTGAGAAAAGTGCAGAAAATGAGGGAGTTACTTCATCTCTAAAATCGCCATAGTTCGCTTTTGCATTAAAGGAAATAAGCTGCTCATCAGAGTCAAATGGTTTACGTGTAATGAGGTTTACCGTGCCGGATATACCACCGGAGATCAGATCCGCAGTTTGGTTTTTAACCACTTCTACCGCACCGAGTAGCTCGGCAGGAAAATCTTCATAACTTAACCCTCCTGAGGGATTGGCACTAAAAGCATCTCTGCCATTCACCTCAGATCGAACTCTATCCAAACCCCGAACCAATACGCCAGTACCTTCATCAGCATAATGCTTAGGGTCATCTGATGATGCAAATCGCTCTATGGTCACACCGGGAACTCGTTGTAATGCCTCTGTCACTGATTTATCGGGTAATGCACCAATATCTGAAGCTGTGATTACATCCTTTACGGTGTCAGCAAAACGCTTGATGTTTTGCGCACTATTAATGCTACCTCGGATCCCACGCACTTCGATAACTTCAATAGCTTCGTTTTGCGACCCAATACTGACATCGCTGTCATTTTTTGCCGCAGTTTCAGCGAGAACCCAAAAAGGAGTAAGTCCAAATAATATGGAGGATACAGCGACACTCAACTTACTACGCTTTGGGTTGTGTTTACCAATATCAGTGACTAGGTTTGACATTTTATTGTTCCTTTTCTTTTTTTAAACCAGTAGCAGAGCCGTTATTAATATTGCGACTCTGAGAAACTTAAAACTGCGGTACGTGCTACCAAGGCTGCGCAGCGAGTGTTACTTACTAACACAAAAAATAAATCTTATTGTTACTTTTTAACATTTCAGTGCAAAAAGTAAACTGCTGTTTTGTATTAATATAGGAAAAAATCTCTATCACATTGAAAAATAAAAGGTTAAAATTAATTACAAATTAACAGCGATAGAATAACAATCGAGCCTTTAAAGCCAAAAGATCTCTACTTATACCAATTTGACTTAATACTTGCTCAATTTGAAGGAGTTAATCTGACGCTAACAGCGTTAAAAATTTCTTTTTAGAACAACTAAATAGCAAAATTTTTGCCTTGCCTACACAAAGGTAGGTACCTTGGCGATAGCAGGACGCGGTAGCGGGGTTATCGACAAGGTTTTCTTCCCTCAAAATAGGCCACTTAATTAAGAAAATTGGTATTAAATTTAGAACGCTTAAACAATGGTGAAAAGTTTGAGGACGTTTTTACATTTTAAATCGGTTGCTAGAGAGGCATTGATTATCTGAAACTTAGACAGTTTAAGGCTTGGGTGAGGAGTGCACTAACTCACGATATACAAAATGAATAAACATAAAAACCAGTCTTTATTGAGAGCAAACTTTCAAAGGTCGAGATAGAATTGGCTCTGGTGAGCCTTTACCTCACCAGTTTACCGAGCCTCTTAACGCTTTGGTTTGACCGCGTTTGGTTTTTTGATTCAATCGCTTTTTTTGAGCACTTTTTGTTGGTTTAGTGGCTCTACGGGCTTTCTCAACTTTAGTTGCTTCTAGAATAAGCGCTTTAAGCCTCGCCAAGGCATCTTCTTTATTCAGCTCTTGGGTTCGAAAGCTCTGGGCTTTTAATACAATTACGCCTTCTTTGGTGATCCTTGAGTCTTTTAGCGCAAGTAAGCGTTCTTTGTAAAAAGCGGGCAAAGTAGAGCGATTCACATCAAACCTCAAATGAATGGCACTAGACACCTTATTGACATTTTGACCACCAGCGCCTTGAGCTCGAATAGCTGTAATGTCTATCTCCCAAGGGGCAAGCGTAACGTTATTTGAGATTTTAAGCATAATATTTTCAAGCCTCCATGCTGTATTCTAGCAAAATCATGAGGGTCGTAATATATAGCTCGTCACTTTATACCTATCTAGCCAACAATCAAGCAGCACGAGTTGCTATTGCCGGTGGTACTTTAGAAGCTGTCGTTGCTGGGTAGTAGACAGCTAGTTGGCCTGCAATAACCATGACAATGGCACCGCTAATTAAGTAATCACTTGGCACACTCGTTAGCCCAAAATAATTGACCAAATAGATGTTTGCAATAATAGCAACAATTGTACCGAGCAATACACCAAGTAATGATACAACTGCGTTTTCAATCATAAAATAACGCAGAATATCACCTTGTGTCGCACCTAGCGCTCTACGCGTACCTATTTGCTTTTTGCGCTTTAATACTGTGTATCGTGCTTGGCCAAAAATGCCCAAAATAGTCACGCATGCTAGTGCCGCTATCACCACTTTTAGGGTTTGGGATACCGCATAGTCAGCTTGCAAATTCTCGGCTTTTATCTGTTCGAATGACTTAAAGTTATCCACTTGCCTTGCTGGCTTTTTGAATAAAAGCTGATGCACTTCGCTCATCGCTTGCTCTCTTTGGCTCTCCACGGCTCTGACTACAATAATACTTTGCTCATAATGCTCTTTTACTGAACTGATCACAGCCATATCATACGCATACCAGAACCGCCAGGGAGATTTCATAGTCTCGACGATACCAACGACTTTTTGAGGTACAGATTGTACGTATATGGTTTCACCAACCACACTACTCCAATCATTAGGGCGAATTTTATAAGCAAGGTCTTGCGAGATAAGCACGCTTGCTGATGCTGTGTGGCCATCAAAATATTTGTGCACCACATCGTTATGCTGAAAGCTTCTTCCTGCAACAACCCTAAGCCCGAGCGTATCAACCACCGTTTCATCCGACCCATAATACCCTGCATGCGTGACTCTATCTTCATCCTCTGGAGTTAAGCCAACCGCAAGCGAGCGACCCCAATTGGTCAGTGGTAAACTGGTGATGGTACTTGCGCTCTCAACACTGGCCAGCGCTTGAATATCAGCTAAATCGGTATCTAATGCTGCGTGCTTTTCTTCGTCACTTCCCTCAAGATTTGTGCTGAAACTAAATAGCTGACTCTCACTTAATCCTGTTGGCTGAATTAGCTCATTTTCTTTTGTTACCATCATAAAAATGGCATTCACTAGAATGGTAAAAGTTAAGGCTATCTGAAGTATCAGCAGCAAAGGAGAGACTTTATTTTTTCTAAAGGTTTTTAAAATTGGTAGTAAGTCTTTCATATATAGGCTCCTATAGGCTTTTCAGCTGACTAGATGGTTGCACCTTTGCTGCATGCAAAATAGGTAACAAGCCAAAAGCCATCGCGCTAGTAATAGCCAATACAATAGTCATCACCACAATACCAAATGTCATTTCTAACATTTCGGCATATAGATGACTATAGAGCTGAGCCGTTACCACCAAACCAAATTGTGCCAGCAACAACCCTAAACCACCGCCAAGCAGTCCCACAATGCAAGTCTCGATGGAAAATTGCGCGACAATATCTTGTTTAGATGCACCAACAGCCCTGCGTAAACCAACCTCACCTGTCTTAGTGTGAAATTTTGCTACCATCATCGCCATGCAGTTGAGTAAACATACACCAAGAAACGCAAACGCAAGCCACAGTGCTATATTGCCGTCCTCTTTCTGTACTTTTCTATCAACTAGATCTTCTTTGACGTTGAACAACTGATGTAGTGGCTCGCGAAGAAAACGTCCGTACTCTCGCTGCTCCATCGAGTAGCGGTGCAAAAAATCAAGGTAGCGACTTCGATCCGCCTCAGACGCTAGCTCCACCCAATATGAAACCCACACACATTCTGATGCTAATATTGCTGAAAAAGAATCGTCAGATGGTTCTTTCCAGCATAAGAATGAGACGTCTGAACTTGTCCACAACTCATTATTAATTTGAGTATTAAATGGAATAATAATATCTCTTGGTTTGTTATATGCTCTCACTCGATAGTCAAAAAACTTTGGAATAGGATACCAATCATCAGTCACACCAACTATTTGATAAGAGGACTCACCAATAAGTAAAGACTTACCAACTGAGTTTTCTCCAAGGAACAGCTTGTCATTCAACTCTTGGCTAATCACTGCAACTTGTAATCCTTCTTTATCAGCAACTTCATCCCATGCCCCGCCAAATTTAAACGGTACATCAAACATGCTGAACATATCGCGATATGCACTTCTGATGGCAGTCATTTTTGCTTCAGTGACAGGTTGCGTAATGCCGCGAGTCATCATCTTAAAACCACCAAGTGGGGTCTGTCGCACACCTTGCTGAGCATTTTGCAAATTCATTGCATCTTGGTAAGTAAGAATCGTTGGAGGGACTTCCTTACCTTTGGCAATATTAAATGGCTTATCTGGTCCAAAACTATTCAGACGAACATTAAATAATTTTTCACTCTTGGAAGGGATCGGGTCTTTCGCCAGCAAATAGCTTACCGTATACGTCGTCATTGCAGCGCCAATGCCAATAGCAATAGTGATAATCATTAAGAAGGACAAAAACGGCGTCTTTTTTAAAGAGATAAGCGCTAATTTAAGATAATATCCAAGCATAGTTATTCCTTACGCTATCGCTTTTTCAATTCTCTTACCTTCGCTCAATATACCATCGCGGATCTCAATAACCCGCTGTGCTCTGGCTGCTTGATTAGGGTCATGGGTAACCATCACAATACTGGTGCCTTGGGCATTAATATCTTCAAGTAATGCCATGATCCCTTCTGCCATTTTGCTATCTAAGTTACCCGTTGGTTCATCTGCTAACAAAAATGATGGTTTACCTGCAATTGCCCGTGCTATCGCAACCCGCTGCTGTTGCCCACCAGATAACTGTGCTGGGTAGTGATCCCTGCGCGATGCCAGCCCCACTTTCCCAAGCGCATCCATAATACGTTCATGGCGCTCTTTTGAAGATAATTTACGGTAACGTAGCGGCATATCTACATTGTCATAGAGAGTTAGCTCTGGAATTAAGTTGAAGCTCTGAAATATAAATCCTACTTTTTCATTTCTCAGCTTTGATTTTGCTTTATCACTTAAGTGTTCAACATTAACGCCATCGAGCTCATAACTTCCCTCACAAAAATCTTCCAACAGCCCTGTAATATTCAAGAAGGTGGTTTTACCTGAACCAGAAGGGCCTATTATTGCCACAAACTCACCCTGCTCAATTGTAAGGTCAAATGGCTGTAACGCTTGAGTTTTTATGGTGTCAGTATGATAAGCTTTTGAGAGATGACGCATCGACAGCATAGTGCTAATCCTTTATTGAATAATTTTCACACTAGGGGCATCTTTAAAAATCCGAGCATCTGACGTAATGACCTGATCTCCGACATTCAACCCCGAGAGCACTTCAACCTGACCAATACTTCTCAATCCTATCCGTATTGGTGTTTTAATCGCCGTGTTTTCCTTTACCACATATGCAAACTGGCCATTATATGCTTCTAAATACTGCCCATGCGGCAGATAAGCAATATTCTGTTTTTGTTCTATTATAATGCGGCTGGTTAATCTTTGATTTTGCCGAAGCCCTTGAATAGCACCTTCTTTGAATCTGATTTTCCCAGCAACGCGGCCGTTTTCTATTTCCGGAGAGATGGCAACAATTTCTCCCTCGTATAACTGACCGCTTAAGTTGATTTCAGCGAGCATCCCAAGCGCTAAATCGTCAGAGTAGCTCTCTGGTATTTGCACTTCGATTTCATATTTTGAAAGGTCTACTACACTTAGCAAAGGTTGATTTTTCGCGACAGAGTTCTTCTGCTCTACCGCTAAGTTGCCTATCAAGCCACTGACAGGTGACACTATCTTTAAAGCGTCAACTTGACGCTCCAACTCTGCCACTTTTACTTTTTGTGCTTCAAGCTCAAGTTCCTTAGTTCGGATCTCAAACTTTTGACTTTCTTTTTGTAAATCAACTTCTTTTAAAGCCAGAAGATACTCACGTTTAGCATTTTCCAGATCATCTTTCGCTTTTTGATAGTCAATATCACTTACAACTTGTGTTTTCAGACCGTCTTCTGAACGACGCATCTCTCGTTTTGCAGCATTGAGCACAACGGTTGCTTTGCCCAAATAATTCTCTTGCGCCAGCTCTTGCTTTTTAGCTTGAATGATCTGTCGCTGCAACTCGGTATCAAGCCGATTTAACTCAGCTTGATGCTGAGCAAACTCACTTTTTAGCTCTGGGCTATCAATCACAGCTAAAGTCTGTCCTTCAATCACACTATCGCCTGACTCAACCAAATAAGTCACCGTCCCCTCAGCAGGGCTATAGATAGTTGGACGCCTTGCGGCAACGACCTTACCTTGAACAGAAATATCGCGAACAAAGTCACCTTGCTTAACTGCTGAAATATGTATTTTGTCACTGGAAATTGCACTCTGACCACTAAGCCACTGACCAACAATCGGCTCAAGCAAAAAAAGAAACGCTACGATAAAAGCGCAGACTATGCCGATAACTATTTTATTTTTTTTAGGTTTTTCAACTACCGAGTCTTGTGCACTCGTATCGGGAATATAAGCCATGTATTAATCCTTTTACCAACACCTACGTACTTACAACACACACAATCGCAAAGTTGCCATATAGCCCGCTTACAGCTTTGATATCGGCTCTATAACATGTTTATTTTTAAGACCTTTTTTAATGGTAATGTGTTATGTACCGACGGTAATTTAGGTAATCTAAGTTAGTAAACCTTACATAAACCCGAAGCAAAAGTCACGCATAATAAAACATTTTGTTAACTATTTAGTTTGATTTTTGACAACTTCTAAATATCTACTTTCTATGAATTTCTTTTCTTTGGATAGGTGCTCTAGCGCATCTCTTGTCTGCTCGAGTTCTTTTTGGATAGCTTGAAGTTTTGGACCGTCTTCAACTTCCTGCTCTTGAACCATCAATTGTTGGAGAGCTTGGCTTTGCTCTGCAATTTGCCTTTTATATTCATTAATAGTTTGAGCCATATCTTGGCGCTCTTTTTCAAAAGTAGCTACAAGCTGCTCTAGCTCCTGCTCAGCTCCCCCACCTGACGTTTTAGACGCTTCTAACTGCTGCTTAAGGGACTCATTTTCTTTTTGCAGTTCATCAGTCGACCTATAATGATCGTAAAGTTTTTGCCGAGTTTCTTTTAGTCTATCTAGGCTCTTGGCAAGGTCTCCCCTTAATTTTTTAATTAACCGATGGGATTTCACTAATTTGCTGTTGAGGTCGTCTATTTTAATTTGCTCTTCAGCTGTGATCTGTCCTTGTGTTGATAGGCGAAGTTCCGCAAGTTGCTGCTCCAGATTTACTTGCAAACTAGCAAGCTCATGAATCGTCTGCTGATTATCTTCCACAAACCTCATTGATTTATTAATTGCTTCTCTACAGTGCTGCAATAGATATTGTTGTTCCGCATTGGTACTAACATTAGCACCACTTGTCTTGGTAGCAAATAACCTAAACTCTCTTAGAATAAGTAATAGAATATAAAACCAAAAAGCTAATATTAGTAATCCAAAGTTTACCGCCAAGTATACGAGTACATCGGTAGGTAGTTTGTCAAATAGCATATCGGACACCTATTTATTTCTCTTATACATTTTAGTATTGGTTAAAAATCGTGCCTATAATAAATCTATATTTTTCAATAAAGTGGTTTTTTGTGAAGATATTGCTCGTAGACGATAGTGCTGCAACGCTGGAAATTATAAGTCGCGGCTTGGCGCGCTTTAGATATCGTAAACTGTTGATTAAAAAGGCTCAGAGTGCAAAAGAAGCATTAAAAATTATAGGTGCTTGGCAACCTGACATTGTACTTACCGACTGGCACATGCCAGATATTTCTGGGTTAGCATTAGTTAAGGCGATAAAACAAAAACGACTCGATATAACCATGGCGATGGTAACCACCGTAGACGACCAAGCGCAAATTAAGCTCGCCTTAGATTACGGTGCAGAGTTTGTGTTATCTAAACCTTTTGCAGATGACGACCTGCACAACAAAATAATGCCACTGGTTATCGCCGCGGAAGAAAACAACAAAACAAGACAGATCCATACACTGCATAAGGGAATCCCACTTCCACAAGTCGGTCAATTAGAAAAGCTAATGAATAAGCATATTGACTCTGAACTAAGACTCTATCAAATTATGAAAATGGAATATGATGCTGACAACTTACCTTGCATGATGGTGGCATACGAAGATCCCAGCAGCCAAAAAGTACGCGCTATCGGAGTGTTTGATGTTTATGCTATCTGTGTATTAGCAGCCTCGGCAGGGCAATTATCGGATCAAGCGGGTTACCAAGCAGTCCATCAGCAACAAATTACCGATGATATACTTAGCGCTTGCCATTCTGCCTTAAACTCAACGTCATACGCTTTTTTAGATAGTATTACCAGAAGAAGCTTACGGGTAAAAACCTTACAACTGGTTTCTAAACCATTTCCCAAACTTAAACGCTTATACAAAACAGCTGACAACATGAGAATAGACTTATGTTGTCAGCGTCCCAACATGGCTCAAGGTAAAATATTATTGGTAGGGTTACTAGGCTAGCGCTTTTAACAAAATGCCAGGGTCAGTGATCCCCGCTTCTTTAAGCGCATCTTGGATGTTTTTCGTCAGTTCAATCACCTGATTCTGCATCGCCATGATGTATTCAAGCTTTTGTGTCACTAATTCAGCTTTCATTTCTTCGGGATATGAATCGCTCGCTTTGAGTTTATCTAGCAATTCTTGTTCTTCTTTTATTTTCTCTCTCAACTCTTCAAGCTTTTCAACCATTTTTTGAATATGTTCAGGTAAGGCAGCTTCATCTTGCTCCTTTTTCGCTTCTTCTCCAGATAATTTAGCCATTTCCTCTTCTGATAACCGAACGGGCTGGGCTTGACTGGGTTGTTCTGCTTGAGATGACTTTTCAGTGTCTGGATCAAGTACCTTTTCAGGTATTGCAGAGCGCGCGGGACTGTGAATTAAAAAATTAACACTCATTGTTACTGACCGATATGATTTCCTTGAGTATATATTATCGGTAATTATTCTGAGATCTTTAGAAAAAAATAGTTGACTTTTACCTTACTAACAAATTAAAACTTGCTTCAAAAAATTGAAGGAATTAAACGGTGAGAACTTTATTCCTTCTCACAAAACAAAATATGTCGCTGGAGGCTCAGGTTCAGTCGGTTGCAATCACCGTTCAGAATTCAAGCAAAGTTGCTGGATAAAGTAAGTATCTGAGGTAAATGCGGGATTAATTTAGCATCCCGCGTGCTACAAAAAATTGCGTGGCATCCTTGCCACTGCAAGTGCTTGGGAACGGAATAACTTAATCTTGGGCTAGCGACTAAGTTTAAAATAATTCTCTTTCAATATTTTTTTACTATTCTGGAGTGCGCGAGTGAGCGCTTGTAACAAGGTTTTTCCCTTCGCTTTTACCTTTAACGTCGGTAGTCCCGGCAGCAACAGTTCTACGTGACACAGCGTAAAGTTACCTGTATGACCTTGCTTTTCGACTTTTACATTCACCTTGCGTATATTCTTTGTGTAGCTGTGTAACGCACTATTTATGAGTTTCATAAATGCTACTTTGTTTGATGCCGCTATTGGTTCATTGACACCTATCAGGTTTAATTTCATTGTTACCTCAGTCCACCAAATCAACTATCCATCACAAAACGTCAAGTTCAATAACGAATACTTGCGCTGTATGCCTAAATCTACTAATGTTCAAAAAAAGATAAAAGCTGATTATATCTAACTAAGCATAAGGTTTTTACGAACAGTATGAATATTAACTTCAACCATCTTTATTATTTTTGGCAGGTCAGTAACGAAGGTAGTATCGCGGGTGCAAGTAAAGTGCTACACCTCACACCGCAAACGATTAGTGCCCAACTATCAAGCCTAGAAGAAAGATTAGGAAAACCCTTGTTTATCAGAGAAGGGAGAGGGCTCAGATTGACGGATTTTGGTATTTTAACCAAACAATACGCAGATGACATGTTTTCAATAGCAAAAGAATGGCTAGAAACGACCCAAGATGGTGCAGCGGCTATGCACAGAACGTTGAAAGTAGGTATCTCAGATGCAATTCCAAAATCGCTTGTGTCAAAATGGCTCGCACCATTAATTGAAAATGAACAAGTTGCCAACCTCCACTGTATTGATGGTCAACAGTCAGAGCTATTAGCGCAAATGGCTACACATAAGCTTGATATTGTACTTGCTGACAAACCACTAGACAGTCACTTACCGTTTAAAGTTTTCTGTCATGAGATTGGCAAGAGTCAAATCGGCCTTTATGGCTCTGCTGCAATTTGCGAGCGGCTCCGTGAAAATTACCCTTTTTCTTTACAAGCACAGTCTATCATACTACCCGCGAAAAACAGCCCTGTGACCAACTCTATTCAATACTGGTTGCAAGATCAGAATATCGAAGTCAAAGTATCGGGTCATGTTGACGATAGTGCGCTAATGAAGGCTCTAGGTCAGCAAGGTTTTGGCATTTTTCCAGCGCCGCTTTCTATCAAGGCAGAATTGCAACGTCACTATGGCGTAACACTGCTAGGTACGATAGAAAACACCTTTCAAAACTATTACGCGTTTACCCCTGATAGACTGGTAAAAGACTCAATATTTAGCGAATTTGTTCATTTTGCAAAAGGTGTTAGCTAACCGTAATGTCTGCTAACTATTCACCTGCAGCAATGCCGCTAAGTTTTGCCTATAACGTCTAGATAGATGGAGCAAGTCACCATTTTCTAATATGACATCATAATCACCATTGTCTCGCGTCTTTAGCTCTGTAATGGCGTTTAAATTGACTAAAGACGACTTATGGATCCTTGAAAAGCCGTAGGTTTTTAAGTTTTTTTCCATCGCAGACATGGTATCACGGTGTAAAATAGAGCGCTGTCGATTGAGCATATGTAATTCAACATAATTCCCAGCCCCACCAACCCAGGCTAACTCCTCTACTTTGATTACGTGGATATGACCTGAATCTTTTACTATCAATCGTTTGGCTGGTAGGTAGTGATTTTCTGACTCGCTTGATACTTGCATCAATGCAGCGTAGGTGAGGTTAGCTATCAAGGAGTCCTGTTTTGTCTGGCCTTTAAATGTCAGTTCAGACTGGCTTTTTAAGCTGGTATTTACACCAAATTTAATCGTAGGTATTTCAACTCCCTGCTCAGTCAACACCAACAACATGTCTGACGCTTCTATTCCAGAGTCAAACAGAAAGCAGCTTATTTCACCCCCTCTTATTGTTTCGATAATATCAACAACATCATTATAATATACAAACCGAGAGCTAATATCGGAACTCTTTAATCTTGTACTCATTTCAGCCCCAAGCTCAGATATACTGGAGGGCATCAAAATTGTCATACTTTTCATCTGGCACCTTATATACGCAAAACCGAGTAAAATAAGATACGTTTCCTTATATCTCACGTCACAAATATTAACATATTATTGTTATAAATTGTCATAATGTAATATGCAAATAAATTTTGATCTTTTTTTTCTCGCCTGTTGTCACTACTTTCCTTCACCTTGTGGATCTCAGCTAGCATAATCTGAACTTCCATCATAGCCTCGACCTGATACTAATAAGCCTTTGTAATGAGTTTGCAAGCTCAACAGAGGTATCAAAAACAAAACATACTAATCAGGGGATATCATGAAGCAATTTAAGCGTTCTAAAGTGAGCATGCTTATCACTTCTGCGTGTCTGATAGGCGGAAGCTTAGGCTTGCAAGCATCAGCAGAAGAAGCAAACGACGGTGCAGTAGAAGAAGTAGAAAGAATTTCGATTACGGGCTCTCGTATTCAACGTGTGGCGTTAACAGCTAAGACACCGGTTATCGAATTAGACGGTACAGAGTTTGCTATGTCTGGAAACCTCAACGTCGAACAGAAGCTTGCTGAGCTGCCGCTAACTGTACCTTCTTTTGGACCAAGTTCCAATAACCCTGGTGATGGTACCGCTCGAGTTGACTTGCGTGGTCTGGGTGATGAGCGTACCTTGGTTTTGGTAAATGGTCGCCGCTGGGTTCCAGCAACACAAACAGGGGTAGTTGACTTAAACACCATTCCTGCTTCTTTGATTGAGGGTGTAGATATTATTACCGGTGGTGCTGGTGCGGTATACGGTTCTGACGCACTTGCTGGTGTTGTAAACTTCCGTTTGAAAGACGATTTTGAAGGTGCTGAAATTTCAGCGCTGTATGACATCACAGAAGAAGGTGATGGTGAAAAATTCAACACTGACCTAACTATTGGTGGTAATTTTGCAGACGATAAGGGCAATGCAACAGTATATATCGGTTACGCAAAGCGCGAATCTATTTTCCAAGGTGATAGAGACTTTACCAGTGTAACACTAACGGAAGGTGAAAATGGCTTAGTTCCTGGTGGTTCATCAGGTATTCCTGGCACTCGTATATTTGCAGGCCCAACTTTACCTAATGGTGATACATTAGGACGTTTTGGTCCAAATGGCGAAGGCTTACCTTACACATCAGCAGACGCATTCAACTATGCACCAGATAACTACCTTCAGTTGCCTCAAGAGCGTTTAACGCTTAACTCCTTTGCACATTATTACGTGAACGACGATACACGTTTATACAGTGAACTGTCCTTCATCCGTAATGAGGTACCTTCGCAACTAGCACCTACACCAGCTTTTGTAAACAATCTTGTAGTCAACCCTGATAGTCCATTCTTTGGTGCTGATGTACAAGCCGCAATGAAAGCTTTGGTCCCTGAGCTTGATGATGAAGGCGAACCAACAGGCAACATGATCAGCCAGTTAGACGCAAATGGTAACTTCACTTTTGCAACTATCGGCCGTCGTATGGTTGAAAACGGTCCTAGACAAGTAATTGACACACGTAACGCCATGCGTTTATTAGTTGGTGTTGATGGCTTTATCGGCGATTGGGCATATAACGCTTATTATAGCCGCTCAGAGCTTGACCGCTCGAACCTTTTAAATAATGACGTTTCTGAGTCTCGATTCAGACAAGCGATTTTAGTTACTGACGACGGTACTGCCTGTCAAGACCCGTCTGGTGGCTGTGCACCAATAAATATTTTTGGTGAAGGTAATATTTCGCAAGCAGCCATTGATTTCGTTAATGTTGGTGCATCTAACGTCACAAATATCAAGCAAGAAATTTTCCACTTTGATATTGCTGGTGAATTGCCATTCACAGTTCCATCTGCGGATATGCCTGTAGGCTTTGTAATTGGTTATGAGAGCCGCTTTGATGACTCAAGTTTCCGTCCAGATGAGTTTTTGGCATCTGGTGATGTACTAGGCTTCAACGCTGGTGAACCGACTGTAGGTAACTACAGTGTCGATGAAATTTTCACAGAAATTGATATTCCGTTAGTTACTGATGCTGCGTTTGCTGATGATATTACACTATGGTTTGCAGGTCGTGTTTCTGATTACTCTAACATTGGCAACGCTTCCTCATTTGCGACAACCATTAACTGGACGGTAAACGAGTACGTGTCATTCCGTGCAGGTTATCAAGAGTCAGTACGTGCACCAAATATTTCTGAACTATTCCAAGGTGCAGCTAACGGCTTCCCAAGTGCAACTGATCCTTGTAGTGTTGATGGCTTCGTAGAAGGTCAAACAGACAGAGCACTATGTGAAGCGCACGGTGTTGCTGCATCTCAAGTAGGTGTATTTGAACAAGCAAATGCGCAAATTGAAGGTAGCTTTGGTGGTAATCCAGACCTTAAAGAAGAAACTTCTGAAACGGTTACGCTAGGTCTCGTTATTACGCCAACTGAAAATTTTGACGTAACAATTGATTACTTCGATATCACGATAGATGATGCAATTGATGTGTTAGGTGGTGGTGTAAATAACATTCTAGATGTTTGTTACAACCAGCTTAAAGATCCTAACTCAGAATTCTGTAAAGCAATCGTACGTCGTCCTGACGGTAATGTTGACTTAGTAACAGCGCTAAATGCTAACATTGCAGAGCTAGGTACTAAAGGTTATGACATTAACTTTAACTGGACAACTGAGCTTGGTTTTGGCATCGGTAATAATGGCTCGGTGCTGAACATTAACTCTAAGAACACTATTCTTGACGAGTACTTCCAAACTGCTAGTGTAGGCTTTACCGATACTGTTTATTGTGAAGGTAAGTTCGGTAACACCTGTCTTGTACCTCGCCCAGAATTCCAGAGTAATAACCGCTTCACGTGGACATCTGGTGATTTAAGCCTGTCGGCGCTAGTTCGCTACATGAGCGAAGTGGATGAAGATACGGGTACAAATACCATTGTACCTGTGTCAAAAGCCGAATGGTATGTCGATCTGAGTGCCAGCTATCACTTCAGCGACAATGTTCAAGCAACATTTGGTATTAAAAACGTGCTAGACACTGAGCCAACACCACTAGGTGATGCTCAGCAACAAGCGAATACCTTCCCTGAGCTGTATGATGTAATCGGCCCTCGTTACTTCATGAGTGCGGTTTACACATTCTAACCAGAACGTAATGTATTGAAGGGAGCTAAGGCTCCCTTTTTCATTATTTGATTTAAACTTAAGCATATTGACATGAGCCTAACTTTTCTTCACGCTTATTTTTAAAGCTGTTGGTTTATTCCAACTATGCTAACGCTCTAGTCAATACGAAGAAGCAATACTCTTTTAGATTCATTAATTTCTTATGTAGCCTGTTTTCGGGGTAAGAAGTTAGTTAATCAACCTTGAGCTGAGGCTAATCCTAATGTGTAAATTGGCTGAGGTAGTTACAACAGGGAAAGCCGCTGTACTAATGTGTGGCGAATTCACCTATTTTGCGTGCCGAAACGACTTTTAAAATAACAACAATACAAATGCAAACGAATGAAATGAACACCACGCTGAAAAACGCGCTCAATCACATTCAAGCAAATCAGCCAAGTCAGGCTTTATTTATGCTTGAAAAATTTGCCCATTCCAACCACCCAGACATTCACTACCTTATTGGTATTTGTCATAAAGCCCAAGAAAACTGGCCTCTAGCTATTTCATCTTTAAGCACCGCGTATAAGTTATCCCCCCAAAAATCAGAAATCCTAAGCCATATTGCTAAATGCTACTGGTTATCGGCCCAATATACTCAAGCCGAAGCGCATTATTTACAAATAGCGAGCAACCAGCCCACACACCAAGAAACAATAAAAAACCTTGCACTACTTTATCTTGAGCAAAATAAGTTCTCAGCTGCTGAAAAATGGGCTATGAAAGGCCAAGGTGCCGACCGTAGTGGACAGTTTACGAAAATCCTTGGAGACATACACAAAGCCCAAGATAACCTTAATGAAGCGATAAAGTGCTACTTAGCGGTACCACAAGATGCACCAGTAGCTTTTCGAGCCATTCATAATCTTGGTTTATGTTACAAGTTACAGACAAAGTTTGAGTTGGCTATCCAATGTTTTCAGTTTGTACACACACACGCGCCAGAGCAATATGAGCCACTGTACAACCTAGGCGATTGCTATTTTGCCAACGGTCAATTTCAGCTTGCACAACAAGCCTACCAACATGCCTTAAAAGTAACACCATATAATACGACAGTGCACAAAGCACTCAATGAGCTTTATTGGCAAAATGGTCAGCATGAACTATTTGCGATAAGTATAAAGGAAGCGTTGTATACGGCGACAGATAACAAACGTGAACTGAAGGAGTGTTTAGCAGAGCTGTATTGGAATACTAACCAATATCAAGCATGTAAAGCTTGTATAACAAATTCAGGGTTTGCTTCTTCATCATCTCTAATGCAGACACTTCTGGGTCGCTTAGCTGCCAAAGAAGAGCGTTTTGATGATGCCTTTCAACACTTAGATAACGCCAACAAAATAACACCTGAGCATGACCGATTATGTGAGCAAGCTAAATTTGCGCTGCAGTTGGGAAATTTTGATGTCGCTAATCAATTACTTTTAAATGTACTCAAACAGCGGCCAGACTCACAACTTGCGCTTGCTTGGCTGAGCGTGCTTTATCGGGCAACGGACGAGCAGAAGCACCAGCATTTATGCGATCCAAACTTTGTACTTACCACAACCCTATCAGCGCCAAAGGGTTATGACAGCAATGAAACCTTCTTACAAGAGCTTGAAGCTTGCCTAATTGCGCTTCATCAGGGAAAGCAAGCTCCCAGTGAGCAGACCTTGGTCAACGGTTCGCAAATATCGGGAGGCCTCCTAAATAGAGACATCGATATTATTGCAAAAACTAAAACACAATTATTAGCCGATGTCGATAGGTGCCTTAACCAGCTAAGTGCAGAGCAAGATCATCCTTTTCTAGCTCATTTGCATAGTGAGAGAAAAATTACAGGCTCTTGGTCTGTTAAGCTCAGTGAGCAGGGGTTTCATGTTAGCCATATTCACCCTGCAGGTTGGATAAGCGTCGTGCTATACATCAATACACCCGAAGACGATAGTAACAGCGGTCTCATTGAATTTGGCCGCCCACCATTGGCGCCACCATATGATTTTCCGCCATTCAAATCGGTCAAACCGAGGCGAGGCCAGATTGTTATTTTCCCTTCTTATTTTTGGCATGGGACGCAACCTTTCCAAGCAACAGACAGTAGTTATCGCATGACGCTACCTCTTGATATTGGCATTTTAAAAAATTAATACAGAGATAATATTTTAATGACAACTAAGCCTGCTCAAACGCTCAACATCGACGCTCTGCTAAAGCCGATTTTAAATCTTGAACCACAAACTAAGTGGCCAGCACTATTAGGTAGCTTACTATCACAGCATCAAGACAATGCTGAGTTATGCTATCGTGTCGCCGTGATTCTAGAGCAAATCGAGGCTTTCAAAGAAAGTGAAGCTGCCTATTTTCAATGCCTTGAACTCGCACCAAACAATTATTTACTGTACTTATATCTTGGCAATTTACTCGAGCAACGGGGCGAAGAACATACAGCGTTAATTTGTTACGCACTGTGTGAGAGGTTAACTGGCAATTTTAAACAACTACAGCTTCCAAAGAATATGACGCCACAAACGGTAGAACGCTTTAAAAACGCTTGGCAGTGTATGGAGCGTAACCTCGCTGTCCCCAAAGGCTACAGAGCGGCCAGATGGGTACAATACTCCAGCACTCCCTTTACAACACCTCAAGCACCACATTTGTTCTATGTAACGGATCTCGATGCTCGACCTATATGGCCTGCTGAAACATTTTCTTGGTATCAGGAGTTTATGGATTGTGTGCCCGACATAATTACTGAGTATAAACATGCAATTCAATCGCTTTCTTCGCATTTAACCCCTTATTTATCCGGCAAAATATATGAAAATGAATTTCCAAAGCTCGCTAATAGCGATAATTGGCAAGCGCTTTCTCTGTTTAAAGATGGTAGCGAAAACCATGCAATCTCTAGTCAGTTTCCAAAGTTAAAGCAAGCACTAGAGAATGTGCCATGCTACGGCCTAACCAATACACCTTATGAAGTATTCTATTCAAAGTTAGCAAAAGGACAGACAATTACACCACACTATGGACTTTCTAATCATAGTTTGACCGTTCACTTGGCAATTGATATACCAGACGCGTGTTACTTAGAAGTCAATGGCGAACGTGTACTATGGCAGGACAGCTCTCTTACGATATTTGACGACTCGTACTTACACATGGCACATAATGGTGGCGACAAAGACCGTATCGTCCTTATTTTTTCAATATGGCATCCGGCGCTTACCTTGGCTCAGCGCTCGGCGATTCAAGGCGAGTTCAGTACTAGGAGCGAATGGAACGCTAACCTAACAAAAAGATTAATTAATTATAAAAATAATCACTAAATTAGCAACATTCGTCACGATTTGACCACAGCTCAACACAAATGGGTTGTTAACATGTAAATTTTCCGTAACTTATAGTTTGACCTTAACATTGAGGTCTCCCTGGATAATTGCGGGGGGAGTCCCCCCGTTTTTTTCTCGACATTATTATTTTCATCTCATACTTTTTACTTTCCTGCAATTTAATGTGTTACATAACTCAAGGTGTGATTAAGCTGCTAGTCAATCTATATTGATAAAAATTATGTTACTGCTCACTTTACCTCACGTTCATCCTAGTATTGTTTGTGACGCTCAACAGGGAGTCTGGTAAACTTACCCAAGCCAGCCTCAATGCAACTCCCAGCACAGGCACATACACAAACAATCAGAAGTAAAGTCAACTATGAATAAACCCACTATCACTATTCACTACTGCGTGCTCTGTCAATGGATGCTCAGAGCAACATGGCTAGCCCAAGAGCTGCTATCAACTTTTTCTGACGACCTTCAGCAAGTTGCCTTGGTTCCTGCGAGTAAAGGCGTATTTGAAATCTATTACGACAATACATTAATTTGGTGCCGTAAAGCTGATGGTGGTTTTCCTGAAGCCAAAATACTAAAACGAAAGGTTCGTGATTTGTTAGACCCTTCACGTGACTTAGGCCATGTCGATAAACACTGAGACACGGCATAAACATTAACGGCTTCACCTAACTGAGAGTCTCTAAGTTGGTCTGGTGATCCGTAAAAAATATCAGAACACTCATTGTATTTTATTTAACCTAAGACTGGATGAGGAATGTTTTAGCTTATTGCTTCTGCAGCACATCTTCATTCTTCTCCTTGTCTAGCCAGAGAGTTTTAGGGGAAATACCACGTCCTCTCTGGCCAATGTATCAGCAGGCACTGACTGCTAGAAAGGCATTTAATTATCCGCAGCTCAGGTTACTTAATACCAATTATTTTAATTAAGTGGTCTATTTTGAGGCGAGAAAATCTTGTCGATAACACCGCTTCCGCGTCCTGCTCACGCCGAGGCACCTACGTCCTGTAGGCAAGGCAAAAATTTTGCTATTTAGTTGTTCTAAATAAGAAACCTTTAACTTGGTTAACGCAATGTTTACAACCTCAAATTGAGCAGGTATTAAGTCAAATTGGTATAATATAAGATGCCCGTGAAAGAGAGCACAACTTGTCCAGCCCCCAGACTATTCGTCTTTTGCAAAATCGAGCAACGCCTGTCCTGATAAACGATAAATAATCCATTCACTCTGGGCTTTAGCACCGATACTCTCATAAAAGTCTATTGACGGCTTATTCCAATCAAGTACTACCCATTCAAAACGACCGCACCCTTTCTCTAACGCTAACTGTGCTAAATACTTCATGATCCCTTTACCTGCCCCACTGCCACGTTTATCTTGAGAGACATACAAATCTTCGAGATATAAGCCGTGTTTACCGAGCCATGTAGAGTAATTAAAAAAGTAAACAGCAAAGCCGATAGCGACCCCTTCTGACTCGCAGATCACACTGTGTGCTCTGGCATCTGCGCCAAATAGCTTATCTTCAATTTCAGCTACGGTATTCAATACAGCATCAGGCTCTTTTTCATACGCAGCCAGCTCATTGATAAAGTGTAAGATGGTTTCTGCATCTGTGATTTTGGCAGGGCGAATAGAGATGTTCATTGTTACTCCAATAATCAGGTTTCACCCAGCTTAACAAATAATATGAAAAGATAACAATGAGACAAGCAACCAAAGTGAACAAAGCAGCACTTTCATACGTAAAGGTAAGCATTGTTGAAATTGGAGAAAATCAATGCGAAGGACGATCCTTTTTACTTTGTTGCTGCTACTTAGCAAGTTAGCCACTGCCAGTGAAAATGTAATAGCAAACTTTATCGAAAACCCAAAACAAGTTGGTCAAACTAGTCGCATGACATATCTTTTTTGGGATGTGTATGACGCGAGTCTTTTTGCTACCCAAGGTAACTTTTCTGCCACCCAACCATTCGCGCTCAAGTTGCAGTACCTTCGCTCATTAAATGGTGAAGACATTGCCAAACGTTCTCTCGAAGAAATGCAAAAACAAGGCTTTAATGATGCTGAGCTCGGTGATCAGTGGCTCACAATAATGAACAATATATTCCCTGATGTGAAAGATGAAACGGTGCTTCTTGGAATTAAAACAGCACAAGACCATACTCTGTTCTATCACAACAACGAATTGATAGGCGAAGTCAAAGATCCAGCTTTTACCACCTGGTTTTTTAATATCTGGCTCGGTGAAAAAACCACAGAGCCGCAAATGCGCAACGAGCTGTTAGGCCTAAGGAGATAGTTATGCGTTTAATTTTCAGTTCACTGATAATATTGTTTTTAACCGCATGTAGTACAGGAATTGAGGGGGCTAAATACACCTCACTGACGCCAAAATTTGACCCTTATGACTTCTTTTTAGGAGATGTAAAGGCCTGGGGCATAGTTCAAGACAGAGATGGAAATTTAGTACAACAGTTCACCGTAGATATCAAAGGCTCAATCAATAACAGCGGCCAGCTCGTACTCGACGAATATTTTGAGTACCTACTCGGGGACGGTGTAAAAACAAGAGTTTGGACCATTAGTAAAGAAGCTGATAATCAATATTCCGGTGTTGCTGGTGATATTCTTGATAAAGCAACCGGTGGTACATTTGGCAACGCCATGAATTGGCAATACAGAATGGATCTCCCTGTTGGAGACACGAGCTATGAGGTTAAATTTGATGATTGGATGTGGTCATTCGACCAATCAACACTCATTAATCGCTCTTATATCGAAAAGTTTGGGATTGTCATGGCTGAAGTCACTATCTTCATGCAAAAATCAAAGCCATAAAAACCACGCCAAATACGGAGCTTTAGTTTAAGTAGCATTGACAACATGGTTAACGTAATAGCGGTTACGTTAACCACTTTCCTACCATTTAGTTGCCAGTATTTAGGGATAGCGACATAAACACACTAAGTGGGTTGTCGCGATACATACCAAAACGTTCACAACGCTCAAAACCTAAAGTTTCATACAAGTTGATAGCACTTGTTTGCTTTGAACCTGTTTCTAAGCGAATAAGTGGAATTTGCGCTTCACCAGCGTAATGAAGTAAAATCTGCATAATCCGTTTGGATAGCCCCTTCCCCCTATAGCTCGGCTTTACGTACAGCCGTTTAATCTCGCCATAAAGCGTTTTATCAAACTGCTTAACGATAGCTCCACAAGCAACTATACCGTCATCATTTTGTAAACCTACAGCGTAGACATTAGGTTGATTGATCTCTTCCACCGATAAAGATTGTGCACTTGCGATTGGATATAAGCTATTCATAAGCTTATCTATTTCAGAAAACACCGACATTACTTGTGGATCATCTGATTTTAGCTGAATTAATTGCATACCTGCCTCTGAAAACTAAGGCCTATTTTATGATGTCCATATAATATGGACGATATTTTCCTAACCTGAGATTAAGGTAAAGAGGTAATAAAAACGTTGTTTTTAAAGCTCACTTTAAACAGCACTTTCGTCCACTAAAATGCGTTTTATACCAATTTACTTAAATAAACTATTTTGAGGTAAAGCAAGCATATTGATCACATCAAACCACTGCTGCTTTCGCCAACGTACTTATGCCCATTCAAGCTCGGGTAAAAGTTGCTATTTAGTGGTCCCAAACAAAAAGCTTTTCACATAGTAAGCCCCAATTTTACTCCCTCAAATTGAGCAAGTAGTCTGACAGCATAACTAAGTCGTCACCGTTTGCTACCAATACAACCAGTTTGTCATGGCGGTTTGGTGTTAAAAATACGTTTACTACCCAAGCTCAGGTTTACTTTATTTGGCCAGCGTTAAACTATACCGAGTTGAGAGCAATAAGCAAATTATCGCGGCCAGAATTACACCACCAAACAATTGAATTACGTTACCCGACTAACAAAGAACCATAAGCATTTGTTTTAAATATTAAATTTGACGATATAAAAACTGTTACAAAGTGTGGAACAAGCTCAGCTGAGGTTGTTTTGTTGATTTATTGGAGCAAAGGTTTGAATCGTAAACTACGTATTCCGCCCAAGTTTACTCCAGTTTGGTTCTGTATCTAACTGTATAAGTTTAATAGAGGCACCGAAACGATGTGCTAATTTCACTATGGCGTCGACATTTGAAAAAGCTCGAGTTATATCGAGATGAAAAGCGATTGGAGGTGCACTCTACGCGGCATTTCAGGTAGCTTCTACTCATTAAGGAAAATGCAAAAACGTAAACACTAACAACAACACGGTCATGAGCAGCACAAGAGGTAATGATGTACGTGAATTGGGGTGTAAAGTTTTACGAGACATAAGCAAACCTATACGTATCAATTAAATAACTTACCCTCCTGGTGATTCCTCCCTTTACAACCAGCCGAAAAATATGAACTTGTTTAACTCATAAAAATATTCAAGTTAAAATATACCGTACCTACTACAGCAACTTTAATCTAAGGCAGAGGTTGTTTATCACGTTAACTGTATTACAAACCACCAAAAAGAACCAACACTAAAATAAAAATTAATACAAAATAATTACCAAATATTAAAGTAGAGTGATGCCCCCTCAAAAACAAACGCGAAGGCTTTGTTATAGTAAGGGGGCAGATGTGTATTCGCAGTTTAATTACAAACAGGTACACAGCTTAAGAGCAAGCTACAGTGATGTCCCTGTTTGTTTTTAATCCGAACTGCTTACTTATCAGTTGGCTGTAAAACTCACTGCTTTGCATCAATTCATCATGCTTACCTTGTGATTCAACTTTTCCATTTTGGATTACCAAGATATTGTCAGCATCTACAACCGTACTTAAGCGGTGCGCAGCAATAATCGTAGTTCGGCCGGCTTGCGCTTTGTGTAATGCAAGTTGAATAGCAGCTTCCGTATGTGCATCAAGATTAGCTGTTGCTTCATCTAATAAAAGTACAGCTGGCTCCTTCAATAATGCTCGCGCTAACGCAATACGCTGCCTTTGCCCTCCTGATAGAGTGACGCCGCGTTCACCAACTTGAGTATCTAGCCCAACTGGCAGGGTATCGATAAAATGCTTGAGATCGGCATCAATAATAGCCTGCCTCAGTCGCTCCGGATCTGGTTGTTGCTTTGCACCATAAACCAAGTTCTCGTATATTGTCGCACACAATAGTGGGCTGTCTTGTGCCACATACCCAACTTGTGATCTAAGACTCTCTTTGTCTATCTCATTCAAATTTGAACCTGCGACTTCGATACATCCACTTTTAGCCTGATAAAAGCCCTGTAGCAATGCGAACAAAGTAGACTTACCTGCGCCAGATGCTCCAACAATGGCTGTCGTTTTTCCAGCCATGAACCTACAATTCAATGTATCAAATATCATTTTGTCATCACGGTAACCAAATGATAACTCTCTGACAATGATTGACTCATTGATCAAACTTAATTTCACCCCCTCTTCTATTTGTAAAGGAGTAGTCAATATCTCATTGATCCGAATAGCAGCGCCTTTTGCTTTATTGAATGCAGCGACTACCATACTTAGCTGACCCATAGGTAAGACTATATTTAATAAAAACATGATAAAAGCGACAAAAGCACCAAGTGTCATCGCTCCACTTGCAACGCGTGAAGCACCAAACCCTAGTACCAAAACAATAGACCCCATAATAACCAAATTGACTAATGAACCAATCGTAGCAAGTAAGAAATGCTCTTTCATTGCGGTATGATAAAGCCCATTTAACTGGCTATTATTGTGATTAATTTCAAATTCTTGAGCACATTGTGTTCTGAGTAGTCGAATATTAGAAAACAGCTCTGTTAGTCGCCCTAACAAAGATGCTTCCGTATCTTGTAGGTGCTTTGAAAGCATGGTGAGCCTCATTGAAAAAGGTAAAATCAGCATAAAGCTCACCATAACAGCCCCGAGCATTACCATCGTCATTTGCCAATCTAGAAACCATAGAATAATAAAAGACCCCAGTAATGACACCACACCAGAAAGAAATGAAACTGATTGCTCACTCACCAGATTTTCAATAATTTCTGTATCTTTCACGATACGGTTTGCAGGCTCTCCAGCCCGAGTGTTATCAAAGAATGACATCGGTAAAGCTATAATGTGGTTAAATAAATCTGCACGCAACTTGCGTTTTTGCTCATTACCTATCTTCCCCATAATATAAGTCATTACCCCAGCTAATATCGCAGAGCCTATTAGTACCGAGAGCAAAACTAGCGCTTGTTCATTGGTAAACGCCCCTGCCTCACTCAGCTTATCTAGTAGCGCTTTAGTTTGTAGCGGGACTAATAATCCTAAAAGACTAGACATCAAGGTCACTACAAAAAGTGTCGACAACAACAGCCCACTAGGCCTTGTGCGACGCACTAATCGAATTAATGATGCTGTACTATTCATATTTATATATTCCTGTTGATTTCATAGCAACATAATTGACCAAATTTCAATCTCAGTCAAATTAAAAATGACCTATTGGTCACTTTTAATTTGACTGTATACTATTTACGATTACAGGAGGCATGATGTCTGATAAGCGAAAACTAATTTTGGAGTGTGCAGAAGCACTGTTGGTTTCTGAAGGAGACTGTGCGTTTAGTATGCAAACTATCGCCGACTCCGTAGGGATCTCAAAAGGGGCTATTTATTTGCATTTCAGGTCAAAAGAAGATCTACTATTAGCTGTATTTCAAAGTCAAACCAACAACTTACTGGAAAAAATAACCACGGTTTTGAAAAACGCCACACTCACCCCCGACGAAAAGCTGCGGCAACAAATTCGCTTTCAACATGAAGATTTACAGCAATATCAGGCGATGTTTAACCTGTTATTACAAGAGGAGTCTCTAAGTTTGAACCACAGCCTACTCATGTTTTACCAAGAATTCCGCTTGACTTGGTTGACCTTACAAGTAGGGTTTTTGAGGGAGAAGTATGGTGACCAAATTCAACGCTGGGAAACCGACTTGGCGATGACGTTAGACGGAATAATCGCTAATTACCTTTCCCTTTCGGTTGTCGAGGGAATTGACTTTGACACTGAAAAGCTGGTCAATTGGGTTGTATCTTGCTTAGACTCAATCTGTACACAGCTACCAAAGCAGGGTCTACCGCCCGTATTGACCGAAAGAGATCTCCCTTCACTCAAAGAAATTGAAGCGAAAAAGCAGCAGCTACAACAACAACAAGTTCAGCAAGCATTTTCTCAGCTCAAAAATAAAGCGCAAAAGCTGAAGCTATCCGAACCAAAGCGAAAAATAGTTGAACATACCCTCACACTGTTAGAGAACCAATTACAAAATAACAACCCAGATACAATATTACTAAGAGCATTAATCGCTGGACTAAGAGATTATCGAGGCCTCAACAATGAGCGTCAATTACTCGCAGAAAGACTAGATGTAGAAGTAGTGTAGGTAATAGGATAACCAAAAATACTTATTTCTGGTTATCCCGTTAAATCACGCAGATTTATTTTTTATGAGATGAGCACCGTTTGTGCAACTAAAATTAGATATTAACTCATTTTTTTACAAATCTTCGGCTATTTTATTTCATCAGCTTCCGATTACTCGCCTTTTAACGCCGCGAGCTCCGCTTTTAGATTCAATATTTCTTGATTAAGTGTAGATATATGAACATCTTTTTGAGCACTCTCCTCTAACAGTAACATATTACTATTTTCTAGCTCTGTAATTTCTTGCTGCTGATTTTGAGTAGTATGAGTCAATTCCGAAATTGTTTTATTTAGGCTGTCATTTTCATTGACTAATGACGCCACTTTATTTTCTAAAATGTTAGATAAGTTTCTTAAATTAACAATCTGAGTACTAAGACTACTGATACTCAATTCCGCTGAGTCTAGTTGGCTCTTGCATAGTTGCAAAGTGCTTTTAGCAAAAAGACCACCTTGACTAAGTCGAGCAATTTCAGTTTCACTGAGTGCCCTACTATATATTTGAACATCATCCAACACTGATGCGCTGTGACTATATAGAGTCGACTTTTCCCACGTTGCAAACCGTAACCTTCTGCTAGTATCTGCTATTGAGCCATTCCCCACATACTCAGTACCTCTTAACTCACCGTTTCTATATAATTTTATATATTCACCTTCACGCACACCTGTAATAAAGTACCACTCATTGAGTGTAAGCGCTTCATAATCTCTCACGCTGACGGACTGCTTGTCTACTTCAACTCCAAATGTAAGTCCTTTGGAGCTTCTACCGCTACAGATAGATAAATGCCACTCATTTGTTCCCGGCTTATCTCCGCTGTGCCACTTATTAACTGCGGCACATCGGTTCCAATTACTCGTTGTAGGTTGGAGCTTTTTAACCCAAAACGCGACGGTAAAATCACCATTGCCAAAGTTTAAACTTTCACTATCAGGTATAATAGCGGTATCATTTACACCATCAAATTTTATTCCAAGATTATTTTTCCCCTGCGTAGTTACAGGGCCATTGTAAAATGTACCGTGATTTTCACCAACAGAGTCGATAACAGCCTGAGCATTGTCTAGCTTCCACAAACTTACAAGTCCATCTGGGTTTTTATCTAATGCGTAAGAAAAGAACGAGAAAAAAGATATAAAAATAATAAGAAGCCTTGGGAAATAACCAGTTAAAAGCATAAATATCCTATATAAAGTTTTTAATTTATTATAATACATTTCAAAATTAATAAATCCAACTAAAATCTCATTCCTATATATGCAATAAATTCAGGAGATATGAAAACCACCTATTTCCCCTCTCAACACTGTCGTAACATAAGCAACACACCAATAAGCTGCTATATTATTGAGGGGAACTCAGGAGGATAAGATGTTAACAGCATTGAAAAATAGCATGCCTGTGCTGATCGTGACAGCTGACTGGAAGGTGAGCCACTCAACCACTGTAGCTCAGCAGCTACTTCACTCTCCAGATACACTTATCAACCAACACCTAGAAGACCTATTCATATTTCCTTCTTGTACCACCGAGCATCGTTCACTGTCGGAAGGTGCACTCATACAGGTATCACTTCGCGGATCCCCAACAGTACAATTTTTATTGTCTTTTTATGATGTAAAAAGCAATGAAATATTTGTTCATATTGCAGAATTATCAACGTATTACTGCCAGAACCCATTGGAAGATGAGCAAACTCGAATTTTAAGGCACGCTGTAAATAGCGCCAACCTTGGTGCTTGGTGTTACGACTTAGTCAATAAAAGTGCCTATTTTTCACCAAAATTTAAATCCCTAATTGGCTTACCTGTGTCAGCAGCTTTGGATTGGGGATCACTACAAAACATGATCTATGATGAAGACCGGCCACTGTTTACTGAATTTTTATCACACCATATAGAACTCGGCTTGATGTTACACTTTGAATTTAGGATTGAAGTTAAAGGAAAACTGAGGTGGTTTGAGTTAAAAGGCGAGCAAGTAAAGTACTGCGTTCGTACCCATAGCATATATGGTATTTTGGCAGATTGTACACACGAAAAAGACATGTTAAGTGCTTTGCATGATGCAGAAGAAAGTAAAGCCCTGGCAATGCAAGCAGGAAAAATAGGCACATGGCGAGCGACTAGAGTTTCAAAGCAGTGGCTTTGGAGCTGGGATCATCAAGCGAATAAAATCTTCAAACTTCCAGAAGATGCTATAGGTCAATTAAGTCAGTGGGAGCAAAGCTTACACCCTGAAGATAAGCCTCGTGTTATCAAAGCACTTGAACACTCGCTATTAACTGGTGAAGTGTTTGAACAACGTTATCGCGGTTTGCTCAATGATGGAGATATTATCGTCGCCTATGCTAAAGGTGTAGTAGGGAAAAATGAAGCTGGAGAGCCTGCTCGTATCGACGGTGTGGTTATCGATCAAACTGATGTTTATATCGCGCAAAAAAAATTACAGCACATTAATCAAGAATTGGAACAACGCGTCGCTGAACGTACCGCAGACTTGCAAGCGGCAATCAGCAAGGCTGAGCAAGCAAACAGCACCAAATCCGACTTTTTATCAATGATGAGCCACGAGCTAAGAACGCCTATGAATGGCATTATCAGCTCGCTAGACTTAATCGGATTGTCAGAGCTTGATGAAGATAACAAAGAGCTGTTAGAAACAGCACAGATCTCTGCTAATAACTTAGTTGCCATTTTAAATGACATTTTAGATCTCGCCAAAGTGGAACAAGGAAAAATGGAGCTCGAAAGCTACCCATTTTCACCTTCGAAAATGATTCACAATATTCTTAAGACATTCGAGGCTCATGCCAAAGAGCATCGCGTACAGCTCCTTGTACTTGAAGATCAGAGCCTTCCACTAGAGGTAGTAGGTGATGAAAACCGTACTCGGCAAATTATTTTTAACATTCTTAGTAATGCCATCAAATTTAGCATGCCCGAGCGTGACGAGGGGGCTTTTGTCAAAATATCGGTTCATTGGGAGTCTGAAGGCGTCGCGTTGTCTCACCTTATTTTTGAGGTAGAAGACAACGGTATAGGCATCGCAGCTGAAGTACAAAAAAAACTGTTTACCCCCTTTACACAAGCAGAACGCTCCACCACAAGGAAATATGGCGGAACAGGGTTAGGACTTGCAATTTGTGGCAAACTAATCGATTTAATGGGTGGCAAAGTGGCATTGGAAAGTCAATTAGGTAGTGGCTCTACATTTACTATTAGTATTCCCGTTTGGCAAGCAAGCCCTGAGCAACCAAAAAATAAGATTTTCGAAACGTTATATTGGTTTTGTGATATTTCGTGGCAAAGCCAAGTAACGCTTAAACAACTTTATCAGGCATGTTTACATTGCTGCCATAAGCTAGTCGTTATTGATGCAATAGAGCAAATGGAAGAGACAAACAATTGCGCATTAGTTCACGTTATCGTTGGTAGAAACAATACCGGCAGTAATATAGATTGTTATCAAGTGCCGACATTACTGTTTGTTGATGAGCGGTCAATGCGGTCTGCTGCTAATTGCCCACCTTTGTCTCAACCGTCCAAACCCGTATCGCCTCAAACATGTTATTCAATAAGGCAATTGTTAGAAAAGCTCGCTGAAAAGACAAAGCAATGTGAAGTAACAAAGCTAGAAAATTTGAGCGATTTCAGCGCCATTGATGAGTTTTTATTGCATCAAGATGCTGCTGTTCAAAGCGGCTGCGCAGCTGTCGACAATAAGACAGCCGTTCATATTTTACTTGCTGAAGATAATCCATTTAACCAAAAGCTCCTAGTCAAGCAGTTAACTAAGCTCGGATTATCGTGCGATATTGCCAACAACGGCAGCGAAGCGCTAGCTATGTTTAAAAAACAAAGATATCAGTTATTGCTTACTGATTGTCACATGCCTGAACTTGATGGTTACGAGCTTGCTAAGTTGATACGTGCATTTGAGTCTGCCAACACGCTCAACCCAACTCCCATCATTGCTGTAACTGGTGCTGCAATGAAGGGTGATAAAAAGTTGTGCCTTGATAGTGGTATGAATGACTATGTCAGCAAACCTGTCAGGTTAACAGAGCTTCAAAGTACATTGGGCAAATGGCTAAAGATGGAATTAAAGTTATGAGTAAAACCCTCAACCCTAATGTGCTGATCGAACTAATCGGCGATGACTTTATTACGGCTAAAAAGTTTTATACTGACTTTTTAATTCAATCAAAATCGAGCTTTGCAAAAATGAGGGCAACGTATCAAGATAACGATTTAAAGCGCTTGAAAGATGAAGCGCACTATCTTAAAACCTCAGCAAAAGCAGTCGGTGCTGAGTTATTAGCAGACTATTTACAGGAGCTAGAATATGCTGCAATGGACGGCAACAGCAGCCTATGCGCCGAAAAGATAAAAGCTATCCACCATGAAATTGGCAGCGAATTTGTAAGGGAATTAAAGGCATACCTCTCCTCTCACCCCCATAGTTAATACCTACTAGGTAACCTGAGGTTTGGGTAAAGAATGTTCCAACTCATTGTTGCTAAAGCACAACTTAGTTTTTCCCCTGTCTAGCCAGAGAGTTTTAGGGAAAACACCGCTCCCGCATCCTGCTCTCGCTAAGGTACCCACATCCTGTAGGCAAGGCGAATTTATGCACCAATAGCTGGCTATTGGAAGTGAATTCAACGCAGTTAGCGCTAAGGAGTAAACCTGGCGCTAACTACGTTAAAAGCTTCTTATTTAAAAATACTAAATAGCAAAATTTTTGCCTACCTACATATACTTAGGTATCTTGGCACTAGCAAGACGCAGAAACGATGTTATCGACAAGATTTTCTCGCCTCAGAATAGATCTCTTAATTAAGGCACATTGTATAACCTGCTCAGCCTCGAGCTGCAATATTACGAGTCCTACTTTATTACCATCAGCCACACTGTTGCTGTGCGGACATTTTATGATGGTTTGAGACTTATAAAAGTTACTAGTGACACCAACTAGCGATTGAAGATGAGCCTAATTCACTGGGGGATCCGTGCCAATAAATCAGTTTCTCCCATATCGATGTCGATTTGATTAAGCAATGTTGTTACCTGTCCTCTATGGTGTGTCTGATGATTAAATAAATGGAGTAGTAACAAGCTTAATTTGCGAGCAAAAGTCTTACCTTTTGTGTTCTGATAGTGAAGCTCTGTTGCTAGGACTTCATCTGTTACCTCTTCAACAAAATTTATAATGATTTCATCCATTGCTACCCTCGCAGCCCTCAAGGTCGCAAACTCATCATATAGTAGGTCGTCTAATTTTGATGGTATTGTCATATCTAGTAATGGATGCAATGTTTTGAATTGATGGCTACTTGTAGAAAATCGTTTGAGCCAAATAACATCTGCAACAAGAATGTGATTTAACGACCCTATGATAGAACTAAAAAAAGCCCCCCGAGATTGGTGTAATTCAATGTCGCTTAATTCTGCAATTGCCTCAAACATCCTTTCATTCATCCAGCGATTGTAATCTGCCATTAATTCAAAATGTGATTTCATCTACTATTCTAATTCCCTAAAAAAGCCTAACTTGAGTTTTTGGACAAGAAGCAAACAACTTCTCTTACCAAGGTATGAAAAGGAGGCTTGCTCTCACTAAAATAGCGCCTACACTTGCAACAAGGCGGGCATCAACTATCCAAAATTCAGATTAACAATGTTCATGAAGTAGATCAAAGTTAACGGTGTTCAAAGTCCCAACCAATCTATTTTACTGTACGATTCAATCAAAACAATCAATTATACAAATAGATAAACTCTCGGCATACTAGCCACATCAACTTAAGAAGGAAAGCAAAATGTTAAAGAATATTGAAGGTCAACACGTACCACAGGTTACATTTCCAATCAGAGAAAATGATCAGTGGAAGCACATCACCAGCGATGAAATCTTTAAAGGTAAAACCGTCGTTGTGTTTTCATTACCAGGTGCATTTACACCAACATGTTCATCGACTCATCTGCCTCGCTATAACGAACTTGCGAGTGTATTTAAGCAAAACGGCGTTGACGAAATTGTATGTTTATCTGTGAATGATACCTTTGTAATGAATGCGTGGGCCCAGTATCAAGAAGCGCAAAATATAACGCTACTCCCTGATGGTAATGGCGAATTCACTGACGGCATGGGGATGTTAGTCGATAAAAATGATTTAGGCTTTGGTAAACGAAGCTGGCGCTATTCAATGCTAGTTAAAGATGGTGTGATTGACAAAATGTTTATTGAGCCAGAAAAGCCGGGAGACCCATTTGAAGTGTCAGACGCAGACACCATGTTAGAGTATATTAACCCAAGTCAAATAAAGCCTGAACCCGTGACTATTATCAGCAAAATTGGCTGTCCGTTCTGTGAAAAAGCCAAGGCATTACTAACGGAAAAAGGGCTAGCATACGAAGAGTTAGTACTAGGTCAACAAGCATCACTAACCAGCCTTAAAGCGCTGTCTGGACGTGAAACTGTACCACAGGTATTTATTGGCGGTAAGCATATTGGTGGCTCAGACGACTTAGCCGAATATTTTGCGTAAATAACTTCAATAACCTTATTACACAGTGACTTGGTATATACAGATATCAAGTCATACTGCGCCCCCCAACACGAGCAAATAAGACAGTGAATCATATATTGTCAAGGGGGTTTACACTTTCAAATTTTGGGATCAACAAATGAAAAAGATAAACACTGACGTAGTCGTGATTGGTGCGGGAACTGCTGGTCTTAGCGCCTATAGAAATGCTAAGAAATATACATCAGAAGTATTAATGATCGAATCAGGTGTATATGGAACTACTTGTGCTCGCGTTGGGTGTATGCCCAGTAAGCTACTAATCGCAGCGGCAGAAGCTGCACATCAAATTGAAACTGCGCCAAAGTTCGGTGTAAAAGTACCACCAGCCACAATTGATGGCAAAGCAGTAATGGCAAGAGTAAAAAGCGAGCGTGACCGCTTTGTAGGCTTTGTTGTGGATGCCGTTGATGAATTACCTGAGCACGATAAACTCCAAGGTAAAGCCAAATTCATAGACAATCACACGGTACAATTAGATGAGCATACGCAGATCACAGCCAAACGTTTCGTCATCGCCACAGGCTCTAGACCAAGTTACCCTGAGGCGTTTAATAACTTTGGAACACGCTTAGTCATTAATGACAACGTATTTGACTGGGACGACCTGCCGCACTCTGTCGCTGTATTTGGACCTGGAGTAATTGGCTTAGAGCTTGGCCAAGCGCTGCACCGCCTAGGTGTGAAAGTCAAAGTATTTGGCGTTGGCAAAGGCCTTGGCCCTTTGACGGATCCCATTGTGAAAGATTATGCTACTACTGTATTTAGCAACGAATTTTATCTCGATACCGATGCCAACGTCTCACAGATGAAGCAAGTGGGCGATAAAGCCGAACTCACCTATATAGATAAGCAGGGTTACCCACAAACAGAGCAGTTTGATTATGTGCTAGCTGCCACGGGGAGAATTCCTAATGTTGATAATTTGGGGCTAGAAAATACTAGCCTTGAACTTGATAGTAGAGGCGTTCCTATAGCTGATCCACACACTATGCAATGCCTTGATGGCTCAGGTAACGCGCACATTTTCATTGCTGGCGATGCCAGTGATCAAATCCCATTGTTACATGAAGCTGCGGATCAGGGCACCATTGCAGGTGAAAATGCCGGTCGCTTTCCGGATGTTAGAGTCGGACTACGCCGAGCCAAACTTGCAGCAGTCTTTAGCGATCCGCAAATAGCGATGGTAGGGGCAAGTTACAAGGATCTAGAAAAACAATACGGTGATTGTGGCTGTTTCGCCATCGGCGAGGTGAGCTTTGAAAATCAAGGCCGCAGTCGAGTCATGCTAAAAAATAAAGGACATATGCGCGTTTATGCTGAGCAGGGGACTGGGCTATTCTTAGGTGCGGAATTTGTTGGCCCTGCGGCTGAGCATATCGCTCATTTACTGGCTTGGGCGCTGCAAAATAAGATGACAATACCGCAAATGCTTGAGATGCCGTTTTATCATCCAGTGATAGAAGAAGGCTTAAGAACTGCGCTTCGTAATCTCAATGCCAATCTAAAGTTTGGACCCGACATTATCGCTCATTGTTTAGAGTGCGGACCTGGTGCCTAAGCATTTCTTGATTTAATAGCTGATCGGCGGGTAAACCACTACTTCACTGGTTTACCCGTTAACGTCTTGCATCTACTTCTCTGGCGAGATCTTTGTTTATTGCTCTTATAGTATTGATAACTGAGGACTCAGACACAGGACTTGAGAAATAATAGCCTTGAACTTTATCAACATTAGCCTCTTTACAAGCATAATACTGCTGATATCTTTCAACACCTTCCACCACAATACTTAACTGCAAGCTTTTCAACATATTTATTAAGCCAAAGAAAACTCTTTCCCCTATTTCATCTGCTTCTATTCTATCGGTAAGGGATTTGTCTACCTTTACAATATCAATTGGATAATTTAGCAGGTGAGAGATAGACGAATAACCGGTACCAAAATCGTCTAAAGCAAGTTTACAACCAATATCCTTAATGCGATTTAAGCTAGTCATTACTCGCTCACTATCATTAAGCAGCGCGGTTTCGGTCAGCTCGAATGTGAATAATCCCCCTTCCATGTTTGCACGCTCAAGACAGTCATTGATAAAAGCAGGTAAGGACATATCCACCAGCTGCAACGGTGAAAGGTTAATGGCTAAACGGATCGGATAGCCGAATTTCGAGTTAATTTGTTTTAATGTGTAGATCGCATGCTCAATAATCCATTTTCCTAAAGGCTCTATTAACCGTGACTCTTCCGCTACCAAAATAAATTCCTGCGGACTGCTAGTGAATTTAGCAGTAGGCCACCTGATCAGCGCCTCAAGTGATACTACCTTCCCTTGGCGAATATCTACGATAGGTTGAAATGCAAGCTCGAGCTCTTGTTTGTCGATTGCTCCTCTTAGGTCTTGCTCAACGTTATATTTCATTTGAAATTCAGTCTGCATGTTATCTTCAAATATACATGCCGCACTGCTCTTAGCTGATTTCGATCTAAAAAGTGCAATATCAGCGAAGCGGATAAGGTCATCTGCTCGCTTACCGTTTAGAGGATAAAGCGCTAGCCCCATTCGTACTTGGCAGCGAATATCCTTAGACATAATAGAATAGGTACGACTTAATAGCTTTATTAACTTTTCTGCCTCAATTTTTATTTGTAATGGGTTGTCGCAAGATACCAGCAAACAAGCAAACTCATCCCCCCCAAAACGGCTTACTATATCTTCGGGTTTGGTATGCCGGTTAAAGCTTGCACCAAGCTCAACCAGCAATTGATCGGCTGCCTCATGACCAAACCGGTCATTGATTTTTTTAAAATCAACAATATCTACAATCAAAACCCCAGCACAGCTATATCGACTTTTGCCTGCTTGCATCAGCCGTTGACAAGTTTCTTCAAAGTAATAACGATTATACAAGCCGGTGAGCGCATCCAGCTCAGCCATTTCTTTTACTTGTAAATAACTATTGTGGAGCTGGCTTTCAAGTTCAAAGCGCTTTCTCGCTTGAATAATTGAGCGACTCAATATTGAGGCTGTGACTTCTTCTTTTAATAAAAAATCCTGAACCCCTAAATCAAGGCACTTTAATACCAGCTCATCAGATTGCGCATTACTGATCATAACGATAGTTAGATCTCGAATATGGTTAATCCGTTTCAGCTCTATCAATAGGTCTAAGCCATTCTTTGCTGGCATATTGTAATCAAGAAGCAACAAATCAAACGAAAGCTGCTCAAGAGCAATTATCCCCTCTTCAACACTCTCCACTTCGGTAAGTTGATGCTCGATACCTCCCTTTATTAAAGAGCGGCGGATCATTTTCCTATCAACAATATCGTCATCGACCAGCAATATATTCATATATGCACCATTTACTTCGCCGGAAACTGCACAATCCGCCAATACCCATCCAACATACCCACTAAACTCGACATCGAGTCACTAGCCTGCTCTTTTAAAAAATAACCGGCAACATTATTTGCATAGCTGTGGTGAATATCATCCTCGTCTTTTGACGTAGTAAGCACAAATACCACCGTTTCTTGTAACTGACTATCTGCTCTTAACTTCTCTAAAAATTCAAGCCCGCCCATCCGTGGCATCTTTAAATCAAGAAGAATAATAAACGGTAATCAACTTGGCCACCTCGCAGTAATTCGAGTGCTTCAACGCCGTCAATTGCTCTAACCATAGGATTCATGATTTTGCGCTTTGCGAAGCTTCTTTTTACTGTCATATAATCAACGTCGTCATCTTCAACAACTAACACTGTAATATCGTTATTTTGCATCTCTTATTCGCCTAAATAGGATTCACTCTGGTGTCTACTTTTGGCCACTTAATTACAAATTCGGCGCCTACACCTGTATCCAATATCTCAATACTACCACCATAATAATCTAGTACTTTTTTAATAATCGCGAGCCCCATACCACTGCCTTCTTGTTGGTCTCGGGGTTTGAGTGTTTGAAACATTTCGAATACTTTTTCGCGATACTCTTTGGGGATCCCGGGGCCATCATCAGTAAAATGCAACTGGTATAATTCTGGCGTCTCTTTGATGTCTATGATCAAATTACCACTCTCACAATGGTGATGTTTCAGTGCGTTACTGATCAGGTTTCGCGTGACAACCTCAAGGGCTGTTTTTGGTAAAGTGACCATTAGTGACACACATTGCAGTGTTAGCGTTGATTCGATATCAATTGAGTCATAAATTTCTTGTGAAAACTCACTAAATTCAAAAGTTTCGCATTCACTATGCTTGCGATTAACCCGTGAATATATCAACAAGTCATGCAACAGCTTATTCATTCTAGAGACGCGCTGCTGGATCAACGCAAAGTTTTCTTTTGCCCCTTCAGGTAATTCATCTTCATCAATCCAAGTTACTAGTTTTGAAATCGCATTGAGTGGTGCTTTTAAGTCATGTGAAGCTATATATGCAAATTCATCTAATGCGTCATTTGAGCGTCTGAGCTGCACAACCAAATGCTCTCGCTCGGTAACGTCACTCGAGAGCCCCAATATAAACGCGGCACCATTGGCATCATAAAATCGCTTCTTGCGAGTGAAGAGTGTACGTACGCCGCCATCTGGAAAGGTTACCGTCTCATAGCATTCGGCATATCCGCTAGCAAATGCAAGCTTGTCGTCTTTGATAAACGCTTCCACCTCCTCAGGGTGATACGACTCTAAAGTGGTGTAGCCGATAATTTTCTCACGGGCAGACTCTGGGTACATTGAACGAAAAGCGTCATTTGCTTTCACAATCCTGAACTTGTCATCTTTAATGAAGGCATAGTCAGGAATATTGTCGAAGATTAGATCAGAGAGCGAGTCATCACCAACAAACCGCTCTGCTTTGGCGAGGGGGACTGAATTTGTCATCGTTATTCCTTTAAATCACGTATACTTTTGTATAGTAAAAATCGCCGTTTATTCAAGCAAAAACCGCTCTTTTGTTATAAAAGTGTTTTAATTCATGAATAAAGCGTATACTTATATTAAGGTACAACCTTGGTATGACGTTGACATCGCAGCAAAGCAGGTTTAACGCTATATTAAACCTTGAGCCATCATGATTGGCAGCCTCGCGTAGGAGTAGAGCAACACAATGTTTGAAGAAGTGACTGAGCTTAATGATTGCACCGTGGTCATTATTGAAGACTCCCCGCTGACACAAAAAGTATTAACAGCTTGCCTTGATGATATGTGCACAGTGGTTGCATTTGAAGGCGCTGAAAAAGCCATTGACTATATTAAACTCGCTCTGCCGGACTTAATCCTAATGGATTGGATGCTCGATGGGCTCACTGGCATTGACGCCTGCAAAGAATTGCAAAAGGATCCGATCACAGCGCAAATTCCGGTTGTATTTGTTACTTCAAATATAAAAGAAAATCAGCAAGAAATGTGCTGGGACGCGGGGGCGGTCGATTTTATCAGTAAACCTATTGTTGCTCGAACACTGGTAAACCGCGTAAAAACCCATTTAAAGTACAAAAAACAGGCTGATCAGCTAAGAGAATATTCTTATGTTGATGGGTTAACAAAAGCATTTAACCGTCGGCTTTTTGAGTCAGATCTTGAAAAACATTATCGCGGTGCAAAGCGAGCCGAGCATGCTTTGAGTGTTATTATGCTTGATGTTGACTACTTCAAACTGTACAACGACGAATATGGACATCTTATGGGAGATGACGTATTAAAGCATGTGGTTAAGTCTGTCAAAAGCCATATCCGTCGCCCAATGGATGCCGTGTACCGCTACGGTGGCGAAGAGTTTGTGATCTTACTCCCAAGCACCCCGTACGACTCGGCAATTAAGATCACCGAGCGTATTATCAAGCATTTTTTCGATGCCAAAATCGAGCACAAGCATTCCCCTTTTAACTATGCGTCCATCAGCGCTGGAGTGGCAACTTACAATGCACAAAGCCATCACGAGTCAGCTGCCTCGCTGGTACAACAAGCTGATGATGCACTGTATGAAGCAAAATATGGCGGAAAAAACAAAGTCTGCGGCGCAAACAGATAAAAGGCCTCATTTAATGTGAGGCCTTAACGTTTTTATTCATATCGCAATGAATTGATAGGCCTTGCCTGCGCAGCTACCATAGTTAAAGAACCTACTGTCACCCAAGCTATTACAAAGGCTATCACGGCAGCGGCCAAAAATGGGACAAAAGATAGCTCAATGCGATAAACAAAATTATTCAACCACTCTCTCATCACAATGTATGCCAACGGCCAAGCAATCAGGTTTGCAATCAAGACTTGTTTTGAAAACTCTTTGTTGATCAATAAGACAATGTCCATCACCGAGGCACCCAACACTTTACGCACGCCAATCTCTTTTGTCCGACGTTTCGTTGTAAAAGAAGCAAGGCCAAAAAGTCCAAGGCACGCAATGAAAATGGCAAGGAGAGAAAACAAGTTAAACACAGTGATTTCTTTATCCTCTTGTTGATACATCTGTTCAAACTCAGTTTGAAGATATGTCAACTCCATCTGTTGCTCGGGTATCAGCTTACGCCAAGTCGCCTCTATAAAATCGCGAATAAGCGACGCATCTCCTTGGAATTTAATTGCCATAGCATTCCCCTCTCCTTCCCTTAACAAGTGATAGGTTGGACTTATTTCTGTTCTGAGCGACGAGAAGTAATAGTTCTGTGTGACGCCAATGATGGTCGCTGTTGCGCTTGAGTGTCGAGTTAATCTCACTTCAAACGTTTTACCGATAGCCTCATCAGAGCTGAACCCAAGACTCTGTGCTGCTTTTTCATTTATCACAACAGAAAAGTGAGGGTGTGGATTGGTCTCACTAGGCAGAGTAAATATATCCGCAGGAAAATCACGGCTAAACCCACGGCCAGTTAGTAGTTTGATGTTGTAGCTGCTAAAGTAATCTTCATCGACTGCTAAAGTAGGCATGGTTTGCGATAATTGAGTCTTAGGGTTAACCATTCCAAAGGCATCAACTATGCTTTGTGTTGGTACAGCAGAGCTTGCCGTTACACTGTTAATATTTGGATGTGAGAGCAGTTCTGTCTTCAGTGCACTGCGTTGCTGGCTTGCAATATCGGTATAGAGACGATTCAGTACAAAAGTGTTGTCTTTGTCATAGCCCAACTCTATCGCTCGGGCGTATTTTAATTGTTGGTTTGACACTACAGTGGCAATAATAAGCACGATGGCAACACTGAATTGGAACACCACTAGCCCTTTGCGTAACAGTGCCCCTGACCTACCTTGTGTGATTTCTCCTTTGAGTACCTTGGCGGGTTTAAAGCCGCTCAGATAAAAAGCAGGATACGAACCTGAAATGATCCCAACGACAAAGCCTAGTAGCAATAGAATAGCTAAAATAACGGGCTGTGAATAAAAATCAAAACTAAGTGGTTTACCAATAAAGCTTGCGAACATAGGTAAACAAGCCTCAACCAGTGCCACGGCTATGATCAAGGCAATATAACTTAACATCATCGCTTCAACGATGAACTGTACAACCAAATGCTGCTGCTTCGCACCCAAGGTTTTACGCACCCCAACTTCTTTTGCTCGCTTAGTAGCAGTCGCGGTAGATAAATTCATAAAGTTAACACAAGCAATAAAAAGAATAAGTGCCGATATCACACTAAATGAATATACCGTATTAATGTCACCGTTTTCTTTCATCTCGCCATACATTTGAGAGTGAAGATAAATATCGCTGACAGGCATTAATGTAAAGTCTAACGTGTCACTTGCACCCTGGCCGTAGCGGTTCTCTAAATAACTTGGGATTTTTGCCTCTACGTCGTGCCCCGACACGCCATCAGCAAGCCTAACATAAGTGAAATAGTTAAAACTTGGGTCACGCTGCCAACTGGTATCACCATAATAAGTTGTTGCCGTTTCCATACTGATTAGTGCAAACACATTCAAATGAGTGCGCTGTGGTAAATCTTTGATAACCGCAGTGACTTTCAGAGGTAACTTTCCATCACCTAGTAACGCTTCGCCAACAACAGAGGTGCGGCCAAAATAAAGCTCTGCGGCAGCTTCTGTTAGCACGATGGAATTAGGATTATTGAGCGCAGTTTGGCCATTACCATGTAGTACTTGCAAAGAAAAAAAGTCTATAAAGTTCGCATCAGCAAGCAGTACACCTTCATGAATAAAGCTCTCCCTACCTTCACCAAGTGCTACCGTCACCTGTCTAAATCGAGTGGCATCGACGACTTCTTCAAAATGTGTTTTGTAGTTTTGGGCATTAAACACTTGCCCCTGAGCATAATAAATTTCAGGCGCACTGGGAGGCATCCACTTTACTGACGAACGATACACTTGCTCGTGGTTCTGGATAAACTTGTCGTAGCCAAGCTCAGATTCAACAAAAATTGCCATACTAATACAAATAGCAAGACCAATCGCCAAACCCAAAATATTAATAGCCGAATAAAGCTTTTGTTGTAGCAAGCTACGATACGCAATCAAGAGATAGTTTTTAAGCATAACGTACCTCCTGCATTTGGCTGGAAACGATATGCCCATCCAAAACGTGAATCGTTCTGTGTGCATAATTTGCATGGTGCTCAGAGTGCGTTACCATCACAATTGTCACGCCTTCTTGATTGAGTTGAGCCAGCAACCCCATCACCTCTTCACCATTTTTGGAGTCTAGGTTACCAGTTGGTTCATCCGCTAAAATCATTTTTGGCTTGGCGACAATGGCTCGTCCAACTGCAACTCGCTGCTGCTGACCACCGGAAAGCTGTTGTGGGTAGTGATCTTTACGGTGAGCAATATTCACTTTCTCTAATACCGCAGTGACACGCTGCTGACGCTCCTTTTTTGCAACTCCCTGATATACCAAAGGTAGCTCAACATTTTCGTATACTGTTAGTTCATCAATCAAGTTAAAGCTTTGGAAAATAAAACCAATATTGTCTTTGCGAATATCCGCCAATTGTCCCTCTGTTGAGTGGCTGATGTCACTACCATCAAAAATATACTCACCACCATCAAGCTGATCTAGCATGCCGATAATATTCAGTAGGGTAGATTTACCTGAGCCTGATTGCCCCATAATGGCCACAAACTCACCGCGCTCAATTACCAGCGAGACGTCCTCTAGCGCGTAAGTTTCAACCAATTCTGTACGAAAAACTTTATTTATTTTTGTTAGCTGTATCATATTCTTGTGCCTTCTAAATCTTGTTAACTTGGGGTTTGGCTTACACTTAGTGCGTCAGGCTTACTGACTGCATATCCTTAAAGCTACCGTAACTTGAGGTGATCACTCGGTCACCCACTGCCAGTCCATCTAGTACTTCAATAAATTTGTTATTACGCAGACCAAACGTCACCGGCTTTTTCACCGCCACTTGACTGCCTTGCTCTAACACAAACACCCATTGACCGCCGGTATCTTGATAAAATCCGCCATTTGGCAACAATGTTGCTGACTTAGCATCTGCCAGTAATAAATCCAACTGTAAGCTTTGCCCTCTGCGGATCCCACTCGGTAAGGCATCATTAAAGGTTAACTCTACCTCAAATCGACCATTTGACACCTCGGCATACACTTTTGCTAGGGTTAACTCATATTGTTGACCTTGCAAAGACAATCTTGCAGCTTGCCCTGCATACACACGGCCAAGGTAAAATTCATCGATTTGTGCCGACACTTTATATTGAGAAACGATATCAACTTGACCTAACCGCGCTCCCCTTGCTTTAGATGCACCCAACTCTGCACTGAGTGCAGTCAACTGTCCATCAATAGGCGCTTTGATTATCAAATTCTCTAAGTTCTTACGGGCAAACGCTAAGTTTTTATTTAATTGCTTAACACTGTCTTCTAGCTGCGCAATTTGTGCGGTACGGATCTTTTCATCTTGTTGTTGCTGCTCAATAATTAGTTTGCGGCGATTTTTCAAATACACGGTTTCGTCTTCGGCGGCTTGCAGTTCATCTTTTGAAACCAAGTTACCATTACCTAGGCGCTTAAACTGAGCAAGCTTTCGTTCACTTTGACTAACTTGAAAGTCCAACTCCAATAGATCCCGTTTTAAATTTAAGCGATTTTGATCTATTGCTAAGCGTGTATTGTGCAAATTATTCAGCTGCTCTGAAATTTGCGCCTCGCGAGAAATAACATCAAGCTGCAAGCTGGTATTGCTTAGCGCAAGTAGCTTGTCGCCTTTTTTTACCATGGCTCCCTCTTCTACAAAGCGCGCCTCTACTCGCCCTCCTTCTATGGCGTCTAAGTACACTGACTTACTTGGGGTAATATTACCTCTTAGAGGGATCAGATCATGAAACTCCCCTTCTGTGACAGTGCTTATTTTGATCCGATTGATATCAACATTTAATCGATTTCCGCTACTCGTCGCAGCACTACCGAATGCAAAGTATGCGACTACAACCATAGGCAGAGCCAACCACCAAAGTCGGAATTTTTTGTTAGGTGTTATTTTTCTATCCATTTTGTCACTCACTTGAATTTAGTTGGATTTAATAACTCAAGTTACATGCCAAATAAAAAACAGCATAAAAATCATAAAGATAAGTTTAAACAATAAAATAAAGGAACAAAAGAGTGTAAAAAAATTAAACACCTAGTGTACGATATCGTACAGTTTTACGAGGTAAGGAGATCCTATGGCGGTCAATAACAAAGCGATTTTAGTTGTAGACGATAACACCGAAATACTTGTCGCCACGAGAATGTTGCTCAAACAATATTATAAAAAAGTGGTAACGTTAGATAATCCCCATGACATTAAAAAAGCGATGTCTGAACAAGACTTTGCGCTAGTACTGTTAGACATGAACTTCACTCGAGAGTCTACCTCGGGTGCTGAAGGTTTTTATTGGCTAAAGCAAATAAAAGCAATAGATGAAGATGCTGTCGTTGTGCTCTTTACCGCCTACGGTGACCTAAACATGGCGGTTGATGCTATTAAACTTGGCGCCAATGATTTTGTACTTAAGCCTTGGCAAAATGAGAAACTTCTGGCCACAGTCGCAAACTGCATTGAACTGAGCGAACAAAGACAAAAGTCCAAAAAACTGACGCAGCTCGCACAAATTTCAATGGCTGCACAACATAAACCGTTTGAACACTTAATTGCGTCAAGTCCCGCCATGGAGCAAGTCTTTCAAACCATAGAAAAAGCGGCAAAAACCGATGCCAATGTGCTTATTTTAGGTGAAAGTGGCACAGGGAAAGAAGTCGTCGCGAGGGAGCTACACAAACAATCATTGCGACAAGAGCACACCTTTATGTCTGTGGACATGGGGACGATTGCCAGCTCGTTATTTGAGAGTGAACTGTTCGGTCATGTCAAAGGTGCATTTACTGATGCCAAGAGCAATAAGCCAGGCCGTTTCGAATTGGCAGACTCCGGAACTTTGTTTTTAGATGAAATCGCAAATATTCCCTTAGCATTACAAGGGAAACTACTTACCGCTATCCAAAATAGAATAGTCACGCCTGTAGGTGGCAGCAAGCAAGTTGAAGTCGATTTACGGCTGATCACAGCAACCAACATGAACCTATATGATATGGTTCGTGAAGGTAATTTTCGTCAAGATTTATTATATCGCATCAATACAGTTGAGTTGACGCTCCCAGCGCTCAGAGATAGGCCTCAAGACATTCCGTTACTTATCGAGTTTTACGCCGATTTATATAGTAAAAAGTACAAGTTAGCGCGCAAAGCGATCAGCGATAAAGTGATGGCAGATCTAGTACAGTACCAGTGGCCAGGTAATATCCGTGAGTTACAGCATTTAGTGGAGCGTGCCGTTATTTTGTCTGACTCGGCACAGCTCGAGTTCCAACTCACTACATCAAAAACACATGCACCTGACAACCTAGTGACAGACTCTTACAACCTGGCAGAAATTGAGCAAAAAGCCATTGAACGCGCGATTAAAGACTTCAAAGGCAACATCAGTCACGCTGCTAAAGCGCTTGGCATAACACGCGCATCGCTTTATCGAAAAATGGAGAAGTACGATGTGGAATAAGCCTCTTACTCGAATGATAGCCTTTCAACTTGGGGCTATTTTATTCGCGACGCTTGGGGTTTTAGGCCTACTTCATAGCTACGCTCACCTGTTTAGCATGCTGGCTGTCGCTATTGCCGCAGGGTTCTCTGCTTTATCTATTTCCACATTAAAAAGCCAAAAACAACAATTCGAAGAGGTATTTACTGCGCTCAAATACCAAGATAGTAGCTTTCGGATTAATCATGCACACCCTATTAGTGAGCAAGCGCTCACTGTTTGTCACGAAATGATGCAAAAGGTGCGAGAAGATAAAGTCAAACAAGATGAGTTAGTGACCACTTATGAAACCATGTTACAACATATTGAGGCTGGCCTCATCCTCATAAAAAATGGCCATACTATTATACTCTGTAATAACAGCGCAAAGCAGTTACTCGATATTCGCGGTGCCGAAACAGGAACTTCATTGTTAAAAGTTCACCCAGAGCTTGAACAGGCCAAAGTAGGTAGTCATATTACTGCCGATCTACTATTTAAATACTTCACTTTTTCTAATCATAATAATCAATACGAGCTTTGGCTGTTTACCGCTATCTCAGAGCAGCTTGAAAGTACGCAAATTGAATCTTGGCAAAAGTTGATCCGAGTACTTATTCACGAAATTGGCAATTCAGTTGCGCCCATCTATTCACTCTCTAATACACTTGTGAACATGACTAACAATCATCTCGCAGGTACAGTAGCAGACAAAGAGCTTGTTGAAGACTATCTTCAGAGCTTACAAGCCATAGGGATACGCAGCCAATCTTTGCTCGGGTTTATCGATAATTATAGAAAGCTCACCCATATTCCAGAGCTTGAGCTGAGACCAGTTACAGTCAAAGCACTGTTTGATGATATTGCTCCCCTTGTCCAAAACGAATTTAATGAAGCCAAAATCTCTTTGTCCTTTGATGTTTCCCCTGCGTCACTGACCATCAAGATCGATAGAAAAATGATAGAGCAAGTGCTATTGAATCTCCTCAGCAACGCCAAAGAGGCGCTTAACGCAACATCTAACAAGCAAGAAAAAGTAGTCCAAGTAACCGCTACTATTAATCGCTACGGCAAATGTGAGATAAAGGTCACAGACAATGGTGTAGGAATAGAGCAAAGTGCCATTGATAAAATTTTCGTGCCGTTTTTTACTACCAAATCCAATGGCTCAGGAATAGGACTTGCACTTAGTCAACAAATTCTTCATCGTCATAAAGGCCGAATTAGTGTCTGCTCCGAAATCGAAAAAGGCAGTTGTTTTAGTTTATTGCTATGAAGCGACATCACAAGGCAAGTAGCTTGAGGTAATGGTCTGCGCCCGCATTCGGCATCAGTGTGACTAGATTGAATTACAAAAATCAAGGCACACTGATGGTGCTGCGGCTATGCCTTTTTAATCGCCTTTTTCAGCTTTTTGATTTTAGCTTCATGCTTTTCAATCTTTGCTTTACGGGCTTTTATTTCCTTTTTAAGTTGCTTTATATCGTCTTTTTTCGCCATGAGAAAACTCCTTGATTAATTGATTTTAGTCCACTTAATATCAACTAATTCCTAGCTCAGTTAAGCCAACTAGTTGAGATTATACCAATTTGCTTAATTAAGTGGTCTATTTTGAGGCGTGAAAACCTTGTCGATAACACCGCTTCCGCGTCCTGCTATCGCTTTGGTACCTACGCCCTGTAGGCAAGGCAAAAATTTTGCTATTTAGTTGTTCTAAATGAGAAGTTTTTAACGCTGTTAGCGTCAGATCTACTCCTTCAAATTGAGCAAGTATTAAGTCAAATTGGTATTACACCTTAGCAAATGCCACTGTGATTTCAACCTCATTGAAAAGGCCAACCAGCGAGGAGTGAAATTCATTTGCTTAATCAAGTAGATTATTTTGCCCAAATAGTAGGCTCATTCGTTAAGTTTTAGTGTTTATCATAAAGTCACGCTTTGTTGTTATTTTAACCATTTGATTTTATTAAAAGCTTTCAGTGGCTTAATAATTGCTTAATACCTAGCACATCAACGAAATGGAACCTCATGTTATGTCTGTACCACTACAAGATAGGTCTCTCGAGTCAGTTAGAGAGGAAATCATCGACCAGCTAATACTCAACTATAGCCATGGTGAACTATCAGCTGAGGCGTTCGAGAGAAGATTAGATCAAGCCTACAATTTACAAGAACACCAAAAAATTGCCGCATTGAGTGCCGACTTACCACTCAAGTCAGACCCCAGATATCACAGTGAAAAAGCAGCTCGGTTGGGACCAAAATTTACCTCATCGACTGAGGATGTCGAAAAAATGCACATGACTTCAATGTTAGGGTCAAGCCACCGCAGCGGTGAATGGGTTGTTCCCAAGGAAATTCATTTAAAAAATTATCTCGGTAGTATTGAGTTGGATTTTACTTGCGCTATTTTTAGCCACCCTGAAGTGCATATTTACATGGACTGCATTCTAGGCAGTGGCGAAATCTATATTCCTGATTCAGTGGATGTGATAACTGATATAAACAATATTATGGGTTCGGTCGAAAATACACGAAATACCTTAGCGACAAATACCCAAGTAAAACAACGCCCTCGCATATATATTAAAGGTAGAACCATTTTGGGAAGTCTTGAGGTCAGTGTAAAACGCTCAATGAAAATGCAGTTAAAACAGTTTGCAGACGGGCTAAAGTCTTTGTTCAGTGATCAATCTAACTCAAAATACTAAATGAAAAAGCCCCTTAGTTGGTCACTAGGGGGCTTTGGTGTGCATATTCAGTGTTACTTTTCTACTGGAAAACCTCTATCACGCATTAATGCTTCAACTTTGGCATCACGACCTCTGAACTTTCTATACGCCTCGGCTGGATCCATTGCGTTACGTACCGAGAACAGATAATCCACCAGACGCTGTGCAACGTCTTTATCGTAGAAACCGCCAGGAGAGTCAGCAAAAGCTTCTGCAGCATCAGATGTTAATACCTCAGCCCATAGGTAACCGTAGTAGCCTGCAGAGTACCCTTCACCAGAGAATACGTGACCAAAATGTGTCGTGCGATGACGCATAACCACTTCACTCGGCATGCCAAGCGTATCTAACTGTGACTTTTCAAATGCAACTGGGTCGCCAATTTTGTCTGGATCCGTTGTGTGGAACAACATATCCATAATCGCTGAACCTAAGTACTCAGTCGTTGCAAAACCTTGATTAAAGGTCGCTGACTTTTTAATTTTCTCGATAAGTGCCTTAGGCATAGGCTTGCCTGTTTTGTAATGTACTAAGTAACGGTTAATTACTTCATCAGTTGCAAGCCAGCGCTCCAATAGCTGTGACTGGAACTCTGTATAGTCACGCACACCAGAGTTAGAGCTTGGGTATTTCACATTCGATGATAGTGCATGAAGTGCATGGCCAAACTCATGGAAGTAAGTTTCAGCATCAGACCAAGAAATAAGTGTAACTTCTCCTTCTGGTGCTTTTACAAAGTTAGAGTTATTTGAGCTCAACACATTGGTTTTACCATCAAATGTGGTATGACTGCGATACGATAAAGCCCACGCTCCAGAGCGCTTACCTTTACGTGCAAATGGGTCTAGGTACCACAGGCCGATATTTTCACCTGATGTTTTGTCGGTCACTTCCCACACTCGAACATCTGGGTGGAAAACAGGTACCGACCCATCGGTGATTTCAGTAAACTCAAAGTTAAACAGACGACCCGCAACATAGAACATCGCCTCGCGCAGGTTATCCAATTGTAAGTAAGCCTTCACTTCATTTGAATCTAACTGATATTTAGCTTGGCGTACTTTTTCAGCGTAAAAACGATAATCCCATGGCTTAATAGTGATCTTGGCTCCTTCTTTATCAGCGATAGCCTGCATATCCGCAACTTCTTCTTCTACACGAGCAATGGCTGCTGGCCACACTTTCTTCATCAGTGCCATGGCATTTTCTGGCTTTTTGGCCATACGGTCTTCAAGACGCCACTGAGCATAATTCTCGTAGCCCAGTAAATTAACACGTTCGTGTCTGAGCTTTAAGATTTCAGAAATAATAGCTTTATTGTCAAACTCACCGCCATTGTTGCCACGGTTATAGTAGTTATTCCAAACTTTTTCACGTAGCTCACGTTCTGTTGAGTAAGTTAAAAATGGATCCATCGAAGAACGAGAGTTTGTAATCGCGTACATCCCTGACTTACCTCGCGCTTTCGCTGCAGCCGCTGCAGACGCCACAAATGACTCAGGCAAACCTGACAGCTGCGCTTCACTGAGGTAAACAACATAGTTTTCTTCGTCAGCAAGTACATTATTCGCAAATTTTGTGTGTAGTTTTGACAATTCAAGATTAATGTCTGCATAACGCTTAGCGTCATCACCTGTGAGGGTTGCACCATTACGTGCAAAGCTATTGTAGCGCATCCAAGTAATACGCTGCTCTTCCGCAGTTAGCTTTTTATACTCTGCGCTTTCATACACCGTTTTCACTCGTTCAAACAGCTTTTGATTTTGTGTGATCTTAGAGCTAAATTCAGAAAACTTTGGTACTACTCGCGACTGAATTTCTCTAAACTCAGGACTTGAAATATTTGAACTCCACAGACCGTAGTAGGTAAAAACACGATCTAAAGCTGCACCAGTGCGCTCTAATGCCACAATTGTATTATCGAAATTAGGCTCTGCTGGGTTGTTCGCAATCGCTTCAATTTCTTTCAGATTATCTGCCATACCGATTTCAAGAGCGGCTTCTAAATCACTCAGTTTCATTTTATCGAACTGAGGAACACCTTGATAAGGACCTGAAAATTCCTGTAACAGCACATTATCATACTGTTTGTCTTGAACTAATTTGACCGGCTCAGCCGTTTTGTTAGTAGTACCTGCGCAACCAGCAAGGGCTACACACACTGCAGCGCTTAATAATGTGATAGAAGGTTTGAACATAATATTTCATCGCTTGTTGTTATCTTGAAGGGAAATATTACGGATTGCCTTCAAAAGTGCAATTGCTTTGCGGGTAAAACCTGATTCTACGCGATAGAGCAGCAAGAAGTGCACTCATCGGCTGCAAAATGGGTTAATCTCAACAGTTACGCTGCATAAATAGCCCAACGCTTAGTGCAAAACCAAAAGCTTTTTTCATGGATTGTTACAATTTACCTTGAAAAATTAGCTGAAATCAGCCAAGTTAGTAAAAAACTGATCTGTGAGAATAGATAATGGAAGTAGGCATTTTCATATACGATGGCGCAGAATGTTTAGACTTTTGTGGTCCATTTGAAGTATTCAATACAGCAAAACGCTTTATAGATACCCCCATTAACGTCAGCCTAGTTGCACCTACTCATATCCCCGTCACAACAAGGGGTGGAATGAGTGTAAACCCCCATTACAGCATACATTCACATCCTAAATTCGATTTACTTATTGTCGTTGGAGGACTTCACCACAAAATTTGTGGAAACCACAATGTGCTCAATTGGCTTGCAGAAACCGCAAATCATACTTCACAGTGTGCATCAGTTTGTACTGGCATATTTTTGTACGCAGAGGCCGGTATTATAGATGGCAAACGTGTCACAACACATTGGCAAGATCTCGATGATTTACGTGAGCAATATCCTAGCCTAGAAGTCATTGAAGACACACGATTTGTGATGGATCAAAATTTTACTAGCTCAGCGGGTATCTCTGCTGGTATCGATATGAGCCTGGAGCTTGTGAAAAAGCGCTTTGGGCAGGCTACCGCTCGAAAAACCGCGATGCAAATGGACTACGACTGGCCGAAATATCCTAACGAATAGTTCAGCCTAACTTTATACCAAACCCATTGTATCGCTTTGGTGCAATGACGCCAGAATTTACGGAAGATTTATACACAATAAATTTTGTTAATTAACCCCTTGTGAGCGATAAAACCTCGTGATAGCGCCATCCACGTTTCTTGATGGCAAAAGGGGAACTGTATCCATACAACCAAACATTTTACTAACTCTTGGCGTGTTGTTGTTCTAGCTCTGCAACTCGATTTTTTACAAACTTAAGTACATTCTCATACTCTATTTGCGCAGCTGCGAGGTGGGACTTACATTGACCAGCCTGATGGTTTCGGGCGTATGTTTCAATATTATCGAGCACATCAAACAACTTTTGAGCAGCCAAATCTCCAGCTTGCCCTTTCAGGTAATGACTGTATTTTACAGTTGCGTCACAGTTACTATTTTTAATGCTTAGTATTAGTTGCTGCATTTTACTTTCAGAGTCTTGTAAAAACAGCGCATAAAGCTGTTGTAACAGCTCGTAGTTTCCTGATAACCGCGCAATTACCTCACTCTCTGAAATGGGGAGTTGTTGCCGTACCTCTTCATCGTCTTGGTTGCCAAAATCAAATGGTTGGATAAGCACCGAATCATCTTCTTTAGCATAGATGTTGAGGCTCTCTAGCACTGAAAATAGCTGCTCAATTACAACTGGTTTGGTCACAAATTCGTCCATACCTGCACTGAGACAGCGCTCTTTTTCTCCCGCCAAAGCACTTGCTGTCATCGCAATGATTGTTGTATTGCAAAAACACTCACCACCTTGCCCTTGACGAATAGCTCTTGTCGCTTGGTAGCCATCCATTCCAGGCATATTGCAATCCATAAAGATGGCATCAAAATTAACCCCTTGATCCTCAAATAATAATAGTTTATTGATAGCATCCTGACCATCTACTGCAAATTGCACTTTAGCACCTTGTCCTTCTAAAATACCTTTAGCAACAATGCGATTAATTTGGTTATCATCAACCACAAGAAACTCGCACCCTGCTACCAAGTTGCCTGTAAGCGTTACTGCCTCTCCTGATTTCTTTAAGCTCGGCTGAAGGGTCACAGCTTTATTGAGGTCAAACACAGAGACAAACTCGCCCAACCTCACAGGTGCGGATATATGCACAATATTGTCAGAATCATTGATATGTTGCAGTTCATCGCCAACCAAAATCACCTTTTTGAACTCACTTGCTACTTGCTCTACCTGAGAAAACGCTTGTTTACTGGTTGCAATACAAATATCGCTTGGGCGAGCATGATCAACATGTTGCCCGCCAAACTTCGTGATGAGTTTAATCATGTAGTCCAACTCAACAGTCGTATCGCAAAAAACAGACACGGTTTTTCCAGCAAGAAAACTGGGGAGGTTGATAGCCTTAGCTTGTGATTTAGCAAACGGTAGCTCGAACCAAAATGCACTACCTTTATGCTTTTCACTTTCAAAACGAATATGCCCCAGCATCTTTTCAACTAATTGTTTACAGATAGAAAGACCTAGGCCTGTACCTCCGAACTCATTTGCGGTGTTGGTTGACTCTTGGCTGAAAGACTGGAACAGTTTATTATGGTTTGCTTTGTCTATACCTACACCAGTATCTTCCACTGCAACTTTAAGCCATACCGTATCGTCTGTCAGTTCAGTGGTGGCACTTAATTTAACATAGCCTTCTTTGGTAAATTTAATTGCGTTACTAAGTAAGTTATATACAACTTGTTTGACTCGCGCAGCATCCCCACATAATTCGATGTATTCGAGACCTAGTTGGTCGACTATGTAAATTATCTCTTGCTCTTTGGCTTTGGTAGACATAGACAAGGCTACATGCTCAATCACAGAAAGTGGATTAAAAGGTTCATTATCAATCTCTAACTTTCCAGCTTCTATCTTTGATAAATCAAGCACATCATTGATCAGTGACAACAGTGTGGTTGAGCTAGTTTCCATCATTTCTAAATATTTTTGCTGATGCTTTGTTACAGGCTCCTTTCTAACCAAATTCAGCGACCCCAAAATACCGTTGAGTGGCGTTCTCATCTCATGACTAATAGTTGAGATAAAGGCACTTTTCACTTCTGAGGCTTTATCAGCTTTATCACGCGCATCTACTAGCTCCTTGGTACGCTCTGCGACTTCATTTTCAAGACGCTCATTCGCCAATAGCAATTGTGTTTCAGCCTCCTGTTGTGCGGTTATATCTTCAACAAACAATGCCACACCTTGGATCACTTGTTTACCACCATAAATTGGCGATAAATTCAGCGATAACCAACTGTTATCTTGACCGCTTTGAGTCAGCTTAATCGAGCGAGACTCGACTTCTTTGCCTTCAAGTACTTTACTTGCATTAGCATAAATAAATGCAGATACGGGGTCAGGTAGAAACTGCGGTTCACTCCTGAGCTTGGTATTATTCAATTTGTTAAAAAAAGATGTGGCCGACTCATTAAAACTTGTGAGCCGTAGAGTTTTGTCAAAACCAAGCACCCCATCTGATGCTCCATCTAAAATAGCTTTGAACTCTGCACGCGTTGAGTCAAGCGCTTGTAAACTTCGGGTATATTGCCAAAAAGCAAAGAAAATCAACGCAAATACACCACTGGCAACTGCAAGTAAACTATATGTTGTGAGTCGTTTTTCATTCAAACTTTGCTGGTAAATTGAAAATGAGATCAGATTGACTAATTTCGCTTTCAAGCTGCCAACGTTTACCCCTTCCACTTCATTAATTAATGCTAAAAAGCGTGCATTCGTTTCTTTGTCTTCCACTAGCTGTAGTTTGTTGTTCCATGGCTGCACTTGATAGCGGCTACGAAAATCTATATCCGGATTGAGATCTCTGCTGTAACGCAGAGCAAAGTCTGGATGATAAATAAATGAGTCGCCCTCTCCTAGCACTATCACTTTTTGCGTATTGGGTGCTTGTGAGACAATTTTATTTATCATTTTTTCTGCATTGGTGTTGATCACTAATATGCCGAACAAATCGTTATCAATATCGTAGGTGGGTAAGGTAAAACGCTTCGTGGGTTGAAACGGCACAACAATTTGACCGCGCTCTTTGTTCAAATTAATTGACGTTGAGTAGATAGTTCGCTCAGGCAGTTGCAGTGACTGCGTAAAATAATCATATTGGCTTTTATTTTGCAACTTGCTATCTAAAACCGTAATAACTTTTCCGAGTTGTCGCTCCACTCTGACTAGCTCCAGTCCAGTGTGTGCATCCAATAACCGGATCTGAATCAGACCGTCGTAAGAATAAAGCATAGATCTAAAAATTGTGCTTAGTCGCGCTCGCCACACTTGTAAAGGCGTATTCTCCTGCGGGTCGATGCCATTATTTTTTTCAGCTCTGGCAATACCTTGGATAGGGGGCGTATCAAGTAGAAAGTACAAAAACCTTCTACTGGCATCAATTTCACTTAAATAGATATTATTTTGAGCTAAGTGCACTTGCTCCAAGCGCTGATAAAAACTGTCATTGAGGTCGTCTTGAATGTTATTTTCAAAATATAAAATAGCCCCGAGCAGAACCGCCAACAATAATACAATCGCACTTTTAGCAATATTGGAAGAAGACACGCTTTCTCCTTGATTTTGTGACCGCAGCATGTACTCCCTGCATCACCACTATAGCTCTATACCTAGACAGGCATTGATTTATACCAATTTGACTTAATACTTGCTCAATTTGAAGCATTAACCCTAGCGCTAAATGCGTTGAAAATTTCTTATTTAAAACCACTAAATAGCAAAATTTTTACCGTGCCCGCACAAATGCAAAAACCTTGGCGATAGCAAAGCGTGGTAACGAGACTATCGACAAAGTGTTCTCGCCTCAAAATAGAAAGCTTAACTAAGCGAATTGGTATAACTTAAAATCGCAACTTATCTCGCTTTTTATCCAAATTCAACACTACGCAAAGCTGCGACTAACATTACAATAAACAATCGTATGTGTTGACGCCAACACCGCCTCTCAACTTTCAGAATAGACGATGACGACACCATAAAGCCACATAATCATCGCCTATTTAACTCTAGTCTAAATCAATACAAAGGCAATGTTGGCTCTCTTTTACAATGAAAGTCTGTGGCGGTTATGGCCACTCAGATAGTCAATATTGGGTCCTTCCGGTACTACCTGGGTCGGATTAATCATAGTGTGGCTAAAATAATAATGCCGTTTTATGTGCTCAAAATTGACGGTTTCAGCTATCCCAGCATGTTGATATAAGTCCCGCAAATAAGCACTAAGATTTGGATAATCTTCTATCTGCTTAATATTACACTTGAAATGCCCATGATATACGCTATCAAACCGGAGCAAAGTCGTAAATAGTCGCCAATCCGCTTCCGTTAATTGCCCTGCAACCAAGTACCGAGTGTTAGCAAGCCTAGTTTCAATTTCGTCTAATGCCTCAAACAAATCATGAACAGCAATGCGATAGGCATCTTGCGTTGTAGCAAACCCTGCTTTATATACACCATTATTAATATTGTGGTAAACAAAGTCATTGATTTCATCAATTTCACTTCTCAGCGCATGTGGATAATAGTCGCTACTATCTCCTGTGATGTGATTGAACGCATTATTGAACATCCTGATGATTTCACTCGACTCATTACTGACGATCTGTGCAGTTTGTTTATCCCAAAGTACGGGAACGGTTACTCTGCCTGAGTAGCTTTTATCATTTTTTGTATACAGCTGGTGCATAAATTCAAGCCCGTACACTCGTTCTTCAACCTCAGGGCGTTGACTTAAGAAACTCCAACCTTGGTCAAGCATATCAGGATCCACAACCGAGACATCAATATGCGCTTCTAACTGTTTGAGCTTTCTAAAAATAAGCGTACGATGTGCCCAAGGACAGGCTAGCGATACATACAAGTGATAACGACCAGACTCAGCTTTAAATCCACCCTTTCCTGTTGCTCCCTCACGACCATCGGGCGTGATCCAATTACGTAGCTTTGCAGATTCCCGTTCAAATTTGCCTTTGCTGCGCTTGGTGTCATACCATTTGTCGTGCCATTGACCATCAATTAATAGTCCCATGTAAACCCCCTATACAATGTCGCCAAAGCGACCCATTTGGTAGTCTCTCACCGCCTGTTGCAACTCTTCTTGCGTATTCATAACAAACGGTCCCATATGCGCTATTTTCTCGTTAATCGGTTGTCCAGCGAGGAGCAAGAAACCGACGTTATTTGTCGCCACCATATCAAGCAAAAAGTCTGAGTCTAATTCGATAAGCGTTTGCTCACCATAACTTTCCAATTGTCCGGTATGGATATAGATCATCACTTTAGCAAATTGAGTAATATCTACCTGTAAATGCGCTCCTTTTTGTAGCCACACATCAGCAAGTGCACTTTGACCAGCTAACTCTTGTAGCGCCGTCTTTAGCTGCATCTCTCCAACCTGCCATGTACCCGCTAGCGCTGTAAAATAACTTGTTTCGTCGAGCATTACTTGTTTTGCAGGTTGCTTTGTTGAATCTTGGTATCTGGGCGCCCGCATCTTTTCTTTAGCTGGCATATTCAACCAAAGCTGAAACCCATGCATCCCCTCTTTATCACTTAACGGCATTTCACTATGTATTACGCCACGCCCCGTACTCATCCATTGAACATCTCCGGCTTGGATTGCCTTACGATTGCCCATTTGGTCTTGGTGCTCAAATCCACCTTTTCTGATATACGTTAATGTTTCTATACCGCGATGTGGGTGAGGTGGAAAACCAGCCATAAAATCCTTCGGATCTTCCGACCTTAATTCATCAATCATTAGAAATGGATCTAAACTTTTTCCATCGAAACCTGCCACTCGGTTAATCTTTACACCAGCTCCGTCACTTGTTGCTTGTGCTTTTTGTATTCGACGTATCTTCATAATAATGTCTCAATATCTTTGTTGAGAATTAGCATAACAAAGCTGAAAAAGATTAAAATTAGTCAAATTTGGTTAGTACGTTCGATTTAATAGAATGGAATAAACTTAGCCTATAATTAGATTAAATACTCAGCAGCACTTCACTCTGGTCTGAACAGTGATAATGCACGTCACAAATAACAATTTTTAACAGTAATAACACAATTATCTGACAAGCTTGAGAGGCTACAATTTAACTGCTACTAGGAGCAAAGGATGAAGTCTCTAATTATTTTGATGGCGCTAGCATTACTTACGGCGTGTAGTTCTACCAGCCCTGTCAGTGTAAACGCTGTTGCAGGCCCACCAACTAATCTAACTGTTGAAATTACTGAAGTAAGTAACACTAAAGGACAAATGCTGGTATTGTTATTTGACAACAGCGCCGACTACCACAGTGACAAGAATGTGAATGATCCCGATGCACACTTTTTTCGAAAACTGGTTGTCGCCCCAACTTCTCCCTTAACCACTGTTACTTTTGAGTCGGTACCAGCTGGTAAGTATGCCATTCATGTTATTCATGACGAAGACAGTGATGGTGGCATGGATCGAATGATTTTCCCATTTACAGGCATGCCCAGTGAGCCTTACGCCTTATCCAATAATATTCATGACAGTTTTTCAAAAGGTGATTTTGAAGAAGCGTTATTTACGGTCAAAGCGCCCAATACAAAAATACAACTTACGCTCTCTACACATTTATCAAAAGTCACAGGCCTTTAATATCTGAGGTTTTAACAGGTGTGGTGTTCGTCACACCTGTCTTGCGTTTTCCACCTCTGACAATTGTCATTTTATTTTCTGACAACACTCACTGATATTCATTCCGTTACCTATACATACTGCAAATATACCTAGTAAATGGAATCAAGACCGTGAATAGCGCAATCGATTTATCAAACATCAATTTTGGATACCGAGACAGTAACCCCCTTTTAGCGGGGCTAAACCTTACCCTTCAACAAGGCCAAGTGCATGCTATTTTGGGGCAAAATGGTGCAGGGAAGACTACTTTAATAAACATCATGCTCGGAAGAATAAAGCCAACATCGGGACAGGTTCGTGTACTTGGTCATCCTCCAGACTCATTATTTTGTCGCCAGCGTGTTGGCGCTATGATGCAGTTGGGCGGGCTGCCTCTGCATATCAAAGTGCGAGAGTTTATCGAGCTTTTTTCAAGCTATCATCAACACCCTACCCCATTGGATGACATTATCTCACTCTGTCAGCTCGAAGGTTTTTTACAGCAAACCTTTGATACGCTCTCTGGAGGGCAGAAACAAAGATTATTTATGGCCATCGCGATGGTGGGCGATCCGGATGTTATTTTTTTAGATGAGCCAAGCGTTGGTATGGATGTAGAATCGCGACAACAACTTTGGCAAGCCATTTTCGCGCTAAAGCAGCAAAATAAAACGGTGTTGCTTACCACACACTATCTTCATGAAGCTGAGACACTGGCTGATGAATTATTGGTGTTAAGGGAGGGTAAGTGTACAAACCTAACCGATATACCAGAATTAGCTAACATCTACCCCCGTGCTCAAATAAAGTTTACCTGCGATTTGCCTGAGGTCACACTTCTTGACGCTCTCCCTATGGTAAATCTTAGTGTTGAAGGCAATAAGTTCACCATACTAACGAACGAGCCAAACCCCATTCTACAGCGACTATTAACGCAATTTGATGTTCACAATTTACAGGTAGCACCAATGAGCCTAGAAGAGGCTTACCTTTCTTTAATGAATAATGGAAATGCTTAACATGATGAATACAACGTCTTTTTTACTAGAAAGCAAAGTTGAACTATTGAGTATTTTTAGAAGTAAGGGATTTGTGATCCCTGCATCAGTCTTTCCATGCTTGTTTTATCTTTTCTTTGGCATCATGTTCAGCCATGACGACTCTCACAATTATATGTTTATCAACTATTTGATATTTGGAATGATAAGCCCGGCGTTATTTTCATTTGGTGTGAACGTGGCTATTGAAAAGCAAAATGGCTGGTTGGTTCTTAAGCAATTATCCCCTGTTTCTGCATACCAATACCTCTTCGCAAAATGCGTAAGTGCCTCGGTTTTTTCATTAATTGTGGCCTGTTTAATGAGTATGTTAGCTTTGTTTTCAGGTGTATCATTAGCCTTGGAACAGTTTCTTATAATTGTGTTAATCGCCTTATTAGGTACCTTTCCTTTATGTCTGTTAGGGCTCGTAATTGGCTTGTGTGTGTCGGCAAAAGCAGCGCCAGCTGTCGTCAACTTAGTCTACTTACCACTTTCACTGTTGTCAGGTCTTTGGCTGCCAATTACTCTTTTTCCTGAGCCTATGCAGTGGTTTGCTTGGCTTTTACCTACCTTCCATATTTCGCAGTTAGCGCTTGGTGTTATTGACGCCGCTTTAGGTTTTGCAATTTATTACCACCTGAGCATATTCACCCTACAAACCTGTCTCCTGTGCTTTGTTGCACATACCAAATTTAAACAAGCCTAGCATTGATCCCACAAGCGCACAGACCCTACCCTGTGCGCTTCTTTTACGACATTCGGCAATTATTTTTGCAAGGGCAGCTTTAGTTTTATGACTCGCCTTTTACCTTAATCAAACGTGAGTTATTTAGTTTTTTATCAACACTAAAGTCACCAGCGCCAGTTGCCGCTAATGCCAAAAAGCCTCCGGCCATGGCTATATTTTTAAAAAACATTAAAAACTGGATTTGATCCGCAAGGTCAAAGTGAAACAGCAAAGCACTAACTAAGCTAAATCCGGCAAAAGCGAGCGCTGTTAGTTGAGTAAAAGCGCCAATCAAAATGAAGAGCCCTCCAATTAACTCAAACGCAATAACCAAAGGTAATAACTCACTAGGCAAACCACTGGAGGCCATATACGCCGCGTTGCCTTCGTAAAATTGGATCTTATTAACAGCGGCTAAGATGAAAATCGCTGACAACCCAACGCGGCCAAACAAAGATGCTAACGATGAAAACGTACTACTTGGATTGATGATATTAATGATGTTCATGATACTTTCCTCAGTTGATAAAATTGGGAGCTCTTTATTGAAGAGCCGATGAGGAGAGTATACATTCCATTTTATAATATAAAATTTGTAAAAATCACTAACTTCATTCTTATTATAAGAATGAAAGCGAGTCTTAGGCTGAGATAAGGAAGAAACTGATTTAACCTTTAAGCTCGGACTAACTAGTATAATATATAGCCGTCCCCAAACAGAGAGGACATAACTCATACACAACATCATTCAATACCAGTCTAATTAACCTGATGTAACAGCTGCATGGCGTTAAGCATTATCGATGGTTTTCAAGAGTTGAAATCAGTAAGTCTCTACTCACCAAAAATCCACAGATGCTGACCACGACGAGAAAAATCCCATACATAGAACCGATATACACCCAGTCGCTTTGTCCAAGTAATAAGCTGGCTCGCGTGCCATCGTTAACCAATAGTATGTTAACGAGTGATATGCCTATCGCCCCGCGAAAATAAATAGGCCTGTCCATGTGGCTCGCGAATGCAGCAATAATGAGAGAAAACAAACAAAGGTAGAAACCAATAACAGAATACGCACCAGGCTGCATACTTGGATATAATGCAACGATAGAAAGGAGCACGGCGGCCCAACCGGTAGCTTTATAAATCATTATCAAGTCCTTTGAAAATGTTAAAAAGTGTATGTGATGTAAACAGAGTGAAGTATGGAGTAATACACTTAATTACGCAACCAAATGATGAGAAATATTCACGCAAATTACTGCTTGGAGCAGGCTCAGATCACCTAAGCTGGTTTACTTCTGCCACTATGGCTCCATTGAACGAGCTAATTATTGACCACATATAAGGTTACAAAAAATAAAATTATATGGAATATCTTATTCCCAAAAGGGGTATTTCAAATAAATGTAAAGTTTCGGTATTTGAAACAAACAATGACACGAATCTATCGCCCACTTTTTATCGCCGCTTCATGCCCATCTAATGCCTTCCTTACCTTTGCTTGCAGTTGTGGAATAACACACTCTTCAAACCAGTTATGCTTTTTCAACCATATTTGGTTTCTAGGGCTTGGGTGAGGTAGCGGGATCATGTTTTGGGTTTCATAATTTGCTGCTTTTACCACGTCTGTCACTGATGAGTACTGCGGTAAATAATATCGCTGTGCGTATTGACCGATAAGTAAGGTCAAAGACACTTGTTTCAGAGATGCGAACACCTGTTGATGCCACTTTGGCGCGCACACTGCCTTTGGTGCTAAATCACCTGATTTACCTTTACCGGGATAACAAAACGCCATTGGCATGATGGCAAAGAGATCTGGATTATAAAATTGCGCCCGCTCCACAGCGAGCCAACTGCGCAATCTATCGCCGCTAGGATCATTAAACGGTAACCTGCTGTTATGCGCTTTCAATCCCGGAGCTTGTCCAATGATGAGTATTTTCGAAAGACTATTTCCCTGAATAATTGGGTTAGCCCCAAGAGGTAACTCAGGTTCGCAGAACCGACATAAGTTCACTTGTGTAAAAATATCCATTTTAGCTTGCTGGTTTTGGCAATAAAAAACAACCAAGATTATCGCATAGCAACGCTTATCCCCCAATGCACTGAAGCTTTTATTTAATACTTACTTAGTTTAACTCCATTTGAAGCCTGTTGTGTAACCGACTCCCACCATAACAACTAGACGAAATATACAAGTACAGAATATCACCCAACGGTAGCAGCTCAAGTTATGTCAATTGAGTAGCAGGCCATGAAAACAAGTGCGAATCACTATCATTTAGATGCAAATTATTGGATAATAATCTATTACTCTTGTTGTAATTTTAAGGGGTACTATGCCTAATCAGGATAACACTAAAATTGAGGCAGCTTTATACAAATCGCAAGTAATTTCACGTTTTTTAATCGCTATAATCGGCGGCTATTTTGTCACCGTTATGGCTTCGTCTCTGCTTGCTTTAACCTTACCAATAAAGCGCTTAGATGCGCTTTTATACGCATTAACAACAGGCATTCTTTTTTATCCTATCACTTTTATATGGGTATTCGGATGCAGCTCTTTTAGAAAGGTATTGCTTAGCATGATTGGAGTACTTTGTATTCTTTACGGCACGTTGACACTGCTTGGAGGCAAGCTGTGAGGGAGTCATTTTTTCGTAGTATGACTTGGTTACACACCTGGGTTGGTTTACTCGTTTGTTGGTTGCTATTTTTAATCTTCTTTGCTGGGACTGCGAGTTTTTTCAGACATGAAATTAGCTTATGGGCGCAGCCAGCGACACATCATTTACCGCAATATAACCATGCTTTTCAACAGCAAACCGTTACAAAAAGCATAGAACGGTTTCAACACATTGCTCCCACAGCCGAATCTTGGCGTATAGAACTGCCAACCGAGCGCCGCCCGAGCCTTTTACTTATGTACTCTGAGAAACCCGAAGAAGGAGAAAGAAGAGGGAAGCGCCATTCAGAATACTTGGATCCGATCACGTTAGATGCGCTACCTGAGTTTAGAGATACAAAAGGAGGCAACTTCTTCTATCGCCTTCATTTCGACTTACATTATATGAATGCAATAACCGCACGGTGGATTGTATGCTTCGCGACCTTATTCATGCTGATTGCGCTAATCTCTGGTGTGGTGATCCATAAGCGTATTTTTAAGGATTTATTTCAATTTAGAAGCAAAAAAGGTCTTCGAAGTTGGTTAGATGCACATAATGTCTCATCCGTCATTGCTTTGCCTTTTCATATAATGATCACCTACACCGGTTTGGTTACGCTAATTTTTATGCTGTTACCACAACCTGCGCAGCAACGCTATGAAGACAAACAAACGCTAAGAGCCGAGCGCTATCCTCTACTTGCGACAGCACCTGCTACAGGGCTGCCGCTTCAGGAGCTTGCGTTAAATAAAGCATTGGATCACTATTATACTAACTCAGGCAATGCGCCACTTCGCCGTGTCGTTATTTCATCACCAAACGATGCAAGCGCAACTATAAAGCTTTATGCCAACGCGGGGCGTGCTGTACAGGATGATCCACCGAGCTGGATGTACAATGCCGCATCTGGTGAGTTATTAAAAACACACAATGTCACCTTATCTGGTGCAGAAAACCTCTACGGCGGCATGATAGCACTACACACAGGACGGTTGGCAGAGCCGACCCTGCGATGGCTGTACTTTATTGCAGGACTCGCAGGCTGCGTAATGATAGCAACAGGTGCTGTCATGTGGGCTAAGCGGCTACGCCAAAAGCTTAAGAGAGATGAAAAGCCAGGCTTTGGCCTTAAACTGGTAGAGTCTCTAAACTTAGGTACAATAATGGGTCTACCAGCGGCAACGGCAGCATTTTTCTATGCCAATCGTTTATTACCCACGGAGCTTGTTGCACGCGCAGACAAAGAGGTACTCGTATTCTTTATTGTCTGGGCTATCGTTGCCATCGCTGCCTGTTACAAATCGGATAGATTAGCTTGGCAACTGACGGCTAAAGTAAACGCGCTCGCATGGGCGGGACTTCCTGTAGTGTCCATGCTCACGATTGAAGGGAACTTGGTGAGTTATTTAATACATAAACAGTGGGTATTATTTGGTTTTGACGCACTGGCTATTGGTATTGCCGTAAGCTTTTTGGTGCAAGCTAGGAAGTTAGGTCGCTCCCAAGTAACACCAGCAGCACCCTCCCGCCGCTCTCAACGCGAGGTTAAGATCTGATGCAATGGCTGATATTTTTATTTTGTCTACTTGCCTTTATGGGATTTGCCATAGCGAAACCCAACCACTATAAAGAAGTACTAGGCAAACGCCCAAAAGGTAATATAACAAGTCACTTAAATATTGCCAGCTGGCTTTGTCTTATAGGCAGCCTGATACTGTCAATCGTAACTCAAGGCGCATATGGTAGCGTACAATTTATTGGTTACATGACAGTAGCAGTGCTGCTACTGGTGGCTATTTTTGCAACCAAGCCTCACTATTTCAGATCACTATTTTACCTAGTGAGCTTTAGCATCGTATTGTGCTCACTATATTGGATCATTATTTAACTAAGGCGCTGCTTGCAGCGCCCTTTTCAGATCACTATTTTACTAAGGTTTCTTAGTTAACCCTTTGAAAGAACAACATTTAGAACAAAATATCGCCAGCACTCCACTTCAAGACGCAAATTTACTAACTCAAACCACATACACTTAGTAAAATTCTGATCCAATTCGCTCTTTTTGATTGGTTAGTTAGTAAAAATATGATCTATATATTTTCTCTTTGCATTAGCTTAGTAAAAATCTGATCCAAACAAGGGAACATAGCCCTAAAGTTACAAACCAACAGAGATGAGGGATGTGCTAACTCATGGCTTTTAAACTCACAGCATATTATTCCTTTATCTAGCGTGTCTATTTTAGATAATTGAAAAGCTGATGGTGAAAGTTAACTTTAATGTCACTGTCCAACTCAGTTAGTAAAATTACGATCTAATACATGATGGGAGTGATGATAGGCCTTGAAGCCGCTATTATTTCCACCGATACGATATTGAGGAATAACAGCGGCTGAAGTCATTGCCTACTGCGAAGCTTACGTACTAGAGTAAACTCACAATGTATCGCTTAACTCTTATGAAATGAGTACCCTTTTTATCGTGAGACATGCTGGGTTGTTGCCTTCCAGTCTAACTGCATATCCCAAACATATCGGTGTTGGGGGGCGAGTGGTTGCTGCGAGTCATCAACTTGCTCAAGCACGTTTTTTGCTTTCACTAAGGTAGCATCGCGACCAAATAAGTAGCTTTGCTCATGCACAATCGTCAAGTATGCTTTATTCAATGCCAATGCACGCGCTTTTGAAGGTGTAATTAGCTCATATATATTTTCAATAGCATTCACTTTCTCTGTATTTAGCGAGCCATCCTTGTTGAACCAGCGCATTAGCATTTCTTGATTTTGCCTAAACTCATCCCCTCCTCCGACACGCATCATATAAGTTAAAAACTCTCCTTGTACTTCACCTTTATTTGGCACATCTTTTATATCGTGTAAATTGATATAACCCCAACCAAGCTTACCCTCAACTTTTCGCGCAAACGAGAAAGTCTGATCATACGTAGAGCCGATCGTCTTGTGGCAGCCATTACAAAACGCTAATTCTTGCTCATGCTGCGGACGAAGTTGCCCCGACTTGTCTTCGATGTATCCGTTAATGGTCCAGCCGAAGTTGTTGTTAATCCCTAAATCACCAAGGTAAAGTGTTTGAGGGTAGTTTTCAAAAGACTTTTCTTTTGCTTCACGATAATAAGCGGCTCCCAGAGATTGTTTTGACTTAAAGTTATGCTTTTTCATATAGCGTACTTCTTTCATTCTGGGCGCGTTAAATATCTGCCCATTATCGTCTACTCCTATGTAACGAACAGTATGCAAAAACTCAGTATCTTCAGGGTACAGCTGATGGGCAAGTTGGATGTGCTTCGCATCTCCAACATAATGTAGGCGGCGTTTTATTTTATTTACTTGTGCTATTTTGCCATCGCCATTTAAATCCTCACCAACTCGCAATTCTGAAATTAAGGGCGTAGATATTTCGTCAAGCCCCTTTACAGCCAACTCCACTAAACTCAGATTTGTTAAGTACACATCTTGGTTATACGTATCACCTTTTTCTCTGAAAGCGTCGGCAAGCCTTATCATCACATCCCCAGTTGAGCCGTTGGTTGGCCAAAAGGTGCTAGGAAAAGGTTTATAATTAAATGCCACCCAACCACTATCGTCATTCGCTATCCCTAATTCATTGAATGCTTTATCTGGGTATGCCAAATCTTTGATTGGTGTTATTTCGCCTTTCCAGCTTGGGTCATTTTTAAGCTTTTCAATAAAAGGTGTGTAATTGTCTTGATTAACCCAGTTAGTAATATCTTGATCTGAAATACGCTTAATAAGTGCAGAGCGGTCTATAAACAAGTTTTTCCAGTGGTTTTTGAACCCCAAATCAGAAAACTCATAGGCACCTTGTAAGTTTGCATCTCGCATCATGTTCGGCCTACTTTTATCGTCGTATGACTGATGACACGCGTAGCATGGGTTCTTCACGCCATCTGTTTTTGTGTAACACTGAGGTGGGATAACTGATTCAGGGTTATAAACTTCATTATGTTCCATATATGCAGTAGCGGGAATATCATCTCCTGGCTGATAAGGTGGCGAAGCTTGCGCTACTTCTAACAACGTATTGTTCACTATGTTAGGTTGCTCATTATCGCAACCAACTATGCTAATACAACTAAAAAGTACGGTAAAAAGGCTAACGTATTTCACTTTTATGACTCCAAAATTTGGACAAAAAAATGCAGTGCATCGATAAATGCACTGCCATCTATTTAGTTATTTTGCTTTGGATCATAAAGCCATAGCGTATTGTTTTCTTGGAAGCCATCTTCACCGATAATGATGCGACCATCTTCCATCACAATCACGTTGTCAGGTTGTGAGAGTTGATTCACATCACAGCGCTCAGCACCAGTAAGTGAAGAGCGGTACGTCGATCCCATCACAACTGGCTCAATACGTGTTAAGTTATAGTTATTGTCGATATGTGCTCGATATACACCGCCACAATCTTTCACCCGTGCTGAAAGTTGAATATCACCCTCACCATCAATCATGGTTTTATCTATATCTGCAATCCCGATATACATATACGCTTTATCAACGACTTCTCCAGGCACCACATCTTGTCCGGTTACAGCCTCCAAAACGCGGTTATGATTAATACTAATGCCCTCAAGCTTGCGCCATTCAGCCGTTGCGCCCTTTTGACGTGCAGCTTGTCGTGACTCAAGGAAAATAGCTCTGTTATCCATAGGTTTACCAGCTGTTACTTTGCCGCCACCATTTTCTATGGTTGGATAGGTTGCAGCCCCTGTCGCCCACGCTTTAACGTCCGCAACAGACAAGTAGCTTGTTTGCCCTTCCACATAGTCTGATGTATTAATACCATCATACTCAGCAATCCAAGTTTCAATTTGCGCATTACTACCTCGGCCAAGCTCCACCCAAGAGATGTCAAACCCGGTAACAGCAGGATCTGTCAATCCGCTATCTTGCTTTAATTTTGCCGCATATAGCACACCTGCACTTAAATCTTCAGGTTGATCGGCAATAAACTTAAACAATACTCCACCGGTATCATCTTGTGATGAATAAACAGTGCGACGATCCGGCATCACGACTGAGTTTTCATGTTCATATCGTCCGATTGTGAAGTGCTTCACCACATCTGGAGTGTCTGTTGTCGGGTTTTGGATCTCTGCAATATAGCCGTAGCGATATGGATTAGGAAAGTCAGGTGCTGTCAACGCTTCCATCGTGTCATTCCCTGTTTCGGCAGGGTTATTCCACTGTGGATCTTGTGTCGTATCAACCGCGGACCATACAATCCACTCTTCAGAAGTTAGCGGAGTTCCCCAAGGAGAAACTGAGCCAAAGCAATTCGCCGCAGTGCCTTTAACACCATCAAAATCAACCATCATTGCTTCTTCAATTGACCACTTACCAGTTGTCGATTTGCTCATTTTTAAACGGCTTACGCCACCAGGGTAGGCTTCCCAGTTTGTAAACAGGTAACCAGAATCCGCAGTTACTGGAATAAAGCCATTAAAATCAGGATTGTCGTTTTTAATGATTTCTTCACCTGTGGAGATACTGTAATGTACCCCAAGACCGCCGGCTAATCCTTTGTCACCTAGCTGCGAGAACTTATCACCTGTTTGCCCCAAAATTTGGTATTGGCCAATTGCAGAAACCACCGTTTGTTGCTCCATGGTTGATGCAGGTACTGGAGCACTGGGTATATTAGATGGCAAGTTATTAAAATTCACACCTGTGAGGACACCCACTGTACCTGTATTAAAAGGCGTGTTGTTAAAGTTATCTGTCTCAGTGTTTGTGTCATTTGGATGTTGCACATTAAAGAATAAATCACCACCTTGAGAGAGGAAAAGACCCGTTACCTCTGCACCTGCTGGTACCGTTGCGATACGGACTAGACCAGGAACACTATAACTACCGTCACGACCATCAGTACCGTCAGTACCATCCACACCGTCCTTGCCGCTGGTGCCATCAGTGCCATCGACACCATCCTGACCATTGGTGCCATTTGTTCCATCTTGACCCGCAGTTCCTTGCTCACCTTTCGGGCCCGTGGCGCCTTGCGCACCATCGTCACCGTCACAAGCTGTCAGTGCCATGGCAACTGCCGCTGCTATTAAAGAATATGCTACACGCTTCATGAGTTACTCCAGTTCCTAAGTATTATTGTTTTGAAAAGCGTGCAACAGTGTGAAGTGTTCCTGTTACAGTTGACTGAATGATTTATTAACCATTTCCTACAGGAATAAGACACGATGGCCGTTGTCTCACGACCATTGAAATAAAAACCCAAAAAGGGTACTTGTTGTAAAGGGGGTTTACACTACTCTGGCTCTATTGCTTCATGCTCCATATAAATAAGTGCTTCAGTGTCAAAGCCATATCTATCAGATGTCGCTTTAAATTTATTCATAACAGCTTCAGACACTTTCGGAGTTCTTGAAAGTAACCATAGATAATCTCGGTTATAGCTTGTTACAAAAGCATATTGATAGTCTTCATCTAATTCAAATACCACATAGCTTCCATAAAATGGTCCAAAAAATGATACTTTAAGGTGCGCTATTTCCTTATTTGCAACAAACTTGGCCTTTCCTATCGCTTCTTTCCACACTCGCTCTTCTGTTACATACCCCCGATTAACAACCTTGATAGAGCCATCCGAATTTTGGCTGTAAGTCGCGGTAACATTTTGCATTCCTCTCTCAAATGCGTGATCCAACCTTGCAATTTCGTACCAAGTACCTTGGTATCGCTCAACATTAAATTCTTTGACCGGTTCAATTCCATTTGGCAGTCCGGTGCAGGCCGCCATCGATATGGTCACGATCGCACCCAAAAGTAGCTGTCTTAATTTCATTATTGTCTCCAATTTTGTCATCCTAATCATACGCGCTTATTAATGTTGTAGATTAGATCAAAATATAATTAGTACTTGGTATGTAAAGAAAGTAGTGATTTACCGTTTAGCATGCCAATTTTTCCCGATTTATTTTACACTTATAAAAATTTATCTCAGCAATGCCCCATGGATACAACACAAAACAAAAAAATACTAACTCGTGGCTTTGGTGCAAAGACAGGTCATGTTGCCTTTTATATTGAACATCCACCAGCCATACTTTCCTATAAGAACATCAGTAAAATCATACCCCTAGAGGGTGGAGAGATTGATTATATCAACAACCAATGTGGTAATGGCTGGCGGAAAATATTTAATGTTTTTGCCAAGTTTTTGTTCGCTGCTCAGTTGCCAGATCACAATATTACTAACTTCCCAAGTTGGCAGTCATATCGAGATAGCGCTTTATTACAAGCCTCAAGCCAAGAAGCCCTACTCTTTTCATCACCAGATTTTTCAATAAAATCATACAACTGGCATATAATTGCAGGGCGAACATATGCTAAATCGCTATTGAAAGATCAGATTTTTACTAACAGCTTGATATGGTTAGATGATGAGTTTGCAGTAGATACAGAGTTAAACCTGATCGTTTCACCATTTTTAGACTATCGCCAGCTAAGTAATATAAAAATCAATAGGTTAGCAAAGATAATTAAGGGAAACTAAGCTCATTCCTGCCATCATTGACGTTAACTTCACACTCTTAGATCACACTTTTACTAGGTAAAAATGTGATCTAACGTAAAGCGCTTTAGTATCAGATCATCATTTTACTAACCTAATTAGCAGTTATATTGCTTACAAATCGGCTTCTTAACGTCGAAATATGGGATAAAACAACAGAAAGCGAGCAATCTAGATCAATATTTTACTAACACCTCTTATACCAATTTGCTTAATTAAGTGGTCTATTTTGAGGCAAGCAAATTGGTAGTAGACTTGGTAAAAACTTGCTCTATTTTTTGGTTGCAACAACACCTGAAAAACCAAGTGCCTTGAAATAGGGTTTAGCGACCCCAAACCCTGCTGCATCGAGTAATTCCGCTAAGCGTATTTTATCGACTGGAAAAAACTCATGTTCTAAATTGACTCGCATGTGCTGCTCACCTTTCTCAGATAGCCCCAGTTGCTTACAAGCGATAAGCTGTGCGTCACGTTCAAAGGGCGTCACCGGCTTCTCCAAATCAGCAATAAAAAGGTGACCATTGGGTTTTAGCTGCTCACTCATTTGTTTAAATAACCGAGCCTTATCGCCATTGTCTTTCACAAAGTGCATCACCAATAAGCACAGCACAGCATCAACTTGATAGGCCGAAGGCGAAAGCGCACCATAGTGAAGTTGAACACGTGAGTTGATTTTCAGCTTAGTAAAATATTGATCTGCTATTTCTAACATATCAGCAGATACATCCTGCGCGATAAAACGCCACGTATGATTAAGCTTTGCTAACTCAACCACTTCCTTTCCTGTTCCAGCACCAACGATCAGAATTGTCGCATCATCAGGATAGAGCGCTAATAATTGAGCGCTACTTAACTGATGAAGTAACTCATAACCTGGTACTAGTTTAGTGATTCTTGAGTCGTAGTTTTGGGCTTCTTCGCCCGTAAAAGTCGGCATCCAAATTTCCTTATGTTTGTGGTACCAAATGTAATGATGAATAGCCTCCAGGCTGCTTATCGACATGGATCCGCGTTGCGATCCGCTCACTCATTTGCGCTACGTGTGAGATCACACCAACCTTACGCCCCTGAGATTGCAGCGCATCTAACGCGTCAATCGCGACTCCCAGTGTTTCTGGATCTAATGTCCCAAAACCTTCATCAATAAATAGAGAATGTATACTCACCTGATTGGAAGATAATGCGGCAAGCCCCAGAGCTAAAGATAACGACACCAAAAACGACTCACCGCCTGATAGCGTATTGACACTTCGCTGCTCATCCGCCATGTCCTTGTCTATTACCGCGATTTCTAATGACTGCTCAATCGTCGTCAACAGATAGCGTCTAGACAGTGTCCGAAGTTGTTGATTAGCGTACTGTAATAATATTTTTAATGTTTGTGTTTGCGCCCAATTGCGTAATTTTTTGCCCGTTGCATCGCCAAGTAACTTATCTAGTAAATGCCAGTGCTCATAGTCTTCTTGCAGCTGAGCCAAAATAGTTGCTTGGTCTGAAAATTGTTGTTTATTCTGCGTATCAATTTCCAAAGTGCTCTGCACTTGTAGTAATTGATTTTGTACTTCCTCGAGTGCTTGGTTGCTCACCTCAAGCTCAGCCTGCACGCGCTCTTTATCTATTCCATCAGGAAATTTTTGTTGTAGCTGTAGCAACTCCTCACGTTGATGTGACAAAAGTATTTTTGTGTCATCGCACATACGCTGGATTTGATGATACTGATCCAACTCGGTACGTGCCTCCTCTGAGCAAGCATCGAGTAATATTAATACCTGTGCATGTTCTAAGCGATTCTCATTTAACCAGTGTTCAAATCGCTGTGTTAGCTGCTGCACACGTTCGCCGTACTCAGCAAGTTGCTCTGTTAATTGTGATTTAGCTTGTGAGGCACTTTCACGTTTGGCTTCCGTCTGACTAATGTCAACTCGCAATTGTATGAGCGATTCTTGGGTCGTATTTTGCTGCGATTTTAACGCAGTAACCCACTCATCTAATGTCGAATGTTGTGATGGTAGATGCTTTTGCCTTTCACACACAATATCTTGTATGTGCTGTTGATGCTGCTGTAGCACATCTTCCAACTCAGCTAGCCTCAGCGCTTCGTCTTGCTTTTGCTGTGCCAATAAATTGCACTGATGCGTCAAACTGTCTTGATTTTGTAACAGCTCATCATAGCGCTTAGTGGTGGTAAGCCAACGTTGTACTCGCGCTTCCAACTCAGCCAAACCGGTACTGCATGATAAATCAAATTGCTGCCACCACTGTTTATCATCAATTAATGACGCTAACCTGTCTCTTAATGATTTGGACTTTTGCACAAGTTTCTCATGTTCAGTACGTATATGAACGATCTGATTATCTAGGTCATGATGCTGTTGCTGTATCGCCTGCTCTTGATCTTTAGCTTTCTCAAGTCTTTGCTGCGACAGCTGAACATGTTGCCACTGTTCGTCTATCTGGCTTCTCAAACGTGTTAATTCAGCGATCTGAGACTGAATTTGGAGTAACTTTTGTTCGGCTTGCGTCGCGTTTTCTACCTGATAGTTGTTCGGTAACGTCTCTAAATATTTGCGACTTTCATCAATCTGCTTAGTGCAATGAGCAATCTCTTGGTTCACAGATTGCCACAACGCATTCTCACGCTCTTTTTCACCCACTTGTTGATTATACCGCTGCAACACTTGTTCGCGAGCTCGCTCCGCAGCCTGATATTGAGCACGAAAGTCCCGCAATAATTGCTCCCAATGTGTATCAATATGCTCAACACCATAGGGGTGCTCTTTTGCACCACACACCATACATTCTTGGCCGGCTTTGAGTTGTGAACGTAAGTCACTGATCCGCTCACTAGCTCTGAGTTGCACTTGTTCTAAATTATCTCGGGTGAGTGCTAGGCGCTGTTTTGAAAGTTCGTCCTGCTGTTTAGTATCTTTTATCTGTAATTCTAATCGCTCTAAACCAATATGATGTTGAGTTTGCTGCGAGCGCAGTTGATGTAAAAGTGCCTCTCCTTCATTGATACTCTTGTGCGCTTGAACACACGCCGTCCAGTTTTGCATATCTTGAGTTAAGTCTCGAGCCGTTAACGGGGCTAAGTTTGCTTTCAACTCTTCAAGCGTTTGAACATCAGTAAGATAGGCTGAGTTTAGGGCTTGTGCTTGTACTTGGCATTCCTGTAAACGCGTCGCGAGTTGTTGCTGCTGCTCCGGTAAGCTATCGAGTAACGAAGTACATTCTTTGAGCTGTAACAATAATTGCTGTAAGTCCTCAAACTGAGGCAGTACTGTGTGCCACTGCGATGCTATGTTGGCAACCGATTGTAAGCCTGTTTGCTGCTGTTTAAGCTGGGTAAGTTCGCTCTCAATGTCTTGACGCTGCGATAGCTGCTGCTGTAATTCAAAGTCATACTGAGCTGCCAACTCAGTGTGTTTTGCAATGATGGGTTTAGTTTCTTGCTCCTGAGCACGATGCAACTTTAATTTGTCATCTAATTGCGTGATTGCATCAAATTTTGTCGCTTGCTGGGTAAAGTGCGCCTGCTGCTGGGCAAGTTGCAATTCTAACGCTTGCTCATGTGTTCGTAACGTATCCAAGGTAGTCTCAAATTCTAGCTCTTGTAGTTCTGAGAGCTGTGTTTGGCACTTTGTTTGGCGTAATTGTACTTGCTCTAGCTGCTCTCTATTATCTCGGATCTCATTCGCTTTGAGTACTTGCTCTGCGTGTTTTTGCTGCGGTTCACTCTGTATCAGTTGCTGTTCTTGTTGCTGCAACCTCTGTTCAATATCAATAATTTTTTGTTGTCGTGTTTCAATATCAACTAACCACTGAAGCTGGGTGTGAAACTGAGTGCTTTTGCTTTGTAGTTGATTTCTGTTTGTCAGCAGTGAGTCTTTTTGTGTTTTAAGCTCGGCACGCTGCTCTGCTGATAACAAGACAATCTGCCCTAACCTTTCTTGCAGTGCAGTTAACTCTTGTTTTTTTACCTTATGCGCTTCAAAAATTGCTTTACCGATCTGGCTGAACTTTTCGGTGCCGGTTAGGCACTCGAGTAATTGCGCTCGCTCATCACCTCCCGCTTTCAAAAATGCGGAAAATTCATGCTGAGCAAGTAATACAGCCCGAGTAAACTGGGTAAAGGTCAGCCCGACTAACTGTTCAATTTTTTGCTCAGTGTCTTTCTTCTTTTCGCACACCAGCGTCATATCAGGTAGACGAAATAGCTCTATCGATGCCGGTTTTAGATTGCCTTTTGGGCTTTTCCTGGCACGCTCAACAGACCAAACCACTTGGTATCGATTATTATCTTGTGCGACAAAAACAACCGATGCCGATCCTGCTGTACAGCCTCTGCGCAGCAAATTTCGGGGATCATTGAGTTTTATGTTGTCGCCGTTAAACGCTACCTTTTCTTTGTCATCTGATTTTAACCTTGCGGTTTTACCATAAAACGCAAGACAAATGGCATCAAGTAAGGTGCTTTTTCCCGCGCCGGTGTCACCTGTGATTGCGTAAAGACCGGTATCTTTGAGAGGCGCTTTCGTAAAGTCTACTTCAGCACTTTCAATGGATGCAAGATTGGTGATCTGTATCTTTTCAAGTTTCATCGTTTAACTCTTCCATGTTAGCGATAACTTCCGCAAGCTTATTGTGTAGACTTACAGGCGCTTTTTCTTCATCAGGCTCAAGTTCTCTGTATGCAATATCGAGTAAACTGGTAACAGACAGTGATTCTACTTTGGCTAGGTCCTCAAACAAATCCTCTACGGTGTCGCGCGCCTGTGTTACACGCTCAATTCCGCAAAACTTTATCGCTTTGCCTTTTAATGCAGCATCAATTTCAGCACGAAAGCGACTACTCGTCTCTGCTGAGGAAAGCCTTAACCTAATATAAGGAGCACTGTCGTACTGGCTAAAATCGTTTGTCGTGATTTCCTCACATAACTCGCGAAGACGCTTTGATCCCGTATCAGGAATATAAAGTACATCTTTGAAGCGTGGAACGTAAAGGGGATTTACAGCCACCAGCCTGTGTTCACTGAATTCGGCCAACAGTACTTGGTGGCTATAATGTCGTTCAGAAAAAGACATAGGTAAGGGTGTGCCGCAATATCTAATCGCATCGTGCTTTGCCACCTTCTGCGCTTTATGCAAATGACCCAATGCAACATAGTCAAACTGCTCGCCAAACACACCAGCTGAAATTGAGTCGAAGCCACCTATATTGAGGTTGCGCTCTGAATCCTCCGAAATAGCGCCACCTTTGGCATGCAAATGCCCCATCAATATAACCGGGCCTTTGCGTTTGGGTATGGTATCAATCGCCTGTTGGTAAGCGAGCTTAACACCTGTTTGATAATCAAACTCTTCATCTGAGGGTTTAGGAAGATCGGCACTACGCAGAAATGGCATTGCAACGACGTGTAGTTGCTGGGCTGCGACTGTCAGCTCTATCACCACTTTCTCTGGTGCTAATTTGTCAAAGCGACCAATTACATGTGTGTTGAACAGTGTTAATAGAGGTTTTGCAGCTTCAATACGATTAGCTGAATCGTGGTTGCCAGCAATAATTATGATGTGCAGCGCAGGGCACAATTGAGTGGCTTTTTGAATGAAAGTATATAGTTGTTTTTCTGCCGTAGCTGGCGGCGTAGCAGTGTGGAAGATGTCACCACTTACCAATAACACATCGATTTGGTTTTTGACCAACTCATCACATAACCAGTCTAAAAAGCATTGGTGCTCTTCTATCCGATCATGTTCGTAGAATGTTTGCCCTAAGTGCCAGTCAGATGTGTGTAAAACCTTCATTTAGCGTTCCTTTTTCTCAAGAAACGCTAATATAACATCGTCAAGCAATATTCGTCTTGTGAATATTGGCGCTTTACCTACTTATCGAGTTAATTGCCACCACGCAAAAATGATCACCGGTAGAGCGACTAAAAAGAATTTTGCCGGCAGCTTCAAAACGCGACTGTGTTTATCTTGCACACGTTTGATAGCCGATTTTTCATTACATGCTGCTACTTTATCAACGTAAAAATAGCCATCATCTAGATAGTCTTTACAGTTCTGTTCGTCTGCAGGAATTGCAACAAACTTCTCTTGTTTTTTTAGTATGTAGAAATCCATACTGCTCACCACATTAGATTCGCTAAACGGGTATTTAGTACTGAGCAAAACTAACGCCAGTTTTACTCAAATATTGTGAAGTGCGCGATTTTAATGACAAACTTAGGTCAATATCAACAACTAATTTTGATTTCTTTATTTATTTATAAAATGTAGACAATAAATTGGCAGAATACCTTTATGGCATGCAAATTAATTTATCCTAATTTGCCACTTTTCCTTATCAAAAACAAAGAATTGAAAAGTATGAAAGTCATCGGTTATCGGAACTTGTTACTTTATCTCAAAACTTTGATCTCTGGTTTTTTCTTTGTCAACTTATTGGCATTGACCGAGCGCCTTCATCACCACGTGTCGACACACTATTCGCTTCGGATTCATATAATATAAAACATTGAAAAATAGGACTTATCGATCAGAGTTTTGGTACGGTAAAACAGGAAATAATAATGAAAATATCAACACGTGCCATCCCTTTGATGGCAATACTGGCTTTATCACAGGTCGCGCATGCTAGTGCGATTGCTCAGACCAAAGGCCATTTCGAAGATAAGTTCCGCCAACTTGACGAAACACTCCCCACCCCCAACATATATCGCAGTGCAGCAGGGGAGCCAGGTGAACACTATTGGCAACAAAAAGTGGATTATGATATTGATGTTCACTTAGATGAAAAGGCTAAAAAGATAAGTGCGAAGCAAACTATCCACTATAAAAATAACTCACCCCATACCCTCAAATATTTATGGCTACAATTAGACCAAAATATTTTTAAAACGGATTCAATTGCAGAGCGCAGCACCACATTTGAGAATAAATTACAGAGTAATCCTGTTGCAAACCCTGCAAAAATTTCACTCAATCAACTCAAACGCCAGCAATTTATGGATGATAACGAATTAGGGTTTATCATCGAAAAAGTTACAGATAAGCACCATAAACCGCTCAATATAACCATTGTAGACACCCTGATGCGTGTGGACCTAAACGAGCCACTAAAACCAGGAAAGGAAACACAGTTAAACTTAGCGTTTGCCTTTAATATTGTTGAAGAAGATGCCGTCGGCGCACGTTCAGGATATGAGCATTTTGATAAAGATGGTAACGATATATTTTTACTTGCTCAGTGGTTTCCACGACTTGCGGCCTATACCGACTACGAAGCGTGGACAAATAAGGCTTTTCTTGGCAGTGGTGAATTTACACTAGAGTTTGGTGATTATAATGTTGAAATTACTGTGCCAGCGGATCATATCGTCGCCGCAACAGGAGCGCTTGAAAATCCGCAAGAGGTATTAAGTCAGTCACAACAACAACGCCTAGTTCAGGCAGAAACAGCATCTCGCCCAGTTTTTATAGTCTCTGAAGAGGAGGCAGTTGCCAACGAAAAAACCGCGACGAATGAAACTAAAACATGGCATTTCAAAGCTAAGAATGTGCGTGACTTTGCTTGGGCATCCTCACGAAAGTTTATGTGGGATGCAAAAGGCTATCAGCAAGGTGGTAGTGAGCAACCACTCGTCATGGCCATGTCATTTTATCCAAAAGAGGGTGGGGAACTTTGGAAAAAGTATTCAACAGAAGCAATTATCCATACCATGGAGGTCTACTCTCGGTTTTCATTTGATTACCCTTATCCAACCGCACAGTCAGTTAATGGACCTGTTGGAGGAATGGAGTATCCGATGATTACCTTCAACGGACCAAGAACTACACTACAAAAAGATGCTACCCGGACTTACTCACTTGCTGAAAAACGCTTTTTGATTGGTGTTGTTATTCATGAGATTGGGCATATTTACTTTCCTATGATAGTCAACTCAGATGAACGCCAGTGGACTTGGATGGATGAAGGTCTAAACAGCTTCTTAGATGGCGTGGCGGGAAGAGAGTGGGATCCCACCATCCCCTGGGGAGTCGAGCCAAGAGACATTGCAGCCTACATGAAATCTGAAAACCAATCTCCCATCATGACTCAGTCTGATAGTGTACTACATTTAGGACCAAACGCTTATACCAAGCCAGCCGCCGCATTGAACATATTACGCGAAGTGATTTTAGGTCGTGAACTATTTGATTTTGCCTTTAAAGAATATGCGCTGCGTTGGAAGTATAAGCGCCCAACCCCAGCTGATTTTTTTAGAACCATGGAAGAAGCTTCAGGCGTTGATTTGGATTGGTTTTGGCGCGGCTGGTTTTATAGTACAGATCACGTCGACATCTCACTGGATAAAGTCTATCAGTTACGTTTGGATACCAAAGATCCAGACATAGACTTTAATCGCCTAAGAGAATTTGAACAAAGCAAGCCCGTGTCGTTGTTTGTTATGCGCAACCAAGAAGAAGGCCGTGAGCTGTGGGTTGATAAAAACAAAGACATTCGTGACTTTTACGATGACCATGATCAGTTCACCGTAACGAACGAAGAGCGCAATGAGTATCAAGAGTTCTTATCAGAACTAAAACCTTGGGAGAGGCGAACCCTTGAGCGCGCAATCAAAGAAGACAAAAATTATTACGTACTCGCTTTTAGCAATCTAGGTGGACTGGTGATGCCTATTCTCTTGGAGCTAACCTATCAAGATGGGACAAAAGAGTCGCGATATATTCCAGCTGAAATTTGGCGCCGTAATGCCAAAACGGTGAATAAATTAATCATCACCGACAAAGATAAGTTACTTGCATCAGTCACAATTGATCCGCGCTGGGAAACCGCTGATGTTGACATTGAGAATAATCATTATCCGAGGCGGATTATAGAGTCTCGTTTGGAGCTTTATAAAAAGAAAGCCCGTGAAGGGAAGGTATATCGTGACATTATGCAAGATGTAAAATCCAAACTGAAACCACTTGACGAAAACGAGGATAAGCCATGAGGATCTGGTATTTCAGCTGTGTTTTAATACTACTAATGCTGTCTTCATTATGTCATGCACATCAACTAAAAGCGGCAATCACTACTGTGTTATTTAATGAGCGAAGCGGAAACATTGAAATAATGCACCGCTTTTACCTACATGACACTGAGCACGCAATTGAGCACCTTTTTAGTCAAGATGCTGACATTTTTAACAATCAAAAAGATAGAGATAACTTTGCAAGCTATGTCAGTAAACGAGTTGAGTTAAAAGCAACTAACGGTAAAACGCTCCCATTACAATTAGTGGGTGCTGAAATCGACGGTCAGTTTTTTTGGGTATACCAACAGACCCCTTTATTCTCACCAATTACTGCGCTGAATATGCGTCACGGTGCACTCAGAGATGTCTGGCCGCAACAGGTGAACCTAGTTAATTTTGAAGGTAAAGGAAAAGTTAAGTCCTTACACTTCGATGGCAGCGATGACTGGCTCAAAGTGACATTTTAACCTAAAGCGCTACGGCGCTTTTTACTTTCCCCGTAAATATCCTAGACTAAAACTAACTATAAATTTATCCGATAGTGAGGGCAAGGAATGAACGCCTAAGTGGTATATATACTTATCTTTATTTTGCTAGCGCCTCTTACTTCTGTGGCAAAAGATGTGGTTCGCTACAATATTTCCAAAGAATTTGCCGATCCTAAACAAGATTATTATATCGCCTTGTTGCGATTGGCACTTAATAAAAGTCGTGATCAATATGGCCCAAATCAATTAATCGAAAACTCCTTTGATCAAACACCTCAAGGTAGGACATTGGAGATTTTAGAACAAGGGAAGTTACTAGGTGTCCACTGGAGTATGACATCTATTCAACGAGAACAACACTTAGGCACCGTGTATATCCCGCTTCTAAAAGGGATGATGGGGGCACGGCTTTTCCTCATTCACAAAGATACCGCAGCTAGCATAGCATTACTCAACTCCCCCGTGCAGTTGGCAAGCCTTACCATAGGAAGTGGCATTGACTGGCCTGATACCGCAATCTATGAAAAAAACGGCTTTGATGTTGTTACCAGCGTTGCAACACTATTACCTAAGATACTTGAGGAAAAACGTTTTGAGTTATTTCCAAGGGCACTGCATGAGCCCTGGACCGAGCTTGCGCACATAGATAACGCAGTAGTAGAACCTCAGTTTGCATTTTGCTATCCCGCTGCCATGTATTTCTTCGTTAATAAAAATAACACACGTTTAAAAGAGCGACTCTCTTTTGGCTTGAAAAAAGCCATTGATGATGGGTCATTCGACAAACTATTTTTTAGTCACCCAGTAACTCGCGAGGCAATAACCAAAGCAAAATTCGAGGACAGGCAGGTATTAAAACTCCTCAACCCAAATCTAAGTGGCCATACAAGAGATACACTTTTTAATCCACGGTTCACTTGGCAACCGATCCATCAATGTATATCCCCTCATTGACCGAAGGCTTGTTTGTAGTCCTCAACTCACTACTCTGATATTAGCGTCAATGCGCTTTCAACTACGCGAATAGAAATGAGGTTTCACATGAAAATTGCAGCTGTTCTGAACTAAAAATAGGAACAGAAATCCCCGTATTGCTCATGCAAAAAAATTACAGATGAATCAAAATATTTTAAACATAAGAATCAATAAGATAAAAAAATACACTAGATACAATTATCAAATACTGAAATAAAAGCTAAACGAATCAACCACTTTAACGCAACACACTTTAGTTACATTTGTTTGACAAAAAGGAGATTCAACATGATAAAAACACACACATTGTAAAGATTTGTTAATGAAAAATATACATACATATCATGAAGATATTTAATCTCAATGAATCCATTTGAAAAAACATCGTAAATTATAAGTTGATCAAGATCCCGCATCATGAATAGTATTTCACTAATTATTAACGTCGTCGTGGTGAATTATGCGGTTACTGATTATTGCATTACTTATTGGTTTTATTGGTATTGCTGTTTGGAAAATGATGCCTGAAACGGGGCAATCACATACAAATTTAATTCAAGTAGAGAATACTCAGAGCAATGAACAAAGTGATGAAATAAGTTCAACTTTAAAGGTCATAGTACCCACATCAACGTCTCAAAAAGACTTACAAGCAACTTCACAACACAAAGACAGTGATTTTTATGCTGTAAACAAAGTATCAGACAAAGCAAAAGCTGTACTCGAAGCCGCAAAAGTGCTGCCAAAAGATCTCAATAACGAAGCTTATATTGAGTTTGATTTAGCATCGCTGAGAAAACTCGAAGGTGGTGATAACTTTGAGCTGCTGATCCCACAAACGCAGGAGTCATTTATTGCCGAAGTTACCGGAATTTCTTCAGCTGAAAATGGCGATAAAAGTGTGTTTGGTAAAGTAACGGGTGCAGATGGGCGCTTTCACACCACAGTATTAACCGTCGGCAAAGATGCTGTTTACGGTCAGCTTACTGCACCTAGTGGGAATTACGTATTTGAGTCCAAAGATCAATACGGCTGGATTGCAGCGAAACGAGATCTGTATCGGTCGCATCAAGAAGAAGAACTTCACCCCCATGATCACCACAAGGACACGAAACAAGACTTAGTTTCAATAGAAGAAGATATTTTTACACCCAAAAAGTAATACCTATTTGCTTATTTAACTGCTTTATTTTGAAACGAGAGGGTCTTAACTAAAACTTGACGGTAAACTTTCTATCTATTTGTTTTAAATAGAAAGTTTTGACTCTTTTCGCGTCTAATTCGCGCACTGAGATTGAGTAAGTATTATGGCAAATTGGTATAACGTTCACTAAAAGAAAGGAAAAACAATGAAAACAACAGTAAAGGTAGCATCGCTGGCAACAACACTCGCACTATCAGCAAGCGCATCAGCAGTTACAGTCGATATTGGTATTTTATATACTGACCAATCAGCGGCTGCAACATCAAACATCGATACAAAAATCAACCAATTAATTGCTTTCACAAACCAAGTGTATAGCCAAAATGGTATTGATCTACAACTACGTCTTGCAGGCAAACAAAACCTAGGTAACTACAACATTACTCCAACGAGTGGGTGGTTAGACTCTGTGACTAACAGTAGCTATGTGGCAAACCTGCGTGATACTTGGCGTGCAGACATGGTCGCAGTACTTGGCACTGGTGAACGTGATGGTAACTATATTACCTGTGGTTTAGCGTGGGTAGGGCAAGGTAGTAGCAGCACAGGTAACCTGCACTCATATATGAGTGACCGTATGTTTAGTATTACAGGTATTGATTGTGGCGCAACAACATTCGTACACGAATTAGGTCACAATCAGGGCTTAACTCACTCGCGTGAGCAAGGTGATACGAGTGGCGGTGTTTATGTCGATGGTATGGGCTACGGTGTAAAAGACAAGTTTGCTAGTATTATGGCATACCCACATGTATTTGGTAATGCAACGCAGTATGACTATTTCTCTAATCCAAATTGGTCAGTAGGCGGTGAACCTTACGGCATCGTTGGTAAAGCGTTTGCTTGGAAAACAGTAGATGCAACAAAAACGAGCATAGCAAACTTTAAGTAATACCAATTAGCTCAACCAACTAGGGCCTGCTTGCGAGACAAATGATATTGCGTAAAGCAAGCATGTCCTGATTGGCTTGAGACGAAAAGCCATGAATAATACCAACTTCCTTAATTAAGCGGTCTATTTTGAGGCGAGAAAATCTTGTCGATAACGAGGCAAAAATTTTGCTATTTAGTTGTTCTAAATAAGAAATTTTTAACGCTGTTCGCGTCAGATTTACTCCTTCAAATTGAGCAAGTATTAAGTCAAGTTGGTATACGTACCTTTTTCACCAGCGTCTCAGGTTATTAATAAGGCTGTATTTCCTTGGCACAAGCTAAATCAGTGTAGTGGTATCCGCTATCTATGCTGCCCAAAAACTAAAACACCACCAAACCCGCAGGATTGCGGGTTTTTTAATACAGTCAACCAACTATCCGCAAAGCGATAAGCATCATGCAAAGCGGGCTGTGCTACTCAGCTAACCATTGGTTAATGGCATTATACATAAAGTCTCTGATGATCGGCTGTGCTGCTTTATTAGGGTGTAAATTATCATCTTGCATTAGTTCGGGCTTACCTGCTATCTCAAGCATAAAATAAGGCATCAGGTGACTCTTTGTTTGTTCTGTTACTTGTTGGTAGCTTTGCGTAAACATAGTGGTGTAGCGCGGCCCTAAATTAGGAGGAATTTGGATTTCCATTACAGCCACTTTCGCGCCGAACTGCTGGCTCGAAACAACAAGCTCAGTAAGATTGGCTCGTAATCGCTTGATTGGGAACCCTCGTAGCCCGTCATTCCCACCTAATTCAATCAGTACATGGGATGGGGCAATAGTTTGTAATTGTTGATCAATTTTAGCTAGAGCATTACCAGTTGTTTGGCCGCTGACACTCACATTGATAATTTCGATCGGATTTTGTTCTGCTTCGTATTTATTTTGTAACAATTTAACCCAGCCATCGTCTTGTTTCAGGCCATAAGCGGCGCTTAAGCTATCACCAACTATCATGAGTTTTTGCTTGGCATTTGCGCTAATAGGCGCCATTAAAATAACAAGTATGAACAACAACTTTAGGAAATAGTACTTCATGTCAGTGCTTTCTCAGTTAAATATGATCCAAGTAAAAGACCTTACTAAACAGGTCTCTACAGTTGAAGGTAATCTAACTATCCTTAGTGATATAAATTTCACTGTCAAGTCTGGCGAGTCCGTCGCCATCGTCGGAGCCTCAGGCTCAGGCAAGTCTACCTTGCTAAGTTTACTCGCAGGGCTAGACATCGCCTCCAAAGGAGAGGTTCACTTGGACGGTGAGCCGCTGCAAACAATGGATGAAGAAGCCAGAGCGCAACTACGCGCGGAAAAGGTTGGCTTTGTATTTCAATCTTTTATGCTGGTTCAAAGCCTAACCGCTCTTGAAAATGTCATGCTTCCTGCAGAACTAGCTGGGGACAAAGGTGCAAAAAATCAAGCAACAGAGCTATTAGAAAAGGTCGGCTTATCACACCGCTTAACCCACTACCCATCACAGCTTTCAGGTGGTGAGCAGCAACGAGTGGCCATTGCGAGAGCCTTTGTTGGCAAACCTAAAATTCTATTTGCTGATGAGCCGTCGGCTAACTTGGACAGTAAGAATGGCCACCTTATCGAGCGCTTACTATTTGACCTAAACAAAGAAAATGGCACGACCTTAGTGTTAGTTACACATGATGAGCAACTCGCCCAACAATGCGATCGAATCATTCATATTGAAGCGGGTAAGCTGGAGGTAATAAAACAAGGAGCATCGGTTAATGTGGTTTAAGTTAGCACTCACTTTATTCTCTAGAGAGTTAAGAAGAGGCGAGCTAACCATCATTCTTGCAGCGATTGCGCTTGCTGTACTGACGGTGTTTAGCTTATCTTCGATTACCGAGCGGATCCGCTTGAATATAGAGCAAAAATCCGCAGATTTTATCGCAGCCGATAGAAGGCTATCGAGTAACCATGACTTTGATGACAGAGTCTTGACCACCGCACAAGATTTTGGCTTAAACACCGCAAAACAGGTCTACTTTGACTCTATGTTATTTGCCAATGACGAGCTCGTTTTAGGCTCGCTCAAAGCAGTGACAGATACTTATCCACTCAGAGGCGAGCTAACATTAAGAGATCAACTTGATGGAGAGAATTACCAAGCTCAAGCTGCGCCCAAAAAAGGCAATGTATGGCTCAGTGAAGGCTTATTTTACTCACTTGGTCTCAAAATTGGTGATGAGGTAGAAATAGGAGCTGGACAGTTTACTGTGAGTAAAGTACTCATTAACGAACCCGATGCCCCCTTCTTCTCACTCGCGGGGAATAAACGTGTACTTATTAATTATGACGATATCCCTGTGACTAAGGCTATTCAGCCAGGAAGTCGCGTATTTTATCGATTACTGTTTTCAGGCTCCGAGCAGCAGTTGGCAGACTACTACACATGGCTCAAACCACAACTCAAAAACAACCAGTCTTGGCAGGGAATAAAAGATAGACAGTCCCCTCTTGGAGAGAACTTAGCCCGATCAGAGAGCTTTTTACTCCTAGCGGGGTTATTCGGGATCATGCTCGCAGCGGTAGCAATGGCGGTTTCTGCAAAGCGCTACTGCGAACGTCAGTATGACCCAGTAGCCATGATGAAAACCTTAGGTGGAAGCAGAAAAACTATTCGCCGTATTTATCTGCTACACCTATCTTTGGTTACGTTTTTTTCTGTTATTTTGGGTCTTGCAATTGGCTATGTATTACAAAGCGTAGGAGCATCTTATCTAGTAACCTTTATGGATACCACCTTGCCGAAAGCTAGCTTTAGACCTTGGCTTCTGAGTATTGCGGTGGGAGTCGTCTGCGCCATGATGTTCTCGTTAAAGCCGTTATTAGATTTATTTGACATTCCGCCGCTACGCGTCCTTAGGCGCAACCTGGGAGACACCATTGCAGTTAGCCGGATCCATATGGCGCTCTCAGTGTTCACTATTTTTGGCTTAATGTGGCTATTTAGTCGTGATATTAAGATCACTGCGATTTTGTTCGGTGCAACTTCACTACTCATGGCGGTATTGTTCGTTATCTCACGACTGCTGTTTTCAGCAGGTCGAAAACTTGGACTAAGCCCGGGCTCAAGCTGGTCTTTGGCTATTGCTACCTTGCAAAAACGCGCTAATGCAAACGCGATACAGCTTATAAGCTTTGCTCTGGCTATCAAACTAATGCTGTTTTTAGTGGTGCTTAAAAACGACATGATCTCAGATTGGCAAATGCAAGTGCCACAAGACGCGCCAAATGCGTTCTTTATCAATATCTCGGAACAAGAAATTCAGCCAATGCAACAACAGCTGGATGACAGTGGTATTAAACATGAACATTTTTATCCCGTCTTTTTAGGTCGAGTCAATGCCCTAAACGGAGAAGTGTTTGCACGTCGAGTGTCACTTCAAGAAGGTGAAGAGAAAGACGATGAAGCGCGAGAAGGGGTAGGGCGAGAACTCAACCTAACATGGCTTAATACACTACCAGAGGGCAATGAAGTTGTTGACGGCCAATGGTTTGATGACTCTGATACACTTCAAGTTTCGGTTGCACAAGGACTTGCTGAACGTGTAGGAATTAAGGTCGGCGATACGCTTAGCTTTTTGATTAATAGTCAGACGCTTGACGCTAAAGTAACAAGTTTACGTAGTGTCAACTGGGGGTCGTTAAAGCCAAACTTTGTGATGATATTTAACGATCAAATTGCTGGCCAATTTCCAGTGACCTATTTTACTGCTGCTAAGTTAAAAGAAACAGACACGAAAGTAATCAGCCAATTTTTGAAAGATTACCCGACTATCAGCATGATAGATATTCAAAGTAGACTCAAACAAGCGCAGTCTATGATTTCTCAAGTCTCTTTGGCTATCAGTTTTGTCTTGAGTATTGTACTGATAAGTGGTGCTTTAGTTCTTATATCGCAAGTTCAAGCGAGCCTTGCAGAGCGGATGCAAGAGATTGTTATCTTGCGTACTCTTGGCGCCAAAGGGCGGCTCATTAAATTAGCAACACTTTACGAGTTTTTGCTACTCGGAGCACTCGCAGGACTCGTTGCAGCCGTTGTAAGCGACGTTACTCTGTTGGTGATCCAGATCCAAACCTTTGATGTTGATGGTCGATTGCATCCATATATATGGGTACTTGGACCTGCCACAGGTGCAACATTTGTAGCAACTATCGGCTATTTTATGGTTGCAAAGACCATGAAGCAAAACACCCAAGGCCTCTTACGCAAACTGGCTTAATACCGTTAACCAGAATCTAGACTCACCCATGTAAAGGTGAGTCTAAATAATGGGCCAAAACTCTCTCACCTTGATCTTTACAAACCCCAATTACGTACCTACCTTTAACTAGGGCTGCGCAGTACTAATGCAAAACCAAAGGATATCAAAATGGATAGGATACCGGTTAAAGGCATCATATTTGACTTAGATGGCACATTAGTGACATCGGAACTTGATTTTTCTCTTATTCGGGCACAGATTGGGTGTCCGTCAGGACATGATTTACTCAGTTATATCAACTCATTGCCATCTCCATATATGCGAGAAGAAGCAATGAATATAGTGCACCAACATGAGCTTTGCGACGCACAACATTGTGAAGTGATACCTGGGGTGAAGCCAGTGCTAACGCAGCTTTCTCAGATGGGTGTACCACTTGCTGTGGTCACCAGAAACTTTGCTAAAGCGGCACATTTAAAATTAAAAGCGACGGGACTCCCTATACCTCTGACACTCACCAGAGATGATGCCCCCGCCAAGCCAGATCCAACGGCACTCCTGCGAGTCGCCCAAACATGGCAAGTTCCTTCTTATCAATGTGTATATGTCGGAGATTACTTATATGATATACAGGCCGCACACAATGCTCAGATGCCTTCATGTCTATTTGCTCCTAACAATATACCGCATTACGCGGAGCAAGCAGATATTGTCATTAGGGACTTTTCACAACTTGTAGATGCGTTATGCACACTCGATATTAACAGGTGTCGAGATTTGGCTTGATACAAGTAGCAAGTTTTATATTGACTGTGCGCTTGTATCCTCTTTTAAAGCACCTCTATTGCTAACGTGTTTATTGGAGGTGTAGCACTCTATCTCTGTATTGTGAGGTAAGCGTAATCACTCAGATCCAACATTATACCAATTTGACTTAATACTTGCTCAGTTTGAAGGAGTAAATCTGACGCGAACAGCGTTAAAAATTTCTTATTTAGAACAACTAAATAGCAAAATTTTTGCCAGGTTATCGACAAGATTTTCTCGCCTCAAAGTAGACCACTTAATTAAGAAAATTGGTATTACCTAGCTACTGCATAATACCACTTTCTTTGTCACGAAAAGTGGTAAAAGTTCATACAGGTGTAGTAAAGTGGTGTGACGCTTTTTTGGCAAAAATAGGAAAGTCCGTCTTACTCATTTACTTTGGATGACTCATACTCTATCCAAATCTTAGATTACGTAAGGCAGTAGTTAGGATACATAATGATAAATAAAAACACGCTAATTGCAGTATATGAAAGTGTATTAATTACACTGCTTAACGAGCGCAAAAGCGCACTACATTTTTATATTAATCAAAACGCTTTTTCACATATGTCTCTCTCGGTTGAATTTTGGCACTATGATATTAATTGGCAAATTCACAGTCATCCAGAAACGCATTTTTCTCCTCACCAGCACTTTTTAGCTGCCCCATTTATTACCTTGTCTGACTTTGAGGAAGATCACTCTCACGTCTATGAATTAAGAGATATAATGGAGAGTTGGGAAAAGCTAGAGCAAGATGGTGATGGTACCTTAGAGGATATGTTATGTTTACTCTCACATGAAGCACTCGCTGAAGCATTAAATAAAAACACGGTTAAGTCGTTACTATTGACTCTTTTTTCAGAAAACCCAGCTTTACAAACAAAGTCACTGCATGAACTGGTCATCGTAAAGGATCCTGATGGCCGCTTTGATAAAAATTTCATGAATGTTGCTGCATAGCCGCCAACATTCATAAGGCACATCAATTTACCGTAAAATCTAGAGTCACGAAAAAGTGTAAGCCCCCTTTGTAAAGGGGCTTTACATAAACCAAAGCCCTTCCTTTGTATTGTAGCCTGACACTGAGGCGAATAGATTTAGGATTCACCTGATTGTTACCTGTGAGCAAGGAGGTGGTCGTTGCCATCAAGCTTAGACCGTGTATATGACTCCTCGGCAGGACAAGAAAAATTAAGTTGGTTACCCAAGCATAGTTTTGCTAGCGTGTTGGATATGTTAGATAGCGAAATAGCGGAGGTATTACCTGTTACAAAGAGCAGCTAGGAAGCTATTTACTTATGGCAGCTGCCATATGGGTTTCTTCAATTCATCGAGTTCAGAGTAAAATCGTTGAATAACTTTTAGGAAACCTACAAATTTAAAGGGGTTATCAGCGACGTTGCTTAGTCGTTTCACTTTGCTATTTCGTTGCCATATATCATAGTGTTTATTTAAGTATAAAATCCAACACAAATACCATATTGATAATTCAGTTCTGAATTAAGATAATTACTCAGGTCATAAGGAGATTAATATGAGAACCCATTTACTTTCTATTGTATTGGCTAATAGCATAAGTATGCACGCATTGGCCGATCAGTCGCATTTAGTCAATGCGGATTTTGAACAAGGCTATAACGAATTTACGGCCTCTAACCCACAAACAGCGCAATTAACTTTAAACCAAATTGAACCTATCTCTGGGCTACAAAGTTTGCAGCTCTCGTTAACTAACTGGAGTAGCGGTAGCTACAGCTATTTCTATCCTTGGGGGCAAGCACCAACGCTTTTAGGCGTGACGCTCAGGGCAAAAGTGAAGCTACTTAACCCAGTTCAAGGTGGAACATTACAGCTTCGCAGTTTAGTGAAGGTGAACAGTGGTCAACATATTCAAGACAGTATCAATTTGAATCCGTTCACAGAGCAAATTCAAACAATTTGTCAGCCCATCATATTGCCTGAAGATGAACAAGTTACAGGATACTCTATCGCCTTAGCGTTGCAAGGAGGTACAGCAGAGGTGTTGCTTGATGATGTGACATTAACCCCTAATTTGCCAAACGAAGCATGTGCCTCAGATATTGATGACGGTATACATAATAACCCCAGTTTAGAGCCAAGTTATTTGCTCCCCGCTGATAGAATAGCTCGGCTTGCTCAAGCCGCTCAGAAAGAAACCCCAGCTTGGCAAACTTTCCAGAGTAAGCTTGCTGCCAACCTTGCAAAAGAGCGTATATATAATACTTGGGACTACGCTGGCGCGTACGCGCTAAGCTATCGAATAACAGGAAATAAAATACATGGCACAAAAGCCAAGCAGCTATTTTTAGAGCGATACGTAAGTGAGCCGATCGTAGGGTGGCAGTATTACAGCAATCGAAACTTGTTTCGCTCACAGGCCCGTTGGTCGCAGTATACGTACGCATGGGCGAAGACCATGTTTAGTGAACAACAGCAACGGGATATTGAAGCGATCTTTGCGTTATGGGGCGACTACTGGCTTGATTACTTGGGCTATAGTGATGACTTTTCGAAAATGCGCTGGCAGGACACAGATGAAGTCACCTCGCTAGCGGAAAACCTTTCTTTACTGGGTATGACGCTACAAAACGCTCATGATCCTCAGATCCGGGAGAAAAGCACACAGTACTTAAACGCCGGAGATCGATTGTTAAAAGAATACGTTGTCGATAAGTTTATGGATGATGTTATGGCTGGCGGCGTATGGGCTGAGGGTATTGATTATAGCCCTGGTACTATGATGCACTGGATGCGCTTGTACATGTACAATAAAGAGCTACGTAATATTGATTATCCAAACGATTACGCAGAGCAGGTAGTACTGGCTTATCTCCATCAAACCTTGGCTGGTGGCACAGGTATGTACTTTTATGGTGATCAGGAGCATGTTGATGATTACGTGCCTCTCTCAGGTGATCATCGCTATGCCATGATGCTGCACTTAATCGCTATGGTCGAAAATCCAGAGCGCCGAATTCAGGCTCAAGCTTGGCTTGAACAAGTCATCGAAAAAGAGGGCTATCCAAACGGCTCAATGGACACGGGATTAGAGCGCGTGTTATTCGAACCAGAAGAACCAATCAGTGAGGCACCACAGCAGCCCGGCACATTTTTTTATGCGCCTGGAACAGGGCTAGTCGCATCACGTTCTGATTGGTCTCGTTCAGCAACCAACTTGTATTTTTTGAATAGCCCGGCGATTGTAGACCATCAACATTTCGATACACTCTCATTTGATATAGCTCATGCTGGAAAATGGATAACCAAAGAGATGACCGGGTATGGTAAGTTTGCTATTAACTCAACAGCCCATAATACCATCTTAATTGAGAATGCCACTCATGATGGCTCTTCTAATCCAGCACACAGAGCGGCTGGTCGTGGTCAATATGTTACTTTATACGATAGTCCTAAAATGAGCTTCATCGCAGCACGTGCCGAACAAACCTATAATATGTTGGGTTATTGGCAAGCAAGTTACGCGAAAAAAATCGCAAGACAACTGGTTTTTTTAAAGCCCAATATCGTTCTGGTTTACGATAGCATTGAAACTGAGCCAAGTGTGATCCGTGACTTAATGCAATATCATCAAGAACTTGGATTACAGGCAGGTGATCAGTACGTGCGCAGCGTGAAGCAAAATCAACGCTTTTTAGCACAACCTATATTCGATGGTGATAGGGTGTCGAGCATAAATGACGGGAAAGAGTTTATCTATCAGCCCATTTTACCTAAAGACTATACTTTATCGATAGTTGACGAGACTCAGTATTATCAAGATGTACTGACCTATCAGGCTCCATTGAACCAGCGTAAATGGCATACTCAATTAGAAGCAAATACCCCCCAAGTCAATAATGACCTGCTGTCAGTGTTAAGTTTTGCAGATGTAGGTGAGGTGCCTGAAGTTAATGTACAAGAACTTGATGAAGTATCGCCTTCTCATTTAGGGGTGTATGTGCAAGCTGCTGGAAGGGTAGATGAGATAGTCTTATTCAGCAAAGAATTGTTATCTCCATACGCACAAGATATTTATTTCACTCAGCCTGTCGAGTCTGGGGCAACGGTCCATATTAATGGATTAGCCGCAGGTCAACGTTATCAATTACTTCACGATGGGCAACAAGTACAATTGCGCGCTGATGAACAAGGAGAGATGCTCGTGAGCGAGCAGGGTATGCTTATTTTCCATCTCTAGTATTATTTTCATGAATTTTAAAAAGCCAGCTAAAGTCATTAGCTGGTTTTTTTGTATTAAGTGTCTATATGCCAAGAGCGTCTAATAGATGCCTTTGATTTTTGAGTTATACCTACTCGCCTAATTCAGTGCGTTATTTTGAGGCGATAAAATCTTGTCGATAAACCGCGAACACGTCCTGCTATCGCCAGGGTAGCTGCATCCTGTAGGCAAAGCGAATTTACGCACCAATAGCCGGTTATTGGGAGTGAATTCAACGCAGCTAGTGTCTGATTTGCTCCTTCACAATGAGCAATGTATTAACAATCATTGATATTAGGAAGGGTGAATCTCCCATAAATGTGACAAGCAAAAGGGTAGACAACTTCTACTCCTTTGTTTTATTCGTAGTCTGATGCGTAAGTATCTTCATAAGAGTGAGAGTAAAACTCGAATAGGTTACCAAATGGGTCTTCTAAATAAACCATTTGCGCTTGCTTGAGTTCATCTTCAGGGTGGTAACGATGAATATCCATACGAACTTTGCCACCATACTCTTCAACACGTTTAATCGCAGTATCAAACTGCTCTTTTGGCAGCTGTAAACAAAAATGAAAGATACCAAGGCGAGAAAAATCAACGTGATGGCGATCTTCGCGCTCAACCATTTCAAAAAGCTCAACACCAATACCATCAGAAGTGACTAAGTGAGCAATATTGAAGCCTTTGAAGCCCTCACCGAATACCGCAATACACATGCGACCAATCGCTGATTCTCGCTCTTCTATCACCTTGATGTTATTCATTACTATTCTGAGGCCTAGCGCTTTGGTGTAAAACTCAACCGCTTTGTCCATATTGCCAACCATAATACCGACATGATTCATTTTCATAAATTTCTCCAACATTTTTCAATAGCAACTCGACTTAGTCAGTAAATTCTATGGCGAGACATTGATTATATGAAATTATCAATTATTATTAATTCAATAATTTATTGTTATGGCTTTGTTTGTGCTCAATCCAGTTTGGTTAGAAACATTTATTACCTTAGTTGATACGGGGCATTTTACAAAAACCGCCGAGAAGCTGTATATGACTCAACCGGGAGTTAGCCAGCATATCAGCAAACTTGAGGAATCGTGTGGATATAATTTAATTAGAAGAGATAAGAAGTCATTCGCGGTTACCGAGCAAGGTCGGTTAGTGTACAACTATGCCAAAGCATTGATCAGGGAGGAAAAGCTGCTCTTTGAGCAATTAAATTTTGACGACCCTTTATCAGGAGAGTGTACTTTAGCATGTTCTGGCTCAGTAGCCTTATTGCTTTACCCAAAGTTATTACAACTTCAAGTTCAACACCCCAATATTCATATTAATATTAAAGCAGCACCAAATCATCAAATTTTGACTGACATCAAAAACGGCCAGATTGATCAAGGAATTGTAACCGATATACCCAATGAGAGTTTCTTTGATTTTGAAACGCTTGGTCAAGAAGAGCTCTGCTTGATTTTACCACAACAGGCCAATACTAGTGATCGATACGCGCCCTTACTTTTAGAGTTAGGACTAATCAATCACCCAGATGCCGAGCATTATTTATCTTTGTATTTTAAGCAATCCAAAGAGCAAGAACTAACACAACTAGATGTTAGTAAAATCCCTATCGTTGGTTCAATTAACCAAATTAGTCAAATCTTAGAGCCAATCGCTCAAGGTGTGGGCTTTACTGTGCTACCAAAAAGTGCTGTCGGCGGCTTTCATAGCCCTGAGCATTTACAAGTTTTGCGGCCAACACAGCCAGTAATGGAAAGTTTATATTTGGTCTGTAAAAAAAACAGAGCATTGCCCGCTCGTTATCACGCCTTTAATACAATTATTCGGCAGATATGGGCGTTTAACTGATACTAGTACTTAGCCAAAGTTCGGCTAAGTACCAATAACAGAAAAATGGCAAAATATAAGTTGAGTTGTTCTGGGCTGCAACGAGTGCCAGCGCTAATTTCAAGTGTAAACTTAAGACTGGTTATTGATGCAGAAGTCTTTTGTTAGGTATCTTTTAGATAATGTCTTCGATGGTACTTGATAAACTCCAAATTAATATGATGCTTTTTTACCACCCTAAGTTTACCCTCAATACCACCAATAAGTTCTAATTTATCACTTATAGTAAATCCACCATTATCAAACATAACATGATGGTTAGGGCATAGACACAAGAGATTGCTTTCTATATCAGGCCCATTATGTGGCTCACCCAAAGGCTTTATATGGGCTGCTTCAGCATACAAACCTGCGCTTGTTTCAATTGCAGTCCCACATACTTGGCATTTGTAATTATACCAAGACTTCACATTTTTAGCTTTTTGATAGTTTCTTACAATGCGATTTACGGTTGATGGTTTTCTATCTGGTGCGTTATATGGATTAGCAGGCTCTTTCACTATGTTGCCAGTAGATAAAGGCCCCTGAGCGATTAACCTGTACCTCCACACTTTATAACCTGATTTTCCTGTTTCGTACCAAAAGCTTTCTACGCTATAGAGTCCTACATAGAGGTAACCTTTTATGGGGCTTAATTCATGTTTATGTTTGTGTCCTCGGGTTACTCGGACCGGAAGGTTTTCTATTTTGTTTTTAGCTAAGGCTAAATTTACGCCATCTAGTTTTTGATCTGAAATTTGTTTACCATTTTTTTGGCCGCCAGCACCTGTATAAATGATAACGTCACCAAAATCTTCGTCATCTTCATATCCCCCTGATAGCACTATAGAGTCTGCTCCCTCGTTTTTTCCGCCACTTATTCCGGCAACTAAAGGGGAATGAACTTTAGCTCTAGCTAAAGATTTTCTATCATCAAAGAGATCACCTGGACTAATTCCATCTATCTCACCGAAAATGCGCATCTAAATCCTTGTATACATAACGCTTTGTTAAGTAATAGCGAGTTACTACTATATTCAAATAAAGTATGTGTAATGACTAAATTCAGCCGACCCCTAGTCGCTGAAAATTAGCTGCCTACATGGGTGATTTGTTATCCGTGTTTTACACAGACGCTTATACATCATCAGGTGTACAAATCCTTTTAAAAGGAAACTCGTACGGGCTGTTGCTACTCTTCCAAAGACACTCCGATCGCTCAAGTACTTCCTCGGTTAACCCACCAGAGAACATGACTTTCCTCTGCTATACCATCAACCAGATCCAGATTATCAACAAAATCTTTGATTTCCGGGGGACCCGATGGGTACCTCGCCAATGCTACATTCAACTATGCTAACTTCATTATTTTTTCCACATTTCCCTCCACCGATAAACTTTCCACTGCGTATAACAATTTGCAGGTGAGGCTTTGTAAACCCAACATCAATTCTAATTTAACATATTGAAAAGTATATTAAATAATAAAATGAATTTACTGTCTACAATTGGCGTTTCTCACCTACAGCTACCAACCAGATAACATACAAACCTCTACTATGAGCTTAGGAATAAACGACTACAGTTGAGTCTGCTAACGCTAAGCGACTTTTCATTGTCGCTAAAGCACCGAGAAACACCTAGCCTGCATCTAGAGTAATAACAAGTGTCTGGCTACTCAAATTTGAGAAAAGGGTAGAAATACATGCAAGCTCTTTCCGCTCTTTGACTGAATGAACACTATCACAATAAGATTGACACAGACTGCTGTTCATAGACAACACTGGAAGTGTGACGACGTCAAAGTGGCTTGGTAATCACACTTACTTATCAAACTGTTTAGTCTAAAGTTTATATTTTTATCGTAGCTCTTGTTGCATTAGAGTGTCACTCTAGACAGCGTGGCTATTCTTTCAGAATCACGACTTGGAAAGTCTGGGTCTACGTAAATGTACATTCTAGCTATCAAATTATCATTACATTCAAATACACTACAAAAGCGCCCTGATGATATATGATTATCCGGCCACTTTGTGCCATCGCGCATAACTCCGCCCTCTTGCCCTTCTACCACAACAGTATTCCCAGAGACAATAAAGTTAAATTGCTCAATATCATGCCAAATACTATTGAGTGAGCTCCCTATCTTGTCACCAAACTCTAGTAATGCTTGTTTGCCAACCGCATCGCCAAATTTGGGGAAAAAGAATGTAACTTCGTCGTGAAACAGGTCTATATAGGTCGGATCTCCAGCATCTATCTTTTCAAAGTAGGCTTTCACCAACGTGATAAGGCTGTTTTTTTCCATATTTGAATTACTCCTTGTAATTGGATTGTCGCCATAGTTAATTAGGGCGAAACGCCAAAAAGCAATATACACAGCTCAATAATCAGATAAAGAAATCTGGCTTTGAGTAAGAAGCCATACTCAAACGCGCAATTTTCAATAAGGTATGTGAGTTATCTGATACATATCTGTCTTGGCAGATTCATATTGAACCTGCCCATGACACCTGTACACTAGCTTTGGGTGAGTAGCCTTGCAAAATATCGTTGTTAACGAAGCATGCTCCCTTGGGGTAACTCGTAGATAAATTATGATTCAGGACATATCTCATCTGTGAGCTCAAATACCGCGTCAATCGCTCCGACACAAGAAAGGTAAACAGCCCGAGTTTTTCCATCAAGAAAGTATTTAAACAGGAGCTTTTTTTGATCGACCCATTTAGGGTAAAAGCTATGTTGTTCCGATGAGGAAATATAGACTTTAAACGGTTTATCTATTTTGCTTATCTCGTGCGTTTTTGAGCTATTTCCTGCACTATCCTTCTGCATTATACAATTATCATATTGATAATGTGACGTTTTAATACTCAAGGAGTGATGATCCCAGCTTTTTTCATCAATGTCCAACTGAGAGTCTTGTGTTATCGGTTTCGCATTACCGCTTAGTGGAACAAATTTATATTCAACTGTTGAGTCAAACCCGTCATCGAAAGAGTAATAGTACGACCACGTGCTGGAATACATTGAAGAATTAATGCGCTCGATAATTGCTTGCTGCTCTTTCTGGTGAATATCATTGGAAAAAAATCCAGAAGCATTTAAGATTTGTAACTGAGAAGGTATTTCAAATTTAGCGGGGTTCCCGATTAAATAAAGTGAGGAATTTTCTTTTTGCTCCTTCATTAATCGGTCGTCATCATCCCTTTTGTCAGCGGGAATAACTTGATTTCTATGGGAGCCTGCCAGAACAAGCTTAAACCCAGTTTTATTTACTAATGTCGTGGAGCACTCACTATCCAGCTTATCGGTTACTTTGGATTTGTGGAACACAGAGCTTATGAGCCCATCAACTTTCTTTAACTCCTTAAGCCCTTTCTCTATTTCTTCTGGTTCTATACACATATTAACTCTCCTTTCAACAATGGTTTAATTTGTGAAAGTGACCCTTTCACAAGAACCCCTAAAGCTAGCACGCATACAACTGACCATCCATTACACTTTATTACAAGTGAGCAGCTATGAAAGGTGCAGTAGCCAAATGAAATTGGCCACAACTTTAAAGCTTGCTCAATTGACGTTTAATAATATAAATACTTCCCCCAATAAAACCTCTTAATCCAACCACAACTTATGGCAGGTTCGCTCTGAAATCAGCGTGAAGCGTTCAACCCATTCGATCAAGCCCTCAATTGCCATTGGTTTTGCATATAAATACCCTTGAACATACTGACACCCCAAGTTTTTTAGACTGTCCAGCTGACCTTGCTGCTCTACACCTTCTGCAATCACCTTTAATGAAAGACTTTTTGCCATAGACAATATTGCATTGACTAAAACCGCTGCATCTTGGTTTTGATCAATATCTTGAATAAACCCTCTGTCTATCTTTAATGTATTGATTGGAAAGCGTTTGAGGTAACTCAGCGAAGAATAACCCGTTCCAAAATCATCAATGGCTAAATTCACGCCTGTTGCTCGCAAGCTTTGTAACCACTCAGTAACCGCTTTATCGTCTTCTAATAATATGCTTTCGGTAATTTCAAGGGTCAGATTTTCAGGATGAAACCCTGATTGCTGCATAATTTGCTTAATGATAGTGGCATTAAAGCCTAACCGATATTGTTGACTCGATACATTTACCGTCAGGTAGCAATTGAGTCCGATGGCTTTATTAAGCCTACGAATATCTCCACAGGCCTGTCCTAATAGCCACTCCCCCAAAGGTGCTATCAGACCACTTTCTTCAGCCACAGGAATAAATTCTGCGGGTGAGATATATTGACCAAAATCAGTCGGCCAACGCATTAAGGCCTCTACGCCATATAGTTGGCCTGTCACAATATCTATTATGGGTTGATAATGTACGGTTATCTTTTTATGTTCTAACGCCACTCGCAGGTGTTGTTCTAATTCAACTCGGCGATTAACCTGCTGCTGCATCTCTTGTGCAAAGAAATGGTACTGATTCCGCCCAGCCTCTTTGGCTTTATACATCGCTAAATCTGCCAGTCTTAACAGCTCTTTTTGATCTTTTGCATCACCTGGTAAAATTGCGATCCCAATACTTGCACCGGTGAAAACCTCAAACCCATTAATGACAAAGGGCTCACTCAATGCTTTGACGATTTTGTCGGCAACTTGTGCAGCGTGATCTGGATGTGTAATTTGGCTAAGCAGCAGCACAAATTCATCACCGCCAAAGCGGCTTAGTGTGTCGCTTTTGCGCAGTAATTCATTTAACCGTTTTGCAACAGAGATAAGCAATACATCACCCGCTTCGTGCCCCATGGTATCGTTGATGCGTTTAAATCTATCTAAATCAATAAATAGCACCGCACTTTGATGTTTTGTGCGACTCATTCTTTTGATGTCTTGCTCAATTCGTTCAAGTAACAACGTTCGATTTGGCAATCCGGTTAGCACATCATAATAGGCTTGGTATTCAATTTGTTCTTCTTGGGCTTTACGCTCTGTCATATCAGACAAAATAGCCACATACTGCTGTACCAATCCTTTATCGTCATAAACCACACTAATCGCTAACCATTCTGGATACAAAGTACCATCTTTGCGCTTATTCCATATTTCGCTTGCCCATTGACCTTGGGTATTCAGCGTACTCCACATTTGGTCATAAAAATGTCTGTCATGCTTTCCTGAACTCAGAATATTTGGCCGTTGGCCTAATACTTCATGTTCTTCGTATCCTGTGATTTTGGTGAATGCGGGGTTGACGGCTGTGATCTCCAACTTAGCATTTGTTGTCATGATCCCTTCTTGCGTCGCATTGAAAACCGCTGCCGCAGTTTTGAGCTGTGCGCTTGCACTTTTCTGTGCGGTTATGTCTTCTTTAATCGCGATAAAATTAATTATTTCCCCTTGCTGATTCTTAATCGGAGAAATTGAGGCATATTCCCAATAATAATCACCTGACTTACGACGATTAAAAAACTCTCCGCGCCAAACTTTACCTTGCTTGATAGTTCGCCACAGTGCTTTGTAGTCTGTAAAGCCTTGTTTAGACCCCAACACCTTCGGTGTCTGACCTTTTATTTCCGCAAGTGAGTAACCTGTTACTTGCTCAAACTTAGGGTTCACATACTCAATTCGAGCTCTTGGATCGGTAATAATGATAGAAGCAGGACTTTGCTCAATTGCATGACCCCACTTTCTTAGCTCTTCTTCAGCTTGTTTAAAGGGGGATACATTAACACTGACAAATACTTGGCCATTATTGTGCGTCTTTGTTTGCTTTATTTGAAGCCAAGTACCCAAAGCTGTTTGATGTAAATTGGAGTCAGCGTTGAATATGTCACCAAATTGATGCTGCCATTGTTCTAATTTACGGGGCATGGAGGATTGGTCTTCAACAGCAAAATGTTCACACCAAGCGCTATTACAAAGCAGTAAATTGCCAGAGCGGCTAAATAATGCAAACCCCTCAGTCAGGCGCGCAACAGCGTCAGATAATGTTCTGCTGGTGCTTAGAATTTTATTTTTAGCTGCATATAAACGATTTGCAAACACAATAAGTAATAAGAACAGCACAATTGCCAGCGTCAATAGTAGTTCATTTTGTTGTTTGGCTTTTTCTAATGTCTGGCTATGGTAACGATTGTAACTACTGTAAAGCGTAGTGAAAGTATCGCTACTGGGTAAATTGAGAAACCGTTGCCTTGCCTGCTTTAACTCTGCACTCCTTGTCACCGCGACATTAAAATGCTGATAAATTAGCTTTGCTACGTCACTTTCAGATGGAATATGTGGGATAGGCTCAATAGCAAATTCATATAGCTGCCCAAGCATTAAATTTGCAAGCGCTCGATTAGCCTTTGTTGCAAGTTCGGGGTCGCTTTGTTCGAGCTCTTTCACTAACTCAGGAAGGTAGAGCAAGCTGTTTTTAATACTGGCAGCAGCTGTTTTTATTGACTCAACTTGTAATACTTTTTCACTCAATAACGCCCGATACGCTTCATATTGCCGCAGTACATCTGGATCTGTATGGTTAAATAGCTCATGCTTCTGGGTTGTGTTTAGCTCATCAATGGCGTGTGCAAGTTGCGCTAACTCATCATATTGATTGAGCTGCGCACTCAACATTTGCAGTACCGCTGCATCAAGTTTGGCATCTATGCTTTTTGCTTCAATCAATAGTGAAACTCGAGCTTGATGCACATGACTATTTATTTCTTGTTGCGAGTAAAAATACGCAAAAAGCGCAATCGGTGCACACAGCAATAATGCTTGTACACCAATAAAAGCTTTATTCCTCATTTTGTCTTTCCAAATCCATTTCGTGATGATGTCCAGCTAAACTATTAATGAATGCAACTAACTTCTGCATGTCTGTGTCAGGGATTTTTCTGCCAAGCTGGTACCTGGCCATTGCCTCGATTGCCGACTCTAAACTTGTATGACTACCGTCATGAAAAAAGTACGCTTGTTTGCTCGCGAGTCGCAAGCTCGGCACCTTAAACACAAAGCGATCTTGCTCATTTCCAGTAACGTTAAAACGGCCAAAATCCGCTTTTTTAATTGGTGTATTCCTATCGCCAAAATAATCACCAAACGTACCCATTCTGGCAAACATATTACCGCCAACATTACGTCCCTGATGACAACTAATACAACCATAGCGCTTAAATAGCTCGTAGCCCGCGATTACCGACTCAGGTAATTTTACGCTGCTATCTTTGAGCCATAAATCGAACGGTGCATTGAGCGTAATTAACGACTCTTCAAAAGTCGCTATCGCATCTTTTACTGTGTGCGGGGTTATTCCTCGCGAGTACACTTTAGCAAACTGTGCGACCAACACTTTATCTTGATTTAACTTAGCGACGACTTCTGGCCAAGTCATATCATGTTCTTTTGGGTTTAAGATAGGAGAGTCAACCTGATCATACAGCGATTGTGCGCGGCCATCCCACGCTTGACGAATATTTAAAGCGGCATTGTAAACAGTGGGAGTTTTTAGCTCACCGAGCGCGTTATTAACTCCTCTGGAAAGGGGCTTTACATCTGCACCATGACTGGGCAATTGGTGGCATGATGCACAACTGACTTGATCTCCTCGAGAAAGTCGCTTATCAAAAAAAAGCGCTCTACCTAAGCTTACTTTATCCGCATTAAGCCCCGTTATAGGCTCAAGTGGCAAAATTGGTTCATTTGCAATTCCCAATAATGGAAACGCAAAAAGCAATAAACTCCAAATTCGCATACACTTCGCCCAAGTTGCCATCTTAATGTAAAAGATAGCAACATTCGGCGTTGCAAATTTTGATTTAAAATAAGCTTAGCAATAGAAGTTATGTTTTCTTGTTCACTCCCCCCGTACGGCTAAGCTTGTCACTTCACTTAGCCAGTTATCAATGACCTCTGAAGTTGCCAAATGGGCAGGGCCAAATAACGTGTATTGCGTTGGTGCTATGCCACAAAACCCGAGCGTTCCATGTGTAAGCTGAGTAATTAGTCCTTCAGCAGCCTGTTCCAAATGCGTTTGCGGCGCGTCAGAGGTTAGAATAACTCTTGCTGTTTTATTCGGTAAAAGCTTTTCAACTTCAGTACCTGTTTCACTGTATTTAAAAGCAAACCCGGGGAGTAATGTCCTATCGATTAGCCCTTTAAGCTTAGCTGGTAACGCCAGCCACCAAAGTGGGCTTACTATTACAATATGCTCTGCCCACAGTAGGTTTTGTTGGAATTGCTGTAGGCATGGCTCTACAACTTGGTTCGCTTCATAGCCATACATCAAATTGACTTCGAAGTGCATCTCATGGAGGTCCATTCTACGCACTTGATGTTGAGTGCTTGCTGCTCTAGCGTAACTTGTGGTGAGCGCATGACACAGGCTTTTGTTCTTGGGATTACCATTCAGTAACAGTATCTTTTTCATTTTCGTTTCCTTATCCAGTGACTAAGAAACGATTGTACTGTCTCCCCTTAACGGGAGAGTCAAGTTACTCTACCTGTGGCTGCCATGGTGTTAACTGTGGACATTCATCGAGCGATACGATGCAGTGTTCAATACGCTGTATCTTTTGCTGAAGCTCTGTAATTTGCTTTATGAAAGCAGCTTTAAGTTCGACTAGAAATGTGTTGATTTCGACCCAGTTAACTTGCCGCCCTGCAATTTTAATCACCTGCTGTAATTGCTTAATCGACACCCCAAGCAACTTTGCTTCTTTTATTAACAACAGCAGGTCGACATCCACTTGCGAATAAACACGATACTTACCAACTCGCTCAGGCGTAGGAATAATCCCTTTCTCTTCGTAAAAGCGAATAGCTTTGACTGACAGCCCAGTTAGCTCAGATAGCTTGCCAATATACATTTTTAATTCTCCCTGCTAAAAGCAAAATAATGGTTTACAGCCTCTGTAAAAGTTGTAACTATCGGGATGAAAACCAGCCACACGCAAATTAAAAGTAGCATCAAGGAATAGCAAAAGATGTATCAGTTATTTTATACCAATTTTCTTAATTAAGTGGTCTATTTTGAGGCAAGAAAATCTTTTCGATAACGAGGCAAAAATTTTGCTATTTAGTTGTTCTAAATGAGAAATTTTTAACGCTGTTAGCGTCAGATTTACTCCTTCAAATTGAGCAAGTATTAAGTCAAATTGGTATTACTATCCGCGTAATGCCAGTTGGGCACCACACCTTGTACTTGAGCACCTACAACTAGAGAAAAAACGACTCTTAGTCGATAGAAAAACACAACAACACAAGTCTACGACCTATTTAGAACTCAACCCAACAGGACGGATCCCAACATTAGTCGACGGCGATGATGTCATCTTTGAAAGTGCAGCAATTTGTTTGCATTTATGCGAAAAGCACCCTGAAGGCCAGCTCATCCCAGCGCCAGCAACCTCACAGCGAGCCACATTTTATCAGTGGCTTTTTTATTTAACCACCACAGTTCAGCCAGAGCTCATGCTGTATTTTTATCCTGAAAAGTATCAGCTGTCACCAAAGAACAATAAGACTATGTCTCAAGTCGCTGAGCAACGAGTCGGCGACATGTTTGCACTCATCGACAAGCAGTTAGCAACACATACCTACTTAGTTGGTGAGCAGCTCACGCTTTGTGATTATTATTTATTTATGTTGGCTCATTGGGCAAGTGGATTCAATACCGCGCCAAAGGACTATGTTAATTTGGGACGATTTATGCGGCTGATGGCACAGCACAAAGTGGTAAAAAGAGTGTGCGAAATTGAACAAACCGATCTAAGTTATTATAACTGAGTTATTATCCTGATATACCAAGGAGGAACGATGGAAACCTTAGTTAAAAACTATATCTCAGCCTACAATCAATTTGATATAGAGGGAATGTTAACCCTGCTCACCGATGATGTTGTGTTTGAAAACCTCGCCAATGGTGAAATTACAACACGTACAACCAGTAAAATGGAGTTTGCTGACTTAGCAAATCAGTCCGCAAAGGTATTTTCTGAACGCACTCAATCTTTAACCGCCGCCACGCAAGACAACGATCTGTTTATTGTTGATGTGACCTACAAAGCAAAATTAGCCCAAGACTTAGCCAATGGCATGAAAGCAGGGCAAAGCATTTCCTTGCAAGGCCGCTCAGAGTTTGCTTTTCGCGATGGCAAAATTTGTTTGATAAGAGATATAAGCTAACTTATTACTCCAAACCTCAGGTTATTTAACCTGAGGTTTGGATAAGGAATGAGCTAATTCATTGTTTTAAACTCACCTTAAATAACTTTCTTATCTAGCCAGAGAGTTTTAGGGATAACTAGGCGAATTTACGCACTAATAGCAGGCTATTGGAAGTGAATTCAACACAGTTAGCACTAAAACTGGCTGCTAGAAAGGCATTAATTATCCAAACTCAGGTTATTTATTTGGCAAAATCAGCGTGCTTTTCTATGCTGGTTTTGTCACTTTCATCATTAATTCACTTAGCAATGATGACTGTTGTGTGTTCAGCCTAAGAGCAATTTAAATCAAACGGAGAAGAATAATGGGACTATTAAGTGGTTTACTTGGTAATGCGAGCGAAGTAGACAGTAACGAAGTTGATAAGTTATTAGAAGATACACTTATCACCGGAGAAGAAGTTGCACAAGCTTACAAGGTGATCCGCGACTTATTTATTTTTACCAATAAACGCCTAATTTTAATCGACAAACAAGGTATGACTGGTAGCAAAGTAGAAATGCTCAGCATCCCGTATAGCAAAATTACGAAGTACAGCAAGGAATCTGCGGGTCACTTCGACCTTGATGCGGAATTGAAAATTTGGATCGGCTCAGATCCAACACCAATTAGTAAAGAATTTAAAGCAGGCGACAATATCAACCAAGTGTATAAAATCATTTCACAGTATTGTTTATAGCCGCGCTGTAGTAAAAAGGCACATGAGTGTTGTGCCTTTCTTTTCGGTAAACAAATTAAGTTAGTTTTCGCTCTGCACGCAGGTAAAAAACCGCAGAAAAGAGCAAGGAAACAAACACTTGATTCCAAAAGTTGGAGACAAAGGGAGCAGCAACAAACTGAGATGCGATATGCCAAATACTGAGGTTTAGCAGAAAACCAAGTACAAACCCATAGCCTTTGTATTGTGCAAGCAATTGCCCCAGCTCTTGCCTAAAGCGCTTATATTTAGCTACTTTGCTCATTTTTATACTCCAGTTATTGATTAAACAGAACTCAGTTTAAATAAGAAATTTTTAACGCTGTTAGCATCAACTTTACTCCTTCAAACGCAGCAAGTATTAAGGCTAATTGGTATTAGATGAACACATTATGTGACTATATCAATGTTGCACTATGACTTATCAGACGCCACTTATCATCACTGCACCGACACCAAGTAGAGTGCCTCTGGGCATGGTATGATCTCTCACCTAGAGCACTCTCAAGTGCTGAGATGTATGTAATGATCACCTGTGTACGACTCTGAGACACCAATTTATAATCCTCACTGACTATTTTATGCTTGCTAAGGTCTTCATGCTTTAACCCCGTTAGAATATCAGCTTTGGTCATCCCTTTGCTAAATAGGCCATCTTCATAAAATTCATCGTGAATATAATCCGAGATCCGTTCAATATCACTGCGCATTTGCGGTGTATGTAGCCCTTGTTCTAGGGCTACAATTTTTTCGAGTATGTCCATAAAAATAAGCTTGCTTTAAACTCAAAGCGTTTACTTTCTAGGCCATACACCAGCTAAACAAACGTCTGCAAACTTCTCAGCTTTTACTAATTCTATCACTACTTGAGCATGAGCCGCTTTGTTACTTTTTGCTCGATTTTTTAAATATGACATGTATATCTCCTTTACTCGTTGATCATAAAATGGTGCGCCCCAAGTTTTGGTAGCACAGATTGAAAAAACTGAATATCAAACAAGACCGCATGTTCTTTTGGTAACAGTGAGTCAACTTGAAATAAATAAGGGACTTGCGTTGTTGTGAGGGGATCTAGGTCTGAAGCCTGACAAGCAAGACAGTATGTTCTAATAATTGCCTGATAATGCTCGTTATATTCGATATTTTCTAATGGAGTTTGATGACCAAGTACTTCGCGCTTGCGCACTGGGTAGTGGTGAATAAACTGCCCAACCCCCTCGCAAAAGGACGCGTATTGATGTGTATGTAAAATAAAAGCATGAAACAGTTCGTCAACCAGCTTGCTTGCAGCGGCCACTTTATGAGGCGAAATGATGGTAAATATCAAGTAGTCTTTTAACCCTTCAACAACTACTTGTATTTCCTTTTCAGATAACCTTTGCCCAAAATGAGTTTCCACATGCCAATCAAACCACGCGAGCACAGCCTCATCAAATTCATAATTTTCGATAAAGCTCACAGCACTTTCCTTTCCTGCAATTGCTTTCATCAGATCCCTTCTCCATATTAGCAATCAATTTAAAATATACAGTTCCTACTGATTAGTCAAAAGGGAAATACAAACTATTAACATCAGGTAGTGTCTGCAAGCGCCTTACTATGTAATATCACAACCTTTTGACTAGGCATACTATCAAGCTCTTGACATTTATCTAAGTGTCTGCAAAATATCGTTTGAGTACTATTTATATTCGTCCACTTTCCCCTTATTAGGAGCTGCCATTACAATGAACAACTAAGCCCTTTGTAACTGACGAACTTATTATTAATTTTCAGTGCAAGGCTTATGGTTATCGTTGAGGCTTCTCAGACTAATCTATAGACTCTCATTTTCTATTTTACTGTTTATGGCTTTTACGAGTCTTTGTGCCTTTAGCCTTTTGCACTGCTGCAACTAGGAGCAGTAATTATGCCTTGGATACAGTTAAAGCAGGCAAGTTTTATCCTTGCAAATGGCCAATGTTTATTTTGCGATGTCGACTTAACAATAGAGCGACAATTTATTGCGATAACAGGCCCTAATGGGGCGGGCAAATCACACTTACTCAAAGCCCTATCCGGTGAACAGCCTCTAACCTCGGGCGAGCGCCTGACTCAGGGGGAGTCCTTTTATCTTCCACAAGATTCGAATACCCGTTTTAGTTACGTTTCAGAGCTACTTGGGCTTGAAGAAAAATTAGCAGCACTGCATCGCGCCCATCAGGGGTTAGCCTCTGAGCACGATTTTGACTTAATCGCAGATGATTGGCAGCTAGAATCAACTTGGCAAGCAGCACTTGCGCCGCTAGAACTCACTTTGGAAACCCCCTTTACGCAGCTAAGTCCAGGGGCAAAAATGCGAGCCTATATCGAAGTATTACAATCCCAGCCAGCAATTCTATTACTGGATGAGCCGAGCAATCATATGGACAGCAACAATAAGCACTGGTTAGCTGAACAGCTAAAGCACCACAAACATGGTGTGGTTGTCGTCACACACGATCCCATTTTATTGGATGAAGCCGACCATATACTTCACCTAAAACAGGGGGAACTAACTCATCACTCACATGGATTTAACGCTTTTAAAGAGGCGTTACTTCAAACCCAGACCCGACAAAAACAACAGCATTTAGCAAATCGCGCAGAGCAAAAAGCACTTAAACATGCTTTGATTGCAGTGGGTTTACAATATCAAAGGCAAGCCAATAAAGGGAAAGCACAAGTGCGCGCTGGTAGCCAAAGTAAACTGGTTGCTGACTTTAAGTCAGACAGAGGAAGTAAGCGTCATGCCGGACAAACCCATAAAATTCAGCAAGCTCAAGATAGAGTGAAAGAAAGTGCAGTGTATTATCGAGAAGACAAACAGCAGTTTCACTTTAATACCACTACTAGAGCGAAAGAAAAAATCCGCTTATGTGAAGCCAAACTGTGCTTTGGACCAGAAAAGACACTAAACCTTTTTGCGGATACAACACAAAAACTCAGAGTAACAGGAGATAACGGCATCGGAAAATCCACTTTGCTTAAAACCCTTGCCGGTAAGCTAGAGTTAAAGCGTGGAGAAATTCAGCGCCCCACAACATGTATTTACTTAGATCAGCATTGTGCTTGGCTTGAGCAAGGCAATAGTATTTTAGACATTGCCGTGCGCTTACTTGATACACCACATCATAATATCATCACCAGTTTTGCAAGCGTTGGTCTTAAATTAGATAAAATATCTTCGCCTATCATGAAACTAAGTGGTGGTGAAAAAATGAAAGCCGCGATTGTGTTAGTAGTGCAACTGCAAGGTTTTTTACTACTTGATGAACCCGACAATCACCTCGACTTAGAAGCACAGCAGGAGCTGGCTACCATGCTCAATCAGCTTCCTTGTGGATTTATACTGGTCTCTCACAATGAGCATTTTTGCAGTCAACTTACCAACATAAGAGCACTACCGCTGTGTGAGCAATAGTCAACTAAGAAAGAAAAGGGGGAGGAAGGAACGCCTCCCCCTTTGGGCACTTAGTGGCGTCTCTGTTATGACCACTAAATAAAATGGGCTGAGACGACTGCACGTCTCAAACCACATGGGGACGGTTAGCTAAAGCGGTAATACCTCAAGGGTAGTGACATAGCTGCCGGTACGCTTTGTAGCAGGTAGTTGTGCTTTGTCGTCTTCATATTCCACTTCAAACCAATACATGCCTGGCTCAGATAGTGTTAGCGTCACTTCACCTTTGGTATTCGTTGTATATTTGCTTGGTTGACTGTTATCACGGTACTTTTCATCTTGGCGTACCACTATCACTTCAGCACCCTTTGCAGGTTCACCATCCATCGTATATTGCAAGGTAATGGGTTCACCGGTGTACAAGTCATTAGGGTGAGTTACCGGGTTTAGTTCTAGCCCTTTGCCCGTTGGCTCAAGCGCAGTGTTATTGGGTGCCCCCAAAGTTACAAATACTTCTAATCGTCTTGCAACGTCGGCCACACTTAAATCTTTTGCCGTTTTTGGTACTTCTTTATTAAAGGCCTCTACTGAGCCAGTTTTTCCGCGCCCTGGCCAGTAGTGCTTTTTACCGTTTTCATCAGTCCAGCGCGCCACCAGCGAGCGACTTTGATTAAACACTTTGTAAGTGCCTTGCTGATTGAGCTCAATGTCAAATACACTGCGATACTTAAGTTTTGCGGCGTTCTTAAGTTCGACCTTGCTACCAGAGGGAGACAGTGCAGATAGACGCTCTAGTGGATAAGCATAATGATCTGGGTTAAAGATCCCATTGGCGATGGCAGCATCAAACGTGATCCATTCGCTGTCACCAGACACCACGGTGGTACTTGGCTTGATCCATACTCGGTGCGCTTCACTTAACGGGCTATATGCGGCTAAGGCAACTAAGACACCAGAAACTAACGTTGAAATTTTCACGATTAAGGCTCCATTGTTAAAATTGTTGTAGCGAGTTCAGATTTACCTTCTGCAATCACAGTGACAGGTGCAGTGATAGGTAAGGTCACTGGCAGTTTCAATACTTCACGACCTCCAAGCTCACGAGCAGCCTCGACAAACAGCGTGTATTCACCCGCAGGTAAAGCTTTAAACTCGTTGCGCCAAGGGGCTAAATCAATCTTTGCCGTACCTGGACGCCTTGTCGCACCAGTCACGCCATCTACAGGCATGGATAGGCTACGGCCGCTTCTACGCCACCATAGGCGTAAGTCTTTTAGCCACTTTTCACCTTCTTTATCCGCCATGTTTACGTCATACCAAACGGCAATATCGGCAACTCGCTGTTGTTTGCTGTTCGCCAGCCATACTGCTATATAAGGTGGGTGATATTCCGCGACGTTTAAACGCGGGATAGTGATTTCAACTTCATCAGCTTTAGCGTGCACGGGTACCATCAGCACTAGAACAGGTAATACAAAGCCTGCTGCGACGAGCGGCCAAGTCGACTTTCTTCCTCGTGAATGCTTGTATAAAAGCCATAATCCTGTAAGCGAAAACACTATACAAGCTACTGAAAACACATCAATAAACATACGCCATGCAAATCCTGTATTACGTCCTTTGTGAAGATCGTTAAGGTATGATACCCAACCACGATCTGTGATCTCTTGATAAAACTCACCGCTATCAAGGGCGACGCTAAACCAGCCATCACCACCAGCTCTTGGCAGCGCAACATACAATTCGTACTCGCTCCACTGCACTTGCTGTAGTGCAGGTAACGCCGTACCTGTGTGTGACTGATACCAAGATTGAAAGCTGCGTGGCAGCGCTGTTTGCTCTGCTGCCGCGTTAAGCTGGGTCAACAGAGCACTTGGCAGCACCGCTTCTTTAGCATATGTGGTAGGTGCAGCTTCTATCTGGCTTGCGTGATTTAAGGTGATCCCAGTCACGGCAAATAGCAGCATTCCCACCAAACACACGGCAGAGCTCATCCAATGCCAAGTGCGCCAATCAAACAGCTTTTTAAGTCGTCGATTCGACGACTTAGCCACTGAGCGAACTCGTGTCATTAAAAGCTCCACGCCAATGAAGCCCAATAGCGACGACCGTCTTCAAAGTAGCCGTATTCTGCTTCAGTAATTTCTTCATCGAAGAGGTTGTAAATCCCAAACCCAAGCTTGATCGCTTCGTTCAGCTGATAATTTGCACCTAAATCGGTTAGGTTGTACGAAGGTGCGACTAAGCTACTTTGCGAAGGCCCTGTTACCGGCTGGCTTTCTTCACCACGATAATGAAAGCGTAACCACGTGTTTAGCTCATCCGAATACTGATAATTAAGCGACGTTTGGAACAGATGTTTAGGTAACTGATTTAATGGGCTACCAGCGTACACTCCGGTTTTTTGCTCCGAATCTGTGTAGGTATAGTTTGCGCTAAGCGTTAGTTTTTCCGTCAATTGACCCGAGAAGCTAATTTCACCCCCTTGGGTCACGGCTTCATCAACGTTGACATAAGTTGTCGGTAACGAGCCAAACTCGTTAGGGCCGTCCGTACATTGAGTTAGTGGACACGACACCCGTGAAATTTTATCGTCAAACTCGTTATAAAATACCGTTGCGGAGGTGCTAACCCCTTTAGCAAGCTCAACGTACACACCTAGCTCATAGTTAATCGAAGTTTCAGGGTTTAAATCTGGATTACCGTAAATATTGCCACCACGGCTCACTTGACCCCACGCCGCCGTACTTTGACGCAAGTTCGGCGCTCTAAAGCCGGTTGAGATCCCTCCTTTAACCGTCACCGCGTCTGATGCAGTATAAACACCGTATAAACGCGGGCTGAGATGGCCGCCAAAGTTACCGTCTTTGTCGTAGCGTAGTCCCATAGTCAGGGCAAATGGTTCAACGATACGCCACTCATCCTCAGCAAATACCGACCACTGATCGTTGTCGACTTGCTGCAAATCACTAATGCGATTACTGGTTTTGTCGGTCAAATCTTCATTAAGATAAGCAACACCGATTGAGCTGGTATGAGACTCACCAAGCGGTAACGTCCAAAGAGACTGGAAATCTAGATTTTTAACCGTCATCTCACGGGATTTATTGTCAAACTCTTCATGTTTTAAATAACTACGAGAACTACCAAATGACCAGTAACCGTTATGTGTTAAAGAGATTGACTCACTATCGTATTCGGTTGTAGTGGACTCAGGACAACCACGGCGGCCACACGACTCACCTGGTGCAAGTGGTGCAACCGTTTTACCGAGTGTTGCATCAAGCGTTTGTGAGGCAATGCCATAATCCAATAACCATTCGTGTTCATCTGATGGGGTGTAGGCCAGCTTTACCTTCAGCGTGTCGGCATCGCGACCTCTAAAGCCAGACACGATTTCGTCTTCGTCTCTGTGCGTAGTTTGGCCGTAGATTTGTACCCCTAAGGTATCTTTGATTAGCGAGCCTGCAGCAAAAAAATTAGCCTGATATATATCACCTGAGCGGCTGCTCTCCTGGCTGGTTGCATCAACTCTGACTTCTCCATGCCACTGTCCAGGCGTTTTTTTAGTGATAATGTTAATTACACCACCAATTGCATCAGAGCCGTACAGCGAAGACATAGGCCCGCGCACAACTTCGATACGATCGATGGCAGCAACAGGAGGCGTCCATGCACCTTCAACACCAGGGCCGTCACTATTTGGCCGAGTCTCACGCGAACTTTGTCTTTGCCCGTCGACTAAAATAAGCGTGTACTGACTGCCCATGCCGCGAAGGCTAATATCTTCCCTGTCTCCGCCTCCAGTTACTACAACTCCGGGAACATCTGTCATGGCATCAGTAAGATCTCGATAAAAGCGCTGCTGAAGCGCTTCTTGATTGATAACGCTAACTGACGCCGGCGCATTTTTTAGCAGTTGCTCAAATCCAGAAGCGGATACGACGATCACTTCCACCTCTTCTTTTATTTCTGATTTTGCATCACTTTGTGCAAGTGAGGAAAAAGGCAGGGCAGCAGCAACAGCTAAAGAGAGTGGCGCCAAACTACGACAGGCCATCAACATCGAGAAACCTCCATGATAGAATACAAGATAAATAACAATTATTTTCATTTGTAATGGTATGATGATTGCGTATTTTGGAGCAATGCGGTTTTTCTTAAAGGTATTTTAAGCAGGTCTTAACAATGAATCAGAAATTGACTCGCGGACTCAAAGTGTTCGCAAAAACGGTAGAAGCTGGCAGTATGAGTAAAGCCGCTGACTTATTGCATATGACCACCTCGGCTGTCAGCCAGCAGATCAGCAAATTAGAGCAAGACATAGGTCTGAGCTTATTTAATCGAAATACTCGTAACCTCACGCTCACCGAAGCGGGCTCTATCTATTACAAATCCGCGATACAAATACTGCAAACTGCGAAGCAAGCGGAGCATGAACTCGAGTTATTACAACATACGCCATCTGGCATATTGAAGATTTCTGCCCCTATCGGGTTTGGAGGAGGGCTACTCAGTAAGCCACTGCGTTACTTAAGTGAGCAATTTCCACAAATAAAAGTCGATTTGATCCTCACCGACGAACCCATCGATATCATCACTGAAGGCGTCGACTTAGCTATCTGTATAGGCCCTTTACAGGACTCAAACCTTATCGCCCGTCATCTTGCTGACTGGCAGCTAATTCCATGCGTAAGTTGCCATCATCCTTTATCAAAACTCAATATTGAACATCCCGATAGCTTAGCGCCACATGCGCTCATCGGCCATACTAGTAGCAAACAGAATCCTTACCATTTAAGCCATCTACAAACCCACCAGCAAGTAGCGCTACCTGCTGCACGATTTATGGTAAACAATATGCAGGCTTGCATTCAGCTTACCTTAGATGGCATCGGTTATGGCGTATTACCAGAGCCAGAAATTAGGCATCACCTCTCATCAGGCAGGCTAAAAAGACTGTGTCCTGACTGGTCGCTAAGGGAATATAGTGTGTATGCAGTGACACCGCACCGCGATACGGTCGCAGCAAAAACGACCGCAGCAATTGAGAGTCTAAAAGAGTGGTTTACTGAAGTATCCAACGATAGCCAAGTGTTCGTTGGCGACTTTAATTTCATTTAGACTGAGTTGAGGTAAATGCCATTTTAATAAAAAATAGCGAGCCAAATAGTGGACTCTGAAGTGTCGGTGTAGCTCACTTTATGCTTTTGATGTGCGGGAATATTAAGGCTATCACCAGCCTTTAAGGTTACCTTGCTATCGTCTTCAAAAGTTAATTCACCACAGCCCTGTAATACCAATACCCATTCATTTTCGTCTTGGTCGTAATATCCAGAGCTTGGGGAGGTATGACCGTTTGATACTATTCGTTCAATTCGGATGTTTGGATGAGAGAGTACCATTTCAAAAACTTCTTCAGTTAAATCAGCTGGAATATCTTTAAGAAAGTTCATATTGTACTTAACCTGAAGTTTGGATAACTTAGTGGCACTTGCGTTTTGCTACCGCCCTGATACTTACCCACTATAAATACAGCGTATTTGCGCCAGCACCAAGACCTAGTAAGACATTAATTCTCCTAAGCTTAGGTTACCTAGTCAACGATCGAGAAATAATTTGCCGCAACAGCACGTCCGTTTATCTGGTCGCGGCAAATTGGGAGAATGGTACAACTTGATTAATAAAAATGTTCAATATATTGTTCTCAGTATGTCGAAACAAGCAATCAGGGGCGCACATCTCACCACCTAACTAAGTGACTCCACTCGGATTTATTACCCAGTTGTACAGTCACCAATAAAGTTACACAATTTAACAATGTTTGTAAAACAATATTTAACATTAAATAAACAATATCATTTTCTGCACTTCACTTTTCCACTACACCAAAAAATCCAGCCAACTTTCCCGTCACTCTTTTAGTCATACCAGTTACTTATACCAATTATCTTAATTAAGTGGTCTATTTTGAGGCGAGAAAACCGTGTCGATAGCCAAAAAAATACCAGCCTAAATTAGGCTGGTATTTCGGTCATCATCAAGTGACGCTTACAAAGCCTTATAAATCGAAGGTCCTTGATAAGGACAAAACGATACGCTCGTCAGCGGTATCCCAGTCTAGACTGGTATTCTCTGCTGCTACTTCAATATTAAAACCTTGCAATGCCGTTTGATAAGCTAATCGATAATGGTTGTATGACTTACCAGTGCCATCCCAACTATACTTATCTCCATCAAGGGAGTTGGACACATCAAAGCTAGCTCTTAACGCATGGCCTGGTGCAATTTCAAAAGTATGCGCCACCATCGCAATAGTATGACCCGCCTCAGTACCAAAGTAATCCCAGCTATACCAAAAGTTAAATTCTGTTTGGCCAAACTCACTGCTGTAACCAAATTTTGTGTAAATCTCAGGATAGTTGCCGTCACTCGAATCATCACCACCATGATATGAGTAATAGGCAATGCCATAATCAACACTCCAGCTTTGGTTCAACTCGACGAAGCGACCAACATAAAAATCCCACTCTACATCAGTGTCACCACCAAAATCGACATTAGACGCCCAGCTTCCAGCATATACACCGTTGGCAAACGCTTTATCAATGCTGCCTTGTAGCGCAGGGTCGCTCTGAGTTTGACTCACACCGTTAAAAGTATAATCAGACACACCTGTTAGTGTTGCTGACCAATCAGCCAGTGCACAATTGGATGCAAATACAAGTGGTATTGCACAAAGCGTTTTCTTTAAAGTTGTCATATCGTTGTATCCCTAATTTACAGATTCAATTTTTCTAAAGTCGATAAGGTTGTCTTTTGGTGAGCTATCAATCTTGCTCACGGTTTTGAATTTGCTATAAGCAATGTACGCAAAACACGAGAAGAACAAGCCAATGACCAGCGCACCAACCCATTGGATCTGCAAAAAGTTTAGTTTAAATAACAAGGTAAGCAGCGATAGTGCAACTATGTTAAGTAAAATATAGTTCCTTTTACCAAGGCGACTAACTGTTAAATTCAAATTATCAGTATATAAACGGATCAGTGAGTCAAGTGAGTTGATCACAAACACGATACCCACAAACACCATTGCAAAGTTCTTAATGCCAGCAGTTGGGATCCCAGCCTCATGATAGTGATAAAGCACACTAAACCATGCTGCGATAGGAATAGAAGGGAATATAAGCATCGCCGCCAACACTTGATACGTCTTCAAGCCGCCAACAAAACGCGATGTAAATTGCCCTATCATGATACTCCAAGCAAACCACCAAAATAGATAAAATTCATGATAATCATTAAGTGGTAATATGAACTGATCAATATTGGCAAAGTATCCACCGATGAGCGCCAGATTATTGGTATAACTCGACATTGCACTGTCACCAAAAACAAACGCTGATGCCCACATAAAGACGATCAGGCCAATAAATACCCAGGTCGTCGTGATGCTTAAAAAGCGCACGTATTTAAGGCTGGTACTTGAGTAAACGGCAAAGGCGATCGCTGCAAACACGATTAAATAGAAACTCGGAATAATTGACTCGCCATCACCTAAACTAGGTAAATACCAAGGTAGATTAGACAACAATAAGAAAGCGGTAAACGCGCAAGTTCCAATAATAACGATGTTATTAATGAATTTAACCCAAGGAATTTCAAAGAACTTCACTTTGGGCTCTATTACGCAGAAATAAAAACACGTAAGAAAGTAGAACCCCCAGATTAAAAACCCCCAAAAGCCAAACTCTATGGCCAGAGGATTTGTAAATGCGTACTCTGGGCTTGCTTTTATGTCTGCGTAACCCGCAAACTCCGTAAGCGGAAACATGATCAGGCCAACATCGAGGCCAGAAGTAAATAAAATAGCAATAAAAGTGAACGTTTTAACTGGTGTAACACCAACGCACTGAACATTTCCCCATTTTAATAAGATAAAGGCGACTGCTAATAGGGTGAAAATGATGCCTGCACTAAGCCATACTGTCATTGTCACCCTCCCAAAATAGATAGAAGTAACTCATTTTTTTCTCCGTTGTTTTTATGTACGTTATTCCCGCATTAATACAGTGCAAACTACTTGCACTGTATGCCACTGCAGGCCTCATATGGGGCACGAACTTTCCCATACGAGTGGCGAAACTACATCTCCGAACTACGTTGAACTTGTTGCCAGTTCTGTGTCATGACAACCTCTGCTTCCTCAAGGGCTAATGGCGGATTACCAAGGATCATATCCGCAGCCTTTTCCGCGACCATAATGGTTGGCGCATTGAGGTTACCGTTGGGAATTGTTGGGAAAATAGAAGAGTCGACAACGCGTAAACCCTGTACACCGTGAACGCGAGTTTGCGAGTCTACAACGGCCATTTCATCTTCTCCCATTTTGCATGAACAAGAAGGGTGGTAGGCACTTTCTACCGCTTGACGCACAAAGGCATCAATCTCTTCATCGGTTTGGATATGCTCACCAGGTTGGATCTCGCTTTGTCTAAAATCATCAAATGCACTTTGCTCAATGATTTCACGAGTCAACCTAACACAAGCTCTAAAGCCTTCGATATCCTCTTGCTCAGCTAAATAGTTAAACTGTATTTTCGGTGCAACCCTTGGATCCGCCGATTTAATCGTGACTTCACCACGGCTCTTTGGTTTATTGTGGCCAACATGAACTTGAAAACCATGACCATCAAATGCACTTTTTCCATCATAGCGAATAGCAGCAGGTAAAAAGTGGTACTGAAGATCCGGCCACTCAACGCCCGCTTTCGAACGAATAAAGGCACAAGATTCAAAGTGGTTAGTTGCACCTAGACCTGACTTATCAAGCAACCACCTGGCACCAATTAAGCCTTTAGAAATCAGTCCCAACTTACCATTTAAGGTGATCGGCTGCTTACACTTATATTGAAAATAGAATTCTAGATGATCTTGTAGGTTTTTACCCACACCTGGTAAGTGATGTTTCACTTCAACGCCTGCGGCAGTCAACGCGTCTTTATCACCAATGCCAGATAGTTGTAGTAAATGTGGTGAGCCAATTGAACCTGCGCTCAAGATCACTTCCTTCGCCGCATTCGCGGTTTTCAGGCTGCCCTTCACGCTATATTCGACACCCGTTGCAACTTTGTCCTCTAGCAACACTTTTTGTACCAGTGCTCCCGTTACAATCGTCAGATTGCTACGATGCTTGATAGGGTCCAAATAAGCTCTGCTTGATGAGCAGCGTTTACCGTCTTTGACGGTCATGTGCATTGGGCCAAAACCTTCTTGCTGCTTACCATTGTAGTCTTTGGTAAAGGCATAACCTGCTTGCTCTCCTGCACTGATAAACGCGCGATAGAGCGGATTTGCCATTTCATTACCATTATTGGTGCCAAGCGGACCTTGTTCACCACGGTACTGATCGCCACCTAAATACCAAGACTCAGCGCGCTTGAAATAAGGTAAGCAAGCCTGATAATCCCAGCCTTGTGCACCGTGGTCTTGCCACTCATCAAAATCTTTTGCGTGACCACGCACATACACCATGCCATTGATTGACGATGAGCCGCCAAGCACCTTGCCGCGAGGGCAATGCATAACGCGGTTGTCTAAATGCGGTTCAGGCTCTGTATGGAACTGCCAAGCATATTTATCGGTATTCATTGGAATAGATAGCGCGGTTGGCATCTGAATAAAAATGCTCTTATCACTACCACCCGTTTCGAGTAACAATACTTTGTGCGCGGGGTTTTCTGACAATCGGTTTGCAAGCACACAACCGGCAGAACCCGCACCTACGATAATATAATCAAAATCAGTCATAGTACTCCTCGATTAAAATGGGCTTTCAATATCACTCATACCTACATACACAGATTTTGTCTGGGTATATTGGTCTAGTGTCTCTACGCCATTTTCACGACCGATCCCAGACTGCTTATAGCCACCAACTGGCATTTCAGCGGGCGAGTTACCATAGCTATTGATCCAACAAATACCAGCCTCTAGCTGGTGGATCACACGGTGTGCACGTTTAATATCTTTACTAAATACACCCGCAGCCAGACCTAAGTGGGTGTTGTTCGCACGCTGAATGACTTCTTCCTCGTCATCGAATACCAATACAGACATCACTGGACCAAAGATTTCTTCTTTCACAATAGTCATCTCATCATGACAGTCGATAAATATCGTCGGCGCAACAAAGTAGCCGTTTGGTGCAGATGCAGGACTGATGGCTTCACCGCCTGTCAGTACAGTTGCCCCTTCGGCTTTACCTTTTGCGATATAGTCCATCACCAAGGTTTGATGTTGTTTTGAGATTAACGCACCAAGGTTAACGTTTGGATCGAGTGGATCACCGGCAATGATATTTTGCTCAGTGCGCTGTTTTAGCTCTGCCAAGAAGGCATCATATACACTGCGATGTACAAATACGCGCGTACAGTTAGTACACACTTCACCTTGAGTGTAGAAGTTGCCCAACATTGCAGCACTGATAGCTTGAGAAATATCTGCATCTTCAAAGACGATAAGCGGTGATTTGCCACCTAGCTCCATGGTAACTTCTTTTAAGTTGCTCGATGCGCTTTGCATGACTTTTTTACCCGTGCCAACTTCACCGGTAAAAGAGACTTTTTCAATATCAGGGTGTGTTGTGAGCCATTGACCCACTTCAGCGGCACCTTGCACTACATTGAATACGCCCGCAGGGACACCTGCTTCGATAAATATTTCAGCCAACTTTACCGCGCCAAGCGGCGTTTCTTCAGACGGTTTAAAAATCAGTGCATTACCAGCTGCCAGCGCAGGGCCTGACTTCCAGCATGCAATTTGCAGCGGGTAGTTCCACGCTCCGATGCCGGCACAGATACCTAATGGCTCTTTACGAGTATAGAAAAAATCACCGCCGACAGGTTGCTGGCTTCCAGTCTGAGCGGGTGCCAACCCTGCAAAATATTCAATCACGTCAGCGCCAGTTTGAATGTCTACACATTCAGCCTCTTGCCAAGGTTTACCTGTATCCAACACTTCAATTTTGGCAAGTTCATCATTACGCTCACGTAATAACGACACAGCCTTATGTAAGATGCGGCTGCGCTCAATTGGCGTCATTGCCGACCAAAGGGCAAAACCTGCTTTGGCACTTTCAATTGCAGCTTGCTGAATATGGCTATCAGCAACTTCTACTTCGTAGATCACTTCATCCGTTGCTGGATTTTTTACTGCAAACTTTTCGCCTGAGTGGTTCGCCAAAAATTGGCCATGAATAAAATTTTGATATACAGGGACTGTCACATTATCCTCCAAACTGCTTAATAAGTGATTGAATGTAGCGTTTTGCGAGCGTTTCGCTGTGATGAAACGCGTGATGGTCGGCTTTACTTAATACGGCTCTAAGCCATAGCCCGTCAATCATGCCTGCGGCAAGTTCTGCCGCTTCTTTTGCCTCAGCTCTTGGCATAAAAGCAGCCAATGACACTGCTAAGTTACTTTGCAATCGGCGACTGTTGACGTGCTGTAGTCGGTGTAATTCATTATCGTGCATAGATTGGGCCCAAAAGCTTAACCAAGTACGCGTCGTGTTGGACTGCTGCTGCACCATGGCAAAGTTAGCTTCCACGATGTACATCAATCGCTGTTCAGCACTACAACCGCCATAGGTTTTATCTAACAAACTATATTTTAGACTGTTTAATAAGTAGCGTACGGTTGCTTCAATTAAGCCTTGTTTACCACCAAAATAGTGGCTGATTATCCCCGAAGAGAGCCCCGCTCTTTTGCTGATACTATTAATTGTGGTTGCTTGTAATCCTAACTCGGCAACTGACTCTAGCGTGGCGTCAATTAGCTGCTGACGACGAACAGGTTCCATTCCGACTTTTGGCATAGCTTTTATTAATTGACCGTTCAATTAAAATAAAGCTTAGGGTGATCAAGATGAGACTTCAAGGTTGACTTTTTGTAAAAAGCCAATTTTTTGACGTTTGTACCTAGGTTAATCCCATGATAGCTAAGGGGTTTTGAAGGATTACAAAAAATCTCAAAAAAAATTTAAAAATCTGATATTTTGCAGGTATTTGCGATAACTTATCGCTTTAACAACTAATTCTCTTCGTGAAGAGCGATGCGCTTTACTGTATAAAACTCCCACATTTATTACTATTTTTAGCAACAATGACACAATACTTATATCACGAATACGCGACATTGATTACTGCTTAACACTTGACCTCATTCATGGTACAGTCACCACAAGCAAACGTTATATTATATCATAATGAAGGATTGATAATGACTCCCTTTCACTCTACCTGCCGTTTAAGTGTGATTGCCGTGTCTTTACTGGCAGCATTCTCAGTATCTGCCGATAATGGCATCGAAACCATTGAAGTTACAGGTGAACGCCAAGCCTATCGTGGTGATTTTACCCATCTAATGTCTCCCGAGGCTATATTCGAGTTTGACGCTGAGTTGATGGCACAAACGGGTATCACAGATTTAACACAGGTACTGGACATGTCAGCCTCTGTAAGTCGCCAAAATAGCCTTGGTGGCCTTTGGGACAGCTTTGCTATCCGAGGCTTTTTTGGTGATGAAAACGTCCCAAGTGGTTATTTAGTCAATGGCTTTAATGCTGGACGAGGATTCTCAGGGCCAAGAGATGTTTCTGGTATCGAGCGAGTTGAGGTATTAAAAGGACCAAAAGCGGCTTTATTTGGTCGTGGTGAGCCAGGAGGTTCAATTAACCTTGTTACCAAAAAGCCAACTTTCCAATCATCTAGTGAAATAGAGCTCACCGCAGGCAGCAGGGCTCACCGTAGAATAGAAGGTGACATAAATACTGTATTTTCTGATTCAGTCGCAGGTCGCTTCATTGGTTTCTACGAAGAAGAGGACAGCTTTCGTGATACCATCGAAACCCAAAAACACGGGATGATGGCATCGTTTGTGTTTGATCAAAGCTCAGACTCAAGCTGGCAGTACGATTTTGAGTATGCAGAGCAAGAGATCCCGTTTGACCGCGGGATCATAGCACCCAATGGCAACTTTGATTTTATGCCAATCGAGCGCTTTCTTGGTGAGCCAGGAGATGGCCCCACCACAACAATGGTGCACGGTCATCAACTGCAATGGCTATATGATTTAAATAATGACTGGCAACTGAGCTCTGCACTGGCTTTTAGACAAACAGAATTAGATAGTCTATCGAGCGATGCCGATATTTCACCGTCAAGACAAAAACTGTATCGTGATTTTCAAACGCTGACACGCCAACATCGCCAACGTGCTTACGATACCGATCAATATGTTGCACGCTTCGAACTCGCTGGAGATTTAGTGACAGGGTCAATTAAGCATCATATCATTGTTGGTGTAGATTATGACCGTTTTGAATTCGACCGTGATTATCGCGTTGCTCGAGCTCCCGCTTTAAGTACTAACCCAACCGATGCACAGTTGTATGCGATTAACATCCATCAACCAGTGTATGGTCAATATCCTTCACCAACCCCAAGCCCAGTCATTATTCGCCAGCAAAATCAATGGGCGACAGGTATCTATATTCAAGATCAAATCGCTCTGACTGAGGCACTGCAAATTCGCATTGGTGGTCGCTTCGACTGGCTAAAACAGACCACCGATGACAAGATAAGCATGAAAAGTGCAGATCAATCTGAACAGCACTTTAGCCCACAAATGGGTGTGGTATATCAGCTCAATGATAACTGGTCGCTCTACTCAACATACGGTGAAGGATACCGCTTAAATTTTGGCACTGATCATCAAGGAAACGGCTTTGATCCAAACCAAAGCGAATCAATAGAGGTTGGTAGTAAGTGGTCATTATTAGACAACAATGTCGACATTACACTGACATATTTTGATAGTGAACAAAGCAACATCATTGTGGCGGACGTACAAAACCCTGGATATAGCGCGGCGATTGGTGAAGCCACAAGTGAGGGGGTTGAGTTGGATATCATCGGTCAATTGCCTGCTGATGCCCAAATTCAATTTTCGTATACCTATCTAGATGCGCAGGTCAGTAAAGATTCTATAGATACAGGATTAGGTGTAGCCATCAGAAAGGGTGATGATCTACTTAATATTCCAGAAAATGCGGCGAGCATACAATTACGACAGCAATACACCGTATATGGTAATACTTTGTCCGCAGGTATTGGTGCGCAATATGTCGATGAGCGATTAGGCCAACGTGGTAGCGATTTTTACCTTCCTTCTTATGTTACAGTCAATTTATTTGCAGAGTATGCAATCAGTGACAGATGGTCTGTGAAAGCGCAGGTACATAACGCCTTTGACCGCGAGCATTTTACCAATTCATATTCACAGATGTGGGTACAGCCTGGTGAGCCTCGTAAGGTGCTGCTATCGACGTCTTATCAGTTCTAATCAGCGTCATTTTGTGTGTCCACGCTCTCCTTTGACTGGACACGCTCTTTTTACTTCAACAAGGCACATGCCTGACCTTTAAGTCTCAAGCCCAAATACATTTTGGGCTTTTTTTATGAGCTAAAAGCAGAGCTTGGAGTCCTTAAGCTACGCTATTGACAGACTTTTTAAACCCATAGAGAAATACCTGCTTAATATCTTCTAACATCATGTACAGGCACGGCACCATTATTAAAGTAACAACCGTCGCAAATAATACTGAAAAGCTCAAAGAAATCGCTGTTGGGATCACAAATTGAGCTTGTAAGCTTGATTCAAACATAATGGGGACGAGTCCCAGAAAGGTTGTCAATGAAGTAAGTAAAATGGCACGAAAGCGACCAATCCCAGCCTGGAGCACCGCTGATTTAGTACTTTGACCTACGGATCTCTGCGTGTTCACAACATCGGTCATGACTAAAGAGTCATTGATCACCACCCCAGCTGCAGCAACGATGCCAAAGACTGACATCATACTCAAGCTATAGCCAAGGAAGTAATGCCCCCACAATGCGCCCACAGCAGCAAAGGGGATCACAGACATCACGATTATTGGCTGAAGGTAACTTTTAAGAGGAAGTGCCAATAAACAGTAAACCACCAACAATCCAATCAGCCCAAACGTCAGTACCTCACTTTGCTCTTGGCGCTGATCTTCAAGTGCTATTCCAGGCTGAGTGGTAAGCCCACTGTGTGCTTGACTGAGTGCTGGTAAAAGTTGTGATTCAATCTGTTCGACCACCTTACCAATTGTATTATGCTGCTCATCAACGTCTGCGCTGATTGTGGCGACTTGATAACCTTGCTCCCGAGTGATGTCTGATAAGCCAGGCACCGCTACTGTTTTGGCAATATCGCCAAAAAAGACCTGTTCGCCGTTATCTAAAGTAATCAGTGTATAGGCAAGGGCGCTCAATTGATGACGCTGGGCTTTTGTTCCGCGTACTTTAAATACAACTTCTTGGCCTTCACGCATTACTCGCTGCACCTCAATACCATAAAAATGAGCAGCAACTTGTCGTGTCACCTCTTTTGCACTGAGCTGTAACTGATATGCGAGTGGCTTTAGCTGGATTTGATATTCAAGCTGCGCACTATCTAATGATGAGTAAACCCCATAAACACCGGCAGTCCGATTAAGCCTATCAACAAAATCACGACTGGCAGCATACAATGTGTTTGCGTCAGGGGCATATAAACGGTATTCAATATCACTTTTCTCAGCAATATCTATTACGTCAGACTCTATTGTCAGCTTTTTCACCCCTGGTATATCTGGTAATTGCGCTCGCCAGCGCTTTGCCAGCTCAAACGTATCAAAGGGACGTAACGCTTCGGCTACTAGAGGTACTACTACCTCAGCCTCTTTTAGGTGGTCAATACGGGTATACATTGCGTCCATCATAGGTTTGCCCGTCTCGGCTTGAATATCCTGCTCAACTTGCACGATGAGAGCTTCAATTTGTTCAACCGCAGCAAGCGTTTGCGCCTCAGATACAGCGTGATCCATCTGAATATTAATTGAAGGGTAATCGTGTGGTACTTTTGGTACCGCAGTAAAGCGCAGTAAACCACTGGCTAATAAGCAAATAGAAAATACTAACAGGCAAACAAAACCTACTATCACAGCATAACGATAGTGAATACAGCGTCTCAGAAGGGGCGCATAATAGTGGTGCAATAGGGAATAAAAACGGTCATTAAAGCGTTGACGCCAATGCGTCTTTGGTTTTGGCGCGAGTTGAACTGAGGCTAGATGAGCGGGCAAGATCAGCTTAGATTCGATCAAGCTAAATAATAAGCACAAAATACAAACCCCTGCGATAGCAATAAACTGTCCGGAGTTCGGCCCACTACTGAACATAAACGGCATAAAAATAGCGACTGTCGTGAGCACGCCGAAAGTAGCTGGCATTGCCACTTTTTTTGCACCTTGTACCACTTGTGCTGGAGAATGGCCGTTTAATTCAGTCTGCTCACAGATACTCTCTCCAATCACAATAGCATCATCCACCACTATGCCCAGCACCATGATAAACGCAAATAATGAAACTAAATTCATAGTGATACCAAATATCGGCATTAACCAAAATGCGCCAAGCATCGCAACAGGTAGACCTAACATCACCCACACAGCCAGTTTGGTGCGTAAAAACACGGCCAAAACAATAAATACCAAAAGGGCACCTTGCGCAAGATTATTCAGCATCATGGATAGTCGACCATCAAGGTACACTGTGACATCAACAAACTCGTACACTTGAAGATGTTCAGGCAAAGCTTTTCGTTTGAAGTCAATGTAAGCTTTTACTTGCGCAACAACATCGGTGAGCGATTGCGCCTTTTCGCCAAGCACCATGATGTAAACTGCTTGTTGGCCATTAAAACGCCCCGCATCTAACGTTTCTTGAAAACCATCTTTGATAATTGCAATATCGCCAAGTCGAACAATTTCCCCCAACGGTCCTGTAATAATGGGTATGTTTTTCAGATCATTACCCTGATAACCACGCTGTGCTAGTCGCAGGTAAATATTACCTCTAGCCGTTTTTATTTGACCCGCTGATAAGTTATCTGCATTCATTTGAATTGCCTGTACGACCTCAGATAGGCTCAGCGCGTATTTTTGTAGTTTGAGTGGAGTCAGCTCAATGGCTACCTCATAATCAGGGAGTGCTGATACCTCTACATGTGATATTCCCTCTAGTTGCAGCAGCTCCTGTTTAAACTCGTTTCCAAGCTTTTTCAGCTCAAGTGGGTCATCAGCTCCAGATAACACAACACTTAATGCCCGTTGACGCTGAGCACTTTCAACAATCTGCAACGGTTCCATAGCGGTAGGAAATGTCGCGATAGCATCTAATTTCATCTTGATTTCGTCTAGGCGATACGCCAAATCTTGGTCATTTTCTAATTCAATTTCTATCTTTGCTCTGGAAGCTGAAGCAAAACTAGTGAGACGCTTAATACCAACCTGTGACTGTAGTGCTTGCTCTATTTTGACCAGTATGTTTTCTTCAATTTCGTTAGCAGGTGCACCCAATAACGTGGCTGTAACGACGATTTTATTATTTTCAGATACCGGAAAGGTTTGTCGTTGGATCCCTTGATAGCTCAATAGCCCCATACAAACAATAAACAGCATTAACAAATTAGCCGCGACAGGGTGGTGTACAAAATAGCTAATGAGTTTACCTTGCGAACCCATTATTCATCTCCTTTAACAGCCAATTGCGTATGCGCCGAATTAGTGCGAACTTGCATGCCGGCTTGAGGATAGTCAGGTAAGTGAGTAACCAGCTGGTGGTCGGTATACGATGGTGCGCTTATCAATACACTATTGTGCTCCCTGCGTAGCACATTAACAGGAAACTGTACTAGCTGTTGCGTTGGACTCACTAACCAGAGCATTTCGTTTTTTATCCACTCCTGCGGAATTTTCAATACATTTTTCAGTATATTACCAGGCACTTGTGCCTGTAAGAACTGACCAAAGTGTATCGCGGGTAACGTGCTGTGTAAGGCATAAGGATCTTCTACTTTTATTACAAAGTAAGCCATTCTCGTGCGCTCACTTAATAGCCCTGTATGGCGTGTTAGTGTGCCTACACGCTGTATATCATCAGCTGTAATTGTCACTTCAGATACAGGCAAAGGTGGCAAAAATGGCAAATCAAATTGAGCGATAGGTACGTGCAGCTCTCCATAGCTCAGATTAACCACAATACCGAGCTGCTGACCGATGTTAATCACCTGCCCAAGTCCAGTATCACGACGTGTGATTAACGCATCATAGGGTGCGTAATACTTTGTTCTAGCTAGATTCTTTTGTGCCTGAGCAAGTCCAGCTTCAGCCGCTTTAAGATGTGCTCTAGCACTGGATACTTGAGGCTCTCTCAGCGCAAGCTCGGTAACATGAGGGTTATTTTCCCACTCTTTTTTTGCAACCTTTGCCAGTGCTAACTGTTCAGATAAGTGTGATTGTGCCAATGCCAATTCAGCCTGCTTGTTTAAAAGTTGGGTCTGATAATCAAACGGGTCTAGTCGCGCCAGCACCTCCCCTTTTTTAACTATTCCCCCAACAACAAACGCCTCATGCAGCCATACAACCTTTCCTGAAACTTCAAATGCAACATCTGTTTGCTCTGCGGGCTTTAATATTCCCGATAGTGACAAGCTTACTTGGTGATCAGTAACAGCTATGGGTACACTTGATACCAAAGGAAAAACCGCTTGCGATGTGTGTGTATTGGCAGGTACTTTTGTCACCCCAAACAATGCAAAGCAAGCTGTGACCCCCACCAACAATACGAGTATTAGGGCAGATACTCTCCCCCTAAACTGATGATAAAGAGACTTATTTTTATTTTCTTTCATCAAAAATTCTCAACATGATGCCTTGTGAAAATAGTAAATTATTTGTTTTTAAATTAACTAAGCCTCTCACTTAGCTAAAAATTTTTAAATAATTTTGTTTACACATAAATAACCAGTGAGTTATGTTATAACATAAAATAGGAACAGTATAGTAGTGACTTACTTATGACTTTAATGAATCACGTTGAAGACCATGCTTCACAAATTGTGGCAATGTATGAGCATATTCACAGTATGGAATCGTTGACGATAAATGCGCAAACAATGGCTACGTTTGACCAATTTTTGGGGTTGTTATCGAACGAACATGGCAGTGAATTTGCCACACAAGTGTTAGCACAAGCCAAAATAGAAGCAGTGAAGCCCCAAATCCAACATCTGTTTAGTATGGCATCCAGTTTATATGAACAGCACTGGGCACAACGCCTTGTGGCTAGTACCGCAGCTCAACAACTCCTGATTGAAGAGTATCCTTATTTTAATCACTATCAGCGTGCGACAGGGCTTGAGATAAACGCCGTCAAATCTTTAGCAGAGCAGCCCATAGAGCATGTACTAATGGTGGGCTCAGGCGCGTTGCCACTTACTTCGCTGGCACTACATCAGGCGGGCTTACAGGTTGATAACCTAGATATTCAACAAGATGACTTATTGTTAGGCAAACAGGTTTGTGATGCTCTTGCCAGTGGCAACGAAATGAATTTCATTCACAATGATATTTGTCAACAACAGAATTTGGCGAAATACGATGTGATCTGGCTCGCCGCTTTGGTCGGTGATGAGCAAATTAAAAACAGCATCATCACTCATTTATTTGAGCAAATGCGCCCCGGCGCACAACTCGTGGTAAGAACAGCATTCAATTTACGGACATTGTTATATCCAAGTGTTGATGAATCAGGGTTAGCACCGTTTCAACTGAAACTAAAAATTCAAACCTATGCTGACAATTTCCATTCTATTTTGATTGCACAAAAACCGATTTAGCTATGATCTCTATGTTTAACACCTACCTCAAACTTAGCAGTGAATACCGCTGGATGCTGTTTGCAGCCTTTATATTCAACCTTGGCTTTTACATGCTAATTCCATTTTTAGCAGGCTACCTAAAACAAGATCTATTACTAAGCGCGACACTGGTTGGCTTGGTCTTAGGTGTACGCTCGTTTTGCCAACAAGGGCTATTTTTAGTTGGCGGATTATTGGCTGATTTATTTGGAGTGAAAAAGCTTATTGTCGTCGGGTGTCTCCTACGAGCACTCGGTTTTTGTCTGTTTTTGTTTTCTCATATTGTTGAACTGCTTTTCTTAGCTGCCTTTTTAACCGGGTTTGCAGGGGCGTTATTCACTCCTGCTGCACAGTCTTACTTTTCAAAGCAAACCGAGCTGAGTCGCGCGCAAATGTTTGCGCTGGTTGGTGTTGCCAGAAATGGGGGAGAATTACTCGGCCCAGTCTGTGGTCTGATGTTGATAAGTGTTAGCTTTGATACCTTGTGTATAGTGTCAGCACTGCCTTTTGCACTCTTTGCGCTCATTTTTACTGTATTACTAAACGATAAATCCACAACCAAACACCAAGAAACCGCACAACCTAACGCAGATAGCACGGGTGTACGGGCAATGATCCAAGGTGTGTTGAGTAATCGCCCATTTATTCTGTTCTCACTGATCATGTCTGGCTATTTTATGTTAATAAATCAGATTTCGTTTGCGATCCCGCTTCACATTGTAAGTCAGTCAGGTACAACAAAAGAAGTCGCTTGGGTATTAACATTATGCGCGCTGATCTCAATCTGCTTTCAGTTCCCGGTCACCCGTTTATGTGAACGCTGGTTGTCGCCGAGTCAATGGATCAGTATAGGTATTGCACTAATGGGATTATCATTTGCCACCTTGCTTGTAGATTGGCCTTATCAATCGGGCATATTGTATTACTTACCACTTAGTCTATTAGCGACTGTATTTACACTCGGCACTATGGTGAGTTTCCCATTTATCATGAGTCAAATATCTTTACTTGCACAAGATAAGTCGGTCGCAACACATTACGGATTTTTCTATTTATTTGCAGGTGCAGGGTTAATCATTGGTAGCAGTGTAGTAGGGGCAGCCTTTGATTACACGGCTCATCACGACTATCTCGCTTGGTATAGCCTGATCATAATCGGTGTCGGCACGGCTTTACTTAACACTATGTTTATGTCTGCACACCAAGTTAACAACCACATTCAAACAACCAATCCATCTACATCAAAGTAAGGGTTAACCATGATTCAACTTACTCAAGCGCAGCAACGAGCCTATATGTCAGACTATCTTGAAAATGGCTGGCGTGAAGAGCGCATGTCTTTCAGTTCCGTGTCGTTGGAACCTGGATATATTGAGGGACGCGTTAATGTTGAGCACTTTCAAATGCCAGGAGATGGTCGTTTTCATTTCAGCGCACAAAGTGCCATGATTTGGATCTCTCAGCTCGGTATTATTTATGGATGTTGGGATAACCAACTAACCGAAAAAGTAGGAGAGGTCTACCTAAGAGATCTAGACATTAAGTTCAAACGCACCATCAATACCACTGAAGCCGTCAAATTTGAGGGTTTTTTTCCTAAACACTGCAAAAAACAATTATCAAGCGACCTTGTTTACTATAAAAATGCACAGATCCGTGTAGAGGGTGGTGCTTTTGCGGGCACGGCTAGCTTTCTGGTACCAATATGCTAACGCAGCAAATAAAAACTGTTCCTATTTAGATAAAAGATGATATGTTATAACCAAACATATCATTCTACAATTTGACCACATGCGCTCTGTATTCCTACCCCCAAGGCATCACTTTGCACATGTGGTTTTAATCACATCAGGGAGTTTTTTGTGTTAGAAGCCAAACAATTAACAAAATCTTTTACGGGAAAACGGGTGATCACGGATCTGAGCTTTAAAGTTGAGCAAGGTGAGATCATGTGTTTGTTGGGTGCAAACGGCGCGGGAAAAAGCACAACATTAAATATTTTTCTTAACTTTTTACAGCCCGATAGTGGACAGGCTCTGATTGATGGTGTGGAGGTAAATCAGCATACCAATAGCAAAGATAAGTTGGTGTATCTACCAGAGCAGGTAAACCTATATCAAGAGTTTAATGCCATTGATAATCTCAAATACTTGGCAAGCCTTGCTGGGCTAACTGTCAGTGAAACCCAAATTCATGCCGCGTTAGATGAAACAGGGCTTGAACAACAGGCAAGAAAACAGTCTTTAAAAAACTATTCTAAAGGAATGAGACAAAAAGTAGGGATAGCGTTTGCGATTATGCGCCAAGCAAAAGTGCTGTTATTAGATGAACCTACTTCAGGACTAGATCCAAGTGCAACCCTTGAATTTATTCGCATCATCGAGAGGCTTGCAAATAAGGGAGCTGCTATTTTAATGGTGACTCATGACTTTTATTGCGCACACACGCTTGCAGATAAAATCGGCATTATGGATAAAGGAAAATTGCTGACCCTACTTGATAATAAAAAGCTACCGCTAAGTAGTTTAGAAACCACTTACCACGAACTTATCTCTGGAACCGCGACGATCCGTGCAGCTAGTTAGTCTTTAAATAGGAATTGTCCCGTCTATGAATAATAAAATAATACAAATTTGTCGTCACGAGTTGGCTAGTAAGCGGAAAAGTCCGGTCTTATGGTTATTATTTGTGATGATCCAATTATTGCTGGTTGTTGCACTTTTTACTGGTTGGCAGCAGTACCAACAAAGCATGAATATGCAAACCAAAGCGCAGCAGCTGGTCGAGCAACAATGGAATGCACAACCTGATCGGCACCCACATCGCGTCGCGCATTTTGGTCACTTTGCATTTCGACCACCTAGCGCTCTTAGCTTCTTTGATCTAGGTGTTAATGCCTGGGTAGGCGACAGTATCTTCTTAGAAGCACATAAACAAAACAGTGCCAATTTTGCCACCGATCAGGACGGAGGAACATTACTGCGTTTTTCTGAGCTAAGTAGTGCCAATATTTTATTGCTGATCTGGCCGTTGCTGATTATTGCACTGGGCTTTGCAAGTGTTAGTGGAGAGAAAAAAAGCGGTACTCTTCGGCAATTAATGTCAATGGGTGTGCCATTTCGGGCACTGATCGCAGGCAAAAGCCTGAGTTATTTATGCTTGTCTGTTATTTTTATCTTGCCAGTGTTTGTGCTCGCACTCGGTCTTGCTGCCAGTACGGGCGCTCAGTTTTCATCGGAAGCCCCAATTAGACTGCTACTACTCTTTGCGCTTTACCTTGTATACTGCCTGTTCTGGATAGCTATTACCTTGCTTGTTTCAAGTACGGTAAAGGCACCAAAACAAGCATTGGTATTACTTACGTCAATATGGTTTATCCTCACAATACTTATGCCAAGAATGCTTGCTGAGTTTGCACATCACCAATATCCACATCAAAAGCGCAATGATTTCGAGCTTGCTGTAAAACTAGATAACCGGAAAGTCGGAAACAGTCATAACCCAGATGATCCCTATTTTAGTAAGTTTCGTGCAGATACACTGGAAAAATATGGCGTATCAACCGTAGAAGAACTGCCAATTAATTACAAAGGGCTAGTAATGCAAGAGGGAGAAAGGCTCAATGCTGAGATCTACAAAAAGCATTATCAGCAACAAATAGAAAAGTTTGAGTCACAGCAACAATTTGTCAGTCAATTCTACTGGTTAAATCCATACCTGTTTGTTCGAGACTTTTCGATGGCATTAACACGTACCGATACACGTCATTTTCTGGACTTTGAGCAACAAGCTGAAGCCCACAGATATGCCCGTATTCAAAAGCTCAATCAGTTGCACACTCATGAAATCCACCACCACAACGACAGGGCACAACGGGTTGATAAATCCTACTGGCAAACATTTGAAGCATTTACCTATGCCACACCACGCTTAAGTTGGTCTCTCAAGGTATTTTCCTTATCTTGGTTTTTGCCACTCATTGTTGTTGTGCTGCTATTTACTTTCTTAAATTCCAACAAGATGCAAAGGAGAATTTATGCTGCTGTTTAAACTCGAATGTAAGCGCTTGTTTGCAGGTACGGTTAATAAACTAGTACTCGTACTGTTTCTCCTATCTGGTATTTTTGCTATCTACCAAGGTGCATTGGGATACAAGTCTATACGTATTGACCAATATAAATCGACAGTGGTATTTCAAAAAGAGCGCGAGCATGTCAGTAGCCGTGAAGCTTTGCCTGAGCCTGGCTCTTTGGCTTATTACGCCAGCGCACCAACACAATGGCAGCTAAGTCCATGGGCTGCATTATTTGTGGGGGAAACTTCCTCTTCAATGGTCGCAGCGAAGATCCGCGCCACCGCATTACAGAGTCAAATATATAACCGTGAAATCGTCAATCCAAGCCAACAGCGCGCTGGTGGCTTAGATTTGGGGTTTGTATTGGTTTACTTTTTACCTTTGGTGATAGGGATACTCACTGTCACACTCATTTCTGATGAGCAACATGCTGGGCGCTGGCGCTTACTCAATGCCATGCCTCGTAGTGTATTTTCATTAGTGGGAAAACAAATTGCATTACGATTTGTTGTGATCTGGTTCATGGTTGCCCTGTTACTGATCAGTGCAGCACTATTATTGTCTTTACCTTTCGATATTTTCTTCTGGACAGTACTTGGTGCAACTAGTCTGTATATGGTGTTTTGGTTTGCACTGGCAGCCATTATCATGAGCTTCGGTAAAAATAGTGTGTTCAATAGCCTAACTTACCTCAGCAGTTGGGTGGTATTAGCGCTATTGTTACCAGGGGCTGTGCACTTATATTTGTCAAATCAGTACCACAGTGATGCGCCTCTTGAAATCACGCTACAGCAGCGTATGACACTCAATGATGGCTGGGATCAAGACAAGCAAGCAACGTTAGATGCTTTTGTGGCTAAAGAGAGCAAATGGAGTAATACAGCACCACTGGGGGAAGCATTTGATTGGAAGTGGTACTATGCCCAGCAACACATGAGTGACATTGCCGTTCAAGATCAAGTGGAAGCATATAGGCGCAGTAATGCAGCTCGTCAAAATCAGTTACAAAAGCTCAGTGTGCTATCTCCTGCACTGTTTTTTCAGCTTTCGTTGAATGAACTGGCCAAAACCAGTGGCAACTTTCAAATCAAATACCAACAACAAATAGCTGATTATCACCAAACAATTCGCCATTATTTTTACGACTTTTTGTTTTTTGATAAACAGGTAAGTCGCCAAGATATCGCTGACTTTCCAAAATTTGAACCACAGACCATGGTAGCGCAAGGTGGTTCATGGAAGTTGCCTTTAAGCACCGCAGTGGTAGCGCTGATGTTAATGATAGCTATTGTGAGGATCCGCAAAGTAAAAGTCATATAACCTTTTAACGTATATGGATAAGCACCGTCCATATACGTTATTCACCAAAGTATTGAAGAGTACGTAGCCCAAACTCAGGATAAGAAGTTAGTTAAGCTGAGGTTTGAATAAGAAACTTTTAACGCAGTTAGCGTCAGAGTTGCCCCTTCAAATTGAACAAGTATTAATGGTGTTAATGCGACTGCACTGGCAACAGATGAGTAAATTGGTTGGGTTCTGTCGTTGTATCAAGGATGAGACTAGATTGGTAGGTACTAACTAATAGCTCTATTTTGGGTTTTAACTGCACTATCGCATCGTTAATTTTACTGATTAATCTTGGGCTAAAAACGCCATTTCTGAGCAAAAAATGTACTTGATTATCGTGTACCACGTACGGCCAAGCTTTTGCAGAGTCTAACCCCTGCTCATTAATAAAATAACTACCAGTTATCACATCATCAACCACAAAGTCGACTCGGCGCTTCATCAGCATTTCTATCCTGCGCTTCGCGCTAGCAATACCAACAAACTGTTCTTTGTAGCGCGTATCATTTTTTAACGTAGCAAGCTCTTGACCATAGAAAGAGCCAATGCTTAACCCAATCGTTTTTGTCTGTTTGACAAGTGACTCTAAACTGGGAATTTCCATCGCAGGAGACAACGAGAATAAGCGCATTCGCTCAAAACGGTAGGGAAGGGTAAAATCACCGTAGCGCTCCCTATCTTTGGTATAGCTGACCATCACAGCAACATCAATGACCCCTTTTGTCATTTCTTCAAACGTCCGAGCGCTTGAAGGCAAGCGTATATAATTAGTACATATCGAGACATGTTGAAACACCATTTCAGCAATATCAACATCCAGACCCCAAGGCCCTAACTGATCAAAAGCCGTTAACGGTGGCCAATCTGCAACAACACCGATATTAACTGTTTTGCTGCATTCACTGGCATATGCAGGGGTAAATACCACTCCCCACACCAAGGTAGCCATGCCAATCAAGTTATTCACTGATATGTAATGCTTAACCATGGCACCTCGTGAGCAAGTCTATGACAATCGGCCTTATAGCATGACACTCCGTTCATTACATAGGCACAATCGATGTTAGTAACGATATATTTACCTAAAGCCTAGATTACAATGCCTGATTATTAAACTATTTAAATCAAAAAACACAACGATGCTCACTGGAGCAAAAGAGTGTGACGTAACCTCCCCGTTACATCGCGCATGTTTTAGCAACTCATGGCAGGTATTCGCATACCTCTGCAATATAGATATTAAATAGATGATCGATTCTAAAGGCGACCTCAAACGAAGGGGAATACTTGACAGCTTCAATGATCATAACCGCTCGCTTCGTAACGCCCAATTCGCTTAGCAAGTTCTTTTTGTGTCATCTTCCGCTCATAAAACGTAGCATTTTGCTTTTGTTTTTTATTGGTAAATCAGCCATAGACAGCTCCCAAACAATCTTTGACGAGCAGCCTTCCTTAACTGACCAATTCAGCGAGCAGAAATGCAATCACTAAAATATGAAGTGGTGCAAATAGTAGTTCAAATGGAAGTGCTTGCGGCCAATTTTGCGCTTCAACAGAATACTGGAAAATCGAGATACACACATCAACCTAAAGTACCCAATAGGCAAATTTTCCCCCTGGTAATGCAATCAACTTTCCCGCTCACCTAACGGCTTATCCATATCTCTATCGCTAACAGGGGGCAGTAGTAGCAGATCTACAATAGATGTCACCATAGCAATAACAATCACCTTGAGTAATAATCCTGACACCCAACTCGGAGCTCGACTTAACGGCTCCGTAGCCGCAGTTATTTCGCCTAGATAAATACAAGATATAGTAATCGTTAAATCACGGAAACTCTGCAAGTCTAAAAACGCTTTAATCTTGTTGCTGCTTTCCATATTATCTTCAATTTACTCAGGGCTAAGTATTTTTGCTTCAGGTAAAGTTCAAATAACTAGAAACGTTTTCGAAACTCGCTTGGCGTTAAGCCCATATACTTATTAAACACCTTACGGCAGGCCGTCGTATCTTCGTATCCTACCTGGTGCGCAATCCAATCAAATGGTTTGCTCGTGCTTTCTAATAAATCACACATTTTTTGCACCCGAAACCGTTGCAAATATTGATTAGGATTGAGTCCGAGTACCTTAGCAAAACGTCGCTGTAGGGTTCTTTGCGTTAGTAGGGCAATATCAGCCAGATCTGCAATTGAAATATTGTGGCCATAATGGATATTAATGTATTGCTGAGCTCGCTGCACAGCATCATCACCATGTTGAAAATTCGGTTGAAATTGATGATAGTAGCTCTGCTCCCGCTGAGCAGTATCTACCACTAGCGTTTTGCCTAACTTACGCATAACTAAGTGACCGCTGTATTTTTTGACTAGCTCTAATCCAAGATCAAGCCATGACATCATGCCACCAGCAGACATAATATCATTGTGATCTATTAAAATTTTACGCGTATCAACAGGCTGGTTAGGAAAGTGCCGTTTAAATTCCTCAGTTAACCCCCAATGCGTAGTAAGCAAACGCTGATGACTTAGCCCCGAGGCAGCGAGTATAAATGCTCCCGCACAAGCAGAAGCAATAACAGCACCTTGTCGATGTTGCTTATTTAACCAAGCAAGTAATTGAGGGTCAGGTGTAAGATAAAAATCAGAACTAACACTCGGCGGTAATAACACAATATTGTAATCCCCCTTTACAGCGCTACTGAAGGTGGCAACATGTGTTGTAAATCGGGTATTCAGCGACTCTTCGATACAAATTCTATCAGCTAGAAAAAACAGCTCTTCTAGACCATACACAGCCGACTTCATCACATGAGGGTAGTGACAAATCGCCACTTTGATTAGTTTCATCTGTATTGTCGAATTTAAACTCAAAAATGTCATTTTAGACACTGCAGTCAAAGTTACAACTCCAGCACAATACCTCTGTAAATTAACTAACGAGGTAAAAGAAATGAACAAATGTGCACTATTGGTGATCGACATTCAAAATGATTACTTTCCTGGAGGGCTTTTCCCGTTATGGAACACCGAAAATACACTAGCAAACATCAACAGCGCTATCAAAAAAGCAGCAGAGCAAAGCATGGAGATCATTTATGTCCAGCATATCGCTAATCCAGAACAAGAAAAAGCACCATTTTTCAATCCCGGCACTCGCGGTGTCGAACTTCATAATTGCCTACGCCAAGCACAAGAAAACGGCCACCATATCGTAAAGTCCTACGCTGATAGCTTTGAGCAAACTTCATTAAACGGTTTGCTCCAATCTAAAGATATCGATACTTTATATATCTGCGGCATGATGACACAAAACTGTGTAACACATACTGCGCTATCTAAATCGGCGGAGCAGTACAATGTTTGTATTCTCAGTGATTGCTGCACAGCCCCAGATGAAATGATCCACAAAATTGCACTCAGCGGTGTTTCAACACGAGTACCTTTTGTCACCGTATCGCAAATGTAGTCTATCACTACTAAATATAAGCAGAAGCTCGTAGTGATAAATCACGACCTACAAACCAAACGAAGATCGAGGTTTACCTCTACACAAGCATAACAACCAAAAAGGCCAGATTAACCAATCCTTGATTTGAGTGACATCGAAATGAAAAGGTACTAATTCGCCTGCTGCTTATAAGCTTGCCGATAGGTGTGAAGCAGCGGCTCGGTGTACCCATTGGGTTGTACTCGGCCTTCAAATACCAAAGATAATGCAGCTTTGTATGCAAGGTTTTCACTCAGAGGCTGATGCTCATTGAGCATTGGTTGGTAGAGGCTGTCACTTTCGTTTTGACCATCAACCACTGCAGCCATTCGCTTAAACGTCTTTTCTACCTGCTCTTCACTACAAATCCCATGATATAACCAGTTAGCAATATGCTGGCTTGAAATCCTAAGTGTTGCTCTATCTTCCATTAATCCAACATGATTGATATCTGGCACTTTTGAACACCCTACGCCTTGGTCTATCCAGCGTACCACGTAGCCCAAGATGCCCTGCGCGTTATTGTCTAATTCAGCTTGGATATCCTCAGCAGACAAATCGTTTTCTAACATCAACGGGGGCGTAAGTAAGTTATCAAGTGACGCCTGCTGGCGTGTTTTTATCTCAAGTTGGCGTGCAAACACATCCACATAGTGATAGTGCATCGCGTGGAGCGTTGCTGCGGTAGGAGAGGGCACCCACGCAGTATTAGCACCAGACTCAGGATGACCTTGCTTTTGCTCCATCATCAGCGCCATTTTATCTGGCATTGGCCACATGCCTTTGCCGATTTGTGCCTTTTTCCTAAAACCGGTTTTAAGACCAATATCCACATTTTGATCTTCATAAGCAGCTATCCAGGACTGGCCTTTAATCAATGTTTTTGGTAATACTGGGCCTGCTAACATTGAGGTATGAATTTCATCACCGGTTCTATCCAAAAAGCCGGTATTTATAAATACAACACGCTGTTTTGCAGCAGCAATACAAGCTTTTAAATTCACTGAAGTGCGACGCTCTTCGTCCATAATGCCCATCTTGATGGTATTTTTTGGCAGTGAAAGTAATGCTTCTACTCGACTAAACAAGGTATCAGTGAAGGCAACCTCTTCAGGACCATGCATCTTTGGCTTCACGATATTGATACTTGCTGCCGTCGAGTTTTTAAACGGGCTATTTCCCTGCAAATCATGCAGTGCTGCGGTGCTTGTCATGATGGCATCTAAGATCCCTTCAAACTGCTCATTTCCTTCTGCGTCCAGCACCGCTGGTGTTGTCATTAGGTGGCCAACGTTACGCACAAACATCATAGCGCGACCTTTTAGCGTAATACGCTGGCCTTGCGTATCTACGTAACTTCGGTCGGTATTTAGCGTCCTGGTCAATGATTTCTCTGACTTTTCGAAGGTCTCACTCAAGCTCCCTTTCATCAGACCTAACCAATTTTGATATACCAAGACTTTGTCTTTAGCATCCACCGCCGCAACAGAGTCCTCACAATCCATAATAGTCGTAAGTGCAGATTCGAGAACGACATCTTTGATCCCTGCTTTGTCAGCTTGCCCGACCGGATGATGTGGATCAATTTGGATCTCTATATGGAGATCATGATGACGCAGCAATATTGCACTTGGGTTTTGTGCTTCCCCCTGATAGCCCACTAGCTGCTCAGGCTGCTGCAATGATACTTGAGCGCTATCGTTTAGCGTGATCACCAAGTTTCCGTCCAGAATTGCATAGTTCGTACTTTCTATGTGAGAGCCCTTTGCTAACGGCAGCGCGTTATCAAGAAACTGCCTAGCATAAGCCATAACTTTAAATCCACGCGTTGGATTATAGTCTTGAGTACGTTCAGCGCCATCCTCTTCGCTAAGAACATCAGTACCATAGAGCGCATCATACAAAGATCCCCAGCGGGCATTAGCTGCATTTAGCGCAAATCTAGCATTACTCACAGGTACCACTAATTGCGGCCCTGCAGCACTGGCAATTTCAGGTTCTACATGTTTAGTTTCAATGACAAAATCTTCAGGTTCTGGCTGCAAATAGCCAATTGATTCAAGAAATGTCCGATATTCAGCAGCTTGCCAATCAGGGTGAGAGAGGTGGTAATCGTCAATTTGCTGTTGCAGGGTATCACGTTTGTTTAGTAACGCTTGGTTTTGCTTACCAAGTGCCGAAAAAATATCCGCAACACCTTGCCAAAATTGATTTACCGCTATCCCGGTGCCGGGAAGTAAAGATTGCTCGACAAACTGCGCCAGAGGAGTCGCAATTTGGAAGCCTGAATAAGTGACATACTTGCTCATGGAGAGTCCTTGATTAACATTTTTTGAACGGGATAGATCAAACATAAAACAATTTTTGGAAAAACGAACCCCTTTTCTCATTCACAAAAAATATACTCGTAATAATAACTATAAATTTAAAAAATCTAATTTATCGGCCTAGTGTTTAATTAAGCCCGCAGCCAACCACTCTCACATCAGGTGGCTTCGTGTAACAAACAACCAGAACTTAATTTGATTTATAGTACCCGTTCGAAGGAAGCTAATTATGTCTCAGTATCAAACTCAGTTAGATCATTTCTCTAGTCTATGTCAAAGCCAAGGAAAAACTTGGCAGTCTATCAGTCCTGAGTATGCCAGCCGTATGCACCTACAAAACCGCTTCAAAACCGGTTTGGACATCGCAAAATATACAGCCAAGGTGATGCGTGAAGATATGGCAGCATACGATGCTGATAGCAGCCAATATACGCAATCCCTTGGTTGCTGGCACGGCTTTACAGCGCAACAAATGATGATGGCAGTAAAGCGTCACAACAAAACCACGAAACGCTCTTACGTATACTTAAGTGGCTGGATGGTTGCTGCGCTGCGCTCAGAGTTTGGCCCACTGCCAGACCAAAGTATGCACGAAAAAACAGCAGTTCCAGCTTTGATTGAAGAGATCTACACCTTCCTCAAGCAAGCCGATGCGCGAGAGCTAGACCATCTCTACAAAGAGCTTGATGCAGCAAAAGCCAAAGGCCAAGACACAACCGAGATCCTTAACAAAATCGATAATTTCGAAACCCATGTAGTGCCTATCATTGCAGATATTGATGCCGGTTTTGGTAACGAAGAAGCAACCTACCTATTAGCTAAACAAATGATTGAAGCAGGTGCTTGTGCTATTCAAATCGAAAACCAAGTATCGGACGCAAAACAGTGTGGCCACCAAGCAGGTAAAGTAACGGTTCCCCATGAGGACTTTTTAGCTAAGATTAACGCTGTTCGATACGCATTCCTTGAGCTTGGTGTTGAAGATGGCGTGATCGTTGCCCGTACCGACTCATTGGGTGCAAGCTTGACGCAAAAAGTACCAGTCTCAAAAGCTGCTGGCGACCTTGCGAGTCAATACACCAGCTACTTAGACACCACGCCTGTGACCTCAGCCGCTGATTTACAAGAAGGTGAAATGGCAATTAAGCTGGGTGGCGAATTACAAAAACCGGTTCGCTTGGATAACGGCCTATATCAATTCAAAGCAGGTACAGAAAAAGATCGTGTGGTCCTAGACTGTGTAACTAGCTTGCAATCAGGTGCAGATCTATTATGGATTGAAACCGAAAAACCAAATATCGAGCAAATTGCCGAGCTGGTTAACCGCGTCCGTGAACAGGTACCTAACGCAAAGCTTGTGTACAACAACTCGCCTTCATTTAACTGGACATTGAAGTTCCGTGAGCAGGTATACCAGCAATGGCAAGAACAAGGTAAAGACTTATCAACATACCCTGATCCAAGCACAGATGCGAAGGTATTGATGGCTCCAGAATTAGACACAACCGAATTAGCTACAGAAGCTGATCGACTGGTGCAAAACTTCCAGCGGGATTCCGCAAGAGAAGCGGGGATTTTCCACCATCTAATTACACTGCCAACTTATCATACAGCAGCGCTAAGCACCGATATTCTGGCTGAAGGCTATTTTGGTGACGCGGGTATGCTTGCCTATGTACGCGATGTGCAACGACAAGAAATCCGTCGCGAGCAAGCATCAGTTAAACACCAAGACTTAGCTGGTTCTAATATAGGTGACACCCACAAAGAATACTTCTCTGGCGAAAATGCACTAAAAGCTGGCGGTGAAGCCAACACCATGAACCAGTTCTAACATTTGATTTATTTAGTTCCAAAATCAGTAAGGGCCGCAAGGCCCTTTTCAGAGCTTGAGATTATTAGATCAGGTTTTTACTAGCTTATCAGTCTCAGATCACCGCTTTACTAACCTTTGCTAGACAGATCATGTTTTTACTAACAACAATCAAATTTGGATCAGGATTTTATTAACCCAACAACAAACGATCCCGATCTTTTTATGAAGATCAAAGATCCTAGCTCAAAAATACTCACTTTTGACTTAAGCCACTTTTACAAACCAAAATTTTACTAACTAAATCTACGACAGGTCACATTTTTACTAACTTACTTAGTAAAATTTTGTTCTGAGAATATTCCAAGTCTTGTTCATCATATTATTAGCGCATGATTGATAAACATCAATTGTCACTGTAAACCCCCTTTACACTTTCCATATTTACCTCACTTTTTTGTGTAATGCTGCATGACAGACAAAAACGATATGAACTTAAAAGATGACTCTATTTAAGAATCTCACGCTTGCAGTGCTTATATTTTTTGCGCTGAGTTGTAATGCTGAAAATATAACGATAAAAGAAGTACAAGCACTAGAAATTGCCGGTCAGTACACCGAAGCGCTTGAAAAAATCAAAGAGCTGAGTAATACCGAAAATGATGAAACACGCTACCAAGCTATTTTTCTTCAAGCGATGATATATAGAAAGCAAGATTTATACGAAAAATCGATATCAACGCTTAACTTTATTGAAAAGCAATTCTTCCTAACTGAGATAAGAAAATATGAGCTATACCGAGAGATCGGCATCAACTATCGCAGCATCAGCAAATTAGCACTTGCTGAAGACTTTTATTTAAAAGCATTAGACTCAGCACAGTCAATGAACAAGCCAAACTTGATTGCACAAACCTATAATAACTTAGGAGTTGTCGCTGATCACAGGAACCTGCTCGCACAATCAATGCAGTATCATCTAAAGGCATATGAACTGCTTAAAGGAACAGACCAGTATGAAAAGCAAGGTGCCAATTTTTACAACCTTGGAGATATTTCTGTGCGTTTGGGGGACAAGGAAAATGCAGAGTATTTCTTTCAACAAGCGTTGATAGCAGATAAAGCATCCAAGGAGCTACGTAATGTTGCTGGTACAGCACTGCGGTTAGGGGAATTAAAATTCAAAAACAGTAAAGCTGATGAGGCACTACTTCAAATTAACGAGGCCATCGAACTTTTACGCCAATTAGATGCTCGGGTGTCGCTCAGTCGCGCACATCGAACCGCGGCATTGATTTATATTACTAAATCTGAGCTAGACAGTGCATTAACAGAGGCACTATCTGCGATTGAATATGCAACACAAACGAGTTCCACGTTACAACAATTTTATGCCTTTCTTACAGAGCTTGAAGTCAGACTTGCAAGAGCTGAACTGAAAGAAGCAAAAACATTACTGCCCACACTCGATAAATTAATAAAAATTGAAGCAACTGAAGTACTGCAAGAAAAATATCACCATTTAAAAGCACAAGCCTTAGCACTTGACGGCAACTTTGCGGATGCGTACCAATTTATGTATTCAGCTGCAGAGCTGCAATCGAACATCCATGCTGACTACTTACAAAAACAGGTAAGTACTTACAAAGCTAGTATTGATGCCTTAATCCAATCTCAGGAACTTGAAAAAGCTCAGGCCAAGCAGGCTATAACAGAAATTAACCTTAAAAATGCTAAGCTTTCTACACAAATGTGGTTAGTCACTGCTATCGCCGTTTTTTTAATGGGGACTTTCTTTATCGGCTTTTTTATAGCAAAACATAGAAGTGCAACTTTGAAAGCCAAAATGTATCAATCAAACATTGCACAAAAAGACAAAATGCTGGCTGATATTTCTCATGAGCTTCGTACGCCTTTAAGTGTACTAAAACTTCACATTGAAGCCATGGAGCATAACCTGATAGATGACAGCACCATCGCTTATGCAAAAATAAACAATAAGATAAATCAACTTAACGACCTGATATCTAATGTCTACCAGCTTTCCCAAGCAGATCATAATGCTTTAGTGATCCACCCTCAGCTTTACGATGCCAAAACTGTAATACAAAGCTATGTGTATGATGTTGAGAGGTTAGTAACTAGTAATAAGTTGCAATTTATTGCTGACATTCACGTTGACGATATGGATATTCATATCGATAAGCCAAAGCTAGACCGAGTGATTGATAACCTAGCAAAAAATGCCTGTTTATATACAGATGTCCCTGGCAAAGTGCGCTTTAAAGCTGTGGTTAATAAATTTGGATTCTTCTTACAAGTTGATGATAGCTCACCTGGGGTACTGGAGCGCGAGCAAAACAAATTATTTGAACGCCTGTACCGTGTTGAAGCTTCAAGAAGCCGGGCAACAGGGGGATCAGGGCTAGGTCTTTCTATTTGTAAAAGCATAGTAGAGGCAATGAATGGAACAATTAGGCTTAAGTCAGGAAAGTTCGGTGGTCTGTGTATCCAAATAAACCTTCCCCATGCGGTAGATAGCAATTATAAATAAAAAAAGGCCAAGCGTTTGCTTGGCCATTGATTACTTCAAATCATATTTAAAAGCGATAGCTAATATTGCCATATACGAAACGGCCATCAGTGTTGTATGCCGAGAACGCTGAGTAAGGGAAGATTTGGTTAAATGTTGTAAAACCAATATTACTCACCGTATCTTGAGGATACTGGTCAAACAGGTTGTTCGCGCCGACGGCGAATTTCCAGTTGTCACCTAAATTATAGGCCACTTCCAAATCTGTAATCCATTTGGCATCTAATACTTCATCACCTGTAACCGAGCTTGAAGAATCAGTTGTTTCACCATAACGTGTTGCGCGTAGGGTTGTTTGCCAATCACCAAACTGCCAAATTGCTGCTAAGTTCCATTTATCTTTTGGTGTACCATCTTCAAATCGAGCTATTTCACGACGAGCAAAATATTCATAGCTGTCACCTAAGGCTTCTAGCTCTGCTGGGTTCGCTTTGACATCCGTTACTTCGGTATCGTTAATATTGACCGCAGCACTTAATCTCAAATCACCAAAGTCAGAGAGGTCAAAGCTGTACGTCGCAACGATATCAACACCTTGAGTGCGAGAGTCGATGGCATTTGTGAAGTACCTGACACTTTGTGTGTTAAGCTCGCCTGCTTGGCGTAAAATATCAATAACCTCAGGACCATTTAGATTCTCAGAGAGTACAATGCGGTCATCAATATCAATTCGATACGCATCTACCGTGAATGAGAACGCATCAAGTGTGTACACAAAACCCACCGTAGCATTCACTGACTCTTCAGCTTCTAGCTCGCGAGCACCTAGTGCTTTAGCAGCAGGCGTATCAACCGGAAAATGTCCAACTTCACTCGGTACGCCATTTTCAAATACGGTTGCTACTGATTTATATGATGTTTGAGCTAATGAAGGTGCTCTGAAACCGGTACTTATCGCACCACGTAACGATAGGTTGTCTGAAACCACATAGCGCGATGCAAGTTTGCTAGTAAAGGTGCTGCCAAAGTCGCTATAATCCTCGAAACGACCAGCCAAGACGATATTCCAGTCTTGTGTTAGATACGTATCGAACTCTGCAAATAAAGCGATATTGTGGCGAGATTCATCTACCGCACTTGCCGGTGAAAACCCGGCCAGTACTTGCGCACCACCAGCGGCCACAGGATTACCTTCGGCATCAAGCACCGTTAGATAAGACGCCTCGTCACCAACTTCAATTTCGTAATTTTCACGGCGATATTCAGCACCAACGGTGAAAAAAACATCGTCTGGTAAACCCAAATCCAATGCTGTTTTCGCGTCCGCATTCACTAACCACTGTGAATAAATCAACGCGCCATTATTAAATTCAGTTGGACTGGTTACGCCCATTGAGGTGTTTAGGCTGTTTACAACTCCCAAACCAAAGTCATTCACGCCATAGTTGCTGCTAATATCATAGTCCCAATCACCGCGAGTTCCTTTTACGCCAATAGCGAATGAGTAATCATCAACATCACTGACAATTTGTGGTAAGAAACCGTCTGGATAAACCGCAGTTAGATTACGGCTGTCTTTTGCACGGCGATAAAACCCACCAGAGTTACCTTCTCGTGTTGAGTAACTACCAAATGAATAAAGCTCTGTATCAGTATCTAAGTTGTAGCCAGCATTGAAAAAGAGCGCAAAGTCTTCCACTTCAGCTTTACCAAAACGATGATTGTAGCGGTCAAAAGTAAACTCTCGAGCGTCCAATTGACCGTTGTCGTCACGAGCATATTGTTCTCTTGGATCAAAGCCCGAACGATTCGTTGGCTTTTTGTCTCTATATTCGGCTGAAAGATTAATAAAGCCATCATTGCCTAGCGCAAAACCAATATTAGCACCAATGGTTGTGGTGCCGCCGTCATTGCGTTTGCGGTCATCACCTAATACAAAATCTAAATCGCCCGAAGCATCTGTACGGGTGGCTAATAAGTCAGGAACACCTGCCATCTGGGTATCGTGTTCACCATAGGTAACGCTTATACTACCGCCTTCTTCTGCATCTTTAAGTACGATGTTAATCACTCCCGCAATTGCATCTGAGCCGTACTGTGCAGCAGCACCATCACGTAAGACCTCAACACGTTTGATTGCGGCAGCAGGAATGGTATTCAAATCCACAGCTGTTGAGCCACGACCAACTGTACCATTTAAATTCAATAATGCACCTGCGTGGCGGCGTTTACCATTTACAAGTACTAAAGTATGGTCTGGTGCTAACCCGCGAAGCACAGCAGGACGTGCGTGATCAGTACCATCCGCGAGTGTTGAATTAGGAAAGTTAAAACTTGGCACCAGCGTCGTGAGTACCTGGCTTAGCTCCAGCTGACCTGTACTTTGCATATCATCTAGCGAAATGACATCGACCGGAACGGTACTTTCAGCCACACTGCGCAGACTTCTTCTGGTACCTGTGATCTCTATAACTTCAACACTGTCTTTAGCTTCAGTGTTATTACTTTCTGCCTGTGCGTGAATTGAAATAGTTGAAAGAAGCGCGGCACCGACAGCCAACGAGATTGGCTTGCGAACAGCGCTGTCTAGCTTGTTATTAATAAATTGCATAGTTTGTCCCGTGAATATGTTGAACGCAGAGTCAGTGAAAGACCGACTAGTACTTAATTTAGTCAATAGTGGAGTAAATCAAGACTGAATACGAATACCATCCGATTTACGATTAAAATGTTGGCACTTACTTATTCGATACCAACCTAAAATTAAGTAACTCTCGTAAGAAAAGACGCGAATTTTAAAATTATTCTTTCACCCACAATAAAGAATTTTTCGATCTATCTTATACCCTCAATTGGCACTGGTCTGATGTTTATTCACTCCATCTTTACTCCATATTACAACGCTTAAATATCAGCATATGAAAACGGAGAGAAACGATGACACAACGGACGCTTAAACATGCTGACTGGCTGAAAATTGTCGAGTCTAGAGCTAAACAGCAGCAACAACAGAGTAAGCCAAAGACCAAGCTGTCGCCTATGGTGATTTTGACTTTTTTGCTCGCGATGACAATTTCATTGCTGAGTGCGTGGGCACTTTTGAAAGATACAGCTACTCCCGCTAACTTAGTGCTGAGTGAAGAATCAGAAAAACGCCTCAATCGCTACTTTACTAAGCAATACATGGTAGGCAGTTGGCAATTTTCGCATATGAAAATAAGTAAAGACGATATAAACGTGTTCATTCGCATTCCCTCAGAATTGGCATTAACGGGGCAGGCGCTAAAAGGCTACATAGAACAATCTCTGTGCCCACCAGCGACGAATAATATCTGGCGTGATGTAAATCAGTTTACGCTATACATGCACTTATACTCAGGCTCACCGCGTCATAGTGATTACGCAAAGTGCAGCGCCCCGTAACTTAGTCCGATTAAAACAAAAGGCCCAGTATGTGGCCTTTTTTTGGAGTTTATACTCATTGGTATTAGATCATTACGAGCTTTTAGAAGAGAGAGAAGGGGATTTAGGCTCGAGCTCCAGTTTCGCTTTTTCCTCTAGATCTGCTGGCAGCTCTTTAACTACCGCAACACCAAGCTCTTTAAACTCAGCGGCCTGTTTGATTAAGTTTCCTTTGCCCATATACAACTGGGAAAATGCCCTTTCATAGCTTTCTTTCGCTTTATCAAGTTGCTTGCCCACATTCTCCATACTATGCAAGAAGTTATTTAACTTGTTATAAAACTTCTCTGCTCGTAGTGCCAGCTCTCTCGTATGCTTACTTTGATCTTCAAAACGCCATAGTTGCTTCACGATATTGAGACTCGTCAATAAAGTCGTTGGCGTCGCAACCAAAACATTATGTTGTAGCGCGTCTTGATAAAGGGTTGGTTTATGCTTTACCGCTTCAACAAATGCCGATTCAATCGGAATAAACATAATAACCACTTCCGGAGAATTGAGACCAGGGAGGCGCTCATAGGATTTACTTCCAAGTTCTTTTATACGCGCTGTAATAGCTTCGCTATGCGCTACGATAGCCTGATTGGCCTCACTGTCAGTTGTTGAATTAATATAACGCGTATAGGCGTTTAACGATGTCTTCGCATCGATGACTAAATGTCGAGATTGCGGCAGATAAACCACCACATCAGGGCGAAACTTTCCTTCATCTGTATTAAAATTAACTTCTCGCTGATAGTCATAACCGGGTCTTAAACCAGCACTATCGAGCACATTTTCAAGCATCAATTCGCCCCAATTACCTTGTGCTTTTTTCTGTCCCTGTAGCGCAGTAGTTAAGCGTTCAGCCTGCTCTGTCATCACTCGATTATTAGCTTGTAGATGGAGTAATTCAGTTTTCAAAGAAGCCCGCTGTTTCAGCTCTTCGCTATGGATTGCCTCCATCTTATCCCTAAAGCCTTTTAACTCCCCTTGGACAGGTTGCAGCAATTGTTGGATTTTTTCTTTACTTTGATGGCTAAAGCGCGCTGTCTTTTCATCAAAGATCTGGTTGGCAAGGTTATGAAACTCTTCTTTTAACTGTACTTTGGCTTGTTCAAGTTGCGCTAGTTGCTGCTCAAAATGGTGTTGCTTTTGCTCTAATAAGGTTTGTAAATTCGCCATTTCAATTTCAAGCCCATGAGCATGGGCTTGAATTTCTTCTTTGGCGTCGAGCTCACGCTGCCAAAGCTGTTGATACTCAGTAGCTTGACGTTGACGTTCGTTAAGGCGGGCTTGCATTTGCTGTACTTGGCCATGACTTTGTAGCTGCTGTTCACGGAGCTCCTGAACTACCTGTTCAGCTTGAACGATTTGAGTACGCAAGGCATGTTCTGTTGCTTGTTGAGTATGCAGCTGACTTTTTAATGTACTGCGGATCACCCATACAATAGGAAGGAGGGTAGCTGCACCGCCTGCAAACAGTGCCAAACTATACCATGCAGGCGTTGTTGAAAGCATTGACCAAAGCATATTGAAATCTCATCAGTTGTTCTGCTTTGATAATACCTTAGATATAAATTTCAATCACTTAGTCATTCAGTGATCTGTTGGCCATTATAACGGTACCCGGCGCCATAAACCGATTCAACAATTTTAGGGGAATGCTCTAATTCTTTGATTTTTTTTCTAATATTTTTAATATGACTGTCAATAACTCTATCTGAAATATCAAAATTATCTGGCTGAATATGGTCAAGAATTTGTTGTCTTGAGAAGACACGATTAGGCGCATCGTACAACAAAGCAAATACATCAAACTCAACTTTAGTGAGCCCCAAAGTACAACCGCTCAACTTTACACTCAATTCATCACGGTTAACTTCTATCGGCTTTTGGTAGGAATGCGTGTTCACGCAACGACGTAAGATAGCTTTTATTCTCATCACTAATTCAGCTGCGCTAAATGGTTTACAAACATAATCGTCTGCACCAACCTCTAGTCCTTGTAAACGATCAGCTTCTGTGACTTTTGCTGTTAACATAACAATAGGAACTTCGGAGAATGTCCTAATTTGCCGCATACATTCCACACCATCTTGGTTTGGTAGCATGATATCCATTAAAATCGCATCCGGTTGATTTTCGCGTACCCAAGATACCACTTCTGCGCCATCAGCAATATGGAACATCTTAAATCCTGACGCTCTAAAGAACAGTAATACTTGTTCTGCAATATCTTGATCGTCTTCAACGAGTAAGATGTTTGGAGGTGTAGACATAGGGTTTATTTACTCTTTGCTTTTAAACTTTTCAATTGCTGTCGGACTTGACGCTTCAAAGTATCCGACAGTGTGTCATCGAATAACAACATTGTCAGTATACTAGACAAATCCTCTGAACTCGCCACTTCATTTAACAGATCATAATCCGTTTGTGATTGTGTCTCAATAAAGTTTAAGTGTGTAATCGTCGCATCGTAGCAAAGCATAGCATTATCCTAATTGGTCTATGGCGTTTCTCCGTTATGAATATTAAAGCGCGACATTATGGAACAAAAATGGAGTGTGATGATGTTTTTTTCATCAGAAAAAGAAAAGCCAGCTTAGTTAAGCTGGCTTATTACAATCAGTAACAAAGGGGGAAATCAACATACGCCTATTACACCAACATGTTCGCAATAAGCATAATCATAGACCTACGAGGTTTTCATTTAGTTCAATTTTATTTTTAACTTTTTATCAATGCGAGCATTTGTGACTCATCAAATTGGCTCAGGTTAACTCCAGAGTCTGCAAACAAAGCGTCAACTAGCGCCTGTTTGTCTCTTTGCATCTTAAATACCTTTTCTTCGATGGAATTAGCCATAATTAATTTGTAAACAAAGACCGGCTTGTCTTGGCCAATACGATACGCGCGATCAGTAGCTTGATTTTCAACAGCTGGATTCCACCAAGGATCAAAGTGGATCACGGTATCAGCTTGAGTAAGATTCAAGCCTGTCCCACCGGCTTTAAGGCTTATTAAAAAGATGCTGCACTTACCTGAAGTAAATGCTTCTATTGCCTTATCTCTTTGTCTGGTTTGACCGGTTAACATTGTATACTTCAGCTGTTGTTGTTGGCACAGCTCCGCAATGAGATCAAGCACACTGGTGAACTGACTAAAGATGATGATCTTACGACCTTCACTTAATAGTGTCGGCAGGTGCTGTGCAAGCCATTCAAACTTTGCACTGCTATGCTCTGCCAAATCCTTATCCACGAGTTGAGGGTGACAGCAGATCTGACGCAGCTTAAGCAGTGCATCAAGAAACGCCAACTTACTCCTTTCAACGCCATGCTCTTGGAATAAGTTCTGTAATTTACTCTCTACTTGATGCTGCACACCTTGATACAGCCTATGCTGCGACTCTGAGAACTCTAACTCTTTAATAAGTTCTGTTTTATTAGGTAGCTCTTTTACTACTTCTGACTTTGTTCTTCTTAGAATGAACGGTGCAATTAAAGATCTCAGTTCGCTCGCACGAGCACGATCTTGCTCTTTCTCGATAGGGATCTGAAAGTGTTGTTTAAACTGTTGTTTGGTCCCCAATACATCCGGCATTACAAAGTCCAGTAACGACTTTAGCTCAAGTAAATTGTTTTCAATCGGTGTGCCACTCAAACAGAGTTTGAAACGCGCAGAAAGTCCCTTCACGCATTTGGAAATTTGTGCAGTTTCATTTTTGATATACTGCGCTTCATCTAACACGATAGAGTCGAAATCCAACACTTTGTAATAAGCAACATCTCGTTTTAACAATGGATAAGTGGTCAGTATAAAACGAGCACCCGATAAGTTAGTTAGTGCTTCCTCTCTGTTAGCACCATGAATAATCGTCAAGGGTAGGTGAGGAGCAAAGCGCTTAAATTCATCTCTCCAATTTCCAACTAAGCTAGTAGGGCAGACAATTAAACTTGGTTGTGTCACGAGGGTGTTATGTTGCGCAATAAAGTATGCTATTACTTGTAACGTCTTACCAAGACCCATATCGTCAGCGAGAATACCACCTAGTTGATGACGATTTAGGAACTTAAGCCAATTAACTCCCTGAGCCTGATAATCGCGTAAAGTAAAGCACTGTCCTTCACTAGCCGGAATAACTTCATTTTGTTCAATCGGCTTTTCTAATTCCGCTAAATATTCAAGTAGCTTTTGATCGCTTGACTTGGTTTCAATATGCGCCAGCTCAAATAGCTTTTTAGCGTACGAAAGTGGGAACTTAAACTGAGAGCTGGATAGGTAATAACTAAAGCGAGATTTTAATGTCAGCAATTCATCAAATACGCTGCGACTGATTGCATAAAACTGCTCTCCGATCTCCACATAACGATACTCATGGGCTAAATTGTTTAGCTCGTGAACCGGGTGTTTATCCCAGTTTAAAGTAATAGGTTTATCATCCAGCATCACTTTACCCAAAACATGGTGTTGTTTGTCACGTTTAAGAGATAAGATCACTTTCGGAGTAACAACATGACCATTGCCTGGCAGCTCATCCACAACCCAACGTTTACCTTGCAGGTAAGGTCTAACTTCTTTGTTGAACCAATGTATTTCGATACCGTCATCTGTAGGCAGCAAAAAGTCTTCGCCTTCGTGTACAAAGCCCAGTCCTGTAAGCACTTGTTCAAGACGCGATAATTGTTTTTTCGACCCACCTTTTCCTAGTGGCTCAATGGTAAACCTAATTTTGTTTGCACGCTCTGATTTGATCAGTTTGGCGACTGTTGATTGCGGGTTTACGAGTTGAGAAAAACCAGATGGCGGTGCAATAATATCGTCAGTAAAAATATCTTGAAAGCGCGACATCACTTGCTCAAGTTTTTCACCTGTGATCGGTGGCATCGTATGGAGATGGGCAATTTCAGATGCGGTTAATTCAGATTCAATCCTACCAATGAGTAGATTTTCAGTATCCAAATAAACTGGTGGCTCGGTTTTAACTAATCGCCAATGCTCAACACCAGCTAAACGGCTCTTTAGCTGATATTCGTCATTCTCTTGATGCCAATAAAAGTCTAATGTTTGCTTGTGACCCAACTCCAATGGCTGACGATGATTACGATAAAAACAGCGATGTGTATGTATAAGCTGAGTCAGAGCATTAAAGCCCCACGCACCAAACAACTCAAAGTGGCCAGGCGTATTTTGGGAGCGGATCCAACTGAATAAGCGAAAATCACTTTCTAATAATCCGGCGGGAGCAACTTGGCTGTTGAGTTGTTGCTCTGTCAGTGCACGGCCAAGAGGATACAGACCATCTGGACGGTTTGGTGATACTTTAGGGCTTACTAATACTTCATTTGCCCGAGGCTCTAATACAAACAACAACACATTATCAGCGTCAGCTTTATCTGTTTGCTGTAGCTGCGCTAATTCATTAAACCAATCGTTAACTAAAAAAGCTTCGCCAAATCCACCGGAGTGTTCGATTTTTAGTTTCAGCAATACAGCTGCGATATGTCGACACTTAGGATTATTAGAACAAGAGCAATTTGCTTCGACAGAGACAGCACCCTGCTCCTGATTGATTTTGATATGCTGGGTAAACGTATTACCGTAATTGCCCAATACTTGCGCATCAATCTGAGCGAAGTTATCACTATGCTGCAAAAAGCAAACCTGTTCATCTTTAAGATATTCCTTTGCTTTTGCTAACAAGCCGGAATTAAAATATTGACGAAGAAATCGCTCAGATAGCGGAAACTGACTCGCTTGCTCCTGCTTGATTTCTTCAAATAAGGCGAAAAGTTGCTCTTTAGATAACTGCGAAGACATTAAATGCACGTCAAAATCAAAGTAAAAAGCCAGTATATGAAATTAGTGATATGAGCTAAAGAGCCAAATGCGAGAAAATAGGTAAAAAACGACTGGTTGGAGGTCAAGTGACCATAAAAAGCACCGAGTTGAAGTAAATTTGTCCAACTCGGTATCGGTAACGTTTAATTGTAGCTACTCAGTAGTTTTTGTAATTGTTCCAAACGTTTATCGGTAAGAACACGATTATCAATTTTTACGGTAACATCGCCGCTTTTTAAGTTACGCTGGATCCTAATATAATCGCTTTCGAGCATAGATTCGACTCTAGCCGAATCGCTATTGCCAAATGTTGTCAAAAATTTAGTTATCTGTAGTGCTCTTTTTTCATCTGACATTTCATCGGTCATAAACTCTTGGTTTGATAATCCTGCCAATTGTTCAGCGAAAAACTGAGGCTGTTCTTGCTTCGCTGCAATCAATTTTTTTGCCGCCTCTCTGCCTAAATGGTTTGCGGTTGGATAATACTTTAGTACTTCTACTGGAATGCTTTCAAATGCCTTTAGTGCGTCAGCTACAGCGGTATGAGAAACTCCCTCAATTGCTGCTATTTCTCGATAAGATCCTTTTTTACCTTGTTGGATCAAAGCATGCTTAGTATCGCTATATGCTTTACCCAACTCCCATAAACTAGGCGCAATATACTGATCAGAAGAAACCGCCAGTGTTTTAGCATCTTCCTCGTTAAAATCTTTGGAACTCAGAACAACGTAATCAGCTTCAGCTAATAAACAGGCCTTGCGGCGTCTTGACCCTGATAATACGTGTAACTTGCCATCGTGCCTCCAGCATAGAGCTGGATGCAAATTACGCTTGTCTTTTTTGATTGCAGGTAAGATATCAGCAACTGCTTTTTCGCTTAACAAAGATTGCTCGCGGCGATTTTGTCCAAATACTGTTGTTTTATTCTCAATATCTGAAAATGGAATGATCTCACAGGTCAATACAATCGTGCGATTAGGATCGCTTGGAGCTGGCATTGTAACCACATCACCTACTTTTGCCTGATCCAATAGATCGTCCAAACTACTACCCTCAACAGCGGTTGCAAAAGGGTCTATTCTTGTGTCATTTTTGCGTTTTCTAGCCATTTGTAGATACCTTTTTTATTCTGCTAGCGAAGATTGTGTTGAAGGCCAATTTGAGCGAATAAGCATTTCAAGTTCATCGACTACGTCTTTGATATTTTCTTGTGCTTTAAGTAAAGACTCTCTACTTGCAAGGCTATCAGAAGTCTTTTGATCGAATATCGTATTAAACGACGAGGAGCTTGCGGTGATAGCGGAACTATGGTTGATCGGGTAACTCATTACTTGCCTACCAAATGCACTACGCACATCCTTAACAATATCCCGCTGTGAATGGTTTCCTTTTACGTAATTCGTTACCAAAAATTGCATAAAATCCCACCCCTCGTGACCTAATGCTGCAACAGTGTGATAAATTTCACCGAGGCGTTTTAGATATTTATTGTTTGCATCGAAGTCAACCGCTTCTGGATGAACAGGGATCAACATTGAAGTAGAAGCCATCAGTGCATTGTAGAACATGAAATTAAGTGATGGTGCAGTATCTACAAGAATTATGTCAAACTCGTCTTGTACAGGCTCTATAACCTTTTCTTTGAGCTTATGATAGTGTCTTGTTGATTCATAGCTTGAGCTTTCTTTCAATTCAGTAGCGGTTTCATGTTCAAAGTAAAAGTCATCCATACCTGATGGTAGTACTCTAATATTTGGTATGTGGGTTGTCTGAAATGCACTTGAAACTAGATCTTCCCATGTTTCACCTTCATCTAAATCAATACAATCTCTCATTAAATCACCGACTGTGATCGGCTCATGATCGTTTGATGGAAAAAAGCTGGACGAAGATCCTTGAGGATCGAGATCGATGATCCCTATGCGATAGCGTTTAATATTTGTAGTGGCTAAGGCTGCTGCAATATTTACCAAACTCGTTGTTTTTCCACATCCACCCTTTAAGCTATTAATCACGATAACTTGAAGTTTGTCTTTTTCTTTACGTTGGTCTGCACTTACACCTAATACTTCGGCCATAGCGAAGATATTTGATAATGTATAAGCATAATGACCGTTAGCACCTTTCTTAATGTTTATATTGTCAAAGTCACCTTGGTCATGACGTCGTTTGAGTGTTCTGTTATTGACACCTAAAAGATCAGCAGCTGCTTTTTGCGTATAAGTTCGAAGTTCTTTTTCTTCGGTTTTTAAATGAGCGCGATAGTGTTGTATCCGACCAGCAAGAGATTGTTCGGCGACTTCAGCTGTTGCTTTTAACAGTCTGTACGTTGAGAGCGCATTGTTATTTATAGACATACACATTATCCTTCATTTGATGCTAATAATTATAATGTCCATTCAATTTGCTGTAAACACAAAAAAACAAAGACATTTGTAATTTATGTTTACATCTAAGAATAAATAAGAAAGGTTAGATATGGCTAAATATATAGGTATTAAAGGCTAATGTTTAAATTTTAGTATGTATCTATATGTTTTATATGAATTTTATTGTTTTTTTTAGATCACAATATTACTTGGTTAAGATCAGATCTCTTACAACTAACAGATCTGATTTTTACTAACTAGTATTTTATTTTTATAGTTACTCACATCTTACCCACAGGTATATGCTATTTTTTTATTAATGAGATCAATTTTTTACTAAGAAAAATCAGTTGGTTATTCACAGTAGCGGTAAGATCCGATCGTAAAATGTAAGTATAGATCTGATCTCTTCTAAGTAGAGATCAGATCTATACTAATTTAGGTTGTAGTTTTCCACAGGGGCGTGGTGTAGTGGGTCAAAATCAGCAAAAAACTAGATTATTGAGAGGGTTTTTATGGGCTTTTAAGTGCTAGCTTAGTAAAATGTTGATCTGAAAATTGAACCAGTTAGTAAAAAAATGATCCAAACAAAAAAAATGACCTCAGATCACTTTTATACTAACTTTAATCATTAACTTTTCCTGCTGAATATGTTGTTATTAGACGTCATGAAAATTTGGAAGTAAAACAATGAGCCGGAAGGTGAACATCTCTGTTGACAATTTGCCCGATTCACTTCGTGGACAGATCCATGGTGTAGAAAGTGCTATCGATAATGAAAGTTTGGCATTGTTCACTGATAATAAAGATGTTCGGGTATCAATAGAGCATGCAGCTCATGGTTTGAGAGCCTACTCAAATACCTTTAATCATTATGACTTATGGGGTCGTTTTGTTCGCTCTGGTCATAAAAAACTACCATTAGAAGAAGCGCCAAAAAAAACGATCGTTACTAGAAAAATTTCAGAGAAAGTTGATGGGATTTTGTATGAGGGTGAGATAAAAATTACGCCTGCTGTTGTGAGTACGAAAAAAGATGGCGATGACGAGGAGTTTTTGGTCTGGCCTTCTGATCGTGAAGAAAAAGTTGAGCGTGCACTTATTCGTCTTGCTTCAAAAGGGAAAATAGTAAAGATTAATTTTAAGTCCGGTATTCAATATGCTGTTATCTTTTCTATGAATGAACTAGCCCAAGAACTCAAGGCTGTTGGACAGTCGATGCCGTACCCTCAAATTAAGGAGTCACTAGAAGCACTTCAAGGTTCAAAACTTTCTTTTAAATACACCGCAACAGATACTAAGAATCCAAGTATTGATGATTCTTTCTACGAATCGAACATGAACTTTTTGTCTTCACTTCATTTTAGTGGCAAAAAAGGACAGGGTGGAAACATAAAATGTGTAGCTTGTCTTAATGCTTTTGTACACAACATGATTGATAATCTGGAGTATAAAGGTTATTACTTTAATAGTGCGCAAGAGTTAAAACGCGGTTTATCGCGTTGGATGATGTTGCGTCTCTATCACCTTTGGCGATATGCAGCTCCTGGTAAAACATATCATTTTCGTTTGATTTCAATCATGGAAAAGTATGGCTCTATCTATTCTGATGATGAAATTACAGAAAATAAACTAAAAGCCCTACGTCGTGATATGACTACAACAATGAAGGATTTGATCGAAAAAGGGGCTATATCTGAGTACAACATTTCAAATGTTAAAGATGAAAAGTCTGGAAAAATCATCGATTATGTTTATGAAATGCACCCTTCAGCACAATTTTGTGATGAAATTTTAGCGCTTAACAAACACCACAAGCGCATTGAGATTCAGGGTGGTAAGCGTATCGTTGAAAATGCAGAAGTAATAGATGAAGATACATTAGAAGAAATAGTGAAAAAGTAATGTCATACAAAGTGGTATTTGTTCGAAGAATGCCATATAAACATTTAATAAACGCCTCTGCTGATCTCTGTTTTCCAACGGCTACACGATAGAAAACTTTTAACTAATCATATTTAATTAACAGGAATCTGCTTCAAAATAATAGTATTTGGAACAAATAAAAAATCTGAAGAATAGTAGATTCGTTATTCTTCAGATTTTCCCTGAATTTAGTTTTTAAAACTTAAAGTGCGGTTAGCTGTATCCACTATTATTGTTCAGATACAAGTGCTAGTTGGGACGATGTTAATAAATTGCCATCTAAAAAATAACAAACTAGCTTCTCTTATATTTTATCTGCTGTTACGCATTTCGAGCATAAATATTGAAATAAAATTTGCTTCAAGCGCTATAAATTGGTTGCTCACTCATCAAACTTCTTTTTTACTACTAATGCCAATTAGACTTAATACTTACACAATTTGAAAGAATAAATCTGACGCTAACAGCGTTAAAAATTTCTTATTTAGAACAACTAAATAAGAAATTTTGCCTTGCCTATATGGATGTAGGTGCCTTAGCGATAGCAGGAGGCGATAGCGGAGTTATCGACAAGATTATCTCGCCTAAAAATAGACCACTTAATTAAGAAAATTGATCTAAACTTTCATCAACTTGATGTCTAACGCGATTATTATTTTAGTAGATTCAACTTATACTTTGATGATACAAATCTAGGCTGTTAAAGAACACATCATACTAAATGGAGTTATTGCCGCATTCCTGTTATGTTAAATTAGCTGAAAGTTTTGATCATGAAACTTATTCCGCGCATAATCACACATAAATACTGATTAATCACAGCGTTCTAGGTAGATTCTATCAACAAGAAAATTATACTCTCGCTTTCTAGGGTGGTCATCTTTTTCAATAAAATTGGAGAGTTCTCCAATTTTAGTATCAGGGTGTGGGTTTAATAAAATAAAAGGCAGTGCAGCACTGACATGATAACGGTTCGATGCGGTATAACGGACATTTACTTCAGGTGTTACTCGAGTAGGTCTTCTTATTCTTAGCTTTGCACTTTCAGAAAGGCTCGATACACGGTATTTTTCTTGTTCAACTAATTGTTTCCACTTTTCTTGATCTATCATTCTCGGATTAGAATAAATAGAGGAGCGATTAAGCATTTCCAAAGCGGCATCTTTTGTTAGCACTCTAGTCGCATGCTTTTTCATCCAGGTAAAGCGAACAGAAAAAGGCGGCTCTGATTCACAATGAATCTTTCGATAGGCTGCAAGAGTTATTAAATCAGGTACGGCATTATGCACAGCCTCGAACCGCGCATCGTTGTTAGAAATTTCCAAAATCGTATTTTTAAAATTTTCTTTTGCTAAATTAACTTCTGCGACTCTTGATTTTATTGTGTCTCTCGGATCGTTGACAAGTAAAAGACCGGGAAAGCGTTGTAGTAACTTGCCACTCTCACGACCACTTAAAAAAATATCACGGAACGAGTTTATACATTTCTTTTTCGCATCTTCACCGTCTAACTTTAAAATAGGAATCTGCTTAGGTGCGATTTCCTCATCTTGTTTTTTTACTGCTGGTAATTCATAAAAATTAGCTTTGATAATTTCGCTATGCTGTAATTCATGACATAACTGATCAATATGACGTATTAATACATCGAATGTAGAACGGATATTAAATTTATTCATGTATGATGTGTTCTTTTTGAAGTTAGCATTATTATATCAGATCATCAACTATGTAGTATAGCTGTTTGACTATAAGGGTAATTTTGGACTGTACTAGTGATGTATGAAAGATGATTTTCTCATATGATGTGTTCTTGCGTTTACCTTTGGTTGTCGTTTCGCAGCTCTGGAGAATATTGACTCTAAATAAAGTATGATGTGTTCCTTTCATTCCTCGCGATAATATCTCTTTTTACGAAGTAAAGTCAATTCTAATGTAACAACGCTAAATGTATGTTACCGAAAGACCTAGATTGATATTCTTTATGATAATAAGGACAGTAAGGGAATTGTCTTTTAGCGACTAAATGAATTTTTCACAGAAAAGAAGTAGGGTAGCGATCGCTATTGTTTATTTGATAACTCTGAGAAGGTAGAATTATACATTGTCATCAATAAAATATGCTAAACCTGAACGCAAGCAGGTTATGAATAAATCGGGTTATTAATAATTTTTCCTACGTTTTTAGGCCCAAAGTGCTAGAAGATGCAGAATATGTTGTATGATAACAAGATTCGATTTTTCAATGGCGAATGTGAGATTGGTTTTAACTTTTGACTTACTGGAAGATCGAGAAGTAATCCTTGATGGCATTATTGCTATGATTCTTTTTTCTCAAAAAAGTTTTACCAGCTCCAATATCATGTCTTTTACTTATAAGTGACCTAAGAAAGCTTATCAATTCTATGCGATAGGTATAGAAGCCTCAAAAATTAAACGTAATCTGTCTTACATTTCAACTGGGTTGACAATTGACTCAAGTTGATGATTGTAAATCTGTCTGAATAGATGATTGCTTTAGTTAGTGGATCTGACATTTAACCGTTTTACTTATCGGTACTGGTATGTCTAGTGTTTATTGGTAAAACCATGCTGCTGTAGAGATTAGACTAAAAAACCTATCATTCAAAATAATCCCGAAAGAACGTTATAAGATAAAAAATAGAGTTAATACTGCTGTGGCACATTTTAAAATGTTGCTTTCATCTTAATAATTGAATTTTTAAGCTGCGTAGGTAAAGGTGCGCTTTGAAAGGTATCAATCAAGTGGTAACTTTGTTTGCTTGTTTTAAGATTTGCTTAGAGACTTTTTCATAACTAGGCTCAAGCTAAGATTTGATAATTTAGATTATGCTTAGTTATAGCTAGAAATTATACAAACTCAATCTTTCAATAATATTGTAAAAGTAGGTGGAGAAAACTTTTAGAAGTTATCGTATCTAATTTATCAATCAAAAATACCTAAAACGAACTAAAAGCATATTTCATAGTTTGATCTAGTGCGAACAGAATTAAGTTAAATACTTTATCGTCAATCTTAGATTAAAAGTCTTATTTAACATAATAACCCCTTCGTTTGAGAAGACGTATCACTCTAAACTTTAATCAAATGAACAATTGATAGACTCTGCTCAAAGAGACGGTGTCTGTAAATAAACACAATATTAAAAAGGTTTATCTTTTGTGCTTGGATAATTTTTATAAATTTTGCGACAGGTGTTGATTATAGCAAAACGTTATTAAGTATGATGTGTTCTTTGTTTTATTAAAATCTATATTTCCCTTGATGAAAATTAGCCGTTAGGGTACTGTTCTAGTGTGTTTACACATATTGGAATGAGGAATTTTAAAATGGCCAATTGGAGCCCAAATAGCTGGAGAGATAAGCCCATCTTACAGCAACCAGAATACCCGGATTCAACCAAATTGAGTGCGGTCGAGAGTGAACTCAATTCAGCACCGCCGTTAGTCTTCGCTGAAGAAACACGTAGTCTATACAAAAGCCTAGCGGATGTATGTGAAGGAAAAGCTTTCATATTACAGGGTGGAGATTGTGCTGAATCTTTTTCTGACTTTAGTGCTGCAAATATTCGCGATACATTCAAAACCCTACTTCAGATGGCTGTGGTTTTAACGTATGGTGGTAAGTGTCCTGTTGTCAAAATAGCAAGAATGGCTGGCCAATACGCAAAGCCACGTTCGGCTGATTTTGAGACTATAGATGGTGTTTCTTTACCTTCTTACCGTGGTGATATCGTAAATAGCTTCGAGTTTACAGAAGATGCTCGTATCCCTGATCCAGATAGGTTGATGAAAGCATATCATCAATCAGCGGCGACACTCAATTTGCTCAGAGCCTTTGCACAGGGTGGTCTTGCCGACCTGCATCAAGTAAACCGCTGGAACATGAGTTTTGTCGCTGCGAATCCTCTAAAAGATAAATTTCAACAACTAGCAGAGCGTATTCAAGAGGCGCTCGAATTTATGGAAGTCTGTGGTATCGATTCCACTGTAGCGCCGAGCCTTAAAGAAACGCCGCTTTATACTTCACATGAAGCGCTATTACTAGGTTATGAAGAAGCGTTAACTAGACGTGACCATCTTTCAGGCGACTGGTATGACTGTTCAGCTCATTTCGTTTGGATTGGAGAGCGAACGCGACAATTGGATCATGCTCATATCGAGTTTTTCCGGGGCATCAAAAATCCAATAGGTGTTAAGGTTGGCCCAGGAATGCAAGAAGATGAATTAATTCAGCTTGTAGACGCCCTCAACCCAGACAACATACCGGGTCGTTTAACGCTGATCACTCGTATGGGAGCAGATGTACTTCCGGAAAAATTACCTAAACTGGTACGTCGAATTCAACAAGAAGGTCGCAAAGTTATTTGGACATCCGATCCCATGCATGGAAACACTGAAAAATCGACGACAGGATATAAAACACGTAGTTTTAATAATATCCTTAGAGAAATCAGTCAGTTTTTTGCGGTTCACAAATCTGAAGGCAGTTACCCTGGTGGTGTGCACTTAGAAATGACAGGACAGCACGTGACTGAGTGTGTTGGTGGTGCGTACGGTCTTTCGGATGAAGACTTGTCACAGCGATACAGAACTCAATGTGACCCACGCTTAAATGCAGATCAAGTCTTAGAACTTGGATTTTTAGTCGCAGACTTACTTAAAGACGCAAGAAAAGCAAGATAAGAATTTGTGTTTCAAAAGGCCGCACACGCGGCCTTCTTTTAGTATTTTCTGCGTTTCAAGCCTGTTTCAGAAATTATCTTGGCTGATATTTCTTCAACGGAATATCGCGTGCTATTCAAATAGGGGGTTTTATTGCGCTTAAATAACATCTCAACTTCCTTCACCTCAATACGACATTGCCTTATAGACGCATACTTTGAGTTTGCCATCCTCTCCTGTCTGATAGCAGCTAATCTCTCAGGCTCAATAGTTAAGCCAAAAAGTTTCTTTTTATAATTATCTAAACATTTTGGTAGCTTACCGCTCTCCAGATCTTCTTCTGTCATCGGATAATTCGCAGCTTTAATTCCATACTGTAGTGCTAAATATAAGCTGGTTGGCGTTTTACCACTACGACTAACACCGACTAAAATAATGTCAGCTTCATCGTAATTTTTAATATTTGCACCGTCATCATTTGCTAAAGCGTAGTTAACAGCATCAATTCTAAAGTCATAAGTAGACTCGTGAATACTATGCGTACGGTGTATTCTCGGCACAGGGCAAACTTTTAGTTCTTCACCTACAAGTTCACCCGAATACGATAAAAAGTCATAACAAACACCCTTAGATGAAAGAATAACTTCAGATAGCTCAGGGTTAACAAAAGTAAAGAACACTAATGGTTTTTCTCCTGAAGCTTCAGCTACAGAGTCGATCAAGCTTCTAATTTCATTAGCTTTTTCTATTGTTTCGACGAAAGGAATTGTCTGGTGATTAAACTCAACAGGAAACATAGAAAGCGTAGCATGACCGAACACTTCAGAAGTTATCGCTGTGCCATCGGAAATATAAAATGCAGTTCTCATTTTGATATTATTCATTTAGAAATTGTTTAAAATAAGCCAACGCGGTTTACGAAGGCAGCCATACCGTTGTAGAATGCCTGTGACCTAGTGGAAAGGTCAATTAATCTCTCACATTTAATACAATTTGTTTTGGAGACAGTTCCGTGCAAGACTACGTTCTCTGGTATCAAGAGTTAGGTATGCAGGATGTACCTCGAGTTGGTGGTAAAAACGCTTCTCTAGGTGAAATGATATCTAACCTTGCTAACGCTGGTGTACAAGTACCTGGTGGATTCGCAACAACTGCTGATGCGTTCAATGAATTTCTTGAGCAATCTGGGCTCAATGAAAAAATCCACTCAATCCTAGATACTCTCGATGTTGATGATGTCAACGAATTAGCCAAAGTCGGCGCCCAAATAAGACAATGGGTTATCGATACACCATTCCAACCAGAATTAGATAAAGCAATCCGTGAGGCTTACAGCCAATTACACGGTGATGCAAGCCAAGATGTCTCCTTTGCTGTTCGTTCTTCAGCAACAGCAGAAGATATGCCAGACGCTTCTTTCGCTGGCCAACAAGAAACTTTCCTAAACGTTCGCGGCATTGACGCCGTGATGATCGCTATAAAACACGTATTTGCTTCGCTATTTAATGACCGTGCCATTTCTTATCGTGTACACCAAGGCTATGACCACAGAGGCGTCGCGCTTTCAGCCGGCATTCAACGCATGGTACGTTCTGACAAAGCCTCTTCTGGTGTAATGTTCTCAATCGATACTGAATCAGGTTTTGAAGACGTTGTTTTCGTTACTTCTAGTTATGGTTTAGGAGAGATGGTAGTTCAGGGCGCAGTAAACCCTGATGAATTTTATGTTCATAAGCAAACGCTTGCTAAAGCAAAACCAGCTGTTCTTAAGAGAAATATTGGCTCGAAAGCAATCCAAATGATTTATTCAAGTGATGAATCTCATGGTAAGCAAGTTGAGATTGTTGATGTAGACTCAGCACTATCTAACCAATTCTCGATTACCGACGCAGAAGTAGAAGAACTTGCCAAGCAAGCTGTTATCATCGAAAAACACTATGGTCGTCCAATGGATATCGAGTGGGCAAAAGATGGTAACGACGGTAAGCTATACATCGTACAGGCCCGTCCAGAAACCGTTCGTTCAAACGAAGATGCGAACGTAATGGAACGCTTCCAGTTAAAATCAAAATCAGAAATTATTGTTGAAGGTCGAGCAATCGGTCATAAGATTGGCTCGGGCGTCGTTAAAGTTTTGACTTCTATTGACGAAATGGATTCAGTAAAGCAAGGTGACGTACTTGTAACTGACATGACAGATCCTGACTGGGAACCTATCATGAAGCGCGCCTCTGCTATCGTAACAAATCGTGGTGGTCGAACTTGCCATGCAGCAATTATCGCTCGAGAGCTTGGGATCCCAGCTGTAGTCGGATGTGGTAATGCAACTGATTTGATTACTAATGGCGACACCGTAACTGTCTCATGTGCCGAAGGTGACACAGGTTATATCTACAAAGGCGAGCTTGAGTTTGATGTTATTTCTTCTCGCATCGATTCAATGCCTGACATCCCAATGAAGATTATGATGAATGTGGGTAATCCAGATCGCGCATTCGATTTTGCTAAGTTACCGCACGCAGGTATCGGCCTTGCTCGTCTTGAGTTTATTATCAACCGTATGATCGGTATTCATCCTAAAGCACTACTTCATTTTGACAAGCAAGATGCAGAGCTACAGGCTGAAATTAAAGAGCTTATCGCAGGTTATGAGTCACCAGTAGAGTTTTATATCAGCAAGTTAGTTGAAGGTATAGCAACACTTGGCGCTTCATTTGCACCTGAACGAGTTATTGTTCGTATGTCTGACTTCAAGTCAAACGAATATGCAAACCTAGTTGGCGGTCAACAGTATGAGCCGGAAGAAGAAAACCCAATGATCGGTTTCCGCGGTGCATCTCGATATATTTCTGAAGACTTTAGGGAATGTTTCGCTCTTGAGTGTGAAGCGATTAAACGTGTTCGTAACGACATGGATCTAACCAACGTCGAAATCATGATCCCGTTCGTTCGTACTCTAGAAGAAGCAGCCCAAGTGATTGAAATTCTTGAAGCTCATGGCTTAAAACGTGGCGAGAACGGGCTAAAAGTCATCATGATGTGTGAACTTCCATCAAACTGCCTGCTAGCAGAAGAGTTTTTAGAATACTTTGATGGTTTCTCTATAGGTTCAAATGATTTAACTCAGTTAACTCTCGGTCTTGACCGTGACTCTGGTCTTATCGCACACCTTTTTGATGAGCGAAATCCAGCGATCAAGAAACTGCTTTCAATGGCTATTCAAACCGCTAAGGCAAAAGGCAAGTATGTAGGTATTTGTGGTCAAGGCCCATCGGATCATGAAGATTTTGCTGCTTGGCTGGTTGAAGAAGGAATTGATTCTGTTTCACTAAACCCAGATACAGTGCTTGAGACTTGGTTATATTTAGCTGAAAAGTTCACTAAATAACATACCATTAGCCCCAGTTTATTGAACTGGGGCTTTATGCTTAAGCAACTTTTTGCTGCATTTTAACGACCACTTCGCTATCTGTTATTCTCAGCAAATTACTATATTAGCCACTTTTCCAATCAAGTCTTATCGATGTAGATACGAGTAAAAATCATAAAAGTGAACAAACTAATTTATTAATAACTTTCATGTTACTTTCTCCCTATCAACAAAACTGTACAATAGTATCTAAAATAAACTATTTTCATTTTTAGCAAACCCAAAAATTCTCAAGTTGTTCATGGAACCTTCGTGATACAATCAATGCAAAGCAAGTAAAATATACCGTCATGATCGAAAATATTAGTCAGCAGGATTCTGCAAGTGAGCTCATAAGCCAGTACCACAAAAAACTCAGTGAATCAGGGTTTTCTGGGGACATAGATAATAGCTATGCCACACGCTTAGTAACGTCAACTGATAATAGTATTTATCAGCAAGTACCTCAGGCCGTCATTTTTCCAAAGTCAAATAGAGATGTACAAGTTGCTTTAGAACTTGCGCAACAGGATCCTTTTCTTTCTCTTACTTTTGGTCCCCGCGGAGGTGGTACAGGTACTAATGGTCAATCATTAACTCCAGGTATAGTAATTGATCTCTCAAGGTATATGAGAGAAATATTAGAAATTAACGAAAAAGAAGGGTGGGTCAGAGTCCAGGCAGGGGTTATCAAAGATCAACTCAATGATTTTCTGAAACCTTATGGCTTCTTCTTTTCACCCGACCTATCAACAAGTAATAGGGCAACTATTGGTGGTATGATCAATACCGATGCGTCAGGTCAAGGCTCTCTCGTTTACGGTAAAACCAGCGATCATATTTTAGGCTTAAAGACTTATCTCATTGACGGTACTGAGCTCAACACTTCAAAGCTTCCAATTGAAAAAGCGGAACTTTTAGCTCAGCAAAATTCAAGAACATCTGATATTTATGCTCATGTAATTGAAGCATGCCGCTCCAATCGCACTCTCATACTTGAAAAGTTTCCAAGGTTAAATCGATTCTTGACAGGTTATGATCTTGAAAATGTCTTTGACGAATCTTTATCTACGTTTGATTTATCAAGAATCGTTGCAGGTTCAGAAGGATCCTTGGCGATAGTAACAGAAGCTAAACTAAATCTAACCAAGATCCAGCCATACAAAACATTAATAAATATAAAATATGATTCTTTTGAATCCGCACTTAGAAATAGCCCATTTTTAGTATCAGCAAATGCCACTTCAGTTGAAACTGTGGATAGTAAAGTACTAGGGTTAGCAAGAGAAGATATTATTTGGCATTCAGTATCGGACTTAATTACAGATGTACCTGGCTATGATATGCAAGGTTTGAACATGGTTGAGTTCAATGGTGAGTCAACACAAGAGATCAATTCGAAGGTAGAGAATCTTTGCAATAGGTTAGATACATTAATTGCAAACAAAGAAGCTGGAGTCATTGGATATCAGTTAATAGATAGCAAAGAAGATATTCTAAAGATCTACGCAATGCGTAAAAAGTCTGTTGGTTTATTAGGTAATGTTAAAGGAAAGCGTAAACCAATCGCGTTTGCTGAAGATACCGCGGTTCCGCCTGAAAATCTTGCTGATTTCATAATGGAATTCCGAGATTTGCTAGATAGCTATAAATTAGATTACGGCATGTTTGGTCATGTAGACGCGGGGGTTCTTCACGTTCGTCCAGCACTTGATATGTTTGACCCAGAGCAAGAACAGCTACTTAGGTCAATTTCTGACAAAGTTGTTGCACTTACTGCAAAATATCGCGGCTTAATGTGGGGTGAACATGGTAAAGGTTATCGTAGTGAGTATGGCCCAGAGTTTTTTGGTGAGCAGCTTTTTAGCGAGCTTAGAAAAATAAAATCTTTATTCGATAAAAACAATCGCCTGAACCCAGGAAAAATATGTACACCTATTGATTCGAACGACCAATTGGTATCGGTTGACGGGCAGAAAAGAACATGGCTTGATCGAGAGATACCAGTACAAGTACAAACAAGTTATGAGCCCCCACTCAGTTGTAATGGTAACGGCCTTTGCTTCAACTATGATGAAAACTCCCCCATGTGTCCATCATATAAGGTGACTAAAGATAGACGTCATTCACCAAAAGGAAGAGCTGGTCTTTTTAAAGAATGGTTACGATTACAAAGTAACAAGGGTGTCGATTTAGTATCAGTAGAAAAGCGACTCATTAATGGTGAGAATACAGTCACATGGTGGGAGCGATTTTTAAATAATCGAAATAAAGACGAGTATGATTTCTCCCATGAAGTAAAAGCATCCATGGATGAGTGCTTGGCTTGTAAAGCCTGTACGACCGCTTGTCCAATAAAGGTTGATGTACCTACTTTTCGCGCTAAATTTTTGAATTTTTATTACAGTCGTTACAATCGCCCAATAAAAGATTATTTAGTTGCCAATATTGAGCGCTTGTTACCAGTAATATCAAAATTCCCAAATTTGAGTAATTTAGTTCAAAATAACCGTATATCGAGTTATCTACTTGAAAAGCTTATTGGCTATGTGGATTCACCATTACTAAGTAAAGTTCAACTACATAAATTAGTACCTAAGGAATACCACTATTCTGACGAAGTATTTAACAGGCTTAGTGCTGAGGAAAAGCTACGTGCAATATTTATAGTCCAAGATCCTTTCACCAGTTTTTATGAAGCTGAATTAGTATCGGACTTTATTCAACTCATAAGAAAGCTAGGATATTATCCACTTCTTTTACCCTTCAAACCCAATGGGAAGCCTCAACACGTAAAGGGTCTTTTAAAACAGTTTAAGTCAACAGCGGCAAATGCTTCTGAATTTTTAAATAAGATAAGTGAAAACGGCAGACCTTTAGTGGGATTAGACGCCTCGTTAGTTATGTGTTATCGAGATGAATATAAAGATATACTTCAAGAAAGTAGGGGAGAATTTAATGTACTGTTGGCCCATGAGTGGCTTGCAACTATTGATATTCCAAGTATAGACACGCTAAGTCCATCAAAGTTCAAGCTGTTAAGTCACTGTACCGAAACCACCTCGATGCCCGAATCGAAAAGAGTATGGAAAAGTATTTTCACAAAATTCAATTCTAACTTAGATACACCAAGTACTGGATGTTGTGGCATGGCTGGTACCTACGGTCATGAGTTACAGAACCAAGAAAATACGAGGGCTCTTTATGATGCTTCATGGCGATCGCATATTGAGGAAACTAAAGATGAAGCGATTCTCGCCACCGGCTTTTCCTGCCGCTGTCAGGTGAAGCGTTTTTCAGGTAACAAGCCCAGACACCCAATACAAATACTGAATAGTCTATTGGATTAAGTGTAGAATGTGAGCATTTAACTATTTAATGTTAGGTGCTCACTCTGTCTATATTTTGAAGTGTAAAAATCAATTCACTCCATATTATATTAACTGGAAAGAATCTTTTTAAAATAAACTATAATCTAACATCCTTATTAAACGCTTTATTTTTATCTTAGAACGTTTTCCAAAACCCTCAAAATCACATCCAATTTTTGTCACGATAACAATATTTTCATAAACCAGTTCTAATAAAATTTAAAATATGTCAGGTGAAAATGAATGCTTTGATAAAAATTTCAAAATTCAACTCGGTTTATTAATTTGTAATTCCACCCACAACAGTACGATGTGTTCCTTTCAAAAAGAAATACTCACACATTTTAAATGTATGAAGAAAACTTGACGCTGTAACCTATTTTTAATAGTTCTTGCTCGCAGCTTATAACCAGTAAAGTGTTTAATAAAAATTATACCTATTTTCCTAATTCAGTGGTCTATTCTGAGGCGAGAAAATCTTGGCGATAACCCCGCTACCGTGTCCTGCTATCACCAAGGTACCTACATCCGTGTCGGCAAAGCAAAATTTTTACTATTTATTTGTTCTAAATAAGAAATTTTTAATCCTGTTAGCGTCAGATTTACTCCTTCAAATTGAGCAAGTATCAAGTCAATTGGTATTAGTTACTTTTTACCATTATCCTAAAAGGGATAGGGCGCTGAGTTTGTAGTTGCTTAAGCTTATCAATAGATTTATCTGTAAATACATGGCCTTTGGGTAGTAGCAAGATCCCTTGATTGCTATGTAGAGCAAGACCTAAGGTCATCCCTGCTTGTAGCTTATCAGTTGTAATTATATCAACTGTTCCCACACTATCTTCAGCCAGATCGTTATTACTTACGGCTTTTTGCAAGGCATCAACAACTTCGGGGGCATAAAAATTTCCTCTATACGCTTTTATAAGCTCAAGAGAAGTTTGCGTTTTTTCCTCATCTGTACCGTTAGCTTGATAAAAATGATCATAATAGTCTCTCGCCACAGCCAATATTAACGAGCCAAGAGGGATCTCTTTTCCCTTGAGTCCCTTGGGAATACCTTGTCCATTGTACCTTTCAAATTGGTGATAAATTGCTTCGGCAACATCAGATAAATGTTGTGCAGGCATTAACATAAGCTGTGCGATTGAGGGGTGTGTATAATATGTCTTTTTTTGCGCTTCGCTCAGCGTTCTCGGTGGTTTTTTGTAGATTTCAGGATCCATCGCAAGTAAGCCTACCTCAGCAAGATAACCTGACATCATTGTTGTTTCAGCAAGCTCTTTACTTAAATTAAGGCCAGAAGCCATTATTTTACATAATCTAGCAATATTCTTCGCTTTTTTCCCATCAATAAAGGGGTTGGCATTAATAAAGTTATACAGCAACTCAACTGTAGCACGGTGCTCTTTAACTTCTTTTTTATTCGCTTGCTCGAGCTGATTCAATACTTTTCTAATTTGTGTGGTACGTTTTTGTACCAATTCCTCTAGGCTTTCGTTTAGCTCCACTAGCTCCTTATTTTTTGTACTAATTTCTTTAGTAAGCTTTATATTTTGGTTCTTTAAACGAAATTTCTCGGCACACTGTTTAACTGTATGAATTAGAATTTCATTGTCCCACGGTTTTTGAATATATGCGTGGATCCCACTTTCATTTATGGCTTTAATTGTTGATGCCATGTCAGCGTATCCAGTAAGTAAAATACGTTGAGTTTCGGGCTGAATTTGCTTTACTTGTTTTAAAAAAGTAGCTCCGTCCATATCTGGCATTCTCATATCGCTAACAATGACATCATAAGTATTTTTTTTAATCGTCAACAACGCTTGCTCTGGTTCAGTAAACAATTCCGCTTCGATCCCATTTTGTCGAAACAGCCTGTTTAATGATCGCAGTACATTCTCTTCGTCATCGAGGCATAGAATACGAATGACTTTGTCTGAAGTAGTTGATTGTTCGCTAAAATCCAATGCAATACCTCCAAATTACCTTACTTTTAAACTTAGTAGAAAAACCAAGTAACAACAAGCATGATGAAAAATTCGAATTAATTCCTATATTCCTCTTAGAAATTGTTTATACCATTAAGATATATCATTATAAAACATAGAGTTAAAGTAAAGATTTTGCATTCTCGCTCAATCAACTATCTATAAATCTCAAATAATCATGACATCGATTATTTCATTATCTGAGAAAGAACTAAGCATTATTTTCAATAGCTTAGTATTACATTTTTAAGTCTAAAACACATAAAATTACGTTTACGTAAACGTCAAGCGGAGTGGTAAATTTCTTGTTGCCATATCCTTTTTATGTGTTAGGTTTATGTTGTTATTGTTAACCGAATACAATAAATGGTTGGAGAACCACACCTATGAAACAACATGTAAAGACCTTTAATTTATCCTATATGGCTTCGCTAATTGGTGCTGCTTTTTGCGCTAATTCATATGCTTACAATTGTGACTCACTAGCACAATGGTCACAAGGCACAGCATATAGCGGCGGTGAACAAGTACAAAAAGCACAACATGCCTATGAAGCAAAGTGGTGGACTCAAGCAGATCCCTCTACTAACTCTGGACCTTGGGATGACTGGAAAAAATTGGGACGGTGTGACAGCGTTGTCACCAACGAACCACCTCAAGTTCAATCATTACAGCCAATTGACGGAGCTTCTTTTTCAGAAAATGACAGCGTTGCCATTTCAGTTGATGCAACAGACGCTGATGGTTCGGTTAGTCAAGTCGAGTTCTTTGTTGACGGTACCTCTGTAGGTATTGATACAACAGCAGTTGGTAACAACTACTCTGTTGATTGGTTGGCAACTGCAGGTAACCATACCATTTCTGTTGTTGCTACAGATAATGAACAAGCACGCTCTTCATCATTAATCAGCAATATCATCGTAAACTCAACGAGTAACCAACTACCGACCGCAAATTTAAGTCTTGAAGGTGGGATAACTGATGTCACTGTAAATCAATCAGTCATCATTACTTTGGATGGCTCAGATCCTGATGGTACAGTACAAAAATTAACGTTGCTTGTAGACGGTCAAGTCGTCTCTGAGAGTACTTCAGCACCGGCACAATACACTTGGCTACCGGCGCAACTCGGCAGCGCGCAACTTAAACTAGTCGTAGAAGATAACAGCGGTGCAACAGCACAAAGTACATTAACTGTGAATGTTGTTGAAGTTCCTCCAGTTAGTAATAACTGTGTTCCAGCAGGGCTGTACGAAACTCCAAATGCTTCGCCAAATTACTGCAAAATCTATGATGAAAATGGCAGAGAGAAAATGGGTGCCGATCATCCAAGACGAGTCATTGGTTACTTTACAAGCTGGAGAACAGGTAAAAACGGTCAACCAAGTTATTTGGTTAATGACATACCGTGGGACAAGATCACGCATATTAATTACGCATTTGCACATGTAGATGCTAACAACAAGGTTTCAATAGGCAACCCAAATGCCGCTGAAAACCCAGCAACGAATATGACCTGGCCGGGAGTTGCAGGGGCAGAAATGGATCCAACTTTGCCCTATACAGGTCATTTTAACTTACTTAACAAATTTAAAAAGCAGCATCCAGACGTAAAAACGTTGATTTCAGTTGGTGGTTGGGCTGAAACTGGAGGCTACTTTGACGAAACAGGCAAAAGGGTCGCGAGTGGTGGTTTCTACACCATGACAACCAATGCTGATGGTAGTGTGAACCACGCTGGAATTGATGCTTTTGTTGCAAGCTCTATCGATTTTATACGTAAATATGGCTTCGATGGTGTCGATATTGACTATGAGTACCCCTCTTCGATGAACGATTCGGGTCACCCAGATGACTTTGCCATATCAAACCCCCGACGCGCAGCATTGAATCGCTCTTACCAAGTATTGATGAAGAAATTACGTGAGGCACTAGACCAAGCAGGTCAGCAAGATAATACCCACTACTTGCTCACTATCGCGTCTCCTTCCTCTGGTTATTTGTTGCGTGGTATGGAGACCTTCCAAGTCACCAAATACTTAGATTATGTGAATATCATGTCTTATGATCTTCACGGTGCATGGAACCAACATGTTGGCCACAATGCTTCATTATTTGATACTGGTGAAGACTCTGAATTAAAACAATGGAATGTTTATGGCACGAAAGAGTTTGAAGGTATTGGCTACCTGAATACTGATTGGGCTGTTAAATATTTCAGAGGATCAGTTTCTGCTGGGCGAATTAATATAGGTATTCCTTATTACACTCGCGGGTTTAGAGATGTGACTGGCGGTACCAATGGCTTATGGGGTCAAGCTGCATTACCAAACCAAGCGGATTGCCCTCCTGGTACTGGTAGTGGCGACAAGAATAAATGTGGTAATGGTGCAGTTGGTATAGACAACTTATGGCATGACAAAAATGATGTTGGTTTAGAGGTACCAGCGGGTTCGAACCCATTATGGCATGTTAAAAACTTACAAAATGGAGTACTGGGTAGCTACCTTTCAGATTACGGTTTAGACCCTATCAATAACCCAGCGCACCAAATTACCGGCAGTTATACACGCCACTATGATGCGGTTGCAGTTGCACCTTGGCTTTGGAATTCAACTAAAAACGTATTCTTGTCCATCGAAGATGAAGAATCCATGGCTGCAAAAGTTGATTATGTCATCAACCAAGAACTGGGCGGGATCATGTTTTGGGAGCTTGCCGGTGACTTTGACTATGACACCAGCAAAAATGAATATTTTATGGGTTCATCGCTTACCAGCTTGGCGTACAACAAGTTTAACCAAAGTGGTACGCCTTATTCGGTCAAACAGGGTAACAAAACGTTTGTTAAACCAGCTTCTGCTGTCAACGTGTCTTTTGAAGCAAAAGACTTCCCAGCAGGTGATGCAAACTACCCAATTGCTCCAACCTTCGCATTTACCAATAACTCAGGGATTGACTTAACCGGTGCAAAGATTTCCTTCGATGTACCTGTTGCAACATCAGCTATCTTCAAATCGAACTGGAATGCCCAAGAAAAACTTAAGATGGCGGTGGATGTAAATGGCTCTAACGCTGCTGGCAACAACATAGGTGGTTTTGAAAATGAATTCCATCGTTTTTCTATCACGTTAGTCAATGAGTGGGGGAGCACACCTAAGTCATTTGGCCCTGGAGAAACGGTGAACGCCCAGGTTATGTACTATATGCCGATTTCAGGTCCTGTTAATTTTGTCGTTGAGAAGGATGGTAAACGATACGCATTTGCCAGTGAATACAAAGATCTTCCAATAGCAAAGCCAGGAGATGGTTCAACGGATCCGGTGACTTCATGTAAAGGAACCCCTGTAGACCAAATTGTCACCTATCCTACTTTTCCTAAAGGCACCCATGCGGCTCAGGGCGACCTTATTAAAGATGGTAACGCAGTATACGAAGCCAAGTGGTGGAGTAATAAACAACCTTCAACGAGCAGTGATTATACCAAAGTTTGTAACTTATAAATAATGGATGGGGAGGACAGGCTCCCCACTTATTAGAAGGAAATTTAACATGAATAAATTCCAATCTAAGTTTGCATTTATAATGGTTGGCACCGTTTCAACGCTACTGTCCAACAACGCGCTATCTCATGGCTATATGGATTTTCCAAAGGCCAGACAAGCAATATGCCAGTCTCAAGGTGGTTACTGGTGGCCTGATGACGGCTCCAACATACCCAACCTAGCATGTAGGGCAGCTTTTCTAGAGTCAGGACACTTCCAGTTTGTACAAGAGCATGAGTTTTCAGCAAATACCGCCGATTATAACAACCTTGAAGCCGTTAAGACTGTAGTTCCAGATGGTACATTGTGTTCAGCCGGAGACACAAATAAAAAGGGAATGAGTGTTGTGTCGTCCCATTGGCAGAGAACTACGATTGAGCCAAATGCTCAAAACACAGTGGCCATTAGCTTTAGAGCAACCACACCACATAATCCCAGCTTCTGGCAGATTTTCTTAACTAAGCCCAGTTACGACGGAAATACAATGCCACTCAAATGGAGTGATTTAGAGCTCATCAATGAGTTCGACAATATCGACTTTGTTGTAGATCCAGAAGGCAAACGCTTTTACAAAATGGAAATTAATATTCCCGCAGGTCGTGAAGGAGAAGCAGTGTTGTACACCCGCTGGCAACGTAATGATGCCGGTGGCGAAGGATTTTATAACTGTTCAGATATTACCATCAAGTCCACAGGCGCGCCTGCGGATTGGGTTAGTAGTGGTTACTATTTAAAACAAGGACAAAATGCTAACGTTGGCGACAGTATCTGGTTTAGAACATTTGATCAAGCGGGTAACGAGCTAGTAAGCCATCAACTTTCCATCAATTCAACGAATGTCTCGCGCTGGCAAACTGAGCTTGCCTCATACTTAAATAGTAACTTTAGTAACCAACTAAAAATTGGTGTTATGCAGCAAGATGGCGCAATTGTTTTTGACGAAACAACGTTGTTGGCCAATCAAGTATTTTTACCAAACGCACAATTTACAAGTAACCTGAGTATTGTAAAGGGGGATACCAATACACCTCCAACGATTAACCCGATAGCAAATATCGTGATTAACGAAAACACGCAGGCAACCGTTCACGCTCATGTTTTCGACGATCAAAACGATCCGTTGAGTTTTACTTGGTCAATTCCTTCACCTTTAACTTATACAGGAGATGGCGACACGATAGTTGTCACCGCCCCAGCCGTTAACACCGACCAATCAATTGAAGGTTCACTTACAGTCTCGGATGGTAAAGCCAGTACCGCAGCGAGTTTTACTGTCACCATCAAGAATGTAAACGCAGGTGAATACCCACAATGGCAAGCAACTCAAACCTATGTTGCAGGGGACAAAGTAACTTATCAACAACAGAGCTATGAAGCGAAATGGTGGAATCGTAATGAGAAGCCAGGCAGCTCCGCCGTTTGGAAACCAATTTAATTAACCCACACTGGGTACAACATGTAACTACAAAAAGGTTGAAAATATGAAACTTAATAAAATAACTACATATATAGGACTGGCGTTATTAAGTGGGGGAGCACTAGCTGCACCATCTACGCCATCACTTGATTGGAAGCCGCAACAATACTCTTTTGTTGAAGTAAATGTTGATGGCAACGGCTCATACAAGCAGCTAGTTAAAGCCAAAGATGTGGTTAATATTAACATCAAATGGAATGCTTGGAGTGGCTCCGGTGGAGATAACTATAAAGTTTACTTTGACAATATGTTAGTCAATCAAGGAACTTTAACACCGGGAACCAAAAGTGGGGTTGTCGAATTTCCTTATACAAAATCAGGCAGACACCAACTTTATCTAGAGCTATGTGAAGGTACGGTATGTGCCAGAAGTGCAGGCAAAGAAGTCGTTATCGCCGACACAGACGGTGCACATTTGGACCCACTACCAATGAATGTTGATCCGAACAACAGAAATAACGGAACAATTCCCGGACGTGTTACCGGTGCTTACTTTGTAGAGTGGGGGATCTACGGTCGCAACTACGATGTAACTCAAATCCCAGCCCACAATCTGTCACACATTTTATACGGTTTTATTCCAATTTGTGGACCGAATGAATCGTTGAAATCTATTGAAAACGGCAACAGTTGGCGTGCACTACAAACTGCCTGTGCGGATTCACAAGACTATGAAGTTGTTATCCATGATCCATGGGCAGCCGTACAGAAATCGATGCCAGGTGTAGACGCGAAAGATCCTATTCGTGGTGTATATTCTCAATTAATGGCGTTGAAGCAGCGTTACCCTGAATTAAAAATCTTACCTTCAATTGGAGGGTGGACACTTTCAGATCCATTCCATGGTTTTACAACTAAAGCAAACCGCGACACCTTTGTCGCTTCTGTTAAGCAGTTCTTGAAAACATGGAAGTTCTATGACGGTGTAGATATAGACTGGGAGTTCCCTGGTGGCGACGGCCCAAATCCAGATCTTGGCGATCCAGTTAACGACGGTCCGGCTTATGTAGCACTTATGCAAGAGCTACGAGCAATGTTAGACCAGTTGGAAGCAGAAACAGGCAGAAAATATGAACTCACATCCGCTATCGGAGCGGGTTACGATAAAATTGAGGACGTAGATTACCAAGCAGCGCAGCAGTATATGGACTACATTTTTGCCATGACCTACGATTTCCATGGGGCGTGGAATAATGATACTGGGCACCAAACTGGGATTTATTGCGGTTCACATCTAAGCACTGATGAATGTAATGGTACAGGTGTTGATGGCAATGGTAATCCTAGGAAAGGTCCTGCATACACTGGTGACCATGCAATACAGTTGTTGCTACAACAAGGAGTACAACCGTCAAAACTGGTTATGGGCGTAGCGATGTATGGCCGTGGCTGGGAAGGTGTAAGTGATGCTAACACGACTATTTCAGGAAATCCGATGACAGCACCTGGTAATGGTCCTTTAAAAGGCTCAACCAGTGAAGGGGTATGGGAACCTGGGATAATGGATTATAAAGCGATAGCGGCTAACGCTGTAGGTCAAAGTGGTAATGGTGTTAATGGCTTCGAAGTAGGCTACGACGAACAGGCTCAAGCCGCTTACGTCTGGAACAGAAGCAATGGTAAACTGATCACTTATGATAGCCCAAGAAGTGTCATCGCCAAGGGTCAATATGCAAATACTCACCAACTTGCTGGTTTGTTCGGCTGGGAAATTGACGCTGACAATGGCGACATATTAAATGCGATGTACGATGGTCTTACCGCTGGTGATATTCCAAACCGTGCGCCCACTATTGGCCTTTCAGGTCCAATTAACGTAACAGCGGGGCAATCGGTGAATGTAAGTGCGCTAGCAGCTGATGCTGACAATGATCCGTTAACATACTCATGGACTGCTCCCGCAGCATTAGTCTTGTCTGCAACCAACACAGCGTCAGTCTCTATCACTGCTCCATCAGTAACTCAGCAAACTAGCTATGATTTGTCATTAACAGTAAACGATGGCACTGTTAGCACCAGTAAGACGGTCACTGTAGTTGTCAATCCTGAGGGGGCAAATGAGGCTCCAGCAGTTACGCCGATCGCAAATGTGACGATCAATGAAGGTGATTCGACTACAATTACAGTCAACGCTACTGATCCAGAGGGCGCTGCATTGAGCTATGATTGGTCAGTACCAGCCGAGCTAAGCGTTGTTAGCAATAATAATACGGCAACCCTTACCGCTTCTAGTGTTTCTGCTGATACTACGGTGACGGTAACTGTTACAGTCTCTGACGGTGTCAACAGTGTTATTTCAAGCTTTGATGTAACAGTGAAAGACACGGCAGCACAATATCCTGCATGGGATAGTTCAGCCGTATATGTTGGCGGAGATCGCGTTAGCCATAACGGCGCCCAGTTTGAAGCCAAATGGTGGACTCGTGGAGAAGAGCCTGGAACCGCTGGCGTTTGGAAACGTCTGTAAACTGATTAACTTTAACTTAAACCCTAAATGAGCTTGTTTGCACAAGCTCATTTTATTGTTCACTTACACATTACTCTGCCCAATATTACCGATTTATCACTTTATTTTTTTCGTGAGTCTTTCATAATAACGATATGAGCTTCACAAACGAGTAACGCCTCCTGATAGTAATTTTTCGTATCACCGTATTTATATGTTGCCTGATGATGTTCACGACTCACTCGCAGGCTTGCGCCAACCGGCCTGTGTATAAAGTTGGAATAGGCTCACAGTGGCCACCTTTTGTCATGTATAATCCAACACCATACGGTATTGATATTGAAGTAACAAAGTCAGTTTTTGCTAACGCAAACCTCTGTATCGAATTTATTCAACTTCCTTCATCAGCAAGAGGGATCACCGAGCTAGAAAAAGGACTAATAGATATTCTTCCTTCAGCTAGCTTTAGCGTTGAGCGAGCAAAAGTTGCTTATTTTTCGGCTCCTTATAGAAGAGAGAGAATGAGGCTATTCTCAAATAGAGAAATCGGCCCAAACAGTAGTCTAATAGAGCTTTTTTCGTCCGGGCATACGTTTACATCAAATCCTGGGGCTTATTATGGCGAAGAGCTAAAACAAATAAAAAAAATAGAATGGTATGACAAAAGGTTATTTGAAATTTCAAGCCTAGAGCGCAGAGTAGAAATGGTTGCAAAGGGTCGTGTTGATTTTCTGATAGAAGATGAAGATGCTGGATATTATTATATTAACCAGCTTGGCTATCACAGCCTCGTATTACATCCCTATGTTGTCAATGACAATGCGATACATTTTATGCTAGGTCGACATGCCTTTAACCGCTCTGAAATTGATAGGATCAACACAGCTATTAAAAGCCTAAGCGAGACGATAAGCGACATCTCAAAAAAATACAGAAAAGACTCGGAATGAATCAAAAACAGATTTTCACAACGCTGCAGCAGACATTTGGCCATTCGACATTACGCCATGGCCAAGCAGAAGTTATAGACCTTATACTAAAAGAACAAAGCACCATTGGTATTTTTGCAACTGGAGCAGGAAAATCATTGTGTTACCAGCTCCCCGCAGTCTTAAAATCGGGTATGTGTGTTGTCGTATCACCATTACTTGCGTTAATGCATGAGCAGCGAGATTATCTATTAAAGATAGGAGTGAAATCCGCCTGCTTGGATAGTACTCAAACTCGTGCCGAAACAACCCAGGTTGAAAATGAGATCATCAGTAACACTCTGAAAGTACTCTTTATTTCAGTAGAAAGATTAAACAGTCAAAAAGCCCGTTTATTACTAAGCCGAGCTCACATTTCTTTTTTAGTCATCGATGAGGCACACTGTATCTCCGAATGGGGACACAACTTTCGCCCTGATTACCTTAAAATTGCCAAATATCGTGAAGAGCTTGGGATCAAGCAAGTGTTATTACTTACCGCCACTGCAACCAACAAAGTCGCCAATGATATGGCATGTAAGTTTAATATTCAGCAGCAGTCGATTGTTCGCACCGGCTTCTATAGAAAGAACTTACATCTGAGTGCGGTGTATATAAGAGAAAAGCAAAAAGATGAATACTTACTTGCGTTTCTTAAAAGGGCAAAAGGAGCCGGGATAGTATATGTAACGCAACAAAAACAAGCAGAAGAAGTTGCTAAAATGATTGTTGCATGTGGCTTTAAAGCAGCTGCATTTCATGCTTCGCTTAAAGCTGAAGATAAAGCACAGATCCAAGCGAACTTTCTGACTGAACCAGATTTAATCGTTGTCGCCACAATTGCTTTTGGTATGGGAGTCGATAAACCGGATGTTAGATGGGTACTACATTATGATATGCCAAAGTCCATCGATGGTTATAGCCAGGAAGTCGGCAGAGCGGGTAGGGACTCAAAGCAGGCGTACTGTGTTGCGCTAATAAATAACGAGAAAATATCGACACTTGAGAACTTTGTCCATGCAAGCGCATTGGAGTATGCGTCTCTCAAACACCTCTTTACTGAATTATTTTCAGCGCCAGATCAAGACTATCATTTAAATGAGTATGACCTTGCAAACAAAACGAATATAAACCAATTGGTCTTAAAAACCTTGTTAGTACAATTAGAGCTACAAGGCTTATTACAAATTAACTATAGCTATTTTGCAGAGCTACACATTGCGTTTACCCAAACGAAAGAGAAGTTACTTGCTCACTTTTCTGAACAGCGGCAAGTTTTCTTGGATAAGCTATTGAGCTGCTTTGAGTTTAAGAAAAAGTGGGGAGTATTATCGTTAGCTGCATTGGAAAATAATGGGATCTCCTTGTCAAAAGCGCAAGATGCTATTGACTATTTATCGAACCGACAGCTGATCGAGGTGAAAACATCAAAGTATACTTCTGTCTACTCTAAAACGAGTGAATCAATCGACATCGATAAATTAACGGATGAGTTTTATCAACAAGCACAAATTAAAGCGCAAGGTGAACAAGCCAGACTTAAACATTTACTCCAATTTTTTCAACTAACTACCTGCTATCATTACGCTTTGGCAAGCTATTTTGGAGATAGCATGGCTCCGAAACATTGCGGGCATTGTAGCGCATGCGAAGGAAAAGCCATGTTAATGCAGGTGGAGGAAGAACCTGCCATCGATATTGAGTTGGTCCGAGAAACGTTGAGAAATGCGTCGCAATTTGCCACACAGAACAGTGTCGACTTTTCAACTCATTTAAAAACACTATTTTTACTTGGCTTAAGTTGCCCGTATTTTACGAGGTTTAAGTTTAGACAATTAACTGGGTTCGGGATCTTGAAAGGCGTAAAATACGATAAAGTGGCAGCCATCATTACAGAACGAAAGCTATAAATGAAAAGCGATATTATAAAATTAGCCAACATTGCAAATAAACCCACCAAGAGAATTTTAGGCCTGATGAGTGGGACTTCTCTTGACGGACTTGACATCGCATTATGTAAAATTACGCATCATGGAAAACGGACAAAGCTTGAAGTAGAAAAATTCAAAACCGTTGCCTATAGCCAATCACAAAGGGCGTTATTGAGCCAACACGCATCAGTCCCAAAAGTCGATCTGCGTTCTCTTTGCCAGTTACATACTTGGCTTGGAAGGTTATATGCAGATATGATTAGTGAGACACTACAGTTATGGCAAGAGGAGCATCAGTCCATAGATCTGATCGCAAGTCACGGACAAACTATATATCATTGTCCGGGTCAACCGTTTTATACCGCTTCAAATTTACATAGTACCTTGCAGATTGTAGATGCCGATGTCATTGCCAAAAAAACAGGTATAATTACTATTTCTGATTTCCGACAAAAACATATCGCCAATGAACTAGAAGGAGCGCCCTTGGTACAGTATGGTGATCACTTACTCTACTCAGATAAAAAAGTCGACCGCATTTTATTAAATATCGGCGGTATATCTAATCTAACTTATTTACCAAAAGCTAAGGCGATAAACGATACCATTAGTAGCGATGTAGGCCCAGGAAACACGTTAATTGATCAATATTGTCAATACACTCTTGGTATTGCCTATGACGAAAATGGCAAGGTAGCATCACGTGGAAATGTTAACAATAAACTGCTAATCAAATTAAGCCAACATGCTTTTTTTGATTTGCCACTGCCAAAGTCTACGGGACAAGAGCTATTTAACCGCGCGTATATACAACGTGCGCTGAGTGAATGTGATCTATGTCATGAGGATATCATAGCAACTCTTACTGAATTTACCGCTCGTACTATTGCAGAGGCAATAAACCAGCTCGCAACAGAACACACTGAACTTTATGTCAGTGGAGGCGGGGTGCATAATGCGTTTTTGATGCAGCGCCTTGGTGGACTTCTCAAAGGCACCATAGTGATTAAAGACTTTGCCAACTTGAACATTGACCCTGATGCCAAAGAGGCAGCTTTATTTGCATTGCTTGCAAATGAAACGTTATCAGGAGAGAAGCAAGCGTTACCCTTTTCAATGGGGAAAATATCTTTACCCAATTAAGCTAATATATTTACGGCTTAACCATAGTACTAACTCGCTTAATGTGTTGGCAGCGCGTTTTACAAATGTGCTCCATAAGTTTATAGCTTGTGCTTTGGTTATTTTGTGATTAAAAAACAGACAACACTGCACTCATCGCAGCATTAAACAGCCGTTTAGCGCCATTGACTTCATCGCCGTTTACATCAATTTCAGGATGGCTTGGCGCAATCAAGGCTTCGGCTAGCGTGATAGTAAACTCAGCAGTATTCTTCAAATAATCATGCAATCCAACCAAATTAATTTGCATAGCATACCTATCGGCTTCTAGTGGCTGTTGGATTTTAACGTCTACTATTTTGGTTAGATAAGTGTCAGCGTCAACAGTTAATACTGATTCAGACTTAGCAACACGTTCACCAAGTTTGGTTAAAATCACTTCGACCTTATCACCAATGCGCGCGTCCTTGGGGAGCTCGATTGTCAACGATAGTCCATTATCATCTGGTCGCAAAACTGGCTTCTCATAGGGCTGAACCGATCGATATTTTCCTCTTATCGAACTTTCAATTTGTGCCGCGTTAAAGCTAAAAATACCAAGGTTGCTACTCATTTATTTGCTTCTTCATTAATAAAGACAGGAGTAATTTTCTCAAAATATGATGACAGAATTATGACTTTATACCGTTTTCGTCAATGACACTCTCGGCTTTGAGCTGTTTAAAGGTTTTGCCCAATCGATATCAACGGTAATAAAAATAATTGAAACATGTGATGATGTGTTAAAAGACATAAAGCCCGATAATTCGAGCCTTATGTCACAGGGTGCCAGGTTGCTATTAACGCACTGCCAACATAATAAGTCCCGGGAAGACAAAAAATGAACCTAGCACATAAGCAAGTGCTGCCGGTTTGTTACGAGATCCAATATCAGCGATCTTTTCGGCTAGTTGCAGTGGTATCTCGCGTAATAACGGCATGCCGTAAATAAGCGTTACCGCAAAAACGTTAAACATTACGTGTACAAGTGCGATGGTAAGGGCAACTTCTGCCGCAGCACCTGTTATCGAGGTCGCTGCCAAAAGTGCGGTAATAGTAGTGCCAATATTTGCGCCTAATGTGAATGGGTAGATTTGACGGGTCGTAAACACACCACTTCCAGCAAGTGGGATCATAAGGCTAGTTGTTGTTGAAGAAGACTGAACCATAACGGTCACCACTGCACCAGAGCCAATTCCCACCAAAGGCCCACGACCGATAGCGCTATGTAACAATTCTTTAGCTTTACCTACTAGCGCTTTTTTCAGTAGTTTGCCTAAGTAAGTAACGGCGAACAAAATCATCATTATACCGATCACCACCATAGAAACCCCAGCGGCAGTAGAATCTAAAAAGCTTACGGCATCTTTGACCACATTAACCGCTGGCTTAACTAGTGGTTTGATAAAGTTATAGCTCTTTAAAGATAAATCAGCATCGCCTACAAAAACATGTGCAAGACTAGACGCAAACTTTTCTAAGATACCAAACATAATTTCTAACGGCAGGAAAATCACAACCGCCAATAGATTGAAAAAATCATGAACCGTAGAAGCTGCAAAAGCACGTTTAAACTCTTCTTTGCTGCGAATGTGACCTATTGAGACTAACGTATTGGTGATAGTGGTACCAATATTCGCGCCCATTACCATTGGAATGGCGATACTAATAGGTAATCCACCTGCTACTAATCCAACGATGACAGAGGTCACTGTTGATGAGGATTGAACCAAAGCAGTTGCTAATGCACCAAGTAATAAAGCCACTACAGGATTAGTTGCAAATGCAAATATTTCCTTAGCACCTTCGCTACCACCAGAGGCAAGTTTAAAACCGCCACTTACAGTACCTACTGCAACTAAGACTAAGTAAACAAGTAGAATGATAGACAGCCAGTTAAAAAGTTTTGCTGAAGCTGAAGTCTGAGATTGATTAACCATAGTTTCGCTCTTAGAGTAATACGTGTTCTTTCGTTACACTTTTATTTCAGTGGCGCATTAGAACATTCAATTGTTACAGTTATATTTCAGTTTTATGTAACTCAGATTATCTGACTATTTTGCGACCATGTTTCACAAATCTCAGTAAACAGGAGTCTGTAGTTGTTTGTTTTTAATACGTATATTTGATGCTTTTTATTTACAATCTTTTACTTACACACGTTTTATCCATATTTGCTTCATTATTTCAACGTAGCATTGTCAAACAAACATTGTGTATTACTTTATTATGTCCAAACTGCTTACATTAATTTTATTGCTCGTTTCGACACTGGCTAGCGCTAGTATCTCGGCTCCTAAGCAAAACGGGCGTGATACACAAGTTGAGGTCCAATTTAGCGAGATGACCCCCGCACAGTTAAGTCAACAGCTAAATGTAAGCCAACAGGAAGCGTCGATAATCATCAGCCAGCTTTCTAAATATCAACCGTCATTAACAGAGCAGCCATACCAATGGGCTATAATTGATGCAAGCGCACTCGAAACTGGTTACAAACACTATCTTTCTTTCGGATTTCCAAGACTACCCTGGCTAAGTATTTCCTACGTCAATGAGACTCAGGTATCAGCTATCGCTCAATATACCCTTGACGCTGAGTTTTCAGCCAGAGCAATATCGACTCCCCAGATATACCAGCCATTGACACAGCAAGAACAGGGTAGCGGACACTTCATCGTTCGCTACCAAACTTTTGCAAATGCCGCAGCAGATCTTAAATTACTCGACGATAGAACATTACAAAGTAGCATGCTTAGTAGTACCGTAATCAATGCAACGCTTAGTGGTATTATTGCCGCTGTCTTTGTCATCGTATTAGTAAACTTTTACTTCAATGCAAATGCCGCAAATGCTTATTACTGCGTTTGGACGTTATTATTTCTTTTAATAGTACTGGATATGTCAGGGTTCACTTTTCAGTATTTCTGGCCATCTTATGGCATATTTGCATCACTATTTTCAGCAGGGTTGATGACACTAGTTCCAGTCTTCCACCTCCTGTTTATCCGTGAGTTTTTACAACTCGGTCGGTTCAACCCCACACTAAATCACTTTTATAAGGCATTTTTGCTGGGCTACTTGTTATTAATCCCAGTAGCAATCATATCGGAGTCTGTATTTTATAATTTGATTCTGACTCTAAGTATCATCCCGCTGTTTATCTTTACCGCTTTTTGGTCGTTTCAGCAACGTGCACCTGGGTCGATTACCTTTGCTTTAAGCCTTTTGAACCATGTTGTTTTTGTTAATATCATCGCTATAGGGGGCACGATGTTTTCAGGCTTTATCAATGTCTATCACATTTCCAGTGCGATTAAGTTAGGCTACTTGATAGAGGTTATCCTATTTACTTTTGCTCTAGCCCAACAAAATAAGTCGGCACAAAACAACTTACTCTCGACATTACAAACGCAAGTAAATGCGTTGGCAAACACGGTAAAAACTGAAAAGCAATCTAGTCAACGAAATAAACAAGAACTACAAGAAAAGGAACAACAACTATTTACGGATCTGTCTCATGAACTACGCACCCCTCTGACCGTAATGAAAGTACAAGTTGAATCTTTACAATACAATATTGTCGAGAATGTACAGGAAAGTTACAGTAAGTTGATGGATAAAATCGATGAGTTGAATCAGTTCATCAATCAACTTATGCTTGTTACAGATAACGAGAAACTTGCAACTATGCTAAACCTTAGGGACTTTACTATCTGTAAGCTAGTGCATAACGTCCATACTGAAGCTGCAAGTTTATTTGCAAGTAACACGGGGCAACTGGAGGTGAACTATCAGATTTCAGTAGCAGAGAAAGTAACAATAGATCTAGATGCTATCACAAATTGTATACTCGAAATTTTAGGTAATGCAAAAAAACATGGCGGTGAAAATGTAGCCGTCAAAATGAGCTTTTTTTGTTTGGATAACAACTTAATCATCCGCATTGAAGACTCAGGCACACCACTTTCATATGAAGCACACCAGAAACTGTTTGATCCCTTATATAAATCTCAGTCTTCGCGAACAAATTCGGGGAAATCAAAAGGCATGGGTCTTGCGATGTGTAAAAAGGTGTTAGAGGCCCATAGCGGGGAAATAGAGTCTTTCAATAGCTTGTTGGGCGGCCTCAACATCGAGATCAGAATACCGTTAAAATCAGAGCCAGCGTTTGCATAGTACGCTAAATAGCACAAAGCCAATTCTTTATTGTTTACCTCGTGTAACCTATCGCCCTATTTAGTCGGTTTAGACCAACTCAATGTCTATCCGTACACCAAGCCTCTTCAAACAAAAGCAATCCTAAAAAACTCAGCTAAACTTGTTTCTTCTGTGACTTGTGATTTTTACTTGGAGACAAACGCAGCCAAAAAAAGATTTCAAGTAATAGTCCAATCACAACAAAAATAAACAGGCCCGACTTATTTCCATAACTGTATGATGCTATAGCACCTACAACTACACCAAACAGAATTAACGTCCGAACTAACAAGTGCATCGTATTTCCTTAACTTATGCCGTACAACTTATGGTCGCTATATATCACCACAATATTGATAAAGAGTAAATAAAGCATTGTCTACAACGGACGTTGCTTTAATCATTTTTGAATTACTATCGACCTTCCTATAAAATGTGCTGTTTGCTTGCCTCTTTCAAGAGCCGCTTAATTAATAGGGGTTAAGGGCAAGTTAGCATTACAATACGATTGTACATAATGATTTAAAGGGGCTTTCACTATGGGCTTTTGGCAAGAAAAAACACTTGAAGAAATGACAACTGAAGAGTGGGAATCAATCTGTGATGGTTGTGGTAAATGCTGCTTACATTCATTTATTGATAGTGATGAGGAAGATGATTCGGAATTTGAAAGCACCGACTTCTTGCGCGAAGGTGAAGAGTTACTTTACACCAATATTGTTTGTCAATATAACGACGCTACAACATGTGGGTGCAGTCGCTACAGTGAACGCCAAATCTTAGTGCCGTCATGTGTACAATTAACTAAAGAAAATCTAAAAGATATATTCTTTATGCCAACGAGTTGTAGCTACAGGCGACTGTACGAAGGCAGAGGTCTCGCTAGTTGGCATCCGCTCAAACATAAAGGCTCCAAACAAGCCATGATAGATGCGGGGATAAGCATATTTGGAAGAGCAATATCAGAATTAGAAGTAGATTTAGAGTCAGATTTTGAGTCCCATTTTGTTGACTGGCCTACAAAAGACGTCAACTAAACACTAGACGACAATTGATACACGCTGCGTTTGCAACAGGTGAACGCACAAAATACATATTTTCACGTCCGTTATCGCTTAGCACCATTAAATGCAGTAGTGCTTACAGTGTCAAAAAACAAATGTAGACTTCGCCTCAAAGGCGACTTTGAACTTTCATATGGTAATCGCGATATGGCTATCTTGCTGAGCGAGTAAATATTACGCACATACTTTTTTACTTCATTTTCTCAGCTTGACTGTTAGTTCAGGTGGGTGTCATTGATTTTTTAATTCAATATAGGTAGTTTTTTCTGTTCTAATGCTGTAACCACGCATACGCATTTCTTCCTGAAGACCTTTCAGAAATGGGCTTTTTCGATTCATGATAACTCCTCACCTCACGCCGCTGTATGTATACACAACATTATCTGAAATTCTCGGATATCAAGGGAAATATTGAAAAAATTTTTGCGCGTTTACGCATTAATAAATTAAAAATATTATTGTCTATCATAAGGTTGTGTATCCACGATCTGAGATAATAAGTTTGGGAAACGCGCATGCGCACTTTTCCAGATGGTATATTTAGCAGAATGCTGATAAGTTCTTTGCATACTGATAGTTAACTGTGCACGTTTTCACTGGTCCAACGAGGTAAACGCGCATGCGCACGAATAAAATGTTATATTTCCTTTGGAGTCTGTCGTGATTCTTAACAATGAGTATGAGGTCACGATTGCAAGTGATGTCAGTAACGGTCGAGACGGAATAGGAGTTGAGATTTACTTCAAGGGTAAGTTGATACTTGAGATATTTCGTGATGACACAAAAAAGTCGCGTGAAGTGACAAGTTATAACAAAGATATACCACTAGAGGTTGTTGAAGCTTCTATAGAATTATTTAAAAAAGAAATACCTTGGGATTTCCAAGGTTAGTTCATTGGAAATATAACAAGTTAATTAAACAATGGACGCAAAACAACAGGCTTGCGCTCATTCTTCGCTTAGTTTAGCCTGCTATTTTCCGCCGTTTATTAAGGCGTTATGTGCCACCATAGATTCAAGGACTGAGTATCAAAATGAGCGATGTTTTAGTATTTAAACTCAGAGAAGAAGATGGCTACTTTGATGCAACACAATTAGAAGATTGCGATTTATCCAAAGTTCCAAGTGATGTCGTCTCACTCTCTCTGGAAAATGCTCCCATTACAGACGATGGTATTTCAAATTTACCTTTTTTGTTCAAAGTAAGATGTATAGATCTCGACTCTACATTAATTACAGATAAATCATTGGAAATCATTAGTCAGTTTAAAACTCTCGAAGAACTATGGATTGAAGACTTAAAAATAACTGACAAAGGCTTTAAGTTATTAGCATTGTTACCAAATTTGAAATATGTATCATTTTGGGATACTGAAGTTTCAGATGATGCCTATAACTATGTAAAAGCGAACCTGCCTAACTTAAAATCAGAAGGTTAGGCACATAACAAGAAAATCAACGAATGGACTAAAAAAGCTTGGCTTAGTTCGTTCCTCACTAAGTATAGCCACGCTCTTTTAGCCCGTTATGTGTACTTCAGAATGGATATTTAATGAAGCATTTCTTTTTATTAACTCTTTTATTTTTCTCTGTTTCTTGTACTAAAATGTAAGTTTAAACCTGACACCCATCACTAATTTGCACCTTCCTAAGATACCGCCTAAGATTTAGGTCTGTACTCAATGGATTGAGGAAACCAAACGATGGCGACTGCCCGTAAAAGACAAATCAGTTTAACCGACACCAAATATTATCACTGTATCTCCCGTTGCGTCAGACGCGCCTTTCTGTGTGGCGAAGATAAACTTACCGGAAAATCATATGAGCACCGCCGGGACTGGGTTGAAGAAAAGCTATTGATGTTGGCTTCCATATTTTGTATTGATGTTTGTGCTTATGCCGTGATGAGCAATCATACCCACATTGTTTTATATGTTGATGACAACAAGGCAAAACGTCTGTCCGATGAAGCGATAGTGATACGATGGCACAAGTTGTTTAAAGGTAATTGGATAAGCCAAAAATTTATTGAAGGAGAGCCTCTCAGCGAGTCGGAGCAGTTGATACTAGATGAACTGGTTGATAAGTACAGGAAAAGGCTGGCCGATATTAGCTGGTTTATGCGAGTGCTTAACGAAGACATCGCCCGCCGAGCAAATAAAGAAGATAATTGCACAGGTCGGTTTTGGGAGGGACGATTTAAGTCTCAAGCATTACTGGACGAGGCTGCATTGGCCGCTTGCCTCGCTTACGTAGACTTAAACCCCATTAGAGCCAACATCGCCACAACGCCTGAAACCTCAGACTACACCAGCATCAAAAAACGCATCGACCACGCTAAGCTGGGAAAGCAACCAAAAAACCTACTACGCTTTGTGGGCAGCCCACGAAAACATATTCCAAAAGGCCTGCCTTTTGAACTCAAATCCTATATTGAATTGGTTGAACTCACAGGCCGTTGTATTCGAGACGACAAGCGAGGCTATATCTTTGAATCTCAGCCCATACTCACTCGACTCAATATAGAACCGGAGAACTGGATAAAACTCACAACACAGTTTTCACGTGTATTCCACGGTGCAGTGGGCCGAGAGCGAACAATAACCACTTACTGTGAAACACTGCAAAAACGACGACGAACAAACCTAACAAACTGTGAGCGCTTGTTGGCTTAGTAAAACTCACATTCTCAATTCTCGAATTTCTTAAAGCTGCATTTACAGCGCGTTGTCGTGCGTGATAATCCTGTTTTAGTGTAGAGATACGCTCAAGTGCTAAAAAATAACCTATCGATACACGCTTTTGACCAAAGTGATGGAAGTGCTTTCATACATTTTTACTTGACGTCCTCAGTTTGGATATTAATAGTAATGGGTGTCGCTTATTTTTGCTATCAACTCGAAAATCTATAACTGTTGTATTTCCAACTCTTTGTTGTGCGCGATAAACCAGTTTTAGTGTAGAGGCACGCTCAAGTGCTAAAAAATAACCTATCGATACACACTTTTGACCAAATTGATGGAAGTGCTTTCATACATTTTTACTTGACGTCCTCAGTTTGGATATTAATAGTAATGGGTGTCGCTTATTTTTAGTCTGTAGCTCAAACCCATGCTTACCGTTTAAAAAAACAGATCTAGACTTCGCCTCAAAGGCGACTTTGAACTTTCATATGGTAATCACGATATAGCTACCTTGCTGAGCGAGTAAATATTACACACATACTTTTTACTCATTTCCTCAGCTTGAATGTTAGTTCAGGTGGGTGTCATTGATTTTCGCATTTGAATGTTAGTTCAGGTGGGTGTCATTGATTTTCGCAATTGATTTTCGCATTGATTTTCGCATTGATTTTCGCTATTACGGTTTTTTAGCCAATGTATGTAGCAAGCGAAAGTTAGCGCTGATAAGGTCACAGGCGTCATGCACATGCAGAGTAAAGAGGCCAAAGACAGGAGAAAACGTGACATTGATACCGAATTGGGCTTGTCAGCATTGTAAGGTAGGTATCTTGCGGCTAATTGGCGTATTCAAGTTAGATGCAACACCGACCAAAGTAGACCGAACGAGTTAGCAGCTTGATAGCTGCTCAAAATCAATTAGTTAACCTGCTTAATTGCTCAGGCTAGCGGCCTCTGTACGCTAAAAAAATATAATTGCTTATTAAGGTAAATTTAGGTGTAATGAATACATAATGAGCGCTGAGCAATGCAGGGAAAGCTTACATAACACTAGCTAAACTGAATACACTAGCTAGGAAAGTGAGAGCCTCCAAAAAGCAAATTCCCTTAGCATAAATAACACCAACTCTGAGACATCGAGCGGGTAGCAGCTCAGTTCAACAAGCGATTATGCAACACAAACTGCGTGTCGCTTATTTTTAAAATTGCAATCAAGTATCGGAGAAATAATGAAAACTATAGGAATGCTTGGTGGCATGAGTTGGGAATCAACAGCTAGCTACTACAAAGCGATAAATGAGGGAGTAAAATCAGAATTAGGCGGTTTGCACTCAGCGAAAATTTGCCTTTATAGTGTCAACTTTGATGAAATCGAAAAGCTACAGCATCAAGGAAATTGGCAAGAAACAGCGTCAATTTTATCTGCTTCAGCAAGAGCTGTAGAAGCGGGTGGTGCTGACTTCTTAATCATCTGTACTAATACAATGCACAAAGTCGCAAATGAAATAGAAGCGAATATTTCTATCCCAATTTTGCACATCGCAGATGCAACTGCTCAAAAATTAGTATCTGATGGCATAAAGACAGTGGGCTTGCTCGGTACTCGTTTTACTATGGAGCAAGACTTCTATAAACAGCGATTAATTGAAAAATTTGGTATCAATGTCATTGTGCCAGACAGCAGTAGGCGCGATGTGGTTCACAACATTATTTACACTGAATTATGTCGTGGTGTTATCGACTCAAGCTCAAGAGCGCAATACTTAGAAATCGTAGAAAACCTGCACAAACAGGGCGCAGAAGCGGTCATTCTGGGTTGTACTGAGATTGCTTTACTAATTCAGCAAGAGCATACGACAGTGCCACTATATGACACAACAGAAATTCATGCAGCGGCAGCCGTGCAATTATCAATTTCTGAGCATCAGCAATATAACAAACAATTTAAGAGTGATTCCTAACGCTTGGGGTTTTTGACTCTAAACTTGAGTTCAATGTTTTCGGTGGCATGGTTGAGTTACGTGGTAGCGTTACTCACACCTAATTGGGCGTTAGGCATACAAGGAGAATTCGGTGATAAAATTAACTTTAGCATTCATATTCCTTATTTTTTCTTTCTCAATTTCTGCAAATGACAAGTTCACGGCAGAACAATTAATTGAAAAAGCAAAGGCATTTGTATCAGCCAAAAATTCACGTCAACAACCAAATACAACCACTAAAGAAATCGACCATTATATATCTTTATTGTCAGATAACTTTATCGATGAACATGTTAAATTTAAGTTTACGTATACTGATAAAACGAAACTCCGTTCAGACATGGTTGGTAAACTAAAAGATGAAGTTATAAACAGTAATATTGAAATAAAGGAAATCATGGTAGGTGCTAATGTTGTATTTATCAAAATGACTGAAATGGGTAAAGTTAAGCCTGCACATTTAGATAAAACTATTGAATATAGTAAAACTAATATTGTTTCATTAGAATTTAACGAAGCAGGTTTAATAAAGCATATCCGTCGACACCACGGTTAATGTACGCCTAACAAACGCTTTAACCAACAGGACACAAAACAGCAGGCTTGTGCTCCTTCGTCGCAAATTTTAGCCTGCTATTTTGTGCCGTTTACGGCAAGCGTTAGGTGCACTTGGAAATACGGAGTTTAGTTTTAATTTTTGTACTTTTATCAGGTTGCGCAACAAAACCAAATGGCTGCAGTTTCGATCTGAAAGCTTGGGAAAAACCACTTGAGTTACCAGCTTCGTTAAACACAGATTTTAAAGCAGACATTAAAAATTGGCATAAAGCTGATAATGGTGATTTATTCTACTGCAAAAGTTATATCGCAGAAGATATTTGTGGTGCTGAGTTTGAAATTCATTTCAAACAGCAAAACGGTACATATAAGTCCGAGGAAATAATGTGTATGCAATAGCACACCTAACAAACAGTTCAAAAGCGGACAAACTTAGGAGTATTTGTGAATAGATCAATAACCCGAGCCATATCATTGATATTTACAGTTTCATTAATGACAGTTTTAGCTTCCTGTAAAAATTATGATGCCACTAATTTTGAGTCAAATACGAAAGCTGAGATCATTGAATTTATTGATGGAAATGTTGGGCAAGTGGTTTCAATTTCTATTGTAGATTCAGAAAATACTTACCAATATCATTTAGGGGTATTAAGTAATGGGGATACTCCCAATAACCAAACAGTATACGAAATTGGCTCTTTAACCAAAACTTATACAGGCTTAGTTGCTGCTAAAGCTATTCTCGACGGAAAAGTTGAGCTTGATAATGATATCCGTCATTACCTCAAAAGTAATGAATACAAAAATTTGGAGCTGTCCAACCAATATATAACTTTACGACATCTTATGACTCATACTAGTGGGCTTCCACAGGGTTTTGCTTACAGTCGCGAAGATATTGAGCAAGGCACATATTTTGAAAAAATATCAAAATATTCCAGAGACAACTTTTTTGATGATCTCAAAAAAGTGAAACTTCACTCTATTCCTGGTGAGGAATATCAATATTCAAACTCCGGTACTGATTTAGTTGCATATATTTTGGAGTCTGTTTACCAAAAGCCTTTTGAATTGCTCGTTTCTGAAATAATTACAACTAAGTCTGGAGAGCTGGACACGAAATTTAGAGGTACTAACTTTAAGCCGGGTGAAATTACTGTAGGAACGGATGAGAATGGTGATCAAATGCCTTTGGCCAGTGGATATTGGTTTGCTAGTGGCGGGTTAACTTCAAACGTTGAGTCAATCACTCGTTATATGCAACATCAACTATCCTCAGAACCCGAAGTGGCTACTTCTCATCAACTTCTCGATGAGAGTTGGACGGGGCATGGTAAAGCATTTTATTGGTACACAAATAAGTATGATTCGAATGAACAAATGTTATACCAAAGCGGTGGCTCAATGGGCACGTCTAGTTGGCTTACCATTTACCCGAAGAAAAACATCGGTATCTTCATCGTAACAAACTTCGCAGGTAGCAATACTCAACCAGAATTAGAAGCCATTTCAGATAAGATTTTTGACCATTTAACAGCATATAACAAAGCCTTAAAGTCGGATTCGTAACAGTTGGCTCGGTTCCGCTTCACTACACATTTTAGCCAACGATTACTCACCGCTTAAGGCGGCGAAATTGCAACGGGAAAAAGATATTAAGTTGCTATTGAATGGACGAAATTGGCTTATGCGACTATCAGATTTGATTAAGCTCTAACAATCAAGTCTAGCTTACTACAAGTCAAGACTTATTCACATTACACCAAAAACAAGGTCGTAAACTTTATCTTCATATAAATTTATGCTGCCATACTGCTTTTTTAATTAAGCAGTGCAATTGCGTCTGTACATACATTGTTTTTACACTTTTCCTCATTGATGACGCACGCCAGTAAAGCAACGTGCAACTTCTGTTGTTTTATATCCAGTTTCCAACAACCAGTGCCGAAATCGCAGCTCGCCATGATGATGAAAATATTGAAGGCTTTCCCCATAACCCACCAACTTGGTTACGTAAGTTATAGTATTAGATAAAGGTATACCACCGCATAATGCAATTGTTCTGCTAATAAGCCACCTCTCTTCTATGACCCAGTAAACTGGAATCAAAAGCCAAACAAAAATCGGAACGTTCCAACAAATCACTTGTGACTTTCTTGTAACACTGTGTAGAATCAAAGTGAAAATAAACTGGAGTATCACTTGTGAGCGAATTAAATACAAAGCAAACCTTCGTCACAAGCGCGAACGCCGAGAATAACAATTATCGACTTCCGCTTATTGCAATGACAACACTATTCTTCTTATGGGGATTTATCACCGTATTAAATGATGTGCTTATTCCCAGATTGAAGGGAGTTTTTGACCTTAGTTATACTGAAGCCATGCTTATTCAATTTTGTTTTTTTAGTGCCTATTTTATAATCTCGTTACCAGCAGGGCATTTGGTAAAACGGTTCGGATATAAAAATGGAGTGATGACAGGGTTAATCGTCGCATCGCTCGGGTGCATGATGTTCTACCCCGCAGTGGTGGTCCATGAATATTGGATTTTCCTATCTGCATTATTTGTACTTGCATCAGGGATCACTATTTTGCAAGTGTCTGCAAACCCCTATGTGGCAGCTTTAGGCGATCCTAAGACAGCATCAAGTAGATTAAATCTTGCACAAGCACTTAATGCGTTAGGTACAACTGTTGGACCCATTGTTGGTGGCTTTTTATTATTTGGAACCGCAGGAACATTAACAGTGGAAGCCGCTGCAAACGCAGATTCTGTGAAGATCCCTTATTTAATTTTGGCCGCAGCGTTACTAAGCATTGCCATCGTATTTGCATTCCTAAAGCTGCCAATTATTGCAGAGCACACTGAAGCCGTAGATTGTAAAGCAAAAAACCACAAACTTATCCAAGCGCCACATCTTGTCATGGGCGTGTTTGCTATTTTTAGTTATGTAGGTGCTGAAGTTGCGATAGGTAGCTTTTTAGTGAATTATTTCGCACAGCCTGAAATAGCAGGGTTAAAGGAACATGCAGCAGCTAAGCTCATTGGTTATTACTGGGGCGGTGCAATGGTTGGACGTTTTATTGGTTCAGCGGTATTAAAAACAGTTGCCCCATCTAAAGCCGTAGCCTTTAATGCGGTGGTCATTATTTTGTTGCTTGCACTGACAATGAGCACACAAGGCAATATCGCAATGATTGCTGTATTAGCGATTGGTCTATTTAACTCAATTATGTTCCCAACGATTTTTTCTATGGCCATCGAGGGGCTTGGCTCATTGACCAGTAAAGGCTCAGGTTGGCTGTGTTTAGCGATAGTAGGGGGGGCAATTGTGCCTTTATTACAGGGCGTTATCGCTGATAATTTCCATATCCAAATTAGCTTTATCGTACCTTTGGTATTTTATGTCTACATCGCCTGGTATGGTCTAAATGTTATCAAGCTCTCTCAGAAATGGCAGACAAGACTAAATTAATACAGCCTAGCCTAATTTTTTAAGACCCCTTAACAATAAGGTAAAGGTGAGCAGCGCTATGCTCACCTTTTTATTTTCCCCTCCAATCATCATAGTGACTGAATACGTATTCATAGCCGCAATTCTCGGTAACCCGCAGGAACGTTCCAAAAAATCATAATCGTTTTATGAATAGGCTAGATATCTGTTCTTAAATCTAAACTTAGCGAATTTACTGCCGATAAACAAAGACAAGTCTTAGGATTTTTGATAAAAATGGTGCTATCGGAATTAACTTTCCAATACCATAATAAACAACTAATTAGCTGCGCATACGCCTAATTACTAAAAGAACAAGTTCAACAGGATCATCATGTTTAAAGCGCTAAAGTTCACCACCAAAGTAACCGTAGCAGCCTCTCTTGTACTCGTAATTGTACTTGGCTTGTTTACTATCAACAATTTTTTGGTCATGCGAGATCAAACGCAAACTCGACTCACTCTGGTTTTGCAAGAGATCTCCAGTTCTGTTTCGCAGAATATCGCTAATTGGCTCAATAACAGGCTTGAAATCGTGGTGTCCATCGCCCAAGGGCATAAAGCTGATGACTCAATAGAACAAATAAGAAGAAGATTAAAAACTGCTGATGTCGCTGGGAACTTTAAAAACGTGTTTATCGGAACACCTGATGGTACGTTTGTGTTGGACGATCCAAGCATTCAACTTCCCGCTGATTTTGATGCCACCAGCCGCCCTTGGTATAAGCTCGCAGAACAAAAACAAGACACCGCTTTTACTGCCCCGTATATTGATGTAACAACAAATGAATTTACAATTTCAGCCGTGGTACCGGTTAAATTTCAAGGCCGCTTTGCTGGAGTCGCTGGCGGTGACATTGACATGTCAACTATCACAAAAATTATCAATGAAATTGACTTTTTAGGATTCGGCTACGGCTTTCTACTTGATAAAAGCGGAAAGATACTTAGTCACCCCAATGCCGAGCTGAATGACAAGCCGATGTCCGACTTGTTCGGCCAGAATTTACCGTTGAGTAGGGAGTTTACGGAGCTTGAAATAGACGGTACAGAAAAGATAGTGTCATTTGTAAAGATGAATGGCATTAAAAACGTTGACTGGTACCTTGGTGTTGTTATCAACAAAGAAATTGCTTATTCATCAGTGTCCTCTTTTAGAAATATGGCAGCTATCTATATGCTACTTGGTGTAATTGCTATTGTTGTGATGCTGCAACTATTGCTCAAGTATCTTATGCGCCCTATGTATAACCTAAACGCTGCCATCAAAGATATCGCTCAAGGTGAAGGCGACCTTACCCGCAGGTTGGTGATAGAAAATCAAGATGAGTTTGGCGAGCTATCTGATTATTTCAACCAATTTATCGATAAGATCCATGCTTCAATCACACAAGTTAAAAATACGACTGTGACACTTGAGAATGTAGTAAATAGTCTGGTAGCACAAACACAAGACACGTTATCTATGTATACTGATCAATCTAAACGAACTGACAGTGTTGCTACAGCAATAAACCAGCTTTCTTCAAGTGCACAAGAGATCTCAAGCAGCGCCACTCACGCATCTGAACTTGCGAGTAATGCCAACAAGCTTTCCGTGGAAAGCCAGCATTCGCTTACTGAAAATATCGAAGAAATAGCCGCACTGACGCAAAAAATGTCACAAGCCCAAGAAACCTTAGATGGGTTAGACAAGCTATCAGGTAGCATAGGCCAAGTACTAGAAGTCATAAAAGGCGTAAGTGAGCAAACGAATTTACTTGCTCTTAATGCTGCTATTGAAGCTGCTAGGGCTGGAGAGGCAGGGCGTGGTTTTGCTGTAGTTGCTGATGAAGTAAGACAATTAGCGCAGCGTACCCAAGAATCAACACAAGAAATTGAAAGCACCATCGCGCAGTTACAACAGGGCTCATCATCCGCAGTTGCAGTAATGAAAGCAAGCCTCGAAGACTCCGCTCGAAGTGCCGAAAGGGCGAACGCTTCTGGTACGAAAATGCAAGAAGTAAGCAACTCGATTGATGCTATTGATGGTGTCAATCATGCGGTTGCTAGCGCGACCAATGAACAAAATACCGTGATCCAATCACTTGATAGTGATATTCATCACATAAGCGACTTAAGTATTCAAGGTAGTAACAACCTCACCGCTACACTCGACGAGTGTAAGTCATTGAAAGCACAGTTTGATGAATTAGAACAAATGGTGCTCAAATTTAAGGTTTAAACAAGTTTACCCTAAGATGAAAAGCCGCTTAACATAAGCGGCTTTTTTATGATGTTTTTATTACAAACATAGCTATAAACATTCCATTAACAACACAAAGATTAAAAAAATCAGTAACTTGCACCTAAAGCGTCGAAATCATGACAGTTGTAATAATTATGTATTAGTTGCGCAACATGGTTGTCATTTTCACTATTTAGACTGCCCGCAGTTTTTAAGTAACTAGCAATAATTATAAGGTGTATGCGATGAAGTGCGTTAACCACTTGCTTATAGCAGGTATGCTAGCGACGGCCTCTGCCGGCGCAACAGAATTAGACCAAGCCATGAATAAAAGCATGGCAATTAATGGATCCGCATTAAAGTCACAGGAAAAGATCGATAATATTGCAGATGACATGCAATCTCGACTGCAAAAATTTAAAACTCTGAACAAAGAGATTGATGGGTTATCTGTTTATAACGCTCAGTTAGAAAAACAAATAACAAACCAACTTGAAGAAATGTCAGCGATTAATACGTCGATGGATCAAGTTTCGGTGATTGAGCGCCAGATCACGCCATTAATGATGCGCATGATCACAGGCTTGCAACAGTTCGTCGAATTAGACGTACCATTCCTTCCCAAAGAGCGTGCTGAACGTATCACTCAACTTAATAACCTGATGGATCGTGCAGATATTTCATCTAGTGAAAAGTTTCGTCGTGTATTAGAGGCTTATCAAGTTGAAGTCGATTACGGCCGAACAATCGAAGCATATACCGCACTATTAGACGTGAATGGACAGGAGCGTGAGGTAGAGTTTCTGAGAATTGGTCGACTTGAACTACTTTACGTCACTAAAGATGGTAGCCAAGCGGGTTTCTGGAACAAAGACAGCCAAGCTTTTGAAACACTTCCAGATACCAACATTAGCCAAATTAATAAAGGCATTCGCATCGCACGCAAACAATTAGCACCAGACATGCTAACGCTTCCAGTTCAAGCTGCTGAGTAACAGGTGAGGCTATCATGAAATTCCTACAACAATTCACTAAACACGCTATTTTCGCAACAACACTTGCGTTGACCGCATCTGCGCATGCTGAGCAGGCATTAGATTTGGATTCACTGCTAAAAACCTTAGAGCAGGGTCAAACGGCACAAACAGCGCAAAACAAGCAACGTGAAGCTGACTTCAAAGCACAGCAAAACAACCAGATCCAAATGTTGAACACATTAACTGCAGAGCGCAACCAAGCGCTCGCAAAATCAGAGCGTCTAGAAACTAATTTTGAAGAAAACGAGATTAAACTGGCGAATTTAAGTGACACCCTTAGTAAGCGTATGGGAACGCTAAAAGAGCTATTTGGTGTACTTCAGCAAGTTGCTGGTGATAGTTCGAACAAGTTCGCAACATCTGTGGTATCAGCGGAAATTAAAGGTCGTGATGACTACATGACTGAGCTTGCTAAAAAAATGGGTTCAACGTCGCGCCTTGCATCAATCGAAGACATAGAAAAAGTCTGGTTTGAAATGCAACGAGAAATGACTGAACAAGGTAAAGTATCACGCTTTAATACCGAAGTGATTGTAGCCGGTGGTGCAAAACAGAATAAAGAAGTACTTCGTGTTGGTGCGTTTAACTTAATCGCTGACGGGAAATACCTAACTTACAACAATGATACACAAACCATTTCAGAACTGACTCGTCAGCCAGCGTCTCGCTTCACCTCAACAGCGGGTGAATTACAAAATGCGAAGACCGGTTCTGTCGATTTTGCCCTTGACCCAACAGGAGGTTCAATTCTCGGTCTACTAGTACAAGCGCCAAATACCGAAGAACAAGTACACCAAGGTGGCGCGGTAGGTTACGTTATTTTAGGTGTTGGTTTGTTAGCACTTCTTATTGCAATTGAGCGTTTTATATCCCTAATGTTAATGGGCTCAAAAATCAATCGTCAGCTTAAAGATAGCGTTGCCCGTGACGACAACCCGTTAGGACGCGTGATGAAAGTAAAAGAACAATACCCAGATGTTGCTTATGACACGCTAGAGCTAAAGCTTAGCGAAGCAATCCTTCGTGAAATGCCAAAGATCACACGTAACCTGACATTAATCAAAATTATTTCCGTCGTCGCGCCGCTACTTGGTCTACTAGGTACAGTGACAGGTATGATTAACACCTTCCAAGCAATTACCCTGTTTGGTACGGGCGACCCTAAACTCATGGCTGGTGGTATTTCTCAGGCACTCGTGACCACCGTACTTGGTCTGGTTGTCGCTATCCCAACGGTATTCCTTTATACCTTATTAAACACTCGTTCTCGTAACTTGCTGCTTATTCTGCAAGAGCAAAGTGCAGGGATCATTGCTGAGCGTAGCGAGAAAGGAGCGTAATCGTGGTTGTATTGCTTGATGCAATTAACGCTTTACGTGAATTCCTTGATACGGGTGGCCAGGTTCTCCTGGTCATCGGCTTCGTAACCTTCGCTATGTGGCTACTTATTCTAGAACGTTTTATGTTTGTGTTCGGAAAATACAGAAGCTACAAAAACGACGTCCTACAAGCTTGGAACTCTCGAGATGAGCGTAACAGTTGGAACGCAGAGCAGATAAGGCAAGCCACTATCTCTCGCGTAGGGATCAAACTCAATGCCAACTTACCTTACATTAATGTCATGGTTGCGCTTTGTCCGTTATTAGGACTTCTTGGTACGGTAACCGGCATGATTGAAGTGTTTGATGTGATGGCTATTACAGGCTCAGGGAGCGCACGCTCGATGGCATCTGGGGTATCAAAAGCGACTATACCAACAATGGCGGGCATGGTTGGCGCACTTTCAGGTGTATTTGCATCAACCTATTTACAACGTAAAGCCAAACGTGAAGTTGAATTGTTAGAAGACAAACTGCTACTAGACCATTAGTTGGCAGTGTGAGGAAAGAATTATGAGAGCACCACTTGCAAAAGTATTCCAAGAAGAAGAAGCAGAAGAAATCAACATGACACCTATGCTGGACGTTGTATTTATCATGCTTATCTTCTTCATTGTTACAGCTTCTTTCGTCAAAGAGGCGGGTATTGATGTTAACCGCCCAGAAGCGGCTACCGCAGTGAAAAAGCAAAGAGCCAATATCCTAGTTGCAATTTCAGATACTGGTGAAATTTGGATTAACAAACGCCAAGTAGATATCCGCGCAGTTCAAGCAAACATTGAGCGTCTTAAAGCGGAAAATCCGCAGGGGAGTGTAGTTATTCAAGCTGATAAAAAGGCAACTACTGACACGCTAATTAAAGTAATGGATGCATCACGCGCAGCTGGCGCATTTGATGTTTCAATTGCGGCACAGGAGTCATAGGAATATACCATGCGTTACTTAATTGCTTTAGTAATTGCGGGCATAGTTACCTTCTTTCTCTTCTTGGGTATGCAAGCGCTAATCCAAGGAGGGGAAGGCGCAATGACCGATCCTGTAAAAGGACAAGTGTTAGACTTTGTTCGCCTTAAAAAAGAAGAAACTGTCGAGAAGAAAGAGCGCAAACCACAAAAGCCGCCAACGCCAAAAGAGCCTCCACCGCCAATGGAAGCACCACAAACACAGAGTAACAATCTGGATACCAACGCAGGAAGCTTTGACTTTACTGCTAACGTCGATGCTGACGTAGATTTGGCAGGTGGTTTGGCGCTTGAGTCCAGTGATGGTGAATATCTGCCAATCGTGAAAGTTGCGCCGGTATATCCAAGACGGGCGTTATCACGCGGAATTGAGGGGTATGTGATTGTTGAGTTCATTGTAACTAAACAAGGCACTGTGAGAAACCCTGTTGTAGTAAGCGCTGAACCGGAATCAATCTTCGACCAAGCAGCGCTTGATGCGGCATTGAAATTTAAATACAAACCTCGCGTAGTTAACGGTGAACCGGTTGAAGTTGCGGGTGTTCAAAATAAGATTTCATTTCAAATTAATGGCTAACCGTCATTAAGGATTGCGATTATGAAAATGTTTAAAAAAATTACTTTATTAAGTGCATTATTTAGCACAGGGTTAATAATGCCAAGTCTCATTTCAGTCTTACCAAATGTTAATTTGGCAACGGCTTATGCAGACTCAGAAACGAAAACCAAACGAGTGCCTGCATTACGCGAAAAAGTGTATAGCCAACTAGCTCGTGCGCAAAAACTCGCAGACGACGGTCAAGTAACTGAAGGCTTAGCAGCTCTTGATTCAGTCAAAGAGCGTGCATCCAGTATGAATAGTTATGAAGTTGCTATGATGCACAACTTTTATGGTTTTATTTACTACAACGAAAACCAGCTTGATAAAGCGATTGAGTCATTCCAAGCAGTCATTAAGCAAGAAGCTATTCCTGAGTCATTACGCCTTTCGACCACATTTAGTTTGGCTCAATTGGCAATGGCCAACAATGACTTCAATCTGACTCTAAGGTTTCTTGACGAGTGGAGCGCAGCAACACCTCAAGCCCCTAAAAGCAACTTTTATATTTTAAAAGCACAAGCGCAATATCAGCTAAAAATGTATAATGATGCAATTAATAATATTAACTCGGCTATTAATATAGTTGAGTCAGAAGGTGATTTACCAAAAGAGAACTGGCTAGTTCTACAACGTGCTATTTATTATTCACTTGGACAGCCTAAAAACGTTGTTAAGGTGCTAGAAAAAATGGTTAACCTTTATGACAAACCTCAATATTGGATCCAATTGGGTGGAATGTATGGGGAAGTAGGTGCAGATAAAAAACAGCTGGCTACATTTGAAACTGCGAAGCAACGAGGTTTCATTAAATCAAAATCTGACTATATGCAGCTTGCACAGGTATATTTAATGAACTCACTGCCTTATAAAGCCGCTGAAATATTAGATCAAGGAATAAAAGCAAAGGTTGTTGAGGATAATGCCAAAAATCTTACCTTTATCGCCGAAGCATTCGTACAAGCTAGGGAAGATAAAAAATCGCTTCCATATTTTATTGCTGCCACTGAGAAAGTTGAACATGGCAATTTAGATCAACGGCTTGCTGAGATCTATCTAAACCTTGAAAAATATGAAGAAGCGGCTGATTACGCACGTATGGCACTAAATAAGGGCGAACTAAACTTTGAATCAAATGCTTACGTTGCACTTGGTATGGCACAATTTAATCTGCAAAATTTTGACGCATCCATATTAGCATTTGAACAAGCTGAAAAGCATAAAAAATCAGCAAATTTAGCCAAGCAATGGATTAAATATGTTAAAAGAGAAAAAGTTAATGCTGAGACATTAAAACAAGCATTATTATAATATTTTATAATCGCAACACCAAAGCCGCCTTCGGGCGGTTTTTTTATTTATAAAGTTCCATTTTTATTTATGAAGATTTAATTACAAGCACTTGGTGTAATCTTCATGTAATAAAACACCATTAATTTAGTCACATCATTTAAAAACAGTAAAAAAATAATTTTTTAAAGTCTACTACTTGGAGTTAGCAATGGAACTAAAAAACCTCTTCAGAGTCTCTGCAATCGTCGCTGCTATGGCATTAACTGGTTGTGGTGGTGACATCGAAGTTACGCCTACGGTAAACGATAACAGCGTTAATAATTCAAATAACACCAGCAACAATGGCGGCGAAACACCTCCTCCGGTAGCAGAAAACCCATGTACAGCACGTACTGTGGGCAGTACTGAAGTTCAAGGTCAATTCCAAGCACCTCACTGTGTATACGGTACCGACTTTGCATCTAAATCGTTAGAAATAGAATCTGATATTTCATTTGCAAAACTTGAAAATGGTGGTGCACATGTATTTAAAGGTGCACTACTAATTGGTAAAGATTGTAATACCGCAACAAGCTGTACTATTTCAGAAACTGGTCCAACACTTGAAATAAAGCCGGGCGCGGTAATGGCATTCACATCAGGTGAATCTGTCGTGCGTATTGCTCGTGGTGCAAAAATTAACGCCGTTGGCACAGCAGCGGATCCTATTCGCTTTACTTCAGCCGCTGAATTTGAAGCGTTTGACTTGGCAGGAATTGGTCCACAGTTCGCTGACTGGGGTGGGATCATGGTAAATGGTTTTGGTATTACTAACGAATGTACAGATGCAGAGCGCAACGCTAATTTATGTAACGCTGACTCTGAAGGTGTAACCAGCTACTACGGTGGTAACAATAATGCAGATAGTAGTGGTCAAATCAAATATGCCCACATTTGGTATGCAGGTTCAGGCCCTCGTGATGGTGGCCCTGGGGACGACTTGAACTCGCTAACGCTAAACGCTGTAGGCTCAGGTTCTAGCTTTGAATTTTTGCATATTCACCAAGGCTTTGACGATGGTATCGAATTCTTCGGTGGTGCTGCAAGCATCAAAAACATCGTCGTAACTGATACGCAAGACGACGCGATAGACGTAGACGCTGGTTGGCAGGGTAAAGGCCAGTTTATCTTAGTGAAGCACGGTACTATCGAAACTAAACGTGATGTTACTTATGCAGATGACGATGGTAATCCAGTACTTCTACCAGCTGGTACGGTAGGTTTCATGGGTAACAACGGCTTTGAAACTGACGGTGAGAAGGCATCAGGTGCCGATTATAGTCAGGCACCAGCCTCAACACTAAACTTTGCAAATGTAACTGTAATTACTACAGATGGTAACTCTATTCGAGATGATGATGAGTCTCAAGGCATGAAGTTTGACGACGCTATCCGTGGCATGTATTACAACGCACTAATTGTTAAAGCAGAAGCATCGAACGGGACTGAATGTTTAGAGTTTAAAGATGGTGACGCAGCTGCAAATGCTGAAGCTGATACGCTAAATTATGACAGCTCGGTACTTGCTTGTGCAGCAAACTTTAAAAACGGCTCCGATCCACTTCCTGCAGGTGAAGGTAAGGAAGATTGGTTTGTAAATGGTGGTGTAAATCAAATTCTTAATGGTGCGCAAGATGTGTTGGCTGCTGATGGTTTCTCAACAAATTCGAGCTCAACAGCAATCACCGTTGATGCGAATAACCTAAGTGGATTAAATGACGCTTTCTTCACAACAGTCGATTACATTGGTGCAGTATCAGATACAGACACTTCATCTGAATGGTATCAATGGGCTAAGAAAGCAATTGAGGCTTCAAACGCAGACTAATTATCAGTAATGACCTTAGTTATTACAATTAAGGCGCAGTCATTGCGCCTTTTTTATGATTTTTGGCAGGATTGCATATGGATACTCAAATGAAATTTAAAAAAGTTGCTTTAGCCATAAGTGCGGCAGTTACTGTTGCAACTTCTCTACCGAGTGTGGCGGAAGAAGAACAGGCAATTGAAGAAGTTGTTGCTGTAGGTACTCGTTTGCAAGGCAGTGCTGCAGCAGTAATCGAAGAGCGTAAAAACCAAGCGTTCGTTGCAGATATTTTAGGTGCAGAGCAGCTTTCTCGCACCGGCGACAGTGATGCGGCATCAGCACTTCGTCGTGTAACAGGTCTGACACTCGTTGACGGCAAATTTATTTATGTTCGTGGTCTAGGCGAACGTTATTCTAGTGCACGATTAAATGGTGCCGCTGTACCAAGCCCGGATCTAACTAGAAACGTTATTCCGTTGGATATATTTCCCGCTAGCATTATTGAAAGCCTAGCGGTGCAAAAAGCGTATTCACCTTCAATGCCAGCTGCATTTGGTGGCGGTAACATAGATATTCGTACCAAGTCGGTTCCGTCGGAGTTCACAGCTGGAATAGAATTGGGAATTGGACAAAATATTAATTCCGATAAGGGCTACACCTTTAGTGGAACCGCTGAGGGAATACCACAAGTACTGCAAGATGCTGTAGTAAGGTATCGTGGTAACTTTGACATCGGAGAAGTCGTAGACAAAAACGGCTTTAAGGATCAAGACGGACTCACTCGCGCAGACCAAGCAATAGACATCATAAAAGGCTTTGTTACGTCTCTTCCTCGCGATATTGAAGTGAAAAATGAGTCACTTGATCCCAACTTTGATGTAAAAGCAAACATTGGTAATAGCTTCCAAGAAGATTGGTTTGGTGGCACCGTAGGCTTTATGCTAGCCGGCTCTTACGATAATGACTGGAATTATAGCGACCGAACTACCGGTGTAATTGACGATAGCCTATCCGAAAACTGTACTTCAAAACTTGAAACCGCAGAAGATACTACAAACTCTTGTTATGTCACCCTCAAGGCGTCTGAAGTGACGACTGAGACTGAGCGTATGAATGGTGTACTTAATCTGGGTTATCGCCTCGATCAGCATAACATTTCATATTCTAAGATATATTTAGAAGATAATGAGCGTGAATCTGACCTCTCGGTTTTACAAAGCCCAAATGGTAGTACTGTAAGAACCATTGCAGGGACTGGTGCTGCGCAGCGCTCCCACCAGTTTAATTACGAAGAACGCACGTTAGACATTGATCAAGTGGTTGGCCAACACACCTTCTTGGACTACTGGGGACTAGGTGTAGACTGGCAATACACCGAATCAAAAGCACAGACAGATATTCCAACAGATATCGATTTTAAATTTATCGATAACTACAACGATGATGGAAGCTATAAAAATTCTATTGTAACTGGTGATGATAACCGCGTAACTTACGCGTTTACTGACATGGAAGACAATGTCAAATCGTACAGCGGAAACGTAACTTTACCATTAACCTTTGACGGTATAGAGATAACCCTTAAAGGTGGATATGACTTTATGGATCGTGCTCGTGTTTATAACACCAGCAATTTCGTTGTAAATAACAAAAGCGGGATTTCTATTCCGGTTAATTTTGACAGCTCAGAAATTAACTCGATTACTAGTTACCTAGATAGTGAGTTTATAGACAACAACACCTTCTTATTAACGTTTAACGAACCTCAAGCACCTGCTGCTGACGATTATATTGCAGCTCAAAAAATAGATGCAGGTTACGGCGAATTTGATATTTTCTTTGATAACACTTGGCGGATCAGTGGTGGTATTCGTTATGAAGACTTTAAGCAGGTGTCACTTGCGACATCAAGTTTAATCTTCGATAGAGTCACCATGGAAACCATTTACGACGAAGAGCGTATTCTGGCAGGAACAGTAAACGAAGATAATTTCTTTAATGCTTTATCACTTACTTACCTGTCGGATGGTAACTATCAGATACGTTTTGGTTATGGTGAGACTACCGTTCGTCCTGATTTACGTGAGCTTGTACCTGTTGCTTACTATGATCCATTAACTGACATCCGTACTTTTGGTGTTGCGGGTCTTAAAAGTAGTGATTTAAAGAACTATGATGCCCGTTTTGAATATTATATGGATAATGGCGACAACTTCTCTGTGGCGGCATTCTATAAAGATATTACCGCACCAATCGAGACCATCCTACGCGTCGGTGATGAAGATTACACCGCCACCTTCGTAAACGGTGAGGAAGGCGAAGTATATGGTATCGAAGCGGAGTGGCTATATGACTTATCAGGTGTCGCCAGTGGCTTTTTCACTTCAGGTAACATCACTTTAAGTGACTCAGAAGTATCCATCGATCCGGCGCGAGCAGGAAACTTGACCAACCCAACCAAACGTATGACTGGGCACTCAGAGTACGTAGTCAATATGCAGCTAAACTATGACTCTGCAGATGGCCAGCATAGTGGTTCATTGGTATACAATGTGTTTGGCGAGCGTATTTTGGCTTCAGGTATTGGTGGTCGTGATGATGCGTATGAGCAACCATTCCATTCACTAGACCTTGTTTACACTTGGTATCCCGACTTTAACTCAAAGGTTAAGTTTAAGGTGAAAAACCTATTGAACGAAGACCAAGAAGTCACTCAGTCTGATGTTGTCGTTCGACAAAAAGACGTTGGAACTTCAATTAGCTTGAGTTATAGCTACGAATTCTAGAAGAAAACTAAACTTACCAATCTAGCCAAGGTTTTTCCTTGGCTTTTTTTGATCTTTATCAAGATTTCTAAATTTTTTCTATTCTTCATCGTTATTTCATAGACTTGATTCTGTAACTTTGTGTATAGTTGGTCTATATACTATAAATATATCCAAATACTTCAGTAAGTTACTATGCTGTTAATATAGTTGTAACAGATAATTAGTAAAATTACTTAAGCGCTTTAAAAACAAAACTATAACTTATTTTGTACCGAGTTCTCATTAACGCTGATGCGTTTAATTAGGACAACCTTTACATGTTGTATCCAAACCCCGCTTTGCGGGGTTTTTTATTCTTAAATATTCACCATTTGTAGCTAGTCCAACTTAAATTCTTTTGCTATGGTAGCCATCTAGACATACGACTCACGCAATAAACCGTATAAACATTATAAAGGTATATAACATGAAAAAAGTAGGACTCGTCGGCTGGCGTGGAATGGTTGGCTCCGTGCTTATGGAGCGTATGCAGCAAGAAAATGACTTCGACAACATAGAAGCGCACTTTTTTACTACCTCTCAAGCAGGTCAACTGGGACCAGTGGTCAATGGGGCTGGCGATCCAAAGCCCCTCAAAGATGCAAGTGATATAGACGCACTCGCGCAGATGGATGTAATCATCTCCTGTCAGGGAGGGGACTATACCAAATCAGTTTACTACACATTGCGTGAGCAAGGCTGGGATGGGTATTGGATAGATGCAGCGTCAGCGCTGAGAATGGAACAAGACAGTATCATTGTACTTGATCCAGTTAACAAAGATGTTATCCAACAGGGGTTAGAACAAGGTGTTAAAACCTTTGTTGGCGGTAACTGTACAGTGTCACTTATGCTATTAGCGTTAGGTGGACTGTTTGAGCAAGATCTCATTGAATGGGTAAGCCCGATGACCTACCAAGCTGCATCCGGAGCTGGCGCGAGGAACATGCGTGAATTAATCACGCAAATGGGAGAGATACACAGTAGCGTTAAGACACAGCTTGACGACCCAAGCTCTGCCATTTTGGAAATCGATAAGATTGTTGCGGATAAAATTAAAGACGACTCATTACCAAAAGATCAATTTGGAGTACCGCTTGCTGGTAGCTTAATTCCTTGGATAGACGTTCCAATGGAGTCTGGTCAAAGTAAGGAAGAGTGGAAGGCACAAGTTGAGGCAAACAAGATCCTGGGCTCATCTAAGCAACCAATTCCTATCGATGGCTTGTGCGTTCGGATAGGCGCGATGCGCTGTCACTCACAAGCACTGACGATTAAACTGCGAGAAAATCGCACCGTCGATGAAATTGAAGCTATCTTGGCTGAACATAATGAGTGGGTTAGGGTAATTCCTAACGAACGCGATATCACAGCCAAAGAACTGACACCTGTAAATGTTACCGGTACGCTAGATATTCCAATAGGAAGAATAAGAAAGCTAAGCATGGGTGAAAAATATATCAGCGCATTCACAGTAGGTGACCAATTGCTGTGGGGCGCAGCTGAGCCACTACGCAGAATGTTAAGAATAATTACCGGATAACGTTTTCGTCACTGAAAACGCTTTGACCAGATTATTACCCTTTGTCTTGATACTTACTCAACTTGAGTAAGTATCAAGACGCTAGTTACTGCCTGCACAACTTTTATATCGTTATCCGTCCCCACTTACTATTCTTAGTGATTATCCACAGCACAGCTTTAAACTGCATTCCTTACCTAAATCGAGCTCTGAAGCAATAATTCCTTTACGATGTTGGTCACAAAATGTCTCACCCTTGTAATGATGGTCTATAGTTACCCTGAATAAACAGTAATCTGCGCTCACAACACGGAGAAATGAAAGGGTATGTTAAACAGATTCTCAATTATGCAGCTCACCTTGATAAGCTCTGTATCTCTACTCAGTTTGCTTGTGCTTTTAGTCGGGAAAAATGTATTTAACAATTTTACTCAGTATGCCAGTGCCGAAAGAGATATTAAATATGTCACCCTTTTAGATGCTATGGAAAAGGTAGCTCATCAGCATGCCGTTGAGCGGGGCCTTAGCGCAGGTTACCTTGGTAATCCGAGCGCCCAAAATAAGAAAAAAGTTGATGAGCAACGGGTCATTGCTGACCAATCAATCGAGACACTAAAGTCGGTGAGTAACACATTACTGAAAAATGACAAGAGTGTTCACAAATGGCTTCCATATATCTTCGAAGTAGAAAAGAACAAACGGCAAATACGCTCGGAAATAGATCGTCAAAATGGGACAAATGCGTTTGACTACTACAGCAAATTGAATCAAGTAGCACTTAACACAGCTGGCCGGATCCAGTCTTATGTTTCGGATAGAACATTGTCTTCAGATTTATCCATTGCATTTTTGATTGCTCAAAGTAAAGAAAGGCTTGGGCAAATAAGAGGAAAAGTAAATGGTGTTTTAGCAAAAAAGGCGATGTCAAACACAGTTAAGGACGACATCGGCTATTTTCGTACGCAGTTAAAAATGTCATTACATCAACTTGAAACGGCACTCGAAGGAACCCAGCTAGACAATATTCAAGATTTTTTAACAGATCCAGCTGCGATTGAGTTCAACAGAATACTAGATCAACTTGAAAATCAACAACCGCTTGATTTCCAAACTTTACCTTCCAGCGCTCAGTGGTTTAGCAGTGCAACACAGAGAATTACTCAGCTAAAAAGTAAATTAGACAACATATGGGCAGAAACGATTCACGATAGCCAACAAAATAAAGCTGATATTGCGTTTGATAGCATCATAATTTTCAGCCTGTTCATTGTTGTACTCACCGTCATTGCGCTCATTAATTTGCATTTAATCCGTTCACTTCGCTCAGAACTTTCGAAGTTAACCACAATACTTAAACGTGTTGCGGAAGAGGGCGATCTCACTTTGGACATGCGATTGAACACCCGAGATGAGTTAGGTCAGATTTCAGAGTCCATTTTTAACACTATTTTTGCGTTCAAAGATCTTATGGTTGGATTGGCAAAGTCCGTTGAGGTTGGCACACATCTTGGGGAAAAAATGCACACAGCGGCATCGAATGTTAACGACGACGCGAAAAGAACGCAGGAAATGGCCTCTAGCATTGCTGTAGCGATTGAAGAGATGGCGACTACTAGCCAAGAGATTGCTAAGTTAGCTCAGGAAACACTCGATGCCAGCGACCAATTAAATAGTGAGTCTGCGCAATTATTATCGGACAACCAAAAGAATTTAGAGACGATGCAAACTTTATCAAACAGCATGAATGATGTTGATGTAATGGCTGCAAGCATGGAAAAGCAAGTATCTGAAATTAATACCATTCTTGACTCTATTCGTAGTGTCGCGGAGCAAACCAATTTGCTTGCATTAAACGCCGCAATTGAAGCTGCTAGAGCTGGAGAACACGGAAGAGGATTTGCAGTGGTTGCAGATGAGGTTAGGGGGCTTGCTAACAACAGTAAGCAATCATCAGAGCAAATATCAACATTACTGATCAGCTTATCTGAAATTAGTCAAAACGTCGTAAAGTCAATTAGAGACAATACTCGCCTTACACAAAATACCATGACCGAAGTGGAAGAGACCCGACAAGTATCACTGCGAGTAAATGAGCACAGTTCTCATGTTGAAAAACTTACCATGTCCGTTGCAACAGCAGCTTCACAGCAGTCTGAAGTGGCAAATGATATTTCGCAAAATACGGCAGCCGTGCTTGAAGCTGCTAACCATGAATTAGATACCTCAAGAGCATTAAACACACTCTTTAAAGACATGAAGCTCAATAGTGATACATTACAACGAACAATGGATGTATTTAAAATCGATAAAAATTAATCAAACACGGTTTCTTAGCTGTTTAACCGAGCCAATATCGGTTAAACAGCTGAGGAAGTTCAGCTTTAAGTAATTTGGGCTTATTCTTAAACTTTTTGCCCTGCGGGGGAAAGTTCACCACACTATGATAAGGCAGTTCTTCTTGGCTTTTCTCTTCATATAGTAGTCCAGCCACGAGATCTAACTCATCGATAAATGGGTAAGGTAAGTCATCCTTAGTTGCAATAGCAAATTTATTAGCAAGCTCATCAGGCTCTGTTATAAGAATACTTATCGCTTCAGACCCGCGACTAATGGTCCAGTTACAAAAATCTAAAAAATCGTATTCGCTATTACAGCCAGCAATTACATAGGCAACTTTCCAATTATCCCAATGCCACAAAGCCCTGAGTTCTTTTGTATATATACCATCAAACTGCGCAAGTTCCTCGCAGCTAAGCGCTGATAAACGTGTTTTTAAATAGTCACAATCTTGTGTATTATTAGGGGCGGTAACTAGCTCCCAGAAGCGGTCAAGTTCCATGTGTTTCATCTAAAGCATACAAAGCGGCGATTATAGCCAGTAACCTGCGCTGAGTAAACGAACGCAGGCGTCGAGTTTTCATATACACCAGCCTACGTCACTTGAATATGGCTAGCTTTTCAGTGCCTTATCACCGCGACCAATACCAACGGCACCTGAACGTACCAATTCGATAATATCGCTTTCGTGGCGCAGTAAATCTAGGAAGGATTCAAGACGCTCAGCAGAGCTTACCATCTGCAATAAGTAACTCTGCTTGCCCATGTCTATAATACTGGCTTGAAAAACCTCAGCAACGCGGTTGATAGCAGCCCGAGTTACCTCATCTCTGGCGTATACTTTTACTAATAATAACTCTCTTTCGATATGCTGCATATCCGTTAGGTCAATCACCTTGAGCACATCCACCAGTTTATTAACTTGTTTTGTAATTTGCTCAACAATACGGTCATCACCTTGAGTAGTGATAGTAATACGTGACAACGTTTTATCTGCGGTGGTGCCTACAGTCAAGCTATCTATGTTGTATGCACGCTGAGAAAATAATCCCACAATACGAGAAAGCGCGCCAGGCTCGTTCTCTAATAAAATCGATAGTATTCTTCTCATTATGCTTTTACTCCTTTTTTTAACCACATCTCGTCTATTGCACCTTGCTTGATTTGCATCGGATATACATGCTCAGACTCATCGACCAAAATATCTAAAAATACGAGCCTATCTTTAATTGACATAGCTTTTTCTAGCGCAGAATCAAGCTGCTCAGGTGTGTCTACTCTAATGCCAATATGCCCATAACTCTCGGCGAGCGCGACAAAATCTGGAAGCGATTCCATATACGAGCTCGCATGACGCCCTTCATACATCATGTCTTGCCACTGACGCACCATGCCAAGCGATCGATTGTTGAGCGAAATGACTTTAACTGCCAGACCATACTGCAAGCAGGTAGATAGCTCTTGAATATTCATTTGGATGGAACCGTCTCCGGTCACGCACAACACTTCACTGTTCGGAAATGCCATTTTAACGCCCATTGCAGCAGGTAGTCCGAACCCCATTGTGCCCAAGCCCCCTGAGTTAATCCATTGCCGTGGTGCTTTAAAAGGATAGTACTGAGCTGCAAACATTTGGTGCTGACCTACATCAGAGCAAACATAAGCCTCTCCGTGCGTTAATTGATAAAGTTTTTCGATAACGGTTTGCGGTTTTATTTTGTCTACACCAGGAGTGAAAGCCAAACAATTTTGCGAGCGCCAGTTGGTGATACATTGCCACCAGTCTTCTTGAGCAGCTCTATCTATTCGTTTTTCGCATTTTTCAATACCCCTTAAAAGTTGATCCATAACTGTGTCCAAGCAGCCTACAACCGGTATATGTGCCACAATAGTCTTGGAAATAGACGTTGGATCAACATCAACATGGACAATCTTTGCATTGGGGCAGAATTTTTTGACGTTATTGGTCACTCTATCGTCAAATCGCGCACCAAGTGCCAAAATAACGTCTGCGTTCGCCATCGCTTTATTTGCTTCTAAACTACCGTGCATACCCAACATACCAATAAAATTTGGGTGTTCGCCGCTTATCCCGCCAAGACCCATTAAAGTATTTGTGATTGGTGCATTGAGTTTTTCAACCAGCTCGGTCAGTTTTTCAGAAGTATTAGAAAGTATAATACCGCCACCAGAATATATAACTAGGCGTTTTGCTTCTATGATTGCTTCTACGGCTTTTCGGATCTGTTTGGAATGCCCCTTTACACTCGGATTATATGTGCGCATATCAATATCTTGAGGCATAACAAAATCAAAACTCAAAGCAGGATTCAAAATGTCCTTTGGAAGCTCAACAACTACTGGCCCGGGTCTTCCTGAACTTGCTAAATAGAATGCTTTTGCCAACACTTCTGGAATATCAATGGCATTCCGACAGTTGAAACTATGTTTAACGATAGGGCGTGAACAACCAACAATGTCTGTTTCCTGAAAGGCATCGTCGCCAATGAGATTTGATGGAACTTGCCCTGACAATACCACCATTGGGATTGAGTCCATATAAGCTGTGGCAATACCGGTAATGCAGTTTGTTGCCCCAGGACCACTAGTGGCTAACACTACGCCAACTTCACCTGTGGCTCTTGCATAGCCATCTGCCATATGTGTAGCAGCCTGCTCATGTCTCACTAGTATATGTTCAATTTCAGATTGCTGAAAAAGTGCATCGTAAAGATCCAATACTGAACCGCCAGGGTAACCAAATATGTATTTAACCTTTAATGCGCTCAACGCTTTAACTACCAACTCTGAGCCGTTATATTGCTCTGCCATTACCTCATTCCTCGTCGATTGTGCTACCTGATACTAATTCTTTTAAACAAAAAAAGCCCCGCTGATTGCGGGGCTTGTATATTTCTTTCAACTAATAGCTCCCCGCTGAACTCTAAGAAGAGACCAGTACCACCACGAGAACGATTACTTGAAAAAAGTGTGTCATTGAATAAGCCTTAATTAATAAATTAACTTCAGCCTACACATGATTAGATATAAATTCTACCTTTCCACCTTTCAATTGTTGAAATATTACATTTCAATTTAAAATTTATCTTCATTTGAATTTTTTATTTATATGGCTCTTTCTCTGAACAAATTCGTACAACTGCTAAACTTAACACTCTAACTCGCTTTGGAGTATTGGAATGAATATTTTCAATTTAGGCATGCTGTGCGCAATGCTACTGGTATCCACAGCCGCACCTGCGCAAGTTTTGTATCGAGATCAAGTGATTTACTGGCAGGAAAAGAAACTTGGACGAGCACTTAGTGACTATGAGCGTGGCGTGGTTTTATCCGAGTACATCAAAGGCAAGCCTATCACTCAAGATATAAAGACTCCCTATGCTATAAAAAGTGCATTGGGAGGCATAAGCAAACTTAGCAAGCAATATAATACACCTGCGACGACACAGGTGCTCAATGAAGCTAAAGTGCTCGCTATTTTGGTTGACTTCCCTGACTTACCTTATAATCAAAACCGACTAAATCCGAACGACACAGACATGTACTACGCAAGTTACCCCGTGTCGCACTACCAAGGGCTTTTATATTCAAATAATGGCTACTCAGGCCCCAATGGTGAAGCTCTGCAATCTGCAACACAATACTATCAAGCGGTATCAGGAGGTAGCTTTAAGATAGTGGGTAATGCTTTTGGTTGGGTCAGCGCAGATCAGAATGCCGCCTATTATGGTAGGCAAGAGGGCAATACTCGCGATTTAAGACCCGAAGAACTTGTCTTTGAAGCTGTAACAAAAGCAGTATCTGAATTTAATATTGATTTATCTGAATACGACAAAACCGATCTCAATGATATTGATGGTGACGGCAACAGACTGGAACCTGACGGGGTAGTAGACCATGTGATGTTATTCCACTCAAGCATTGGTCAAGAAGCGGGCGGAGGGGTACTAGATGGTGATGCAATTTGGTCTCACCGCTTTTTCGTCTTCGATGAAAACAATCAACCTAAATCAATCCCTAACACAAGCTATAAGATTTATAACTACACAATCAATCCAATAGACGCAGCCATCGGTGTAGTTGTTCATGAGTTTGGTCATGATTTAGGATTACCAGACGAGTATGACTTAAACTCCAACGACATCGGCGAGCCTGTCGCACTATGGTCGGTCATGTCTTCAGGTAGCTACTTAGGGCAATTAAGTGGTTCACAGCCAACCCAGTTTTCCCCCAAAAGTTTGGAGTTTTTACAACAAAATTACGCAGGTAATTGGATTGCGCAATCAGAATATACACTTGATGATATAAATACTGAGCAAACAATCTCACTGACGGATATTGGTGTAAATGAAAGCACCACAAACCAAATTAAGATCACTTTACCTGCTGAGTTAGAGCCATTTATTGCACCACTTGATGGCAATTATCACTACTATTCAGGTCAAGGTGATAAGTTGAATAATAGTGCCAGCTTCGCCCTTACATTACCAAATGCGGCTGACATTTCGTTAACCATGTTGGCAGACTATAGCATTGAACTAAATTATGATGTTTTCCAAGTTACTATAAACGGACAACCAATCTCAGGTAACACGACCAAAGCAACACATCCAAATTATGCAGGGATCACTAATTACATGGATGGTGAATCATCTGCATTTGGGTCAAATCCCATCACCTTATCTTTCGATCTCTCGTCATATAAAGGCCAAACCGTCACTATTGGGTTATTATACCGGACTGACGCATTTGAAACCCTCAAAGGTGTATTGATAGACAACATCCAAATTATCGCGGACGGTGCACAGGTATACCTTAACACAGCAGAGTCAACAAACGAGCTGCAATACAGTGGCTTTCGAAAAATATCGAGATATAGAGCAACACAAAGTAACGCATACTACGCTCACCTGCGCTCATTTAGGGGAATTGATTCGGGACTTTCGTTGACCGGTTACAACTCTGGGGTATTGTTATGGTATAGCAATAATAACGAAAGCAACAACTCCACATCATTACATCCAGGCTCTGGTGATATGTTAGTGGTTGATCAGGATCAAAACCCAATATACAAAAGCGACGGTGCTTCACTTGCCACCAGTGTCATACAAGTTAAAGATGCAACGCTTAGGTTAGATGAACAAAAGCCTGGGCTTGGCGATCAAAATCTCGCAGCTATCAGCATATTTAATGATACTCAAGATTACTCGTTTACCCAACAGAAAGAGTCTGGTGTTGTTTTACCAGCATTTGGAGTTCAAGTACTGCTAAAATCGATATCAGAGGACGCCAGTAGCGCAGAAGTAAGTCTGGTTTATACTAACGACCCTCAAATTGCGCAAGCACAATCACAAAACACCGTAACTTTTAGTGTAAAAGGGCTTGCGCTAAATGAGTCAGACACTTTTAGTTGGAACTTTGGCGATGGCCAAACAAGTAATGCGCTCTCGCCAACCCATAGCTATCAAAATACCGGGAGCTACTCTGTTTTATTCACAAGAACAAAGATTGACGGTTCAAGCTCTTCATTAAATACAATCGCTAACGTTGGTAATGTCGTCGTATTACCACTTAGTATCAACCAAATTGCCGCTACAGCTAATGGAGAGAGGATCCTCTTTAATGCTGACATCAATGGCGGAAAGCCTCCTTATCAACTTCAATGGAATTTTGGAGATAATCAAACCGCAGCTGTAAATCCGATTGAACACAGCTTTGAGTTCAGTGGCAACTACACTGTCACACTCAATGTAACAGATGCCGATGGAGCCACTGTTAGTAGTACAAAAAGTGTAGATGTTATTGTGCCTTTACAAGTAGATGCAACAGCAACAATCTCTAATTTACAAGCTAACTTTAACGCTAGCGCTAGTGGGGGGGACGGCAACTACCAAGCACAGTGGCAATTTGGTGATGGTATGCAAGGCGTGGGGTTATCAACAACGCATAGTTATGACCAAGCAGGGACATATAGTGTGTTGTTAACGTTATCGGATGGTTTAGGCCAAAGCGTCAATGCAAACGTTGACGTCGTAGTCACAGCACCAATAACACAACCTGACACGATAGACAACACTAATGAAAGTTCATCTGGTGGTGCTATGGGATGGTTGCTCTTGCTAATTGCAATAGTAATGGGACTAAAAAGAAAGCAAAGTTAAGGTAGCATTATAGCTAACATAGATTATTGATAGGGAGATATTCTCCCTATCAATGGCAGCGCTTAAATAATCCGAAGTCAGCTCTAGATTTTTAAACTTCGTCTATATAAGCTAATTTATACTACAGGCGCTCAATAACAGCTTGAGTAAAGTCAGTTGTACCGTGGCTACCGCCTAAGTCACGAGTAGTACGATCGCCGCTCTTAATCACATCAGCAACTGCACTGCGGATTCTTTCCGCTTTTTCTGCTTCACCAAGATATTCAAGCATTTGAATTGACGCCAAAATAACTGAAGTTGGGTTAGCTAAGTTTTTACCTGCGATATCTGGTGCGCTACCATGTACTGCTTCAAAAATAGCGGCATCGCTACCAATATTCGCACCAGGAGCCATACCAAGGCCACCAACAAGACCCGCACAAAGGTCAGATAAAATGTCACCAAATAGGTTTGTCGTCACAATTACATCAAACTCTTCTGGTGTCATCACCAACTTCATACATGTTGCGTCAACAATCATTTCTGCTGACTCAATTTCAGGGTAACGCTCACCAACTTCACGAGCCACTTTAAGGAAAAGGCCTGATGTAGACTTTAGGATATTCGCTTTGTGAACTGCAGTTACTTTTTTACGACCTTCACGCTTTGCTAGCTCGTAAGCAAAAGTCACTATCTTTTCAGCGCCTTCACGCGTGATTTTAGACATTGCTTCTGCTTCGCTACCATCTTCTGATACTACTTGGCCAAGACCAGAGTACATACCTTGTGTATTTTCACGAACAGTAATGATGTCAATATCATCGTAGCGCGCTTTAGTCCCTTCAAAAGACTTAACTGGGCGAACGTTTGCGTAAAGACCAAACTGCTTACGTAATGTTACGTTGATAGAAGTAAAACCTTCGCCAACAGGTGTTGTAAGTGGACCCTTTAGCGTAATTTTATTACGCTCGATTGCCTCTAACGTTGCAGCAGGAAGTAATTCACCTGTTTTTTCTAAAGCAGCCAAACCTGCGTCTACGTATTCGTATTCATAGTCGCAACCTACGGCTTTTAAGATCTCGATAGCTGAATCGATGATGCTAGGGCCAATGCCGTCGCCACGGATAACTGTGATGGTTTGCTGTGCCATGTTTTTTCCTTTATCAAAAGTTGTGATACACCTGAAAAGAATTACAGACTAAGTCTAGTAGAAATTAACAACGGTGTACGTTCGCTTGTTTAAGCCGCGTTTTATAGCAATTAATTAGGTCTTATTCCAGTATGGAATGTAAAAACCACATACATAAGATTTATGCTTGTTATTGATATTATTTATAGAATAAATATCACTCAATAGCTGAGTAAAAACCAACCTCAAGTAGTGCTGCATTAAAATTCTGTGCATTTGCAAAGTGGCTATCGGACAGTATTTGATCAATCAATTGTTTTTGCCACGCCGTAGGAACAAAATTAGGAGAGATAACACTTAACACTGCTAGTTTGATAAAAGTAAAAAGCTTGCATTGCGTATTTGCTTGGGATTTCTTGAGTGTTTCACTGTCTAGCATCGCCTTATGTAGGATGCTTTTATCAAAATAATAATGATTAAATTCAACAAATTTGTCTTGTGCCAACGCTCTAACGCCAAATAAATTGGCCACTGATATCTGCGCTTCTGAGAAATCCCGGGTATGTAATGCTGTGGTATGTTGGATCTCGACGCCTTGCTTCAGCACCAAAAATGCAATGACTGCGGCAAAAGGAGAGAGTAACCGCTCAAATTCTTCACCATAACTATCACCTACGTACAAAGCGATAACTTGACTTATCACTCCATACTTATGAAGTACATCATCGGTGAACGGCGTTTTGTGACGGGCAATGATTTGTTCTAACAATACTCGCTGTGCTAATAAACCGGCAGCATCTAGACCCACCATCGCCAGTGAATGTCGTACCGAAGCGGCTTTTAGATTTTCTCGATTATACTGTTTTGCCGCAACTTGTAACGCTAGAGAAACTGACTCGAATTCACATACCAGCTTTTCTAATGACCGAATGCTTTGAAATTGACTAAAAGAAAGAGCCTTTACCGCCTCTAGCAAATGCGTGTTATCAACACCAAAAGAGGTGGGCTCTGGTGCTTGTGCTCTGTCCCAAACATTGTATAGCAGTTTAGCATCTGAGCTAAACGTAACCCCACAGCGAAAATCAAACGCTCGGCTGGCTTTGGCAAGCTTTTTAGCTTGTCCATTATCAATAATAGCGATGACTTTCTCTTTGTTACATTGAACGACTAAAAGTCCTAGCTCTTTGTTTATGTCACATAATAATCCTGCTGGATGTTTTATCATTGCGTCGGACATTGCGGATAGTACTTTAAGTGCGTAGTGATAGGAAAGCCGAGAATAAAGTAGCTTTATCGCCTTATCGAGTGGAAAGGCTGGCTGTTGCTTTGTTGGCGTGATTAAACTAGCTAGTCGATGCGCTAATGCCACTATCAAAGAAGCATGATCATTAAAACGCTGTGGCGCTTTTGAGATGAGCTTGCTGTCATAGCTTGAAAGTCGCGATAAGACACGAAGACACTGTAGGTCTGGTGTTTTCCCATCACTGAGGATCTGGACTGCCACTTGGTGCCTAACTTTCCAGAGCTTATCTTGCTGAGGATTCAATGGTTTCCCACAAGCTAATTGATCACTTTCTCGCGCCACACATAAATAATCGGCAAAACTGGCAAGTAATAGTTCCTCAGTGATTGCTCTTGAATAGCGCAAACTGTGACAAGCCATACAAATTAGCACATTTTGATTAATTACAAGGTTAGTGTTGTAGCCTAAGTTTTGAGAATATAATCCAAGCTGAGCGTGCATGCTACTAGGTGAATGTTCATAGCAGTCCATATATAGTTGTGCCAGCTTTACCAGAGTAGGGTATATCGACGACCAACGCTCCTTTTGGTAGTAAAGCCGTAATACTTTATGAGTTCCTTGTGTCAAAGCAAATAGCGTTTTACTTGTTACGATCCTAGATTCCATTAACTCTACACTTTATCAAAGGTCACTCTGGCACCTGGGCCCCAAAGCGTCAAAACACCATTTTCAAACAGTAAACCGGTACATTCATCTTCGGTGGTGATACCATCAGGTTTAACCAGCTGAGTCCGATAAAAAACAATTTGCACGACAGTGTTATCTGCTCTTTTCTTCACATAGGTTAAATCAGGACTACCGAGTGTATCCAACACAACATCAATATTCACGGGTTGTTCTAGACTTAAATTCCCGATAAAGCGATTATTAAAAGCCTCTCTGTCTTGCCATATCATTGCCTGAGGATCATCTTTGTAGTAGTTAATAACAAGAAAGACCACAGAAACGTATACCGCAAGGCCTAGAAATATGTACTGTAAAATCTTTCTAATCATCTAACTGCTCAACAAAAATGTATAATCACCAACATACGCTACGTACAGAGATTAAGATATTAACATGCCGTTTCGTCTTAACAGATAATCTGCTCAGTACAGACTAACTAAACAACATGATGTTCGGATAATTTATGCCTTTCTAGCAGCCAGTTTTCACGCTAACTGCGTTGAATTCATTTCCAATAGCCAGCTACTGGCGCTTAAATTCTTCTTACCTACAACATGTAGGAGCCTTAGCGAGAGCAGGACGCGGAAGCGATGTTTCGCAAAAACTCTCTCACTAGACAAGTGAAAAAACAAAACTGTGCTTTAGCAACAATGAGTTAGAATATTCTTTATCCAAATTTCAGGTTAAACAATAATAAATGCAAGGTTTTCTTTAAAAACAATAATTTATAAAGAAAAACATCTTAATCTTTAGCTAATATATCAAAGGTCTTAAGAAATACCTAACGCTTGAGAAAGAATGCAAAACGACACAGTGATGTAGCAATATTTTGCACGCTGGCCTTTGCTCAAAATGGCTCCTTTACGCCACCTAGCTGCACAATTCATATTTCTATTTATATTTATATTACTATCCAACTCTAATATCTTTAAGACTAAACCCTATCTCGATATCTTTTCTTAACGTGACCAATGCCAGACTAGTAATATAGTTTTCAACACCTGCTTCAAGCTTGGCTTTAACAGCGGGCTTTATCTCATCATCTATAAGCATATCATCAAGACGACTGTGCTTTGCTAATAGCTCCTGCGCTGTTTTCACTCCAACCCCAGTCACTCCAGGAATATTATTGGTTTTGTCACCACTCAACGCCCAGAAGATTTCAAGCTTGTTTTGTGTAACTGAAAATCGGCTTTTAATGTCTTCAAGAGAGATTGTTGACTTTTTAAAGTAATCATAAATAGCAATTTCCTCACTAATTAAGGGGAGGAAGCCTTTATCTGTGGAAACAATAATCGCGGAGACATTTGCTTTTGCCGCCTTCGTTGCTAATGTAGCGATAATGTCGTCGGCTTCATCATGTACCGGATTGAAACACTTAATACCTGTATTAGTAAATGCAGTGGCGAATCTGTCGAGATTGCTGCTTAGCGACTCGGGCATGGGCTGTCGGTTTTCTTTATATTTTGAGTAAAAGTGATAGCGCCAGCTTTTGTCGCCATCAAATACAGCCACGGCATGGGTCGCGGCTGATTTCTTAAGCAAGCTTCTTGCGGCTTGCTCTACCCTTTGACAACAGGCTGTAATGTGCGCCTGTTGATGTTCGCTGTGCTTTGGTTCGTTAACAGCATAAATGCGCCTAATCAAGTTAAGCGCATCAATTAACAACAAATTTTTCATTCAATTTAAGCTTTAATTTTATAACAAGGTATATACTTGCTTCCCGGCAATTTCATTCGCCCTTGAACAACAAACGCCCCCAGCAGTTTATCCATATCGGCCATAAGAGACTTATCTCCAGTTAACTCATAAGGTCCATGTTGCTTGATTGCAGTTATCCCTTCATCTTTAACATTACCCGCAACAATACCAGAAAATGCACGCCGCAAATTAGCGGCAAGCTGCTGTTTTGGCTGTGCTAGATGCAGGTCTAGCGCGGACATATTTTCATGTGTTGGCGCAAAAGGGTGCTGAAAGTCATTCTCAATTTTAAGCGTCCAGTTGAAATAGTACGCATCACCTTGTGATTTACGATATTCGCGAACGGTTACCATCGATGCTTTAAGCTTTTTAGCCACTAGCTCCGGATCATCTACAATAATCTCAAACTTAGACAATGCTTCCTTACCCAAGGTTTTTTCAACAAACGTGCTAAGTTCCTCAAAGTAGGCAGCTGACTCTTTTGGACCTGTTAATATAACCGGAAGACACTGCTTCTCATTATCAGGGTGCAGTAAGATCCCAAGCAGGTACAGTAGCTCCTCTGCGGTTCCAGCACCACCAGGAAAAATGATAATGCCATGTGCAACGCGGACAAAAGCTTCAAGGCGTTTCTCGATATCCGGCAAAATAACTAATTCATTCACTATCGGGTTAGGAGGCTCTGCTGCAATGATGCTCGGCTCTGTTAGGCCAAGATAACGATTACTTGAGACACGCTGTTTAGCATGACCAATCGTTGCACCTTTCATTGGTCCTTTCATCGCACCAGGCCCACAACCGGTACAAATATTTAACCCGCGAAGCCCCAACTGATAGCCGACCTCTTTGGTGTATTTATACTCAACTTCATTGATGGAATGGCCTCCCCAGCACACAATCAAATTAGGATCTTTGTTCACCTCTAACGCATCTGCGTTTCTGAGCATATCGAACACCATGTGTGTGATTTCAACCGGGGTTTTATTTTCACCATGATATTTTTGACAGATGAACAGAATGTCCCTGATTACTGAAAAGATATGTTCATGAATGCCAGTAATAATCTTGCCATCAACAAAAGCTGACTCTGGAGGGTTATTCAGCGCAATTTTGATACCACGTTCTCGAGCAAGCAGTTGAATATCAAAATCTTCATATTTATCATAAATTTCAGAGCTAGAGTCAGTATGACTGCCAACGTTAAGTACAGCTAATGCACAGTTTCTAAAAAGCCTATATCTTTCACTGGTGGTAGACTGCTGTAGCAAGTCAACTTCTAATTTTGATAATAAGTTAAGAACCCCTGTTGGGTTTAGCTCTATTTGCATAGGCTTACTCCTTTTTGTTGTGCGAATAGGGTAGTGCCAACTTCTTACAAATTATCCATATTTAATCGCACCACCATTTCCTTTCAACAGCCCAAAGATTTGTGTTATTTGAAGCACAATCTATCACGGCCACTATTTTTCGCGTCATATAGTGCAGCATCAGCTCTATCGAAGGCACTCAAAGTCGTGTCTCCTTTTTTAAACTGTGTTGCACCGAGAGAAATTGTAATTTCAACTTGCTTTTCTTTGAATTTAAACGGAATAGATTTTACAACTTGCCTTACCTTTTCTAGCGGTTTTTGTGCCTGGCTAACGGGCATTCCAGGCATCAATAAGACAAATTCCTCACCACCATAACGAGCAATAAAATCGCTTTTACGGATCGATTTTTTCAAGGCTCTGGCTATCACTTGCAAGGTTTTATCGCCAGCACTATGTCCATATTTGTCATTGATAGATTTAAAATGATCAACATCAATCACAACGAGCGTAACTTCGGTGTCATTGACTTCAAACAAGTGCATTTCATGGGTCAAACGCTCATCAAATGCAGCGCGGTTCGGCAACTTAGTAAGGCTATCGAGTAAACTTTTAAATTTTTGCTCACTCAGCCGCTTTTGATAACTCGACACTTTCGCTTCGAGCATATTAATACGATTATTAATTGCATCGAATGAATCAAGAAGTGCATCTCGCTCATTTTTTTCCAGCTTTTCTCTAGCTATTAAATCTGCGCTTAATAACTTGAGCTCATTATCAACTAGCGCCTTTAGTGCAGTAATAGAACTTGCATTTTGAGTTTGCTCATTGAGATTTTGAATTTTTAGCTCAATCTTACTGTTCAAAGACTTTAATTCTTGTGATGCTGATTTAGACCGAGCTGTTGTTTCAACAATAGAACGGTGCAACTCTTCTAAAGTCTGATTTAATGAAACTAAAAAGCCCTGCGCAGATTGCCGCTCTCGAGCAATGGTCTGAGCAATAATTCTAATTATTTCGGTTGCTGCGCTGTATAGGTTGTCTAAGGTGTCATCCTGAGCGACTCCCTCTCTGATCTCTTTTACTTTGTCGACAGCATCGTCTTCAAAAATAAGTTCGTTGATTAGCGCTTGCAACTCTGCCGCGAGTTGAGGCTGACTGCTCCCTGCGGCAACATCATTGACTTCTGTTTTTGCCTGTAACACAGTTTGATAAATTGAGACCAAGGTCTCTAGTGCTGGAAGATATGCGTTCGTAGAACTGATGTCCTGTAATTCAACGTCTAATAAGTGCCTCAGTTTTCGGCGTGACTCATTTGGTACACCTTTGAGCTTTTGCAAGAGTTTACCACTGTGGCGGATTGAAGCTTGTAACGCCTTTTGATTCGTAGAGTTTATGGCTTCCTGCGCTTTTAATGGTTCCGATATACCGTCAATAAAGGGAGCAAGCTGTTCAAAGTCAACACCTTTATTGAGTGCGATACGAAACTTAGCTAGCTGATTGTCCAGAGAAACATCCTGCCCCTTACAGGCAAGAGAAAGCTTTGCAGCAAACTGAGTTAATAGCTCTACTTGTTGTTTTCTTGCGTCCTCAAGCGTCTTTCTTGCTTCAATGGCTTGTTTTAACTTTTGCTCGAGCATTACGGCGTTATCAGTCACAGATTTCCAGTTATGATTTGATCTCTTAGATACTTAGTCTACAACAAATTTAGCCAATATGCGCATAAATTTATGGCTGTAACATGTCCGACTTTGCTGTTCACTCGTCGATATTACTTCGCCTAGAAGGTCTTGATTTGATAGATTAATCGTATTCATAACTGACATTTAATACGATGAAAAAAAGCCTAATAGTACTTGCTTGTATTACCGCATTACACGCTCACGCCGACGTCAACTATCAAGTCACCATCACGCAGCCGCAGCATCACTTAGCTGATGTCGAAGTGACATTCCCGCATTCAACACAAACCAGTATAGATGTGCAGCTTCCGGACTGGCGCACCGGGCGCTATGAGATATTGAATTTGGCTAACGGCATTCGTTTCTTTGCCGCAGAAGGACACGATGGAAAGGCTCTAAAGTGGGAGAAAACGGATAAAAACACGTGGCGAGTACATCTATCTGAGCCGACAGAACTGAAAGTACAATACCAAGTATATGCCAATGAACTTGGTCTCCGGGCGAGGCATATTGATGACACCCATGCGTTTATTGATGCCTCCGGGTTCCTTATGTTCAGCGAGTCTTTTAGAGCAGAACCCATAAAAATAGACTTAGACGTACCAACGGACTGGCGTTCAGTCTCTGGCATGAACTTTGCCGATTCCAAACACAGCTTTAAAGCTGATAATTATGACATTTTACTTGATTCTCCGATTGAAACCGGCATTAACCAACTACATAAATTTCAAGTAGATGGTCGTCAGTACGAATTGGTGATTTGGGGGGAGGGGAATTACGACGTTGATCTGATGCTGACAGATCTGAAAAAACTGGTCAAAACCGGCACTCTTATATGGCATGACTACCCTTATGAGCGCTACGTATTTATGGTTCATGCAACGAGTGGCGCTCGTGGTGCCACGGAGCACCTAAATTCGACCATTATACAAAGGCACAGAGATAGCTTTAAAGACCGTGATGATTATATCGGCTTTATTTCAACCGCAGCGCACGAATTTATTCACACTTGGAATGTTAAAAATTACCGTCCTGCAGGTATGGTTCCGTATGATTATGTTGCTCCAAATTATACTGATCTGTTGTGGTTAGCTGAAGGTTCGACAAGCTATTTTGAAGACTATTTGTTACTTAGCGCAGGAATAACCACTAATGATGAATATCTCAACATGCTTACCAAGCGCGTTAACCGTCATCTTGACACCCCGGGGCGTCAGGTGCAATCTGTTGCCGCAAGCAGCTTTGATAAATGGATAAATCAAGGTGGCGATCATGGTAGTAACTATAGCACCAACATCTATTCAGAGGGGGCATTAGTCTCGATGGCGCTGGACATCGACCTACTTGAGAAATCAAATGGAAAAATAAGTTACCGTGACGTACACAGCCAGCTATATAAACAACATAAATTACCTAATAGCTTTACAAGTGAAGACGTCAAACGCATTTTAAAACAATTGACTGGACGAGATTATCACGCTTGGTGGGCAAACCATGTGGATAAACCAGCGAACATGGACTTTAATGCGTTATTCGACAAAGTGGGATTAGAATATAAGCATCCCAAATCAGCCAGTGTGATAGCTAACTTTGAAGGAAAAGCAAAACAACAAGGTGAACTTCTGAAGCTACTTCATGTAGCTCGAGATGGTAACGCTTGGCGAGCCGGACTTACTGCTGGAGATCTAATCGTTGCCTTTGATAAGCACCATGTGAGGGATAGTTTGTCGGCAAGCTTAGCGCATTTTGTACCTGAACAAACGGTGAAAGTTGATTTTATTCGTAGGGATAAATTAATGACTACAGAGTTGACACTAAACCGTGGTTACGACAAGCCTAAAAAAATCACCTTCACTGAAACGCCATCAGCACAACAAGCCATGCTATACAAAGCTTGGATGGGCGTCGCACACCCTAATGAGAAAAAATAGCTAACAGCAAAAAGGGCTGATAGTTATCAGCCCTTTATAATTTCTACCTCAGTAAAAAATACTAGGCTTCTACTACATGATGCGAGAGAAGAATCGAGAGCGATTCTTTGAACGACCTCTACGCATAGAAGAACGGATCTGAGAACGAGTGCCAGCTAACCAACTTTCACGGTCAACCTTTGCAGCATCGCCCCGTCTTGCTTCCTCCGTTGCACGGAATCCACAAAACTCACGATACGCTTTTAAATCAAGAGATAATTCTTGTAGCACAAGTTCAATCATAATTGCATCGTCAACATAACCTAATACCGGAATATGGTCTGGCACCATATCTTCAGGTTCGCTGAAGTAGGCTAGCGACGCCATAATCTCACGTTTTTCATCTTCAGGCATTTGCCATTCTTCATCCAATACAGCGTCAATTAACGTCTGTAATGAAATAAGACGAGTACTCACAAACTCGGGAAGGTTAGATTTTTCCATCGTTGCGACTAAATCGCGTGCTTTTGAAATAATTTCAGCATCACTTACATCACCACTTTTTTCAATTGCGGCTTTCATCATTCCACGGAAGTGTTCAAGATCTGAATCAGAGAGTTCAAAGTTGATTTCTATAGACACGTCTGTGCTCCCTCAACGTTGTTATTATTAACGGTTTAAGCAAAAAGTTAAACTTATTGCAATAATCTTAGATACTAGCACATCTCACTCAGATGTCTTCTCAAAAGTTACACTTTTAATACTTATTTTTTCCATATTATGACCTTTGTATAAAAGCTATACCGTGAGTTTTGGAGTCAATAAATTAAAAATACGGTTGATACTGTTTTTGTATTAACTTTCGGTTGGACTTATTGTTAAAAAACTTATTAATTTGAAGTCGCTGTTTTAGCCAAAAGTTACCTTTTTCGTTACGACTTAAAAACTCACGGCCTACTGTACTGTCAAATATTTCGCCATGGTTAACGGGGCAAGGAAAGGCTAATAAAACACTCACTTGCTTTTCCCAAAAGTGTTGATAGTCAATATCAATTGGTCTGCCAAATGGGCGTGCATGCGCAAGTATTTTTTTAGCCCCCTCAAAACTAATAAGTTGTGCTACGGTTCCAGCGGGGACTTTATTGGGGATCACCAAAGAAAGATCGCCGTCTATTCGGTGGGTGGCAATGGCGGTTCGACGATTTTTTTGCGACTGATACAGCTTGATCATATCCCAATCAAAAGGCAAAGCTGATACTTTGCTATCGATTTCTCTTAAGTCAGCCTGTAATTGAAAGTCATCCTCAAACACAAAAGCATAAGGAAGCTGCCTAGCGACAATTTCTTCCAGCACTTTAAGGTGGCTCATGTAACAACCTATTTCACCTACGGTAAGCGCACGGTAATACTGGCGAGCATTTTTTTCCCTACTGTAATGAGTTTCCAGCTCTTGATTGCTTATTGAAGCACCATCTACGGCGCTGATCCGCTCAAAAGAGAGGTTAAATTTATCAAATTGACGAGCGGACTCTTTTAAACGGTCTTTACTAGAATCTAAATTGATGAGAAAGATATTCAAGTCTGTCATGTGTAAGCTGATAGTGTTTGATTGACTTACACAAAGTGTGCTGCGCTTGTATGACAACACAATGACAGACTGGCTTAAACTAGCGAGCGATAAGGCCTATATCACATCAAAATATCAACGTATTAGGTACAATGAAAGCCCCAACCAGGTATCAACATAAAAAATGGGGGTTATTACAGAAATTATTTGTCGCTTATTTCTAAACTCACAACCCATGGGGACTGCTTATCTAGACCTTTACCCAAAGCAATACTTATCGCACTTGTTGTTGATGCTGAGGTGATGTCGGTATGTAAAACTTCACCATTCTCTTGAGAAGATACCATCCAATTGCTACCCAAGCACTGTGTCACCATGCTTTGCGCATATTGATGAATTTTAACTGCACTTTGGTAGTCCTCAAACTGTTCTTGGCAAGTATATATTGTCTTTCCTTTACTGCTTTCGATTATCTGACAAGAGTTACCAACGAGATGTGCCTTGGCTTGCCATGTCTTAATTAGTTTTGCGCCTACCTGTACGCCTTTTAACACTGAAAACCCACTTGAAGAAGCGTCAACTAGCGTCGTGAGTTTTTCACAGCTCGACATATCGTTAACTTTTGCCTGTTGATCTGGTGAAAGCGTTGAACAACCCGTTGTTAGCACACCAAGTAACAATAAAGCCAATGTTTTTATTTTCATCTTTAAATCCATGCTTTTTACCATAACAGTTTTAACCGTAGACGATTAAAATACTACCGTATAATTGTAAAGTCACGAAAAGTGTAGTTCAGTTAAACTGAGTGGGTGTTGATCTATATTCGATTATCTTACATGAATTACCAACGAGGTGTGACTTAACATCCCCATTCCATGCCTTAACTAGTTCTGCGCCCACTTGCAAACCTTTTAATACTGAAAGCCTGCCTGAAGAGAGGTCAACTAGCGAAGTGTACTTTTCACAGATCGACATTCCGTTCACTGTAGCCTGTTGATCTGCCGAAAGTGTTGAACAACCAGTAGTTAGCACACCTAATAACAATAAAGCCAATGTTATTTTTTTCATCTTCAAATCCATGCTTTTTACCGTAGCAGCTTTAACCCTAAACGATTAAAATACCAGCGCATAATTGTAAAGTCACAAAAAGTGTAGGGCAGTTAAACTGAGCTGGTATTGCTCTATATTACAATTATCAGTTTGCAGGTTACAGATGGTTATCTGCAACCTGCAAACAACTCGGTTCAACCGTTACTTGTGTCTAAGTTCGAGGGTATTAACCACCTCACTCAGAGTTAAGCCTTGTCGCTGCAACAGCACAATAAGGTGATAAAGAAGATCAGCAGACTCATTAAGCAGCTCTTCATTGTCATTTTTCATCGCAGCCAGCGCAACCTCAACTCCTTCTTCTCCAACTTTTTGGCAGCTGCGGCTCAAATCTTTTGCAAATAAAGAGGCGGTGTAACTGCTCTCCGGTGAGGCATTTTTTCTTTGTGCAATTACACGCTCAAGCTTTCCTAAAAATGCAAGCTGTGGCATGGTGTCTGCGAAGCAGCTTTCGCTACCTAAATGGCAAGTTGGACCTTGCGCGGTGGCGTAGATCAGTAAACTGTCTTTATCACAATCTGTGTGTACTTCTACCAACTCTAAAACATTGTTTGACGTTTCACCTTTTGTCCACAGGCGTGATTTGGAGCGCGAATAAAAAGTAACAAGCCGTTTGTCTAATGTAACCTCAAGGGCATCTCTATTCATAAAGCCCTGCATTAATACTACGCCTGTCAACGCATCTTGCACTATTGCTGGTATAAGTTCGGATTTTTCGAAATCCACTTCTGCCATGTTTTGTTTATTAATTATCATTGTCGTGCTGCCACATCATTATTTATTAAAAACTGCTTGAGCTTAGGAATTTCGATTACACCTTTGTGAAATACACTTGCCGCCAAAGCTCCATCAACATTCGTTTGTGTAAACACATCAACAAAGTCCTGCATGCTGCCTGCACCGCCAGAGGCGATAAGCGGCACTTTGCACAATTCTCTGATTGCGCTGAGCTGCTCTATATCATAACCATTACGCACACCATCTTGGTTCATACAGTTGAGTACAATTTCTCCCGCTCCGAGCGCTTGTACTTGTTTCACCCATTCTTGGGTTTTGTATCGAGTCCGACTTGCGGCGTTCGGATCGCCTGTTAACTGGTACACTAAATACTCTTGGGTTTGCTTATCATAGAAACTGTCTATACCAACGACTACACATTGTTTGCCAAATTCGTCATGTAACTCTTTAATAAGTTCAGGACGCGCAATCGCAGGGCTGTTAATAGAAATTTTATCTGCTCCTTGCTCAAGCACCCGAGCGGCGTCCGCCACCGACTTAATTCCACCAGCAACACAAAATGGAATCTCGATATGCCTGGCAATCTCAGCGACCCAATTTACGTCTAATAAACGCTTTTCCACACTGGCGCTGATTTCGTAAAACACCAATTCATCAGCACCTGCGGCGCTATAACGCTCCGCAAGTTCAAGAATATCCCCAACTACTTCGTGACCTTGAAATTTTACGCCCTTAACAACTTGGCCGTCTTTTACATCTAAACAAGGAATTATGCGTTTTGATAACATGCCAGTGCCTCCTCAACGCTAAATACACCCTCAAGCAGTGATTTCCCAAGTATCACTCCACCCACTTGTTGTTTGGCAAGACGGGCAATATCACCCAGTGAGCTTACGCCTCCAGAAGCCTGAACTTTAATTATGCTATTGTGCTTGGTAATATCGTCATATAAAGAAAAAGAAGGGCCTGCCATAGTGCCGTCCTTACTGATGTCCGTACATAAAAAACCTACTACCCCTTGCTCAACATAAAAATCTAATAATGCAAACAAGTCAGTTTTTGCATCGTTAAGCCAGCCGTGAGTAGCAGGAGACCAACCACTTTCAGTTCTATTAACATCCAGTGCAATAACAAATCTATCAGCACCAAACTCTTTTATCCAAGTAGCAACTTCCTGCTGCTTTTCTACCGCCATCGAACCAATTACGACCTGAGCGGCACCAGCTTCAAGCCACTGCTTTACATCATCAATACTGCGAATACCGCCCCCTATTTGAAACGGAACAGACAACGCTCGAGTCGCGGCTTGGATGGTACGCCATTGCTTTTTGTTCGGATCACGCGCCCCTTCCAGATCCACTAAATGTAGCTTGGTTGCGCCAGCATTTTGATACTCAAGCAGACGTTCTGCTAAATCAAATGGATAAAACTGTGCGGTTTCATATTTGCCTTGATACAAACGAACAATATTGTTCTCTAATACATCTAAAGCGGGAATAATCATTGTTCGTCCTTTTAAATTTGCCAATTAATAAAGTTTTGTAAAAGCTGTGCACCGACTCTGCCACTGCGCTCTGGGTGAAACTGCATGCCGGCATAATTGTCGTTTGCAACAATCGCAGAAAACGCTTGACCGTACTCACCCGAAACCAATGTCGATTGATTGATGGTATGCGCAAAACTGTGCACAAAGTACACTTGGTCTTGTTCGCTGAGTCCTGCAGTGAGCGCGTGAGACTTCACCACACGAAGATTATTCCAACCCATATGCGGCGCTGTTAAATCATTGGTCTCCAATAACTCAACCTTACCCGGAATGCGACCTAGGCAAGCTACGTTGCCTTCTTCAGTCGATTCACAAAGCAGCTGCATCCCTAAGCAAATACCCATCAAAGGCCTCTGATAGTCAGCTATTGCCTTCGTCCAGCCTTGTTCATTTAACCGCTTCATTGCCACATTGGCGTGGCCTACACCGGGTAGAATAGCGCGTTCAAACTCAGATAATTTCTCCGGTGTGGTGATCACTTCCGGTGTGACACCAAGGCGTTCAAATGCAAAGCGCACAGAGTTAATGTTGGCACAACCGGTATTAATAATTGCAATCATAAACACCCCTTCGAACTTGCCGTTTGCTGCGACGCATCCGTTGTAATTGCCATACGTATAGCTCGTGAGAATGCCTTAAATAAGCCCTCAACCTGGTGGTGTGCGTTGCCTTCACTTACACTCAAGATTAAGCTTACCGCCGCATTATCTGCAAAAGACTTGAAAAAGTGTTCAACCATTTGAACATCCAAATCACCGACTTTATCTCTGGTGAAGTTGGCATTCAGTAAAAAAGAAGCGCGTCCAGACAAATCCAGTTGGCATTCTGCCTTACACTCATCCATAGGCAATGCAAAGCCATAGCGAGCGATTTGTGACTTGGTGCCAAGCGCAGTTCTGAATGCTTGACCAAGGGCAATACCTATATCTTCTACTAAGTGGTGCTCATCTATGTGCAAATCCCCTTTGGCTTGAATATATAGGCCCAGATTAGCGTGAGTTCTTATTTGATCTAACATATGGTCAAAGAATCCAAGACCCGTTGAAATCTCGCCATTGGCTTGTTGATCTAAATTTATCGCTACCGAGATCTGAGTTTCTTTGGTATTTCTGACAATTTGTGCACTGCGATTTAATGTGGTTAATTGCGTTACAATCGCAGGCCAGTTATTGTCATAGAGAATACCTTCGATACACAGATTTTCAGCTAGCTGAATATCGGTTTGTCTATCACCAATAACAAATGACTTGCTCAAATCCACTTTACCAGAGCGCATTAACTCCGTGAGTAACCCAGTTTTAGGTTTACGACATTGACAGTTATCCTCATCAAAGTGAGGGCATATCAACACCTCTTCAAAACGGATCCCTTGACTAGTTAGAATTTGCATCATTTTATCTTGAGGCGCATCAAAATCTGCTGTGGGGAAGCTCTCAGTCCCAAGGCCATCTTGATTAGATACCATCACCAGTTTGTAGCCAAAAGCTTGCAGCGATAGCAGCGCTGGGATCACGTTCGGCAACAATGCTAGCTTTTCAAGGCTGTCGACTTGTTTGTCAATCATTGGCTCTTCAATAATGGTGCCGTCACGGTCTATGAATAAATATGGGGCGCTCATGATACTTCCTCAGTGACTTGGCATTGTTTCAGCCAGGTTTCTACTTGTTTTAGTTCTTGTTCGTTGCCGATGGAGATCCGCAACCAATTGTCCTCGCCAAACAGCACAAATGGACGCATTATTAAGCCTTGGCGCATCGCTTGCTGTACAAATTGCTTGTCGGTTAGCTGCAAAGTAACAAAGTTGCCTTCGCCGCATAGTATTGCGTTTACGAACTCGCTGTTTTGTAGCCATTGTATAAGCTTCTTTTTTGCTAGGTTCAAAATAGAGACTTGACGGCGCATCTGCGTTAGCGCATCAGACGTTAGTGCAGTTGCTGCAATTTGCGCTACTACCGTTGAAACAGGGTAGGGTGCGATAACTTTTCTGATCGGCGCTAATAGCGTTTCACTTGCTAACATAAAACCCACACGAAGCCCTGCTAGTGCGAACGCTTTAGATAACGTGCGTAGTACAACGACATTAGGAAATGTTTTGATAAGCTCTAAGCAACTCTTATCTTCACAAAACTCAATATACGCTTCATCAACGACGACAATCGCACGGCCTTTAAGCTTATCAGCAAGAGCCGCAACTTTGCGTATTGGTTGTAATGCTCCTGTAGGGTTGTTTGGATTACACACAAATACGAGTTTAGCTTCACCAATTGCAGGGAGTAGTGCATCCGTGTCCTCATTGGCAAGCTGCTCTTGACTTAATTCGTTAATGGCGATGTTATGTGTATCCGCCGTGACTTTGTACATACCGTATGTTGGCGTAAAAATCGCAATACTGTCTTTACTTGGCTCACAGTAAGTTCTTACCAAAAGCTCGATCCCTTCATCGGCACCACGAGTCATCAATACATTACTTTGTTCAACTTGTGCGTAGCGTGCATAACCCTCGATCACAGCTTCTGGCTGTGGATCAGGGTAACGATTTAAGTTATCAAAACGCATTTCAAGTAAACGAGTGTAAGGACTTTCGTTGGCGTTTAGCCATGTGTTCCCTGTCAGTTTTTCACTTTTTGCAGAGCTGTAGGCTTTCAACTTTTCTATATTTTCGGGTAGTGCAATATTAGTCATTATTATTCTCCAGCCTTACTTTAACGGCATTTGCGTGTGCGTCTAACCCTTCAGCTTGAGCTAAAGGTAGAATGGCGGAACTCAAACCACGCAGACCTTCCTTGGTTATGGTTTGTACAGTGTAAGCCTTGTAAAAATCCATCAAATTTAAACTTGAGTAGGTTTTTGAATAACCATAGGTTGGCAATACGTGATTGGTACCAGACGCATAATCACCCGCAGACTCTGGCGTATAGTCTCCGACAAACACTGAACCTGCATTTTTCACAAGTGGTAAGAAGCGCTCAGCCTCCCTAATCTGTAAGATAAGGTGTTCAGGCCCATACTCTGCCGATATTTCAAACGCTTGCTCAACACTCTCGACTAAAATCAGCGTGCTATTTTTAAGTGCGGCTCTGGCGATATCAGCGCGACTAAGGACTCTTAATTGGCGTTCGATCGCAACTTCGGTGTCCTTAATTAACTGAGCCTCAGTCGCTAACAAAATAACTTGAGAGTCCTCACCATGTTCTGCTTGAGAAAGCAGATCTGCGGCAATAAATTCAGGGTTCGCGCCCTTATCAGCAATCACTAACACCTCGGACGGACCCGCAGGCATATCAATTGCCAATCCAGGTACTGATTGACAAAGCAGCTGTTTTGCCATGGTGACAAAACTATTACCTGGGCCAAATATCTTGTTCACTTTGGGCACACTATCTATGCCTAAGGCCATCGCGGCAATTGCACCAGCACCACCACATTCAATAATATCAGTAACGCCACAGAGTTTAGCCGCGTATAAAATCGCAGGGTTTATCTGACTATCACCTTTGACTGGGGTTGCTAATACAATTGTTTTCGCGCCGCTTAGCTGCGCACAAACACCTTGCATTAATACAGAAGAAGGCAGCGGCGCGCTTCCACCTGGCACATATAACCCAACCGCTTCGATCGCTTGAAATCTAAGTTCACAAATAACACCCGGTTGAGTCTCAATCTGCTTACTTTGAGGAGTTTGCAACTGGTGAAACCTTTTGATATTGCTGTATGCCTGATCAATGGCGTTTTTCAGATCAGGTTCCAAAGCAAACTCACTTTGTATGATTTCTGAATCTGATACTCTTATTCTTGGGCTGATACGAGCATCAAACTGCTCAGCGTAGCCAAGCAGTGCTTTATCACCATTTTTCGCAACATTATCGATGATATTCTCAACCGCCGCCTTTACTTTATCACCTACTTTCACCGCTGGGCGACTTAAGCATTCGGCTCGCTGAACACTCGTAGCTGACTGCCAATCAAACATGCTATTACTCCATCATCTTCTCTATTGGCATAACTAGAATAGAGTTTGCACCAAGCGCCTTTAACTCTTCCATGGTCTCCCAAAATAGCGTCTCAGAGCTAACCATGTGAAGTGCGACATATTCGTCGCTTCCGGCTAGTGCAAGCAAAGTAGGTTGACCCGTACCAGGTAACAGTGCGCAAACTTCATCTAGCTTATTCTTTGGTGCATGCATCATGATGTATTTGCTTTCTTTTGCCTGTTTTACCCCCTTTAGGCGCGGCATGAGTTTATCGATAAGTGCAAGTTTGCTTTGATCAGTAAGCACTGCATTTTGGATAAGACAGGCGTTAGATTCTAAGATGGTATCGCCTTGCATCAGTCCGTTGGCTTCAAGGGTTGCACCGGTTGATACTAAATCGCAGATAGCGTCAGCAAGTCCTGCGCGCGGTGCCACCTCTACAGAGCCTGTTAACATTACGACACTCGCGTCGATATTTTCACGCTTAAGGTACTGTTTTAATATTTCAGGGTAGGTGGTTGCAATACGCTTACCGTTAAACCAAGCTTTATCTTGTTGCCCAAGTTCTTGCGGCCAAGCTAACGCTAAACGACAAAACCCAAAGTCTAACTTAGCCAGCTTGTTTACCTCAGCACACTGCTCGTTACGAAGGCGCTCAGCTTGCGCCTCTTCTAGAACATTTTCACCTACAATACCGAGGTCACAAACCCCGTCCATCACTAAACCAGGAATATCGTCATCACGTACTCTCAGTACGTCAATAGGCATGTTAGTCGAGTGTGCAATTAAGCGCTGTTCACGCAGGTTTAGCTTTACGCCAAGTTGCTTGAGTAAAGCTTGGCAATCTTTTGAAAGGCGGCCTGATTTTTGGATTGCAATTCTTAAACGGTTACTGTTGCTCATTATTTATTTCCTAATTCTATAAACGAAAAACCCCGAGGCGGAACCTCGGGGCGAAATAAACTTTGACTATACTTTATGTTTCGCCGGAGGTTCCTTTAAGGAATAACCCACCAGCGAAATAACTGACAGGTTATCCCGTGTGATGATGATGGTGATGAAGTGCTGTCAGTGTGTTTAGCATAATGTTACCTTTGTAATATATCTGCTGTTTAAAAAGTTCATTTATAGATAAACATAATAATCTTCTCTTTGGCAACCATTTTTTAATGCAAATTAAAGAATAGCATATAACGGTCGATAATAAGTAAGTTCACCAGTAGGTTAGAGGAGGGATGTATGGACGCATTTAAACCTTTTTTAGGTCCAATTGTAAGACTCGATGTCGCACATAAATCAGCATTTCACGTTGCTGGTGTACAGCATTATAAAATTGAAAAGGTTAAAAAAGATCAAAAAACCGATGTCGAGCTTAGACATCAGACTGCTGAACATAAAAAAATTAAAGAGGACGATGATGAGAAAGACGAAGAAGAAAAATCGCACGAAGAACATAAAGGTGAGAATCTAGATACATGGGCGTGATCGTAAAATGTTTTGTTGCGTCTGTTAGTTTAAACTCACTTCACCTCGGTGCCAATACATTTCCAGAACTGGTAAAGATATTTTTCGTCTTCGCAATACTTAGACCAGAAAAACTACCGCCTTTCAAAAAGTTAGTAACCGCCACCTCCAACCACATTAAAAAAATAAGCCATTTTGTTTATAAAAGTGTAATGCCGTGTAATTCAAATCTAGCATTATCACGCCTATGTTTATAAGCGAAATGGTGGCTAGGATAAAAATTCTAGCCGGTAAATCCATTTTGACTTAAATGAACGAAAGTGATTCGATCATATGGTGAATGTGCAGGACGCCACAAGAGAGGGATCACTAATTTCTTGTAAATTTCATCCGATAGGAGAGGAATGTCATGTCAACATTAGAAGCATCTTCAGAAAGCATTAATGTGCTCATTGTTATTGATACAGAGTACGTGAAAGCGCATTATCCCCACCCAAGCCAAGACCAAAATAATCCCACACCTATAGATCATAACAGTGAGTTTATGATTGCTTCAGATCCCAGAGGTATTGTTAGTGGACAAGGTACCGCGGTACTAAACTTTAGAGCAAACGCTGGGGACAATGTTTCCTTTAGCGGCACGTCGATTTACGGCAACGCCGATGATGCAGTGATTATCTACGGGATCAAACAATTTGGTGGTACTCAGGTATTTAACACGTTTGTGACTAACAGCGTAAATCGCACTGAAGCAGCAGTTCCAAATGTTAATTCCGGCAACAATAATGGTTTACCAGCGGCGCATGTAAGCACAAACTTTATGACGCTGGATTCTAAGGTGCGAAACTCAGGCACTGAAAACTTTCAAGTTCAGTTTGCGTTATATACGCTTAGTTCAGATGGTCAAAGCCAGTCGCTTTTAGGATATTATCAATGGGATCCAACCATCACTGTTAGCTGAGCAAAGTAACTGTTGACCAAAATAGACTTATTTTGTACATATTTAAGCCGTGTAGCTAACTAACCTGAGGTTTGGATAAGGAATGTTCCAACTCATTGTTGCTAAAGCACAACTTAGTTTTCTCCTTATCTAGCCAGAGAGTTTTAGGGAAACACCGCTTCCGCGTCCTGCTCTCGCTAAGGTACCTACATCCTGTAGGCAAGGCGAATTTACGCACCAATAGCTGGCTATTGGAAGTGAATTCAACGCAGTTAGCGCTAAAACTGGCTGCTAGAAAGGCATTAATTATCCGCAGCTCAGGTTAACTAGCACGGCTTTTCCCTCAATCTTTATGCTCAACAAATTTCACTAGGGCCAGTAGCCACCACGTCAAGCCAAAGCTAATTTAACCTGACCGTTCACCATTTTACACTGGAGAAATAACATGCCGTATAAATCAGTAAAGAACCTTATAGCTTGATTCGTTGTAGGTCTGTCTGTGCTCGCGTTAGCCCCTGTGTTTTCCTGATAGTATAGCTGCTTTAGCATTTTATTTAAGCACTGCGCTTCTCCTCATTTGCTTGTTTACCATTTCTTCAGCTAATCACCGCAACTTTTAATTGAAGGCAATCATTGTCGGTGTCGGTATGCTGGTTTTGAATGATTACTTGCGATTTGGTGCTTAGCCACATACAATTTCGCGACCTGTCTGTTTGTAAACTACATTACTTTGGCTGTATCTACGACTTTCTCTTCTACGGGGCCTTTAGCCCAGCACTTCCCAGGCTATCAACCAAGGCAGCCACAAATTGATATGGCCGTAGCAGTGGAAGAAACCTTACAAAGTGGCGGCCAATGCGTCGCGGAAGCTGGTACCGGCACAGGTAAAACATTCGCATATTTGATACCAGCTTTTGAGAGCAAAGGTAAAATCATCGTCTCTACCGGTTCCAAAGCGTTGCAAGAGCAATTATTTCATCGGGATGTACCCACACTAAAAAAGGTACTCACCAGTGGTAAAAATGTAACTTTGTTGAAAGGTAGAAGTAACTACCTCTGTCCATATCGCTTAGCACAGCATGTAAGCCATGTACCAACCGATGATCCAGATGTCATGCACCAGCTTGCTATGGTGGCAAAATTTGCTTCTGAAACACAAAGCGGCGACTTGGCAGATTGTGTCGGTATCGAAGAAGACGCAAAAGTTTTACCTTACGTCACTTCAACGTCAGACAATTGCTTAGGTAAAGAGTGCCCTGACTACGAAGATTGCTATATCCGAAAAGCCAGACTAAAAGCCGCCGACGCTGATGTTGTGGTCATTAACCACCATCTATTTTTTGCTGATATGGCTGTCAAAGACTCCGGCTTTGCCGAGCTGATGCCAACCGCTGATTGTTATATTTTCGATGAAGCTCACCAATTACCAGAGATCGCCAGTGACTATTTTGGTGAAACCATCAGCACCAAAGCACTGCAGGCACTAATCAATGATATCAGAGTTATTTACCGCTCAGACATTCCCGATATGTTACAACTTGGTAAAACACTCAATAAACTCGAAACCAGTGTCGCAGATTTGCGCTTGGTTTTTGGCTCCGATGGTGCTCGAGGTGACTGGCGAGAGGCGCTGGCAAATAAACCAATTTGCGATGCAATGCACCGAGTGATCGGTAATTTAGACTTTCTCTATAAAGTGCTAAAGCTCTGCCTTGATAGAAGTGACAAGATAGAACACCCCTTTGAAAAGGTGATGAGCTTTAAAAATCAGTTTGAACGTGCATTTGACACTAGCCAAACCGGGTTTAGTTATTGGTTTGAAACCACAAGGCGGTTTTTATCTATCCACGTGACACCTCTTGATGTCTCAAGCAAATTTGCCGACATTATAAAAACTACAGAGGCAAGTTTTGTCTTCACTTCAGCAACTTTATCTGTTGATAATTCATTAGAGCATTTTAGTCGTAGCTTAGGGCTAAGTCCGACTTCACAGTTTATTGTGGAAAGTCCTTTTAACTACAAGCACCAAGCATTACTTTGTCTGCCGCGCTATCTCCCAGAAACCCGTGATGACTTAATGCCACATGCCCTGGTAAAGCTTGCCAAGCAAGTGATCAACGCAGCAAAAGGGCGCACATTTTTACTCTTTACTAGCTATCGAGCTATGCACTTAGTCTATGAAGGGCTAAACACCGCATTGCAATACCCGATATTTATGCAAGGACAAGCTTCCAAGCGCATCATATTAGAACAGTTTATTCGCCATGGTAATGCGGTACTGCTGGGCACAGCTTCCTTTTGGGAGGGCGTTGATGTACGTGGTGATACCCTAAGTTGCGTTATGATTGACAAATTACCTTTCGCATCACCAGATGATCCATTACTGCAAGCTCGAATGAGAGACGCTGAGATGCGTGGCTTAGAGCCTTTTGATGCAATACAATTACCTCAAGCTGTTATCGCTTTAAAACAGGGAGTTGGGCGTTTAATTAGAGATGCCAACGATAAAGGTGTACTGATTATTTGCGATAATCGCTTAGTTACGAGAAAATACGGCCAAACGTTTTTAAGTAGTTTGCCTAACATGTCTCGAACTAGAGACTTGAGCAAGGCAATTCGATTTTTAGAGAATATAGACAAAAATGAAAAATAACCTATTGGCCATAGACGCCTCCACTGAAGCACTCAGTATCGCCCTGCATTACGAAGGCAAGTTTATTCGCCATTTTGAGGTTTGCCCACAGCAGCACAGCCAAAAAATATTGCCGCTGGTGGAGAGGATTTTACGCGAAGCCGACATAACCCTTAACGAGCTTAATGGTATTGTGTTTGGCCGCGGCCCTGGAAGTTTTACCGGAGTGAGAATAAGTACCGCAGTGGCACAAGGACTGGCATACTCATCAGGGTTAAAATTAGTTGGTGTTTCTACCTTACACGCCATGGCACAACAGGTATGGATGGAAACCGGTAAAGATAGCGTAGTCTCAGCAATAGATGCGCGTATGGGGGAGATTTACCTTTGCCAGTACAATGGCCTAAACGGTAGAGTTATCCAAGCGACATCAGAAGAAACTGTAATAAAACCCGAAAACATAGACTTTAGTGTAGGCGGTGCGGTAGGTGTTGGAACAGGATGGCAAGCATTTCCTGAGCTTGCTTCGCAGCTTGCCTGTGAGGAGCTCGATAGCATTACACTACCAGACGCCTATTACATGCTATTTATAGCAGATGATGCCTTCACTAATGGATTATCAGTTGATGCTGCCGAAGCACAACCACAATATGTTCGAGACACGGTGACATGGAAAAAGTTGCCAGGCCGAGAATAAAGGCGTATTTTTAAACAAGCACAGTGTATTTAAGAGTTAAGCCGTGAAATTAAATTCAATAGTACAACAAGCTGGTACTTACCAAGTAAAACCACAGCCTAAACAGGCGGTGAGTCCTGCTATTGAAGAGGGAAATACTGCCAAGCTCAACACCGCCCAAATCAAAACCAGCGAAAAGGGCATTGCACTCGTTGAGCAATTTCAAGCGCAGCAACGCTCTACTATTTATGATCGTCCGAATTTTCGCACTGGGCAAGCCATTAGTGAATACAAAGCAATCGCCACGGAAGCAAGGCGAGATGAAATTAAAAATATGATTGGGGTGTCGGTTTACGCGTAATACCTCTAAAGCGTTTGAAGTAAATAAGGTCAGCACATGCTGACCTTATTTGTTTTTAAGCTTATACCAATTATTTTAATTAAGTGGTCTATTTTGAGGCGAGAAAATCTTGTCAGTCACTCCGCAACCGACAGAGGTGTCGTTACTTTTTAATAAACTCAATTAATTTATCGGCGATCGCAGTGTTATTTTGCGAACCAATAAACCTTTCTTTGCCCATACCGTGAGCAAAAACAGGCACATCGATTGCAGTATGACCGCTCGTTGTCCAACCAGTGAACGACGCATCGCTAATTGATTCTTTAACGACCGTACTCAACGCTTTTGGCCCTTGTGACAATGCTTCTTTTACTTTCAGTTCAGTCGCACTATCATACTCAAGCCCCGTCAGAGCTTTCCATGTAGCCTTTACATCTTTTGCATCCACGAGTGCTTTGGCTATCTCACCAGCAGAGCCCTTTACGTTGGCTATCACATCACGCTCCCAGCGATATTGACCATTTGCACCAAGAGTTAAGCCGCCTGTGGAGTGATCAGCTGTCACAACAAGAATAGTATCAGGGTTGCTGTCAACAAACGCTTTTGCAAGTTTGATTGACTCTGCAAAATCATCCATTTCACGCATCGCGCAAGCGATGTCATTTGCATGCCCACACCAATCAATCTGACTACCTTCTACCATTAAGAAAAACCCTTTGTCATTTTGGTTTTCCAATAACGATAGTGCCGTTTGGGTCATTTTCGTTAAGCGCTGTGGCTGTTCATCAATAGCAAACGCTAGACCGACCTCGGCAAATAAACCAATTGCTGGGACTTTATTTAACGTGTCAAGTTTGGATAAATCGTCTACGTATTGATAACCCGCTTCTTTGAACTCGTTAACCAAATTTCTGTCTTCGCGAATAAAGTATTTGGTACCACCACCGAGCATAAGATCGACAGGTAATTTACCTGCTATCTTGTTATCTACATAGTCATTGGCAATTTCGTCGTAGTTGCGACGAGATTCGTTATGAGAAGCAAAGCTTGCTGGAGTTGCATGATTAATTTGCGATGTCGCAACTAGTGCGGTTGTTTTACCTTTCTTCTTAGCAACTTCCAGCATGGTTTCTAAATGCGCTTTGTGAGTATCTACCGCAATAGCGCCGTTGTAGCTTTTTGTTCCTGTGCTCAATGCCGTTGCACCAGCGGCGCTGTCAGTTACAATCGTGTCGTCATCAGGGTAGGTATGCGCCATGCCGACTAAAATGGAGTCAAAAACGGTTGGTTCAACAACTTTTGTTGCAGCATCATCTTTAAAATATCGATATGCGGTTGTGTATGTTGGTCCCATACCATCACCTATCATGTAAATGATGTTTTTTGGAGCTGCAACAGTTGGAGCAGCAACAAGCATTCCTATCACTGATCCTAAAAGGCGAGTCTTAAAATTCATTGTTATTCCCGTGTACATTCATAAAGAAAATGTTTTATCTAAACTTTACTATTACTAAATTAATAACCAATTGTATTGAGCAAAATTTTCTACAAATCAAAGTAGTAAGTTCAAATATGTCACGGTAAGATAATAAATCAATGATGCAACGATGAACACAAAAAGAATTCTTTGATGTCTTTATATGCGATAAAAGAACAAAAAATCGGGCCATTTGCCTACCAAACATGGGGCAGTGGCAAGCAAACTATCATTTACCTCCATGGATGGCAGGATAACAGTAACAGCTTTTTACCGTTTCAACCGTTTTCTGAAGAGTTGTATACTCACATTGCGATTGACTTACCGGGGCATGGCCGCTCAGACTGGAAAAGTGAGGACGCTTTCTATTACTTTATAGACTACGTTTATGATCTAAAAAGTTTTTTAGATCTTACACAGCTAGCCCAGTGTCATTTCGTCGGACACTCGATGGGAGCGATGATAGCGAATCTATTTGCCGCTTGTTATCCAGAACGGTGCCTATCACTTGCCCTTATTGAAGGTGTTGGCATAGTGAATACGCCTGAGCCTGAAACGAAGAAACAACTCATCAACGCTTTTAATTCCCGAGATAAGCTAAAACAATCTACACCCAGAGTGTATCCTGATATAAATACTTTAGCACAGCTACGTTGTAAGGTCAGCGATGTATCCATAGACATTGCGACTTTACTCATGAATAGAAACACCAAACAACATAAGCAGGGCGTCCAACTTACTCTTGACCCTAGACTGAAGCAACACTCCGGTTTTCGCTTTTCAGTGACGCAAGCAAGGTCAGCACTTGAGGGGATTCCTGTACCTACTTTATTAATTTTGGCTGAGCAGGGTTTTGCAATGATTGATAAACAGTACCAACTATTTAAATCATGTTTTGATTCGCTAACAATAGAAAAAGTTTCAGGAGGTCATCATTGCCATATGGAAAACCCCGAAATATGCTGTAAGCTAATTGCACGACACCAAAGGTCGGTGTCAGTTTCTTAAAGCTGTAGATACCGACAGCGCAATACTTGGCTATTGATAAAAAAGGGAGTTCAAAGAATAAACTAATGAAGGAAAGAAATACCATTATGAGCGTTAAAGGCCACGTTTCAACAGCATCTTGATTGTAAATCCTCAAATATTGTGGGAACATGGCGGTTTTAGAGTATTTGCTCAATTGTTAAAGTGCCTTACATCGTTTATGGTTTAGGGTGAATATAAAAATAACGAGAACACAGGAGCTAAGAGTGGAAAAAATCTGGCTGAAGCGCTACCCAGAGGGTATGCCTGAAACTATCGACCCAGAGCATTACAACTCATTGCTTGAATTATTTGAAAAAAGTTTTGCCGATTATGCACAGTACCCAGCCTATTCGAATATGGGTAAAACACTGACTTATCAGCAAGTTGATGAAAAAACAAAAGCAGTTGCTAGTTATATACAAAATGAATTAAAACTTGGTCGCGGCGACAAAGTTGCTGTAATGATGCCGAATTTACTACAAACCCCAATTACGATTTTGGGTGTGCTGCGTGCTGGCTGTACGGTTGTAAATGTCAACCCACTATATACAGTGCGAGAGCTTGAGCATCAGTTGAATGACTCTGAATCAAAGGCCATTTTTATTCTTGCGAACTTTGCTCACACTTTAGAGCAAGCCTTGCCTAAAACGCAGGTTAAACATGTTGTGCTAACTGAAATTGGCGATATGCTGGGCGGATTGAAAAAGCACCTAGTAAACTTTGTTGTGAAGCACTTCAAAAAAATGGTTCCAGATTTTAGCTTGGCGAACACAATCCCTTTCAAGCATGTAATTGCAGCAGATCCTGCAAAATACAACAAACCAGATATTTCGCTTAGCGACCTTGCTTTTTTACAATACACAGGCGGAACAACTGGAGTTTCAAAAGGGGCGATGTTAACGCATGGCAATATGGTTGCTAACCTAGAACAAGTCTCTGGTTGTCTGGACAAAGTGTTAGACAAAGGCAAAGAGGTCGTTATCACGGCTTTACCGCTTTACCATATCTTCGCTTTAACGGCGAATTGCTTAACGTTTATGAAGTACGGCGGTCATAATATTTTGATCACCAACCCTCGTGATATGCCTGCTTTTGTTAAAGAACTTGCAAAATATCCATTTACAGCAATTACCGGCGTAAATACGCTATTTAATGGTTTATTGAACACACCAGGATTTGCTGATCTCGACTTTTCGACCTTGAAAATGTCCTTGGGTGGCGGCATGGCCGTACAACGACCTGTAGCAGAGCGTTGGCAGAAAGTAACCAAATCGAAACTGATGGAAGGCTACGGATTAACCGAATGTGCGCCATTAGTTACTATATGCCCGCACGATTTAGATGCGTATAACGGCTCAATAGGTTTACCAGCGCCAAGTACTGACATTAAGATAATCGACGAAAATGGTCATGAAACCCCTAAAGGTGAGCCCGGTGAGTTGTGCGTAAAAGGCCCACAAGTAATGGCTGGTTACTATAACCGACCGGATGCGACAGCTGAATGTTTAAAAGATGGCTGGTTTGCGACTGGTGATATTGCAACTTACGATGACGATGGTTTCTTCTATATTGTGGATCGTAAAAAAGATATGATTTTGGTATCTGGCTTTAACGTATTTCCTAATGAAATTGAAGAAGTTGTTGCGATGCACGAAGGTGTGCTTGAAGTTGCAGCTGTCGGCGTGCCACATGAAGTAAGTGGCGAGCAAGTAAAAGTTTTTATCGTTAAAAAAGACCCTTCTTTAACAGAAAAAGATATAATTGCGCATTGCCGAGATAATCTAACGAACTATAAGGTACCAAAGTTGGTGGAGTTTAGAGATGAACTACCGAAAACCAATGTAGGTAAAATACTGCGTAGAGCGTTAAAAGAATAACAAAAAAGCCGGCATCTGCCGGCTTTTTTATCGCTAACGATTTACACCGGTTAGCCACATAATTGCATGGGAGTAAAAGTGCAGTATCAAATCATTGAAAGCCAACAAGCGCTAGATGAGTTTGTAGCTAAAATTTCAACCGCAAAAGTACTTGCTGTTGATACCGAGTTTATGCGTCGTCGCACTTTATATCCCGAAATCGCGCTACTACAAATATTTGATGGAACTCATCTTGCTCTGATAGATCCATTAATTGAAATGGACTTTCAGTCGCTTTGGGCTTTATTTGCCAATACCGATATATTAAAGGTGCTTCACTCTCCTTCAGAGGATATTGAGGTCTTTTTGAAATTCGCAGGGTTTATCCCATCGCCAATTTTTGATACTCAGTTTGCACTACAATTATTAGGAGAGGGCAACTGCATTGGCTTTGCAAATATGGTGAAACAGCTAAGCAATGTCGATATTGATAAGAGCGAATCACGAACAGATTGGCTGCGCCGTCCATTAACGCAAAAGCAATTAGATTACGCTGCATCAGATGTTTTTCATTTACTACCATGCTTTCAGCAAATCCTTAGCCAAATCGAAGAAAAACAGCTATTTAACATAGTATTGAAAGAAAGTGAGCTGCTTGCACAAAAACGTAGCTTCCGTCAACCAGATCCACTACTTTATTTAGATATTAAAAATGTATGGCAATTAAAGCCAAGAGATCTCGCAATTTTAAAGGAGCTGGCAGCTTGGCGACGTGCAAAAGCTGAGAAAAAAAACTTGGCGCTTAATTTTGTACTAAAAGAACATAATATGGTTGAGATAGCCAAACGCCGTCCAAGTACACTCGGTAGTTTGCGTAATGTGCCTGGGGTTGAGCCTATGGAAGTAAATCGATCGGGTAAGGAAATTCTTGCTTGCATTGAAAAGGGCAAGCAAATTGTCGAGCAAGATTGTCCACAACGCGTAAAGCGGCTCATTGATTTCAAAGGTTATAAAGCCGCATGTAAAGAAATAAAGCTTATCATCACTGAGGTCGCAAAAGAAAACCAGATCCCTGCTGATGTTTTCGCCTCTAAAAAGCAAATCAATCAAGTGATTAGCTGGTCGTGGAAAAAATCCGAGGCAGAAAAAAAGCTACTTATGAAACCTGATCTAGCATTAGGCTGGCGTGCTGAGCTACTTGAAGACAGGCTAAAGAACTGGTGGTAATAAAAAAGGGCTATAAAAGCCCTTTTTTCTATTTATACCAATTTCACTTAATACCTGTTTAATTTGGCGGAGCAAATATGACGCTAACGGCGTTAAAAACTTCTCATTTAGAACAAACAAATAGCAAAATTTTTATCTGGTTATCGACTATATTTTCTCGCCTCAAAATAGAACACTTAATTAAGCAAATTGGTATTACTTTTCATCTTCAGGTAGTGTGACATTTAATTCAAGCACAGCTAAATCGTCTTCATTTTGCTCAAACTGAACATTTACCGCATCTGAGTCTACCTTCACGTATTTTCGGATAACATCCAAAATATCCTGCTTGAGCTGCGGCAGGTAGTCAGGCGTTCCTCGTTTGGAACGCTCATGTGCGACAATTATTTGCAGTCGCTCTTTTGCCAACGACGCACTGTTTTTCTTTTCTGAACGAAAATAATCTAGTAAAGACACATTACCCTCCAAAGATCCGTTTGAAGATACCTTTCTTCTCGACCTGTAAAAAACGAAAATCGACGATTTCACCTAACAAACGGCTGATTGCATCGCTATAAGCTTGGCCTGCGTCTGATTCTTGGTCAAGGATCACAGGTTGCCCTGAGTTTGAAGCATTCAATACAGACTTTGACTCAGGGATAACGCCAAGCAAATCAATCGCTAAGATTTCTTTTACATCATCAACTGAGAGCATTTCACCGCTATCAACACGCTCTGGATTATATCGAGTTAGCAGCAAATGTTCTTTTACTGGATCTAAACCTAGCTCAGCTCGGCGAGATTTACTTTGTAAGATACCTAAAATTCTGTCGGAATCTCGTACAGAAGATACTTCCGGGTTCGTCGTGACAACAGCTTCATCTGCAAAGTAAAGTGCCATCATTGCCCCAGCTTCAATACCTGCAGGTGAGTCACAAATAATGAAATCAAAGTCTTCTTTCATTTCATTTAAAACTCGCTCAACACCTTCACGTGTCAACGCATCTTTATCACGGGTTTGAGAGGCCGGAAGAATATATAGCTTTTCAACCCGTTTGTCTTTGATGAGTGCTTGGTTGAGGTTTGCTTCACCATTAATGACATTAACAAAGTCATAGACCACACGGCGTTCACAACCCATAATTAAGTCAAGATTTCTTAGACCAATATCAAAATCGACTATGGCTGTTTTATAACCCTTTAGCGCTAAGCCTGTACCAATTGCTGCACTCGACGTTGTCTTACCAACACCGCCTTTACCCGAAGTTACGACAATAATTTTTGCCATCTGATTTATCCTTTGACCAAAGCTGTAATTTTTAATGATTCGTCTTGTTGTGTTATTTGAGCAGCTTGACCCCAGTGTTCGCCTTGTAACGAATCACTGATCCAATAACTCCCATTAATCGACACTAGCTCAGCTTCTAAGCGCTGACAAAATATACTGGTGTCTGGTTGGCCCTGTGCACCAGCGATTGCTCGACCACGCAAAGTACCGTATATATGTACGTTACCATCTGCGATAACTTCCGCTCCATGGCTTACCGCACCTAGTACGATCAGGTCACGGTCTTTTGCATAAATCTGCTGACCACTGCGTACCGTTCCGTTCACAATTTGCGCTGGCAGATACACTTGTTTTTCTACTACTTCAGCCGCTTGAGATTGTGAAGGGATACTCGGTTGCACATCCCTTGAATAGTTTAGTACAGAAAACCCCGCCTCTTTAGCTGAGTCGTGTTGACTTTGAGTACCGTTACATACACCTACCGGATTGAGCTGTAAATCAATTAGTGTCTGCTTTAACTCTTTGAATTCTACATTTTGTTCCTGAACTTCAGCTAAATTAACCACAATTGGAGCACCCAAAAAGAACTTTGGTGCCTGCGATATTTTGCTATCTAGCTCTTGTCGTAATTTTGTTAAATCTAAAGAAAACAACTGTAGCACAGAGAGTGTAAATAGATTTCCTTTTAGTTCGAATGTTTGTTTTGACATATGCACTCAAATTTCTGTTACAACCGCCGCTAGCGCCTTATTTACTTGACTTTAGCGGGTAGTAAAACTTTCCACAACTTACTAATAGCATGGTATAGTGACCGCCAATGATTAGCAAGAATTTATAGGCTTATAATGCTCACTGCCATATACAAAAGTCCAAAAAAAGCGGATACCTACCTGTTTGTTTCTAAAAGAGATGATTTTTCCAGCGTACCTGCACCTTTAATGGAAACTTTCGGTACACCAATCTATGTCATGATTGTGGATCTTGCTAGAAGAGAAAAACTAGGAATTGCGGATCTAGACACAGTTAAGCAAAAGTTAACAGATGATGGGTTTTACTTGCAGCTTCCACCACACACTGAAAGTTTGTTAGATGAATTTAGAAAGCAAAATGGAGTAACAGACACGTGATAAAAAAAATTTCCTTATTAGTAGCCTCAGTTTGCCTGTCTACCTCAGTCTTTGCCAATACTCAGGCTAAGTTTGATGAATATCTCAATAATTTAAAGCAAGAGGCGATTGATAAAGGCTATTCTCAACAATTAGTTGATGACGCTTTTGCTACCGCTACTTTCAAAGAGAAAGTGATAAAGGCAGACAAAACACAGCCAGAAATTGTTGAAACACTCGAGACATATTTACCTAAACGTGTTCCTGAATGGAAAATCCAACGAGCGCGGAAGCTATATAAAGAACACCAGAGCACGCTAGAAAAAGTTGCAAAAGAATATGGTGTGCAAGCTCGTTTTATTGTCGCACTTTGGGGTCTAGAAAGTAACTTTGGTCGTATTCAAGGTGGCTACCCTGTAATTAGCGCACTTGTGACGCTTGCTTTTGACGGTCGAAGAGAAGCCTTATACAAACGTCAATTATGGGCTGCATTAGATATTTTAAAAGATGGCCATATTGATCTAAACAACTTCAAAGGTTCTTGGGCAGGTGCGATGGGTCAAACGCAATTCATGCCAACCTCTTTTACCTCTTATGCTGTAGATTACAATCAAGATGGTCGAAAAGACATCTGGACAACCCAAGAAGACGCATTTGCATCAATAGCAAATTATCTTAAAAGTGTTGGCTGGAATGACAATCTAACTTGGGGTCGCCAAGTGAAATTACCTGAAGGCTTTGACACAAGTTATATTTTAAAACGCGGTACTAAGTCACATAAAGAGTGGCTAGGAGAGTGGCGTAAATCAGAACGTTCTTTACAAGAATGGCAAGCCCTTGGACTGCGCAGAATGGATGGTAGTGATCTACCGAATGTTAATATTAGTGCTGCATTAGTAATGCCTGACGATGCAAATGGCCGTATGTATCTTGCCTATGATAACTACAAAGCATTGATGAACTGGAATCGCTCTTACTATTTTGCGACCAGTGTTGGCTTTTTGTCTGATCGGATCGGTTATCCAAAAATATAAATCGCGCGCTACTCTAGCATTATAAAAAAGGCAGCTTCCAACAAGCTGCCTTTTGGTTGGGCTAATGTATGCAAGTGTCAATAATAAGACAAAGGCTGAACCTTGCCCCAAAAGACTCGGTACGAAAATAATGTGTAGGCAATTAACGTCGGTACGACGACAACCACGCCATATAATAAGAAAGTGAGTGCGGAGGGATCTGCTACGGCATCAAATATAGTCAGCTTTCCTGGCACCACGTATGGATAAAAGCTGTAAACCAGACCAAAGAAGCACAGTAAAAAGATAAAAGCTGAAATAAAGAATGGAAGCCAAGCTCCTGCTTCTGTCGCTTTGGGTAATTTGTGCAATACGCTTTCCAAGACCACAAAAAGTAGCAAACAGATTATAGGTGCAGGTAGCACAATGAGTGCCATCGGTAAACTAAACCAGCGCTCATATATCCATTCATTTATGAGCGGGTTGATGATAGAAACTAAGATCACCCCAACGAAAGCGACACGAGAAAAGTGCTTACACCACTTTATAGCGGCTAGCTGTAGTTGACCTTCACATTTCATAATGAGCCATGCTGAGCCAATTAATCCATATGCGCAAACCACACCAATTCCACTAAAAGCCGCGAATGCGTGGGCTAGCAACGAATCGTCAAAACCTACGACATAGAGCCCTAACATATAACCTTGTGCAAATGCTGTCAGTAACGAGCCAAACTTAAATACTTTATCCCAGCGCCTTTGCCGTTTAACTCGGGCTTTTGCTCTAAAGTCAAAAGCAACACCACGCATGATTAAACCGAACAACAAAAATACAACAGGTATATACAAGGCCTGTAAAATCATACTATGCGCTTGAGGAAACGCGATAAATGCAAGGCCTACTGCCAAGACTAACCATGTTTCATTAGCATCCCAAAATGGACCTATAGATGCGATCATGGTATCGGCTGTTTCTTTGTCATCTAGCGGGATCAACATACCAACCCCAAGATCATAGCCATCTAAAATAGCGTAAACCACAATAGCTAGTGCCATTAACCCTGCATAGATTAGTGATAAATATTCGGGATTAAACACGTGATACCTCCGCTGCAAACTCTTTCATATCATACTCTTCAACTTCAACGGACTTATTCGCAGTGTGAAATAATGTCCTGATATAGGCATAAAGCAATATGGCATATATCGTTAGGTATCCTATGAGCGTGAACAAGACATTTTCTGAAGCGATGTTGGTCACTGCATCTTCTACCCGTAAAATGCCACTAACAATGTATGGTTGACGTCCAATTTCCGTGACGTACCATCCTGCAAGAGTCGCTACCCAGCCCGAAAAGGTCATCGCTACAAGCGCTTTTAGCTGCCACTTGGGTAGCTCGCCCTTTTTCCAAAGCGTAAATCGGGTGACAAACGCGACTAAAATCATCAGCATCCCCATTCCAACCATAATTCTAAAGCCGAAAAAGACGGGCTTAACTGGTGGGTGTTCACCTTTAAATTCGTTAAGCCCTTTAATTTCACCATTAACGTCGTGGGTAAGAATAAAGCTCGCCATATTAGGAATGCCTATTGCAAATTCATTGCGCCTTTCTTCCTCGTTGGGAATTGCAAAGAGTAAGAGCGGTGCACCTTTTTCTGTCTCCCATACGCCTTCCATTGCTGCAATTTTTTGTGGTTGATGTTTGAGCGTATTTAGGCCGTGTAAATCGCCGACAAAAGCTTGTATCGGAGTGAGAAGGGCTGCGACTGTTAAAGCTACAGTCAATGCTTTTTTTGGAGCATGCTTGTCGTCATTTTTAAGTAAGCGATAAGCACTTACTCCTGCTATTAAAAATGACGCAGTTAATGCGCTTGCAAGCAACATATGAAAAAAGCGGTAACCAAAAGACGGATTAAATATAATCGCGAACCAGTCTGTAGGGTATGCTACACCGTCCCTAAGCTCAAAACCTGTAGGTGTTTGCATCCAGCTATTTAAAGACAAGATCCAAAATGCCGAGAGTGTAGTGCCTATTGCAACAATAAAAGTGGACAGTGTGTGGATTTTAGGAGGGACACGCTTCATGCCAAACAGCATTATCCCTAAAAAGGTCGCTTCCATGAAAAAGGCGGTGAGTACCTCATAACCCAAAAGTGGCCCCGCGATATTTCCAACTTTCTCCATAAACCCTGGCCAATTAGTACCAAACTGAAACGACATGGTAATACCACTAACCACACCCAGCGCAAAGGTAAGCGCGAAGATTTTAACCCAGAAGCGATAGGCTCTTAACCAAACCGGATGCTCAGTTAAGTCATACTTGATTTTAAAGAAAGCGAGAAACCATGCTAATGCAATGGTGATCGTAGGAAAAAGTATATGGAAACTAATATTTGCCGCGAACTGTATTCGCGACAACAGTAATGTATCAAGCATGACGCACCTCGCACTTTTAAGACTTACGTAATAATTTATCCTTTAAATCTATTACCTTACTAACTGACGACCCGAGCTTCATTAGTGACTGTAATTGCTCTGGAGATAGCCTTTGTAGCTCAGCAGACCACTTAGTAACGGTTTCAAGTAGGTCGTGAATCGTTTGCATTTGTTGTTGTGCATACACTTCTTCTGGTGAGTTTGCACTATCTAGAATTTGATCTCTCAGTAGAGTAAGGGTAGGGTCTATTTCTCTTTTTCTTCTTTCTTCAAAGACTCGGTTTGCAAGATCCCAAATAGACCCATTTGGAGAGTAGTATTCTTTGCGATCACCAGGAATGTGATGAACTCTAACGAGTTGCCAAGATTGTAATTCTTTGATCCCCATACTAACGTTACCACGAGATATTTTTAACGCATCTGCAATCTCATTCGCTGTCAATGGTTGCTCATTAATAACCAACAAGCCAACCATTTGCCCAATTGTTCTATTAAAACCCCAACGGCTGCCCATTTCACCGCAGTGGAGTACAAAATTTTCTATTTTTGGTGACAAGTTCATACTTTTAAACTTTCAGTAATTATTGAAACTTTAATATATAGTTCACTTTGACTTAGATCAAGCATTAATTATGCTCAATTAGAACAGAGCAAAAGTGAACCTTCTCCTAATATCCACTTTTGTGAT
>NZ_CP072685.1:0-128275 GCF_023716725.1 Pseudoalteromonas sp. SCSIO 43201
ATTTGAGCGCATTACATTTGTTTATCGTAGAATTAAGTAACACAAGTATGATGTGCTTATGTTAGTAACTAGGGTCTAGCATGACGCTATTAAATAACATGTTTTTAACTGTTATTCAGATATAACGCCTAGGAGACTATATGGCTGATAGCTATGAGGTATCATCACTTTTACCTGATGACACGTTGCGCCAGATCTTACACGGTTGGGGGTGTCCAGCATTTGCAACGCCTTCGAATGCGAATGTAGCAAATACAGCACAAAGGCAGTATTTTGTACATTTATTTTGTGGCCGCATCCCTACTCAAAGTGAGGTTTTACACGGCACATTTATTGACAGAGTAGGAGATAGCCATCGCGATATGCCGCTTACGCTGGAGCAGCGCTATTTAGGTAGCTTTAATGTTGCGACGGCTGTTGGTGAGAGTGTCATAAATAAAAGTGTCAAATCGACAGGTCGTATATGGCCAGAGCAGCTATCTATCGCTTCAAGTTATACTGCCTTGTCACCGCTTCCCGTTGCATCAATGGCTACGCAGTCTTGGATGTTAGATTGGTCTTTTAAATCAACTAAAACGCTCGTGCTGTCAAATGGGAATCTCGGGTGGCTTAGCCAAGAAGCGCTGTCTGGAGGGTTAAATACCACTGGGGCGACTTGGTTTTATATTTCGGAGAGCGAAAGCCGGCCTCGCTGGAAAACACGAGTTGTACAAAACCCACACTCATTGGATAACACTGCAGTGATAGAATCTTTGCATGTTGATATGCAAACCAGTGCGTTACCTCTAATTGTCGGAAATGTGGGTGCGATGGGCACTAACTCAGATCTTGAACTGATTTCAGGCGCGACCGGGTTTAATTCACATATCCGGATGGCTGGTTTACGTATAATCACAACTTAGGAGCACAATGATGGCGATAATGTTAAATCCCATGCTTGTCTACCAGTCAGAGTCGATGAATGAGGCGACGCAGGGCGCGTTTAAACAAAGTGATCCAAATATTGCATTGACACGACAATTAGAAAACAAGCCGGCCATGCTGGTCATTACAGACGAGAATGATACGGTATTACTTACAACTGTAGGTGAAACCCATTGGAATATGTCTCAAGAAAGACAAGGAAATGAGCATGATTTAAGCGGGTTTTATTTTTATGAACAAATGTCAGAACAAGCTCAGCAGCCCGTGCTGAGCCAGTACAATACCCCCATTAAGCCCGTCCTTCCTACGCTTGTGTTTACGTCTAATGCGGTGTCAGCGGAGCGGATCCTAGCAAAAGGAGTCGCGACAAAATCCTATTTAGTTGTTGATAATAAAGAGTACTTTAGTAAAAAGGTGACTTTGGGGTGGCATGATGCTCTATTCAACGAAGGGCAATTTAATCGAGCGCTAAGCGACTTACCTACCTTAGAACTGAGCATTGGAGAGATAAGTGCGTATACAGACGTAAGACTCACCGAGCTTGAACTTGACCCTGATAGCCACACAGTACATGTTGCGGGCAAAGCGCTCCATATTTGTTTTAGAAATTTGTTGGGTGACTGGACGCAAACAAATACAGAGCTTAAAGCGTTGTTGTCTACCATAGCTGAGCTGGGTGTTGACCAATCAAGCATTGATGCGCAATTGGCTGATACTAATCTGTAATATCAGTTAAGCATTTTTAAAGAGTAATACCAATTTGACTTAATACTTGCTCAATTTGAAGGAGTAAATCTGACGCTAACAGCGTTAAAAGTTTCTTATTTAGAACAACTAAATAGCAAAATTTTGCCTGGTTATCGACAAGGTTTTCTCGCCCCCAAATAGACTACATAATTAAGAAAATTGGTATAAACCTGGCGATAGCCGCGTTAAAAGTTTCTCATTTAGCGCAGCTCAATAACTGAATTTTTGCCTTATCTACATAGATCTAAATCTTTTGTCGACAGCAGATTTCGGTAGCGGTGTTACCAAAAAAGCTTTCTTGGTTCAAAACAAACCTAGTAGTTAGGCGGGTATGTATAGAATGACATTTAGGGCTGAGGGTAAAGGCCAGTAGCACTATTTTTAGGGGAATACGGTGATAACAAACTACTCAACGGTTTTAAAAACTTTGTTGTTTTTAAATCACTCCAAACGCAGATTGATGCTTTTTTCAGGGGCATTACCAGCTTTTGACATGGGACTATCAGAAGAGGACATGCTGCAGGTTTTAAAAGCACGTAGCAGTGATTTCATCGCGACGTATGAGTTAATTCCAATTTTATCTGGTAAATCTCTGTCTTACACCGATTCGGTAGAGTATGGAACGCCTAATTGGAACAAATCTGCGTTAGTCACAAACCTTTTATACAGCCAAGCTAATGATGAAGCGTCATTATCTCACAAAGTGGCTAGCAAGCTTTATAGTGCGAGCGAACCGTTGCCAATACCAACATGGTTTGCTGTTCTTGAGGGTGACTGGGAGCAGGTGGAAAATGTAACCGGTGGCATCGAGTTTTTAGGCTCAGTTGGTGTCGGCGATACTGTTTCTAGCAAGGACTTGCTGGTGATAACTGAGAGTTCTGATCAAGGGCAGGCGCCAGATCCTGTCAATATGTTACCTGTAAGAGTCCCCTTATAAGGAGTATATTCATGACCGCTGCCCACTACTGGATTAGCAGCCAAATGCTAGTCAACTGTCTCAGTGAATATCTGCCAACATTTAAAGACTCAAGCTGGTCTAGTGACCACAATGAAGGCGCGTTGTTTTTGCTCGATAGCAGAGAACCTGAAGCGCTTGCAGCATATTTACGCCATCAAAATGGGCTAAGTAAAACGCAGGTTAATAATATGCTCACGCAACCATCGAAACCAATGGGCTGGCGTGATCGCGCACAAATAGCTATCGATGGTTCTGGTGGCATTACGTTTTCTTGGCCTGATGCACAGCGCTACCTTTGCTACCCTCCGCAATTGGAAGAAGGGGAGGTTAAGTCATTTGCTTTTTTAATGAGTAATACTAGTGATAGGGCTACGTTAGATAGCCAGCTGAGCGTTCGATCTCATATTTTTTTCGTGGGTTCAGTTGGTGCGAAAGGAAGTGGTGCCGAGCTGGAAATTGAAAAGGTCGATGAATATAAAAATGGTCGACCCTTGTATGTACCAGATAATAAAGTAACTACACCATTTAATATTTATAACACGCATATTGACCGTCTGAATGCACCACAGCCGCTGTCTTTAATTGGAACAAATGGTATTCGTGTGGCTAATTGCTCAACAAATCCAAGTAGCAATTATTGGCGTCCATTTAAGGTTGGAGGTGTTTGGGGGACTACGGCGGCCTCTGGTGGCAGCTATGTTAAAGTTGATTTCAAAGAGCCACAAAAAGAAATTACAGGCTTGTTTGTTGAAGGTCAGCTTAATTGGCGTTATCGCTTACCTAGGATAATCAAGGTCTTTTATACATTGGCCGATGGCGTTGAGCGAACAGGTCCCACATTTGATAATACAGGTTCAAATGGCATTGTTACCCTTACATTCCCAGACCCCCTAAAAGGCGTGGTCAGCATGCGATTTGAACTGATCGAATCACTTGCTAAAGACAGAGTCTATAACCGTTGGTCAGGTCGTTACAACTACTACTATCACATCGCGATAGAGCAAATGGTTGTACTAGGTTGTGTTTAGCGCGAACTTGGTTGCCTATTTCCGTGTTATACCAAGAATGGAGAGATTATGGTATCCACACATTATTGGATAAATAAGCGCAAACTAGGAGCTGATTTAGCTTCATACTTACCTACTTTTACAGGTACGGCTTGGGGAGGTACCTCAGATCAGGGGGCGCTCTTTTGTCTCGATGCTAGGCCTGTTGAAGCACTAGCGGATGAGTTGAGGTTAGAAAATGGTCTTAATGCGGCTCAAATCAATGCTATGTTAGTATCTGGGTATAAGCCTGTATCGTACAGGCAGATGCCTGAATTGGTCGTCAGTGATAACGGTAAAATATCATTTATTTGGCCACAAGAAACGAACCAAGCGATTTATCCACTACAGTTAGAAGCGGGGCCCGTTCAGTCATTTTTTTTACTGCTGACAAGGGTAAACCCGTATGCTTCGGTTGACCCCAACTTAAGTGCCAGGGCTTACGTATTTTTTGCAGGCACAGTCGGTGGCAAAGACTCTGGCGCCGATTTGGAGCTTGAGGAAATCTCTGAATATGAGGTAGGAGGCGCGCTTTTTATGGAGAATAATAGCATTGATATGCCATTTTTCATCCATCAGCCCCATGCCGATAAAAGTACTCATCCACAGGCATTATCTTTACCTGGTACTAATGGTATGACTACCAGAGATTATCAAGGTGTAAATAATTCGGGGCCATTGTATAGTGGAGCGCAGCGTGGTGTATCAACACCACCTTATTCTGCGTTTCAAAGAAGTTTGTGGCTTTCAAGTGCTTTAAATGGTCATTTGCAAGTTAACTTTGAAACCATTCAGCGCTCTATTTCTGGAGTGTATATTGCGGGACAGATAGGGCGACGTAACCGTTGTCCAAAAAAGATAGAGTTTATTTGTATTGATGCTCAGGGCGTATGGCACAGTGTCCATACATTTGTCATTCAAGGTACACGAGGTATTGAAACTCTATATTTACCAGAGCCGGTAAAAAATGTGAAAGGTGTGCGCCTGAAGTTTAATGATGTATTGAATCCTGATTCACATAAAAACCGTTACGGGCCTGGACGAATTTTCACCCGTACAATCGGTATCAGTGATATTCGTGTTCTGGGTGTTGTATAAGGTTTTGTCATGTTTACTAATCCATTGTTGTAGCGGGTTAAGGTCATGAATACAGAGGCTCTGGTGCGTTTTGCGCTCGTTGAATATGTAAAGGAGATCTGGTGGTGTCCCAACATTATTGGGTTAATAAAAAAAAGCTAGCGACAGACTTAAATGCAAACTTACCAACGTTTGATAAAACACTTTGGCATAATGACCTGAGCCAAGGTGCGTTGTTTTGTTTAGATTCTCGACCAGTTGAAGAGCTTGCAGCGTACTTGAGGCTTAATAACGGCCTTAGTAAAAATGACATCAATTTGATGTTGAGTGCAGGGCACAAACCTGCTGCTTATCGAGATATGCCACGGCTTGAGGTCAATGACGAAGGTATTATGTCATTTAGATGGCCACAGGAAACAGAAGGAGGTGTTTTTCCCTTGTATCTGCACACTGGCGAACTACGATCATTTGTATTCGTGATGACCCAACTGGGTGGTGTCGCATCTGTTGATGCCAATTTAAGTGTGAGGGGATACGTATTTTTTGTAGGAACAGTTGGAAAGAAAGGCTCGGGCGCTGATCTCGAAATTGAACACATTGAAGATTTTGCAATGGGTCGGGGGCTTTTTCTTGAGCAGCATCAAGTTCCATTGCCATTTTATATTCACCAACCGCATCAAGATGTGTGTGAAAAGCCACAGCAACTGTCTCTACCCAGTACCAACGGATTAGTTTCGAGCGATTTCACTGGGTTTCGTAACGCGGGTCCACCCTATAGTGGCGCACGTTTTTGGACATACACTTTGCCTTTTCATGCTTTTCAAAGTGGTGGTTTGTGGCTTTCCGACCAAGTGAACGGCACGAGTTACTTGCAAGTTGACTTTAAAACGTTACAACGTACCGTGGTTGGGTTACATATTTCAGGCGAAACGCAAAGACGCAATCGTTGCCCCAAGCAAATTGAGTTTTTATACTCTGATGCAGCTGGTAATTGGTCTAGTGCACACACATTTGTTATCGAAGGCGTAAGCGGTGTGGAAACCCTTTATCTACCAACGCCTATTCACAATGTTAAAAGTATTCGCCTTCAGTTTACAGGTGTACTCGCACCTGATTGGCATAGGAATTGGTACGGCACTTACGATATTATTTACACGTACACCACCGGCGTGAACGATGTACATATTTTAGGTATTGTATAATAGTAAGTTGTAGTTTAGTGGTATGTTGAGTGTAATTTACATTGTACAATACTAGTTGGTGTATATTTTAGTGCATCAGCACGTTTACTTAGACTTGAAATTTTATGATGTATGGCTAGAAACAGTCCACCGAACATAGCTTGCATTGATGAGACACAGTTATTAGGAGATCAGATGAGTGATCAAGGTGCACCAAGGTTAGAGACCTTATTAAATAAGCAAGATCTACAAGAGATATTACATGGTTGGGGGAGTCCTACTTACTATTTGGGGATGCTCAAATATGGTAGCTCACTGGCCTCTCGGTACTATATTCATGCGTTTACCGGGCGAGTGCCAACGCCTGCTGAAATGTACTACGGAACATTTATTAATAAAACTGGAGATCTTGTATCTAATACCCCTCACGATTTAGCTGATGCCTATCTAGGCTGGATTGGTATTCGAACCGATTTATCAGCTGACGCGCATTATTATAGAGCAGGTGGTAACGCTGATACTGAACCTTCTCCCGGTCAGGCAACTATTGACGCTGAAGTCAGTGGGCGAGTATTTCCCGAGGGAATATCACTGGTAAAAGGATATACACATTATACTCGATTGCCAGTGAAAGAGCACCATGATACGTCTATGATGATGAGTGTAACATTTAGTCCTAGCGCAAAAAAACATTGGCATGGGGGCAATAAAGCTGCGTTAAAGACAGCGCATGATGAGGGGCGGCTTGTACATGGGTTCAAGCCCACCTGGTTTTATATTTCTGAAAGCTTAGATTTCCCTGCTAGAGATACACAAAAAGTGATGGATCGTGATAATCAACATATTGCGACAATTAATTCGTTGCAAAGTACCCACTTTTCTAGGTTAGGGGTCTTGTATGGCCGTTTTGGTTCTGTGGGTAGTGGTGCCGAAATTGAACTTTCAGATGGATATGAAAACAATATCTACTCTGCAACTTTAGTATCGTTGAAAATTAAAAGTAACTAGGAGCTACTATGTCATTGGTTATTCACCCGGTTGTATTGATAGCTGCCGAAAACAGAACTCACTATGCTCAGCTTTCAATCCATGAATCTTCAAGAGATATTCATCTGACACGAAAGATTGAATATAAACCAGCGCTACTTATTGTTGTGGATGCGCAGAATAACGTTTTAGCATCTACGGTTGGTACGACTTATTGGTCAACAAAGGAACGTTCAAACCTTTCTCCTAGTCAGCATGGTGTTAACTTCACATATCGTACATCCAACGCTGATGCTGTTACTGCTTTTTCACAAACTGTGAATTTGCAACCGCTTACCCCTGCGCTGAGGTTTACGCCATATCAGGATTTCGATGTAGCACTTAGAAATTCGGGCACCATAGCGAATGCCTATTTGATTACCGATAGAAATGAACAATATAGCAGAATAGATATAGAAACCTGGCCTAGCGAGATGTGGCGTGGTGATGAACCGTTTGACGTAACAGCCAGTGGTTATAAATATTTAGAGTTAACGGTTGGTACTGAGCAGTCGGATGCCACGTTGCGATTTTCCTCCTTAGACGTTGATCAAAACGATCAAGTCATAAAGTTGATTGAGCCCCATATCAATGTGTATTTCACTAACTTTTTACGTGATTGGTCCAATGCTAAAGCGGAGCTAGAAGCGCGATTAAATAGTATTGAATCGGTAAGCACGACGCAAAGCCCACAAGAGATGTTGGACGCAGGCCTTTAGCCTCACATAGTAATTAAATTTTTGGAGAATATATGTCTACATTAAATACACTGATTAATGATGAGGCGGTTAAAGAAATTGTACATCGTTGGGGCAGCCCTGCATACATTGACACGTCTTCAGAAAACAAAGGTGCACGTAATTATTACTTGCATGGTTTTGTAGGTAGAGTGCCTACCCCAGCAGAATTACTTTACGGCACCTTTGCGATGAAAGAAGGTGATGTCGTTACTGCGGATGCAACTGAAAAATATGGTTTCTCTCTTGATCTTCATTTTCCTCACCTCGGGTCTATTGAATTGTCCTGTGACCATACTGACAACCATTCTCGAGCTGTATTTGGTCAGTCGGTTCGAGCTAGCGGCTTGATACTGCCGGAGGGAGTGCGGTTGGAGTCAGCGATTGAAGGTATGCAAACGCTGCCACCTTTGGAAGGAGTAACGACATCGTGGATGATGGACTTTTCTTTTGACGGGCAGAAGGAATATACCTGGAATGCGGGTAATCGCAATGGTGTTATACAGGCCGGTAGAGAGAACAAACTTACATCTGGTGATCTGCCCACGTGGTTTATGATCAGCGAATCAAGTTCTTTACCAACAATGCAAAGCTACAAAGTGTATGCGCCAAAGAGTGCCACAAATCCTGATGGCACAAAAGTAACAGGCTATGTTTCACACATGTTTTATGATTATCAACCTGAAAGAAGACCGATTATAGTTGGTACAATTGGCCTGGTTGGTAGCGGTGCCGATTTGCAAATAGAGCTGCCAAGACGGGGTTATGAATTTGAAACTATTACGCCACTTTCACTGCGCATCATGATGCAATAGGAGTATTTTGTATGTCACTTATTATCCTACCACATATCTTGGCTGCATCTGAGCAGCCACAGTATGCTACCCAGTCTCAGTTCAAAGATACTTCAGAAGATCTTAAAAGAATGCGGATTGTTGAAGGTAAACCCGCGTTATTGGTGGTGTTAGATGCAGATAAGCAGGTATTAGCATCGAGTGTGGGGTATACCCAATGGTCTTCGGGCCGACCTCAACTGCCTTTAGCTGAATTCGGCGTATCATATACATATCGAAAGGCCGCTGATAAGGGAGATCCAGCTACGAACTTTGATACAGAAGAGAGGCGTTTGCCTATTATGCCGGCACTGCGCTTTAACCCCACCTCTAAATTTGCAATTGATATTCGCAACAGTGGTACCGCAGCACAGGCATTTATCATCGTTGATCAAGACGAAGTGCGTAGCAAGACAGACATTACGGATTGGCCTAATGAAATCTGGGATGGCTCTGCACCGCTGGATGTAGCGCAGCTAACTTATAAATATTTTGATATGGCGGTTGGCTTACACGATTCACAGGCTCCGTTGCAGTTAACACGATTGGATATGAGCAAAAGTGATGTGAATTTACCTCTAGTGAGTAAATTTATCGATGTTTACTTCACCAATATGTTTCATGATTGGTCAGATGCAAAAGCACAAATGGAAGCGGCACTTAACCGCCTTTCCTCTGTGGATACACTCAAAAGCGGTGCTGAAATAGAGGCTTTGGGAGAGTGATTGTGATGGTAGGCATTACCTACCATTTGCGTCTGACGGCTAGGAGACATTATGCACGTTACTTTACGATACAAAGGGATCACGTTACGCGACAGTTGGAACGGTGAGGAGAAGCCTGTTTCTCGCTACCGACAACATTGGGTGAAGGCAAAACAGCACACTACAGAGTTTATTGGCTATCCACAAGAACAGCTATTGTTTTTTGGCGATGCTAATTATTCAGATCTGGCAGTCAAAACTGCGCATACGGCCAGGTGGAGTGTGCTAACTAATTATACTGGTGAACTTCAAGAGCCGGTTTTAGTTGGCAGCTTTCAGTCGCCCAAAGTTAGCTATATATTTATTCACACAACGGTTAATTCAGATCCGTTGCTGTTTAATACTACGTCTATTAAACCTGAATATGTGTTTTTTGACTCCATTGCCAATAGGGATGCACTTTTATATAACACCGTACATATAAAACCAGAGTATCTGTGTAATGTATCTCAGGTTCAGGAAGCTGCGCTTCTCCATGGTACGCATAGAATACGGCCTAAAGTGCTTATCAGTCACCCCCAAGTAGCTTCTGAAGCGCTCTTAACCAACACTGGTTTACCTGAGCAAAACAAAGTTGCTGTTGCTGCTGTAGAAAGAAGGGCGATTGCTCTACAGCCTTTGCGATTTACTACTAAGGGTAACTTACTGCTGGCTCGATTTGGTTACCATACTGAGTATTTCAATCAAGCAAGCATGGAGTCTGCTCCCTATATTACTTCGCGTGGTATGGATACGCGCTCAATATTTGCAGATGGCTCAGTAGCTGGGCATATGATTCAGTCTCTTGGTATGGATGCGCGTGCATTATCGCGTTTAGACGAAATTAACGCAGCGGCTACGCTTATCAGCCAAGGAGTTGACTCAAGGGCTCTAGCTAAGGGTTACCAAGCAATTTAGACAGAGAGATACACTTTCTCAATATCTGTTGTACAATAGCCGCAGCGAATGTAGACTGCGGCTTTTTTGTTGCCGTAATTGATTAGACTGCGATACTGGCATACTCCAAACCTAGGGTTATCCGTTTATCGATGAGTTTTGAGGTATTAGACGCCAGTATCAGCTTACTGGTTATGCTAGCAAGTATATTAATTACTAGCACGTTAAGTACAGTGGTGAGAGTGTTGGTTGCCTATTCGGCGCCTTTACACAGGCTATGATAAAAGGAGTGATGAATGAAAAGCACTGAATTTAAACGCCATAGAATAGAGCAAACGAATAATGACTTGGTGTTAGTCAAAGGGTTTCCCAGCCGTGAACAACTAACAGATTGGCTGTGCAATACTGCTGCGACAGTGTATTGCTTATTCCCAAGTCAGTTTCAAAGTGAACAAGCTCAGCTTCAGCTGCGCACCCACGTTAGGAATGAAGTCGAAAAACTCAATGTTGCGAGTGTGCGCTGTGTAGCGTTGACGATAGCAGATGACTCGGTTGGGACGAGTTTAGAACAATTCGATTTTGAAGCTGCTTGTGATTATGTCATTGAGATGCTGACACCTATTCAGCCGCAATCTAGCCAGCCGATGACTATCCCTTCTTTTGAGTAGTACTCAGTAAAACACGGAGAATATGATGATTTTTATAACTATTTTGGCTTTTACTGCGCTGTTGATCGCAGGAAATGCGGCGTACTTTTCTATCTTAGGTTTAGCCGCGATGTTTTCTGCCAGCTATTGGCCAGTGGTATTTATGGGGGCGAGCCTTGAGTTAGGTAAACTCGTTGCTGCATCTTATGTTTATCGCGCGTGGGATGACGTTAGCAGAGCCATGAAAGGGTATCTTGTGAGTGCGATCTTGGTGCTTATGGCCATCACTTCATTAGGAATATTTGGTTTTCTATCACAAGGTTATGGAGATTCACTCAAGCAACTGAACGAAATAGAGTTGCTTGTCGAGCAAAAACAGATTGAACTTGCCATCGTTCGTGAGGATATTGAGCGTATACATACGGAAATAGGAAATGTACCGAATACCTATGTGACCAAAAGAATTGAATTGCAGCGAGAACGTCGACCTGAACTGGAAGTGTTAGCAGAACGAGAGAGCCGCTTGATTGAGGTGTTAACTCAATTAAACAAACGCATACTTGAAGCCAAGTCACATGTAGGTCCGATATTGTATGTGGCTGATATGTTTAACATCGATAAAGACGAAGCGGTGAAGTATTTTATTTTTGCCATTATTATCGTGTTTGATCCTTTAGCTGTGATTTTAACATTGGCAACCAATGGTGCATTAGCGCAAAAACAGAATGAATCGAAACACAAAAAGTCGGAGAGGGAGCAAAACGAAGTGCAACAGAGTAGTACAAGCGAGCCTACTACCTCTGATCTCTCGACTAAATCTGTGAATGAACAAATCGCTCAAGTATCTCAAAAGCGAGCGCCAGATATTCCGCCGCAGGTCCGACAGATGGCAAAGCAACAAGCGCCTAGCATTCAGCAAATGGATGCCGCATTAGCACAAGCCCAGGGCAAATCGAGTAGCTTGCAAATAAATAATCAAACAAAAGAGCAGCCTAACCTAACATCAATACAACGAAACGATAAAGATGTCGTTGTACTGGGGGGAGCTAAAGTGCACAAAGCTGTTATTCAGGATATGGAGCTTTCGGATCAGGAAGTTATCATGGGGCTAGTGCAAGGGGTATCGGTTGGTACGCTTGCATCACGGCTAGGGTTAAATGAAAGTGCTTTTAAGAGCCGAGCAAACCACTTGGTTGATAGATTGAAGTCCTCTGGCTATCAGATCAATACGGACCATTTGTTTGTCTAAATGTGTTAGGTGGCCAACATCGATGATGCTTTTGAGACATGACACAGAGAGGCAGGGAGTTTAGTTGTACAATATTAGACTACCGAGCAGTAAAAAATAGATTGGGTTTTAGCAAATGCTTTACAGTGCACTCGAATAACCGTATCCTTGTACCCAAGTTGCTATATTGTACAACTTAAATCAAACATGAGACTTGAGATATCGCAGCGGCTATTTTGCTGTGAACATAATGAGATAAGAACAATGCACTATTGTATTTTTGCTTTAAATAACAAGCGCATCGTAAATAAAGGACTGATAGCGCAATGCGTATATACGTGCCTGCTTAATTTTGCTAAAAACGTTTGAGGGAGGCAAGATGGAAAACCGATTGCCACCTAGTCAAACCAAGCAAATACCAGCTGACGACATCACTGCTAGACTGAGCAGTCAAAAAGCAGTCATGCTAAATGCGCGAAAGCAATTACAAAAACACTTATCTAAGGTGTACCCCCAACACTTTGGTAAAGATCCTCGGCCTTGGTCATTGGCTTTACATGTGCAATTATTGCGTAAACTTGAAGGGGAGTTTTCAGCGCAGGTGATCAGAGACACGTTGGCATATGTGGCGCGCTCAAAAAGATATTTAACATGTTGCGTTTTGTGGGGCGTTGGCGCTGCTCGGGTTGACTTGCATGGTAAGCGAGATGGGAAAATCACGCGCCGAGAAATGATTTATACTCTTAATCAACTTGTTGGATTGACTAAGCAGCATAACGCGTTGCAAAGTGAACGCTATGCACAATGGTTAGAGCGTGAAATAGTGCTTGGGATTATGCGAGCAGAGCTTACTCGTAGCGATCTTACCCGTGCTAAGATCCGCAACAAATATGCTAGCTACTTGTTTCGGGTCGCGAAAGAAGGTAGCGCCGCACAGACATACGAATTGCTGGCTGAAAATGGGCGAGATCTATGTGAGCGTATTGCTCCGCGGCCCTATTTATCTGACTCACTAGTCAAAGTTCACGCAGCTATCAATGACAAGCCCAAGCGACTATCAAAACCGAATATTGGCAAGTCAAAAGGGGGGCTTAAGAAAACAGTGGGCAAACCTACGATACTGATTAAGCGTAAGCGTCGATCTACGACCTTAGCACCAGAGATGATAATTCCAGTCGGTCAAAAAGTAGAGACTAAATAAGATGAATACTGATAATTTTTGCACGTCATTTTATCAATATGGCGATAGCATTGGCATGTATCAACCGACATGCTGTGATGTTACTAATATGAGCTTCAATTTACCCCTGGATCAACACAATGACTCGCTAACACAGCTGAAATTGGTAAGTGATTTGTTTAGTCCGCCACAAACCCCTTCTCAAGATAAAGAGCCTGAGTCGTCACTACACTTTACTTATTTTGAAAAAATAGTCGGTTACTGGCAAGGGGACTATCACCATTTTCTATGTGCTACTCAGCTTAATGACCGTAGTAGCGATTTATATTTTTCAGACTATAGCTAAGTAACGATAAGACCAGCTCCGTAGTGTGGGGTACCACTAAACAGCGATTGAGAGGCTAGGGGCTCAGTCAACAAAAAGTGTAGTTTATCCACTTTACGTCCAAATATGTGCCGGAATTAGTGTCGTTAATTAGGACTTTTGTGGACATTTTACTAAGCTCCCCTGTTAACTATCGGCAATATGAAGAGCCTAAATTTTGGGTTGGGTCATTACACACGAACTTTGAAACTTTGGCTGCGGCCACTTCGTTGCCTGTTGCAAGTTTGCGAAGAAAAGATAGAGTAAGAAGGCCTAAAGTGCAAAACCGTTTACGTGACATACACGCTATCTTAAACATCGTCTCGCCCTGTGTGAAGCTGTTTTTAGCTGGTAAGACAATGATCTGTTTATCTCTCATAGTGGCCTTTTTGTCGCGTCGATGGGTTAAATCGTCTGGAACCAGAGGTCTTTTTTCAGTAGATCTCGGAGTTGGTAAAATATTGCACTATGCACCAATAGCTCGCTATTGGAAGTCGATTCAACGCAATTATCGCTAAAACGCCCTGTCAGAAAATTTTATTTATCAAAAGGTTATGTTCACTATAAACCAAGCTGCTTCAGTTTGATGGTATTTGTTTCATGGTCGTTTTTACCATAGACCTTAATCACTACTGCCACGCTATCCATCAGTTTGGTTGCTGCCATGCCATAATCACCGGTTTTATCGAGAACAAAGGTGGCCATAAAATGTCTCAAGGCGTGGGGGTTTATGCCATTTTCAATAAACCGCTCTGGCCAAAGTGCTTTGGCGGTCTTAGCTGTCCACTGTTGGATCACTTTGGCAAGTGCCTTACGTGTGTATGGTGCACCACGGTCGCGCGTTTTGCTGTCTCTGGTTTGTATAAATACCGCATCACTCATGGTTGGCCAGGCCAATTGCGTCCTTATGGCTGCTAATCGATTTAGCAGTTTGATTGTAAATGGATCTTCTATCTTAGCCTCAATCATAGTGACTTCAAGACTACGGCGATTTTTGAGCCAATTGCGGGGAACTTTTAAATAATATGTGCCTGCATCTTTATACAAAACGGGTGTTTTCGCTTGAGCTGCAAAAGGTGCATCAAGCCATTGCATAGCGCACCAGTTTGAAATGCGTAATGGAGTTTTTATGCTAAGTGATAACCACACTGCCACCTGTAAAGGCAGTAACTGTCGTGCAGGTTCTGTTATTTTATCAGCAAACTCTACCATGGCTTCAATCATTAACTGTAATTCTGCCATACTCTGTGATAAGTCTGCATCCGGCCTATCGAGTAACCAGTGAATATTTCGACTGCCACTGCTTTGCTTATCATGTCGCCTTTCATTGATTTTATGTTTTGTATCTCTGATCCAAGTACCAATTTGTCGATGTAAATATATAGATTGACTCAGCCAGTCGTCGAGGCCATCAAATTGCTCCGTGCTATGGCCATCGTAGAGTATCCAGGTACACTTCGGAGCATGATACCTGGTTAAATAACCTGAGTTTGCCTCACATAGGCCATATAGCGGCGTAAGAAAAGCTAATAGCGTGTTATACACTTCACTTCGAAAACATGCGTGTGTGTAACCCTCAAGGAGTTCAACACAAGTAAGCATGCTAAGATCAAGCTGCTGAACTTCAATATCATGTGAGGTCACAACCCACCGGAAGAAACGTAAGACTTGAGCGCAAAAGTTTTCAGCGCTGCTGTTGATGCCATCAGGGGTTGTTGTCCACCGCCCTGCGCCTTGTAGGGGAAGCGCTTCGCGCTTTCTCATCGCAAAGCTAGCTTGTGAAAGCGGCGGCGCGACTAACTTATTTTTGAAATCTAGCAGGGCGTTAATTTGTAACTGCAAGTGTGCTGGTAAGGTGTCGATTTCGGGTTGTTGTTTTGGTAACGGTACCTTTGGTTTAATGTGCTTGCTTAGCGAGCGCTGCTTATTGATGCGAGCGCACTGTGTGAGCGTGCCCATATCCAATCCAAAGAGCGTTTCTAATTTTGCCAGAGCTACAACATGCTGTGCCCTTGGCTGCGCGTCGTGACTCGTCCAGCGTTTTATTGTCCCAATTGGAATACCACTGTACTCATTGATTAACGTATGTAGTTGTCCTTTGTTTTTTTTAGGCCAATATTTAGCGGCATAGTGCATTAAACGTTGCCCCGTATTGGCTTGTTCATCTAATACGTGTGGATTAATGTGTTGTTTGTATGTGGTTGCCAATTGAGTGAGGCGGCTGCGATAAGTTGTGATTGAATTTTTAGTAAAGGCATGGGCTTGTAAATGCGCGGACAACCTCGCTTTAAGTGATGCTAAAGTCTTTGCACAGAGGCAGGCTTTGATAATTGTCTGCTCATCAATGAGCATATCATGGCGTAATAGGTTCAAAGTCGATAGCAGATTCAATGCTCTTCGGTCACCCCGTGAGCTGAGTTTGCTTTTGAACGATTGATATTCTTTTAACGCCATGAGAGCAACTTATACATTTATACAATAATGATAAGTGTAGCTTGGGCTACAATCACTAATCAAGCATAACACACTGCGGCGCAGGTATTTTGTCGACAGATAAGGAGGGTTTTACCATTGTACAATAGTTGAGGTTTCGTTGTACGTCGTATCCATATTAATAGAAAAGCCGCTTTGAATGTATGGCTCGCATATACATACGGTGACACGTTGCTTGCGTAAATTTAGACTGATACCGAGAGAGAATATAAGGTTGTACAGCTAACCTATGTGCATTGTTTTATTTCATGTATTGTAACTGCCTGCCTTATAGTGCTTTGCGTTCAGCACCAAAATAAAACTAGATTGGAAGCTCTCTTGCAACTTGTTGTACAGCATCAGTCTTGATAAACTAGAACCAACCATTTCATTGTACAATTGTAGTTGTAACTTACCTTGTACAATTATATGAACTAATGAGACGTGAATTTAGGGCGGTACCCTTAGTGAATACTAATCTGTATGACACAAAGCAGGCTGTTGAGTTTGATAAATTAACTGAGTCTTCGACTCATCACCACGAAGCAAATTTTGCTAAACAGTCATTATTTGGCTTTCAGGCTGCTGTAAAAGAAGAAATAGAACAACGAATTGCTGCAAGTAATACCGATGGCGCAGCAGCACTGGCAATGGTGAGTACCTTTACTAAAGCTGCGAGCACCAAGCGTGACTACAGCCGTACAGTTGAAGAGCTATCCACTTATTACCTTGTTGATGCAATGCACTCACTGATATGTGATGAAGTATTGGTGGCCGACCCCGAGCATGGTTGTATCGTAAATCTCCATAGTAGCAACAAGGATGTTGAAGCTGCTTTGAGCGCGTTACAAAAAGAGATTAATCTTGATCAACTTTGTGAAGATGTGACTCCAGATCTGCTAAAGTATGGCGACTACACACTACGTCTTATTGCTGATGCCAATGGCGTGAGCGAAGTGATCGATGATGTTACACAAAATGATGTAGTGGCATTATATCGTCATGGAATGCCAGCCAAATTCTTAGTTCGAGAACAAGAGCGTATCCGTATCACACCCGCAAATTCTCACCTGCATTTTGCACTTGGGCGAAATAAACTTCGTGTCGACCTAGGCGATGAATTGGGAGTATCGGTGCGAGATAAGCAGCACCTTGCCACCAAAATGCTACCTAACTATGTGCGAGTGGGTAAACCGCTGCTTTTTGGTGTACAGTCAAAACTAAAGGAGCTTCAACTACTTGAAGCGCTGGTGCCGGCAAGTAAGTTGCATCAATTAAGTACTCGGTCTTTGGTTGGGGTGTCGATCCCAAGCGCCACGGAGCCTAAAGAAGCCTTTAACATCGCCAGACGTTATGAAAGTTTATTGAATCAGAAAACCACGTTTAACGGTGAGGCGCAGTCACTGACAACGGTGGGAGATATTATGGCCACCGCAGGGAAAGCCAAAGTGTTACCTGTGTTTGGTGATAGGGGGACGCTGCAGGGAATGGATGTACCGGACACCGTAAATATTGATGATTTACTCGCGTGTATCCGTGATATTAGAGCAGCAGTATGCGCGTCGGTAGGAGTGCCGATTGAATTACTCTTTGGTGGTGAAACCTTACAATCTCAAGGAGAGTTTGAAAAACGTCATACGCGTTACTTACGAAAGGTAAAATCAATTCAAGGTGCCTTGGCAAATGGTTTAAAACAGCTTGCAATGACGCACTTAGCGAAAAAAGGCATTCAGTGTTCTGTACAAGAGATCCAAGTTCATTTCAGCCGTCAGGGAGTGGGCTTAGAGGCGCTTGATCAGCTCGAGTCAACAGAACAGGTATTGTTCTCTGTATCAAATTTACTGGCGTTTATGCAGGATCTGGATGATTCGGCACATTTTCAAGATAAAGTTGATTTCAAAGCCGTATTCGAGTGGATCAGGCGTCAATTAAATATGGTTGGTGTGCTAGACCCGTTTTTGGTTTCTAGAGAAACCGATGAACCCCAAAACGTTGTGCTCGATAAACCAGCAAAAAAAGCGGCTTCAGGGGTCAAGAAACAGCCCGTAGAAGCAAAAAAAAATCTCCAGCCTAAACGCAAGCCATTAGAAGCATTGCATATGGATGAAGCTTCGCTAAGGCAGTTAGTAGACACCGCAGTTCAGCAATTATCACAAAGCAAAACAGCAAATAATGCTGAGCCAATACATAGTGAAACATCAGTAAAACGCGACGCTAGAGTGAAGATGAGTAATGAGAAGTGATGAGGTTTGCAAAGCCTGCTGAGCGGGTACTGTTATTGTGCGAAGTGGGTCAGCTTGACTTGATTGATGAGGATGGGAGGGCGCCAGAACAGATCCCCGAAGATGTTTTGGATGCTTTTATTGAGCGAAGAAATCGCTTAGTTTATGGCGCCAGTGACTTTGCTAGAAGTGAGTGCATAGCGCATGGCTCAGTTGTAAATAATGCGATGCTGATGCGTGTTGCTAGCCGATTTCATGGTCGTACGGCTGGAAAACGAATGCACAAAATTTTGGGACGACATTTAGCTGTTCGGATCAGCGGGCAGGATGAAAAAAGCCTGCTAATTGTTCGGGATCGTTTGTTAAATGCAGTGTCGTCCCTACGCAGCCTGCTATACACTGGGAATGAGGAGTACCAGACGTTAAGTCACCACATAGAGTGGCAGCAGGTGACGGATGTCGCCATCCCAATGCTGCTCAATATTGAGCAGAAATGGTTGCAAATAGACAGCTTATCAACAAAGGGTGAAGCTAACTTACCCTTGCAAGAAGACGAACTATGTATTTTGCTAGCTTTAGTCCATCCGGTTGAGCTAGGAAAAGCGTTCAACAAAGCCAACTGTACAGTGGATGCTGTGCAGTGGTTGCAAGATTCACAGCACCATTTGTACAACAATGATTCTAAGCAAGACATTGTACAACGACTGCGTGAAAAATTAGAGTTTAAATGAGGCAGCGCATGACAGAGCGTACACTATTTATCGACGCGTTCGATACGTCTAATGTGATCTACCAGATCAGTGAAGCGTCTAAACATACACAAGGTTTGCAAGAAACATCACAGGTAGATGGAGTAGGCATATTGGCGCGTGTTGTAGGGCCATTTTTTCTAGTCGATGGTACATCTCGCAATGGCCGTTTTTATACGCGTGAATTATGGCGTACTGCTATCGAGCGCAGCCAAGCTAAAATATCATCAGGAACTATGCTGGGCACAATCGGCCATACGCAGGCACTTGATGATCAGGCTCTATTGGAAGGAAGGGCATCGCATCGGATCTCTAAATTATGGATTGATGAGAAAAACAGCATAGGAATGGGTGAAATATTAGTGTTAAATACCCCAGCTGGTCGAGTACTGAACGCCTATCTTCGAGGCGGTGTGCAATTTCCTGTATCTAGTCGGGGTTATGGAGGCTATACGCCATACAAGCGAGACAATGCCCCGGTGATAGATGAAGCCAGCTTTGTACTTGAAACCTTTGATTTCGTGCAAGAGCCAGGTGTTGCTCAAGCTATTCCCTCGTTGGTCGAATCGCTCGATGATGAGGCCGCGAAATTACATCAGTCCATTCTTGAGCTGGCCAATACCAGCATTCAAACGAGTGTGGATGAAAAGAATGAGACCCCGTTAAAGACTAACCCCGTTAAGGATACTGTAATGAGTGAGAGTGCATCTACTATTGCGGCTCTAGCGAAACAGAAAAGCCACGTTGAAGAGAGTCTGGCAAAAGCTTATGCCGAACATGCGACACTGCGTAGCAAAAATGATTCGCTAAATGAGCAGGCAAAAACACAGGCTGAGAATATTGAGTTACTGGAACAAACACTGGCGGAAGTTCGCCAGCTCAACTCGAGTATGATGGCGCAGTTAGAAGACTATAAAAAGCTAGGTAGCGTATGTGAAGTTCAAGCAGCGTTAAGCAAAATAGGTGGGCAATACTCGACTGCACGAACACGAGTAGGCTCTTTGTCTGAGCAGTTATATGCAAACTTTTCCGTCAATTATGAAGACAGCGTAGTGCTGTCAGATAGCCAAGATAACACAGGCACAAGTCGATTAAGCTCGTTGTTTGAGTCGACACAGTAATACAGCTTACTCCTAATATGAATGCTCGTTATATCCAACGAGTGCTGTTGATAGTTTTTTATGAATTTTGAGGACAATACCATGTTACAAGAAACCGTAACGGGCCAAGCAATTGAGCGCAAAGCAGATCACTACTTCACGAAATACAAGCCTTTTGTCGAAGCATTAGAAAGAAACTCTTTATTGAGTAAAGTGCGTGCAATTAATACAACGGATGTCTATGCGTTGGGTAAGCAACTTGAAAACTTCCAAGTGTATAAGCGGCTTTGTGAAGAAGATGGCACATTATCTCAGTTGGGTAAGATCCCAGATGTTGCACTGGATGTGCTTACTGTCGCCTACGGTACTTCACCTTTATCTGCTATTGCGTCAATTCAACCAATTGATGAAGAACAAGGCACCATTTACTTCAAGAATATTGTATCCGGCGACTCACAGCTTAACTCAGGTGATTTATTATCAGGTGTGTCTGCAACGTCAAATGTGATGGGTGAAGCACTTGGTCAAACCCAAGCAGGTGAGAGCGACTACAGCTTCTCGCTAAAAAATGCGCCTGTGCAAGTAGGTTCTGTACGTGTTGAAATCGCAGAGTTGAATTTAGTTGCGCAAGACAATGGGTTAGGTCAGTTAATTGGTTTCGATATTCAAGGCACCATTGATTACGTCAATGGTACGGTTACTTTATCGACAAAGCATGCGCCAGAGGCGGAGCATACCATTACCGCTGCATATAGTGGTGATTATGACGCGGCAGATGACATTCCAAAAGTAGGGATGAAGTTTGCATCTAAAACGGTTCAAGCACGTTTATGGGCGTTAAAAGACACGATTGGTTTACAGCAGTCCTATGCTTTACGCCGCCGTTTTGGCATGGTAGCCGAAGATGAAATTGCACAAGACCTCGTCGCTGCCATTAACTCAGAGCAAATGAATACGGCTACGCGCATGTTATTAGCTAAAGCGCAGGGGGAGGTGACATTTAAGAAAAATGCACCCAGTGGTATTAGTTATAATGATCACAAACAAGGGTTTAAAGATGCTATTGCGCAAGCTGAAGCGACTATTTTAAATAATGCAGGCAGAGGCACTATTTCGGCAATGGTTGCGGGACGTAATGTCTGTGCATTGGCAGCAACTTTACCTGGCTTTACTAAGCTTTCTGACGGCGCTGCTGTAGGCCCACACATTTTCGGTATCTTAGATGGTATCTTAATTGTACGTGTGCCTAATCAACAGGTGATGGATGCTGATACGGCAGTCTGTGTTTATAAAGGTAAGTCAAATTTTGAAAGTGCATTGGTTAGCGCGCCTTATATGCCACTTGTTGTTACATCGGCACTTCCGCATGGTGTTAACCCGCTGGTTAACCAAAGAGCGGCTGCAGTATGGTCTGCAATTGATGTGCTTGTACCAAGTTTTATTACCAAGATCCGCTTAGTATAAGCTCGCGATACACATACTTCATAAGGTCGCATGTGTTGCGGCCTTTTTTTTGCTTTATTTAAGCGAATTTAAAAGTTGGTGAATGAGATAAGAAAATAATGGCGCTAACTAAAAACAAACCCGCACATAGTTGATAAGGCGGGCTGCTCAAATATAATGCAATTTGCGGCAAAAAAATCTACATACCTATTATCCAAAATAACCGCATTACTTTAGATAAACCATCATGGTCTGTACCCTGATGTTAACAGTATTTTATGTTTATTATCAATGGTTTTATTGCTAAATATGTAAAAATTACTCTGTATATATTAATGATAAATTTAATCTAAGTTCTGCGCTTAACGGGTTTAAATTCCAATTCACTTAATAGTGCATCAATGCGCTTGGCATCTTCTATACTGAGGTTTTCATCGTATTGAGATATTTTAACCATTGAGTCATATGAATTTGCCAGTTCCTCGTCTACAAGACCCATATCACCCATATACAAGAGCATTTTACGAGCATCTGATATTTTAGCTGGTAATGCTGAAGCCGCATATTTTATACCCAGCAAATCTAACACAGCCATGATTTGAGCTTTTGATGCTTGCTCGTTTAAAACCAGCATATGGCGTACTATCCGGATCATTGCACCGTGACCTTTTTCAGCGCGTGCTATTTTACGGATCTTTTTCTTAGTTGTGGTAGGTGTGTACGCTGTGAACTCCGTGTCATTAGACGCTTCGCCGGCCGTTGTTTTTTCTTCCACTGTGGTTTGTGTTAGCGCATGTTGCTCGGCGGCATCTGTCATTGGCACGTCAACATAGCTTTTAACTATGTAGGCATTTTGAATATCCACAATCGCATCGGGTGTTAGATCACTGCCGTTACTGAGTGGATCGGTTTCTGTTGGTATTGATTCGTCAACAATGTCGATAGGTTTTTCGCGGCTTTGCTGGCCAAACATAGAGGAAAGAAAAGCGTCGGTATCTGGCATTAGAAAGGGGGATGCCTGCTGCGCTAATGTTTTTAATAGCTCTGGTATTGGTAAATCATCTAGAGCAATCAATGTCTCTGACAATGAAGGCAGCGGGTTGTCAATTGTCGCTTGTGCTTTACTTGGGAATTTCTCAAACTTTTTGTGATATTGGCGGGGCATTTTTTCCCATTGCACCTCGGTATCGAAAACGCTGGAGGCGGATTCTGCCCAAGTTGTGAGTTTATCAAGGTCTTTGCGTTTTTTATCAGACCCCTGTGCTTGTTTTGTTAGCTCGATGATTTGCTCTTCTGAGGTGGCAAACCAAAACGCATAATGAAGCTTAGCGGCAACAAGTAAGGCTGTATCGTTGGGCTTAAGTTGTGAAAGTCCGCTGTGCATTGCGGGTAAGAGGTCGTGAGCTATCGCTAATATCCCGTTAAACTCAGCTGCTGATTGCGTCATGTTGTCACCTTTATGTAAGCATGATGGTTTTTTTAAAGTGAAGGTTGAAGCAAGCCAAAATGACTGCACAACAGTAACTTTCAGTTCATTGTACAATAAAAGTCATTTTAGGCAACTTTTAAAAAAGGAGGTATCGATAAGTGATGATATTTTGTCAAAAATGTTTGAATAACAGCCAATGTGATAGCTTTGTATTCCCTAATGCGTGACATTCTAACACGCTTAGCATACGATTATACAATTCGTGTAATGGTGCGCGGCAGGCTTTTTGAATGGAGCGAGTATGAATTTAGAAAATGCAAATTATATCGTTATGCCCAATACGTCGGCTGTACTCGTTTTGCCTGTAAATGGGGGAGAAACAGCAAGGTTTGTGGAAGTTGAAACAAAAGCTGCTCGCTACTTTTCCAAGGATAACTGGTTGTTTGATGCAGCGTCATTTCTTGAACAACACTCTCTAGCACAAAGGCTTAGTAAATTGGCAACATTCAAGGGCATTGCTACTGAAAAGTTTGAAGGTATATTAGAGAATGTGCTGGCATCAATTATACCAGGAGCTGAAGTTAACTATATGGTTTTTATAGAAAACGAGCATTTGCTTATTGCACATACGGATAGCGTGATCCAAAACCATTTAGTTTAATAGACTTTCTAAATATCTTATAAATACAAGTGATTATTGCATAATCTAGCCTTTAACGGTGCGATAGTTATTACTGTGGGAGCGTTATTTCTCATTGCATAATGAGTAAGTGATCTGAGGTACTATGTTAAATGATATGCTTGACTGGGCCCGAAATCGTTGGGGTTACGTAGGACTGGCATTAGATTCAGACGGGTTTGTCATCATTAAAACGGTAGATGGCCGATGTGAACGTTGGTTATGTACAGGTATTAATGCGCATTTTGATTTCGTCGAGCAAGCGGTTCAGTTAGTTATATTTGACTCGGTGTCTAATCTCACATATCGAGAGTATCAGGTTGCATGGCGTACTGAACATGCCGTTCGTTGTCTAGATAGTGCTGCAGACGAGCAAGACATAGATATTGGCGAATTAGACTATTGCCCAAAATGCTACGCCCACAAAATGGTGCAGTTTTCTCAGGGTCGAGCCATGAAGTTATGTAGTAATTATGCAGTATGTTCAGGGAAGTCAAAAACCAATGGTAGAATTTATCCACTAGAGCACCTTAATGCTGATCAGCAGCTCTTTCTATTGTCTCATGGCAATGATGATTTAGGTTATCCCGCAGGCGCAATTTGTGCGTCTATGACACGCAAATTGGGTCTAACTACGGGCGAAGAGTTGTCGCAGTCAACGGTAGGGTTGTCCCTCGTTGAAGATAGTGACCTTATCAAAACGTCTGAATTTACTTTACTTAATTACCCGTTTAGTCACTTTAACCGAGTGCAATCGACGCTGCTTAAAAATCAGATACATACGAAAAACGTGAACTTGGTACTGGGTACTGCAACCAGTAGTGGTAAAACGGTGTGTGCCGAGTTATGTATGGCGCATACATTAGCCAAAGGAGAAGTGGTTGTGTATGTGTCTCCGCTTCGCTCATTAACCCAAGAAAAATACGATGACTGGTCACACACATTCGGTGCTCAATACAAGATAGCGATATTGACGGGAGACTATGCCTTATCACCAGATAAAAACGATGAAATAAATCAAGCGGATATCTTGTGTATCACCTCTGAAATGCTGGACTCTCGGACTAGAAAGTATGGTAGTGAGCGTAGTGCTTGGATCGACAGGGTTGGCCTATTGGTGGTTGATGAGTCTCACATTATTGGCACGGAACGTGGCCATGCTGTAGAAGCTGGTTTAATGCGTTTTACTCAGTTTAATCAAGCGAAAATTCTATTTATGTCTGCTACGATGCCCAATGTGGAGCAGTTTGCACAGTGGCTAAGTGTATTAAATGGTTTGCAAAGTGAGATCATTAATTCTCCTTGGCGGCCAACTCCCCTTACTTGGCATTTTCCGCGCTATGTAGACAATGGCAATTACAAACAAAGTAGAGACAGTCGCATCAATGAAGCGCTCAAGAAAGTGACAGATGCCGAAAAGTCAGATGAGAAATATCTTCTTTTTGTCCATGATAAGGCAACCGGCGCAGACCTATTAAGAAAGGTCAGGGCGCAGGGCATTGACGCTGAGTTTCATAGTGCCGATTTGAAAGTAAATATCAGGCAACAAATTGAAAAAGAATTTAAAGATCCGCACGGAAAACTACGAGTTTTAGTATCCACCTCAACCCTTGCATGGGGGTGTAATGTGCCAGCACAAAATGTTGTAATTGTGGGCACAACTCGAGGTTTGTCTCCAGTGGAAATAGAAGATATTTTACAAATGGCTGGCCGTGCAGGGCGCAGCCTTCCAGCTGATTACTTTGTTGTTGCTCCTGATGGAAATAGTTACGCCCAGTCTAGTTTGGATAGATTGTCGTTAAGAATATTAGATAGTGTTGCTGAGTTAGATATGTCCACTGCGGGGTCGGTAATAGATATCCGCCACGCAGGTAATCAACAAGATATCAAAGCCGTGGATAATGAAGCGCGCCTTCAGAGAAGAAAGCGTAAAGTGAACATGCGACAGGTTAAAGACCATCAAAAGGTTATCCTGGCTCAAAGCGTCGAAGAAGCCAAAGCGTGGATCGCATACAATGATCCCCAGTATCTAGCACGCTATCATGGGCACTGTTATCTTATTTGTGCGCAGCCAAAAGTTTGGGAACATCGTATACAGCAAGCTAAGCCTGTCCATAGTCAACTGGTCAATGAAGCTACCCTCGGCTTTCATATTCTCGCTGAAGTAGATGCGGGTACGATTCATAATCAACTAGATTTGGTTAACTGGTTTGACCGTTCTTTAGCGAAACTGCAAGGCTTGGTTGAGCAAAAAGTGGTTGAGAGCGTCTTGGGAGATTTACTTCGTACACAGATGCTCAAAGGACATGACGAACAGTACAAAATAACTGAGATTGGCAAAGTTTCATCGCGTTGGTACTACAAGCCAGAGGATGTTTTTCATTGGCATACGGCGTTACGGTTTGTAGACCATGCTCAGATTTGGGATAACGATGATGCGTTAGCCTGGGCTATCGCTGGGGCTCCTTCTTATAACACAGACTACATTCAACGTAGTCAGGCGAAGCTAGTCGATGACTATATGAAGCGTTTGCAACGGGTGGTACCATTTGCGTCGGAAATGGCATTGCCAGCGGATATGGCGACATACCTCAGTGGCAAAACGGTGCAATACCAAAAGATAAACGGTTTTAAATATGACCTTTCACGTGTCTTTCAAGCCTTAAGACAAATCGCTAAAGCCTGTGCTATCTCGCGTCCTGATGGATATTGGCATATGTTAGAAACCCGATTTAGATATGGCACAACGGCTGATTCCGCGAAGCTGCTTTGTGTTGAGGAAGTGGGGGTGATGAATATCCGCAAGCTTGTGAAAGCGGGAATCGTAAGTTTAGACGATTTTATTGATGTAGAGCGACGATCTGAGGTTACACGGATTTTGGGTCATAAAAAGTTAGAGACCGCACTGGCTTCGGCGAGAAAAATCATACGAAGCCAATATGGCGTAGAGTAATGTGCTTGCAAGCAGGCTACGGTTAGTAACGTAAAAGCCTGCACAGATAATGCAGTTTGAAAGTGACACATCAACTGGACTTGCTCAGCAATGGATCTCTTTTGCGATCCGCTGCATCAGTTTTGGTTTGATCACTGCACCAATGTTTTTCTCGATAACATTGCCGTTGAGCATAAAGTGCAGAGTTGGTATCACATCAACGCTCGCATTCTTTAACGCATCGCCACATTCGTCAATATTCACTTTCACAATAGTAAGATGTTGCGTCAATGTGTCGGGCAGCGCCTCTAGTGCGAGTCCCAACTGTTTGCAAGGGCCACACCAAGGCGCATAGTAGGCAACCAATGTGTAACCTTGATTGATTAGCGTATGGACATTTTCATTCGTTGCATATTGTATGTTACTCATTACAAGCCTCCAATTCAGTCATTAGTTTTTGCATATTTGTGGCTGAATTTAATACTCATTATCTTTTAATACTTGCCCAATCTGAAGGCGTTACTTCTAAGAACCTGCTATTGCTGCATAAGCTAACCTTTCCTACAGGAGGCAGAGGCCTTAGCGAGAGCAGGACGCGCAAGCGGCGTTATCGCCAAAACTATATCTGGCTAGATAACCTAAGCTAGGCTTAATAAGTTGTCTTCTCACAGCGGTTATCCTTTACTGCTGCGCTAAATTTGTTTGCAATAGGCTATTTACTGATGCACAAATTTGCTTCGTATTAAGACATAACTTATGGCTAGCGTGATATTATGCCTATTGAGCTTAGGTGTTTTCGTTGAGTAACCCACTTGTTACCCCGAGTTCAGATTAAATAAATAAAACCACTTCGCGAATATACCTATATTTTAATAAGCAATCTAGAGTATGAATAATACAAGTATATTGTACAATATGGGGACTGGATTTTGATGACTTGAGAAGAGTAAGAAGGTGGGCAAGAGGTTGATATCGTTTCTTGCCCTTAAAAAAGGTTACATTAAACAGCTTCACGAAGACTGATTACGACTTCATCCTTTTCAGAGACAAAATAGAGCTTTTCAGCTTCTTCAGTTAATGCCGATTTTTCAAAAATAGCTTCGAGTAATGGCAGAAAGTGTGCATTAATGATGTCAGGATCTAGACTTAAAATCATTTCAAAAAGTCCGCCATCGTTTTTGTTTTGCTCATTTGCTTTTTGTAACAGCGCTATCATTGAAGTCATTACTTTTGCTTTAGGAAGTAATTGCTTACAGGAGACTGGTGTTTTGCTTGCGACAAACTTTTTACCCTCAATGGAAGGCTGTGTAGAGGTTTTGAGTAAATCCATAAGTGAAGACTGTGCCTCTTCAATGCGAGCGTCTAACAGGTCACGAGCAGCAGTTAAAGCCCCAACTTGGTCAATAGCCGAGCCAACTTTAGCCTGTCTTAACTTGGCATTATTTCCGCTTACATTTGCAAGTTTGATGGTAGGAGCTTGGGCGATAGCTTTGGCGCTAGCCGAAGAGCCATCGATATTACTTTTCTCGTGCACAACTCTCTTAAATTTCATAAATTAGCCTCACTGTTAGCCCCGATTTGATAACAGCCTAAAAAGATTAAGACTGACAAAAACTAAACTTTAATTTAAAAGTTTTATCATAACTTTTTGATATAGCTCTAAAATATTAATACCAATGCTCATTTAATTAGCAACTAGCTGTGATTTGTACCTAATTCACTAGCGACTCTTCCTGATACACTATTTATTGCATTTGCATTCGATGTAAATCACTGCAATGCAACCCATTACGCTATATCCTAGACAAATCTATACGTTACGACGCTGACTGTCAAATCAAAATAGTAAATTTTGGCCTCCGAAGTCCTGTTTTGGTGCGCTTTCTCGTTTGCTTGGTTGCAGCAATTGCCCAACATGAAATTATGCTGAATATCTTCGTAAGTATTGAAAATAAAGAGTTTGTTGTACAACAATTTTCATTATAAGCAGTGTTGTCGCCGTTGTTAATTTAGTCATTAAAAGTGGTATTTCAGCCAACTGTATTAGATCACTCTTCGATAAATTCAGTTGACTAATCGTAGGTGGTTGATAATTGTACAACTTGCTTGTTGCTTTAAGGTGCCTGTACTATGTTGCAATGTTTCTATTCTTGTTACAATTGATTATTGACAAGGGGGATTAAAGCTTGGATACTCCTGCACACTAATTAGATTTCTTGTAACATGCGGAGTATATTCGTTTCCGTTGTACATTAAATGAGACATATAAAGACACCATAAGATTTACGCTAATTGTTACATAGCACATTCGCAATGTGAGAGAGAATAGTAAATGTTCTTACAGCATGTGACTCTGCAATATGATGATTTTAAAGCGTATATTTTAAAGGTGATATAAGTGCTTTAAGTAGACCCAACCGAAAAGCTACTCCTGCTTAAGGAGTGGCTTTTTATTTAAATAACTACAGGCATATAGCTCAAAAATTTAGAATCTAGGATGGTACTTATGGATACGCAGATCCAAAAAATATGCGCTAGCTTGGCGCAGGGAGATCCCGCTTCATTGATAAAAGGACTTGTCATTGGTTATGATGAGCAAGGACAGTTGAGATTATATAATGCTGATATGAGCGCAGAAGAAATTGTAATTGCAGTTGAAATGGCAAAAGCCCGGGCTCTGGGACTAATATCAAACAAAGAACTACCCAGTGCGGTTGCTAACTGCTTGGCTTCAAGAGAGTTTGTAGGTGAAGAGCACGCTTTTTCATCTTGTGATAGTGCTTGCAGTCGGCGACGTCAACGTCGAACTTCTAATTTAGAAAGCTAGATGTTACTTAGTCGGTTATAAAGTAGGTTTTCGTTTTTGCGCTGCGAGTGTTTAAGCGCACCGTGGTACAATAGAGAAAATCATATAACTGGCCTCTACCAATTTAGTGACGTTAATCTGTTATCGAATCGATAGAATTAAATTGTACAATATCTATCAAATTATAATGCAAATGTGACAATATAATATCTACTACCTCTTCATGATTTGGTTGTTAACTGAGACATGTAGATATTTAGGGGTATTTAAGATGGCAATTTCAAAGACAGAGTTGGCTGATCATGTGGCTGACGCAATGAAAATTAGTAAAACGGACGCTCGTGGTTGTGTGAATGCGGTGATTGATGCGTTTTGTGACGCTCTGCAAGCAGGGCAAGATGTGCGAGTGCAAGGATTTGGAACACTAAAGGTAGTTCAACGCAATGCGCGTTTAGGGAGAAACCCCTCAACAAAAGAGCCTGTTCCTATTGATGCGTGCAACACTGTACAGTTCAAAGTGAGTCAACGACTCAAAGAGCTTCTACCGAATGTAAAATAGTCTATGTTGACTGGCTTTTTGCCTGACTATATGGCGGAATTTATCTTGGCTGTAGCAGGGCGCTGTTATCGGCAAAGTTTTCTCGCTTGAAAGTAGAAAGCTTAACTAAGTTAATTTGAATTAGAAAAGCCGACTGAACGTCGGCTTTTTACTAGCTAGATGACCTCGACCTCATCGTCAGTGTCGTTTGTTTCACTCCCTTGACTCTCTTGATCTGCGCTTTTTATTGCATCATCAAGTAGTGCATCAAAGTCGACAGGCGCCAGAAGTAGCTGGGGAAAGCCACCATGTAACACTTGAGAGGAAATGTGATTTCGTGCAAACGGATAGAGCTGAGCTGGGCAGTATGACCCTACTAATGCCATGATCTCTGTTTCCTCATAGCCCTCAATTTCAAAGATCCCTGCCTGCTCTACAGTGGTATTAAATAATTGTGTATCACTATTCGTGGCTTTAGCTTTGCACTTCACAGTGAGTACAACCTCATAAGTGGTATCGCTTATCCTATTTGCTTCAGTATTTAAATCAACGCTAATAGAGGGTTTCCACTCATCTAAAAATACAGCCGGTGCATTGGGTGCATCGAAAGTTGATTTTTTATGGTAAATTTTTTGTAGTTCGAATGACTGCTCAACGGCAGTTGTATTGTCTTTATTAGTCATGTCACATGTCTCATTAATTTACACGCAAAATAAATGCGTATTATGGGAAATTTTATATCGCTTGCTCTTCAATATAGATCAATAACAGCATGGCAATCTCTCGTAACGCTGTAAGCTCTTCAGATATAGCAAGTCTGTGCTCTTTTTCAACAAGATCTCGACACAGCGATGGTGCTGTGAGCTCACCTATTACTTGCTCTGCCTCGGCTGTAGCAAGCTCTTGCTTTGCTACTTGTAGCAAGGTAGCTTGGATCGAATTGGCCATCACTTTAGCATAGATTGAACCATGTTTCATCAGAGGTTCGAACTGTTCGTTCATTTTTACTTCCAAACACGGAAGGTGTTTTTTTTTGCTCAAATTCATTATTTTTAGCCAATTTATCTGAGAACGCTAGTACTGAAACCTCAATGCACTACAAGCTCAAAGAATGCGAACTCAAGTTTTTCAAAGGTGATAATAGCGCTACTATATTATTGTACAATTGAAATGTGAAGACATTTAAGTCATCATGCGAATGAGACAAATATAAACTCTACATATTGCTATTTCTTTCTGGCTCACATTATGAAGTGGCTGGTTGCATATCAAGTATGTGTAATAGTTTGATTTTATTGTATTAATGGAGAAATCAAAGAATGAGTATGAATTTACCCCGCTGTCCGTATTGTAGCAATCCTAGCATTGTTGGTGAGATAGCAGGCAAGCTTGCGGCGGTATGTACGCAATGTAATAACGGATATGCTATTGTAGCAGATGACTTCGCTAGCCTGACACAACGAGCGTTTCAAATGGCAACAAAAGGACAAGTTGAACAAGCGATAGGTGTTGTACAACAACACTTAAATAAACATGTTGACGAAAGAAGCTCGGCATTGCGTGAAGCGGAAAATGAACTTCCTGAAGATAAGCGTAAGCTGACAAAAGAGCAGCAAAAGAAGGCTGCAGAATTGGAGTCTCAACGCATTCTTCTTGCAGGGATTTTGCAAGGCGGCCAGCTATACAAAGAGCTGCTAGGAAAAGCACTTGGTATTGTGAAAGAAGAGAATAAAGCCGTCTAATTGGTGGCTGCTTTAGTGCTGGGGTCCCTGGCACTACTCAATATTCCTCCCCGTTATAAGTAAGCATGCTGCTCAAAGGGTGAGCGTCAGCGGATTTATTGGCTTTGCTAAAAACAGTTGCGGCCCAAGCAAATAAACTCTATCCTAATAACACCATGCGGTGTTTTATAGAAATGCGCCGAAAATTAAGTATTTGACATGTGTGTGTTTTGACAAGTATTGCTAGGTTGTTTTGACTTATGCAGTAATACAGCTGCTTCACCTTACTCTGGGCTCGTACTATTATTCTAGGACAGTGATTTAGGTAATGTCATGATTCAATTAATAAAATAAAAAATTGTCTTGTTTTTTTCTTAGCCCTGATGGGTTTGAAAAGGCGTAAGATAACGGATTTAAAACGCACGAAATAATTGGTTTACGATAACGTAAGCCGAGTAAATGAAACAGGACTTGTATTGTATGTATAATGATATTGCTCCGAGTAAAAGAAGCCCTAACGAGTTGCAAGAACACAATGGGCAGCCGTGTTTTAAAGGAAATACAGTGGCTCCTGAATACCTTACTTCTCTGTTGTCATTCTTCTATGAGTTGGGGGCGCAGCACTCCCGGGAAGAGCAGCGTATTCAGCTTGCCGACTTTAGAAATGAATTAATTATCGCTGAAGATACCATAGAAGAGTTAAGAGTTTCGCTTGATCTGTCGCGTCAACAAAGAGACTCTGCACAAGATTGCCTTGACATAAGCCGTTTATCTATTCAGCAGTCATTACTCATGATGGAGCGTTTACTATTAGAATTAGAAGCGAGGCAAGATCTGGATGAGGCTTATTTTTTCCGTAGAGAATTAAAAAAGATATCTACACATCTGTCTCAACGTATATAGTATTGTACAACTACGTTGTTAAATGAGCATCTGTTATAGTGAAGCGTCATTACGGTATAAACTGGCTCAAATTTTCAAAAGTTTGGAACAGTACATAAGTAAGTGGGATCCTTTTTAAAAAATAAGTCTGATTATCAATTTTTATAAATAAAATATTGATTTGGTTGGGTTTAAATATTCTTTCATCTGATTTTAGATCATAAATTAGTTGCTTAATTTATAGATATGGAACTTACAAAGCGATCCAAATTGAGCTGTTTTAGCTATTTTGAACACTTTCATACAAAAACCAGGTGTTTATAACCGATCTGAATCTGATCTTTGCTAAAGTAAGCTTGCTGCTCGGTACTCAAAAGTAGCCTGATTTTAATGTACAATAAAAATTTCAGTGTACAGATCTGAAGTTGGTCTGCTTAATCTAGCTTTGCTGTCTCTGAAAAAGAGGCCTGATTAGTGGCCTCTTAATGAGTTTCGTTATTTTATCTTTCAGCGATGTAACTAATGCGCACTTTGTCGCCGATTTGAGGCGCTGTTACAAAAGTCGCTTTTTTGGTGGCTTCGTCAATCGTAACCGAGTCTTCAAATACAGCAAGACCATTCACAAATACTTGTGCAGATCCAACCCGAGGTGATTTTGCAATATCAAAAGACACTACTGCACCATCTACTTGAGCGGATAGATCTTCCGCAGAAACAATATCCTGAGCCATGATACGCGATGTATCATCTTCTATGGCCTTAATACGGTTATCTTGTGTGGTTAAAGCTGTCGTTACAGTTGCTGCAAAGTCGGCGTCATTTCCCAGAGCATCAGCTAATTCTTTAAGTGTATCAAGCGCTTCAGGTGCACTATTAATGAGATCAGACACTTTAGAGTCTACGTAGGAAATACTCGCTTTTACGGTACTAAGTGAAGCAATATCATCAGCAAATTTTACTAAGTTTGCTTCAAAGCCTGGGTCGACTAGCTCACGACTAATTGTTGCAGGCATAATTTGTGAGTTTGCGCGTAACTTACTCATTGGATGAGTCTCCTTAATGGGTTAATGTATTTCTCATCTCAAGCTCATACGCGATTCCAGAGACAGCGTTATACTCACTGTTATCAGTTGAGTAATTTGGCTGACAATTGAATTTTATCACCGTCATAAATTGTGACAGCTGGGTCAATCAACAGGATGCTTTTGCTATCTTGTGTAGCGATACTGTATTGACTTTCTTTATCCAAGAGCAAGCCATTCAATGTTACCAAAACATGTTTAGTACTGTCGATTTGTCCGTTTAGTGCAATGTGAATGGGTTGCCCATCAGGCTCGGAAATTGTGTATGACTGCTGAATTTCCGTGCTTGACCCTCCGCTACTGCTTTGATCTGGTTGGTAAAACTGTTGTGAAACTGAAGTGCTGTACATTTTAAGCCCTTACTTTAAAACAGATACTGCATTATCACTATTGGCTGCTACCCATAGTGCGAACGAATCAGTTTCTTCATGAGCATCAGCAAGCTCGATTGATAGTTTAACCTTGACTTCATTGCTACCAACCGGAATAGGAAACCTATATTGACCTGATTGTACAATATTTATCTCCATCGGCACAATGCTGTTATTGACGAGCTGACACATATCGAACGGTGTGTCTTGTGCTATGTTTGGGTCTTGCATAGCGATTTTGATGCGCCCTGTTGCCTGCAAATTTTTTTTATTAAAGTCGACGTACACAAGCAGTTCGCTTTTCCCAAATGTTGGGGTGACAACATGTAGCGTGTGGTCACCAATTTGGTTCGATACTGATTGATACTGTCCATTTTCCTGGGGAATGTTTACTGTGATCATTCTGTCGCTCCACTCTCATTTTCACTGAATTTTGCCGAGCTTCGCTCAGCGCTTGGTTGGGTAAAGTGCCTGTGTAGGATGAGTCCATTCACATGGCATAAGTATTTGCTTTTTACTCAGCCGGATGAGGCTGATGTGGGATGGATATATAATTTCATCTGTTTCAATACAAACGAAGTGAGTGCCATTACGATGCGGCATACACTGATGGAGTACTCGGCCATCAATACATTGAATATCATGTAAAAGTTCTACACAGCTTTCAAAAGCATCACTATGAAAGTTTATCCAGTTAAATAAATAGAATGCGAATGGAGAATGCGTTGCTATTAAATCTTCAAATATCTCCGTAGGATCTTGGGTATCGTAGTGTGTGAGTTTGGCGGTGATATATTGTTGATTCATAAAGCCTCCTCAGCAAAGCCTACCTGTTGTGACAGGTATTGTTGTAGTTTAAATTGACGGCGAAACCAGCCTTTTGCATATTTACCATTGCTCGGTCTACGTGCGATGATCTCGGCATATTGCTTGGCTCTTAAGCTTTGGTACTCAATGAATAAATTGTCTCCTTGGACTCTGTTTGCCTGTTTTAACGCTCTAAGTGTGTTAGGCCCAATAATGCCATCTACATCGGTCTTGATCGCTTGTTGTAATAGTTTTATAGCACTTCTCACCCCCATGTTTACGGCGGTATCAAAAACTAAAACCGCCATTTTTTCAGGCATTAAGTGGGCTTTACAGGCTTCAAAGTAATCTCTTTGGTATATCTCTTTCGCTTGTGCTTTGGTCAGTGCCGCTATATCCAAATTAGGATAGGCATTTTGAGAAATCCCGTATTTTGTTTTACCGCCACTGTCGTCAGGGTCGTCGACAAAGCCACCTTCAAACTCTAAAAGTAAACGAAAGGCTGACTCAAAAACGTGTTGATACTGCCGTAAGTGATCTGACATGTTAACTCCTTAACCAAACACCGTTAGTACCTTTAATTGAGCTGTTTTGGCATAACGGGCAATACTATACGAATGGCACTTTAAAAAGGCGCCACAACAGGGTCTCAATCACTACTCACTATTAAGTTGTTATCAACTTCAGTCTCTTATATTGTCTATTGTACCTTGAACGGCACATTGAGTGCAGCAAAGAAATTACTTTAAGTGACAGTGAAAATAATGTTAAGGCAATACTGTCACGGTATCGTCGCCTGCTTGATTGTTCGAATTATGTACTGATACTTATGTGTAAGTAAGTGCTTCCTCTTTATATTGATAGGACTTTTGTTGTTAGCTGGTACTTACATTTGTTTGTGAGTGAATACAAACTTATTGGTTGCTGTTTTTTGTGTTTATAAAAAGTGATTGCACAATCAATTGTTGCACTCACTTTTTATATGGCGTAAGCTATAAGTCATTGTCGTACAGGCGTTCTCGACTCAAAAGGTAAAGTGCGCGCAACTCAATAATCCGCTAAGGAACCGAAAATGAAAAAAATAATGGCTGTAAAATTCGCATGGAGGTTTTTATGAGTTTATCTGCAAGAAGCTTCAGGCTAGCCCAAATTCCGGTCGATAGTCGGGCTAAGATTGTTTCTGTTGCAAACCGCAAAGGTGGTGTGGGTAAGACCACCTTGGTGAGTTATTTAGGGGAAGGTATTGCGCTTTGGGCTGGTAAACGCGTCCTTCTTATAGATACTGATAAACAGTGCAATCTAAGTGGTGCTTATGGCGTTATTGAGTCGACCACAGTTGATGCGGCGCACGCATTTGCAGGTTCTGCGCTCAGAGCCATTCATCAGCCCATAATTCACCCTGAGTATTATGATGAAGATGGTAATCCAATGCCTTTTGCTGCTCGCAGTAGCTCATCAGAGATCATGAAAGAAGACAGGCAATATGTGTGTCAGTACGGCACATATATCCAGCATGACTCTCCTCATTTAGGCACTGTGAATAAATTGGGGGGGATGCTAGATATTGTACCTGGTGATAGTGAGGCACTCAGTCATATCCACACTCATGCAGAAAAATACCCGGCAAGAACACTTTATGAGCGGTGGGAGTCTTGGTTGATTGATTGCGACATCCTCAATTGTTACGACCTGATCATTTTCGATACCCCACCACTGGATGCGGAATTAAACGAGGCGCTGTATCAACTATCGGATCATGTGATTGTGCCAGTAAACCCATCCAGAGATACGCTTGGCTCATGCAACACCGTCACTATGTCTTGCCTTGCGGCAAATAATAGTGATGGTCGCATGCGCCTAGTGACGACAATTGTTAATCCATTAAATTCAGGGAAGTTGAGTAAACGAGAAGAAATTTTATTAGAGCCAATTTTCAATTACCCTGCGTTTGGTTGCTTTCCAAAAAATGAGGTATTTCCTCGTAGTCGGTTAATTCAGGAACGTCGTGATATTTCTGTGCCCCCTTATATAGACCCGGAAAGCTTTGAAAAGCTCAGCGCTGAAGAGAAACGAGCTGTAAAGCCGCCAATGTCATCGCTTATTTGGAATAAAAAATCAGATCCTTCGAGAAAAAAGCTGTTTTCAATAATTGATAAGTTACATCAACGCATTTTTGGTGAGCCTCTTCCTCCTGAGGATGATAATTAAGCTTTTAGGTAATTCGCTATGACAAGTAAAAAACAATCAAAACTCGGTCACTTGCTTCAAACCAAAGGAGCACGAGACAAAGCTGCCGAAAGAACGGCGCAAGCACTTTCACAGGAAATGGATGCGGTTAACGCGATGTATTTGCAGCAACAGCAACGATCTTATAAATCTGTGAACTCGAACGAGCAAGGGCAATCAGGCGCAACCATAGAAAAAGCAATCTATAAAGTGCCGGTCATTGAGCAGTTGTCTCAAGTGAAAAAAATGTTTGAAGAGAACGGTGGTGAATCTTTCGATGTAGAAATACCGTTGAGTTTGATTAAACCCAGAGCAGACAATCATCGCTTAAACGGTACATTAAAGTTATCTTTTGATACTTATATGGGATTGCTGCCTTCATGCCCTGATAACTGGCAAGAGCTAGATGCGGCTGAGTATGTAGAATCGTTTTGGGCTTCACCGCTGGCAATGTTAGTAGCTAAAGGTAAGTTGCACGGCAAAGAGTTAAGCGACGCAATGACAGGTGTGCAGGACTTATTTAAAACTGCGGTGAGCTTAAAAACAAAAGGCCAGCGTAAGTCTATTGATGGCTTTTTAGCTTACGACGAATTTGGCGCTGCGTCACATGTGGTGATCATTGATGGTGAGCGGCGTCTGCGTGCTGCCCATTTATACGGACGCGAGACGCTAAGACTACGTCTGGCTGTAAATGAACGTGCTGCTGATGGCCTATCTCAAGATGCCTCAGATCTAGACGTTGAGCTGGCCACTCTCGCAACTTCATACGAAGCGAATAGTTCGTCGGTATCTTTATCTTTGGCAGATACATTCAGGCATTATCACACACATTACAGGGTGCTATGTCAAAAAGTGGGTAAAGATGTTGCCGATGCAATGTCTACAAACACAGCAAAAGTCGCGATGAAGCTGACTTCTGAGTCAAAACCACAAGTTGCACGTTTTTTGAAGTTGGTGCGACACCCGCAAAGCGAGCTGCTGTTAGAAATCTGCTCCGTGCATAAGCCGGGTCGTGAATCTTTAATAAAAGTGGCGAATGACGCTGCAGCGTATGCACAGCAACATGGTATTAGTTGTGACCCTGTTCATGTTTATGCCTTCTCGGTTGCAGATGAAAAGATTGATTTTTCTATCGATGAGGTGCCTCAAGCGCTTGTGGATGAAGTGATGGCACTCGTTAATCAAGTTACGGGTAAGCATGTCATTAAAAAGAGCGAAGATGTTACACGTCAACAAGTGGCACAACAGTCAGAGGGCGATAAAAAAGAAACAGTTAAGAAGCTGAAGAAGTTAGGCTTTCCAACACCTGAGTCGGATAACGCGTTACGAGACAGACAGCTAAAAATGCTGATTGCGGTTTGCGCGCGGATAGATCCTACACTGGAACAAACAGGCGAGCTACTGGAATCAATGGCTGCATCTAAAGGTTCAAAAGAAGATATAGATACATACCGTCAAGGCTTATTAAATATCGTCAGTCAGTCTATGCAGCATTTAGACAACCTAGATATGTCGGGCGAGGATTTATCTGGTTTGATCCGTAAAGCGCGCACTGAAGGGGTTAACTGGTCTGAATTATTCCAAGGCCAGAAAGAGGAGCGTAAGCATGGTTAATGATCGTAGCTCAAGTAAACTTGCTATGCTGGTGACGCCTAAGCCAAAACTTGACTCAGTGAGTGACGGCTCCGATCGCATTAATGCTAGGTTTCCTAACAAAATGATTGAATTGATGGATGCGGCAGCGCAGCAAAAAGGAGTATCACGCAGCCGCTGGGTATCTGAAGCAATTATTGAATTCAAACGTATCCATTTGGATACGCACCTTGAGTTTTTGCAAGAGATCGACGACAAGGCGGAGCAAGAAAAAGAACGTCTGGCGATTTATCAAAACTTGGCGCGCATGACACTGGAAACCAAAATATCTACCGTAGGTGGACGCTCATTATCGATTAGGATGATCCAACAATCTATTCCAGCGCTAAGTGCTTTTCAAGAGCTACTACGCGTTATTGACTTGGCCGACAATACGCCGATTGAGTCGGATGATGTACCCACCACACTCTCTTTAGCACCTGTCAGAGACAAACTAAGAACAATTTTGGGTCATATGGTAATTTGGGAGCGCTTGATGAAAGAAAGTGATTTGTCTACGTTGATTGGCTCCCCGTTAAATCAACAATAGCCATTGTTGGTTTTTGCTGCTTAGTCCTTTTCTGCTTGCCTTTCATTTGCTATTGTACAATAGCAAATGAAAGGAGCACCCCAATGAACATACAGCACTCTGTCGTAACTATTTCGGTTACAGACTTGAATACATCCATTAAACGCTTATCAAAAGCGCTTATCCGTCAGCGATGGAAAAGTGCATATACGGTGGCGGATATGATAAGAGATAGACTGTTTAATGATGAAGCACTACGCGAAATGACGCAGTTAGAGAGAAATATATCACCTGAAAAGTTTACAGTTACACTTAATATTCAAGGCCCTAAAAATAAAGTGGCAGAAGTAGTCGCTTTCGCGAAGGTAACGGCTGATCAAGCTGGCTTAGTTATTAATACCGATCTAGATCTTACCCGTGTAAAGCTATTTAGCTAGCCTTAATTTAAGTAATCATTGAACCTCTAGCAGTTGTTACCCCTTACTGCTGCGTTAAACTTGCCATGTATTAAGAAATAACCTCTGGCTAGAGTGATGTTGCGTCTTGTGAGCTTAGGTATTGTTGTTGATTAACTCACTTTTTACTCAGAGTTCGGGTTAAGCTAAAATATTTAACGCGTTTGATTTAGATGTGCATTCGGTTTATATCCCTACCTTTTATCATTGTACAATATCTTTGATGTGATATATTGCGACTGCCCTTTACTGGCAGGTAACTGGGTTTAGCTATGAGACACTAAATTAGACTTAAGGAAATTTTTAATGAAAGCGATAATAACGATTATCACGTTTCTGCTGAGCGCATTTCCTGTGCTGGCCGACACTCCCTTTTTTGCAAGAGACCTTGATTGGGGGACTACCAAAGTAAAAGATAGGGTAGCCAGTGCAATAGAGGAGTTTAAGGCCCATTCATCAAGTAGCACTGTTTCTAATGGTCTAGAGAGTTTTATAAACGGACAAGCAGCTGCTGGAAAAAAATTAACATTTAGCAATGGCGTATCTGCAACGTTAACGGGTGAGGCATCATTTATAGCCACATCGCATGCACCTTCCGGTTCAATGGCCATCTACATAGAGGATATCGAGCTTACTTTCGATGCCCCTATTAAATCGTTTGCATTTCAAGCTGTTGACTTAGATGTTGGGAGTGCGAATTTACAAATTCAGTTTGATTATAAGGATGGCGGTGTAGCACACTATACTTTGCCAGATGCTGTCGATGTAAATAATAACCTAGTTTTTTGGGGCGTTCATTCATCAAAGCCTGTTAAAAAAGTGACTATTTCACGTACCAGCGTGGGTGATGTGGTTTACCTAGATGACTTTATGGTAATTTCTGAGCAATCTTTTCGAGACCCCACTTCATTTAAAAACCCACAACTTACCAGAGTAGGTATATGCGGTGCAGACCGTATTGACTATACCGACGAGTTTGGCGCAACTAAATTGAAATCCGGTCTAGGTCAGGTGCAATGTATTGGACGTCTTAGGGCAAATAAAATTGAAGTGTTCACAAACATTTATTCTGCTGACCGGTTTTTAGGTGAGACCGCGTCTGATAGATGTTTTATTCGTAGCGAATATACAAACGTACATTTGATACGCAGTACCCCACACTGGGAGCATGAAGAGATTGATGGTAAAAAAATTTCCACTATGACAATCAGATATACACATAGTGGTCAATTTCCACATCAACCATATGGCTATGCGAGAAGTATTTGTCAATTTAAAAACCCAGCTCAAGACAATATTATGCTTCTAGGCAGTTATGCAACTACTTACGCAGATAAATTTTAAGGGGAGTAATATTATGTTAAATAATCGATTAGTCATATATATACTGTGTGCTTTTTACTGCTTTTACCGCCTATGCTTCTCTTTATCCTGAACACCCAAGTACACCATCCCCTCGCGGGTTCTGTACTATCACAGGTTCGGTCTATTCTGGGACAGAAGTTGGTGAGTATGGTGGGTTGTGGTCAACTGTGACATATAATAATTACACACCAGCACGTGAATATGGCATTGGGCAACCTGCTATTGCTTCGCCAGATGTTGCAAATACCCCGACACAAGTAATTTGTAAATTGCCAGTATCTATTTCAAAAAGCTCCTACCCAGATTCTCCAGGAGAGATATACATTGGTGCTGGTTGGTTTGCTGGCCGAGTTGGTGATATCAGCTCACTTGTTTCATGTGATGTTGTTGCCCGTAGAAAAGGTCAAGAGGTATACAGAGAAACACTGGATATTAGCAATGAGATAGACCCAAGCTATCGTGGCTATGACAATGGCTATGCGTATAATATTACAAGGGTTAAACCATGGCTGCCAGACAATGAGTCGTCTTTAGTTGAGTTAAAACAATATGGTGCGAAAGTTACGTCGCAAGCATTTAGAGACGTGGTATCGAATAAAGAAGCGCAAGTTGATCATATTTACTTTGATTGCACTGTAGATAATGACTACAGCCAAGCGGACGCCATTACTATTAACTTATTGCCTGCCTATCTATATTAATTTGTTCCAGTAAAGGTGACTTGTTGTCACCTTTTGCCCCCTTTATTACAGCTATTGTGCTTTTACTTCATCTGTTACATGATGAGTAAGGCTCTGAGGGTCATTCATATAACATTTGTACTCAGTTAAAAGGTTACGCAAATGAGTATAGTTTTGTGCAAACAGTTTTTTGCGGGTGCTGAGGTTTATACTCGGTAAATGAATGGGCATGCCGTTTTCTTTACTCAGGGTTGCCCACCCCAAAGGGGTTAAATTGAGCATACCTTTTATATTCAAACTATCATGTTCAATAAATACCGCTATGGCTTGTTGTCCCAGTGGTGTTGAGCTAGGGTAACTTTCAAAAAAGCTCGTAATTTGCGGATACTCGTTGATATGCAGCTTGCGATTAAGGCAAATGGTTTGTGTAAGAGGCACATTAATGATATCCCTTATCCCAGCAGGCTTAACTCCATCAGCGAACGCGATAAGTTCATATGTATGCTTCATTTTAGTGCGGCTGATCGCCCCAAGTATTTGTACATGCTCCATAATATAGGTTCTCAAGTCTCATTTAGATTAAACGACTCTTATTCTAACTGCGAAGTAGGCGGTTAGCTACTTTCTTCTTTTTTAGTCACGCATCATGCGGAATTTATATTGTACAATATAAATTGTATCGCGTTGTAATTGTGATAATTATAAGGCATATTGCTATCAAGATGAGACTAGGTTGAAAAAAGATGACATGTACAACTGATGCGGTATTGGTGTATTTAGATGTTGAGTGTGAGGATGCTGCACAGCGAGTACGTAAATTTTGTGAGTCGTTAGGTATAGATGAATCGGAGCCAAATTCGCAGTTAAGGGCTGCACAACTGGCTGAATATGAAATAAAAAAATCCATAGCTAAAATAAAAAACAAATCTCGACCTGGTGTAAGAGACAAAGAAAAGCTCAGCTCTTTGAATAACGAGCTGGTGCATTTGCTACATGCGATGCCTGAAAGGATCAGTGCGCTGGCACTCGAGCGAATTATAGAACAATTTATTGTGGAGATTATTCATATTCATCCCATTGCGGACGACACTTGTATTATTGCGCTATGTATGAAAAGGCTTAGAGAAAACTATTTAGGTAAGTATGATGGTCGCCTTGCCTATACTATTGTACAACAAATTATTGATTGTCTGCATGCGTCAAGTGGCCGCATCATGTTCCAGTAGTATAATGTTGCTGAGGGCGGATTAGAAAGATAAAAAGTATGATGTGTTAACTTAGTTAAATAAGGATAAAAACATGTGGTTTCAAGCTCTTACAGCCGCAGGCGGTTGGATTTTCGAAATATTTAAAGGCAAACAGGATATTGTTAAACAAGCTGCACACGCTAAAGCGCAGCGCGTAATAAGTTGGGAAGAAGCGATGGCTAATGGTGCGGCCACCAGTTGGAAAGATGAATGGTTTACTGTTTTGTTAAGTGTTCCTTTTATTATGTGTTTTATTCCACAACTTGCGCCATACGCTCATCAAGGCTTTATTCAATTAGAGCAGACCCCCGAATTTTACCGCTATATGTTCGGCCTAGCTGTAGGAGCCTCGTTTGGATTTAGAGGCTTTGATAAATTTGTAAGAACGAGAAACATACGTAATTGACGTTTGTCAGCGTGAACAAGTTCATTTTTGTGTCGCAAATATAAAGCAAAGTGGCACTAGTAGTAATCAGTCAACTGGAGTTAAGTCGATGTCTAATAAAGAGTTGGTGTTTCCCAATGGTGAGCCTTTTGACCTGTGGGGAGAGCACTTAATACAGTTCCTTTTAAAAGGGGCGAAAGTGCGTGTGTATTTAGTCAATGGTATCTGTCTTAATGGTAAAGTCCGTCGGTTTGATAAAGGTAGTGTGCTACTTTCCTCGCATAATAAAGAGCCCATGCTGATTAATCGAGAAAGTGTTGCAACGATTGCCCATGACGATCACAAAGTAGCCACCTGTGAATAGTCGTGATCAAGGGATTGTGACCATTGACCCTGAGTTCTGGCGACCAAGTGATACAGAGCTAAAAAGGATGGAACAAGAGCAGTTGTTGGTAGTTTCTGGTCACGAGGATGAACCTATTTATCATTTCAAATGTGTCAGAAGTGGGGCGTGTTGCCGAACGAACCTGTGTGGTAGAGGTGAAATGAACACCGAAACCAATCAATGTACCCACCTAATTTTAGATGAAACGCTACAAGAGGGCGTAAATCTCTATCGCTGTAACCTCTACTCATTGTACAATAATAAAAATGATGGGTCTGCGATGCAATTTGGTAAAGGTTGTTGTGCACCTTGGAACGAAGCGAGAGCTAAAGTGATTGAACAATATCGTTTAAGACAGCTTGCCATCACTTCGGTAACCAATTAGCCGTGGTTACATGTGTGAGATAGGTAGAAAGTAAGGTTCTACTTTGCGTTTGAGAACGTTGAGATGTTTATTTAGCTCAACGAAAAGGAAGCGCAAGATGACACAAAAACACATATCTCACCAAAACGAGCTCGGTACAAACCGAGATGATATAGTTAAAGAGCAGCAACGTCTGCGCTTTACCAATGAGCTGTTAGCAGAGGAAGTTCGACTAGCAAAGGACGCTTTGTCTACGGCGCTGGATAAGCTCGGACTAAACTGGTCTCCAAGATCAAGAGACTACAGTGTTTTACATGACATTCTGGGTACACTGCCTCTGGCAAGCTACGAGCAAGCGTTAACCGCAAGTGAAAGTCAGCGTATTGAATTACTCAATAGGCATGTAAAACTGAAACAATCGTTCGAAGAGCAAAGCCGAGAAAAAAATGATTTGCTGATAGCATTCACCTATGCACACCAAGAGGCGTGTTATTTATGTGAATATCATCACAGACTAGCTTTGATCGTCGAAACTGAGTTGGGTAATGCCTGCTGGTTTTTACAAGCAGAAACCAAAAGTGCATTTGCTCACTTAGCATATAAAAAAGCGCCAAACTCAACGCTTGAAAACAGTCAAAGAGTCGCTGCATTAATTATGCTGGCAACTTCATCACATCAGTGAGCCGACGTTTTTAGGATGGATTGTGCGCTCTTAAAGCATGCAGTTAGGTTGGTTTTACCTTAATTGCAACTGTGAGAATATTGAACTAACAAACGCGTTGTTGGTACATAAATGAGTCTGTGAGATTGAGCCTTACAATCCTGCACCTATAGGAGATGCTAACATGGCATTTGATATTACTACTGTATTGCAAAACACAGTGACGTTTACGTCGCAACCTAACAACCATGGTATCTATAGTCTTTCACTGACACTAGAGAACCAAGATATTGCAGGCGACTACTTATTCGATGCAATTAAAGCATACGCAAGTGAAAATAACATATCTCTCAAAGAGGACATTCGTAACTCATACCTAAAAGTGTACTTGAAACACTCGTATGCTAGCGGCGAGCTTACAAAAGATGATCTCGATACCGCAGATTATACAGCGCAAGTCGCTCTGAAAGATTTGCATCAAGCGCAAGAAGGGAGTGAAAAGTACGAGCCTATTACAATTGGCGGCTTGCCAGCAAATGCGCGTTTTAAATGCGCATTTGAACTTGTACTGAATGGCGAGCTGCAAGGAGAGTTTCTATTAGCGCCAAGCTCTGAAATGCAACTAGGGGGCTCGAATGTAGCGGAGCCAGAAAATGTCGTTTTATCAATCACAGAAACGGCTAAAAGTGTCGAAGTAAAAGTCAGTAACGTTTCAGCTGAGGACAACACGCACTTTTTACTTGAAGTAGTTGACGACACTAAGAGTGCAATGCCAGAAGTGCCTTATGAGCAAAGCGTGGTATTTTCTGGAGAATTTGAATTTCAAGCAGACAGTGAACCAACCTTTATGTTTACTGTTGGTGAAAACAACATGCGCAGTTATGTAAATTACTCTGTCCACTTAAGAACGATAGAGAAAGTGGATAATGCGCCCAACTCAGCTTCAGCTTCGGTAAAAGTAGACGCTCAATCTTTTGAACTTCCTTGGCTTGCTGGTTTTGTCGACACGACGGTCATCAAAGGCAAGCAAATTGAAGATGCGCTTGTGAGTAAGATAGCAACTAAGCTAACAGCCAATAAAGATGCCCGCAAAGCACTGCGTACCGCGTTAAATAGTGGCGCATATTCACTCGTTGCATCGCAGATGTACGACCTGACTCGTGACGTGGCGGTCGAAGAATTTGAAAGTGCAAAAGATACCTTTAACGAAGTAAGGACGAAGTTACGTCGTATTGCTCTATACAGTGATATTGACCCTGATTACAGCGAAGTTTTGGACTTGAGCGGTTCTACCGGAGATGCCGAATTTGATACCTATGATGTCTTTATGTTTGTGACCAAACAGGGTTTCACCAACGGTATCGAAACCCGTTACTTTACTTGGCTTGGTAAAGCTTTTTACTTAGGCCCAATTGTTGAAGGTGGCGTTATTTCAGACAAAAAATTCCAAGTGTCAGTGCGTGGCGATGTGTATCGTGACCGTGCTGAGCTTATTTTCTCATAACCTGCTTTACAATCTGCTGGGCGTTTATACGCCCAGTTATTATAGAGGTGATCTCCTATGACTTTTGATCTATTGTCGTTTTTAAACGCTACTAACAATGTAGTCACGACGGCACAAACACAAGCGGCAGCCGATGGGCTAATGCGCCACGCCATTGCGCTGGTTGGCGCGCAAGATCACATCTCGTTGCGAGATGCGTTAAAAGACCAAGCCAGTTTACCGAATACCTACTTGTCTATTTATGTTGCAGCCAAAGATGAATTAGATGGTAACTCAGTTTCATTCGATCAAACATATGCGCAAGGTAACTTAAATCCATACAAATTTAATGTTACTCAGCTAGCGTATAAAGTCACTTATCAAGCAGAGGACCGTTTTCAATACAAAGATTTATTTGTCGATGGTTTGCTCTCTGGCACTGACTATTACTATGGTATAGAACTTGTTGTTGACGGAGTATTGCAAACAGGTTGGCTTCAAGGTGCTTTTACTACTCATGGGACAGCCTATTCAGCCCCAACACTGAGTGACATTGCCTTTTCAAATCCTAGTGACCCATACCGGTTAATTTATGACATTGAAAGTGTCAATATGGCTGGAAAAGACAACTTGTCAGTGCGCTTCGAAGTAATAAACTCCGTATTAACAAATACAGGGCCACGTGAATACATCGTTGAACGAGATGAGTTTTTTGGCCCTAACGGTGAAAGGTTCGCAATTGAAGATTTGCCTGGTTCAATTTATCAACGCTATGTTGAGTATGATATACAAATACGCTTTGTTTCAAAAACGGATTCTCCAGTTGGTGTGTCTGCGCCATTGAAATTAGCACAAAACATACAAATCCCATGGTTAGATCATTTTGTCGATACGGTTATATTAGACGGCGGCGGTATAGATCAAGAAATCTTAGAGGATGCTGCTAAGCGTATTGCTGAGTTAACACCAGCACAAAGAGATGCACTTTTGGCGCAACTCAGCGAAGGTGATATTAAAGATATCGGTTCAGCGTATAAAGCGTTATTGAAACAAGCAGCTATTGCGACTGTGCAATCACTTGAACCTGCGGCTGATGCGATGCGTAAGCAGCTCATGGATTTATTATATGCAGCCAATGATCAAGGTGTTCAGGCACCAGGTATTTATATCACGCTTGATCTAAATGATAGCGACGCACAACGCGTATTTAAGATGATCACAGCGCCATGCTATGTGAGGGAACACCATATAGACAGTGTCGTGCGCTTCTCTGAGGGCGTATTTTATATTACTGAAGACAAAGATGACCAAGGTGTTGATACAGGCTTAACACGTATTGTTTATGTTGGACAAGCTGCGTTTGAGCGTTTTTTCTTGAAGTTTAGTAATCGATAAATCTCGCTCAGCCGGACTCTTTATACCAATTTGCTTAATTAAGCTTGTTATTTTGAGGCGAACAGATAATACCGCTAGCACGTCATACTATCGCCAAGGTAGCTGCATGGATGCAGACAAGGAAAAGGCGGTGCTACTTAGTTTGTTCTAGATAAGCAACGTTTAACCAATTAGCGTCAGATTTATTCCTTCAAATTGAGCAAGTATTAAGGCGAATTGGTATAATATTAGCGCCTTTTTTTAGTTGCAACTTTAGTGTAAGCAACCCATTGGATACTGTGCGCATTGTACAATATGCAAATTCACAGCGAATTTACTGTGTTGCTTTTAACTTCTCCATGAGACCCATTACATGTTTAATTCAGATCCACTTTTCTTAACATCAGCGCAAAAACCAAATACACACCGAATTGGTAATGTACTTCATTGTGATAAGCTCCCCTACCCCACCAATTACGTCCAACATGATATATATTGTGTTGTATATGTTGGTGATGATGTTCAAGACATACTCAAAGCACGTTACACCATTAATTTACTCATTGAGAGCGGGCGTTTAACGGAAGATAGAATTAGATTAAGAAAAGCACTGGGTGAATACAATTTTAATAGAATGATTGATGGCTTTTTGCAAGAACAAATTAACACATCAAAGCAAGGGTAAATTGTACAATATAAAGCATACCGTACTGTACAACTCATTCATGCTCATTGCTAGAAGTCATTACCTCAGGCGCTTGACACTTGACGACATCAGAAAAAGAACTGCTGTTTTGCTATTACCTTACGCTACGATAACATTAAACTTGGCAATTAACTTTCCTAAATGGCCGGTGCTTCACTTGTTATAACGGTAAGCGCCACCCAAGGTTATAAAGTCATTTAAAATCAAAGCACTAATAGATAAAATAATTAACAACGCCAGCTAAATAAACTGCCTATTAAGCTTAGAATATTACTCTGGCATTGCGACAAATTACACCCTAACAGACGCCGATATGAATTAAAATGTAGTCGTAGCGTCTGAGCATTCATTGAATAAGGGTAACCAACAAGCATATTCACTCTTTTAAGCAAAGCGTTTTACTTCCCGTACCTTACAATCAACAATATGAACGTCGCTCTGATAAAAGCGCACTTAAGGTATATTTAGATTTCTATTACTCCTTTTCATATTCAACAGGCGGTACCATACCGGCTATTCCAACCCCGACATTAATCGCTGCGTTACACAACACTTTTGCTTTGTCCTCATCACTTAGGGCTTCATATGCAGCAATGAGTGCAGGTCCACCTTGGTAAGTAGTATTAAGCAGTGCTGCTATATTAATGTCTTCTCGAACAAAAGTCGCATTAAAGTGTTTTGCGTCCATCTTAGTCCACCATTCATTACAAAATTCTTATAGCCCTTGACCTATCATTTTAAGTGCACAGTTCGTCATATAATGATATTGGGCTAAATGTCGTTAGTCTCGAGTCAACATTCTAAATGTAGTGCATCACTAAACGCAAGACGCGTGACTACAAGTATATTGAAAATCGCACATTGCTTGTGAGTACATTAAGTACACACGCAGAGCCGTTTTAGTTAAGAATCAAATTGTCCAATACTGGTGTAATGTCAAATACCTGCTCAACAGCAGGGTTACCAATATAAAATTCATCAGACGGAAACTCAAAAGCTTGATATGCAACGTTAGACACTGTCGCTAGTAGGCTTGCCTGGATCTCATTTTCTGGTAGCCATTTGTTATAGGTTAATATACCTGCATCATTCGCTACACCAACAATTGCCACACTCACATTGTAATTGAACTCATCAATGTTCATCCCTAGCGTATCTGCACTCGTGACAAGTAAATAGGCTACTTTGGCACTCTCCTTTAACGGCAGAGCATCGCGTAACCCATTAGCAGTGTTCAAAGCCAATGTTTCAAATGCTCTAACGTGGGTGTCTTTTAGAAGACTGTTTAGGCTTGTTCGCTTGCCTCGACCATTAGTTATGCTGGACTTGCTGTACCTTATTGTCATACAACACTCACTCCCTAATAAAACGTACATTTCTTTATAGGCGCCTTAGATTGCCTAGTATTACAACGACTAACATTTCCCCGCGCTATAAAACATTACACTCAAAGTGTGATTGATTCAAGCTCAATCTGTTGCGTCATATACAATTCTTCACTTATCGATCTGAAAACATGTTTTAGCACACTTTTTGTTAGAGTTGTGTTGATATATAGCAAATGTAGGCGAATAAAAGCATTTGACGCAATTCACATTTTAGATAAATTACCACGCCTATTATCCAGTTTTATATAATTATAAATCTTGATAAATGTATTTAAAGTGCTATTAATTCAAGGTGTTATTTTTCAAACCAGCAAAACGGAAATAAAAAAAACCTTACTAATGAATGATTTAATATTATTAAAATCATACTTAAAGCTGAATTAGAGCGACGCACTCTATGGCGTTTCAACTGTAACGGCTGTATGATTGCAGCAGCTTTTTGCACTTTAAGTGTTAAGCAATGTTTTTCGTTCGGAGCCACTAAAGTTGACAGAACTATACTATAAAGATCACCAAAATCTGGGGTTAAAAAGCCCAAATGGACCGTCAGCCCGCCTCAATGAAATGTTGGATAAGAATAAGAAACGATGGAAAGAGCCCGGCCACGGCAGAACTTCTGTGGTTAGAGATGCTGCTGATATCTCCTTCTCAGCCGCTGCAAAGTGGCTAAAAGAGGATGTTTTGCCTCGAAAAGCTGAAGATAGAGTGCATTTTGCTCAGATCTTACAAGTAGATCTACTGTATTGGGAATATGGTGAGCGAAGAAAAGTTGAACGAAAACCGGTGGATATTTTGAAGTTTAGTGTCGTAACGCACCAAATGATGTCCAAATTAGGGCTTTCTCACAATGAGATAAAAACCGAGCAGCTGATATTGATTCAGGAAATCGCACTTGCATTCTCAGATAGATGTGGAGATGCCTACCCAGATGAACATATCATAGAGCGACTTTTCAAGTTAGCAATCGGAAATAATTAATCAATACATAAATATTGTACAATATCAGAGTTTGGCTGACCCAATTCTCTTATTTTCCTGTTACAACTTGTATTGTACAATTACAACTTCATCGCTGTTAAATATTAAGCCCCTTGGCTTTTTGATAACGGCCACTAACACACTTTAGTAAGCGCGGGTGTAACATCAGCGTCAGAAACTCACTCATTAGTGAGCTTCAATTATAGTGTCTTTACAATCAATTGGAGTACTTGGTATGTATCTTGAAGAGTTAATTGACTACGTCATGATCGAAACCGGTGGATTCATTATGGGCGACTTAGAAATGACCCAAATTGACAAGCATCAATTTCACCTCATCGTGAAGCGTGCCTTGGGTATTTACAACAAATATTGCCCGCAATCAAAACGCCTTATCGTTGACTGTGACAAGACATATGACTTTACTACGTCACCTTTGGGCAGGCCAAAACTGGGTTTCTAATGTTACTCCATTAGACCATGAGAGCGCCATAGCAGAGTTAGTTTATGGCCGCTCAATCATCAATAAGCCTCCGGTTTGGGAATACCAAGAGCCAACCCTTTTTATAGCCGGTTCAGCAGGAAAATACGACGTAAACAGCACTCTATTTTCATGACATTACTGATATCATGTTTGATGAAAACAATCGAGTAACGACATGCAATTTACCTTCGATTTCCTATGACGATGTTTTATTTTTAGACCTACTAGTAAGCTACTCTTTACTTGCCATTGGCCGCTCTAGGCGCGCCTTTACATTGCAAGACTTTCCCGTCTCAATGGACGGAAAGTTACTCGTATATGAGGGACGGTTGATGCTAAAAAACACGAAGCGTAGACTACAAGAGCAATCTCGCTGGCATCATGCGATTGGGTGAGTAAGCGTAAATACCAAGACCTTGTTTCTCTGTGGTAATTTGATAATATGCTTGAAAATTGTACCTATCAACGTGTTTTTGACTAAGACAATTTTGTATCGCCAACTTGAGACTGGAAGTATGAGACACTGAACTATGACATATAATGATTATGATTGGTCTATTGTGCCCTTAGAACCTGTTCCCCTTACTATGGGCCACATTAACTTATTAAATTTAGCTAGGCATCAAGCAGATAATACGCTGATTATTTTACGCCACCATAATAGCACCGCTTCCCCAAAGCATTTATGGACACAAGCTCAAAGCCAAGAAATGATCGAGCGATGGTGCGCCTCTCAAGTTTATGTACCAGCTTTAAAGTTCGTTCAGCCAGATGCACAAAGTAGCAATAGCGATTGCATTGAACTCATTCAGTCAAACACCAGTGGGAAAAAGGTATTGCTAACATCAAGCCTGAGTGCATGCGGTAAATTTAGTGAATATCAGCAAAATGGAATTGACTGTCGCTTTGTGACCCCAGCGAAAGACAAAAGCAGGCGCAATCATCGACTCCTCAACAGTATTGCACGCTTTTTTAGGTGAGCCGTCATTGATTAACTTACAGTATGAGCTAAAACAATGCTTAGATCTGGGCATTTTGCATTATTCAACATACCAGTGGCTGTGGCGTTACGCACTGAACATACAACAAAATACGAATACCAGAATGGCGAGTTAACGATGGATCAGCTCACAAACAGAGGTAAACAAGGTACCCGTACGTATTACGTGGCTCGGACATCCGTGTTGCAAGCGCTGAGTGATTGTGCGCCTTTACTAAAGCAGCATGAGTTCGAATTAATTGACACATTATACAATAGAATCATGAACTTATTTGATACAGACCAATATGCCTTATATGAACAGGTTGCAAATATATTGTCAGTAAAGAAAAACACCTCTATTACAGCGTATTTAAAAGAAGCAATAGAGGCGACTGTCGTTAGCTTTACACATAAAAACTGACAGCTTGGTGAAGCAATTACCTTTTGCAATAAAAACAGCAATAGGTGTTTAACAGCGATGATAAGCTGTTCAGTGACAAAGACTCTTGGTATACTCTATTGTACAACTGAGACTACACCGACACCAAGCGGTGAATAATGAGAACTATGGGGCCTGTATGATGTCCACACGTGAAACATGTAATACACAACTTTGCGCTTTACCCGTCCATTTTGCGGACCTCTATGTGTTAGCTTGTCAAAGCAGCCTATATAACGAGTAAACTATGTCAGGTATGTCGTTTAACCGCAGTGGCTACAAATCACACGTCAATATGTTAAAAGATGTGGTGATTGACATGGTCGAGTCTGGAAAATTTCAGTCAGTCTCGATACAGCAGCTGGATAATGATCAAATCATTCACCCCAAATTACTTGAAGATGACGCCCCGTTCTCGTGCTTACTTGAAGTACTGCCTGAGGGTAACGCCATGCTGGCTGGCAACCAGTATAGTTGGCGCGTTATGTTTAAAGTTAGTTGGAATGAAGCCAGATTATATGTGGCGCCAAAGTTGCAGCTTCCCGACACCGCAATGCTCACAGAGGTGCAGGGTCAGTTTGAACGGTTAGTGGGTTGGGATCATGTTGGTGTCATCGGGTCTGATATTGGTAACTCAGGGATCCCATTTGTTGATAGAACGTACCTGAGAAAAGCAGCTCCAGCGTATCCAATGGGGTATATACTTACGTTAACCGAGCGCGGCTTTGTATTTTTTTCATACGAAGAAACTTTTGATGATGCAACGCAAATAAACAGTAATAATGCAAGCTGGTTTAGTTGGCTTTGTGTACAACGCCCTGTTGATCCAGAATCGGGCGAGCCGCTGGTAAGTGAAATGTCGCCAGTATTCGCAGCATATGAAATAAAAAATGGTTTTGGTCATGTAAGAAACAAGTTTGTAGTACGGGAGGCCGACGTGTACGTACCGACTAAAAGCCAACCGGCTTGGCGATTTAAGCACATGGACAATGCGATTTTGCCTCATCAAGACGCTGAAGTTAACTATTTTACTGATGATAATACCGCAAAAGTATTTTTTCCCCACAATTTGAATACGCGCCGTTATCGCTACAAACATGTCCTCGATCTGATTGCCTACAGTGAGGCTCGCTTATTTGGAAGTTTACAAAACGTTGAATTTTCTCAGGTCTTTTACGAGAAGCAAAGTCGCCGCTTTAAAACAGTATTGAATCACGCCCAAGATTCGACCGGCACCATTATTCTGATTTATATCAATGGACCAGAGATAAAAGAGCATGTTCGCTCGGTGCATGATGAAAGTTACAACTGGTTATTGGCCACAGGATAGCAGCATGACAAACCATGAAACGTATTGCGATATAAAGGGCTGGTAAAATATATGTACCATCAGTTTAAACATGGCTTAGTGGACTTGGCACAAGTACTTGATTTCTTGATAGAATCAACAAGTATGTATTTCACTTATAAAAAAATGGAAAATGGCCGCGTACTTAACTTGATGCCGCGTGTCACACTTGATGCCAATGCAAAAAACCAGCCTTGGGTCGTGCGCTTTGAGCTGATTAACGACATAGCGCTGCGCATGAATATTGTGACGCCCATGCAGTTAGACCCTGACGGCTCTCTATATAATAGAAACCTAGGTAGCCTTAATACAAAAGACACAAGTTATGCTGTTGGCTATTGGCATCAAAGGGAAGGACTTAAAGGTGATGCTAAGTATTCACGGCCTTTTTCTGTGCTTTTCACAGCCGATTCTCATGGCTTTGCTTTTGCAATTTGGGAGCATGCGGTCGTTAACAGTTTAAACCGTCAACTATCTTGGCTAGTCGTACAAAAGCCTGTTGAATGGCAAAATGGCATTGCTATTCCAACTGAGCATAACCCGGTGATTGCATTAAGCGGTATATTCAACCGCTATGAGTCAAGCGTTGAACAGATGCTCGTACGTGAGCGCGACATTCCAGTCCCCGCGCCTGCACAAACAGCGATTTCAGATCAATACAATCGTTACAGCGCAATGCATACAGTGAAATTAAAAGAAATTTCAGAAAGTAGGGATTACTTTATTCAATTTCCTAATAATTTCTCTACTGAACGATTTAGCTATGATGGTGTATTCGATATGATTGGCTTTGCCAATACGGATTTAGTCAGCGCCAATGCCACTCTACCTCTTGAGGTATTTGGTGAGCGCAGGAACTATCACACCATGGTAAGTACATTAGCCGATAATAACGGCGTCAGCGTTATGTTTCGCATTACATAATGCGCTACATATTGAGATTTTGTGAAACACAGTAGTGAAACACCTTAATTATTGTACGATCGAAGCGTTTTAAATTGTACAATAGTTAGAACCGCACTTTGCAGAGGCAAAGTAGGCATTAATGAGACCAGTTTGCATTGGCCCCAGACTATCCGGAGAAATTTATGGGTTTTGTCAAAAAAGCGGAGTTTGCGCCTTATTCAGTCGAGCGTGGTGGATACACGACGTTAAAAAGCCTGATCACAGCCGTAGTCCGAGATTTAGTGAATTATTATGAGCATCCAACTGCTGCCGATGAAGCGCAGAATGCGTTTGAACTTTTATATCCCGCAGATAACCCAGATTTGGGTGATCCGGAGTCAATTGATAGCGACGTATTTGTTGTACAAGCGACGGGGTTTGTCGATCCTTTAGCTGGCGCGGATCCAACTTTTAAGGCACAAGGTACTGAGATCATCCCTCAGCCTTGGATTATTCGTTTCGATACTGGTGTTGGCAAACAATGCACCCCAGCACATAACAATCGCCGTGAAGACCGCGACAACGATGCGCCTGAAGTTGGTAACTTGCATATCAATATTTCTACCCCACTACAGTTGTACAAACCTGCAAGTGGAGACTGGCAAATGTACGACTATACGCCACCGAACCGCGGTACAGGTGACGAACCCATTGTCGTTGGCACTTTGGGCTTCTTGGGCGAACGTGTTCCCGTTGTAGACAAGCAAGTTGCTTGGTGTGACCCAAATGATAAGCTGCGCCTAGAGATTGAAGACAAAGGCTTTTTCTGTCGTCGCCCGCTTTACAATATTAAAACAGAATTTGAAACTAAGTACCCTGACACAGCTCAGGTAAACATTGCAGGCACGCCTAATATTCCAATGTCATATGCCCTGTCCGTTAGTGAGCATGGTATTGCATTGGCTATTTGGGAAGAAGCGACAGATCAATATGATGCAAAAGGCCACCGCCACAGCTGGTTTGTTTGCCAACGCCTCGTAGACAAAGAAAGCGGCACACCACTTGTAAATCAAGCCGATTCACACTGCCCACTAGCGTGTTTGTATGGTATTCAAAACCAAACTCAAAATATTAAACGTTATTTTGTGGTTCGAGAATCAGATGTGCACCGTCCATCTGAGGACTTAGATGCAACCAAAAACACCCAAGACAGTGTTGCACTTATCAATCCTAACGAACAAATCTCTGTCACAGAAAACTACGAATATGTCGTATCCGTACCAAGTGGGATCAACACCCAACGTTATTTGTATCTTGAAGAGATGGACATGATCAGTTACTGCTCAGCCGATATTATTTCTCAAGACGGTATTGCTGAGTTGTCCATGTACGATGATGGCAGTAAAAAGCGATACAAAGGGTTGCGCTCCACGGGCAAATATAACACCGGCGTACGCATTCTCATGCGCTGGTACAACAAGGCTATCACAACACAAGACAACGTGGGTCAGACCGACGTTGTGCCTGGCTCTAGCGCTGGCACTTACTAACAGGAGAGTTATCGATGCCACTTACAATAAATGGTGATATTTACACTTCGAATTTACCAGCGAGCTTGGCCAATGGTGGAGAGCATTTCGTCACGACCGTTACCCGTGATGGCTTCACTGATGTCCGTGAGCTTGTCAGCAACTGGTTACAAGTGATGGTCGAAAACGGCTATAAACGGATCACCCGCACCCCTATCGAGTTCGACCCAAATAATCCTCAGCCTATTATGGCTGTACTTGAGTCAACGACTGCGACAAATTCACTCAACGATGAAGAACCTTATCGCATCAGGGTATACGCAGATACACAATACACTTGTGAAATTCAAATGGCGACGCCACTACAACTGGGTGAGGACTTTGAGGAAGCCATTCCGAATTTGCGCGGCTACACTTGCGGTCATGTTGGTGAATCACCACACACTGTTCCGCACAATTACCGTGATGTGATCCCACTAAACAAATCATCGGCAGCTAACGCGACGACAAAGCCGCCGCAGCCAAGCCACGGCTTTAACGTATCAACGCTCTACTTTATTGACGTGCGCGAATTTGAGGGGATGCTTCGAGCTTACCCAATGTCATACCGACTATCCATCACAGATAGAGGGTTTTCTTTTGCGTACTGGGTAGAATCAGACGACCAATCAGCTGGAGACTCGCCAACACAAAGTTGGATGGTGCTACAAAGGCCTGTGGATCAAAAGTCTGGCAACAACTTGCAAGATGCAGATCCGCTGGGCTCTCGTAACCCCATTTTTTGCTTATACGGAATCTATAATAAATACATTTATGATAATTTTGGTACCACACAAGATGGTGAAATCTACACCATGGACATGGATGGACAGGTACCTTTAGGTAGAACGCAACCTGTATCTTTAAGCTCGCTACCGGGCATTATTCAAAAATTTACGGTACGAGAAAAAGACGTATTAAAGCCAACATACGCCGAAGATGCGACGCTGAACACCCGAGACTCAAATGCTTGGGTAAACGAAGTGCAGCAGCAAACTCGAGTTGAATATCGAGCGAGTTCAGAAGCAACAAACGCAGGCGCATTTACCTTAGCTGGTGCCAAATACGTTATCCTTTATCCTAATAGACTGAATACAAAGCGTTTTCGCTATCAGCATGACATGGATATGGTGGCATACACATCAGCCGACGTAATAGCACCACAGCTTACTATTAAAGTTAATGTGTATAACGAAGGTGATACAAGCGCCAAACGTTATCGCAAATATACCGCATTAACACCAAACAGCAGCCATAATACCAATATGACTGTATTAATGTTAACTGAAATAGATTGTGACGCCCCAGACACCGGGGAAAATCAGTAATTAAACAGCTTAATAATCGTTATTGAGCATTCGCCATTTTGTTCAAAACTGTTGTACAATACAAGCACACTGTACAACAGTTACAGAGCTAACTGTAATGGTGCTGAGACTAGAGACAGCGAGGAAAATGAGTCATGTCAGAATTTTCACCTTATTCCGTAACACGCGGAGGGTTCGCCACACCCCGGGAAATGTTCTTATCTATTGTACAAGACCTAACACGGGAAAATAGCAACCAAGTAAAAGCATTCGATATTGTGTATCCAAAGGATACTTCAGAGCTTGACTATCAAAACCCAGATAATCCAATCAATGATGTGATCATTGTGCAAGCAAGCAAACATGTCGATGCCTGTGCAGAAGATGAGTCAAATCCTCAACCTTGGGTAGTGCGCTTTGACACACGTTCAGAAATTGGCCACGGCATGGGTCATATCAATGTGACGACACCACTGCAAATTGATATGGACAAAGATAAAGCTCCAGCCATTCCTTATATTCCGCCAAATACATCGTATGATGAGAGCAATATTTCTAATATCCAAACCCGAGGTACCTTAGGCTTTATTGGTAATCGCGTACATGATGGTAATGGCGCTGTACCACAGTCAAACCGTTATGGCTTTATTAACCGTGCGATTTATCATACCAAAATAAAAGAAACTCAAGATATTGATCCATATGGTAACTTAGAGTGGAACTGTATCAATAAATCACATGCAGCCGACAGTGTTTTCAAGGTTCCTGGCAGCCGTAACATGCTCCCTCGTGGTGCCTTTGATGAAAATAACCACATTCTTTATAACTTAAACGTCGAGTGGTTCGAGTTAATGAACCCAGAAGAAGTGGATTTAGGCGCATCGTATCCAACATTCGGTACTGGGGGAACGAACCCTCATATTAAGTCGTCAGGTGATCGTGCTGCGGGTTTTGAAGATCCTGTCTATGAGCGCCGAGAATTTACAATACATTTCCGCGCACCTGTAGGCAAAACATTGACAGACTTTGATGGCGATTCTATCACAACCATTAAAGTGGAAGGTGAGGTTCCTCCCAGTTTACTCAATTTAGCGATTGAAAATTCCAAACGAGATGAGTTTGGCCTTCAGCAAGAGTTGGAAATTGAATTCCCACTCAGCCTTTACTCTGAGTTTACCTACCATAAAATCATTAGTATCAACATCGGTACTTCAACAAAGCCAAATTACAGGGCGAAGTGGGACGTAGATACCTCTGCTGCACTCAATAAGACACCACAGTTGACAGAATATGCACCGCAGGATCCGAGCGTTGTACTAGGTTCACCTGACGTTGCTAAAAACAAGGGGCTTGAGTTTTACGATAACCTAAAATATGACTTAGTGCCAGTTACCAATCAGTCCTTCGATGTAGAAGGTGAGGCCATGGACCCTAAAGAAGGCGCTCGTAACGTTCCGATGTCTTATGCACTCACAGTGAGCGATCATGGTATTGTGCTGGCAACGTGGGACCAAGCAGTAGACCAATATGAAACAAATGATGGTCACCGTTTTAGCTGGTTTGCAACACAACGCTTGGTAGATAAAGACACCGGCACACCGTTAGTTGACCAATCAAAGAGCTTTTGCCCATTGTTCTGCATTTATGGTGTTTATCATGAGCGTGTTAGCACCAGTAATTACTTTATTGTACGAGAGTCTGACGTGCATCGCCCTTCTGAAGAACAAACAGCAGGCGATGATAGCCCGGATTCAAATGCCATCATCAATACCTACGAGCAAGTTGCTGTATCGGAAGATTATGAATACGTGATCACGGTACCTTCAGGTCTAACAACACAGCGCTACCTGTATTTAGAAGAAGCCGACCTCATTGGTTATACCTCAGCTGATGTTATTTCTAACGGCGCCCTATCAGAATTTAGCATGTACGATGAAGGAGTATGCTCTATACCAAACGAAGCACACGTAGATAGAGAGTCATGTATTCAAGGAAACGGTGTATGGGAAGAAACATCGCGTCTGTACAAGGGCTTGCCTGCAACAGGTAAGTTTAATACTGGTATGCGTGTTTTAATGCGTTGGTATGGCGGTCGCTTAGGCAACCTTAACAGCAAACAACAAAACTAATTTAGGAGAGGACGAGGATGGCTTTAAATACCCTTGTACAAAGTAATGTTAAGTATGGTTACAGCGACCTGCGTTTCGTTTTGTTTGAAATCGCAGAGTGGCTCAATACCGTTGGTTGGGAAATTAAATATCAATTTCCAAACGCAAAAGAAAAGTTTGATGCGCAAGGTGGCTACAGTTTTGTTGCTGTTCCTCGCGGTGATTCACAAAACATGTTTGATAGTGAACTTATCGCACTAAAAATGGCTACAAAAACCGTCAGTGGCTCAGAGTTTTCTTATCAAACAATTGAGGCGCATGTCACACCGCAACTACAGTGTGATTTTTCAAATGGCCAAGTGATCCAAGACGCACGAGGTGTGACTTCAGGTAACTTAGGTCCAGACTATGACTATACCTATACAGAAGCAGGTGTTGAACACCGTGCTAACACTGGGGATGGTCTATTTTTCGACACTAAAGTCGTCAAAGGTCGTCTAAAAGCACATCCAGTTTCGTGGCGCGCATCATCTACCGAACATGGATTATTTTTAGCTATTTGGCTAGAGGGTGACGAACACCGAGATCCGCCAACGCAAAGCTGGTTTGTGGTACAGCGCCCTGTAGACCAATCAGATGGTCAACCATTGAGAGAACCAGATGCGGATGGTAGCCGAAATCCAATTTTCTGTATGTATGGTATTTCTAACGAGAGTAATACTCGTTCAGCAGCCCACCAAGCTGCTTATGAGAAATATGCACAAGAAAATGGCATTCCATATACACAAACTTTGGGATCAACATCGTCTGGCCCGCAAAGCTCTATTACGCCCTCTCCAGATGCGACCAAGCAAGGTGCCATCGCACTAAAACGCTTTGTGGTGCGAGAAAAAGACGTTAATGCACCTGGTAAACAATACGATGCGTGGCGTAACGACCGTGATATGAACGCCATTATTAATCTACGTCAACAACAGGCGCGGATTGAAATGCGCGATATTGGCGTTGCAAGCATTGAAAAAGCAGGCTCTCGCTATGCAATCCTGTTCCCTTCAAAGCTGAACACGCCACGCTTTAGGTTTAAGCACGAGCTAGATATGGTTGCTTACACCTCAGCTGACGTCATTTCATCTGGGTTACCTGTAAATGTGCACGTGTATGGTGAAAAAGACCCTGAAACGCAAGAGAAGCTGTATCGAAGGTATATTGCTATTCAGCCAACAGGGCCATTTAATACCAACCTTATTATGCTCCACCTAATTAAGTCTGGTATTCCCGAGTCTGAAATTAAAAAATAATCGAGCACTTGTTTGAAGGGTGCAATGCCCTTCTTTTTGCTGTTTCTCGCAGAGTTTGCGTATATTTATATAATAACTTAGGTTTGGATCGCCTGAGAAACAGCCCTTCTTCCTTTTCAAACGGCTAACTCACCGTCCCCATTAATTTATTGTACAATATTTCAATCTCACTACTGCTTCATTTCAACAATCGCGGTACAATCCTTATATTAAGGCGATGCCAAATGAGACTAGTATGAGGGTGCCTCGTGAGTGTAATAAATACCATAAAAAATGCGAAATACCGTGCATTTATCAATGCGCTAGCGGACAAAAGAGAATGGTTCAGTGTTAAGTCGGAACAAAGAGTACCCAGCGTTATACCCGATAATAAAGGGTTATTGTATCTGGCAAACTTTAATGAGAATTACGTCGTTGCCGTCACGCCAATCAACCATGATATGGTGTATGTTGCCGAAGTAGCCTCACCAACTCGCGTGGTTAGCGGTGTTATCGCTGGGAGCGAGCGCGTATTAGTACTCAGTGCAGACGGCAAACTGCATATTTTCAGCCCGAACCTTATCCACCTGCAAACAGTAAACTTACACGACAATATAACCGACATCATTTGGGCAGATGGTCTTATTTGGCTAGTTGGTCCAGATATGTTCCATATAGAAATTCAACAGGTTTTATCGCGAGAAGAAGGGCTACTCGAGCTAGTTCCCTATCGCAGCGTACCCGGGTTACCCGGTATTCGCCATTTAGTGTGGTTACCTCAAGCACAGTCGGTCGCAGCGGTCAGTGCGACCACATTATACTTTGTTTCTTTCGAAGGACTGGAAGTACAAAATGTACCTTTGCCTACCAGCGTGCAGCATGTTGGTGGGCACACTTCCTTGCTGGTATTTACTGAAGTGCATTCTGGTGATGCCCTGGTATTGGATTTGATTGATGCTGACATTACACCTTTACCCGCCTATGGCTCAGTCAATATATGTACCGATCCAATCATCACTACCAAAACGGCTTGGCATCGACGTCACCACGGTGACTATATTGTTTCACTCCTTGATATTCAAGAGCCTGGTAATGAAGAAGTGACCTCAATTGTACAACATATTGAAAAGGAAGCCGGAGCACTACCCAACAATCAACCTGAGCTGCTCGTTAACTTGCAAGAGAAAGCTGACTATTTTAACTTAAGCGCTCAGCGACACTGCCAAGAGGATGAGTTTTATACCAGCGAATATTTTTCGTTACGTGGCGATGGCGACCCACTGCTCGTGCTCGCCGATGGCGGAGAACTTGTTATAGACGAAGCGGGGTCACGCAGGCTAACAAGCGCCGCATGGATCACCGAACAGCAACTGGCTATCAGCCACAAATTCAGCAAACACTCAGGGCTTCACCACCGTGTTAGCATCAAAGTATACGAGCCATTCGCATCCTCTGAACGCTATGTTGATTTATCCCAAGGTGAGTTCACGGGAATGCAGTGGTTGCCAGCACGAGGGTTATTAACGCTTAAAAATCCAGTCTATACCGAAGGCTATTATGTTGGTAAGTATGTGTCAGAAATTTATCCTTTATCTGCACTAACCTTAGTTGAAGGCGCTGAGGTACTTCTAAGCGGTACAACTCCAAGCAACACATCAGTCACTTTTGAATTTCGAGTAAGCTACTCCAACGAAGAATATGCCCATATTCAGTACAGTGATTGGTCAGCAAATTTACCAACTACGCCCTCTGGTGCGCAACTCAAAGGCGTTCAATTTCGTGTTTTTGCTACTACAACCGATACCAATACGACACCACTCATACAAGGGTTTCAACTTAATAGTACCCAACACGCGCTACTTAGCGTTGGTTTTTGGGATCTACACAGAGCAAGATCTCAAAAATTTGTACCATCACTGTCATCAAGCCAAGATTCAATAGACTTAACATCAAACTCTCAATGTGTGAGTGCTCATACCTGCGCACACAAAACATATGCTAACGATGGCCAGAGTAGGAGTATGGGTACTCATACACACGCTTATACTTTGGCGGAACAACTAACAGTGCGATGGCAAAACGCACATTATATTTTACGGCGCACATCAGCGAACTCTCAGCACGGGTATGCGCGATATAAAATAAGCCCCACACAAAAGCAATGGGCAACAGCCAAGTTTCATTTACAAACTTGGCTCAGTCGCGTTAACGACGTTAACCGAGGTCGTCTCTACTCTACGAATGCCCACCATGGTCCTAAAATAGACATGATGAGTGAAGGGTCGAGGCAATTACACGAAAACGTTCTTAGTGCCTCTGGCTTTGTTAGTACCAATGCCACGTCACAGCAACGCGTATTTAGTCCTCATATGCGTTCTTCGTTCAACGTCAGTTCAACCTACACTAAAGATTGGCACTATCGACTGGCACTGGGCGGTATTCAGCGTTACTTAGGACTGCGACGATTTGCCTCTAAAAAAATTGGCAAGCGTTATACTTGGTCTGTATTTAGCAACCCTATTTCGTTGGCAAGTGATAAAACGCAAGGAGTGGGCTACCCTTCACAAGCGAGTGGCTCGCCACAAACAAGAGCGTTCTCATGGCATGAAGGGATCAGCCCAAGAGTTAGCAACGGCATGCAGCCTGTACGCGTAAAGTTACCGCTTTTTGGCACCCAAGAGGTTGACGGTATCAGTATGTACAACCACAGTGGCGTGCTAGGTTATGATAATGAGCTGTATCAAGCCAACACTAAGGTTAATGCCACCGTCGCCTATGACACACTAACTTCCCTCACATTGCAAAGTACCAAAGGAGTTGGGCAAACCGAGTCTCGGCGCGCAACATCACAAAGTGCACTCACAGTGGATGAGGTGCTCACCGGATCCACACGTCAACTTAAGCACTACCTAGTAGCTAGCCAAATTTATTCTTGGGCAGCGAAGTTACCTTTTAGACAACCTGCTGAGGCAAGGCGCTTTAGGCGAAGTATTTGGGCTATTCAGCATGCTGTTGATAGCTGGAAAGCCCAACCTGTAGAGGGGCAGCGTACATTAAGCGCGGACAATATCAATACACTTGAGCTAAAGCAGTTAAGTGCGTCCTTAGGTACAGATTTAACCGCACATAGAACAAAGCAACAAAGCCTGCGCTTGTGTGGCTCAGTAAAATTAAGATTGCTCTGTCAGAGCAATTTAGGCACTAATTTTATGACGAGCTACCCAATACAAAGCTATCATGCCTCAAAACCTGAGATGATGAACTTCAGTATTATTGGTGGATTAAAATCAGCCAGTAATGACCAATTAATCGCGTTACTAAGCCAACCAAACCAACGCGTAAACGTTGCACAAACTCTCAGCTTTATCATGGAGTCGAGTACTCGCATCCAGCGTTTATATGAGGCAATTCAGTATGCAATTAGTTGGTTAGCACTGCACCCATCTGGCTATAAAATGGAGTACTCAGCGACCGGTGCACATTCTGGTCCACTTGCTGATGCTATGAATGCACACTTAGTGAGTATGTCTAAAAGTGAAGCGCCAGACGTGCCCTCCACAGCCGCACACACTAAACAGTTAGAAGCGGGAACTTCGCAAGCCAACACGGCACAACCCCAAACTTTAGTGGGTAATATTAACTACGATAAAGCGAATGGACAGGATACCTCAACACCCGCAATCATCAATTATCATTTGAGCGGTCAGCAGTATTTACTTGGTCGCGCAATTTACGATGTGTTGTCAAATTGGATAGGAAAAGAAAGTGGCAGCAGGATCCAATTTATCAAAGGTGTGCTGTCACCTTCTCACACCTCGGACACCCACGCTGTTGCGGATAAACTCAACAAGTTTGTCGCTCAACTGCTTAAACAAACAGCCTCGCAACAAAGTGCTCAAGTCGCCGATGTGATCAAATATTTTATTGCGTCATTCTTAAATGAAAATCAGCCGCAAAAAGCAGAGTTTGCCGTTGAACCACAATCATCATTAGCAACGCTCGCCAAAGCCATTTTTACTACCGGTGTCAGTAATGCCTACTCTGATGATATCGGCTCTGCCGTTTATAATACGCAACATGCCATTCAAACCATAGCGTTGCGTATTTTGCTCAAACAAACGGCCGATTATCAAAAGTTGACCTTTACGCAGATGCAAGATCAGTTCAGGCAATCTCTTGGCGCACCTGTTTATCAACTTTATCGCTACACCAGAGTAAGTTCAGATAGACACAATATTGGCTACACGACGACCGTCGTCTCTAAAATTCAGGTCAATGCGCCGCGCTATTTAAAAAAGGCTACAACCGGTAAACCGATCAACGTAATTGCTAAGTCTATTGCTAGCGGCCCTTTGTGGACTAATAATATTACCATGTCGCCTGACAGTGCGTTTAGTGGCGGCGAAAATATCCTATCTGAAATACAGTATAACGTGACTCAATACCGCACGACACTTCGTGCACTGCAAAGCTTGTCTAGTACAGCAAAGAGCTGGCAATCACGGGTGCATGAACAAGCATCGTATTGGATGGCAAAACAAATCAAACATATTCCCGTGTCCGTACTAACGGCTGAGTCACCTACCTATTCACATGCCATAAGCGATATGATGAACTACCGCTTCTCCAAACTTGGTCTCACACTTGGAGAGCTCATTCAAAGTACACCGCAAAGAGAGCACAATATTACCCTGTTTTCGGTGAACTTTTTAAATAACCAACAGGGGCATGCCTATCAATCTAGCGGCTTCACAGGTAGATCTCAGCTACCTTGGCTGATCACAGGTAAAATATTGGGCGTACGCGCCGCTGACAATGCAAGGCCTCTAAACATTAGAAGCACAGCGAATGAGAGCATACGATTTTGGTGTTCACGCTTAGAGGCTGCTGACAATCAGCAACCAACCTTTGCTCAACAGCATATACCACTCGTAAAGAAAACGGGTATTTCCAGTATACAGACCAGCGCAAAAATAGTACGCGGGGTCTTTAAACAATGGATAGAACAGCAGTTCACTGCACGCATTATCTACCGTGACGTAGCAATTAACGACGGATACTATATTCAGTCACCGAGCTTTCAATTTAAGCTAAATAATCAAGTTAACGCGACGCCGTGGCAAAACTTATCCATAAATATGCTCAACGCGGCTCCGTCTCGCTGGTTAAGCGAAGTACACAGACTCAGTGATAAAATATACACAGCCATAGATAAAACCCTAGCTCAAGAGGTCAATGTGGCTTTTAAAAGTCTCAATAGTAATAATGCGCTTGAACTGCTCATCGTCACAGTCACAACTTTAAATAAATTTGTACAAGGCCTAGGCCGGTATTCAAAATACGCCTCTTTGGAATCAGAAACACTTTCTGCCATACAATCTAAAATTAACAAAAATATGGCTGTTTTGTGCTCTGATGCGGTGAAGTATGAACGTTTATATCAAGCACAGCAATACCTAAGTGTCGTGTATAACAAAGCGCTCGCCGCGTTGTCACACACGGGCCAACAGACACAATTTTTACATCAATCTAGCGCCAAGCTCATTGTCAAGATGGTTGAAGCAAGCGTACTCAACTACGCCCATTACTTGATCCGTGCCAATGGCCAAACACACCGACCCACTCATTTGCTCCACGCAGTAGAAGTAATTAAGAACTGGCAGCAACAGCTTGCTGTTAAGCAAACCAACAGCATAACATCGACGCAAGAAATTAAATTAGTCAATGCAATATATGAGGTTATTCAACCGCTGATCACTTTACCAAAAGCAGTTTTTTCTATCACCGCAGGGATGCAAGCAGATGCGCTCAAGCTGATCAATTTTTCTTTGCAAGAATCATTTAAAATACATCCGATCAAATCGATACTAGGCAAGCATTTACCAAACACTTTGCTGATACAAAATAAAGCCTTGTCGAAGCACGCGTCCGGCGCAATTGAAATGTCAGGCCGCATGTATGTTGATTCGTTGAATCAACATATGCAGCTGAAGTTTATACCAGGCACTTGGGTAAGAAATCATTATGTCTTCAAAAAAGCACACCTACTTAAGCAAGCTGGAACCAAAGTGCACCTGCCGGCAACGATTAAATGGCAGGTGGAGTCGGGTTATTGCCAACACAATCAACTAGAAGTTGCTGCTTATCTACTATATCAGCCGTGGTCAAAACGCTTCAATATGCTTAATTTTAGGCCCTTAATTAATAAAACCACGCGCCTATTGCAACGTGTGGCTATTTATCGCGAAGCTGGCAAGCGTGTGCTACTTTCTCAAAAGCCTCAGTACTGGATGCCTAAACCGCGTTATATATTTCCTCATGGATTACCCGATTTCCTTCAAGATTTTGGGCCGTTTTCCCCTGGCCTGCACTTGTCACAACAACAGTATATTCAAGAACTGCCAAAGCAAGATACCGCGGTGCTAAGCACTCAAAAAGATGCCGGATTATACGCCCTTGGATTAGAACACACGCAGCATGTCGTCCGTGACAAGCGAAGTGCTGGAGGTGTACGTCTCAATTATGAGCGTAATTACGCACCATTTTCTGCAGATCTGCAATTATTCGTGAATGATTTCAAGCAGCTATCGCAGGCGAAAAAAACAGTCAGCCGAACAATACGTCGCAGTGCAGAGCAATTCTCGTTCGGTTACAGCCGACTAAACATGCGTTATGTACAAAATCGATTAGGGCATGAACACACAGAACGCCTATTTAGCCAAGCGGTAACGAATACGAGACTGCTTATTGGTGCCCCAAGTTGGCTACGCGCTAGCACTCATGCTCAAGCCTATAACAGCGATAACATTGCTTGGCGCCAAACTAGTCAGGGGATAGGTAAACTGACGGTAGATAAATGGATCAATACGCACTTATCTAATAGTACCACTCGCCTTCTCTACAAACTAGCCACGCCACTGAGCACGCACAGCTTCACCACGGCATATCGGGCTTCACGTTGTAGCGACATCATATGTGCTCACGATACAACGACGCGTGCATGGCAAACAATCGGCACGGGAACAACGCGCTCTATCAAGCATAGTGGCGACCAACCGGCGGTTAGGCATGTCGTCATTAAAGAAACACTGACCAACCCGCTCACAAGGACAATACAATGGGAAAAGCTCGAGGCGCTAAAGACCTCAACAAACATCCCCGCATTAGTGAATCTAAAAGTCACCACTTTGAGCTACAACGTTACGCGCTTGCTAACATTACGCGTCACCGACGTTCATACTACTAAGCAGTCTATTAGCTTGGCGAAAGCACACAGCATGATGCGCTCAACCGAGCTCACTTATCAGCTCGTTACCCCAAGTGATGTGCCGTTAGGTAAGGTAGTACAATCACCTTATAAATTATTAAAACAAAGCATGCCTGACAGCGTATTTGTAGCCATGCGTCATGCAAAGGGTTTTGACCTATACGGCACAGTTGATTTAGGTAAGCGTACGTTTTGCGCGCCAATACCAATCAAGATCCAGGAAATGGACAGGCTAAAAGCAAGTACCGTCAGCCATTATGCACTCAAAATTAATACCATATTACGGGACTCTCTATACGCGCATGCAGACAAGTTAGATTACACTCGACTGTCACCAGATAGCTACATACAGAGCTTAATGCAGTACACGGCTGAACTCACAGCAGTTGCTATCGATCACTGGCAAATGAAACAAACAGCGCCCACAATCAGTACCAAGCTGCACAAAGAAATTATCGAGATCTTAGAAGGGAGCTGGCTCACAGATAAAAGCTTTAAGCAGTCACTTAAGACGCGAGGCCACTTGTTAAACCGCTTAGCTCAGGCCATGGTGCTCCCACCTAGTGTGCGACAACATTATCGTCAAGACCTACTAAGTGAAAGTACCTTGTTAAATGCCTTGATCCAGGCTAATCACATTGACAACGTCGCACAACATGCACTTGCACAGGCAGGTCTTTCCGCTTCTACCATTCACACACTAATGGCGCAGTCACGTCAAGGATTAGCCGAGAGGTTAGCTCTACTTAGACAAAGCGAGCTCAATGAAGTGGACGTTGAGCGCATATACGACCAACAAATGCTCGGTGCAGCTAAGCTGATGAACACCCTCACCCAGTTGGGTGTCAACACAGCGCAATTGGAGTCTGCCTATAACCAGTTACAGTCTCCGCTCGACGCTGCAAGCCCAATCATCGCACAATATGTGGAATACCCTAACCTCGTCATGGCTATAGGCGCTGCATTTGAACAATACCTTGCCTCTGATCCCCGTGCATATATGCACTATCGGATGAACAAAGAGCAGGTAGCCAACCACCAACGAAAATATCGTTTCATGACTCAAAACTTGCCAGAGGTAATTGATTTTTATCATCAAACACACTCAACACAAAGGCAACTCGGTGCTAACTTCGCGGTGGATATGACATCTATACTCGATAGCATCGATCATTCTGCTTTACAGACAAAACCATTCCATGATCGAGTAGAGCTCAATTTACCACTTAATTACCGCAGTGATGATTACCGCCGTTACAAAGCTGGTATTGTCGCTATTGATCTGATGCAATGGTTACGGGATTTACGCACAGATTACCGAGAAGAGCTCATTGCAAAAGTGCAAGCCGGAACTGCGCAAGGTGCGTATTCTCCCCGTGCAGCAATGCTTGATGCTGTCAGGAACATGGTCGTAGAGCCTATCCTTTATCGCCACCCTAAAGACGGCTCTTGGATGTGGCGCGCCTATTCACCGTCGGATACACAATACAATTATATTGTATGGGGTAGCCTGTAACAGGCACACCCAACCAAGATCGGCGTATGGCTACTGTCACTGAGCACAGCCCATGCGCCAACATTACACAAAAGGGAAAAGTATGATCACAGCATATGCCAATGTAGAGCCCAATAAAAGACCGGCCTATGTGCGTTTACATGGCCCAAAACAAACACATATCGCAAGAAATCAAGAAACCTGGTTTAGTTTTTTTGATCACACCAAAGATCCCCGCTTTACCAGTAGCGATGTCTTACACCGCACCATCGATTATTGGAGCTATGACTATCAGCGTGAATATTATGATCTGCATTTTATTGACCAAAAAGAATTAGAGAAAGACTTTTCTCAAAGGTATCGTTGCAGTTTTGAAATACTGCGCTTTCCGGAATTTGGTGTCCTCGAAGTCGCACCTTGGTTTCCTATGTATGATAAACTTGTTTACCGACCTGGTCGTGGCTACGAGGGCAAGGACTCCTTTTCTGTTCGCCCGATAGTACCAAATAGAGGTTACACTGGGCACGGTTACACATTTCATCTATATGTTGGTAATCCATTCACCTAAAATGACAGTTATTGTACAATAATATGGTTTGATAACTGCAAAGAGACTTGTAAATGCTATATCCTAATATTGAATCTGCCATCAGTCGGTGGAGTGCCTCCATGTTCCCCACCTTGATCAATATGTTTGGTGTGGAGGTCAAGGTATCTCGCCAAGTATCAGTTGCGTCATCGCAACCTCAGACGCTTAACCCCCAGTCTGCCATCGCCAGTGTTTATGGTGGCCATACAGGGCCCATGTCAACAAGACCCAATTCGCCCTTTGAAATCAAGGAATTTCGCGCAAAAATAATTCCTCCCTCTCGAGGCTGGGTACTTGAGGGCACACATGCTTTAGGTAGTGCTAAAAAAGTCGAGGTGTACGCGCAAGCAGATATCAAACCAGGAGACAAGCTCACTTTTGAGCGTAGTGATGGGAAAATATTTTCCTACAAAGTCAAACAATCCCTCACACTGGGAGTGACACAATGCTTGATGAACAAGCTCGCGTTATTGCCTATTGAGGCGGAGGAACTTCATGACTGATCCGCAAACACGTGTCGTCGCAACCCCTTCGTTGGTAACCTATTATCTACTCAAAGAAATAGGTAACTACCTTCCTAATGTCAACGCGATATTCACGCCATCACTTGACTATCAAGATGGTTTGCGCGCCTTTCGCACAGCGAATCAAAAAAAACAAGTGATAGACCCAACCGCGCTGCCACTACTGCTATTTAACCGCTCCACCATCAACAATAATGACATATATGCTGGGCGAAGTGGTCACACATTACTGGCAAAAAAATATCGCTCTGAAAATCCACTCAATCCGCATCAGTGCCAAACCGCTCTGGACAAATACCCCGTGCTATTCGGTGACATGACTTTTAAGTTTATGTATATCACCTCTTCCATGGAAGAATTAGAACGCTTTGAAATGCTCTACAGCGTGGCAGGGGGCTTGCGTGAAATCAGTGCAGTTAGTGTTGATATTCCCGATATCGGACAAATTGAATACAAACTTACTTGGAAAGCCCTACAAGACTTTACTGTCGACCTTGGTGACAGTGCAACCAAATCCATTGGTGCAGAAGTTATTGTGAGGGGGCCGTTCATTGTATCAAAGAATGAAACTCTGGCGTTAATCACCAATATTTTCGCTTCTGGGGGGGTAAATCTCCACCTTCTTTGCGAGTCTAAAGCACAGCCTGCAAACGATTAAATTAGCGAATTATTTTAATCCAGTGATGACGAACCTTCCATCACTGTTGTACAATAAAGTCGTAACTTCCTCGTTATCCTGAAGTTACACCCTATGAGACGATGAGCTGTGAGATGAGCGCCTGTTATTCAGGCATTGAGACACCTAAACCAAGATTACACCGGTAACTTGGGACTAATTTTAATGTCACATTAGGAGCAAACATGGCTTCACGTAAATCTAAAACCGACAGTGCAGCAACGGAGCTTGCAACGTTAGTTTCGACGCTAAACCACCCTGTCGTTATTTCATACGACGGTGATGCAACGACACTACCACCACGCGGACGTATCAATAACATCAACCCTAAAGCTTTAGGCGCATTGCCAAAAGGCGTTCGAGTAAGCTAAGCGTTTGAATACGCAAGCTTCATTGAATTAGTAAAGGAGACGCATAATGTCATCTGCACAAGTCATTCTTAAAGAATTAAATTTATCTCAGCGTGTAGGTTCAGAAGCCGGCATGTACGCCGCAATCTTATTACCACAAGCTGAAAGAGGTTCTCTAGAACCGCAACTATGTACCAGTGAAAACACTTTTTTAAACCGTTACACGGTTGATGGTAAGGTTAAAATTGGTGCTGACAACGCACACTACTCTGCACTGACTTATCTTGGTGGCGCAGACAAATTGTACATTCGTCGTGTACTTGGTGATGGTGCAAAGTTCGCAGCAACCGCGATTGGCGAAATGGGTTCTGAAACAGAGTCTAAGCCAATTGCAGATGGCTTCGAAGATTTCTTAGATATCAAAGCAGCTTCACCACAAGCATTCATCCTGACAGCGGCAGATCAAGGCACTTGGGGTAACCGCCTGTCAGTAAAAGTACACAACTATCGTACAGCAGAAAAAGTTGCGTTTAATACAGTTACTGATGAAGCTGATGCTGAAGTACTTGATAGCAGCCTAGCAGTTACGCAGGCTTGGTCTACGGGCTCAGTGGTGCGTTTAGCCGTGATAAAGCAAGCGGAAGATGACAGACTACCAACCGGCATCTCTGGCGATCGCGGTTACTATGTCAAAAGTGAAGAGAGCGGCAAGATCCGATTGGCAACCTCTGCACAAGCATTAGCTGACGAAGAGTACGTAACGTTTACCGATGCTGGTCAAGGTGACATTGTGATGTCATTATTCTCACCAGTGGCCACCACGCCAAATACATTCGTACTAGAAGTCTATCTAGATGATAGCGCCAACCCAGTTGAATCATTTACCTGTGCGTTACGTGAAGATGCGGTAGATGGATTCAACAAGAATATCTTTTTGGATAACGTACTTGAGCAATCTAACTACATTCGTGGTTTCGCAAACCCAAGTTATGTAGGAGAGCCGGCTGATCACGTGCTTAACGCGATTGGTTTTGCAGGTGGTGATTTAGGTGGCGCAGTCATGGCGGGCCACATGATGCAAGCGCTAAAAGAGTTTGAAAACTCTGATACTTACCCAATCAAGCTGTTTATGGATGGCGGCTATGCGGTACCAAGTTATCAAAAAGCATTACTTGCATTATGTGAAAAACGTATGGACTGTTTCGCTTTTCTGTCAACGCCTTACAGCGCTGAAGCAAGCAGCAACTACCTGAATGAAGTGGTTGATTATCGTAACCTTGTATTAAATGCAAACAGCTCATTTGGCGCAATTTACAGCTCACACGTTAAGATATTCGACAAGTTCAACAATCGTGCTGTCTTTGTTTCACCTGAAGCTTATGCGGCACTTGCGGTATCACGCACTGCAATGAACCAAGAAGCTTGGTACCCAGCAGCTGGCCTTAACCGTGGTGTGATCAAAGTACTCGATGTACGCCGTCGCTACGATAAAGGCGAAATGGATCGCCTATACGCCGCTGGTATTAATCCGCTGCGCTTTGCAGCAGGTAAAGGCATCTTGATCTGGGGTCAAAAAACCCTGAGCTCAATGCCAAGTGCACTCGATAGAATCAACGTTCGTATGATGTTAATCACCATAGAACCGGCGGTACGCGATGCACTAGAAAACTTCTTGTTTGAATTAAACGACGAGTCATCACGTGCTATCGCAAGTGCCATGGTTACGTCATACATGAATGGCATCAAGGCACGTCGAGGCGTATATGACTTTAAAGTCGTTTGTGACGACTCAAACAACACACCAGAAGACATTGATGCTGGCCGCATGAACTTATGGCTATTTGTTAAACCGACCCGCAGTATTGAATATATTCCATTCACCACAGCAGTACTACCAACCGGTTTAGATTTTAGCCTAGCAGAACAGTTACTGGCTGCATAAGCGCCAGTTCATTTGATACTTTTGTAGGGTACATACCCTGCACCAATAAAGGAGGCCAATATGGCTGGTTTACAAATTGAACAGATCCGTAACTTAGACGACTTTGCTGTTCTGTATAAGTGGGATGTTTGGTTCACGCCCCCTCCGGCAGTTGCATTCGATCGTAACGACTTAAACGTACGATGTTTATCAAGCTCACTGCCAACAAGCGCCGTGCAGAGCATTGATATTCAAATCCGAGGTCACCATATCAAGCAAGCAGGTATTGTGGATGATGATCACACAATCAATCTCACGTTTGCTGAAACTGTCGATAACACTATCCACAATATGCTTCACAACTGGCGTGAAGCATTGTGGGAAACAGGCATAGGTAAACAAAAGAAACGTGCGGAATATCAATGTGATATGCTACTAACGCGTCTAAATAATCAGGACGAGCCAATCTGGACCTACAAGCTATTTGGTTGTTATTTAGAAAGCGTGGACTGGGGCGGTGAACTAGGTGGTGATACGTCAGATATCATGCGCCCGAGCCTAACTTTATCATACGACTACTTCAAAATGGGCGCTGGTGCTTCTGTACAGTAAGCAACCATAAAGTAATATTCGTGTGGCAACAAAAAGGGTGGCGAGTGCGCCCCCTTTTTTTAACTTTGTACAATATAAAACTTGCTTTAATATATTGTACAATACACAACGTAATCGTTGTGTAAATACGGAGACTGGTCTATGGCTGATTTTTCGATGGAATCAGTACGTAATGTTGATTGGGCTAAAGACTACTTATGGGACTGCAGGCTCATAGACCGCAGTAACTCTGGGCCGGGGCAGTTCACGAATTGGTTCCCAGCTACAACAGTCAACGAAAATTTAGCAACAACACAAAGCTTTACCTTTGAAGCTTATCTTTCATCTTACAGTGTGCCACAAAGCACCAGTGAGACCACTGTAGATATCAGCTTTATTGATGATAGCGAGCATTCGATAAAGCACTGGATAAGCGACTGGGTAAACAAAGATATTTTTGGTGAGGGTAAATTTGTGCGCACCGCCCATGAATGTGTTCGTTATCTACAAGTAAGAATGTTAGACGCACAAAGAAAGCCAACCAAAGAGACAGTTTACATGGTAATACCCGATGGCGACTTAAATTTTTCAGGCACAAGTGAAAGCGGCAGCCATGAAAATACTATAAGTTTCAAGGTACTGGGTATTTTAAGCCAAACAAAAAAGTGACGGTTCAGAGCCAAACACACACTCTGATCACACGTTGATTAAATTAGACGCACCCACCGATGGTGTACAACCTGTTATGGAGATCCTCATGAGTAAATATCGCTTTATGATCGACACCCCACACGGCCGTTTTAAAACGACCAATGAATACGCATATCACGGCTTGGTATTTAAGAGTCGCAATAACGGTGCTCGAAGCGAAGTTATCTGGATGATGAGTAAAGAAATCGCCCAAAAAGAAGCGATAACACTTGCTAAGTTAGGCTTTCTTATTCAAGGGATCTATCCAGCTGTAGAGTATAGAACCAGTATTTAATACCAATTTACCTTACTACATATTCAATTTGAAGGCGTAAATCTGACACTGACTGCATCAAAAATTGCTATTTAGAGCAACTAAGTAGCAATATTTTTGCTTTGCCTATATGGATGTAGCTAGCTTGGCGACAGCACAACAAGATAGCGGAGTTATTGATACGAATATACCGCCTAAAAATAGCTCACGTAGTGACACAAATTAGTACAAACGCGCGATTATCGTAATAGAAGATTAAAAGGTGTCGCCAATAGATGGTGGCAAACTGAGACTGAGGTAATGATACGATGAATGAATTACAACAAGCACCAGACAGAGAAAGCAACTTACCTGATACCATGGTAAAAGTGGCACAATTGCCCTCTCGTGGTTTAGCTTACCCTGTTGGAACAGAAATACATTACAAGCCATATACATTTGGCGAAGTAAAGATGTTTTCCCAGGCACAAGGCACAATGTCTAGTGCAAAAAGCACAGAAAAAATCCTGAATGGTATTAGCGTAGAAGGAATGGATCGCGAAGACATCACATTTTTTGATTTTTTATACATTGCCTTGTTACGTCGTTTGAGCACAATGAATGCCGTAGAGTTTAATTTGAATGTTGAATGTCCACAGTGTCAACATAGTGTGCAACATCAATTTGGCTGGGAAAATTTGCAATTTGAAGACCTAGCGGCACCTAAATTACCCGTTATCGCTGATTTATGTGGCATGACAGACGTTAAATTTAAACCCCTCACGGTCGGCCAGTATTTAGAGTTGACTCGACGCAATGCCGATGAAGACCCAGTCGCTATCGCTGCAATGCAGTCATCTCTTGATTACAAGTTGGCATATAATTTATTTAACAATGCCATTGGCGATGACGCGGCCACACTAGAGGACATCGACAAGTTTTTATATCACGATTTAAAACCTATGGCGGTAACTTGTGCCAATACTGAATGTGGCATTGTTTTTTCAGCTTCTCTAGACGATGAGGCGGCCCTTATCAATCCCTTTCGCAAATCTGAACCAACTACTGGAAGTCGAGTTCGGTTTGGCAATTAAGCAGATATTGTCTCCCACCGAACTGGCCAAGTTCGATTTCGGTATGGCAATGCTGCTACAACAACGATTACGTAAATACTTAGACTCGGGCCAGTAGACCGAGTCATTACATTTTGGAGACTTGTATGGCTAACATCGCTGTGCGCCACATTGACAAATTACGTCAGTCAAATGCCCTAAGCCTCCCTAATTTGGGTGACGTCACAACTATTAACAGCACGCAGCCAAGCGGTATTCGCATTTTTGAGCCGCGCCAAGCGCAGCCTCAAGAGCTCGCGGTGCTGGCAAAACGCTTGCAGTTAGCTTTTGCTCGCTTCAAAAGCCCCTCCCCCAATACGAGACAGGCTAATACTCCTATCTCCAATGGGCAATCACACCCAACTCTAACTACACTCCCCAAAAATACAGCGACCGGTTTGATCAATGCCGTGGTCAGGGGCCTTACTGTCCAATTGCAAGCTCTGAACCTAGATGAACTAAAAACGGCTCAACATAACACAGGACAGTCTCTACAAAATGTTCCCCATGCGCTGAATATAGATAAGCTCCTTCAAGGGCAAGATCTGTCAATCGAGGCATTGCGCGCCACAATGAAAATGCTTGGGCCAATGATCAAGGCTTTTAATGCCAAGCAGCAAAGCGATCATCCAATTTTAGTTCAGGATATCGCGAGACAATATAGTGCACAGTTACAATTAAGCAAAGATCAAAGCCAGCGAGCACAGTGCCACTCGGCCTTAGATTTATTGTCACAAAATGCCGCTGCTGATCACGCACAGCTCAATGTATTAACTCATATGGATAGCACGCTCACAGAACTTGCTAGCCATATAAAAGCGCAGAGTGAGAAGCAACAAAAGCAATCTCAACAATCTCGGGCATTAAAAAGCGCCAGACGAAGCTCAGATCTGAACAACAAAGAAGATAACTCAGACACCACAAAAGACAAGGCAAGCTTGTTCAACATCGACAAAAAAGAGTTATTTAAGGTTGCACTGGGCACAGTTGGGCTTGATGACTTACCAGAACTGGTTAATTTTGATGCGCTTTTCACCAGTCAAAAAGGTGCAGGAAAACAGTCATCTGACGTTAATCAAGTCGCACCAAATAGCAGTACAGCAACTGTTGCAAAACGCGCTTCACAAGCGGCTGTTATGCTTGCACCAACTGACACCGCAATGATGCGGGGCAATACTAGCAGCACAGTGATTTCAACAAAAGCTGCGCTCATTGACGTAGGCACCGCACAATCCACCTTTGATCCGTCAGTGCCCAAACACCACAGCCAAAACAAAAACACTCGACAACCAAATTCTGAGATACAAAGTCGCTCACAGCTCCCCGTGAGTGCAGCAAAAGCCGCCGTGCCCACTCAACAGCACGCAGAGGAAACACACGCGCTACTCAATGCGGCATTACGTAGCCTCAGCACGCAGTTGCAGGCGATTGCCAAAATAAACGGAACAAAGTCGAGCGCGCTTACCTCTGTAAATATAGACACGCTACTCAAGGGACAGCGTTTAGAGACTCACTCTCTTCGTCAGTTGCTGTCCGATTGTGCGCCCTTGATTAGTGCATTTAATCAGCAACAAAAAAGCACTACGCCCATCACGCAAGGGCGTATGACCAATAGCTATAAAGAAATGCTAGTTGATGCACCAAAGCCACAGCAGGCGATATTACAGACACTTATTAAACAATCAACCTCACCACGCCCACAAGAGCAAATAGCTCCCCCTGCTCTAGCTAAGCTCAATATTCTAGGTACAGTAAATGAGGCCTTTGCACGGCTGCAAACGCAACGAGTAACAGCAACTAGACAAGCGACAAAGCCGCGACATAAACCCCAGGTTAATCGCGAGGCTTCAAATAGGCGCGCAGAGCAGCAGTCGATTTTGAACATTGACAAGCATGAATGGTTACGTGTCGCACTTGGTACACTCGGTCTTGATGACCTACCAAATATACTCGATCTCAAAGCATTGTTTAGTGGCGGTAACCCTAAGACTGCCAAACTGGATAAACGTATTGCCAAGCCACAAAACAAAAGCTTGGCTAAGCGTGTGATGGGGTCAGTGACAGAGCTTTTTGCGACCAGGCAACCACCTGGCAACACGGCCAAATCTACCCAAGGTCAAAAAGCGATTGCACCACCACAAGGTCGCGTTAAAACCACCGCGCTGTTGGGAGGGATCACTGCGAGCGACGTTAACCCTAATGCGTCTGTCTCTACAAAAAGTGTTGCAGCACCCAAAACACTGCACCTGAACAATGCCCAAATTACCATTGATAAAGGCAGCACGCTAGTTATTCAAGGTGACAAGCGAACTTCAGCTGCTCACCAGAATATTGCCCATACGAACCAACAAAGAGCAAACCAAGCACGTACGTCAGCTCAAGGTAAGCAAGCACATCAAAAGCGCGCGCGTCAGGTGAAAGCCAATCGCACTACTTGGGCTGCCGCTCCTACACAGTCTTTAGCCAAACTAGCAACTGAGTATTTGCCATCACATGTCACCCACGTAGCCAATCCAGATAAACGCCCAACAACAAAACAGTCTCCACTACATGGGAGGATGAGTTTGCGGTTATTGTCAGGTAACAGCAAAGCACCAACGCGCAGCAACACACGACCTCGATTAGCGACGACAACAGGCTTGCTGAACAAGTATGAAGTTATCACTCAGGTCGCCAGCCTGTTTGGTGCATCATTAGCCCACGACACTGCTAAAAACGCAGCCAGTCACATGGATCCACGCTCTACTCGAATTCAAGGTCAACAAAGCAATATCACGGGCCGACTTCTTAATCTGGGCGCTTCGTTATTCGCTGAACAAAAGGAGTCGCTGTCAGAACTGAATCAAACATTACGCTTGTTCAAAACCATACTTCCAAAGGATGGCTCAGCGGATAATTTATTAGGCAATTTACTAGACAAGCATACCAGCAAACGAGAGAAGCGCACTAATCGTAAACGGAATGGCCGCAGCAATAAAGCGAGACCTACGGTAGTGAAGCGTCTCGGCACTGGTCGCTCCTTTATATCTACATTATCAAGAGGCGCAAGCGCTGCAGTTTCAGGCATAGCATCATTAGCGACAGGCGGAATGGCCGCACTCAGCGGTGCACCGGATACTAGCCATAAAAAAGCGCATAGAAGAGAGGCTAAGCCTCGTCTTGGATCTGAAGTAAAAGCGCAAAGCCGACGCAGGAAAACAACCCAAGGTAAATCAACGGCGAGTAAGGCTCTATCGCATACCAGTAAGTCTATTTCAAGCCGACTCCCATCAATGAAAGGGTTGGGGCGAGCAGTACTTGGAGGAGCTAAACTTGTTCCAATAGCAGGTCAAGCACTCACGGCGGGTTTAGCTTTACTAGATGGCGCAGCTGGATGGCAACGTGCAGATGAAAACTTTGCACTGCAAGCAAATGAAAAAGCCAGCACAGGTCAGAAAGTCGCATCAGCAGCTGGCTCTATTTTGTCCGGGATCTCATTTGGTCAACTGGATGAAGGAAATACCGCGCGCACTTTGTACGATGTTGGCTCTAAGGTGGTGAACCTTGGCAGTCACCTATTTTCAGGGCTTTTTTCCAACGACCCTCAGGGTACAACGAAAAGTTCAAAATCACAGTCAACTCGTTTAATCAAAGCCGCCGCAATACCGTTGACGATGATGACACAACCACACACACAGGCAGCCACCACCCCAGCATCCGGTCAGATGATGGTACAGCAACACATACCGACGCATAGCTCACGCGTTCACACAGCAGCCAAACACGAGCAAAGTAAAGAGAAAAGGGAACAAACAGAAGTTGCCAACCTTGCATCATCACTGCAAATAGATACCAAAACATCGATACCAGAGCCACTTAACGACCAAGTTCTGCGCAAAGATACACTCTCGCACGTGGTCAACACACAGGCCACTGCGAAGAAATTGCCAGCAAGTAGTACTGTAAAACCGGTGTCTGCATCACGTAAGTCGGTGCAATTAAATCGCCCAGCAAGTCGTTCAACACCAGCTCAAAGTAGTTTTGGCATCGATGACTATGGGATTGCGATAATGAACAGTATCTTATTCGATTAGAGGTTATATGAGCGACTATACACTAGATTTAGAAGCACTCGAGTCTGGACAAGTACCAGATGCTAAACTGTATATTGTGACCCCAAACGACTCAATCACAGGCTTCCTCACCGAAGCAGTGACGGTTGCGGGCGCCGCACAATGGGAGGGCAAACAACCGGGACATTTAGAGTCTGCCGATGAAATCTCCAGAACTGCGCACAGCGCGTTAAGCCTATTTGGCATGGCACCCTCACAAATGTCGATGACATCTATTGCATCGACACGAAAGCACTGGCTATCAAGTGAATCGCCCTCCATTCCAATCAACTTTCTCATTGTCGCATATAAAGATGGTATGGATGTAAGACAAAAGGTAGCTGCGCTTTTAAAAACGGTTTACCCATCAGGGCCTGCTGCGTCCATTGCGGGCGTTGACTTATTCTTAAGTGCACCTAACAACTACAAATTTACTGGGCTGGACTCAGCCTCGGGGCTGATAAGCTTAAAAATAGGCCGTTGGTTTGAAGCCAAAAACTTATTAATGGAAGATGTCTCCGCCACTTTCAGCAAACAGGTGACACAAAATGGTTACCCGTTGTATGCCGAAGTGTCGTGCACTTTAACGCCATGGAAGTTGCTCACAGCCGATGAAGCCATTGAAATGATACAAGTGTAAAGGGAGAAGTTGGTTGCAGCATGTTACTTACTGCAACCAAAATAAGTGGTTTAACGTTGCTGTGCGCGCAGCTGACGGGGTTTAACATACAGGGCATAAACCGACAAGACGATGATGCTAATGGTGATACTGTTTAGTATATTTTTAATGGGCAGATAAAGATCGTAAATAAAATACACATTCCAAAATGGTTCGGCGATTTGCCTGCTTACCCCAAACTCGTGCAAATTTCGTAGTAAATTTTCTGAAAAAGCAGCAACATCTATAACTAGAAATCCTGCGAATACAACAACTAAACATGAGTCAGTAAAGATTTTATAACTCAATTCTTGTGCATATCCCTGCTTTTTCAACACATAGCGAGATATTTTGTCACGATTATACAACGCCCATATTACTATAGAGTCGAGCATAGAATGGATCATATAAATTACCGCATTACCAAAAAATGACGAATAGACCCAATACTTAAAGAAAATAAAGAACACTAGATATTCAATGAGTGTAATGATTAATAAGATACAAGATATATGTGCAATATTTATATTCCGCCAATTGGTCACTGTCACGATTAATAAGACACCAATTAACACATTTCTTGATACCGTAGCACTATCAACTATTGCAAAAAGTGCAGAGACAACTACCACTACGAGTATATATAAGTGATTACGGCTCACTTACTTTCTGCCTTTTATTATTACAGCGCTGATAAGTTCCAGTATTCAGCTACTTAGGCCTAACTTCCTTTGGAAGTTGATCACCACCACTACCACCAGACACGTTTTTAAGAGTATCATAACAAACAATTATTTTAAGCTGTTTACGTATATTCTTAGCCATCAAAATATTCTTAAGGTTACAAGTCAAATAAATTAAATAAAACACATATGCCTAATATATCGAACCACAATAGCACAGGTAAAAGCGGGGTTAATTTGGTTTTTGTACAACATTATTTATGAATAAGGCGGTCACAGCGTGTTGTCTTTTTTACGCGCACGGATCGGCCGCTCACCAATTGACTCTTTTAATTCCAAAAAGGGTTGCCACCAACTGTGCTTAATTAGCCCAGCCTGCTTTAACCAAATACCTACGTACTTATGATCGACAGTCTCAGTAATTGAATTTTCTAGGGTCCAGTAATGATTTTTAGAGATACCGACTAGATCAGCCATTTGAGCCTGCGTCAAACGCATCCACTTTCGGAGTCTCCATAAATCATCCCCTGTGAATTGGTACTTCAAAAGGCTCTCCAGTATATAAAAACCACTACTAGCGTTCCAATGCTTACACTCAGCACACCTTCAGCTCAATAAATAGGATAACATTTAAGCTAACTCTAATTAACATAGGTAGATTAACATAACTGAATCTATCTCTGTAGCCTTATTTATCTGAACTAGAGGACATACTATATGTCTCAAAGAGGTCAGCAACTGCTCACACTCTTCGTTCTAAAAAACACAAGACCAAAGAAAACAGGTTTACCATGTACGCGTCGAAGAATACACGTAACATAAGTAAATGGAAAGCCCAACACTATGTTTCAATTAAAAAAGTTCAAAAATCATGGATTCTTTAACTTTTTTTCATATAGGCTTCCACTTGCTACCAACTGGTGCGCCAAACCGAGATGTAGCGCTCTAGTTGGTGAAATAAAACAACTCTGAGAAAGGAGTACAATCTCTATGTATAAATCAGATTATCTTAATACATCAAGTATGCTTACAAGTCTCGCTGGTCAGCACGCTACCCTAAAGGTTAACAACCACAACAACGTGTTTCCTATCTCGACCATTAAACGTGACAGCCAATCACAGCTTGACTCTAGTTTACAGCACACGAATGTGACTTATACACGAGCCTTAAAAGGTCTTATTCAGGAGCGCTTTTTAAAAGACTATGAGGCGCTATTATTCAATATATTAACCGCGTTTAATGGCGCTCCTAACATTGTTAACACACGTTACAAAGTAGCGCTTGTGACAAACCATGAACAACATCTGAGTGAGTTTATGTGCGATCAGCATGATCTCGCTTCATCTGCCATTATTTTACTTTATAAAGATAATGCACAGGGAAACATAGTACCCATAGCAAAGTGGCTACCAGAGAATGATTTGCAAAATCACTTTTTGAAAAAAGTAGCGCAAACATTTATCCGCCATTATCAACCATCTGTCGGTAAAAAAGGCCAAGCGATAGTCAGAAACTGCCTCGCTTTTAATATCGGATTATAATAAAAAACAGCAGAGAAAAGCCCTTGTTGAGCCGCTCTCTGTTATACCTGTTAACATCAAGGTCGACACCAAACACAATTATTATTCACTGACATAATAAAGCTGAAACAGGTGATCCTTGGCAACAACTATTGTACAATATAAATTACTATCCTTATTCAACGCAGTAAGCTAGCATACAGACGAATTAATTCACACAGTTGGTTTTCCAGCACCTAATGAGACTTGATAAGTATGTTGAAAATTGAAGGTCAATACGAGTTAAACCTCGAAATTGGCGGTGTATCTTTGGCCGATTCTCAAGGTAACCTAGATATCCAAGAAATTGAGATGATAGAGACCGTAGGTACCGCCTTACCAACAATCAGCGCAACGCTGATCTGTCGTGATAAAAAAGTCAGGGCTTTGTTTCACGAAGGTAATAGACTCAATGTCATGTTTCGTCGCAACGAAGATGACAGTGATGGGGTTGTGACGTCATTTCAAGTCACTAACGTCATGGTAAAGCGCATTGCGAGCCACTACCTTATTAAATTTACCGGAATTTATGCGGCAATGTCCTATTTGGCAGAGCATCGCCAAAGGGCGCTAAAAGAAAAATCGGCAATAGAAGCAATTACCACGATTGCCAAAACGCATTTCAAAAAGGTAGATAGCAATCTCGCTAAGTCACAAGACCGACAAGTTTGGTTGCAACCAAATGATACCGATAAAAAATTTATTTCTGACATCTGGCTTCATGCTAACTTACCAGACTCTATGCTCATGCTTGCTCCTTGTACCAACGGAGATTTTCGTATTCGAGATTTAAAAACCTTGGTCAGCAAAGCACAGCCTAATTGGGCGTTTTTACCAAACGTGAAGGACAATGCAGACGACAAAAACATTTGGTATAGCGGTGAATATACAATCAATACCAATAGTGGTTTTATCAACCATTGGTTAGGTTATGGCAATCGAGTAGACATCACTGATAGGGACTTGGGTGAATACGAGGAATTACTCGAAATGCCTACGCCAAAGCTCACCAAATCAAATTTATTTCCGCGACGCTCAGATATCGATGGTAGGCGCGGCACACCGCAATGGCTGAACGACAATGTGCACCCCAAATACTGGCATGCACACCAACAAAACATCACATCGCTGGCGCTATTTAGTACCGTCACCGTAACGCTTTCGTATTCTGATCAACTACACCCACAGATGCGCGTACTGGATCTTGTCTCTTTTTTAGAACCAGATAGCACCAATGCTGCCACTGACGAGACCCACACAGGTTTATATATTATCAGTAAACTAAGTCGCAAATTTGCCAACAATCACATCGTCACGACCGTTGAGCTTAGCCGTGAAACTCATGAAGATATTGCTGGAGAGATACGCTAATGGGGCTAATAAAACAATCTGATTGGCTACGTCCGAGAAATGCCCTTCAACGCCAATACGAAGGGACTGTGGTTGATGTAAAAGACCCCAGAATGTTAGGTAGAGTCAAAGTTTCTATTGAAGGCCTCATGGATAGCAAGTTTATCGATATCGATGATTTACCTTGGTGCTATCCTCAATTACCCGCACACCTTGGCAATAATGCGTTTGGCAGCAGCATGTATGTACCAGAGCTACACTCTACGGTATTAGTTGAATTTCCAGAAAAGAGTATCTACCACCCGGTATACCGTTGGCGCGTCAGTAACCGCCAAACGCGCCCAACGGATTTTCAAAGCGAGTATCCTCATCGATATGGCGAAGCAGATGCTCATGGCAATAAATCTATTACCAGTCACGCACCAGGTCTATCATTTAAGGAGTCGCGTCAGCAAGATGGCAGTCAGACATTTAACGATAATGAACGCAGTGTCACTTTACTCAGCGATCCACATGGCACCTTAGTTGAGTTTGATAGAGAAAACCAAAAGCTTTATGCAAGCTTTGCGGGGGTTGAACTCACTATAACTAAAAACGGTATCTTTCTTAATACACCTTCTTTGATGATCAACAGTGCGGATGCTATTTCATTGCTAGCAAGCAACGGAGTGGATGTCGCAACGGCACAAAATGGCATTGGTTTTGAAAACATAATCAATCAAATCATAGGTCAAGGCAATCCAAAAGGAGATAAATCATGACACATCCCAACAGAATACTGCATCGTAAGGATGTAGAAGCGGGTGTCATTGACAACAATCCCTACCCAGCCGATCTCAAGCCTACACAGCTTGAAACAGGTAACGCCATTGATCATCTGACAACAGGAATATTTAACGAACAACAAAGCTCAGATCCCATATTTGCAACTGAGCGTTCACTTAAATACCCAACTTTCAGTTTGCACGGTAAAGCCGGTAATTTAAATATAGATAAAGACGGCACCTATCAACTCAATGGTTGTACAATACAATCATTAAATTATGAAACGCCGGCAACTATTATTTTGCGTAATAGCTCTATTGCCGCTATTCAAGGGAAAATGAAAAACCAAAGTCCTGATGCAAAGATCCGCTTTATTTTCATTGATAGCACATTAGAAAACATCAAAGACAGCGAGCACTTTTTTATCAGTTTAAATGGTCTGTCTAGTTGGAACGGCAACATGTCTAAATGCCGCTTTGGGGCCGTCACTATGTTACAAACTAAGGATTGGATCACAGAGCATAATGTATTGGATTGTGAGCACATTACCATGAGCTTTTCCATGGGACCTCATGCCAAAGTACTGCCTGTGGGGACATTTTTTGCCAAAAACTCAAAACACTGTCGCTTTCAATTCCATGGTACTGACCTCACTATGAACAATAGCCAAGCGATATTGTTCAACAACTGTAGCCATATATTATCCCAACATCATGGCGCAAAGATAAATGCGGGTGCAACTGTTGCCAAGTCCGCCAACCAAGTTGCCATTACACTGCATTCAAGTAATTTAGAAGTCGATAAATGGCTCTTTAAAGATCTGCAAGGTCCAGTGTTGTCGGCGATCAATTCTACTATCAAAGTTAACTCATCAGCCGATAGTGGCATCATGTCAGGCTGTGACGATAGCAAAGTGTATATCGGTCACAACACGCAATGCAGCGCCAGTAATGTGTTATCGGGTAAAAACGGAGTGTTGCAGGTGCAGCATGCTTCGATAAAAGCGACCCAAAGCATTATCGATGGGACAGCCTGTAAAGTAGAGCTACACAATGCCAATTTGGAAGCTTCAGGGAGCGACACTGCAATCATATTATCCAACAACAGTTCCTTGTTGAGTTACAATAGCGACGTAAAAAGCCAAAAAGTAGCGTACACAATAACAGAGAGCATTGTGCGCATTGACGGCGGTAAAGTGCAAGGTGACACCAATGCCCTAAACCTAACCAAGTGCTCAAGCGCGCTATCGATGGTAAATATAACCAGCTCAGATACTGATATTTTACTCAACCAAGGCAGCTTGAACATAGAGGGCGGATCTTTAAGCCAGTCATTAACCGCATCCAAAACCTCCTCGTTAACAATGAGTGGTGTCAACGTAGGAAAAAACATTAGCGTTGCTGATGGTGCAAACACTACTTTACAAGGTAATACCGTGGGCGGCGATCTCACTATCAGTGGTGGCCACTATCAAGGTTCTGGCAATATTTTTTCAGGTAAAGGTAGCGTTTCTGCAGCGATGGGCACTATCGGTAAAGATAAATTCGGTAAGGCACTGTCTCTCAAGGGTGTCCACATGCTCAGTGAAGTCAACGCAGCTAATGTGAGTAATACCGGATTTATGCTACTTGAAGGTGGCAGCGGCTCATCGAGTCTTGCTAAAACCAAACGGGGCTGGCACGTAACAGGCTCGATGGACTGGGTCATAGATAAAGATCTCTTTATGAACGTGGGTAAGAACCTCGATTATCGCATAGCACAAAATGCAAACTATAAAGTTGGCAAAAATCTTAGCTACAAAACAGGCAAAACAGAAACACACAATGCAGGCACACAAATCGCATTGAAGGCACCAAAAATTACTGAGAACTAATGAAATGAGGATTTATCCTCCCTTCTCACTATTGTACAATATATAATTAAGCTGCTCATACGCGAGCAAAATCGATGTTAGCATAATTACGCTTTTTAAATGAGACTTGAGAAACGACTATGACGGATCAGCTACCTGATGGCATCAGCCAGCGCTTAAATGAGCTAAGCACACAAGTGTTGAACGCCCATCCAGATTTACAAACGCTTTGTGACATCAGTATTGTCAACACACGACAGCAGCTCATCGCAGATATTAATACAATCAGCAACGACATGAAGTCGCAAATGCGCCAATTGGGCACATTTTACACTGCCATGAGCACCAATGGACGCGCGGTAGAGGTATCCAATGACGAATTTCTTTATCAAACGATTGGCGGAATGAGCCGCTTATTTGCTTCAATTGCCAACGGGGAGTATTTCGAGCCACTACGGGCGCCGCTTTTCGAACTTACCCAACTGTCTGATTGTAATGCTATTGCTTCGCAGCTCTCGAACATTCGTAATACTTTGTATTCATTAAAAAATATCGCTCAAGAGCTGCTCGATTTTGCAAAAATAGTCAATGAGTTGCTGTCAACCGCCATGCAGCATTTAGCGCAACTAATGATGGAAATAGGCCAGCTCACGGAGCCTAATTCTCCATTTGAGCACTGCTTCACTGCTGTGGCCACCTACAGTCAAGACATAAAGCAAAATTATTTTAATATTCAGCAACTCCAAGCAGGACTTGAAGACGGTTCAATTGACGATGAAGACATTGGACTCTGGGCCACCAATAAGGCAAGACATGCCTCTCAACTCTCAGAGCGATTGATTGAATCAAAGCAAGCGCTTAGTGGGCCTGCACAGCAAAAACTAGAGACCGAGATTGAACGCTTTGTCGCTAACAACTCGGTGCAGCCTAACGAGCCAATCCCGTCAGTGGACTTTTCATCTCAAAGCTGGCGCGCTTTGCGTGGTGAATGGCAGTGGCTCGGCGAAAACGAAGTGGTGCTGAGTGATTCGAGCTACTATCGGCGCGGATACTATTTGTATAATGATATTAACGATCCAGATTGGCGAGGGAGTTTAACCGTGCATCTAAAAAGCACGGCGCTGCATCGATACGCTGCCGGTTTTTGCCTAGGCTATGACCATGAGGAACAACTGATCAGTATTGTTAAAAGAGGCATTGGCGGCGTAATGAGTGTGGCTGTTGATCAAGTCACCTTCAACACACCAACCAACTACGTACCTTTGGAAGATAATAGCAGCGGCCAATCGTTTCAAACTTGGTCAGAAATAGAAGGAGTAGAGCTGAAACTCATCAGCGATGACTCAGGCTTCAGCGTGCTGGCAAGAGAGGTAAACACTGACACACCGTGGGATCAACTCCATTTTGACAGAGCCGAGTTTGCAGAGCTTGAGCTTGGCTTAATTACATTTGGCCAAGAAATTCAGTTTGAGTTGATTTCCAGAGTAGACGCTCAGTGATTATTGTACAATATTATTAACTTTCCGCTACGAGAGGTTTATTATGGTATTACCAGCACTAAACAACGCGCGACTAGGTGACAGGTGGGTTGGCATTTGTGTATGTCACCCAACCCCCATTCCAATGACAGGGACAATTTTACGCCGAGGCGCAAAGACCGTCATTGCACAGGGTAAACCAAAAGCACGGTTCGGCGATATTACCTCATCTTCATGTGGTCACAAGGGCGTTATTGTCACAGCGTCAGGGTTTACTAGGGCTGAGAAAAAAAATGATGCTCGGATCACTGACTTGGTGACAGGGTGTAATATTGGCGTCATAGTGTCAGGTGCCAGTAAAGTCAAAACGGCCTAGATAAACGCGCCAATCAGATAAATTGTACAATGTGCTTCTAATGAGACTAGATATTGGAGTTTTTAAATGGCGTTATATAGTGACGTTAATCAATGTGATATGTTTACTGAACATCTCGTCTCTGACGAAGAGTCCGTACAGCAAGCATTAAATAACCTATTTAATACACGTCTCGGTGAGCGCGTATTCCATCCAGAATACGGGATGGATATTGAACATCTATTGTTTGAAATAATGGATGACGAGATTGCTTTTAATATTCAACACAGGCTGAATAATGCCATCACCCAGTTTGAACCACGCGTCGTTATCATGTCTTTAAACGTGGAGATGATACCTGACGAGCATATTTACTCTGTGAACTTACTTTATAGTATCAAAGGCTTAGGTGATAGAACCTTTACCTTCACAAAAAAACTGCAGACCAAAGATTAACACGAGGTAATGCCCCATGTCACAAGACTTGATCCAGCCTGACTCGTTCAGCTACGAACAAATACTGAACGATCTCACCGGCAAATTAGAAGAAAAATACTCCGAAACCGATGGTGCTTGGCGCGACTTTTACAAATTTGGTACCGGGCAAATTATTCTAGAATTACTCTCTGCAGTCGGTTCATTTACCACATATTCTGCACTTGCAAATCGACGAGAGGCATACCTACACGAAACTCATTTAGAAAGCTCAGCTCGCGCAATCGCGGGGCCTCTTGGCTACTCTGCATATCGTGGTAGCAACGTGAGCCTGCGTTTATCCATTTACACCTCAAGTGTCACCACTATCAAAAAGTTCGACAAAGTCGGTGAATACGAAGATGAGTCTGGCGTATATGATTTACTCTCATTGGGAGATTATACGATTTCTCCGCCAAGCAGTGAAAATGCACTACCGACACAAATCGATGTTGCCATTGGACAACTTGCCACAACATCTATCATATTGCCTACCTCTAAACCGCAAGTATTTAGATTTACAGAAGAAAATGTCAGCGAGCACTTTGAATTAAAGCTCAACAATAAAGCCGTGCCGCACAGTGAAGATGTCATAGATCTGATCAATGGCAAATATGTTTGTATCACCAACACGGTGGGTTCCATTGATGTAATGGCTATTAATGACTACCTAGCAGATACCGATAAGTTCAGGGCCGGATATGAATTGTCACTACTGTATATTCAACTGCATGAAAACAAGCGCGTGCAGTTGACCAATATTAACCTAGAAGTCGGCACGTTAGAGAACGTGGCGATCGCGAGTCGCTATCAAGCTCCAGATACCGTCGGCGAGATACAGGTAAAAGGCCCGCTTCGCCACGAAACCGGGCGTGTGATAAGAGGCCGTCACGACTATATGAAGCGCATCACTGAAGTGCTCCCAAATGCCATTGATGTACGAGCTAAAGATTTAGATTCAGCAAAGCAAATGATCGCCTACATTATTGACACCGAGCAGCCTCTCACCGAAGCAGAAAAAGAAAACGTAATAGCACAGGTCGCACCGGAAGAAAATCGCCCGATGGGTGTAACACCGCCAGTATTGGTAAGTGGTCGTGTTGTAGAAGTGATCTTAGAAGTACAGATCATCCCTAAAAAAGGTAATCAACTCCCCTCTTCGATTGATATCGATGTGCTCCAATCTTTGGCTCAATTTGAAAACCGCTTAGGTCTAAAGCTAGATTCTTTTGACGTAGAAAGTGCCATTCTAGCTGATCTCCCTTACGCCAAGGCCGTGCGCATAGAGGTGCTCCCAGCCCCCGATATCAGCGATGAAGAACTGGAGCAATGGCAACCACTTAACATTGCTTGGAGTGAGTATTTCAAATTCATGCCACGTGTGTCGCTATATGACTCAAGTAAAAGCTTTGAAGCGACTTCAGGTCCCGCTCAGCGTTAGTGCATATGGAGAGTGAGATGCAAAATTCTTTTATTGATATTCAAGGGTTAGTACCGGAAAAGCTGCGAAATAAGCCGCTATTTAAAGACGTGATCGACGCCCTAGAACATATCTATTTTGAGCGGACAAACAATGTTCAAGAACATTTGGAAGCAATTAGGGATAAGTACGCCACTTACTTAGTGCTAGCCAAACAACCTGCCTCAGACATATTTCAAATCACAGGTTACCCAAACGACACCATCATTGAACCCAGTGTGTACATGGATGAACCGCTGATTAAACGACAAGTCGCTGAATTGAGTTTTGGCACAGGTACACATCAATTCATCGCACAAGCACTATCACTAGAGCCCATCAGCCACATCGTTGCCGATGAGGCAGTCGAATACATCAAGCAAATTACACCGTTACAACGCAACATGAAAGAGGGCTATTTCGAAGAAAATGCCCTATATGAAATAAAGTGTGCTGCACCTGTACGTTTTGAGTATTTGGGTTTGTCTCATGGCCATCCAGTTCCAATTGATTCCATCAAATGCGAGACACTGGGCTTAGTATACCAATTCAACGACTTACGAAACTCCGACTTGTATGCGTTAGAACCGGGTTTTAAGTACCGAATTCAATCAGCTGCCGAAGGGTTTGAGTGGGTTATTCAAGGCAAAAAATACACCCAAGAAGACCTTGACCTAAGTCGCAACCGAAACAGTCAAATTATTTCTGAGTTCGGGTATCAATATCTCACCGATGCGTTGAACATGAGTCCTCTAGATGTAGCACTGGTGCGCTCATTTTTAACGGCCATTCACCAGCTAAAAGGCTCCAGAAAAGGGGTTGAGCTGATGCTCGATTTGCTTGAGCTTAAAGAATACGTACAACTGTTTGAGTGGTGGGAAGATGATCCGACAGGCGAAACTGCTGATGAAATGACCTATCGCGTGGAAGTCGATCTGACCAAAGACAACGATAAGTTGACAGGCAATGCACTGCAAGCACTGAGACTCTTTTTGCGTCAATACGTTTACCCGGTGATGAGTGACTTTGCACTACTCATCAATTTTGTTGATGAAAAACTACGCACCGCATACAACATTCTACCTCATCAAACCCTCGATGGGACAGTACAATCACCACTGGTGTTGGGGGTGCATTATCGCGCAAATCATACGCTCGAAGGAAGTGTCGCCTCTCCAGTGATGCTAGATGTCAGAGGTCTATTGGAGCGTGAGTACTTAGCCACCATGACGAGTATTGTACAAGACTATACTTGCTCAGTAAGTACAGAAATTAACACAGCCGTCAACGTGCTCACAGACCGAGAAATTCCAGGTGCCACATCAACAAGCGTGTTGTTTGGCATGGCAGGTGTCGGACTCAGTCAATTTTATGGCTATACTGTCAGCCCTATTGTTACCAGTGTGGTTGGCTTGGTTCATCAAGATTTGCTTGGCTACACGAAAGAAAGAGAACAGGAGCAAACCCTTACAGTCACACTTAATGCCAACATCGTAGGCACAAAAGGCATAGTAGCACAGACACTTAGAAGCTCTTTACCCTCACCTTTAATGTGCATGATAGTCGGACAATTGGACCGAGAGTTTTCGGGTAACATACACAGTGTGCCGCCAGACTAGCCGAATCATGTATTGTGAATGAATAAAAAGCATCAGAATTAACATGTTAGGTTCTATGGTACGTACATAAAACCATGACGATAACACATGGTAGCACTGAGACAAATTCGCTAATTGGTTTGAAGCAAGAGTAACAGTCTATATTCTTTTTTCACTCCTTTTCGCTTTACGCTAGCGCCACATTGTACAACAGTGGTAGTATTAACACAGACTTATGTCTTGAGACTTGTAGGTGGCCTATCCCAAACGCCACCAAAATGAAAATTGAGGGGATTATTCCATGGCTATAACAGGCATTGTGACCAATAAAGGTCTTGCCGAAGCTGTAAAGGCATCATCGAACCAGGGCTGGTCGATTTTCCCAACACGGTTTGGTATTTCGGCACAAGACGGGGAGTTGAGTGCAAAGCGAACTGATACAAATGTCACTTGGTATGACGCACACATCACAGATCAAACTGTGGTTTCTGAAAATACCATTCAGTTTGTTTGTACAATACCTCCACAGGTAACCGAAACAGATCAGCACATCAAAGAGATTTACCTGTTCGGTGAAAATCCAGACGAAGGGTCGGAGTTTTTGCTGGCGATCGGTCACCCAAGCGATAACGTCACTTATTTTAAAGATGGCTCTATCACGCTGCGCATGCACGTCACGCTTGCCAATATTCAAGCATCACAAGTATTTGAATTTAAATACACAGGCCATCGCTCGATTGAAGAACATAACACCGATGCAACCGCTCACCAAGAATTATTCGGCACGCTCACCGATCAAATTAAAGCGCTGGGTGAAACTATCCTAGTGGATGGTCAGCTTGCCAGTGGTGGCTCTATGTATATTGATCGTGCAACAGGACGATGCAAAGTAGATTCAGCGCGTTTTTACCACAAGGGCGTACTTTACACGGTGCCTGCAGGCGAAGTGATCATACCTTTGAGTGGCGTGATGGGAGTGGGTGTTTGGCTCTCAACCGATACAGACACACAAGAGAAAACGCTAAAATGGGGCACTCGCCATCAAAGCGCTGGCACGCGTTACTATGAAATTCATGTTGTCGAAGATGGTTATCTCAAAACGGTTGTAAAAGGTGAAATTGTACAAGAGCCAGTGTCTAGCGCCATTGTTCGTTATGACAGAGATGCTAATGGCTCTTATGTGGTCAATGGTCTAAAAGCAACAATAACCGAAACCGACGATAGTTCTTATGTTATTCAAGTTTCTGAAGGCAAAGCCCATATCGACGGCACAGAAATAAAACAACATAAAACCGTTGAGATAAAAGAGTACTTTGACCCTGATACCGCGCCGGTTGCTGCCGAGCGACATACATTTAAGCCTGATGCTAAGGGAATTATGGGTGTATCTCTTTTTGAGCAACCCGTTGCAACTGATAAGCCTATTAGGGTTGATTACACCAAACAGCAAGTATTCCGAGTGCTAAGAGGCCAATTTAGCGCTACACGTGACTTTGTTGTAGAAAACCCTACTAAAATAATCGCCGTATATGGTGACGGCCGACAATACCGTGAAGGCGTACACTTTGACATATCTGGATCTTTTATAGACTGGTCTAGAAGTGGAACTCAAGCGCCTACGATGGATGCGCACTATTTCATCGAAGTCCAATTTACCAAAACAAAAACAGTGCCCACCAACGACATCAGTGCAGCCGGTTTTACATTGCAAGATGCGGTCGAAGATTCCCACTTCTTAGTCAGTTATGAAACGCTACTACCGAGAAAAGACTTGGTTATCTTAAACCGCACAGGGCAAATAGAACGCGTTAAAGGCAAAGGGGACACTCGTTCATTGACTACCCCAGCAGTACCGGCCGGCGCCCTACAGCTTGCTGAAATTCGCCACCATTGGACTGCGGGAGTTAACCCTCAGATCGAAGACTCAGGCGTGGTGGCACTCAAAGCGTCCGAATTAAACGAAATGCGCAACCATATTTCACAACTGTTTGATATGTTGGCTGTTGAGCGCGTTGAACGCCTTGCGAACTCGGACGATCCACGTACTACAAAAGGTATGTTTGTTGACCCATTCATCAGCGATGACTACCGTGATGGTGGCGCTACACAAACCGCAATGGTCGATGCACAGAACCAAGAGCTCACCTTGGCATTTGATGTCAATACCATAGATACCAAGTCAATCAGCCAAGAAGATGCACCACAGGGTCTAGCCTGCTTACCGTATACTTTAAAAGAAATTGTCTCTCAAAATGCCAGTACAGGGGCCATGAAGGTCAATCCATATGCGGCATTTGACCCAATTCCACCGAAGCTGACAATTTCTCCGGCGATCGATAATTGGACAGTACAAACAAACCTAAGAACTTCCATTAGTCGTACCGTCATTGCGTCGCGTCAACGTATGCGCGCCTCTGATTTCAGACAGCGTTTTGGTAGTGGTAGTGTTGCCACAGTCACTAATTCTCGAAATGTGAGCTCATCCACGACCATGCGTGTAGAAGATTTGCCTAACTTACGTAGTCTGCGCGTTAGCTTTGACCTGCAAGGCTTTAAGCCAGGTGAAGCGGTAAGAAATATTCGCTTTGGGAGCAAAGATGTAACAGATTCTATTGGTGAATACGGCCTCCCAGCGGTTGATAAAACACTGCTAATTGGCGACAACAGACGATTAGATACACGCCCACTGTTTGAAGGCGCACAGCATGCAATCCTTAACTGGGAGCGCAGCAACCCTTCTACTAATGGGCAAGTTGGTAATGAAAGTTCTGCGTGGTCTGTATCGAACGGCCATCTTCAATATCGATTTAATTCAACCTCTTGGGCAATGCTGCTTTCAACCAATACATTTGATAACTTTGATGTAACCGCCCGTTTCACAGGTCTTGATAACGACAATGACCGCATGGGTATCGTTATTGCTCGGATCAAAGTTGACGGTAAAGAGCATACCCTCAGTGCTGTTCGAAACCAAGACAAAGGCGAGAACGATTTGCGCTGGGCCATTATTAAAGATTATCGCTCAGCCGATGCTACTGAGATTTCTCGCTCAAAAAATACCGATGTGCGTAACAATAATGGGGCGGCTTGGTCTGCATTCCCTGAAGGGATGTTAGTCCGCGTGCGCCGTCAAGGTGACATCATTGAATGTTGGACTAGCGAGGCTGGAGAAAGTGAGCTAAAAGCGTCATCTAAATATCTGATTGATTTAAGTAAGGACTCCCGCCTAGCGGTATTTAGACGTCCTTGTTCATGGGGTCTGGGTTCATTTAGCCAACAAAACCGTGCTGAGGTTATCAGCCACACAAACCATGGCAACTTAGGCTAATAAAGAGAGAATGAGACATGTCTAACACATTGATAGCAGATCACAACGGGGCTGTACGCGGCTCATTCCAAATTCCATCAAATGTGCCCGCGGGTACCTATGATGTAACAGTGGAAGGTAACAAAAATAGCAGTGCAGCAACGACCTTTACCGGACACGGGCAAGCTGAGGTTACTCAAGTACAAGATGTGATCACCACATCACTAACACAAATTACGCGCTACGACCCATTAGCACAAACATTTACTTTTGATCGTACATTGTATCTAGCTGCAGCCGATGTCTGGTTTACCAAAGTAGGTGAAACCGCACTAACTGTGGACATACGCACGACAGAAAACGGCATTCCGACACAAACTGTATTACGTCGCACACGTGTTGAAGCTCATACGATCACCACACAAAACAACACCGCAACACGCATTACCTTTGACCCTGTGCTGTTAGAGCGTGGTGTTGAATACTGTATTGTGCTGATGTCTGATGATCCGAACTATGAAGTTGAAGTGGCCACATTAGGCGACTATGACGAAAGGGCTGACGCATGGGTAACAGCGCAACCATTTCAAATTGGTGTGCTATTAAGCTCAAGTAATGCCGTGACTTGGACGCCGCATCAAAAAACCGACCTACGTTTTACGCTGCATGAAGCTGAGTTTACCTCAACCACAAGAAACTATAACTTGGGCGAGTTTGATTTGTATGAAGCAGATCTGGTGCAAACACAGTTTAACGCCATGCGCCAAGATGCAGAAACCGACGTTAACCTCGTGATGACCTTGCCGAGCAATCGTGAAGTGCGCTTGAAAGAAGGCTCATTAATCACCCTAGGCGAGAAGGTAACAGGTCGTGCGAAGGTCAAGGTGGAGCTATCAGGCACCAAAGGTAAAACTCCACAAGTTCTGGCACCGATTACTATGGTGGGTGCTGGTGTAAAAGAAAAAGGTATTTATATCACCCGTCACATCAGCTTAGGCGAGCATGTCGATGTTCGTGTTGGATTTGATGCTGCGACAGGCCTTGACTCAAAAGTGACAGCGTACTACTCAACGGGTTCACAATGGCTGGAACTGCCATTAGTAGAGCAAATGTCGCTGGGCGGTGGTTTTAGCGAGCGACGCTACGAATTAAATGATATCTCGGGTGAAACTATACGCATTAAGCTAGAACTTGAAGGTACCGCAAATGATGTACCGCGCGTACGCCCTTTACGTGTGACCGTAGTTTAACTCACACACATCCGAATGAGACTTGTATAAAGGAAAATTGAAATGGCAGTTATTGGCGTCATAACGAACGAAGGTCTATCAAAGACGATTAACGCAGCCAACCAACAAGGTTGGAACATTAACCCAACACATTTTGCTATCAGTGCAACAAAAGGTGATTTAAATTCGTCACGCGATGGCGAGTCTACCAACGAAACTTGGTATGAAGCCCCCATAACATCACGACGTGTGATCAGTGAAAACTCTATCGAATTCGTCTGTAATATTCCTCCGAATGCAACTACAGAAGATATGGATATCGGTGAAGTTTATCTTTATGGTAGCGTCAGCGAAGACGATAATATTCTAGCTGAAGAACCGTTTCTACTGGCGCTTGGTCAACCTTCAAACGCCTTAACGTATTATTTTGAAGGCTCAATTTCACTGCGCCTTGTGGTAACACTAACCAACATTAATATCTCAGAGTTATTTGAGTTTAAATATGAAAATACACTCGATATTGATGACCATAACATGGATGCCGACGCCCACCCTAAATTAATCTCTGCTATTGCCCAGTGGGTTAAGGGTCTAGGTAACGCGCTACTACGTAACGGCCAATTACTCTCTGGCGGTTCATTGCATGTGTCACAGCCGATTGGCGATGATATTAAGCTACGCGCTGATGCTGCTGCAATCTATATCAACGGTGCCGTGCTATACGTGCCGCAAACTGCTGAGCCAATTTCAGCGAGCCACAATGCTACCTTTAAATTTGGTGTCTGGGTTGATAATTCAGGCGCAGAGAATGTCGGTGGCTCAGAGCTTACCTCTCCAGACGCATCAGTTAAGTGGGGACTCGATTATGTGCAAGATAATGTGGGCGACTTCTACCCTGTCTATACGGTTTCTAACGGTAAACTACTGGAAGAGGAAGCACTACTATCCGATGAAGCCAAAGAGCTAGTCGCACAAATTGTGCGCTATGATGTGGATGCCCATGGTGATTATGCTGTAAATGGCCTTGATGTGCGCTTACATGAGTTTAATACCGATGTAGATGGTGATCTCACCGACCCACTGAAAGATTCAACAACATTTGTTATCTCAAGTGGTCGTGCCCATGTCGGTGGCAGAGAAATTGATTTACGCCACGATAAACGTAGCCGCTTCAAAAACAATGCAGTTACTTACCTGACGCAAGGTGAAAGAATAGCTTTTCACCCAAACAATGATCCCGATAAGAATACAAACCGACTAGACCTAGACTTTGGTCCTGTATATCAAATTGAAGTTGTTTATGGTGAAGTGAGTTTACGCAACAAAAAAATAATCCGTACTACTGAAGGTATTGACCAGCTTGGTGTAAGTGCTGTTACTTCAATTGAAAAGATATACATTGGTTCTGGCGAAAGCGAAGTTATCTTTGAAGAAGGTACACATTGGGACTTTCTAGGTAACCAAGAAAGTAACTCGACGATAAAATGGCGTTCTGTTGACGGTGTTCCTGGTCCTCAGGATTCGTATTATGTTGACCTAAATCACAATGAAGAGATCACCCATGCAGTGAGTATTTCCGGTGACCGTAAAGCAATAGAGATCCAAAAATCATTTACAACTGATGAAACTCCAGATGGCCTCGAAACAAGCCTAGTGCCTGGTACAGAAGTTCAGATCGACTACCAATGGCGCGTACCTAGAATCGACCGTTTGTATTTAAACAAAGATGGTGAGTTGATAATGAAACGTGGTGTATCATCACCTTTCGCCAAACCAGCATCTCCAGCGCTGCCTGACAACGTGCTATCTCTTGCTGAAATTTATCACACTTGGTGGGAAGAACCTGATGTTAAGCGTGATGGTGTAAAAGTAGTACATATGAGCGATCTAAATAAGATGCAGCAAAGTATTGTTGACTTATACGATTTGGTGTCATTAGAGCGCTTAAAAAATGATACAAGTCGCCAAGCACCATCAGCCACTCATGGATTATTCGTTGATCCTATGCTGGATGACGACATGCGTGACCGAGGTCTAGAATCGAATCTAACAAGCAATAAAGTGGATGGTATTGAACAAATAGCACAAATAAATCCTGCTCGTGAAGAGCTTGTGCTGCCTATTAATATGAAACCAAACTCTTTAAATACATCTAAAGAAACCAAACCATGGACTCTTGATTATCAGCATACGGTACTCATTGATAAGGGACGTCCTGTCGAGCAGGTTGAAAAAACGGGGAGTATGAAGGTAAACCCTTACTCGGCGTTTAAACCTATTCCGGCAAAAATGACGCTTATCCCTGCCGTTGATATTTGGACAGAAAGTAAAATAGAACTAAAAGATGGTCCGCCGCTTAATAGTACTGTTGTAAACCATGGGGTATATGGCTTTAAGTTTAGAGGTAATGTAACTTCACAAAAAGTAGGCTCAACTTCTCGTGCCGCTGAGTTTTTACGGGAGCTGGACGTCGAATTTACACTAGAAGGCATGCTGGAAGGGGAAGGAATTCAAGCCTTAACCTTTGATGGTGACGTATTGCCAGTTGTCTCTATTGACGGCAGTACCCCGACGATTGCAGACGCTTCTGGCGTACTCAAAGGTAAGTTTAAGATCCCAAAAGAGACGTACCCTGCAGGTCGAAAAGCAGTAACAGTGAAAGGCACAGGTATTGGTGGCAGCGAGCCAACTGAAGCAGAAGCGTCATTCACGGGTAAGGGCACCATTACAACAGAGGAGTGGCAAACTAAGTTCTCTGGAGGTTTCCAACGCTGGGATCCATTAGCGCAAACCTTCACACTTAATGAGAGCCACTTTATCTCAGGGGTCGATATTAAAATTACTAAACGCGGTGCTAAGCAACTCGTGCTGCAATTACGTAATACGACTGTTGGTATTCCAGATAAAACATTAGCTGAAGTACGGGTAAATGCTGACGAGTTAATTGAATACGACAGTGGACTTTATGCTTCTAAAGAAGATCCCCTGATCGATGGTAAACCGCAATCTTATAGCAAACCTGAGGATTATGGCTGGACACGTCTGACTTTTGACCCAACTTATATTGAAGCGGGCCAGGAGTATGCTTTTGTTGTATTAACCGATGATGCTGACCACGAAATGGCGATTGCAGAGCTAGGCGGTGTCAACGAGAAGCAAAAAGTGATCACGGAGCAAGCTTACCAAATTGGTGTCATGTTATCGTCATCCAACGCAACAACTTGGACGCCACACCAAAAAGCAGATTTAACATTCCGCTTACTCAGAGCTGAATTTACCTCTTTGGAAAAAGAGATTAATTTTGGCGAGTTCGAAGTTGAAAAATTGTCTGATTTAATGGTAGCAGGTGGTGCAATTCGCCCTTCTGATAAATCAAATATTAAGATCAACTTCACGACGGAAGAGAATGTCACCTACGAACTCGACGAGAATGTCCCGTTCCGCTTGCCTAATTCATTTACGGGTAAAGTTAATGTTTCTGCGCGTTTATCGTCAGACAGTCACTATAGATCACCATTAATGTGGCCAGAAGCGCTGATGATGATTGGCTCACAAGCATCTAAAGCCCTCTACTGTACACGTACCTTTATGACTGGCGCTGCCGAGTCAACGTTGCGAGTTACCTTTGAAGGCCAATTTAAAGGTGATGCAAGCGTACAAGTATTTTACGCTGTGGATCCAAGTGCCAGTAACATCACTTGGATTGAAATGACATCCCCTGATGAAAAAGCGCTTGGTATAGACAGAACTGAGTATACCTACACGAAAGAGAACTTTGAGCATACCTCAACGCAAATAAAGTTAGTACTTAATGGCTCGGCACTTAACCGACCGGTAGTATCAAACTTACGTGCAATGGCTTTCTAATATAAAGCCCCGAGCAACGCAACAACTGGGGCGTCTCACTGAGTGAGCCGCCCCTTTTTGTCTAGAAGCCACAACGTGAAACACAGAGGCCTGTCATGGCATTATTGAACGACTTTAAAATCCTCAAGGGCGGCGGTGGCGGTGGTGCCGCATATCGTCGTGAAGATATACTCACCTCAGGAGTCATAGCGCCAAAACAGTTTGAAAGCCTAAGCGTCAAAATGGGCCAATCAATCACGCTCACCAAGCTTGAGGTCAGCGCGCCATGCTTGATCAGGATATTTGGTAAAAAAGACTTTTCTGACCCAAATCCTTTTGAGTTTTTAGCTTACCCAAGTTACTTAAGTTATGAGGGCGCGGTATGGGACACACTCGGCACTGTCTGGGGTAATAACCGCTACCCGACACTCATCAACAAAGATGAGTTCCCAAATAACAAACTCTATTGGCACATCGCCAACCCCAGTGACGACCCGATACAGATCACGGTTGACTTTGGTTGGTTAGTTTTAGAGGAATAACGCATGTTTTATATTGACATACAAAGAGAAACAGAGCGCCGTTACTCAGCTGAAAAATTCATGCCCTTTAAGCACCGTACCGAACAAACAGGAAAACAGGGCGGTGTATATGATGTCTTAGATTCATATATGTTTGCAGCGATAAAAAAGCTGCCGATGGCCGGTACGTATTTAATCGTTGAAGATGAAGGCAACCCGCCATTAATTTCATACCGCTTGTATGGCCATACCGAGTATTGGTGGATGCTAATGACCTACAACAGCCTCGTTAGCCCCATGCAACTCAAAGCGGGTGTCAGTATAAAGTATCCCATACTTTCAGAATTAGAAGCTTTATACGCAAAGCTAGCAGCGCGAGAACGTCACCCTAACGTTAAAAAAGTTGCAGCATCGACACCGCAAACCACAGGAAAAATTGGTGATCCTGATTCGCTCAACCACATTATTCCAAGTGGTAATGGCAATACCAACGCCATGTTACTTAGAGCGTACGCAAGTTTTGCAGCCCAAAAGTACGATCTCGCTTATGCTATCATTGATGATTTTCAAACAACCGAGGGGATCAATATTGATAGTTCTTCTGGTATTGATCACACCCCCTATAAGGTTGATATGTCTGCAGGGGGACGCCGTGCGCCGGTTTTGACGACGGTAACCCATCATTTGCTTGATGCTGCAAACGGGAACGCAGTTCATATCGCAATGCTACCCGACACTGAAGGCCTGAACATCGAATACAGTTTAGATGGCGGCACAACTTGGGAAGCGTTTAACAAAGGCGTTATTTTCACCAAGGGCGGTGATCATATTACCCTGAGGTTTATCTATAACCCTAGTGCTGGGGCGTCAATGAAACGTGCTTTCAACGGATATGTTATTGTACATAATTAGTAATGTATTGGGAGGCAGTACAAAAGCCTTCATACTGCAATAAATATGCAATTCTAGGTATTTTTCAGCAGTGACTATCGCCTTAGAATTAGCTAAAATTGTACAATAGTAGAGAATGAGACTTGTAAGTTGGATATCATTTAAAGATGACCATACATAGAAAGACGATAACTGTTCCCGTTAAAACAGGCAGTCGCGATCACCGTCATAGTAACCTAGATGTGTTAGACAGTTTTCGTACGGATCAATACGGAACATTAAAATTCAACAGTAAGACATTGGTTGATAAAGAATTTTTAGAGAGTTCATTACGTAAAAGAGAGCTGTTGCAGCGGCCTTATGTCGTCGTCAGCTATTCAACTCACTTGTCACTGACTTCAGGTTTACCTTATTTAAACCTACTCACCTTTAAAGAGGGTAATGAAGTAAACGGGCAAGAAAGCCATAATTGTACAATAAGACCATATGATGCGGTCATGCATATTAATCAAAGTAACGCAGAGCTGGTCACCAATAGTGTAAACATCACCAGTGACAGTCAACCAGATGGAAAAGCCCATCAACTTTTGATTACGACCATCCCATCGTATGAAGATCAAATTGTAAAAGTGTCTCTTGATAACACAGACAGTTGGTATGTCGTTGCTCAAGACACGCCAATTGACATACCCAATGGTGCAAGTTCGTTACGAGCAAAACTATCGATGCCTCAAAGCAAAGACCCCGCAGATACAGAACGTCCGATCTACGGTATCTACATTCTGTATCGATGAGATTTGAAGGCGTTCAAACCACCGCCAGATGTTAGAGCAGTGGTGTAACGCGAGCATCCAAAAGTGCACGCTAGAGACTACGGCCCATGGTGATGGTAAACGCGAATGCTAGCTGTGAGTGAGACAAATAGCGAAAATGATTAATTAGGAGTTTGATATGGTGATCTCAACACACCGTTTAGGGCTAGCTGCGTTCATGAAAATGCAAGGTTGTAGCCTAGAAAAATTTGAAAATCGTCGTTTTTTCTTTGCAACAGAAAAAACACTGACCGATTGGGAAATCGAATATAGCAATTCTTGCTGTTATCGACATGACCTTGAGCTTTGTGAACTACGTAAGCTCTACCCTACAAGCCCTCGAGGTTAAGTAAGTAGGCGCTGGAAAGGTGGCAAGTATAGATTGCCGCCTTTGTTTATGAGCATGCGTCACTAAGACGCAAAGTTGAGTGAGAGTTTGCGAGATGACCACGCTAGATTACGGGAATCTAAGTTCTCAAATTTTGCAAGAGGAACGAGCTGCATTAATCGCGTCAGCAACAAAGCAGCTTAAAGAGCAAGATCAAGAATATTTTGGAACCCAAACCTATCACAACACCGTTATTTTCAACCTTGATGTTGATTTAGGTGCACTCGAAAATGCCAAATACGCGGTCAACGCGTATAGCGTTAAACAGTATGTAAATAATTTTTTTAACCAGATACTAAGCCCTACCGCAAATATTGAGTACAAAGGACATGTTACTTTTTCAGGCGTTAATCCAACTCAATTTGCCCAAAGCCCTGTTATTCACAACGCGTTATCTCTGTCTTCGATAGACAATTTAGCCAATTTTCCAGAGCCTGAGCTCCTTAAAACTCCCGCGCTTGTTGGCGATGTAAAAAACTATATAGACGAAACCTATCGTTTAATAAACCTAAGCTTAGAGTACACAGCTGAGCAAGTAGTTGAAGCTAGGCTCAACCAAATACTACCAGATGCTATTGATTATTTTATTGATATATCGCTTGGCGAAAAATTAGCTTATTTTTCTGATGAATACGTATTTCCTAGAGTTGAACAACAAGTCAGTACTGCGTTAGAGGTTCAGGTAGCGCCAGCTGTGTCCTCTGCAATTCAAGATGACTTAGCGGCGTTTGCGCAATCAATCACAAATGATTATACAACCGCAATCGCTCGAGCTATTGAGAGCATCGATCCAGGTAACAGTTGGACCGAAGCGCAAATTCAAAATATTGCCGCCGAAGTCGATAACATTGTCGTACCGGATATTGTCGATACACAACTGAATTTAAAAGTCGCGCCAATGGCCAAAGCTGCCCTTGCCGACGACCTCAACGCGTTGCAAGCCAGTGTCACCGACGCCTATCAGGCAGAAATCGCTCAAGCCATCGCCGGCATTGACCAAAGTGGCAGGTGGAGCGAAGCACAAATTCAAGAAATAGCAGCAGCGGTTGATAACGTCACGGTGCCAGAAATCGTCGACACACAACTGACTTTAAAAGTCGCGCCAATGGCCAAAGCTGCCCTTGCCGATGACCTCAATGCTTTGCAAGCCAGTGTCACTGACGCCTACCAGACAGAAATTGCCCAAGCCATCGCCGGCATTGACCAAAGTGGCAGGTGGAGCGAAGCACAAATTCAAGAAATAGCAGCAGCGGTTGATAACGTCACGGTGCCAGAAATCGTCGACACACAACTGACTTTAAAAGTCGCGCCAATGGCCAAAGCTGCCCTTGCCGATGACCTCAATGCTTTGCAAGCCAGTGTCACTGACGCCTATCAGACAGAAATTGCCCAAGCCATTGCCGGCATTGACCTAAGTGGCGGTTGGAGCGAAGCGCAAATTCAAGAAATAGCAGCGGCGGTTGATAACGTCACGGTGCCAGAAATCGTTGACACACAACTGACTTTAAAAGTCGCGCCAATGGCCAAAGCAGCCCTTGCCGATGACCTCAATGCTTTGCAAGCCAGTGTCACTGACGCCTACCAGACAGAAATTGCCCAAGCCATCGCCGGCATTGACCAAAGTGGCGGTTGGAGCGAAGCGCAAATTCAAGAAATAGCAGCAGCGGTTGATAACGTCACGGTGCCAGAAATCGTCGACACGCAATTGAACTTAAAAGTTGCACCAATGGCCAAAGCCGCCCTTGCCGATGACCTCAATGCTTTGCAAGCCAGTGTCACTGACGCCTACCAGACAGAAATCGCCCAAGCCATCGCGGGCATTGACCAAAGTGGCGGTTGGAGCGAAGCGCAAATTCAAGAAATAGCAGCAGCGGTTGATAACGTCACGGTGCCTGAAATCGTCGACACGCAATTGAACTTAAAAGTTGCACCAATGGCCAAAGCCGCCCTTGCCGATGACCTCAATGCTTTGCAAGCCAGTGTCACTGACGCCTACCAGACAGAAATCGCCCAAGCCATCGCCGGCATTGACCAAAGTGGCGGTTGGAGCGAAGCGCAAATTCAAGAAATCGCAGCGGCGGTTGATAACGTCACGGTGCCGGATATTGTTGCAAATCAATTGAGCACCAAATTGGGCTCCCTCGGCGACAATACCGTTGCTGACGCGCTGTCGGCCATGGCGCAGTCTATCACGACTAACTACCGCAACGAGATAAGCCAAGCCATTGAGAGTATTGGGCAAAGCAATAGCTGGACACAAGGACAGATCGAAGAAATTGCTGCAGCCGTCGACAACATTATCGTACCTGACATTGTTGACACTCAGCTGAGTTTAAAAGTCGCACCTTTAGCTAAAGCGGCTCTTGCGAGCGATCTATATCAACTGGAGACCGCTGTAACCGAAGCGTACACCGCGGCAATTACGCAAGCGGTTGATAATATCAGCCAAAGTAACAATTGGACACAGGCACAGATAGAAGAGATTGCCGCTAACATTGACATGGTTACTGTCCCAGATATTGTTGATGCACAGCTTAATTTGAAAGTGGCACCCCTTGCTATCACAGCAATTGAAGACAGCCTTAACGCATTGCAAGCTTCTGTCACCGAAGCCTATAGAGCCGAAATCACACAAGCTCTTCAGGGGATAGAGCCTAGCGATAGTTGGACTCAATCGCAAATAGAAAATATTGCTGCGGCAGTAAGTACTGCTATCACCTCTGACATTGTTGATAATCAACTCAGCGTAAAATTAGGCGCTCTTGGCGACAATACCGTTGCAGACGCACTTTCGGCCATGACCCAGTCTATCACGACTAGCTATCGCGCCGAGATAAACCAAGCCATTGAAGACATAGGGCAAAGTAGTAGCTGGACGCAAGGACAGATCGAAGAGATTGCCGCAGCGGTCGACAATATTATCGTACCAGATATCGTTGATACTCAGCTGAACCTAAAAGTCGCTCCCTTGGCCAAAGCGGCCATTGCTGACGATCTATATCAACTGGAGAACTCAGTAACCGAAGCGTATACCGCGGCAATTGTCCAGGCAATTGACAATATCAACCAAGGTAGTAATTGGACACAAGCACAGATAGAAAGCATTGCCGCTAATGTCGATACTATCACCGTACCAGATATCGTCGATAATCACCTCAATGCCAAGCTTGGTACGTTGGGAGAACAAACCGTTGCAGATGCACTCTTCGCAATGGCTCAATCGATCACGACCAGCTATCGAACTGAGATAAGTCAGGCAATTGAGAGTATTGACCTAGGCAACAGCTGGACACAGGCTCAAATAGAAAACATTGCCGCTAATGTCGACTCAGTTAACGTTCCCCAGCTCATTGACACTCAGTTAAGCGCAAAAGTTGCCCCCTTGGCCAAAGCTGCGCTGGCTGATGACTTGAACGCATTGGTGGCGTCCGTCACTGCGGCTTACCAAGCAGAAATCATACAAGCGATTGATAGCATAGAACAAGGCAACCAGTGGACGCAGGCACAGATTGAGGACATTGCCGCCAACGTCGATTCTATCACCGTTCCCCAGCTCATTGACACTCAGTTAAGCGCAAAAGTTGCCCCCTTGGCCAAAGCTGCGCTGGCTGATGACTTGAACGCATTGGTGGCGTCCGTCACTGCGGCTTACCAAGCAGAAATCACACAAGCGATTGATAGCATAGAACAAGGCAATCAGTGGACGCAGGCACAGATTGAGGACATTGCCGCCAACGTCGACACGGTCACGGTACCAGATATTGTAGATGCTCAGCTGAGTTTGAAGGTCGCTCCTCTGGCCAAAGTCGCCCTTGCCGATGATTTACTCGCGCTGGAGAGCGCGGTGACCGAAGCATACAATACGGCCATTACACAGGCGCTTGACAGTATCAGTCAAGGCAATAGCTGGAACCAAGAACAAATCGAAAGCATTGCCGCCGCAGTTGATGCTATCACCGTGCCAAGCATTGTTGATAATCAATTAAATGCAAAACTTGGCGAACTTGGGGATCAAACTGTTGCTGATGCGCTTTTTGCTATGGCGCAGTCCATCACCCAAACCTACCGCGCGGAGATAAATCAAGCCATTGAAGGCATTGATCAAATTAACAATTGGACGCAAGGGCAGATTGAAGACATCGCCGCTAATGTCGATACTATCACCGTACCAGAGATTGTGGATAATCACCTCAATGCCAAGCTCGGTACGTTGGGTGAACAAACCGTTGCAGATGCACTCTCGACAATGGCTCAGTCGCTCACAACCAGCTACCGAACTGAGATAAATCAGGCAATTGAGAGCATTGACTTAGGCAACAGTTGGACGCAGACACAGATAGAAAACATTGCCGCCAATGTCGATTCTATTAACGTTCCCCAGATCATTGACACACAGTTAAGCGCAAAAGTTGCACCCTTAGCCAAAGCCGCCCTTGCTGATGATTTGAGCGCATTAGTGGCATCTGTCACCGCGGCTTACCAAGCAGAAATCACACAAGCGATTGATAGCATTGCTCAAGGCAACCAATGGACTCAAGCACAGATTGAGGACATTGCCGCCAACGTCGACACCGTCACGGTACCGGATATTGTCGACACACAGCTCGCTTTAAAAGTAGCGCCTCTAGCTCAAGCAGCGCTTGTCGACGACCTCAATGCCTTGCAGGCAGCCGTCACCGAAGCCTACAAAGCTGATATCGCTCAGGCAATTGAGAGCATGGGACAGGGGATCTGGAACCAGGCTCAAATCGAGGAAATCGCCGCTGCTGTTGACAACATCACCGTCCCAGACATTGTGGCGACTATACTTGCCGAAAGGTTAGGTGATCTGGGAGAACAAACGGTTGCCGATACATTATCTGCTATTAGTCAGTCTATCACGCAGGCGTACCGCACCGAGATAAACGAAGCTATTGAGCAGATTGCTCAGGGTGCATGGAGCCAGGCTCAAATTGAAGAAATTGCCGCAGCAGTCGACAGTGTCACCGTGCCAGACATGCTTGATGCACAGCTGCCCGCGAGAGTTGCTCCACTGGCTCAGGCTGCTGTTGAAAACAATCTGAACGCCCTGCAAACTTCCATCACCGACGCTTACAGAGCTGAAATCGCGCAAGCCATCGAAAATATGGGCCAAGGCAATCAGTGGACTCAAGCACAGATTGAAGACATTGCAGCGGCAATAGACCACATAGTCGTGCCAGGCATTGTCGACACACAACTTGAGGAAAAACTTGCGCCACTTGCCCAAGCAGCACTTGTCGATGATCTCAGCGCGTTACAAGCAACCGTAACTGAGGCCTATCGGGCTGAAATAGCCCAAGCAATTGAGAATATTGGTCAAGGAATATGGAACCAAGCTCAAATAGAGGAGATTGCAGCAGCCGTCGACAATGTTACAGTTCCAGGCATTGTAGAGGACAAGCTTAACGAAAAGCTCGGCACTTTTGGCGAACAGACCGTTGCAGACGCGCTATCAAACCTAGCCCAGTCAATCACTGAGACGTATCGCACGGAGCTGAGCCAAGCCATCGATAGTATTAACTTGGGTAACCATTGGACTCAAGAACAGATCCAAGAAATAGCCGCGACTGTCGACGCGATCACTGTTCCGGATATGATTGATGCTCAGCTAAATGAAGATACATTGTGGCCCATTATCGCATCAAAGACTGCGGCACAGATCGATACACACATCAACGGATCCGTCGTTCCAAAAATAGCGCAGGAAGTAGACAAACAACTACCCGATATTCTCTCTACTGTTGTACAATTAGAGATATCTAATCAACTTCCACTATTTGTGAGCGGTGAGGTTGATAAGGCGTTTGGCGCGATAACCTCAGAACTACCGAGTTTAGTTGAGTTCAAGATCAATGAGGGTCTAAAAGATGAAGGCAGTATTGCCGCATACTTTCAAGACAATGTAACCGCGCTTGCGCAAGGTATTGTACAAGAGTATGTCGACACAACGGTGTCACCCTTTATCGAGCGCATAGTACCTGAATACGCATTGAATGAAGTACAAGCTGCGCTCCAAGAAGCAGTTCCTGACTTGGTAGACAGCACCGTTCGTACCGTTGTAGATACAGAGGTTGAAACATTAAAGTCGACCTTTATACCAAACCTGGTCACGTTAAAATTAACTGAAACCGTGCCACAGCTGGTCGAAGACCGCATGGCACAAATACTGACTCGAGTATCACTGCCAAAAAGACTGAGATTTGAATTTTCTCAGCAATCAACGCAGTGGATTGTACAACATGAGAGAAATACCAAAGATTTCTCGATTGAAATTTTTAACAGTCAAGGTGTGCGCATGTTCGCACATCACGAAATCATTGACGACATGAGTTTTGTGGTGAGTCTCACCGAAGCCCTAACCGGCTTCATTGACGTTGTGTTTTATTCATAATTCGACGTAAGAGGACAGTCAAAGTATGGCTAACTACCCTATTTTTCACGGTATCACGCTAGCAAATAGCGCAACATTTGAAAACCTTGTTATTGAATCCTTGGCTTCAGATCCGCAAGGCGCTTCTGAAGGCCGCGTGTGGTATAACTCTGCTGAAAAGCAATTTAAGGCATCGATCACTGACGAAGGCGGTGCGCTGACAACGATAGCTTTTCAAACAACCCAAGAGTTTACTGACTTTTTAGCAGCGCTTGCATCTCAAGAAGCAGGCAATTCAGGTGCTTCTAAAGTCGGTTACGAAGGCAAGCAAGGCAGCAATGCGAAGTTTTCAGCGCAAGCAAGCACGCTAGACAATATCATCGGCGCCATCATTGATGCTGTTGATGCAGACAAACAAGCATTAGCTGATTTAGGTGCGCAAAATGCAGGCCTTGGTACCAATAAAATTGGCTACGAAGGTAAAGCAGGTGGTTTAGGTGAATTTAGTATTGCACCGACCACGTTGAAGGCAGCCCTAGATGCGATGGTTGATCAAATCGACATCAACAAAGCAGCCAGTAAAGTCAGCTCAGAGGCTATTCAAGCTGAGTTAGACAAAACCCAAGCAGCAGCAGGGTTAAGTGAGTCTGGCGATTATACGCCTTCAACTGGGGCAAATTATCTAAAATCAGAAGATTTTACTAACGCATCTAAAGTGCCTTCTCTCGCCGCTGCTGACGAGTTGTTAGATGATGCAATAAAGTCGCTAACAGACACGGTACAAAGCAATAAAGTTGCCGCTGAGCAAGCCGATGACTTAAAACTAAATATTGCGGGCGGTGTAATGACTGGCGCACTCGATATGGGTACCAACCCAATCAGTAGCGCGCACGTACCTACGCAACCCAATCACCTAGTTAATTTAAAATACATCGATGGTATGCGTGCCGGCTTAGATGTCCGAGAGTCCGTACGGGTCGCAACAACCGCCCCCATTGCCAACCTCGGTGGTGATATTCAAGATAATGGCGATAACAGTTATCAAATTGATGGTGTATCACTCGTCAGTGGCGACCGCGTACTTATCAAAAACTCAGCAAGCCAAAATGGTACCGACTCACCAAGCGCGATTTATAACGGTATTTATGTCGTCACTATCTCTGAGGTTTCTGACCAAACGACCGAAGCAAAAGCTGAATTTGAGCGCGCGATAGACGCAGATGGTACGCCAGATGGCGAAGTAACTAATGGCATGCACACCTTCATTGAAGAAGGTGCAACCTATGCCAATGCTGGTTTTGTACTTGGCACTCCCAACCCAATTAGTCTAGAAACCACCGAGCTGACTTTCGTACAATTCTCGGGCGCAGGCCAGCTAACAGCAGGTGCAGGTATTCAAAAAGATGGCAATACCCTATTTTTGAATTTTGGGGCTGGTGTTAAGGAATCTCCAACTGATGAGATTGGTATCGACTTTGGCGATGGCTTATTTACAACTGAAGATGGCAGCACCGAGTCAGATGCGTCAGCGGCTAAGCTACAGATTAAGATAGATGGCGATACACTAGAAAAAAGTAATGCAGGCCTGAAGGTTTCAGCCACATTCCAAGACAGTGTGAATGCCATTGCCAATGAACTCAACGCCACCCAAATTGCTGCAGGCCTTGAGGCAGACGGTCGCTATATTGCTGATTCAGAAACGAATTACTTAACAGCGGTCACTAGCTTAAAAACAGCTGATAAAGCGTTAGATGATGCAATTAAAGCCGTTGATGAACGTCTATCCAGCGAATCAGAAGCACATAACAATGCAAGACAAGCGCTACAGTTAGAGCTTGATAAAACACAAGTAGGCACGGGTCTAGAGCTGGATGGAAGCTATAAGCAAGCAACCGACAGCAACTACTTAAACACCGCGACGAGTGTACACAATGCAAGCTTACTCTTAGATAGCGCATTAAAGGCAGTCTCTAGCGAGTTAGTCGCTGAAAAGATTGCCCGTGAGAACGCTGACAACGCTATCAAACAAGGGGCAGGACTATCAGCAGACGGTAGCATGCAAAGTGTTGATAGCTACACTTATATCAAGGATACAACGTCGCTATTTGGCGCTATCACCAAGTTAGATGTAGAAATGGCATCTGAACTGGGTGGCGTACGCTCTAATATCACCAATGTCGTAAACCAAGTTAATGATAATGTTTACTTCGAGCTGTCACAGAACAAACTGATGCAGCACAAAATCGAACACAATCTAAACTCTGAATATGTCGACGTGATGGTATGGGTGGAGCGCGGTGAAGGCGAAGATGCCCGCTTCTATAACGACATTACCATGGTCAAGCAAGAATCAGACAATGTTGTGATGATTTACCTAACTGAAGCGGCAAGAGTAAAAGTCTCTGTCCAAGCAGTTCGTAAACTTGCAGACCCAACAGCTTAAGTTTTTCGGCCTACCTTGTATTAACACACATAAATGGGCCGACGTAGTTGTCGGCTCATTTATGTTGTACAACATATGAAGAAGGAGGCAAATATGTCAACCTTGTTTAGTTTTTACCGTGTCAATGTTGTTGCTCTAAAAACGCGCGAAGATGCTTTGTATGTATTGCACGATGCACTATCGGAGCTAAAGGCTGCCATGCTCAGTGAGCAAGGCGTGCCAATCAAAGAGCTAACGCAAGCCATTACGTTCTTACGCCGATTTTATGAGCGTATTGAACGCTTGATCCTTGACGAAGGACATTTGGATTATCGCAAGTTACAACAAAAGCAACAACAGAGCGTGCTTTTACTGAATGCTATCCAAATCAATAAAACGGTGTTGAGGCGCAAATAATGACGGTGAAAGATGTCAAAACGGTACAAAGTGCAGGCTGGATAAATCAGCTACAAAGACAGATTGAACGCTTCTTACTCAAATCAAATAATGGCAAGGTGCCCGTCGATGTACCAACACACCTAGCACACAAGCTTGAGCACACCAAAAGCAAACAATTCATCGACAGTACAGATGAGATGTCTGCTGAAGACATGGTGGTTTTTGTTCAAGAGCAATACGAGTTATTGAGCTTGTTGCAGCAAGTTGCCACAAATTTTGATGGTAAGTGCCGCTTTAGTGGCATTGACATAGATAGGGAAACAGAAAACCCCTTCCGAACAGGCGCAGAGCAACCGTGTCCATCTTACGATACAGCCAAACCAGAGTACCCAATTAAAAAATAGGAGACGATATGTCTACTTCTGAATTGCGCGTGATGACGAATATGAGAATGTTCGGTCGTTCAGCGCTTAGTTTTGATCAAATTGATTCTTTTCCACTGAACCCTTTTCCTGGGCAATTTGCACTCGTCGAAGGGATCCTATACATATATTCCAAGATCGGCGTAACGCAAACTTGGTTTCCATTAACCAATAAAAAAAGTTCCCATGTCCATTTTCAATCAACTCCCGCTTTCGAATGGACAGTGTCGCATAACTATAACACCGATGAGTATGTGTTTATGGTGTATGACGACAACGGCAATATATTACATGCCAATCCAACCCCTATAGATAAAAACAAGTTTAAATTAAATTTCAGTCATGCGGTGTCAGGTAAAGTAGTGGTGTTTATCCATAGCGACTTGGCGATCCCTAGACTGGCAACTGAAGATGGCATTATCGAAATGCTAACCGTTAACCAAATTATTTCTGTTGCACAGGGCAAAGTAACAGCGGATAGCAATGGGTTGATGGTTGATGGAACCGATGTAGGGACAACGCTAACCGATCACGCGCGGCACATCGATTCATTTAATGGCATGTTTACCGCCGATTTCGATCACACCAAGGTCATCAAAGACTTATTACCTAATACCGATCAAGAAACTTTAGGTCGAGCTGATCACCCATTTGCCCAAGTACACGCCGCGAATATATCAGCAAATTCAGTCGACACACGCTCTCAAAGTGAAGATCCAGACACACAACAAGGAAAGTTACTTGCTAACCAAGTAGATATTCAAGCGCGGACAACCAGCGCAGGTGTTGCCCCAGCACAAATCATACTGACAGGCTCTAATAAGACGCAGTATCTATTACGCTACGACGAAGCAACTGGTCAATTAAAGTTAATAGATGAAACCGGTGCGCCCCTAGAAATCAATGGCCAGGCCTTTACTGGCGCACGTATTGATGTTGTACATGGCGCGCTGGAAAACCTCAATGTCAGTGCTAATACCGTTTTGGGTAGTGGCGCTGCAAACAGCGCTGAAATCAACGCCACTACCACTTTCAATGCACCAGTGAGCTTCTCGGAGCATGCAAGTATTGGCAATGGTGATGACAACGTTAATATTAATTGTGGCGCTGAACAGCTGCTCACTGTGATCAGTAAGTTCTTTAACTTAAACTCAGAAGGCAAGTTAACTGTTAAAAACTTGGTTGTGTCAGAAAACCTAGACGTAGCAGGTACACGCACCGAAACTAGCTCGACCAATGTTACCTCTGGTGAGCAATTTATCACGCTATTAGCAGGCACCACTGATGAACCAACCTTGGACGCAGGCCTAAAAATTACGCGTGGTAACTCGGCCAATGCAGCCATTTTATGGGATGAAACTCTCAATGCGTGGACACTTGGTGTCGATGGCGATATGCGTGCCATTGTTCGCACAGATGACCTACGCTTGCTCACCGAGCAACAACACCAGCAACTCACGACAGGTGAAAGTACTCACCTACACTATCACGAAGCGGATCGAGATAGAGCAAATCATACTGGCACACAGACGGCACAGACAATTTCTGACTTCGCTCAAGCAGTAGCACAAACTCAGTCAGTACAAAGCAAAGTTGATAATGTACCGGGGAAAGGCCTTTCAACTCATGATTTGACTGATGAACTGATCGATAAAATCAATAGTGCGCTGCAAAGTGTGAAAATGGCTGACATTGCTGATTTACCCGACTTATCAGGTGTGGGGCCACACCCATCAGATGACTTTACCCATGTGGAAGTAGCAAACTTACGTTCAGGTAAAACTGCTACTGGCGAAACCATGCATAAAACGTTGGTTTTCGGCGGTGATGAGCCACCACTAAATACAGATGCTGGCATTAACGACATTTGGTTTAACACTGCGGGTGATGCCACTGTTGTTGAACGGAAAACGGCCGAGGGGTTTCAACCAATTGTCACCATTGCTTCGGAAATGAATATGCAGCACTCAGATGTTGAGTACGTGATGTCTGCATCTATCAAGGAATACATTTTTAAGGTTAATGGTGAGCCACTCACGCTCAAACCCAAATTCCTTACCGTCTACTTGAATCGGAAACTCTTGCGTAAAAGTGAGTACACCATCAACGGGACGCAGAGTATTACGCTAAATATCGATTTATCGGTCGATGATGAAATTGAGGTTGTAACTGCTTAATGCGGTTGAATTCATAGCTTAAGGAGAATACCTAGATGAGTAATATTGATGACCTATTTGTGGTCAGAAAAGGCGGTGGACGCCAGTATTTAAAAGCCAATAAGCGTTACGTTGTTACCCGACAGGGTGCCGTCGTAGAACTGGATACCTCAGATCCATCTTATGCCGCACAGGCAGAAAACCAAGAAGCCCTGTTGTTGCTGGGTGATAAAGGCGATCTGCGTCAACTCGAAACCATTTATCGTAATTTGACAGTGCTCTTCAATGGCTCTGTTCGAAAAGAAGAGATGTATCATATTGAGGCTGGTGCGATATCTTCAGTCAATGCCCCTAACGGCAGCTATGATGCCACAGGTTTAGCCTACCTTAAAAGTGTGCGCTTCAAATCTACGGCCAATACCACGGTAAACTATGTAGTCCAAGGTAGTAATGACGATCACACTTGGCATGACATCTTCGAGGGGAGTGTTACGGTGCCAGAATCAGAGTCAGCATCCGATGAGGGATCTGTCGAACTGATAGCACCACAAGGCATTGCAAAATTTAGGTATTTTCGCGCCAGTGCGCAAGCAGGAGAAGATTTCCGAGAAATCGTTTTTGTTGTAGAGGAAATAGCGAAAAGTAAGTTTCTTCCGTTAGATGAGGCGGGTAAGCTACAAGAGCTCAATTCGGAAACATATGATGTGACCTTTTTCGTGCAGGGCGCCCCTGATCTATCAACCAAACTATTGACGTTTGTAGTACCTCGTGAACTCTATATTAGAAATAACTGGGGCGGATTTATTGGTTTTGCAGATACTCCACCGGCCGCCCCCTACCCTATCAAAGTACTCATAAATGATGTTGAAAAAGGCACATTTACGGTCGATCCTAACGGCACGACCAGTATGTCAAGCTTGACCAGAACCAAGTTAGTTCCCGGTGATAGAGTGAGCTTACTCACGCCTGCATATGTGGATGCAACCATGGCTGATCTATCTCTTACTTTGGTATTCGATAGACAAGAGTTAGCTTAAATACCGTGCTAGCGAGCGCTAGCACGCCTACTCAAGAAGGAAGTATCATGGAGAGTATAATCAAAGCTCTTTTTAACTGGGCACTTGTTGTGGAGCAAGATGGTTCAATTCGAGTGATGGCGGATGTGTTTTTATCATCAGCGCTTATCATCGGTTTGTTCTTTCTATATCGCTACAAAATGTCTCCGTTATTTAAACAAATTGAACAAGCACTCCCCGCTTGGGTTGAGCAAACCAGTACGTTCAACGAACTGACTAAAGCGCATAGAGAAACCGCTAAGCGACTTGAGCATATTGTTGAATTAATGAAAGATCTTGATGCGGATCAACTCAGATTTCATGAGGATGTTAGATCATTTATCAAGTCGCACCCAGACGCTTTAGAGCAGCTCTCCTCCGCCACCGTTAATCAACATAACGAAACGCAAAAAGAAGTACGAGACTGGCTTGATAACATCGTGGACAAAACCCAAAACAGTAGCCACCAATTAGCGACAATTCAAACTGAATTGAGAAACATTTCAGCGCTGCTAGTCGCCGCATCAGCCGCTCGTTACAACAAACCGTTAAATTAACCTCAGCCCACATCAGTGGGCTGCATTCTATCAAGGGAAAATACAATGCATGTAGCACCAAGTACACATCATAAAAAGCTTGCATTTAGAATGAATTCATCCAAGTGGATTGAAACATTTAAATCAAACCAAACTTTCTCACTGAATGAAATGGTCAGCTACGAACCTCCTTTTCATATTGAAAGCCAAGAGTTATTAATGTCTTTATATGACAAGTGGTTTAGTTGGTTGCTCGACTTAGAATCTGAACTTAGCCAAGTTGATCAATGTGATGGCACAGTAAGGCAGCAGATAAAGATTGCCACAGAGCAACTCAAAAATACGCTACTGAGTGAATGGCAAGTAAAAACCAGCGCACAACATTTACTGTGGCAACGAGTCTATCTCAATGCACTTGATGCGTTTGTCAGCCAGATCAGTGCAATCTCTCAGCCAGATCCCGAAACTGTCTTTTCTTACTGCGCCGAGCAATTGCTTGGGTTCATGCAGCATACCCTATTAATAATGCACGAAATTGACACAATCATGAATCAGCCAAACAAGCGTCATTTCGTTTCACTGGACGATTATGGTTGCGCAGTGTATCGACAACAAGGCAAAGATCTTGTGAGTGCAAGGCTACAAGCATATCGACATAACATCGAAATCGATCAGCTTGGTGAGTGGGAGGTAAAACACTATAACAATATCGACGTACCTAATGATATGCATTGTCAATTACAAAGCATACTAGATCAACAGCCATAGCCATAGCCATAGCCATAGCCATAGCCATCATTTTGAAGTATTAACGAAGAAGAAAAGTAAGCAATATAGGCTTGTGGATAAGCGATCATTTACCACTGATCCGTGTGATTACCCACCACTGATTTATCAAAAAAATCAGTGGTAAAACAGCTGAAAAATTAAGCTTGCTGTGGATATTGACCACTGATCAATATGAAATTTATAAAAAAATCTGTGAATAAAGAACCTAATTCTGTGGAAAATTTGTGGAAATAAAATCAGATAAAAAACACAACCACTGATTCTAATGATTGGTAACCACTGATCTGAAAGGATCGAAACCCCTGATCTTAATGATTCAAAATTCCTTAAAACCTTTTATAATATAATAGCTTACTAACAACCTAACCTTAACTAACCAGATCTAACCTATAGATCTAAGTAAATATAAAGATCTTTAATCTATATTAACCACTAGAAATTCAAAGTTCCAAGCTTGCTATTTTTACAAAAAATAAGTTTAACAGTTGCGGTCAATAAAACGCTATTCACTGCTTACTAAATACGCACTGACGAACTAAAATTAATCAATAAGAACAGGGAAAGTCTAAAGCAGTTATTTTTAAATGTAAAAATTATCAATTAAAACATAATCTTATGAGTTTAAATCAATAAAATAAGTGGTAGATAAGTAAATCAACTTAATCATCAAAATCAGAGGTTATGATTAGTGCTAACAAAGACTAATCAGTCAAATCAAGGGTCTAAGTTGATTTGACTGATCAATAAAATCCATTTACTGCTCAAAATGGGGGATTTAAACGATCAATCAAATGAGTGTAATCATAAAAATCATAGGTGTTACACGATTTGAGTGATCAATAAAATGAGTGCAATCATTAGAATCAGTGGTTGAGTTGATTCTAATGATCATAAAAATCAATGTAATCAATAAAATCAGTGGTACGAAAACCTTTAAAAATCGCTGTAGTATCAAATAATCATTGGAATCATAGGTCAGCTGATAATTGTGAGTAATCAATGAAATCATAGCAATCATAAAAATCAGCGGTAAAGTCTAAATTCTATAGCTCAGGAACAACGAAAAGTTCACCACTAAAATTTTAACTGTATGATTATTAATGAAAAGTTCACTTTAATATCATTGAGCAGGAGGAACGCAACATCATGCAAAATCTCACGGACCTCTGATCATAGTGATTATTTTTAACCTGAACCACTGATCCCTTTGATTATTTTTATAAAGATCCTAATTTTTGTTAAAATTAATATCTCAATAACACACTAATTATCAACTACTTATGTTATATTAATCAGATAGATCAGAGGTTATGCCCGTCGCTTGCGAATATGACTTTTTTGCGGCAAACTCAGTCCAATATCCCTACGCGCTGTTCTAAACTAATCAAATGAGGATCATGATAATGTCAAGTAAAGAGATCACTCGAGATGATTTTATCAAAGCTGAGTCTGAAAAAACTGCCCTCTTCGGTATGGTTAACCAACGAACTGAAATTGACTATGCAAATGCAGTTGAGTTTTTAGCGTGTATCCCTCGTTTTTTGCGTAAAAAAAAGAATTGGGCAAGATTTTCAGAAGTCGACACCGCTGTCGTAAAATTTGAAACTACCCATGACAATATTGATTACGAAATCCAAATGTCACCAGCAACCATTGAGCGCAAAGGTAAAGATGGTGATACAGAAGAAGTTTTTATATGGCCTGGAGATAGGGAAGAAAAAGTTGAAGCAGCGATCATGCGTATAGCATCCGATGGTGGTTTACTTCAAGCAAATGGTCGATACCAAAGAGATGATAATAGACCGGTTTATGGGTGTTACTTCTCTGTACATAGAATACAAAAAGAGCTCGAAAAAATAGGCAAAAGCGCTCATCCTGATGATATTAAAGAAGCCATTGAAGTGATGAGTAAAAGTGCGTTGCAGATCAGAAGCTTGTCAGGTAATGGTCAAGATGTTCAGGAGTTTAGCTCTGCAGTTTTTCCGCAAAAATATATCTCCGGCAAAGCCACTGGCCACAGGGACGATAAGTGCTATGTAACATTTCATCCACTGCTCAATGCTGCAATTGAAGCGATGCGTTATCGTCCTTATCAATTTGCACAAGTAGAGATGCAAAAAGGGCTATCTCGCTATATTCACATGAGACTGATGATGCGATTTACCTATGCTGCTGCGGGAAAAACATACTCCTTACGCGTGCGAAAGCTATTGAATGATTACGGAAAACTACCAGCCAGTGAAGTAATATCTCGTGCTCAACTAAATAACTGTGGTCGGGATGTTAACTCTGCATGCAATAAGCTAGTTGATTCTAAGGTGCTGCAAAAATTCACTAAAACAGCTATTCGTAAAGACGGGGAAATTGTTGATTACGAGATCACTTTTTATCCTCATGAGGAGTTTAATGCTGCTCAGTTACAAAATAATAAACTTAACAAAATGGTACAAGCGACTGGAAAAGTTCAATCTGAAACCGTGATTGAGCATAAAAAATTATAGTTATTGTACAATAACCAATTTCTGTATGAGCTCATCTTTTGCGTTCTGATCAAGGACTCACCTACCCTTTCTTGACTCACTAAATAGTAAAAATTAAAATGCGGTGCATGTTAGTTTGTCTTAAAGTGTGGTTCGACTTTACATTCTACCATGACGAAATGAGACTTAAGAGTAGTGGTGCACACTGCATTGATTGAAGATTACTTAAAGGAGGGAGATTATGGGCGAGCAGTGTAAGAATATGAATTTAGTAGGTTCGAATGCTGATCTACACAAAGGAACTACACTTCTTCGAAAAAACGCTAAAGACTGTGATAAAGTGAGCCAAGATGATAAGGACTTTATTTCTTGGGTACTTGCTGATTTATCATTAGATGTTGATGTACCATCGCGTTATAAAATGAACCAATAAACTTAATTGATTATAAGTAAATAGTATGTGCTTGGGTTTTTAAATACCTGAGCTTACTGAGTTCAGAGACGGGCTATCTTTTAAAAAGGCGTTGCTTGTCGTAGTGGTTAAATTACCTCTTTTGCTACCCATTTTTATTCACCTACAGATCTCACTCTTTACAGATATCTCAAAGAGTCTAAAAAAACTAACTATTTCCCTGCTCTTTTGTTTAATTCAGATAACTTTCTTTCGCACTGAAAGAGTGTATGGCAAAAAGTCTTTCGATTGTGTCGTCATATTTATTTTAGCTGAGATGATAGCAAGCCAAGAAATGAAGTTATGTAGTTAGTCTTAACATGTGCCAAGTGACCTATCACCTCGCTTTAAGGGCATAGGTGCAAACCTTGGCATAACTATGTCGCTACGTTATACTTATACGGCTTTAGAAGGGGGAATTTATGGCTGTTACTTCGGTAAAAAAAACAGAAAATGTGCGAACGTTCATACCTAAAATGAGCAACTTTGAAATTAGTTCTAAATACGAAGGACTGAGTTTTAAAAAAGAAGACTTAAGCAAGTCGCTCGCTGATCTAAAAGCAAAGTATGCGAGATAAATATGGTGTTGCACAGGATAGCTACTGCTATCCTGGATCTGATGTACTAATTAATAAGCTTAATATTACGAATGCAGATGAGTTATCAGAGGCCGAGTTAGAATTTACCGCTTTTAGATATAGTGAATACTCATCCACCCTAAACTCTCTTGACGAGTTTAATTTAAATCACCTAAAACACCTCCATTGGTATTTATTTCAAGACGTGTACGCTTGGGCTGGTGAAATCAGAACAGTTGATATTTCCAAGGGAGATACTCGGTTTTGTACTTGTTCTCGTATCGACGTTGAAATAAAAAAGCAGTTCCAACAAGTTCAAGCATTGAATATACATGCAGCTAAAGCAGAAATTTTGGCTCAACTCGCGGACGTATACTGTGAATTAAACATTATTCATCCATTTAGAGAAGGGAATGGTAGAGCCCAGCGTTTCTTCTTCGAGGAACTATTATTCTTTCTAGATATGCCCGCTAATTGGCCCGACATATCAAAGGATGAATGGGTCAAAGCAAATATCGATGGCTATTATGGAAATTTAAATCCGTTACACCACATCCTCATACTCGCCACTCAATAGTTTATTCAATGTTGAAATAGCATAAGGTATGAATGAACTTGGTACTATGACTCAATTATCAGTATTTACTCATTCACTCCATACCTAAAAAATTTGCCCTTAAAACATCAACTGCAACAATGTGTTTGGCGACGCTTAGGAGATAATACTTTTTGAGTCTGAGCTACTAGTTTAATGGTAAGTTATAAAATTCGTTTGATTAAGAGAGCTATTTTGAGGTGAGAAACCTTGTCAATAATGCCATTGCCGCGCTCAGTTATCGTCAATGTACTTGCATCCTTCTCTTCCTCTGGTTATCAATTCGAAATGACTTTACGTTGAGCTTGTTATAGTAGTCACTATTTTAACTGTGTTAGTTGGTTTTTGTTAACCTGATTGAAACTGGTTTAGACAAGCTTAATAGACGTGCTTATATCATTACTGCTTGTATTTTGAGGGAGCCACCCTACTTTGGCGTAATACTTAGATCTTTGCTATGTACCCTACTCTCATCATTCTATGGAATTTCTATGTGCTTGGCAGTTGCTAATACCGGCTCAGTGGGTAAGCAAAAGTGGTTCTATGAGATCAATTTATTGTTCGTTTATATGAACTGTGTATCGTTGAAGTTCTACTTTATGGCTCGGTCGAGTGTGGAACTAGATATTACTCATACGTACTATCAACGTAGCTAGACTTAGGCTGAACTCTTTATTAAGAAAACGTACCAATGGTACATTTCCATTTCTTTAGTTCGTTTCTTTCGAGCACGCGGCTTATAACCATAGAAGTCTAACTACATCGATTTACCAATTAACTATCAAAAATTGGTGTACCATTGGTACACTAATTTTTGGAGTCAGTGTCAAATCCATTTAAATAGAGTTATCGTTTGAACGACGTCACCCAGTGTGTAGACGCATACAAAGAAATAAGCAACGTACCATTGGTACACTCAATTTTAGTGTCAGTGTCAAACCTATTGAAATAATATTGGCTACTTAACGACTTCATCCCATGTGTAGATGTTTACAGAGAAATAAGCAGCGTACCATTGGTACATTAATTTTTGGAGTCAGTGTCAAATCCATTTAAATAGAGTTATCGTTTGAACGACGTCACCCAGTATGTAGACGCATACAAAGAAATAAGCAACGTACCATTGGTACACTCAATTTTAGTGTCAGTGTCAAACCTATTGAAATAATATTGGCTACTTAACGACTTCATCCCATGTGTAGATGTTTGCAGAGAAATAAGTAGCGTACCATTGGTACACTCAATTTTATCGTCTGCGCTAAACCTATTGATATAGGATTGTCTTCGATATGACTTTATCCTGCATTTGGACATATACAGAGAAATAAGCAGCGTACCATTGGTACACACTATTCAGGCTTGCTATAAGTAGTGGGAAAATAAATAGATAAGCATGGATAGCTTATCAAAATACACGATAAAAAGTTCGACATTGAGATTCATATCCCTTATAGTCTTCGCGGAGTTTTATACCTAAAAACTTGAAATAAGTTTGTAAGATAGTGAGTGACACCCGACGTTTTATGCGTCGGGTTTTGTTTATGGGGTCAGAATATTGCTATGCTTTTTGACATCGCGACACAGAATCAAGGTACTAAAAACCAATTTATAAATTCCCTCTTGATATATCATTTTTTAAAAAACAATGCTGTACCAATGGTACACTTTACTTTTAGAAACAGTTAAGACAAAGTAATGCTACCTCGTTTAATCAAGTTATTTATTTTAACGTGAGAAAACTTTTTGGCCGATAACACCTCTACCCCCCAAAGTATCTACACCTACATAGATAATGCAACGACAAGAACTAATATCTTAGAAAATGTAGATAATAATCTGGCTGTTTTACTATGCTTACATTTAACGAGTTTGTATGACTAAGTGACCGAGCTAAATAAACAAGTCTAACTACTGGGTTAAGAACTAAGTGCATTTAGCGAAACAAAGGGCGTATGCCAAAGATTAAAAAAACCATGGTTAGAATAGGCACAATCTTAGCCGTCACTTTTTACCGTGTTATTGATACAACTTTTATAACGGCTGTCATTTATCTGCATAGCGCTGCTTAGCCGCTAAACAGTATACAGCGGAAGATAACCCCTAAGTTAACAAGGTAAAGTAAGTGGGTAAAAAATTTATGTAAGCGATTGCCATTTAACAAACCCGTAGTGGCTTCAGCCAATAAGATTGTAAGAATGGTATTGGTGATGGTTGTGAAAAAAACGTTTGAGTTTGCTTAAAATAAATAATCACAAGCAAAACGAAATAAGATTGCAATGCAAAACTGGCAAAGCTAGATATTGATGAGAGCCGCTCTATTAAAACCTGATAATACCAAGAGCCTGACTGAATACGCTTGATGAAGAGAGTTAGGGTTGTAATATGAGGAAAATGAGCATTTCGCTCGTAAAAGTCAACATGACTATTACAAAGCGATGAGTCACATTATGTGATGCGTAAGAGGTGATAAAGTTTAGATTAGTAAGAGAGGGAGTTATAAGCCGTGTCAGCGCGACAGGCGCGCTGAATTAAATAGACTACTTTGATGTGAATCGGCCAAAAAGCGCTTGCTCTGTAATTGATGGTGTTCCTTTGCTGATGATCCAAATAGGGTCAATTCTTGCACCTAACTGGTCGTCTACTGTTCGGTCATTGATCCTTGCTCCAATGGTTCCGATATATCGAGCAAATTGACATTTATGAACTATCGCATCTATCGCACTATCAACAAAACGAATAGGCTCACTACGCTTTGAACCTCTTAAATCACCCATATCTAAGACCAGTACACCGCCTTCCTCGAGCATGTGCCAAGCATTAACAACAGCTTTAACTAAGAAGTGATCAATAAACGCATTTTCAGTTTTGTACCTTTTATATGCTTGACTCTCTTCATCAGTATATCTCTCATCGTGAAATGGAGGAGGGCAGAAATACAGTAAATCAGCTTTTTCTTCAAGTATTTCGTACTTAAACGATTCTGCTTGTGCATTATATAATTCAACTTTTTTACTGCGTTGCTTCAATTGTTTATGCATTAGATTACCAGCCTGAATAACTCTATTATCAGGATCAATACCAACAAAGCGTTTAGGGTAAGGGCTGGCTTCAAACCCCAGTAATCTATCTCCCCATCCCAAGCTCATATCGATCACTGATTTAGGTTTAAAGTAGTGAAAAATTGCTTTCGCTACTGCTGGCCTGTACTGTGCGGCAATATAACGTCTTGTGCCTAGCGCCTTGCGTATAACATGTCTGTCAATGAAGGGCGTATCTTGATCCAAAATGTGATTGAATACGGCACGTCTTGACTCTTGGTCATTCCAACTATCTGTAGCGGAGCCTACACGACTTCCTTTGCATGTAAAGCGGATTGCTTGAAAGTACGGATCTGTCGCTCTGCTACCGGTGTTATCAACATCAATGGTTAATAGTGAAATAGGATGCTGGTAGCTCATACGCGCGTGGTTATAATTAACATGAAGTAAACTGCCTGCATCGAGAGCTTTTAGCGCCTGAAAGTCATCCCAAGCTTGCTCTTTGCTAGTCATGCGGTAGGGCACATCTATATTATTTTTCTCAACCAGTTCATTGAGTAAAGATACAAGAGCGGGTCGCTTTAGTTTTCGTTTCAGTAAGCGCCATTCATCCTTACCTATATTGATATGATTGTCACTACCTAGGTATTGCGGCATAAACGCTTGTTCAGTTGGTAACTGTGTTGTTACCTCGTCGTGCATTATTGAACCTTTTGTCCTGCGCCTGGAGATTTGTCTATTAGTGTGCTCTTGATTATTTATATCACTACGTTCACTGGATAAGTGACGGCGGCGAGGTCGACTTTGCACCTCATCAGTATTCAACGCACTTGTTTGATTCTCTTCTTGGTTTAAACGAAGAGAGCGACGTCGATGTCGTTTTTCCAGCGCTGAAGATCCTTGTTTATTATCATCACCCATAAAAACTCCAAGACTCAGTTTATTCGATATTTATAAGCTTAAACTTCAGGCTTTCTGTGTAAAAACGCAATGTATAGCAGACCTGAGAGTAGGGCGGTATCTTGCCACGGTAATGCCTAGGGTGCAATCGTTTAGGCATTTCACTTATGACCTTACTTATGGATCCTAAGGTACCTTTATTAATTTAAAAATAAATTAGCTTGAGAGTGATACAAAGGCCAACTAACTAAACACATTCAAATATCAGGTATCGGAATATCACAATGAACACTTAATAAATTAACGGAGGATTGCTGTGCAGGCTCTTTCAAAACATTATTACCGCTTCGCGATTTAGGGGGGGTTATAAAGAACCCGAGCGAATGAGACGAATAGTGTTGAGCCTTGAGTAATTCTTTTAGTTGTATCGGACGTCTTTGCTGTACAGTCTTAATGACTTTATTCCAGTGTCTATAAATTGTAGCTCTGGAAATCTGGCAGTGGTTAAGCAGGACATTGGGGGTAAGAGACGTTAAGGTGTAACCGGCTTTACATAACCTCAGCACTAATTCCACCAAGGTATTTAACGTAGTACTTGCTCTCGCTTTACTGACTTTTTTAGCGCTGATAGATTGGCGACGTTGTTGCTCTGCTGGGCTCAACTTTTCTCGACTCTTTAGCTGCACACTTAAGGGGAGTTCCAATTCGTCGGTCAGTATGTCGTTGAGCCGTTTAAGTGTGTATCGGTATACTGTTTTTATTGAGCTTGATAGGTACGCGCTTAACTGCTGCCCAGTAAAGCCGATATACTTATCATTGATCTGAATAATCTTGTCCCATGCAGTTTGTGGAGCCATTATCCGACGATAAATATTGTACAAGTGGAATAGCGTTAAATCGCGTTTACCTTTAACCACTTGCCCATGTCGGTGTAAGTACACCTCCCAATCTTTTGCCAGTTTAGCCAGTTTGTCAGCCGCGGGATCTCGCGCAATACTAGTACAAACCTTGGGAGTTCTTATATGATGCGCTTTCATTGCTTTAGAGGGCGGTGCGGTGGCAGCGTCCGTTGTAATTGGCACTTTAAACCCTAGCTTTTTTCCTAGCATTTGTAAGCTTGTCACAGGTCCTCCTGTGAGATAGAGCACTTCTCGCGCGGTTTTGTTATGTTGGCTACCCGGCATACGCATTAATCTAGAAGGGTCGTTTGATGCCCCATGGTCGACTTTCCAGTCGTTGTAGCCTAATTTAATGCGCCAGGTTTCAAGCTTTTTGCCTAACTTTGCGGCTATATCTTTCCAGCGTTTTAAGAGTGTGAAACGATGGGTTTTGTTCTGTACCAGCTCTGGCTGATCATAACGCCAGTACAGATGAACGCCACCTGAGCCTGTTAACACCCAGTTAGTTGGTGCTGGTAAATTCGATGCACCTAAACAGTCGGCAATTTGCTGATATATTTCCCATGATTGAATGGCTGTGAGTGGAGTATGACCTGCGGTATCAATTTCTAACCAATGAGCTGTCAGCCCTTTTATATTTTGTGTATTTCGCCAATCAAAAAACAAGTTGGGGGTTAGATAACATGCTGTTGTTTCTGTTTTATGTGTCGCTTGATACGCCCAAGCTAAATACTCTTGCCGTGAAATCCGCTTTTTTCGACGAGTTTCATAAGTTGGTTGCCCACATGGTTTGAGATCAGAAACTTTATTGTCAGACAGGCGTGCTCTAGCAAACCAGCGTAGCGCTTCCTCTTTACCAATATGCCAGTCTACGTCAAATTGTTTGTTGGACGATAGATAATAGCGAGTTGCGCGCGCACTTGTGCCAGCGTAAACGGAGGCTACAAGAACCTTGTCACGTATCATGGATAAGACCTGTCTGTAAGATATTTAATATGCGATGAGCAAACTATCGCGTCTCTGTATTAAGGTCAGTATGCTATTCTTAATAGGTACTAAAAATCAAGAAGAAAAAGCCGTTTTTTAAGGACTTGTTGTATTTATGAGCGATGTATCGATTGCGCGCATAATTATTGTTCTAATTGCTTGTTTTTAATTATTGTACAATATCTTTAAGCCGTACTAAATTATATCCCAAGCTAACACATCATACTGCTAATTTAGGTCGTTGCATCCCATCTTGTTGTGATTATTTATGAATAGGCTGCCATGTGTTTATTTTTTATTGTACAATAACTTCTC